>NZ_PPGH01000035.1:0-145000 GCF_002958735.1 Chromatium okenii | reverse complement strand
TTGAAGGTGCATTGTAAAGTGTGCTGGAGGTATCAGAAGTGCGAATGCTGACATAAGTAACGACAAGGGGGGTGAGAGTCCCCCCGCCGAAAGCCCAAGGTTTCCTGCGCAACGTTCATCGGCGCAGGGTGAGTCGGCCCCTAAGGTGAGGCTGAAAAGCGTAATCGATGGGAAACAGGTTAATATTCCTGTACCAGGTCAGACTGCGATGGGGTGACGGAGAAGGCTAGATCAGCCGGGCGTTGGTTGTCCCGGTCTAAGCAGGTAGGCAGAATCCTTAGGCAAATCCGGGGATTCAATGCCGAGATGTGATGACGAGTGTCTACGGACATGAAGTGATCGATGCCACGCTTCCAAGAAAAGCCTCTAAGCATCAGGTCTGATGTGACCGTACCCCAAACCGACACAGGTGGGCTGGGTGAGAATCCCAAGGCGCTTGAGAGAACTCGGGTGAAGGAACTAGGCAAAATGGTACCGTAACTTCGGGAGAAGGTACGCCCTAAGTAAGTAAAGTCCTTCGCGGATGGAGCTGAACAGGGTTGCAATAAAATGGCCGCTGCGACTGTTTATTAAAAACACAGCACTCTGCCAACGCGTAAGCGGACGTATAGGGTGTGACGCCTGCCCGGTGCCGGAAGGTTAATTGATGGGGTTAGCCGCGAGGTGAAGCTCTTGATCGAAGCCCCGGTAAACGGCGGCCGTAACTATAACGGTCCTAAGGTAGCGAAATTCCTTGTCGGGTAAGTTCCGACCTGCACGAATGGCGTAACGATGGCGGCACTGTCTCCACCCGAGACTCAGTGAAATTGAATTCTCGGTTAAGATGCCGAGTTCCCGCGGCTAGACGGAAAGACCCCGTGAACCTTTACTATAGCTTTGCACTGGACGTTGAACCGACTTGTGTAGGATAGGTGGGAGGCTGTGAAGCGTGGACGCCAGTTCGCGTGGAGCCATCCTTGAAATACCACCCTGGTTTGTTTGACGTTCTAACCTCGCTCCATGATCTGGAGTAGGGACCGTGCATGGTGGGTAGTTTGACTGGGGCGGTCTCCTCCCAAAGCGTAACGGAGGAGCACGAAGGTACCCTCAGCGCGGTCGGAAATCGCGCATTGAGTGCAAAGGCATAAGGGTGCTTGACTGCGAGACAGACACGTCGAGCAGGTACGAAAGTAGGTCTTAGTGATCCGGTGGTTCTGTATGGAAGGGCCATCGCTCAACGGATAAAAGGTACTCCGGGGATAACAGGCTGATACCGCCCAAGAGTTCATATCGACGGCGGTGTTTGGCACCTCGATGTCGGCTCATCACATCCTGGGGCTGAAGTCGGTCCCAAGGGTATGGCTGTTCGCCATTTAAAGTGGTACGCGAGCTGGGTTTAGAACGTCGTGAGACAGTTCGGTCCCTATCTGCCGTGGGCGTTGGAGACTTGAGGGAAGCTGCTCCTAGTACGAGAGGACCGGAGTGGACGTACCCCTGGTGTTCCGGTTGTTTCGCCAGAAGCATTGCCGGGTAGCTATGTACGGACGGGATAACCGCTGAAAGCATCTAAGCGGGAAGCCCCTCCCAAGATGAGGTCTCCCTGGGCACTTGATGCCCCTGAAGGTTCGTTGAAGACTACAACGTTGATAGGTCGGGTGTGGAAGTCCAGTAATGGATGCAGCTAACCGATACTAATTGACCGTGCGGCTTGACCATATAACACCCAAGTGCGTTGTTTCTTGACTTTTTAATTAAACGATTACGCCAAATTTCGATAGCTTTTAATTGTGCTATCACCCGCTTTCCCTGGCGGCCATAGATCACTGGAACCACCTGATCCCATCCCGAACTCAGTCGTGAAACGGTGACTCGCCGATGCTAGTGTGGGGTCTCCCCATGTGAATGTAGGTTACTGCCAGGGTCTTAATCCAAAACCCCCGCTTCTTTATTGAGGCGGGGGTTTTCTTTTGTGGGATTGGGGATTATTATTTGGGTGTATTTTGCGCTAAAAAATGCGGTAGTGGCATCATCGATAGGGTTGTGAAGACTTTTATCCTTTATTTATAAAGAATTAGGATACTCTTTCCCTACTGATAATATCACTACCCAAGAAAGAATGGTCGCCTAGAATATTGTCACAACATATTATGATTCGTGCGAACAAGAAGCGGTCACTGGCAATACGCAAATGAAGATAGCTAACATGAAATATTTGAGAGTACTCTTAATCGCAGCCGCTATATCTAAGTCGTCAGTTATTAATGCGGTTCCTTCCTATTGCTCTGAATCCAGTAACAGGGACGCGCTGGCTTGTCTTGGAGCAAATCCTTCCTATTGCTCTGAATCCAGTAACAGGGATGCGCTGGCTTGCTTCAAGCAATTCAATAACCGGATCATTCTAACGTTAGGAACCGTATGCTTGATGAGTGACCTGGGAAAAATCTGCCGGTTATTTGTAAATCATTGATGCCAGTAGCTGTATAGCAGTGTATGATTTTTTACCAAACCAAAACCATAAGCCGCAGCAAGATCAAAAATCGTTGACTGTGGTTCGTAGCAGCGTAGGTTGGGTTGCCGCTTTTGGCAACCCAACATCAGCAATCAACCACTTAAACAGCGCAATGCTTATTCAGTGTCTTCAATCTAAAACCACCGATTCTTAATTGAATCGGTGGTTTTATTTTGTGTTAAATGGCTGGGATAAATCACCAAGCCATTTGGCTAAATCTGATTCACTAAAATGACTGGCGGCTAATTGCTTCATAACAACGACAACCTCATCCAATACCCATCGTGGCGCTATCATTTAGCCAACTCTTGAAAAGCATTGCTATATTTTTTCAACACCTTCTCGGCAGCTTCCATTTGGGATGCAAAATCTTGCTGGTGAAGCGTAAGCACAAATCCTTCCGCGCTTTCCACCAGATATAAGGCATCATCTTTACCAACATTAAATTTATTCAGCACTTCTTGCGGAAGTTCTATTCCCATAGAATTACCAACGACAGTCACTTTTACCTTGAGCATAGTCGCACCCTGAGCATTGTTGTTTCTGTATCATCCAATTATCTTTAAGCCAATACAGTTCAATGTACGGCTTATAACAAATGAAAAATTGGATTGATCACCACAAAAACGGTGTAAATCATCATCTTTTCACAGATTTTGTAATCGCATTTCAAGCATGTGCTGATTCATATTACCCAGCAAACGTTCCTGATAAATCGCAATAATATCAACAATGTTAATCTCTTTTACTTCAACAGTATTGATGGTTTTAATTAAGCGCGTTGTTCCTTTCGTGATAATCCAGACCTGTTTTTTGTGGTGATAAAGCTCTTCTTTGACATTCTCAGAAATATCCATCACGCCGCGCTGTAATTGTGCACAATAATTATTGATTTGTTCGTGTTTATCTGCATCAACCTGTCCTGAACGCAGGGTGCAATCATATAGAATCGCCAAATTCCCTGTTTTCAAAAAACCATCGGCTCGTCCTGCCTGTCGTTCGCCTAAAAAGTGATAGACATTCTGAATACCAATGAGCTTCAAAAGATAATAAGTGTATTCTTCAAATTCTCGCCAATTATTTGTCACTAGCAGTTTTTCAAAAAAGCCCGGCTGAAACTCTGCATGACCAATTTTTGGCTGTGAACGTCCCCATAAATGTTGAAGCCGCGATTTGGCTTTCTCGAATACTCCCTGCTGCGAATTTATGAGTGGTGATTCAATTGCATTAAAAACTGTCGGCGTTGTTAATGCGATTGGTATAGGCTGCGGTTGCAGAAATTCAGGCATAGCTGTTGGTTGACTAGGTATTGAAGATGCGCCGGTTTCGTCGTGCATCGTCAATTGCACAAATTTATCTAACATGCGCTGAAATCCCTGCATCTCATCGGAAAAAATCCGCATTTTAGTACCAACAAACTCATTGCCAACTTTTTTACGTTGAGAAATGACAATGTATTTCGAGCCATTCTTAGCTTCTTTCAGCTCAAAAAAGTAGTGATGGCTAGTAGTAGAGTAGCGATCCTTACAAAATGTTTTCCGCACTTCATCTGTATACCATTTGTCGTTTTCATTCATTTTACTGTGACTTTTTTATTGATGGTTGGTTAGAAATCAAGCCGATAACGCGCTTTATTCGGCTAAAGCATTAAAATCAGAATCAGTTTATAATCCTGTTATAGAAAGCGCGTCAAATTTATTTGGCGGGAAAATCATCTAACCCCGTAATTGCTCAACGACCATATTCACCTGTCGCAATCGCTGTGCTGCATCCGCCATGTCTCGAAAAAATTTGAGTTTATCGCTGCCATCAAGTTTGAATTCCTTGGGTTTAGATTGGAGCAAGCGAATTAAATTGGCGGGATCAAGTGCTGGGTTTTCATTGAATAGAATGCGCCCACTTGCTGCGCCAGCTTCAATTTTGCGAATGCCGAGCGATTGAACGCGCAATTTGAGTGCAGTAATGTCCAATAGATTTTTTGCTGCTTCCGGTAGCAGACCAAACCGATCAATCATTTCAACTTGTAATTCGCGCAGTGCCGCATGATTTGGGGCGCTAGCAATTCGCTTATACAACACCAGTCGCGTTTGTACATCCGGCAGATAATCGCTCGGCAATAATGCTGGAATACCTAAATCAATCTCCGCACCGTGATCGAGCGGGCGATCTAATTCGGGCGCGTGTCCGGCTTTCAGTGCATTCACTGCACGTTCCAGCATTTCCATATACAGCGTAAAACCAACTTCAGTGATTTGACCGGATTGTTCATCGCCGAGCAATTCACCTGCGCCACGAATTTCTAAATCATGGGTTGCGAGCGTAAACCCAGCGCCTAAATCTTCCATTGCAGCAATGGCATCTAGGCGCTTTTTTGCATCGGCAGTGAGCGTTTTTTCAGGCGGTGTAATGAGATACGCATAGGCGCGATGATGAGAACGCCCGACGCGCCCGCGCAGTTGATGCAATTGCGCCAATCCCAATTTGTCAGCGCGATTGATCACGATGGTATTGGCGCTGGGCACGTCAATTCCGCTTTCAATAATCGTGGTGCACACTAAAAGATTAAACCGCTGGTGATAAAAATCGCGCATGACGCGCTCTAATTCACGCTCGCGCAATTGACCATGTGCAACCTGTACTCGCGCTTGTGGAATCAGTGCTTCTAATTTTTGCGCTTGGTTTTCAATTGTGTCTACTTCGTTGTGTAGAAAATAAACTTGACCGCCGCGTTTTAATTCACGCAGAACAGCTTCTTGAATGAGCCCATCATTCCACGCGCTCACAAAAGTTTTAATTGGATGTCGCGCCACTGGCGGCGTAGCAATAATAGATAAATCACGCAAACCTGCCATTGCCATATTCAAAGTACGCGGAATCGGTGTTGCAGTCAGCGTTAAAATATCTATTTCGGCACGCAGATTTTTTAATTGCTCTTTATGCCGCACGCCAAACCGATGTTCTTCATCAATAATGGCTAAACCGAGATTTTTGAATTGAATCGTCGGTTGCAGCAATTTGTGCGTACCGACCACGATGTCAAGCGTGCCATCCGCCAGCCCAGCGAGGATTTTTTGTTGCTCTTTGGCGGTGCGAAAACGCGACAGGCTTTCGATCTTGACCGGCCAATCCGCAAAACGGTCGGAGAAATTCTCAAAATGCTGCTGCGCCAGCAGCGTGGTTGGCACCAACACGACCACTTGTCGCCCGCTGTTCACCGCCATAAACGCTGCCCGCATCGCCACCTCGGTTTTGCCGAAACCGACATCGCCGCACACCACGCGATCCATCGGTTTAGCCGCAGTCATATCCGCCAGCACAGATTCAATAGCGCGTTGTTGATCCGGCGTTTCCTCAAAAGCGAAGGCACTGGCAAAGCTCGCGTAATCCTCGCCGCCATTTTGAAACGCGACACCAGTGCAGGCAGCGCGACGGGCGTGAATATCCAGCAATTCAGCGGCGACATCGTGCACTTGCTGCGCAGTTTTACGTTTGATGCGTTCCCATTGATCGCCGCCGAGCCGATGCAACGGCGCGTTGTCTGCTGACGCGCCGGTGTAGCGCGAAATCAAATGCAGCGCACTGACTGGAACGTAGAGCTTGTCGTGATTGGCGTATTCGAGCGCCAGAAACTCAGTGGTCATGCCGCCAACGTGGAGCGTTTGCAAACCGAGATAACGCCCAACGCCATGATTTTCATGGACAACTGGTGCACCTGCGGTTAATTCGGTGAGATTGCGAATGACCGCATCGCCATCGCGTTCGCGCTCATGGCGACGGCGTTCTTGTCGCACCCGTTCACCATAAAGCTGCGTTTCGGTAATGAGACAAATCTCGCCAGCGCCCAAATCCCCCCCTGCCCCCCTTTTGCTAAGGGGGGAGGAAGAAATCCCCCCCTGCCCCCCTTTTGCTAAGGGGGGAGAAGAAAAGCTCCCTTTTTGCCCCCGCACAACCGGAGAAAGAGAAAGCGAAAAATCTTCCGGCGCGACAAAGCCCCCCTTTGAAAAAGGGGGGTTGGGGGGATTTAGATTTAGATTTGGATTCACCAGCAGTCCCTGCTCCAACGGCGCAACCGTCAGTCCCAGCCGCTGCTCGCCGTCAATAAAGCTCTGCCAATCGGCAACTGGTGTCGGATGAATGCCAAAGCCGTGTAATTGCTCCATCAACAGCTCGCGGCGACCGCTGCTTTCAGCCACGAATAACACGCGGCGTTTCGGCGCAGCCGCGAGAAATTCTTGCAGCGCCAGCGCCGGTTGGACATTGCGAGCAGTAAACGCCAGCGGTGGTAGCGCCGCAGTAGCGAAATTGTGCGCAGCGGCATAACCCTTGCGGCGTTCCTCAACCTCCGCCGCTTGATAACGCACTCCAGCATATTGTTTGCGAACAGCATTTAATTCGTCGGGCGTGAGATACAGCCGCTGCGGTGGTAACAACGGACGCTCGCGGTCGTGACAGCGTTGTTCATAACGCAGTTCAACATCAGCAAAAAACCGCGTTGCTACTGCGCCGGATTCTTCTGCTTCTAAAATCAAGGTGTTATCAGGAAAATAATCGAACAGCGTCGCTGTTTGCTCAAAAAACAACGGTAGGTAATACTCCAAACCGCTGGGGCTATGACCGGCGGAAACTTCGCGATAAATCAAACTATTTTGCGGATCGCCGTTGATGCTGGCGCGATAACGCTGGCGAAACCCGCTGATGGCTTCTTCCGTGAGTGGAAATTCACGGGCGGGCAGCAGCCGAATCCGCTCCAATTTGGTGTGTGAGCGTTGCGTTTCAGGATCGAAAGTGCGGATGCTGTCAATGTTTCCGTCAAGTAAATCAATGCGTAACGGACAATCGCTGCCCATCGGAAACACGTCAAGCAATGCGCCGCGCAGTGCAAATTCGCCATGCGCGAGCACCTGCGATACGCAGGAATAGCCGGTGCGTTCGAGATGCTGGCGCGTGGTTTGCGGTTCGAGTTGGTCGCCAACTGCGAGCATAAGTGACTGATGCTTAACGTAATCACGCGGCGGCAGGCGCTGCATCAGCGTTGCCACTGGCGCAATCAACACACCTCGCGCCAGCGTCGGCAGTTGATCTAACGTGAGCAGCCGTTCCGAAACCAATTCCGGCAGCGGTGAAAAGATGTCATAGGGCAGCGTTTCCCAATCAGGGAAAGTCAATAATGGCAAGCTGCTATCGTTGAGAAAAAAGCGCACTTCGGCGGCTAAACGGGTGGCGGCTTGCACATCTGCCACCTGCGCCACCAATAGCCCTGAATGTGTTTTCGCAACACTGGCAATCGCGAGCGCCACGCTGGCATCTGCCAATTGTCCCCAGCACACGCGTTCGCCAGAACGCTGCGGTAATGGTGGCGCAAATGGCGATGATTGCTGGAGCAAGCTGGTTTCTGAACGCATGAAAAAAGACCTTTGCTAACTGGTTGTCTGACATCAAAGCAGGTTAGAGTGCAATTGATTGTACGGTGTCATCATAATAAAGCGCCCGCGCCCAACGACTTGGTTTGCGGCGCTATAAACGAAAACTTCTATCATTTTCAGGGCATATCATGGCTAAAACAATTCTCACTGTGGATGATTCTGCATCTATTCGCCAAATGGTGTCTTTCACATTGAAAGATGCTGGCTATCAAGTCACCGAAGCAGTCGATGGTTTGGATGGTTTGGATAAAGCAAAAGCTGGACGCTTCAATTTAATTTTTACCGATCAAAATATGCCGCGCATGGATGGTTTAACCCTGATTAAACAATTGCGTGGTTTACCGCCGTATGCCGCAATTCCAATTCTGATGTTGACCACAGAATCCAGTGATGCAATGAAAAAGCCAAGGTCGCGCTGCGGGCGCAACCGGTTGGTTGGTGAAGCCTTTTGATCCGCAAAAATTGTTGGAAGTTGTGCGCAAAGTCATCGGTTAAATACCAGCAGGAGCAAGGCAATGACCATTGATATGACGCGCTTCTATCAGGTCTTTTTTGACGAGGCTGGAGAACATCTAGCCACCATGGAAGATTTGCTGCTGGAGTTGAATGTCAACGCGCCAGATTTGGAAACGCTGAATGCGATTTTTCGCGCTGCGCATTCTATTAAAGGCGGAGCGGGCACTTTCGGTTTTCACGATATGGCCGAGGTGACGCATGTGTTGGAGACTCTCCTCGACTGCCTGCGCAAAGAAGAGTTGCAGCCAACGATTGAAATGGTGGACACCTTTCTCCGCGCTGGCGATGTGCTGAAAGCACAGTTGGCTGCGCATCAAGAGGGGCGAGAGTACACCGATGCGCGGATCGCCGAGGTGTGCGCCCAGCTTGAACAGTTGTCCAAACTCGCGCCACCGTCAGACATGAGCGGGTTTTATCCGTCATCATCGTTCTCAAAGTCATCGCCCACTGCGCCTGCGGCGGTATCTTGGAAAATTGTCTTTCGCGCCGATGCAATTGATTTTCAGCCTGGCGCTGATCTTGCAGCGTTGCGCGATGTGCTGGCCGAACTTGGGCATGTAGATTGGTTGAGCGCCGACGATGCCGAGCTGTGCGTGTGGCGATTAACCACCACCGCCGGACAGGAAGCCATCATCGAAACCTTTGCGTTTGTGTGCGATCCCAATTGCCTGACGATTAGCATTGACGACCCAGCGCCAGCGCCGACAGTCACGACCGATTCCGGTTTTGGCTTTTTTGCTGGCGCACCAGGCAGCGAGCAGGCATTTGACGAAGAGCAAGACGGTTTTGGGTTATTCGGCAATGCGCCCGGCATGGCACAAATTGATGCGCTGCGCATCGCAGTTGCCACGGAAGATGCCAACGGTTTTGGTTTTTTCGCTGGCGCACCAGGCAGCGAGCAGGTCTTCGATCAAGAGCATCGCGGATTTGGCTTATTCGGTGGTGCGCCGGGCATGACGCAAATTGCCGCAGTGGCGCAGCAGTCGCGGATTGAAGCCGCGCAGGGTTACGGTTTTTTTGAGCCAATCGGCAGCGAACAAACCGCATCCATACCCGCAGCAGTCACACCGCGAGCACGAACGGCTGCGAATGCTGGCAGCGATGCCCACCAAACGCGCTGCGCATACGGACACGTCGATTCGCGTCAGCGTGGAAAAAGTGATCAACTGATTAATTTAGTTGGCGAATTAGTAATTACGCACGCCATGCTCGCAGAATCAGCGTCCGGTTTAGAGCCACTCGGACATGAGCAGATTTTTGACGGGCTGGCAATCTCGAACGCAATTCCCGCGATTTGCAGCAAGCGGTGATGTCAATTCGAATGCTGCCTATTAGTTTTGTATTCAATCGCTTTCCGCGAGTGGTACGCGATACTGCCGCCAAACTCGGTAAACAGGTCACACTGAAACTGATTGGCGAAGACACTGAATTGGATAAAGGCTTAATTGAACGGCTGGCGGATCCGCTTAACCATTTGGTGCGCAATAGTATTGATCATGGCATTGAACAACCCGAACAGCGGCGAGCTGCGGGTAAATCGGAAGTTGGCGAAATTTGTCTCCGCGCCAGCCATCGCGGTGGCAGCGTGGTCGTTGAAGTGCGCGACGATGGAGCGGGATTAAACCGCGAGAAATTGCTGGCAAAAGCTGCATTGCAAGGTATTCCGCTACCAGAAAATCCGACGGATAAAGATGTGTGGCAATTGATTTTTCATGCCGGATTTTCCACCGCAGAAAAAGTCACCGACATTTCCGGGCGCGGCGTAGGCATGGATGTCGTGCGACGTAATATCGAAGCAATGAACGGTCGAATTGATATTGATTCGCAACCGGGACAAGGCACGCGCATTACAATTCGTTTGCCATTAACGCTGGCAATTTTAGATGGGCTTTCAGTACGCATGGGCGATGAAATGTTCATTTTGCCATTAACTGCCATTCAAGAATCAATTCAACCGCGCCGCGATCAATTTATGACGTTGCCGGAAAAGGACGCTTGGTGCGCGTCAATGGCGAATACTTGCCACTGGTGATATTGCGCGAAGTATTTGCATTGCATAATGCGCCAGCACTGCGCGATGAAGACGGAATTTTAGTGGTCGTTGATACCAATGAAGGACGTGCTGCGTTATTAGTTGACGAATTGGTTGCCCAGCACCAAGTGGTGATTAAAAGTTTAGAAACTAATTACCGTAAAGTCGAAGGCATTTCTGGTGCCAACGATTATGGGCGACGGGCGCGTTGCCTTGATTCTTGATGTTGATGCGCTGGCGCGGCTCAATCGCCGTGCAGAATGAAAATACTGGGCAAACAATGATTGAAAACCTTATTATTGCTGAGATACATGGTATCGTCTGGAACATCCAGCAATCTATCAAAATGAGATAAAAATTGCCGAGGCATGCGGAACGTGAACGCAATTCGCAGCGACCAGTATTGAATCCAGTTCAGCATCACGAATAACGTTAACACACGAGAGGGTTTTTAATGAAAGACGAACGCCAAGATCACACTATTGCACCGTCCGAAGCATCGAAAGAATATCTCACTTTTACGCTGGGCGATGAAGAATACGGTATTGACATTCTCAAGGTGCAAGAGATTCGCGGATATGATGCTGTGACGCGTTGCCTTGATTCTTGATGTTGATGCGCTGCGCGACTCAATCGCCGTGCAGAATGAAAATATCAATTGAAAATAGCTCAAAAGTTACTGAAGTCAAGTTTTTAAGTAACTTGATGGGATTAGTCTCTGATCAGGAATAACCAAACGGCTTCCGATTCTGCATCACGAATAACGTTAACACACGAGAGGGTTTTTAATGAAAGACGAACGTCAAGATCACACGATTGCGCCGTCTGAAGCATCGAAAGAATATCTCACTTTCACGCTGGGCGATGAAGAATACGGTATTGATATTCTCAAGGTGCAAGAGATTCGCGGATATGACGCAGTGACGCGCATTGCTAACTCTCCAGTTTTTATTAAAGGCGTGATTAATATGCGCGGCGTGATCGTGCCTATTCTCGATATGCGCTTAAATTTAATCTCGGTCAAGTTGAATACAACGAATTCACGGTGGTCATTATTCTTAATGTCGCCGAGCGCGTGGTTGGCATTGTGGTTGATGGTGTTTCTGATGTGATTGCATTAAAACGCATACAAATTCGTCCAGCGCCAGAATTTGGTGCGTTAATGGATACTGCCTACATTGATGGCTTGACCACACTTGATGAACGTATGGTGATTATGGTGGACATTGAAAAACTCATCACCAGCAATGAAATGGGTTGATTGAGCATGTCAAACTTGATCCTGCTTGATGTCACTCAATACCACTTTTTATTCGTTTATTCACTTGAGGGTATAGCAATATGGGCACACTAAAACTGGGAACACGTTTGAGATTAGGATTTGGCGCAGTATTGATGCTATTGAGTGTTATTGCAGCAATTGGTTGGTTCAACATTCGCTCGCTGGATCAAAAATAGATGAGATTAGTACTGACCTATATCCTAAAACGATATGGACAAATAACATCATTGATAGCGTCAATGAAGTGATGTTGATTTTACGCGATGCGCTGCTGTTTGATGATACGGTAGTTAGCGGACGTCAAGTTGATCGCATTACTGATATTAACGCTCGCATCATTGAGAACATCAGCAAGCTCAAGCAGACTGTTATTTCACCCGAAGGCATTAAACGTCTCACCGCATTAAAAGAAGCACGTGATCCTTTTATTGTGGTGCGGGATCGCATCATTACGCTTATTAAAAATGGTCAAAAAGAAGAAGCAAAATCCTTGCTATTTAATGAGTTAGTCCCTCTACAAAAGCCATTTTTTGATGCGCTCTACAGCCAGCTCAACTATCAAACTGAACGCATGGAAACAACGAGTCAAGTAGCAGCAAATAACGGCAGTTTTGCTATGACACTTTTGCTGCTGTTATCCGTTGTTGGTATTGCTGCTTGGTATTGGTATTAGCGGCGTTAATAGTACGGTGGTTGCTTTAACAAAAATTGTGGATGAAATTCGCATGATTGTTGATGCAGCAAATCGTGGTGATTTCAGCGTTAAATTAGCATTGACGGGAAAAAAAGGTTTTGCTCTTGACATTTCGCAGATGCTCAATCAATTGTCTGATACGACGGAAGTTGGATTAAAAGATGTGATGCGAGTAGCAAAAGCATTGGCGGATGGTGATTTAACTCAGACGATTACCGCGATTATCCGGGGCTATTCGGTGAAACTAAAATCGGAGTGAATACGACCGTTGCTAACTTAAAAGAGTTGGTTTTCGTATTCGTGAAGCAGTCGAAATGATTAGCACTGCATCGAATGAAATCGCAACGGGCAATCAAGATTTAAGTCAACGTACTGAGAACAAGCGAGTTCATTAGAAGAAACCGCGAGTTCAATGGAAGAGTTGACCAGTACGGTTAAACAAAATGCGGACAATGCGCGGCAGGCGAATCAATTGGCGGTGGCTGCGTCGGATGTCGCTGCAAAAGGCGGTGAGCGGGTTGGGGCATCGGTAGAAACGATGACAGCGATTGCGGAATCGAGCAAAAAAATTGCCGACATCATCAGCGTGATTGACGGGATTTCTTTCCAAACCAATATCTTGGCGCTCAATGCGGCAGTGGAAGCAGCCCGCGCTGGCGAGCAGGGACGCGGTTTTGCGGTGGTTGCAGCGGAGGTGCGCAATCTCGCGCAGCGGTCGGCAAATGCAGCCAAGGAAATCAAGACGATGATTGGTGACAGCGTGGCGAAGGTCGATGCTGGAACGCTTCAGGTCAATGAAACGGGGCAGCGGATGCAGGACATCGTGCTGTCGATTCAGCGTGTAACCGATTTGGTGGCAGAAATTTCTGCGGCATCGGTTGAGCAATCCACAGGAATTGAGCAAGTTAATCAAGCCATTACGCAGATGGACGATGTGACGCAGCAAAATGCGGCGCTGGTGGAACAGGCCGCTGCCGCTGCGGAGGCGCTCGCCGATCAAGCGCGTGAATTGAGCAAAATTATCAGTATTTTCAAAACTGGTGGTGAAAAAGTAACGTCGCAACGCGCCAGCACTGCGCCAGCCAAACCGTCGGCGATGGTGTCGCGTCGTCCGGCTGCGCCAGCAGCAAAGGTGAGTCGCCCACCACGTCCAACCTTCACTGCAAAATCCGTTGATGAAGATGAATGGTCTGAATTCTGAGCGCGAGTTTTTATTTACGGCGCGGGATTTTGAGCGGATTCGCGGCTTGATTTACGAACATGCGGGAATTTCACTCAGTGCCAACAAGTCCGATATGGTTTACAGCCGCATCGCTCGGCGGTTGCGAGCGACAGGATTGACGACCTTTGATGATTATCTCGCCTATCTTGAGCGGGAGCCGGAGGAATGGCAGCAGTTCACCAATTCACTGACGACCAATCTCACTTCGTTTTTTCGAGAATCGCACCATTTTCCCGTTCTCGCTGAACAGATGTGGGCGGCTTATCAAGCGGGACGCAGTCCAATTCGATTGTGGTCATCGGCGTGTTCGACTGGTGAAGAAGCCTATTCAATGGCGATGACCGCAATTGACACGTTTGATTCGTGGACACCGCCGGTAAAAATTTTAGCGACGGATGTCGATACCAATGTGCTACATCAAGCGGCTGAAGGAATTTATCCGTTGATCGTGTTGAAAAATTATCCGAAGCGCAATTAAAGCGTTTCTTTCTGCGGGGCAAGGGAGCGCGAGAGGGTATGGTGCGTATCCGTCCACAAGTGCAAGCGTTGATTCATTTTCAGCCGCTGAATCTGCTGCATGAACCTTGGTCGATCAACGGCGTATTTGAAGCAATTTTTTGTCGTAATGTATTGATTTATTTTGATAAAACGACACAAACCAAGCTATTGACTCGCTTTCATCCATTGTTGCATCCCGAAGGACGTTTATTTATTGGGCATTCAGAAAGTTTGAGCCAGATGGCACGCTATTTCGGCTACAAGGCAAAACCATTTATGTGCCGCTGGCGCAACAATAACGACCACGGAAACCATATCTCAGATGACTCATCGCTTTGATGAACAACTGGCGCCAACACTGTATTTTGATCGCCAGTTTGATACCGATGCGGTCAAAATTTTGCCGGGTGAGTATTACGTTTCAGCACGAGAATTGCTGATGGTGACAGTGCTCGGTTCTTGCGTTGCTGCCTGTTTACGCGATCGCGTCAGTGGTATTGGCGGCATCAATCACTTCATGCTGCCGGATGACCGCCGTGATGAAGATAGTCGCTTAAGTCGCTCAATGCGCTACGGCGATTACGCGATGGAGATTTTAATCAATCAATTATTAAAACTCGGAGCGCGGCGAGGGAACTTAGAGGCAAAAGTATTTGGCGCAGGCAATGTCTTACCGGGATTTAAAAATCATGTCGTGGGTGAACGCAATGCTGATTTTGTATTGTCCTATCTAGCGACCGAAGGCATTCCAGTGATTGCAAAAGATTTACTCGGAAACTATCCGCGCAAGGTGTATTTTTTCCCAACGACGGGCGCGTATTAGTGAAAAAACTTCGTTCAATGCACAACGACACCATCATTGAGCGTGAATTGAGTTATAGCGAAAAGCTGCGTCTAGCAAAGGTAGAAGGCGACGTAGAACTGTTTTCTTAACCAATATAAAAGCAATAAAAATCAAGCGTTTTTACGGTATAAAATCCACTCCTTAACCCCAAATCCTGGCGCTGCGTTCGCACTCAAGACCAGAGGCATATTGTCATGTTAAACCGCTTAAAACCCTATTGGTTTCCACTATTGCTGGCTATTCTGTTGTTATTGCAAACGTTGCTATTACCAACATGGATTCCGGCGTGGTTAGCGATTTTAATGCTGGGTTTGGCGTGGTCAGTGACCTTATTGCTGCAAGACATTCCGTCATCGCCTATGGTTGAGCGGACATTGCCAACCGAAGCATTTGGTAACTCGCGTTTTGCCGAGCGTGAATTATGGGATTTAGTGGTGGAAACCGATCAATTGATTGGACCGCAGATGCAGGAATTGCGCGAATTGGTGCGGCAAGCAACCACTTTAATTAAACATGCTGCGGATGATTTGCAAACCAGTTTTTCTGGGTTAGCGAATGAATCGCGGTCGCAACATGAATTAGTGCTGCGCTTGGTATCACACGATGACGGCAACGAAGATCATGGTTCGGCTTTTATTGATGTCAATTCTTTTCTCGATTCCAATAGTCAATTGCTGGCAGAAAACATTCAACGGTTGATTGAAATGGGAATGCACAGCGTTAGTGTTGCGCACCAAATTGATGATCTTTCAGTACAAATGAGTGATATTTTTCATCGCTTGGAAAGCGCAAAACGCATTGCCCGCCAAACCAATTTATTGGCACTTAACGCAGCAATTGAAGCAGCGCGTGCGGGTGAAGCGGGACGCGGGTTTGCGGTGGTCGCGCAGGAAGTGCGCAAGTTGTCGCAGGATGCAGCGGAATTTAACGATCAAATTCGCCAGCAGATTGAGCAAGTACAGGAAGTATTTACAGAAACTCGTGAAATCGTGGGCAAAATGGCATCGCAGGATATGAATGCCTCAATCACTGCCAAGGGCACAATGGACGACATGATTCAACGGGTGCAGGGCGTTAATCGAATGGTGGCGGAAGGTTTAGACGAAATGACCCATGTGGTTGAGCGTAATCAACGCAATGTCGCGGCGGCTATTCGCTTGTTGCAATTTGAAGACATTGCTCGCCAAGTGCTCGCGCAAGCAGAAATTCGCATTGATTTCATGGATCGTTTTGTTGCCGAATTGCGACAAATTCCGCTGGGGCAGGTGCGCTCACCAGAAGATGTCGTACACGCCAAAACGCGGTTGGTGGTGCTGCGTGAGCAGTTAATCGCAGCGGCGCATCGCCCAGTGAGCCAAAACTCGATGCACGAAGGCGAGATTGAACTCTTTTGAATTCAGTAAGCTGAGGTGATTGTGACACGACCAATTCGGGTGTTGATCGTCGATGATTCGGCGCTGGTGCGACAAATTCTGACCGAGATTTTGACGGCTGCGACTGGAATCGAAGTGGTTGGCGTCGCCGCTGATCCTTATATTGCCCGCGAGCGCATCAAGGCACTGAATCCAGATGTGTTGACGTTGGATGTTGAAATGCCACGCATGGACGGTTTGACTTTTCTGCGTAATTTGATGCGGTTACGTCCGATGCCAGTGGTGATGGTGTCGTCATTAACGGAGCGTGGCGCGGAAGTCACATTGCAGGCGCTGGCGCTGGGCGCAGTGGATTTTGTGTGTAAACCAGAATTGAATATCAGTCAGGGATTACAACGTTATGCCGCTGAATTGATAGATAAAATTCATATTGCGGCGAGTGTAAAAGTGCGTGCATTGGCGACCAGTGTCGCGCCCGCTCTGTCGGTGGATGCAGTGATTCCGCTGCGTTCACTCAGTAGCAGTCGGCACACGACCAATCAAGTAATTGCCATTGGCGCATCCACTGGTGGTACGGAGGCGATTAAAGAAGTGTTATTGCGGTTGCCGCCAGACACGCACGCTGTGGTGATCGTGCAACATATTCCGCCGGGATTTAGTGCTGCGTTTGCAGAGCGCATGAATCGCCAAACCGGTTTGCGGGTAAAAGAAGCAGCAGATGGTGATCGACTGATGCTCGGTCATGCCTATGTTGCTCCCGGCAATCGACATCTGTTGCTGGCGCGAGATGGAGCGCATTACGTGTGTCACCTGAATGACGGTGAGCCAGTGAATCGGCATCGTCCCAGCGTAGATGTGTTATTTCGCTCGGTGGCGCAGGTCGCGGGAACCAATGCCTGCGCAGCACTGTTGACCGGAATGGGCGTTGATGGTGCTCAGGGTCTAAAGGAACTGTATGATTTAGGCGTACAAACAATTGCGCAGGACGAAGCAACCAGTGTGGTGTGGGGAATGCCGGGCGAGGCAGTGAAACGCGGCGCAACAACGACAGTTTTACCGATCACCGAGATTGCCGCCGCGATCAACGTTGCCATGACCACACCTCGGCGCGGCGGCGCAATAAATCTCAGTCCATTGAAAACAGATCACTAATTCAAATAAGGAACAAATAATGAGCGTGATTCGGCGCGTAGATGAACAAAAATCTCAGGTCACGATTGTGATTGATGGTCGTTTTGATTTCGCCCAACACAAGGCATTTCGTGATGCTTACCGTGATGTAGATGCTAAACGGATGAAATTTGTAGTGGATTTGGCTGGCGCATCTTATTTGGACAGTTCGGCGCTGGGCATGTTGCTATTGCTGCGTGATTATGCTGGTGGCGAACAACACGCGTGAGCATCACCGGTTGCGGTGAAGATGTGCGGCGAGTATTAAAAATCGCTAATTTTGAGAAATTATTTCAACTCGATTAGCGTTACTGCCAGCAACGTTCCGTCAGTGATCCATTTTTCCCTGATTAAAAAGATAACCACATGACAGTCCGCGATTCTTCTGCAACTCCAGTATTGAATACTCTGCTGCGCCAGCGGTCAGTGGCGCACGGGGTTGTGCGTTGATTGTCGATGATGAACCGAGCAATCGCCGTTTTCTGTCGCTGATGCTCATCAACGAAGGTTTTCGCACCATTGAAGCGGAAGATGGCGAACAGGCAGTCACCATGTTTACCGCTGAACGCCCAGACATCGTGTTTATGGACGTGATGATGTCGGGCATCGACGGGTTTGAAGCGACGCGCCGCATTAAAGAAATTGCGGGACTCACTTTTGTTCCCGTGATTTTCCTCACTGCGTTGACGGAAGAGCAATCGCTGATGCGCTGCATTCAAGCTGGCGGTGATGACTTTTTATCAAAACCCTTTAGTTTCATGGTATTAAAAGCGCGAATTTTAGCGATGGAGCGGGTGCGTGATTTGCAACGCATCATTGCCGCCAAACAGCAAACGTTATCGGCGTTGCTAGAGGAAGAGCACGAAGAACAGGCACTTGCCGAGCGCGTGTTGAGCCGCGCAGTAATGAATCGCAACGTGGCAATGGATCGGCTGGAGCGGATGCAGCGTCCGGCGTCGGTATTCAACGGCGATTTGGTATTAACGCAACATTTGCCCGATGGTGGATTGCGGTTGCTGGTGGGTGATTTCACTGGTCACGGTTTAGCTGCAGCAATTGGTGCACTGCCGGTCGCTGATGCGTTTCATGCCATGACCCGCAAAGGTGTCAACGATGCGCGAGTGCTCGCGGAAATCAATCACAAGCTCTATCAAATTCTGCCAACGGATCGTTTTCTCGCTGCCAGCCTGATTTCCATCAGCGGCGATGGCGAAGAGTTGCGCTGGTGGAATGGCGGAATGCCGAGCATTTGGATGCGCCGTGCTGATGGATTGCATGAATTGGCATCTCATGCGCTGCCGCTGGGCATTTTGCCGGAGTTACCAGCGTGCGAATCACCGCGACGAGTGCGGTTACAACACGGTGATCGCTTGCTATTAACGACGGACGGCTTGCTCGAAGCCATGAACGCTGAAGGGGAAATGTTTGTAAATAGTGGATTTGCAGAGATTTTGCAGACTTGGGCATTTAACGCTCCACTGCTTCCGGCGCTGGTCAAGGCACTCGACATCCACAGTGCTGGAGTCGAGCAAAGCGATGATATTTGTGTGGTGAAATCCCCTTGGATTCCAGCCTTGCACCATTCCCATTTTGGATCGAGAATTCACTCCGGAAATGGTTGGTATTGAAAAACAAGGAAAACAGCGGTGACGCAGGAACAAGAAACACTGGTTGAAATCATGTTCAACCAGACCACTGACGCCATCCTGTTGGTTGATCCGTTAACCCAACGTTTTGTGCATTTCAATGCTGCGGCGCATCTTGGTTTGGGCTACAGCTACGATGAATTTGCGCAGTTGTCGATTGCTGATATTCAAGCCGATCACTCTCCCACAGAAATCACTGACAGCAACGCCGCGATTCTCAGCAACGCTCTCACTTCTTTTGAAACCCGTCATCGCCGCAAAGATGGGGTTATTCGTGATGTTGCCATTACATTTCGTACCGTCAACCACGAAGGACGACCGTTTATTTCTGCGGTATGGCACGACATCACCGAGGAAAAAACGCAAGAACGTCAAGAGATTGCTCGCACTGCAAGGCTGCAACGGCATTCTCAACTCATTTATGACCTGAGTCGCTCTCAAGCGAAGATCAACGGCGAGCTGGAATGTTTTGCACGAGAATTGACTGAACGCCTGAGCGCGGTTTTAGCGTTGGCGCGGGTTTCGATCTGGGAATTCACTGCGGGCAGCAACTGTTTAGAATGCGTTGATTTATATGATTTAACGCAGCAGCAACATGAAACAGGCGCAACGTTAGAAGCAACTGTTTGTCAACAAATCACTGCGTACTTCAGCGTCCATCGTTACTTCGATATTAACGATGTGCAAAACGATCCGTACACCACTGATGTAGTGGAATTGGAATCCTATTTAAAAACACATAGCATCACCGCATTGCTCGTGTGCAGCATTATTTCCGGCGGAAAATTATGGGGATTAGTTGCGTTTGAACATGTTGGAATACCGCGTGAATGGCACGCGGATGAAATGCTATTTAGCTGCCAAATTGCTGATCAATTCAGCATGACATTGCTCAATAAAGAACGATTAAAGTTGTTGCAGGCACTGCGTCAAAATGAAGTCTGCTTAAATCGTGCGCAAACCGTATCGCAAACCGGTCACTGGCGCATTAATTTAATCAATCACCAACTCACTTGCTCCGATGAGATTTATCGCATCTTTGGACTGCCCAGCGGGACGTTAATTACTCTGGAAACCTTCATTGCGTGCTTTCATCCTATTGATCGTCCGATGGTCATTGATGCGTGGAATCGGGCGCTATCTGGCGAACCCTATCAAATCGCGCATCGCATTTTAGTGAATGGCGTCACCCGCTGGGTAGAAGAACGCGCCGAATTTGAATTTTCACCCGATGGTCGACCTGTTGCCGGGCTGGGCATCGTTCAAGATATTACCGAGCGCGTCAATACCACTCAAAAATTAGAGGCTTATCGACTGCATCTGGAAACGCTGGTTGCCTCGCGCACTGCTGAACTGGAAGAAGCCAAGGCAGCAGCAGAAATCGCCAATCACGCCAAATCCGAATTCTTATCGCAAATGAGCCACGAATTACGCACACCGATGAATGCAATTCTCGGTTTTGCACAATTATTGGAATACGATAGTCGACTTGATTCATTGCAGCGTGAAAGCGTAAATGAAATTTTGCGCGGCGGTAAAAAGTTATTAAAACTCATTAACGAAATCCTTGATTTATCCAGTTTAGAATCCGGCAACATTGAACTTTATTTTGAACTGATTGAATTAGATTCTTTAATTGAAGAGTGCTTTTTAATTGTGACTCCGTTGGCGCAGGCACGTCAGATTACATTGTGGCATGAAGTCACCTCAAATTTAGTGATTTGGGCAGATCAACGGCGAGTTAAACAAATCATCGTTAATCTACTCTCAAATGCAATTCTTTATAATCGAATGCAAGGTCGCGCTGGGCTTGAAGCCTACGTTCTTCCAAATGATCAATGGATGGTTCGTTTAAATGTTTTAGATACCGGACAAGGTATTCAACCGGGACAAATCAATGAACTATTTATGCCTTTTGTACGCTTAAAAGAAAATGATCCACGTATTGAAGGCATTGGTATTGGATTGGCTGTTTGTCGGCGTCTTGCGAAGCAATGAATGGTCAAATTGGCGTGAGTAGTGTGCTCAATGAAGGTAGTCAATTTTGGATTGATTTACCGATGAGACCGCTCACCTTACCGAACTCAAATACGCGATCAACGCAAGGTATTTTATGAACGAGTTATATTCATCTGCTTGTCCTACTGATACTGATAATAAATCTTATAAAATCCGTGACATGGCACGAATTTTGGTTGTTGATGATGAGCGTTCTAATTTGATTTTAGTGGATCGTTTATTGCGTGCTGAAGGTTATAGCAATCTGGTTTTAATTGATGATGCGCGTGAAGTCATGGCTGCGTATTTAGAGATGCCTACAGATTTAATTTTGCTCGATATTAGAATGCCTTATCTCAATGGTTTTAAGGTGATTGAACAAATCACGGCGCGTAATGATCCGTTAGCACCGCCGATTTTGGTACTCACCGCCGAAAACAGCCGCGATTACATGTTGCGGGCGCTGCAAGCTGGAGCGCGAGATTTTATCAGTAAGCCATTTGATCGGGCTGAAGTCGTGGCGCGGGTGCGCAATATGTTGGAAGTGCAGTTAGCGATGCGCATGACTTACGATCAAAAAGACCTGTTGGAACAAGTAGTTTATGAGCGCACTCGTGAGATTCGGGACACCGTTGCAAGTGGTGCAGCGGTTGGGCGAGCAGCGGAATATCGTGATAACGAAACGGGTCGCCACATTTTGCGCATGAGTCACATGTCGGCACTGCTGGCGGCGCAGTGTCCGGGCTGGACTGAAGATGACGCGGAAGTGCTGCTTCATGCCAGTCCGATGCACGACATCGGCAAAATTGGCATTCCCGATGCGATCTTGCTTAAACCCGGCAAGTTAACGCCTGAAGAGTGGAAAATCATGCAAACGCACACCACGATTGGCGGCGATATTCTCAGTGGCGACAAGTCCGATTTGCTGCGCATGGCGCGAGAAATTGCGCTGAGTCATCACGAAAAATGGGACGGCAGCGGTTATCCGTTGGGTTTGGCGGGTGAAGCAATTCCATTGACCGGGCGTATTGTGGCGCTGGCGGATGTATTTGATGCGTTGACTTCGCAACGTCCGTATAAAAATGCGTGGTCAATTGAGGACACGTTGCAATTGATTCGCAGTGAAGCTGGCGGTCATTTTGATCCGCAGCTTGTCGTGTTGTTTTTAGAATTGATTCCAGAAGTTTTAGCAATTCGTGACCGCTACGCAGAGGTCGAATTGCTCACGGAAACCGCCATGCTTTAACGCTGTTAACCCGCAGCGATCACGCCAGCCAGTCTTGAAGTACTGAATGCAGTTGATTGAATTCTTGATCTAATTTTTCTGTGAGCTGAAATAACTGCGCAACTGCGTCGGCGTTTTCAGCAATCATTTCGAGCTGCGCAGCGACTTCGCGCAACCGCAATGCGGAAATGTTGCCTGCCAATCCTTTTAAGCTGTGCGCTTTGAAGCGTGCTTTAGCCAAATCCCCAGCATTGAGACTGTCGCGTAATTCATTAATGCGAATCGGTGCATCAAGTAAAAATTGCTGAATCACGAGCTGCGCAATTCGGCGCTCACCCATGCGATAAAGAATGTCTGATTCGTGAAACACTGCAAGCGTTTCCGGTATCGACATCGTTGCAGATGAAATCGCTTCACCATCAAACGGCCTGTCAATGGGCTGACGCAGCGACTTTTCCGCTGTCTGAGAACGCGCCAATTGCGCAGCAACAACTCGCGCCAATTCAAGCGGTTGCACTGGCTTTGAGAGATAACCATCCATTCCTGCTTCTAAACACCGTTGGCGGTCGCCCTTCATCGCCAACGCAGTCATCGCGATGATCGGAACCTCGCGGTTGAAATTGCCAGCCTTGCCCTCTCGAATGTGACGCGCTGCCTCAAAGCCATCCATTTCGGGCATCTGTCCGTCCATTAGCACCAAATCGTAAGATTGCTGCGCCAGCAGCTCTAATGCTTCCACGCCGTTATTGGCAATTTTCACCATGCCGACATAACCGAGTTTTTCCAGCATTTCGCGGGCAACGATTTGATTGGTGCGATTATCTTCCACCAACAAAATGCGCACTGCGTTAGCAACGTTGGCGTTAAATACTTGACGTGTCGCATCGACGAGCGTGTGACCAATCACGATGGTCGATGGTGTCGCAGTAGAGGAACTGTTGTTCCGCTCCATCACCAACGCCAAACAGTCATGGAGCAGATGCTGGCGCAGCGGTTTCGTTAAATAGCCATCAAAACCCGCTTTTTCAGCATGAAACGCATGATCGCGTTGCACCAGTGAAGCCAATAAAATCAAGCGCGTATGTTGTAACTGCGGTTTTTGCCGAATGTGCTGGCCCAAATGTAATCCATCAACGCCGGGCAATTTAAGGTCAATGAGCGCGACCTGAAAAGGATTGCCGTTTCGTGCTGCGCGATAAAGCTGCCGCAATGCGCTGCTGGCGTTATTGGCTTCAGTAATGCAAAAACCCCAAGCGTGCAGCAACGTGGTAATGAGATGACGATTGGTTGCGTGATCATCGACGACCAACGCTTTAACGCCAGCGAAATTGGCATCTTTAAGTGGATGACTGGGATGAACTTCATCAGAACGTTGAAATTGTGCGGTAAACCAAAAGGTTGAGCCATTTCCAACTTCACTCTCGACACCAATCGTGCCGCCCATCAATTCAACCAATTGTTTGGATACGACCAAACCTAAACCAGTGCCACCAGCTCGCCGCGTCGTTGAATTGTCTAACTGATTAAACGCAATAAATAAACTTCTTTTTTGCTCGTCTGAAATTCCCACTCCGTTATCGTGCACTTCAAATCGCAACAGCACCGGTTCGACATCGTGATGCGCAGTTTGTACATGAATTGCTACTTCACCCTGATCGGTAAATTTAATTGCATTGCTGGCAAGATTTACCAAAATTTGCCGCAAATAGCGTGGATCACCGCATAACGCATTTGGCACATCGCGATCAATTTGGTAGGTCAATTCGAGATTTTTTTCGAGCGCATGAAAAGCCAACATTTCTGCAACATCTTCTAAAATGCCGCGTAAATCAAAATGCAGCACATCCAATTCCAGCTTACCAGCTTCAATTTTAGAAAAATCTAAAATATCATTGATGAGTGCCAGCAAACTTTCGCCGCTGCTGCGAATGATCTCAGCAAAACGATATTGCTCTTCAGTAAGCCCAGTTTCCAATAACAAGCGCGTCATTCCAATCACTCCATTTAATGGAGTGCGGATTTCGTGACTCATATTAGCGAGAAAGCGACTTTTTGCCTGAGTTGAGGCTTCTGCTCTAGCAAGCGCCTGATCTAGTTCGTAATTTTTACGCTCCATTTGCAGAGCATATTGCTGAAGCTGTTGTTCAGCTTGGGTTCGTGCGCCATTACGATCGGTGAGATGTGGTGTGTCTTGGCAACTACGCTGCGCTAATTCAGCTTCACAGGCGTGAAGTCTTTGCAGCAGGTCAGCATTACGCTGTTCTAACGCGAGCTGATAATGTAGGATATTTTTCATCTCATCGAACTCCCTAAGATAGTAGATAACATTCTTTACATCGTTCGGTGTTAAAAAATCAGCCATAATGCCGCCTTTGCAGTAAAAATTTTATCGGTTTAGGAACCAAAATAATTTCAACATACAACGATGACAATTTAACGATAGACTGAATTGCGTGTTTTTACAACTTCACAAATAAAGCGGGTTAATGATGATTGGCACACATCACACGCAGCAGTTAACAGTGAAATAACGACATGCTTGCAAATGGTGCAAGTTTGATTAAATTCCCGCTTTTATTTCAGCGTTTCAAAAAGCCTAATTCATACACCAGCGGTTGCAACTTTTCACTCAACGCTTTATACGCCAATTCAAACGCCGCAAAACTCACCAATTCATCATAATCGCCGCTATCATTACGTTTTTTCAACGCATTGCGGATTTGATACCAGCCGACATCAGCGCGATTCAATTTGTATTCTTCGCGCACTGCGTGATTATCAGTTGCAGCGAAATACGCCAGCCACAGTTGTTTCCCTTCAGCGAGCACCGCTTTTGCTTCCGGTGACTGTTTTTTGCCCCTCAAATAGCGTGCCATAAAATCCGAGGCAAAACGCTCTGAGGTCTTTACTTCGGCTTCAGTGAATGGAATAAAATGATTGACGATTGACCATGTTTGACCATTCCATTCTAAACCATCGGCGCTGGCAGTCAGATTACTACCATTAAATAGCATCCAGATCAAACAATCGTTTTTGAATTCATCCGTGAGTTCACCAGTTGGTTGCAAAAATTGGTCGCGGTCATTCAGCCATGTCGGTTTAATTAAGCGGCGCACTGCAAAGATAATCGCTGCTTGCCAAAGATTGTCGGGATTAATATAAAACCCTCCATCGTGCCCTACTCTATACACCGAAGAAAACAGTGCTGTTTGGCTAGCGTGTTGCATATCATTGCTATCACATAACATGTAAGCAATTGCACCATTTGACCAAGTTGTCCTGCTGATTTTTGATGTCGCACATGAAACGGCATTTTTCAAAGCAACAACATCTACTTTATTAGGCTTTGGTCGAATGCTCCAACTATTAAGAAAGGTATTGTTGGGTAAATTGTAAAACTTCTTTTCACCAACTGGTCGTGTCTTTTTATCAAAAACTTCAACAGAAATTTCGTCAATCGACTTTTTCTTTTTAGCATTTTGATTCGTTCTCCAAACCAAAAAGCCAATCGGAAAATCACCTTTCAAACTATCAAATGCCTTGCTGTGTACCACAAAACCGCCTAGATATTCGGCATTCCACACCTGTCTAAACTTCTCAAAATTAGGCGCGTTGATATACTTAAGTTTGCTGAATATTGCCACAGATGCTGTCGGCATTTCTAGCGCAATTCTAGCTAAACATTGTGTAAACAATTCATTGCTGGCTTTACCATAATGATCCATTGCAGTTGCAGCAAATCTAGTTTTTGCCACACTGCGCTTGTTACCACCACCAATACCCACACCAGATTCCGCATACGGCGGATTGATTAACACCAGAATCTTTTTACCGGCTTGAATCGCATCGCGTAATTCCTGCGGCAGTTTATTGGTGAGACTGTAATCAATGTTGCCGTCATCAGTGATGTCGTCATTCAAATAATCGTATTGAAAGCGCGTTGCTGCCGCGCAGGTTTTGGTTGCCCGCATCACATCAATATCGGCAACATCCAACGTGCTCATAAACAGATTGCGGTGATTAGAATGCTTCACTTCCAAATTGCCCACGCCGCAGCACATATCCCACACCAAATAATTCTTCTGCCAGTTTTTCCCTAATACTTCGGCGAGTTTGTTATAGGCGCAATCCACCACATTTAGCGGCGTATAAAACGCGCCCTTAAAGCTGCGTTCATCCAACGGAATTAAACTGTCGCGCCGTTCCAATAGATAGTTACGATGTTCCTCTTGCGGTGGTCGATGATAGATCGCCCAAAAACGCCGATAACCTTCTTTATTGTTTAGCGCATAGACTTTTTCATCCAACATAAACGCTGGCTTGCCGTCCACAAAAATCAACTTTGCCGGAATCTCTTGATAGGTAGACACCGTGCCGTCATTCATAATGTCGGCAAAAAAGAGCAACGCATAATGCTCTGCATTAACGCCGTGAATCTCTTTACCAATCATCACCACCCATTTGTCAAATACCTGCTTCAAATTATCCGGCGTGATTTGAATCCGAATAATATCGCCAGTTTGAATGGCGGTTTTAATGGTGGCGATGAATTCATCTTCATGGGTCGCCAATTTAAACGAAACAAAATAGGTTCCGATATACGCCGACACTGCTTCTAAGGCTTCCGGCGTATATTTGCTGGCGGATTTGCCCCATTTAATTGTTTTCTTCTCCAAAAACGGCAGCACATCAGCACTTTTCATGATTGCCGCTTTTTCAGTATCAATCACCGCTAAAAACGGCGGAATTTGCTCACCTTTATTCAACGCATCCTGCACATAATGCAGCAACTGCGTAAACATCGCATAACTGGAATGCTTGCCCGTATCCTTGGCTTCAAACCAGATTTCATTGGTTTGAATATCAATTAAACCCTTGGTGTAACTGGTTAATCCCAAGGCTTTGATATACACATCTTTAACATCTTCTTCACTGCGAACTTGTTTCAATTCAGAATATAGCGTCATAACGGACTCAATTGATTGTTAATTCATTGCTGCTGATGCAGATTCTACTATTGGCGCAACTGGTCGCCATGAATTCTCATCGCGGACAACTTGATGCGCTGCCCAGCGTTGAAATGTCGCCAAACTGCTGCTGCCGCAGTGTCGCCGATTTGCGCCAGCAACCACTGAAAATTCAACACGATGGCGCGGCGCAGCGTGAATTGCGGTGATTTCGCGTACTTCCCAATCTGCGCCAAAACCGTCCGTTGCTGTAGCAGCCACCGAGCACAATCGCCGGTCGTTCATGCGCATCGGCGTCGGCAAATTGCGTGGCTAATTCGTAAATCCGCAGCAAATCCTGTTCAGAAATATCGAGATAAGCATCAATCTCGCTCAACGCAGCGACCAAATGCGCGTGTTCAATCGGTGGCGGATGTTGCAGCGCAGCGGGCGCAATGCTGGCGCGTGGCGGCGCAGTGAATTCCGCCAGTGCTGCCGGATACCGTCGGCGTTGCAGCGGATAATTGAACGCGACCGCGACGACCAATAATGTCAACGCATTCAATGCCACAGGAATCACGACAAAATCAAATCCCAGCGCGTGCACACTTGCGCCACCAATCACGGCGGTCAACGCAGTCGCTCCGCCCGGCGGATGTGGACAGCGCAGTAAGTGCATCAATCCAATGGTTAATCCGACTGCGAGCGCGGCATTGAGCGCCAGCGGCAGCGGCAATAACGCGCAGCTCACGCCGACCGTTGCGCCGAGCACATGCCCGCCAAACACTGGCCACGGCTGCGATAACGGACCGTGCGGCACGGCAAATAACAACACTGCGGATGCGCCCATTGACGCAATCAATAATTGCGCTGCCGAATCAGTGAGCCACGCGGCGCTGAGACTGTAAACCAACGCGATGCCGACAAATCCGCCGAGTCCTGCCAGCAGTTTTTCAGTGTGACTGACCGGAATGCGCGAAATGCCGAGCCAGTGTTGCGCCGTGCTAAACCATGAAGACATCTCGAAACTCCAATGATGACCGTAAGTTACAAACAAAAACGCCTCCAAAAATGGAGGCGTTGGTTGTCAAGCTGCGTGAATACTCACGCCATCAATTATTGTGCGGGAGCTGGCGCGGCAGGTGCGGGCATTGGCGGCTGCGGCATCATCGGCATTGGCATTTGCGGACGCCGAGGCGCATCCATTTCTGGGCAATTGCACGGAAGCTCGCGCTGGTGCGACCGCGCCGACCGTCCAAACACCGCCTTTGCAGCTTCACGTTGTTCATCACTGAATTGCTCAACCGTTTTGCGATATTGGTCAAAACGATCATTCATTTCCTGATGACGCTTTTCTACTTCTTCCCAATTCGGCATGGCTGGCATCTCCATTCCACGCGCCGCAGCGTCATCCTGCATTTTCTTCCACCGCTGCTCGTGCTGGGCGCGACGCTCGTCCGGCGTCATGTTGCGCATTTTTTCCTGCTGCTCCAGCCGTTCCTGACGCCGCGTCTGCATTTCGTCTTGCCACTGCTTCATTGCTGCGTCATCAACGGCGGGGAATGGCATTTCCCACGGCGCTTGCTCTGGCATATCCATGCCGATTTCCGCAGCGCGAGCGCGTAATTCGTTATAACGCTGCTTGCGTTGTTCATCCATCGCCGCACGACGCGCATCAGATTTAGCGCGAGCAGCTTCAGCAAATGAAGGCGCAGCTTCCGGCGCAGCAGCAGGTGCAGGTTGTACGGCTGGCGCGGGCGCAGCAGCAGGAACTGCTTGTTCATCTGCCTGCGCGGTTAACAGCGGTTGACTGAGCGCCAGCAGCAGCGCGGCGGTGGATACCAGTGGGTTGAATCGGTGAGTCACAGTTATCATTACTCTTGTTTGCGTGAAAAGAATGGTGATTGAAATGCGATTGGTGCGGCAATTTCTCAAGAGCTACAGCGGTTTTCTGCTGCAACTGCATTTCATTCTGGACTGAATACGGCTTCATCGGCAACGGCAACCACGAGGCAATTTTAAGAATGCACATCGGCGATTTAATGCTCGAAAGCGGTGTCAGTTTCGGCACCAGCGGAGCGCGTGGGCTGGCGACGGCGATGACCGACCGCGTGTGTTACGCCTACACCGCCGGTTTTCTCAGTTATCTCCGCGCCAGCGAACAACTCACACCGGGGCAAATTGTTGGTTTAGCTGGCGATTTACGCCCCAGCTCACCGCGCATTCTTAGCGCCTGCGCTGCTGCCGTGCACGATCTCGGTTATCAACCGCGTTATTACGGCGCAATTCCCAGTCCGGCGCTGGCTGCGTTCGGCATTGCCCAGCGCATTCCGACGCTGATGATTACCGGTAGCCACATTCCCAACGACCGCAACGGCATCAAATTCAATTTGCCGACCGGCGAAATCCTCAAACCCGATGAAGAAGGCATTCGCCAGCAAACTGTCACGCTGCCGCCGAATTATTTCGACGCGGCGGGGCAATTTCTCAGCGACCAGCGCCAGCATTTACCCGCGCCGGATGAATGCGCTTACCACACTTATGTCGAACGGTATCTGGCATTTTTTCCGCCCAATTGCCTCGCTGGGCAGCGCATCGGCGTGTATGAACATTCGAGCGTGGCGCGAGAAGCGTTCGCGGCAGTGCTCACCGGACTTGGCGCACAGGTCACGCGGCTGGGTTATTCGGCGCAATTTCTGCCGGTCGATACCGAAGCAATCCGCCCAGAAGATGTGACGCTGGCGCGGGATTGGACCGCAAGTGGCAATTTCGACGCGCTGGTTTCTGCCGACGGCGACGGCGATCGCCCGCTCATCAGCGACGAAAACGGGAATTGGCTGCGCGGCGATGTGCTCGGCATTCTCTGCGCTCGGCAGCTCGGCGCTCGCGGCGTGGTGACGCCAATCAGCAGCAACACCGCGCTGGAAAAATGCGGCGATTTCCCAGCAATCACGCGGACGCGCATTGGCTCGCCGTTCGTCATTGCAGGGATGAATGCTTTGATTCAACAGGGAATTGCGCCGGTCGTCGGTTATGAAGCCAACGGCGGTTTTTTGCTCGGCACTGCGCTGGAGCACGACGGTCGTCGCCTCGCCGCGCTGCCGACCCGCGATGCAGTGATTGTGGCGGTGACGGTATTGCTGGCAGCAGTGGCGCAGGGTAAACCGATTTCGGCGCTTGCTGCCGATTTGCCGCAGCGGTTCACCCACAGCGACCGGCTCAAAAATATCCCGACCGAGCGCAGTCAAGCGCAGCTCGCAGCGTTGCATAGCGGGGATTTTCAGCAGGATCAAGCGGCGATTGCCCGGCAATTTGGCGCACAGTTTGGCGCAGCAGTTGCAGTTGACACGACTGACGGTCTGCGCATCACTTTTGCCAGCGGCGAAATTGCGCACCTGCGTCCGTCGGGAAATGCGCCAGAATTGCGCGTTTACACCGAAGCAGATAGCGCGGCGCGAGCGGCGGAAATGAACCAGCTTTGTTTGGAAGCCATGCGATGAATCTACACGAATATCAAGCAAAACAGTTATTTAAGCGTTATTACATTCCGGTTCCGACCGGCGCAGTCGCTGCCACTGCCGCCGCTGCAACGAAAATCTGCGCCGAACTCGGCGGTTCGCGCTGGGTGGTGAAGGCGCAAATTCACGCCGGCGGACGCGGCAAGGCTGGCGGCGTGGTGCTGGCGGATTCCGTCGCACAGGTTGAGGACGCCGCGCAGCGGTTGCTCGGCAGTCGTCTCGTCACCCACCAAAGCGGTGCGGACGGTTTGCCGGTCACGCAACTGCTGATCGAGCAGCCGACCGCAATTGCCAGCGAACGCTATTTGAGCCTGCTGGTGGATCGCGCTGCCGAGCAATTTCTGTTTATGGCGTCCAGCGCGGCGGGATGGATATCGAAGCAGTCGCTGCTGCCACGCCCGAGCAGATTCTGTTGGTTGAGGTGCATCCGGCAGCGGGAGTGCAGCCGTATCAGGTGCGGCGCATCGGTTTTGGGCTGGGTTTGAACGCAGCGCAAATCAAGCAGTTGGCGACGATGATGCACGGGCTGTATCAGTTGGCGACCGAGTGCGACGCCAGTTTGGTGGAAATTAATCCGTTGGTGATTAACGACTTGGGCGATTTGATTGCGCTGGATGCCAAGCTCACGCTGGACGACAACGCGCTGTTTCGTCATCCCGATTTGGAGGCGCTGCGCGATCCCAGTCAGAAGATGCCGTGAGGCGCTGGCGCGGGCGCATGAACTCAATTACATCAGTCTGCACGGCAACATCGGCTGCATGGTCAACGGCGCGGGGCTGGCGATGGCAACGATGGATTTGGTTAAGCTCCACGGTGGTGCGCCAGCCAATTTCCTCGATGTTGGCGGCGGCGCGACGGCAGCGCGAGTGGCCGAGGCGTTCAAACTGATTCTGTCCGATCCAAAAGTGACGGCGGTATTGGTCAACATTTTCGGCGGCATCGTCCGCTGCGATCTGATTGCCGAGGGCATCATGCAGGCAGTGCGCGAGGTGGCGGTGCAGGTGCCGATTGTTGTGCGTTTGGAAGGCACCAATGCCGCGCAGGGACTGCAACTGCTCGCCGATAGCGGGCTGGCGCTGATCACTGCCAGCAGTTTGAGCGACGCAGCAAATCGCGTGGTCGCTGCTGCGGCTGGGCGCAATCACACGGCGGAGGCAACAGCATGAGCGTCTTGATTAATGCAGATACCCAGTTGATTTGTCAGGGATTTACCGGTAAACAGGGTACTTTTCACAGCGAGCAGCCATCGCTTACGGCAGCGATTTGGTCGGCGGCGTCACACCCGGTAAAGGCGGACAGCGCCATTTAGATCGCCCTGTATTTGACACCGTGCACGAGGCAGTGCGTGTCACCGGCGCGAACGCCACCATGATTTATGTTCCAGCGGCGTATGCGGCGGACGCGATTTTGGAAGCTGCCGACGCGGGGATTGCCGTCATCGTGTGCATCACCGAAGGCATTCCGGTGCTGGATATGTTGCGGGTGAAAGCGGCGCTGGCGCGGCGGTCGAGTGTGCTGATTGGGCCGAATTGTCCGGGCATCATCACGCCCGGCGCGTGCAAAATCGGCATCATGCCCGGGCACATTCATCAACCGGGGCGCGTCGGCATCGTATCGCGGTCGGGGACGTTGACTTATGAAGCGGTGTTGCAGACGACACAAGCTGGGCTGGGACAAAGCACTTGCATCGGTATCGGCGGCGATCCGATTCAAGGATTAAATTTTGTGGATTGTTTGCGGCTGTTTGAGGCAGATGCTGCGACCGACGGCGTGATTCTGGTCGGCGAAATCGGCGGCGACGCGGAGGAAGCAGCAGCGGCGTTTATTCAAGTGGAAATGACCAAGCCAGTAGTTGCCTACATCGCGGGAGTGACTGCGCCAGCGGGTAAACGGATGGGACACGCGGGCGCAATTGTCACTGGCGGTCAGGGCACGGCTGAAGGCAAATATGCGGCGTTGGAAATGGCGGGCGCGGTCACGGTGCGTTCACCGGCGTTAATGGGAGCACGAATGGCGGAATTGCTGGCGCAGTGAATTAATTTAATTGTTTTCTTATTTAGCCATCTGGCGAGCGCCGGCTGGTGTGATTAAAAAACAACACCGCAATATATGTGGGATTATTTCGTTCCGCGATTTTCTGAGTTTGTCAAGAAGCAATGCTGAGTTTATTATTAAACAACCCGTGCTACTGCACGCAATCTCATTTGGTATCTGCCATGCACGCACATCCGCACGCACATCTCAATCGTCGTAATGACCTCCGCGTTCCCGTGCGCTGTGAGGTCGAATTACAGCCGCTTACCGACACTCAAATAAAACGTCCTGAACGTTTTATTTCACTTGATTTAAGTGTTGGTGGAATGCAGCTTCTTGCCGATAAAACCTATCCTCTCAATTCTGAAGTAATGGTTGCTTTTGATTGTAAAGAATTGGGTTGGGGACCGTTTTCTTGCACTGCATCAGTCATGTGGGTTGATCCACATCCTACTAATGGACAATGCCGCATAGGTGTTAAATTTCGTGGTGTTGATAAATGGTGAAAACCTAAATTAACCGTACTGTTAATTATTAGTTGTAGCCGTGTAGATTAGCGCACGGCTACAACTAAAAGTTATTAACAGTTATAATCATTTTGGTGCAGTTCAACTGACATTGCGAAGTAAATTATTATGCCAATTCTATGGCGACCACAGTTAACAACAGGTAACGATCAAATCGATCAAGATCATAAATATCTGTTCTGCATTTTTAACTGCATTGAAATGGCGCTGAGTTCACCGGATCAAGTTAAGCACATTCCGCTATTTTTTAAACAGCTATTGGCTTATACCGATGAACATTTTGTGCGTGAGGAAGGCATTCAATTAGAAATTGGTTATAGCGGCTATCTTGCGCACAAGATGGAACATCAGCGGATTCTGGAACGTCTTCAAGAACTCAATGATAAGGTTCAAAAAATTGCTGCTTCAGAACAAGGATTGAGTGCAGAAATTCTTGCTGAAGGAGGATTAGATAAGCACATTCTCGCGCTTGCCCGTAGTTGGATTGTTGATCACGTTGCGAAAATGGATACTGGATTTCTACCTTATATGAAAAAGAATCCCAGCAACTTTTATTAGCACTTTTCTTAATTACAAACGAAGAATAAAAAACCCGCTCTCAACGCAATTAAGAGCGGGTTTTTAATTGGCAAAAATAGCGCGTTAAACGACGCGTTGACCAACTTGTAGCAGCGCCAGCGTAATGTTGTCATTGCCGCCGCGTTCATTGGCGATGCGTAATAACGCATCAGCCGCAGATTCTACCGAATTCTCTTCTATCGACATTAAAATCTGCTGCATCCACTCATCTGGAACCATTCCAGTTAAGCCATCGGTACAGAATAAAAACACGTCACCAGTCATTAATTCGACGACCGCAGAAGCAATTTTTACTGCGGCAGCAGAGCCCAGTGCTCGCGTTAAAATGTTTTCACCAATTCCATAGCGTTTTGCATCTTCACGGCTGGCAAAAAAACCTTGATCAATTACTTCTTGAATAAAGGAATGATCCCGCGATAATTGTTCAAGACAACCCGCTCGCAGGCGATAAATACGCGAATCGCCAACGTGTGCTACGACCAGCCATTCCCAACCCACCGCACCGACAACGACCGTCGTTCCCATGCCCGATTGTTTTTCGTTTTCCTTGCTGTGTCGCCAAATCGCAACATTCGCTTCTTCGATCATTTCTCAATCGTTAAGCGCGTTTGCTCGGAATCGTGACGCGGCACGGGGTGGTCGTGAATGCAATTGGCAATGGTCGCAGTCGCTAACCGGCTGGCGACATCGCCGGCGTGAGCACCGCCAACACCATCAGCGACCACCACCAAACCCCAATCGGGATCAATGATGACCGCGTCTTCATTGCGTGCCCGCACTCGCCCAGTGTCGGTACGTGCCGCATAAACCAAAGAAAAAGCGGAGATTGGACCATGCGCCATAACGTTAACCACTTGCTGCCGTTGCTGCGATTTAATGTCCGCCAGTGCCGTTAAGTTCGGCGGCGAGACGCTTGGGATCAACATAACCGGGAATCATGTCGCCAGTTGCAGTCACAATTGCCGGAGTGCCGCGTAAGCCCAGCTCATCAGCAAGTTTCATGTGCGCATCAATGGGATTGGCGCAGGTTTTATTCGGGATTGGTTTGCCCGATTTCGCTTCGGTCAACGCAGCTCGCCGTGCTGCTTCATCGCCAGCGCACCACACGGAAACCGCTTCATCGTAGGCTGGGCTGCCTTTGCCAGCACGCGGGAAGAACAGGTAACGAACTCGAATGCCTTCTTTGTTGTAGTCATTGATTTGACTGTGCAATTTGCGGCAATACCCGCATTCAATATCAGTAAACACGGTCACAGTGTGTTTGGCGTCTGCCGGTCCAAAAACTACCATTTTGTCCTCGCCGAGACGCTCGATGCGTTCTTTACGCACCTGCGCCAAACGCGGCTCCGTCAAATCCTCACGGGTTTTCAAATCAACAATGTGTCCGTTAATAAAATAACGACCATCTTCAGTGACGTACATCAACTCAGTACCGATCATCACCTCATACAATCCAGCCACCGGTGCAGGCGCAATCGCACCAATTTTGACGCCGGGCGCAACCTTTTCGAGCGCCTCGCGGACAGTTTGTTCGGGTGAAGCCGCTAACGCCGCACAGGTGCTGGCAGCCAAAATGAAAGGTGCAACGATGCGGGCAATCGGTAACAAAAAAGGCATAATGAATTCTCTATTGGTTTGATTAGTCACGAAAATTAGTAAACTGCAACGGCAAACCCCAGTCGGTTTCACGCAGATGCGCAATCGCTTCCTGCAAATCGTCGCGCTTTTTACCGGTGATCCGCACTTGATCACCTTGAATTTGCGCTTGAACCTTGAGCTTGCTCGCTTTAATCGCCTTCACCATCCGCTTGGCGGTTTCCGTATCCACGCCCTGCTTCAACGTAATTTCCTGACGCGCTGCATTTAACGTTGTGATCGGCGCTGCCGGTTCCAAACACGCCAGATCAACTTTCCGCTTCACCAGCTTCTGACGCAGAATGTCCATCATCTGTTGCAAATGAAATTCCTGCTCGCCGGTCATCAAAATGGCGTTATCGCTCAGAGTAAAATCGGCATCGACGCCCTTAAAATCAAACCGCGTTCCAATTTCGCGCTTGGCCTGATCGACCGCATTGCGCACTTCCTGCAAATCTATTTCAGAAACAACATCAAACGATGGCATGAACACCTCAAGACGGCATGGTCGCGCACTCAGATGAGTTGAATACTAAACCCAAAACACCGTTGCAAACCACAAGCGGCGCAACGACCAACACGGTTGAATGAAACACTTGGGAATGGTTAAGATCGCTGCGCTATTTCATCTGTATCACCACACATTTTGGAGCATTGCATGTCTATCGAACGCATCGTATTCGCAGTTGCTGGCGCTTTCATTGTGATTTCCATATTGCTGGCAGTTTATGTCAATCTCAATTGGCTGTGGTTTACAGCTTTTGTCGGTGCAAATCTTTTTCAATCCGCGTTTACCGGCTTTTGTCCGCTGGCGTTGATTTTGAAAAAATTGGGTAAAACCAGCGGCACTGCATTCTAAACGTATTACAGCAACCATTGCCAATTTTGCTGAATAAAACTGCAGTTTTTGTGGATATTATTCGGCAATTTAATTCGGTTTTTAATTACATTAGTTGTCCATTATGTCGCGCTTTACCACGTCACCATCATTATCGGTAGTCATTCCGTTGTATCAAGAAATCGACAATGTGGAACCATTGGTCACGCGAGTGCAAGAAGGTTTGGCGCACTATTCCGGCGCGTGGGAATTGATTTGTGTCGATGACGGCAGCCGCGATGGAACTGGCGAGCAGCTCTGCGCACAAATCGCTCGCGTTGGTGAGCACATGCGCGTCATTCGCTTGCGTCGCAATTTTGGGCAAACCGCAGCAATGCAAGCCGGATTTGATGCAGCGCGGGGCGAATTGATTGCGACCCTTGACGGCGATTTGCAAAACGATCCGGCGGAGATTCCGCGTTTGGTTGACGAATTGCTGGCGCGAGACCTTGATTTACTACAAGGCTGGCGGCAGCAGCGCCAAGATGGATTGCTGCTGCGCAAAATCCCGTCACGATTCGCTAACGCCTTGATTGGTAAAGTAACGGGGCTGGCGCTGCATGATTACGGGTGCAGTTTAAAAATCTATCGTGCCATCGTTATTAAAGAAGTGCGGCTGCTTGGCGAAATGCACCGTTTCATTCCGGTATGGATGGCGGGTGTCACCGCTCCGCAGCGCATCGGTGAGAGCGTGGTCGCGCATCAAGCCCGGCAATTTGGCGTGTCTAAATATGGGATTTCACGGACATTTCGCGTATTGCTTGATTTGCTGGCAGCATTTTTCTTTCTGCGTTTTGGTGCACGACCGGGGCATTTTTTCGGCATGATCGGCCTCAGTTTTGGCGGGATCGGCGCAGTGCTGATGGGACATTTGCTGCTCGTCAAATTCGCACTGGGTGAAGACATTGGTCATCGTCCACTGCTGCTGATTGCGATTTTGCTGCTGCTCGCAGCGGCGCAGTTTTTAACGACGGGTGTCCTTGCCGAACTGCTCACCCGCACTTTTTACGCCTCCAGCGACCACAGCCACCACCGCATTCGTTGGCAATCCGATCCCGCCGCTGCGGGTTGGATGACAAATCACCCGAACGTCCTTTAATGCAAGGACTGAGAAAATTCCAAATTCATTTCGGAGCATCGCCGTTGTGGCTAATTCGTTGCAAGATCAACTGCTTAAAGCAGGATTGGTGAAAGCGCAATCGCTCAAACAAGCGCGTTCCACCCAGCATAAACAGAGCAAACAAAGTGGCGGTAAATCGGTGGAAACGACCGAAACCGCTGAGGCGCGAGCTGCTGCGGAACGGGCGCGAATTGAGAAGCTGGAGCGCGACCGTGAACTCAATCGGCAGCGTCAGGAAGAAGCGGCGTTACATGCGGCGGTAAACGAAATTCGTCAATTGATTCATGCCAATCGCGTCGTGCGCGACGGCGGCGATCTCGTCTACAACTTCACCGATGGCGTGACGCTCAAACGCATTTATGTCAACAAAGAACAACAAGCCAAATTGGTTGCCGGACGGCTGGCAATCGTGCGGCAAGATACGTTTTATGAAGTGATTCCGGCAGAGCTGTGGCGCGAGTACGTGAACGTGATCCCAGTTTAGTGCTGGTATTCAACGAACCTGTTGCGCTCGCGACCGAGGATGATCCTACGCGGCTTATCAGATTCCAGACGATTTAATGTGGTGATCGCTTCAATCACAAGCGATTTTCCAGCACGATAAACCACGGGCGCTTGGCTGATGGCTGCAAACGTCCTTTTTGATCAAGTTCCAGCGTGGTTTTTGAAACTGAATTACGCACATTACCGCCGATGGCTTCCAAACTGCGGGCGCTCGCGCCAACCACCAAATCGCAGTGACCGCTCATGCCTTGCAAACTGCTGGCGCTGATGTAGCCGTTGACGAAACGCGGGCGAGCTTTGCCGCGTGAAGCGCAGATTAAATCGCCGGGTTTAGGGCTGTAATCGCTGATGCGACGCGGCACAAACCAACGGCGCGGTTCGCTGGCGTTAGCAATGATGCTGGCGATGTAGGTGGAATGCGCTTCTGCCAGTGGAAACTGGGTTGTCGGCACTCCTGCTGCCTGCATGATCCAACTGATAAACGCGGCCGACCACGGTTTGTTGCAATCCATGCCGGTTAATTGCGGTTCCTTGACGATTCGCCAATAAACATTCACGCGGTCGCTGTGGCGGTCGCTGTCATCTTCCCACGCGCCAACGTGCGGAATGCTTTCTTCGCCACCTTTAACACCACCGTTTGTCGCCCGAAAAATTCCCATTCTCGATGGGCACGCGACAAAATCGCCTGCTTCACCCGACTATTTGGCGTTGGCGGAGCGCCGATGGGCACGCCAGCCCAACTGCCGTTTTTGTTACGACCGCTGTCGGAACCGGAACGCTCGGGTGGCGTGGCGCAGCCAATAGCGCCAAACACACTGCGCCCAGCACCGCGAAACGTAACCACTTGTAAAGTAAAGACATCATCGTGGTGGGCGCGTCGTATTGTGAAACCACGGACGATATTCCTCCATTTTTGCCCGTTGCTCCGGCGGCGCTCGCCGGGTGCAGGTCGCAACATCGGCGCTGTCTGCATCTGCGCCCCAGCGCCGCTCGATGCAATCATTTGGATTATAAGCAATTTCTAGCCCCGCACGGCGAACGTAAAGCTCGCGCAGAGGCAGTCGCCACGGGCTGCCATCGCTGCGGCTATAACTAATGAATCGTTCATCAAGATATTGATTGTGCAGTTGTTCTACTGCGGCAGCGGCGCGTTCTGGTGTCGTGCCACGCAATTGATACAACTGCGGATAACGACGAATTGCTCCGGCAATCCTTCCACCACATTCATCGCAATAAGCAAGCGCATATCCCGCGATGGCGTGGCGTAATCCTCCCACGCGCCGATGGTCTCGAAAATCGCCGCGCCGCTGGGCATCGCCACCTCCGCGCTGGGATGATCGCGCATGTACACCTCGCCGTTATCCACTGAAGTTAAACGGGTTTCTAATTGCTCCATGAGCGCCGCTAGTTTGGTTTGATATGCCAGCTCCGGCGTCAAACCGTTGGGATTGATGAGTTGCTCCATTCGCGCATAAAAATCGGCTGGCGCGAGTTCATTCTGTTCGGTCGAAAACGCGGGGCGACCATTCGCACCGTCGAGCGCTGCATTGGTGGCCGCTCGCAGTTCGCCCGACGCGGTGCGCAATAACGGACGAAACGCCTTAAATCCCGGTCCGCTGCTCGGCGTGTGCGCAAATAAAAATGTGCCTTCCCAGAACCGTTTCCGCGTGACGGAATTGTCCGGCTGCGCATCCACTGCCAACAGCAATCCGCTGCGTCCTGCGCTCGGCGCGATCCATTTCACCAACATCAGCGTGTGACCGTAGGGATCGGCATATAGCGTGCCCGGCCACAGACTCGCCCGCTCCAGCGCAACCGGATAAAAATCAGTGGCATCATCGGTCAAACTGGTGCGCCCACTGCCGGAATGTACCGTGTCATGATGCGCCGACTTAGTTCGCGGAAACTGCTCAACGGCGCAGCGTCACCGACGAAACGGCGATCAATGGTTTGCACTTCACAGCTCGGCGGACGATTGCGACTGCCGCGATTGCAGGCGCGATACCCAACGGGCAAACCCATTTTCCACGCGAAATAACTGCGCAAAAAATACGGTAAATCCGCGCAATCCGGCGTTGCAGGCAAGCGGCGCTCTTCATCCGCACCCAGCGCGTTAAAAAGTAAATTGCGTTCTGGATCGCGCAATGACGGCGCGAGCGAATTAAAACTCAGAGCTTCTTCTGGCGGCGCATCAAAGAGCTTTTCAATCCACACGGAATACAGCGCCTCGGTCGCTAAATCCCATTCGCCACTGCTCTGCTGCGCTGCCGCACCGCCAACATCAACTTCGGTACAGGCAACGATTTGACCGCCCCGCAACGCTTCAAGCCGATAAATTCCGGCGCTGGGTCGAAACAGCGTGGCATGACGCGACCACGGCGGACCGGCGCTGGCAATGCTGCGCAGCGGCATTTGCTCGCCACCGGGATCGATCATCGTGAGTTGATCAATGGCAGTGTCCGTTGCGACCGCCAGCACTTCCAGCGGAGCGCCGGGCTGCGGCTGTTGCGGAAAAGTCCAAATGTGCGTTTGCGGACTTTGCTGGCAATCCGGCGCAGCGAAAACTGCTGGCGCACCAATCACCCAAAGTGCCAGCGCGAAGATGCCGTATTGAAAAAAGCGTGATGGCATGGTTGTCACCGTGATTTCATTCAGAATGCTGTTCGTGAAAGTGTATCAGGCGTGATTCAATTCTCGATCCACAATCGCTGCAACTACCAAATCGCCCCAGACATTGACAGCGGTAATTGGATAATCGAAAAAGCGGTCAACAATTAAATATAGTGCCAAATAAGTTGGCGGTAAACCAAGCAGCGTCAGCATGAATGCCATCATTGCAATGCCGCCGCTGGGAATACCGGCAGTACCTGCGGAAGACGCCATGGTTAATAATACGATCAATAGCGATTGCAGCGGACTGAGTTCAATTCCCGCCAATTGCGCCATAAAAATAAGTAAGATGGATTGATAAATTGCTGAACCGTGCATGTTAAGCGTCGCGCCCAGCGGTAACGTCAAACTGGTGACTTGTTCGCTAACACCGAAATTTTCCAATGCGCGTTTTGAAACCGGATAAGTTGCTGAACTCGATGCAGTGGATAACGCAGTGAATAACGGTTCGCGGCAGGCAATAAGCAATTGCCACGGCGAGCGATGTGTGCGCAGCCAATAAAGTAGTGGCATCACGAATAACGCATGAAGGATCACACCCAAACTGACCGCCCATACAAAGGCTTGCAATTGAAATACGCCCGTCCAATCCATCGTGGCAAGGCTGTCATAAACCAGCGCCGCGATTCCAATTGGCGCGATGGCGAGCACTCCATTCAGTGTTTGCATGAACAGCGCATCAAGTGCCTGCGCTCCGCCAATTAAGGTTGCGCGGTGATTAGCGGCAAGTTGGCGCGACGCGAGCGCAGCAATGACGGCAATGAGCACGATGTGCAATACATTTCCGGCAGCGAGTGAAGCGAATAAATTGCTGGGAATAAAATAATCAATCAGTCGATCTAAACTAAACGCCACTTCGGTAGTTGTAACTTGTTCCAAATGCAGTAAACCGACCGGTAAATTATGCGAAAAAAATAAACCGAGCAGTGTGCCAATTATTGCTGCGACTGCGGAGGTTGCAGCGTAATAGCCAAAAGTGCGTCCACCAACTCGGCGCAATTCATTTCCGCCGGCGAGTGCAGCGTAAATGGATACTAAAATCAGTGGCAGAATGAGTAATTTGAGCAAGGCAATAAAAATTTGTCCCAGCCAAGCAACCGCTGGCGCTCCAGCGGGAAATAATAAAGCAAGGATGATTCCGACCAACAGACCGATTGGAACAGAATAAAATCGACGAAAAAACATGGCTGTCATCTCTAAAAATATCTTTCAAATAATCGTAAATTGGGTTGCCGCTGTTGGAACCCAACAACTGACACCAGCATCACTGGGATTGAATTAAACCGTCATTAAAACAGCGATGAATTTTGCAGTTTAGTTGATTGCATCAACCCAGCCGACGGTTGTTTTTTTGATGTCATCATATTGCTGCACATGCTGAATAAAAATCGTGCTCTCAAATACAATTAATGCTGGTTTTTTTATCCGCATCATTTGCCATTTGTTCGCAGCAAGCGCGACGCGATAACGAATCACTGTGCAAAATCGGAGCAATTTGGTTGAGATTGGCAAGCAAGCCGGTTAATTTAGCCACGATTGAAACGTAATCGCCAATCTCAATGTCAAAATGTTATGACCAATAAACACTTAACGCAGACCCGTTTCGATGGTTTTGACCTCGATACGCGCATTCTTGCCGGTCTTACTGACGCCGGTTTTACACACTGCACGCCAATTCAAGCGGAAACCTTGCCGCTGGCGTTGGCTGGACGCGATGTTGCGGGACAGGCGCAAACCGGAACCGGTAAAACCGCCGCGTTTTTGCTGGTAGTGATGCAGCGGTTGCTCAAGACTGCGCCGCCACCATTGCGTCAAATCAGTCATCCCCGTGCGCTGATTTTAGCGCCTACTCGTGAATTAGTTGTGCAAATTCATGGCGATGCACAATTACTTGCTGCGCATACTGGACTGCGCATCGGGCTGGTTTACGGTGGTACTGGTTATCAACAACAACGCGATGATCTCGCTGCGGGTGTTGATATTTTAATCGGTACACCAGGGCGTTTAATTGATTATTTCAAACAGAAAATCTTTGATCTTCAATCAGTTGAAGTTGCTGTGCTTGACGAAGCAGACCGCATGTTTGATCTCGGTTTTATTAAAGATATTCGCTTTTTATTACGCGGAATGCCGCCACCAGAAGCGCGACTCGGTTTATTATTTTCGGCAACGCTATCGTATCGCGTTACTGAATTAGCCTATGAATATATGAATCGTCCGCAATTGGTTAAAATTGCGACCGATACCATTACCGCTGATCGTGTGCGGCAATGCTGTTATATGACAGCAAATGATGAAAAAATCCCACTGTTAATTGGCTTGGTGCGCAGTTGGGAAAATGCGCGAATCATGGTATTTGTGAATACGAAACGCGAAGCAGATCGAGTATGGGGTTATTTGCAAGGCAACGGGATCAATACTGCTGTGCTTTCCGGCGATGTACCACAGAATAAACGCCTAAAGTTATTACATGATTTTACTGCTGGTAAATTGCCCGTATTGGTTGGTACTGACGTTGCAGCACGGGGTTTACATATTCCCGATGTCACCCATGTAATCAATTATGATCTGCCTGATGATCCTGAAGATTATGTACATCGTATTGGTCGCACTGCTCGTGCTGGTGCAGCTGGGGAAGCAATTGGTTTTGTCTGCGAAACCTATGCGTTTTATTTGCCCGATATTGAAACTTTTATCAATACGAAAATTCCAGTATTGCCAATTGAGAGTGAATTGCTCGCAAAAATCAATGCAAACAGTCAGTTACGTCCAGATCAGGAAGATCGAGAAAACCGCCGCGAACCAGATCGCTCCATCAGAACTGCCGCGCCTCAAAAAGCGCAAATACGCAAATCTCGTCCAGCGATGAACCCAGAACCACCAGTAAAAATACAACCAATACAACAGGATGTGGAGAATTTTACACCTGAAACCATCGCTCCATTTCCCAGAATTCGTCGTACCGTTCCCAGTCGGTGGCGTGTCGAACCCGCCGCACTCACCAGTCCGCCACCATTTGCTCCTATTTCTAATCCTATTCTTGCCGTTCCGCCTGAAGACATGGAGAGCCGTGCACAAAAATTAAAACGGCGGCGTCGTCGTAAATTAACATCAAATGATGTCGCAGTGGATTGAATGAAAAAAGGCATTATTTTCCAATACAAAAACTGGAAAAAATGCGACCCAGCAAATCATCGGAAGTAACTTTTCCGGTGATTTCTCCAAATGACTGCTGCGCTTGAAAAAGCTCTTCTGCAACGAATTCTATTCCCAATTGTTCAGTCAAATTAACAAGTGCCATATCCAGTGATGTTAAACCACGCTGTAACGCGTCCAGATGTCTACGCCGTGCAATAAATGCTCCTTCAGGAAGCATATTTACTCCAGCACAAGTTTTTAGATGCGTGCGCAGTAAATCGAATCCCGCACCTGTGACCGCTGATAGTGCAATTTCAACTCCATCAGGCATTTCGATCAATTGCGGTTCTAAGCCAAGTAAATCAATTTTGTTCTTAATTTTAATAACGGGACAATTCAATAACAACTCTTCAGGAAATGCTAGTGCAACACTTTCAGTTGCATCATAAATCCAGAGTACCAAATCTGCTTTTTGTAGTTGATCTTGCGCCCGACGTACTCCTTCACGTTCAATTAAATCATCGGTATTACGAATGCCCGCAGTATCAATAATCTGAATTGGTAAACCATCGATTTGAATATGAAGTTTAAGTAAATCACGAGTCGTACCCGGTAACGGCGTTACAATTGCTGCGTCACTGTCTGAAAGCATATTTAAAATGCTCGATTTTCCAGCATTTGGTAATCCCGCAATCACTACGGTTAAGCCTTCTCGAATCCGTTGTCCTTGATGCGCTTCGCGCATAATTTGTTGCGTCATGGCAATCATTTGTTGCAATTGTTCTGCAACAGATAATTCTGCTACGAAATCGACATCTTCATCAGGAAAATCAAGCGTTGCTTCCAGCAACATGCGCAATTGAATTAACTGCTCAATGAGCGCATCAATACGCCGTGAAAAAACACCCTGCAAACTTTGACCTGCTAATCGCACAGCTAATGTCGTTGTGCTCTCAATTAAATCTGCAACTGCTTCTGCCTGCGCAAGATCAAGTTTTCCATTGAGATAGGCGCGTTGCGTGAATTCACCGGGTCGCGCCATGCGAGCACCTAGTGCCAAACAACGTTGCAAAATTAAGTCAAGAACAATTGATCCACCATGCCCTTGTAATTCTAAAACATCTTCTCCAGTAAATGACTTTGGCGCTTGAAAAAAAATTGCAATTCCTTCATCAATGAAATTGCCATTAACATCTTGAAAAACAGCAACATTTGCTGTGCGGGGAATGAGTGAACGTCCAAGAATTGCTTCTGCAATTGCCGGAACCTGAGCGCCACTGACGCGCACAATACCAACGCCACCTTGACCTGGTGGCGTGGCTATTGCGGCGATAGTTTCTGGCGTCATACGATCAATGAAATCAAACGCCTAAATTAGCGTTTATGTTTTGCTGCAGCACGTTCGATATTGCGGGTGATATGCCATTGCTGGGCAATAGAGAGCAGATTATTCACCGTCCAATACAGCACTAATCCTGATGGGAAAAATGCAAAGAACACGGTAAAGACAAATGGCAGACTCATCATTACCTTTGCCTGAATTGGATCAGGTGGTGCTGGATTGAGTTTTTGCTGAATAAACATGGATATGCCCATGATCAGCGGTAATACGAAGTATTGATCTGGCGCAGAAAGGTTATTTAGCCACAACACAAAGGGTGCTTGACGCATTTCAACACTTTCAAGCAATACCCAATACAGCGCAATAAAGACCGGAATCTGAATAAGAATAGGCAGACAGCCACCGAGAGGATTGATTTTCTCAGTTTTATACATCTCCATCATCGCTTGATTGAGACGTTGTTTGTCATCGCCATAACGATCTTTAAGTGCCTGCATTCGTGGCGTCAGTTGACGCATATTCGCCATTGATTTGTAGCTGGTTTCAGACAGCTTATAAAAAGCGAGTTTAATAAGAATAGTCAGGAAAATAATAGACCAGCCCCAATTACCAACAACGGCATGAATACTAGCAAGTACCCAATGAATTGGTTGGGCAATGACAGTGAGCCAGCCGTAATCCACCGCAAGTTCGAGACCAGGCGCGACACTTGAAAGCGTGTCTTGAAGTTTGGGGCCAATAAAAAGCTGGTTTTCAAAGGTATAACTGGCTTTTGGCGCGATGGTAATGACTGGCGAGTATTTACCAATAATATAGCGTGAGCTGCCTAAAACATTGGTATAGAAGTTTTCTGAGGCTTGACGCGGTGGAATCCAAGCTGCCATGAAATAATGCTGAATCATTGCAATCCAGCCATCGGTGACAACACGATCCAATTTACCCTTACTCATTTCTTGAAATGAAACTTTTTTATACTTGTCTTCAGGGCTGTAATACACGCCGCCAGTATAATTGCTAACGAACCGCGATTCGTGAAGATCAGTAAAATCGGTACGTTGAAGCTGATTGTATTCACGAGCAATTAGTGGCGCTTCTGTCGCGTTGTTTACAGTTTGCCGAATTTCGACAACATAGCTACCACGGGTAAAGATGTAATTTTTTTGCACCTCTATTCCGAAGTCATTACGCCATGTTAAAACTACCTCAAGCCGATCTGCATTTTCTTCAAGTCGATAATCAGCAGCAGTGCTTTGAAAAACTGCTTCGTGAGTTGGTAATACTGCTGCGTCTTTACTGATAAGCCCTGATTGAATAATAAACATATTCGGCGGAATAGCTTTGAGCAGTTGTAACCGCTCTTCAGGTTTTTCAGGTGTAATTGCATAGTTTAATAACCAAGCATTACTAATGGTGCCGCCACGCGGTGAAATATCTAGTTTCAAAAGATCGGTTTCAACGCGAATAAAACGATCATTGCTTGGTTCCGACATTGACATATCAGCCGTATCGGCATTGGTCGCAATAACCGGAATATCTGCCTGATTCGTTTGCGGAATAGCTGTTGCAATTTGCTGCTGTTCTTGTGTGACAGGAGCCAAGGTGGGCTGACCGTAGTCTTGCATCCATGACTCATAAATTAAAAACAGCACTGCTGCGAGTGAAAAAAATAGGATTAATCGCTGATTATCCATGAGTCTTGGTCTGCCTTTCATGTGGGACTGGATCAATACCGCCAGCGTGCCAAGGATGACAACGCGCAAGACGGCGCACGGCTAAATAAATGCCGTAAAGTATTCCGTGGCGTTCAATAGCTTCTACGGCGTATTGGGAACAGGAAGGATAAAAACGGCAATGCGGCCCAATCAATGGACTAATCAGGTATTGATATACCTTGATCGGTATGATCAAGATGCGACGCATGACGGATTCCTAATGATGACCCAAGCGCGTTCTAAGTATGAAAAAAGTTGCGTGTTGGGGATTTTTGGTGCGCCGTGAACGCAAAGAATAACGATGTCTACCGGAGGAATTGATTGACAATGAATCCGAAAGCTCTCACGGGCAATTCGTTTAAGTCGATTCCGATCAACAGCGCGACGCGCACATTTCTTAGAGATTGCAAGACCAAGTCGTGCTTCAGTAAGATCGTTGGCACGACAAAGTACAATGAAACCTGCTTTTCCTGTTCGCATTGGATGTGCAAATACCCGCTTAAATTGGGTTGCATTGCACAGGCGCTGTGCCCGCGAAAAACGCAGGCGAGACAGAGAATCGATTGGTCTAATCCGCTTCAGACTGGAGAAAGACGTGCACGCCCTTTAGCACGGCGGGCGCTCAACACTTTTAAGCCATTGCGAGTAGCACTACGCGCACGGAATCCATGAGTACGTGCACGTTTTAAGCGACTGGGTTGAAAAGTACGTTTCATCTGTAAAGAGACTCCGAAATGGGTAAGAGTTTGATCGTATAACAACCGACCGGAAAAGGGTTGGAAACATAAGCAATTTTTAAACTAAAGTCAATAAAGATTAGACAAATTTTATCTAGTGTCGTACAGTGTACGCTGTTACAGCAAAGTTATTCGCGTCTTCACTCTAAACTTTGTTATCAGCCTATATTATTTATTTCTATTCGGAGAATCTAATGGAATTTACAGTCAGTCGAGAAACTTTGCTGCCTGCTTTAGGAAAAGTTATTGGCGTCGTTGAACGGCGGCAAACAATGCCAATTTTAAGTAATTTACACTTGGTTGCGAACGATGATCGCGTCATGCTTACTGCAACTGATTTAGAAGTTGAAGTAAAAACCAGCTTTCCAGTTGAATTAAAACAATCCGGTGAAGTAACCATTCCAGCAAAAAAACTCGTTGATATTTGCCGCAGTTTAGGTGAAGGCACTGAGATTCATTTCCAGATGAGCGATGAACGCTGCACTGTCAAAGCAGAGCGCAGTCGCTTTACCTTGGGATTATTGCCAGCATCTGAATTTCCATTGATGGATACCGTACAGGATGGTTTTCAGTTATCCATTACTGAATCAGTATTTAAGCGTCTTTTAGATAAGACTGCGTTTGCAATGGCGCAGCAAGATGTGCGTTACTATTTGAATGGTCTATTACTTGAATTCCGTGAATCCACATTAACCGCAGTTGCTACCGATGGTCATCGGTTAGCGAAATTCCAAAGTTCAGTTGATGTGGGTATCAGTGAATTACGCCAAATTATTGTACCAAGCAAAACCATTTCAGAACTGCGGCGACAACTGAATTACAGTGATGACGTGATTACAATGAGTTTGGGTGAGAAGTCAATTCACATTGTGATGGGAAATCTCACCATGACTTCAAAATTAGTTGATGGTCGTTATCCTGAATACGAACGAGTGATTCCACATACACTGAGCAGACAAGCCTCATTAAAGAAAGATGAATTAAAACGCGCTTTGTCACGCACTGCGATTTTATCCAACGAAAAATATCGTGGTGTGCGTTTAACTTTCGATCAAGGAATGCTGCGTTTGCTGGCGCAAAACCCTTCGCAAGAAGAGGCGGAGGAGGAGATCGAATTGGATTATCAAGATGATTCTATTTCCATTGGATTTAACGTGTCGTATCTCACCGATGTATTAGGTGTTATTGACGGGAAGGAAGTCTATATTCAATTCCAAGATGCGAACAGTAGTTCAGTGTGGCACGGTAAAGATGCTGATGATGAATCCTATGTGGTGATGCCAATGCGTATTTAGCGCAGTTTTTCAGCATGTGAATAGCGCAAATGTTATTGCGCTATTCGCCAATGCCGCAGTTTAGTTGAGTAGATTTTTTCGTTCTTCCAATAGAGAATTAATTTCGTTGAGCAGCTCGGATTCTTGATAGGGTTTACCGAGATAACGATCCACACCAAGTGCCATTGCGTATTCACGATGTTTCGCACTGGTGCGCGATGTAATCATAATGATCGGCAAATCTTTCAAATGCTCGGCGCGACGAATATGCCGCGCTAATTCATAGCCATCCATGCGTGGCATTTCCACATCCAGCAATAGTAAATCTGGGCGATTTTCATCCAGCAAAGTGAGTGCCTCAACGCCATCTTTTGCAGTCAACACTTCCATATTTTGCCGCCGCAGTAGCCGACTGGTCACACGGCGCACCGTCAATGAATCGTCAACCACCATGATGCAATGCTGCGGTTTAATCGCAGCGACTGGCGCAGCGTTGGGACGATACCCCGCGACCGCGCCAGAACGCAGCAGCGCCAGCGCGTCAAGAATCAACGCGACTCGTCCATCCGACAAAATCGTGCCGCCACTCAACCAGCGCACCCGCGCCAATTGCGGGCCAAGCGGTTTCACCAGAATGCGTTGGCTTTCAATCAAACTATCGACATGCAGCGCAACCCGTTGTTCGCCAAGGCGAATGAGCAGCAGCGGCAACCAGCGCCGTTCGCCCAAATCCGGCTGTTGCGTTGGATCGAGCACCCCGCCCAAATAAACCACGCGATGACGCTGGTCGCGCAGCGTGAATTCCTCGAGGTCGCCGCGATAAATATCGAGCAGCGTTTGGCGATTGATGCGCGTTGCCGCTTCAACCGTGCTGTGCGGAATGGCGTAAATGTTCTCGCCAGCAGAGACTAAAAACGCCTCGATAATCGCCAGCGTCAACGGCAGCCGAATCGTAAATCGTGCGCCTTGACCAGCAACCGATTCCAAACCAATCGCGCCATTTGCTGCCTTAATTTCCGACGCGACTACATCCAAACCCACGCCGCGCCCCGAAATTTGCGTGACCTTTTCAGAAGTGGTGAAACCCGGTTCGAGAATGAATTGCAGCAGCGCGTCATCCGGTAACACCGTGTCTTCTGCCAGCATTCCCAAGTTGATCGCTTTGCGCCGAATCGCTTGTAAATTCATTCCTCTACCGTCATCGCTCAGGCTAATGACGGCATCGTTGCCTTCTCGCGCCAGCGCCAGCGTCACCAGTCCCAGCGCCGGTTTACCGTTTTTCAATCGGGTTTCTGGTTCCTCTAAACCGTGATCGACGGCATTGCGCAGCAAATGTTCCAGCGGTGCGACCAGCCGGTCAAGAATGGTGCGATCCAATTCTACTTCCGGGCCTTTCACTTCCAACTGCGCCTGTTTACCAAGACTATCCGCAGTTTGGCGCACCAGCCGCTGCAAACGCGGAACGACCTGCACAAAGGGCACCAAGCGCGTGCGCAGCAAACCATCTTGCAAATCATCGGCCAATCGCGCTTGCTGCGTCAGTAAATCGGTGAATTCGCGCTGATGGCCAGTCAGCATATCTTTGACGCTCACCAGATCGTTAACCGTTTCGGCCAAACTGCCGGAAAGCTGCTGCAAGCGCGAAAACCGATCCAATTCCAGCGGATCAAACGCATCGTCATACACCGAGCTTTCACCCTCTCGCTGCCGATCAAAGCGGTGCATGATTTGCGCTTGGGTTTCGATTTCGAGCTGGCGCAGCTGCTCGCTTAAACGCAGCACCGTTGATCAAGCTCGCCCAAACTGAAATTAAACTGGCTATTGCGCTGGCTCAAACGTCCGCGATAAATGCTGATTTCACCCGCTTGATTGACCAACTGATTCAGCAATTCCGAACGCACTCGAATCTGCGTGGCTGCTGGAACCGCAGTCGCTACTGCATCAAGTACGTGCTGCACTGCCTGCGGCGTCAACGGCAGCGGCGACTGCTGCTGGCAGCGCATGTCAACGCCAACAGTTCATCCTGTCCGGCAAGTGCCGCCACCAATGGACTCATGCGCGGAATCGCTGCGCCTTGCTCCAGCGCATCGACCTGAATCGACAACGCATCCACTGCCCGTTGCGCCAATTCCAAGTGGTGTCGTTAATGATGGCGTGATCGGCTCGCCGCTTTCAACCGAGTTTCTAGCGCATGACTGAGATCGCCAATCGCCACTAAACCAGTGAGCCGCGCTCCACCTTTCAACGTGTGCAGCAGCGGTTAATGCCGTCCAGTGCCGGAATATCCTGCGGCGCCAATTGCCAAGCGCGGAATTGCGTATCGAGATGATCGAGTAAATCTCGCGCTTCTTCGAGAAAAATCGCCGCAGCTTCTGCATCCGGTGGAGGCATCACGTCATCGCTCGGCAACGCCGCAGTCGGTAAATCATCCACGGGCAGCAGCGCATGTTCGTCATCATCGTCATTGGCGGCAACTGCTGGCGCGACCTCAACGGGCAATGGCGTTTCTGGCACTTCCGGCAGCAGCGGCGGGATCGTAGACACTGCTGCTGCGGCATTTTCAACGGCTAATCGCTGCTCCAGCACCGCGCCCAATTCCACCAGCAACGCTGCGCCCCGTCCGAGCGTCGGCAATTCGTCAACCCGCGTCGCAATTGCCTCAACTGCTCGCGCCAGCAGCGCCAGCAACGGCGCATCAATTGCCTTGCCGGCAGTGAGAATTGGTTTCAAACACAGCTCCAGCGCCTTCGTCACCACTGCGATGGAATCAATTCCCGCCATCCGCGCACTGCCGGTCAGCGTGTGCAAAGCGCGTTGGGTCGCTTCATCAATCCGCACTGCGCTCGTTTCAGACAGCCGCAAAAAGTTGTTTATTTCCGCTAGATGCTCGTGGGTTTCCGTCTGAAAAATCCGCAGCAATTCTTCATCGGCAATAAACATGCTGTCGTGATCGGTGACTTGATCGACCAAATCCGTAGGCAACGCCTCAACTGCGGCTTCTGCTTCCGCCGCCGCTGCTGCCTCATCACTCGCACCAAGATTGGCGCTGTGCAACAACGCAGTAGCGCGATCAATAAACGGCTGAATGGGAAATGAACGTTGTTCAACTTGCGCGGTTAATAATTCCGGCAACTGCGCGACTGCTTCCGTCACTGCGACTAACACTTCGACCGACGGCACGAGATGTTCTTCCATCACTCGATTGAGCAGCAATTCAAACGCCTGCGCAAAATCAGCGACTTGCAGTGCGCCAACCAAACGCCCGCTGCCTTTCAACGTGTGAAAACTGCGCCGCAACATTCCCAACGCAGTGTGATCTGTCGGGTCGGCTCGCCAACGCGCACATTGGATTTGCGCTGATGCAGTTTCTTCCCGCGCTTCTTCCATGAAGATTTCAATGAATTCGCTGTCGTCATCTTCATCTTCATTTGTAGCGGCTGGCGCAGACGGCGGCGACACTTCCAACACGGGTTGCGGCAACTCCAGCACTTCTGGCGCAGCGGTTTCAACTGCATCGCCCGCAAACGGCAGATCAAACGTCAATTCTGGCGCGTCAATCGGTGGCAATGCTGAGGCAGTTGCAGTGTTGTCCGCTGGCGCGGGAGAAATCGCTGGGGTTTGCGCGGTCAGTGCTGCCAGCGATTGACTGCCTTGCGCAATGAGATGATCGCCAAACGGCACTGCGTCTTGCAGATGACCGATGAACAATTCAAGCGCGGCCAACGCATCGGCGAGATGTTCAAATTCTGCGGCGCTCGGCGGATGCACCGTCGCCATGTAACGCTGCGCAACTAACGTCCCAATCGCATCCGCTAACTGCGCAGCGGGATATTCGCCCAAAATGGTCAATGCGCCCGATACGTTCAACAAATGCGGTCTGACCGTCGCCAACGCATCCATCGTGCCCTGTTCAACGTGCCAATTGAGAATGACATCTTTAACGCGCAGCAATTCATAATTGGCTTCACGCAACGTCGCGGCAGTTAATTCTGATAAATCAAAGGCTGGCGCGTCTTGTGCGTTCAGCGCCCGCTGTTCTTCTGACAGATGCAGCGTTGCTTCAATGCCCAGCAGCGTCATCGCCAAATTTTCCAACGGCGCTTGATTGTGTGCCAACTCCGGCAGCGTCAACGCCCGCAATTCATCTGCAAAATCGCACAGGCGCTGCGCCAGCTCTCCGCCATCAACGGGCTCTAGCATTTCGATCAACTGGCGCAACTGCGTGTCCAGTTGATCTCGCGCCGCTGCGTCTAACGTCGTCGCCAACTGATTGAATTGAGATTTAATTTGGGAAAATTCACTGAGCGCCGTCAGCAATAATTCGCTGTGGCGATCATTCTTTGGCGTATTTAGCGCAGTCTGGCGCTGGTGATTTTCGGGAATGCTATATCTGCTGCGTAGCTGCGCCAGCAGCGGCGAGCTAAAGGACATGCTACTGAAAAGATTGATGAATTGCTCGATCAATCCCAGCGTATCCTGCACTGGCAACTGTGGCGGCGTTTGCGCGAGTGGTTTAAGCACACGATCCAAATGACCGAGCAGCGCCCGCAACGGCGGATCAATTGCCCGCTGCTCGTGCGGCACTGCCTCAGTTAATAACTGCGCCAAACGAAATAAGTCTTTGAAAATACTGGTTTCTGGCACTTCCGCCAGCCGCGTAAACAGTCCGCCCAGCGTGGTCAACACGCGATATTGCGGATCGCCGCGATACCATTCGACCAAATAACGGTGATAGTGCGGGCGCACCTGCCGCACGGTCAGCGCGAGCTGCGCCAACGTGTCTGCGGTCAACGCAGTTGCGGTATCAGGAATCAGCGCCACCATCAACAATTCCGCCATGCTCAACGGCGGAGTATTCCGTGCAGCGCGTACCGCATTGATGCTGCTCGCTAATTGCAACGGCAGTTCATTTGCGCCAGCGTCAAGTCGATCCAAATGTGCCGTCAACTGCGCCAGCGCTTCGTCGAGCACTGCGGCGCTGGCGGTGACATCTGCGTCATTGATTTGCGGCAGCATTTCCAATAACAAGCGCATTTCCTGCGCCAGCCGCGCTGCCATCGTCAACTGCAACGCTAATAACACGCCTTGCACCTGATTGAGCGCCGGAATCACCGCTGCGACTTGCGGCGCAATTGCTTCTCCATCCGCAGCACTTTCAAGCAGATCACGCAGTGGGCGCAGGGTGGCGGCGATTTCGCCTTTAACCCATTTCAAGCCTTCAACCACTTTTTTCTCTGTCATAACCGCGCTACTCAATGGTTCAGCGATCGCTCAAGGCAGCCGGAATCCAGCCACTGAGCGTTGCAATTCACTCGACAGATTGGCCAATTCGTCTACTGCCTCAGCGGCGCGGCGAGTGCCTTCAGTATTTTCTTCGGTGATGGCGCGAATCGCCTGCACGGTGTCGTTAATTTCTGCGGATTGGCGCGATTGGCGCTGGGCAGAATCGGCAATTCTTTTGGTTAAATCAGCGATATACGCGGATACATTCTCAATTTCGCGCAGTGCTTCACCGGCGTTTTCCGCCAGATTTGCGCCTTCCACCACGCCAGCGATGCTGTCTTCCATCGAACTGACTGCCTCGTTGGTGTCGGCCTGAATGGTGCGCACCAGCACCTCAATTTGTTTGGTGGCATTGCGCGAATCTTCCGCCAGCCGCTGCACTTCATCGGCGACGACGGCAAATCCGCGTCCGGCATCACCCGCCATCGCTGCCTGCATCGCGGCGTTAAGCGCCAAAATGTTGGTTTGATCGGCGATGTCGTCGATCAGCTCGACGCTCTTGCCGATTTCCTGCGAACTATCGCCCAACCGTTTGATGCGCTTGGCAGTTTCCTGAATTTGCTCGCGGATCGCGTCCATGCCAGTAATGGTATCGCGCACCGTTTGCGCTCCACGTCCGGCAACTTCCACCGAGCGCGACGCTACTTCAGCGGATTCCCCAGCATTCCGTGCTACTTCGTCGATCTGAATGGTCAGCGACTGTACTGCGGCCGAGGCTTGCGTAATTTGCAGCGCCTGAGTGCTGCTGGCTGCCGCCAACCGCTGGGAAATGGTGCGGCTGTCCTGCGCCGATTTAGACACCCGGCTGGCGGTGTCATTGATCGTCGTGACCAAGCTGCGCAGCGCCTCAATCGCATAATTGATTGCATCAGCAATTGCGCCGGTTTTTTCCTCGGTCACGGTCGCTTCAACTGTCAAATCGCCATTCGCCAAATCGCCCATTTCATCCAATAGCCGCAAAATTGCCCCTTCATCGCGTGCTGCCTGCGCCCGCGATTGCTCTTCACGCTTACGCGCTGCATGTAAAATAAACAAAATCAATAGCGTAAGGCTTAATAGTGCAAATGCTGCAAACAGCAATACGGCACTGGAACCGAGCGTAATTCCCACCAAGCGCACGAATTGCCCAGTATTTCGATAATCGGTGACTAGCGCATCTAATGCACTATCTAATTGCAAAGCGTCAGCATCAAGTGTGTTGAACTGTTCAATCACAGGTTGCAGCGTTTGCACTAATTGCAATAAATCATCACTCACGGTGCGCAAGGTCGCAGTTAAACGCGTCGTTTCTTCTATTACGCTGCGCAAGTTCGCATCATTACGGGTTTTAACGTATTCGGTCAGGTTATCAAATGTCGCAATCAATTCATCACGATTCGTGGTGAAATCCTTAATTGCCTGCTCGGTTTCTGCGCCACCATTCGTTAATCGCCATTGCACAGCGCGGAGACGTTCCAATCGCGCTGATTGCAATCCAAGTTGCAGTGCTAAATTCGGACTAAACCCTTCAGCAACATTGCGAGCAGCAACTGGTTTGAGACTGTTTTGCAAATTAGATAATAGGCTTTCAAGCGTCATCTGTTGCTGTTGCATTTCAAGTAACGCAGTACGCGCATTCAAAATGTATTCAACTTTGGTATCAATACGTTTCCAAGTAGTTCGCGCTTGGGTTGCATGTTGAGTTAATGAAAGATTATCGCTTGAGGTGTCGCTTACTAAATCGGCAAAACCGTTCTCAAATTGGTCGTATTTACTGCGCAGTTGTTCTAAAGCACTGCGCTCTCCATGTCCAGCTTCTCGCGTTATTTTAATGAGATATTGTACTTGCGCTCGCCGCATTGCGGCATCAAGCGAGCGATGTGTGTGAATCGCGTCATTGGCGCTCAGTTGTAAATAGCTCCACAGCGCCAACGCTGCAAACAGTAATCCTGTCAGCAATAACGCAATTGCCGTCCATTGAGAACTTTTAAGGAAACCGCTTGCTGTCATCTTTCGCATCATCATTCGCACTCTCCACGAGAAACCATCCTGATTAGAGTTTCCAATTTAAACCATTATCCGTTTGCCGCTTGAAATAGCGGATCAGTAATTAACCGCGCCAGCCGAATCACTGGCACTGGTGCGCCATCGAATAGAAATGACGCGTCAATATAAGGTTGGCACGCCCCAAAACCATCTGGTACGACGGTTGTGCGGGTATTAAATTGAATTGACCGCATTCCAATTGCTTCAGAAACAATGAGACCGCAGGGCAATTCATCTTGCCGAATCACTAAAACGCGCTCGCGGCTGCGCCCTTCGCGGCGGCGCTCGTGATTGAATTCTGTATGAGGAGACGACGGTTGTTGCCGCGTTTGTTCCATGAAGGTGGCGAGATGAAAAATCGGCAGTAAGACGCCGCGATTATTCGCAACGCCGACGAGCCAAGGTTTGGTTCCGGGAACGCGGGTGATGTCACGCGGCATTTCTAACACCTCAGAAACCTGCTCGAGAGGTGTTAAAAAGTGTTGCGTTCGCACCAAAAATAGGACGGCAGTCCATTGTGTTGGCGGTTTGCTGGGATCGGGCGCAGCGGCAATGCTGGTGCGACAACGCTCATCAAGATTACGAATCAATACATGGAGATCGGTGCGAATGCGATCACTGCGAGCCATGGTGATCAACCGCCCAGCAGCAGACGAATCCGCTCTAACAGCAATTGGCGATCAACGGGCTTCACTAGATAATCGTTGGCGCCTTGACGCAAGCCCCAAGTGCGGTCGGTCTGCATGTCTTTGGTCGTGACCATGATGATCGGAATCTCCGCGGTGCTGGCATCACTACGCAGCATTCGCGTGGCTTGAAAACCGTTGAGAATCGGCATGATGACATCCATCAGGATGAGATTGGGATGCAGGCGTCGCGCTGCCGCAACACCTTCTTCGCCGTTCATGGCGACTTCAACTTGGTAGCCAGCTTTAGTGAGAAACGTCGCTAAGATGCGGGTTTCCGTTGGCGAGTCATCAACGATCAGCACTGTTTTTGATGCGTTGGCGATATTTGCGTCTTGATCGGAAACGTTCGCGTTTTGAAATAAATGTTTCATGTGTTGTGTTCGAGCCTGTCAACGAATGATCCCGAAGCATCCTGAGCAAAAAGTGGAACGCTGCTTAGGACAGTGACGAGTCTGGCGCAGCGGTGAGACGATTGCCTTGCACCGCCTGCAATAATTCCTCGCCCGTGAAGGGTTTAGATAAATAATGCTGTGCGCCGACCAGCCGTCCTTTAGCGCGATCAAATAAACCATCTTTGCTGGACAGCATCACCACTGGCGTGTGGCGCAGCGCCGGGTTGCTTTTAATCAGGGCACAGGTTTGGTAGCCATCCAAACGCGGCATCATAATGTCCACAAACACTAATTCAGGTTTAAAGGTCACAATTTTGCCAAGTGCCTCAAAACCGTCTTCTGCCACACAGACTTCGCAGCCAGCTTTCAGCAGCAGATTTTCCGCAGTGCGGCGAATGGTTTTACTGTCGTCGATGACTAAAATTCTAACCCCGCGCAAGTCAAGCGTCTCCATGATAAACCGCCACTTAAAGCTGTGCCGTCTCACCTGCGCCCATGCACAAACAGGTGGTCAACCGGCGATACATAACGCAGATTTGTACCACGCTCGCCGAGAAGCGTCGATGTTCGCTAAATTATTCCTCTGCCGCCGCGCCGCAGTATCTGCAATGAACTGCCGCGCTTTAATGCAATCAATGACTTCGCGCATAAAATGAACATTCCTGATTATCACGGCGGCAGCATCGTTAATCTCATGCACAGCATTATTCATGCACGAGGTGGTTATTCTGATGTGCCGACATTGAACGCAGTGCCTGTTGATACGCTTGCTCATGCCAAAAACCTGATTTTGCTGGTAATTGATGGTTTAGGTGCACATTGGCTGGCGCATCACGCACCACACGGCATGTTGCATCGTGCCCAACGCACCACGCTCACCTCAGTATTTCCGTCAACCACTGCTTCGGCAATCACGACTTATCTCACTGGCGCTGCGCCGCTGCAACATGGCATCACGGGTTGGTTTACCTATCTGCGCGAACTGGGCTGCGTGATGACGATATTGACCGGCAAACCACGTTACGGCGGAATTTCTTATCGGCAGGCGGGCGTTGATCCAGTCCAATTATTTGGACATACACCGATTTTTGATCGCATCAACACGCCCAGCGTGATGATTTCGCCGCAACATATCGCCCGCTCCGATTTCAGTCTGGCTCATGCCGGACGCGCTGAAGTCATCGCGTATGACGGACTCACCGATCTTTTTCAACAGACGCTGCAAGTATTGCATCGCCCGCAGTTGCGGCGAACGCAGCGGTTTCTCTGTTTATATTGGCCTGCGCTCGACAGCATTGGTCATGCGCAGGGCATGAATAGTGCTGCGGCGGTGGCACATCTCGCGCAAATTGAACGCGCAATTGCCAATTTTCTCGCTGCGGCAGCGGGCACGGATACGCTGTTATTGGTCTGCGCCGATCATGGTCAACTGGATACTTCACCTGCCGAGCGGATTGAGTTGGCCGATCATCCTGAACTTGCTGAATGTTTACTGCTACCGTTGTGCGGCGAACCACGCGCAGCGTTTTGTTATGTTCGAGCGGGAAAAGAACGCGCATTTGAGCAGTATTGTCAGCAAGTGCTGGGCGAGCAGGTCGAAATGATTCCGAGTTGGCAACTGGTGGAAAACGGATTGTTTGGTTTTGGCACACCGCACCCGCATTTCATGGAACGCATTGGTGATTATTGTCTACTGCCGCGTGGGCAGCGGGTCATTTATGACCGACTGCCGAGCGAAAAACCCTACGTACAAATTGGTGTCCACGGCGGTTTAAGCGCCGCAGAATTGATGGTGCCGCTGTGTGTATTTACCACTTAATGCGCCGCAGTTGCTTGCTGCATGGGTGATGATGCGGGTTCGGGCGCAGTGGGCGCTTCACGCACTGGTAATACGCTATTCGCTGGCGCTGGAGTTGAGTGACGGCAGGCATTGAGACATTCTTGATGCTGCGTATTGCAAAGACTGAGATCAGCACCCAAACAGGCTACCGGTTGTAAGCAATGCCCGCGATGATCGGTAACGCAGGCGGTATGATCGGCGCTGGTGGACTTAAAATGTTGTTTGCATTCGGTTTCGCGCAGATGCTGGCGCTGTTCGCAGTGGGGACGCATGGCGTCGCAACGGGCAGCACAGGTTGTATCAAGCGTTGTAGGTGTTGGCGCTGGTTTGGTGATAAATGGCAATTTACTGACAAACGCGGGCAGTTGTTCTGGTTTGAGAAACGGCACTTGGCAACCGGTTAAGCTGGTCAGTAACGTGGTGGCGAGTAGAAAGATGCCGAAGCGCGTGGTGAAAGATAAGCGAGACATTGCTGAAATTCTCCATTAAAAATGCGTCTAAACTCTATCACAGGTTGACGAGCACTTGTGCTCTTGACGCTACTGAAATAGCGTGTTAAATCGTGTCGGGCATTGGTAATTCAATTCCGCGCTGCGGCGCATTCACAAGGAGCATTTCCGATGAGCAAGGGTGAAGATAAAAAGAAAGAAACGAAGAAAGCGCCGACAAAAACGATGAAAGAAAAGAAGGCTGAAAAGAAGGCGAAGAAAGCCAATCAGTAGCATTGACATTTCATCAGCCGTTTGCTTTTAATTTTCGCTTCGCTTTAATTGTTATCATCGCGCCGCTGTTTCTGTTTATGGAAACAGCGGCGTTTTTTTGGCGCGATCTTTGCTTTTCAAAAGTTAACACCGCTTTTGTGCGAAAACACACAAGCAAAGTTTTGAACCATCTTCACGACCAGAATATAATCCGTTGCTAATATGCTCCCAGCGTAAGACTCAATCTTGATTCAAGCGACTGTGGGCGTATATTTAAAACCAAGCAATACACTCAAGAAAGCGGAGCTAAATAATCCGATGACCGCAACCCCAGCCGTCGATGACATCGTTAAATCCGAATATGAACATGGATTTACCACTGAAATTGCCTCCGATACCTTTCCACCCGGATTGGATGAAGACGTGGTGCGAGCCATTTCCGCACGCAAAGGTGAACCTACGTTTATGACCGAATGGCGGCTGAAAGCGTATCGGCATTGGCTAACGATGACCGAACCGCAATGGGCAGCGGTTCATTATCCCAAAATTGATTTTCAATCAATTTCATATTTTTCTGCACCTAAACGCCCCGAAGATGCGCCTAAAAGTTTAGATGAGATTGATCCAATTTTATTGGAAACCTATCAAAAACTCGGCATTCCATTAGAAGAACAAAAGGTGCTGGCAGGAATTGCGGTTGATGCAGTTTTTGATAGCGTTTCGGTTGCAACTACATTTCGTAAATCATTAGCAGAAGCTGGCGTTATTTTCTGCTCCATTTCCGAAGCAGTGCACGATTATCCCGATCTGGTTAAACAATATCTCGGTTCTGTTGTGCCGCATACGGATAACTATTATGCCTGTTTGAATGCCGCTGTATTCAGTGACGGCACCTTTGTTTATGTGCCAAAAGGTGTGCGTTGCCCAATGGAATTAAGCACCTATTTTCGCATCAATGCCCGCAATACTGGTCAATTTGAGCGCACCTTAATTATTGCTGAAGAAGGCGCTTATGTTTCATATTTGGAGGGATGCACTGCGCCGCAACGCGATGAAAATCAATTGCACGCTGCCGTCGTTGAATTGATTGTGATGACTGATGCAGAAATTAAATACTCTACTGTGCAAAACTGGTATCCCGGTGATGCGCAAGGTAAAGGTGGTATTTATAACTTCGTCACTAAACGCAGCGACTGCCGAGGTGATCGCGCCAAGATTTCATGGACACAGGTGGAAACTGGTTCAGCAATTACTTGGAAATATCCCAGTTGTTTATTGCGCGGTGAGGGTTCTATTGGTGAATTCTATTCGGTAGCAGTGAGCAAAGGACGCCAGCAAGCAGATACTGGAACGAAAATGATTCATATCGGCAAAAACACCAGCTCTACCATTGTTTCTAAAGGCATTTCCGCTGGCGAAGGACAGCAAACCTATCGCGGTTTAGTCCGCATTGGTCAACGCGCTGAAGGTGCGCGTAATCACACCCAATGCGATTCGTTGTTAATTGGTGATCGATGCAGCGCCAATACTGTGCCTTACATTGAAGTCAAGCACCCATCAGCAAATATGGAGCACGAAGCAACTACATCTAAAATTAGTGACGATCAATTGTTTTATTGTCGCTCGCGGGGATTAACCGAAGAGGATGCAGTATCAATGATCGTCAACGGCTTTTGTAAAGAAGTCTTTAATGAATTGCCGATGGAATTTGCGGTAGAAGCGCAAAAGCTCCTGAGCATTAGTTTAGAAGGCGCAGTCGGTTAATTACCGTATTGAACCACACAACTTTTTTCGCCCGTCGCCCCGTTTTCAATTGGAGCAAAACATGTTAGCAGTTAATGGTCTCCACGCTAATGTTGGAGATAAAGAGATTCTAAAAGGTCTGGATTTTGCGGTCGCTCCAGGTGAAATTCACGCCATTATGGGACCGAATGGAGCGGGCAAAAGTACATTGTCACATGTATTGTCCGGGCGCGAAGGCTATACGGTGACGGCAGGCACTGCGACTTTTGAAGGTCAGAATTTGCTGGCATTAGAACCCGAACAACGGGCGCAATTAGGCTTATTTCTCGCGTTTCAATATCCAGTTGAATTGCCGGGTGTGAATAACACCTATTTTCTAAAAGCGGCGCTCAATAGCATTCGTAAGTCACGCGGCGAGACAGAACTTGATGCCGTTTCTTTTCTGCGTTTAATTAAAGAAAAACTGAAGATTTTGCATCTCGATGATTCGTTGTTAAAACGCGCCGTGAATGCCGGTTTTTCTGGTGGTGAAAAGAAACGCAATGAGATTTTTCAAATGGCGTTATTAGAGCCGAAATTGGCAATTTTGGATGAAACTGATTCGGGTTTAGATATTGATGCGCTGCGGGTGGTCGCTGATGGAGTGAATGCCTTGCGCAGTCCAGAACGCTCAATGATTGTGGTCACGCATTACCAACGCTTACTCGATTATATTCAACCAGATTATGTGCATGTATTAGCCAAGGGACGAATTATTCGCTCCGGTGGTAAAGAATTGGCGCTTGAATTGGAAGAAAAGGGTTATGGCTGGATTGATGCCGAGGGTCAAGCAGCATGACCAGCATGATTTCAACGGTTTTTCACATTGGCTAGCTACTGCGCCGAATACCCGCGACAGTGCTAAATTAGACTGGCTTGAAGCGCAGCGCAGCGCTGCCCGCGAGCAATGTATTGGGCTAGAATTACCAACGAATAAAGCAGAAGCATGGCGTTATACCAATTTAAAAAGTCTTTTAGAACAAGATTTCACTCCAGCTAAAGCAGTAATTCCCGCACTCGAAGTGATGATTTAGATAAGATTTTTATTCCAGAGCTTGTCAGTCGTCGCGTGGTATTGATTAACGGTCGTTATGTGCCCGAATTGTCGGCGCTCGGTGATTTGCCAACGGGTGTGCATATCGGCAGTTTGTGCGCCCTGCTAGAGAATGATCCCGACGCAGTGCGCTCGCGGCTAATCAAAGCGCAATTCATTCGCCTTTTATTGCGCTCAATACCGCTGGCTTTAATGATGGTGTGGTGTTGTTTGATCGCGCTGCGGTATTAGAGCAACCGATTGAGTTGATTCATATTTCTACTGGCATGAATCAGCCGCAAGTAGCACAACCGCGTCATTTAATTGTGCTCGGTGATGGAGCGCAGGCAAGTAATTGACGTTATATCGGTCTCGATGATGCGGTTATTGCACTAACGCAGTGATAGAAATTGCGCTGGGACGCGATGCAGTATTTCGCCATGAACGGTTGCAAATGGAAAGCGCAAAGGCATTTCATCTTACTGGGTTATCGCTTAATCAATGCCAATAGCCGTTATTTGGGTGTCAATATCGGTCTCGGCGCACGCTGGTCGCGTACTGAATTGGTGACGCAATTTATAGGCGAACATGCTGAATGCGATTTGCAAGGATTATATCTCGCTGGCGACGGGCAATTGATGGATTATCATTTAGATGTGACACACGCCATTCCGAATTGTAATAGCCGCGAAAATTTCAAGGGTATTTTATATGGCAAAGGACGAGCAGTATTTGATGGACGCGTATTGGTTGCTAAAGATGCGCAAAAATCCGACGCAGCGATGTCGAATAATAACTTAATGTTATCGGAAGGTGCTGAAGTTGATACCAAACCGCAGCTTGAAATTAACGCTGATGATGTGAAATGCAGTCACGGAACACAGTTGGGCAGCTCGACCGGAAAAGTTGTTTTATCTGCGTTCGCGTGGAATTTCAGCACCGTTAGCGCGGCGAATGCTGTGTTTAGGATTTGCTGGCGAAATTATCCACCGGCTGCATGAAGAGGTGCTCCGCGATTATGTTACGGAGCAAGTTGGTCAGCGGCTGGAATCCGCGCCACTGAATTGATTGAGGTTTTTATGAACAGACTCGCTCGCTTTGCCGGTTTCGGCAGCCACGACGAGGCGCTGGGCGAACCGGCGGTAGTGGATCGGGATGTGGCAGTAGAGCAAATGGTCGCCGAGAATTGCGCGAACCCATCATCGCCGCATTGCGCAACGTCCATGATCCTGAAATTCCAGTGAATATCTACGATCTGGGACTGATTTACACCATCGACATTGCGCCGGATGGCGATGTAGCAGTGGAAATGACCTTGACTGCGCCTGCCTGTCCGGTCGCTGGCATGATGCCGATTATGGTGCGCGATGCAGTCGCCAGCGTGGAAGGCGTTGGCGCAGTGCGGGTGGATTTGGTGTGGAATCCGCCGTGGAGTCAAGAACATATGAGCGACGAAGCGCGGTTGCAGCTCGGTCTAATGTGATTTTTTAATTGCGCAACTCAATAAAAAACGGGGTCAAGTTGAATAAACTTCGCCCCATTTTTTTATGTTTGAATTCCCAATTGATGCAGCCGCGCATAATGACCGCCCAATGCCAGCAATTCAGCATGGCGACCCTGTTCGACAATTCGCCCATCTTGCAATACCACAATCCGATCTGCGTTTTCAATAGTTGATAACCGATGCGCAATTACCAAAGTGGTGCGCCGCGCCATTAACGCTTGTAATGCCGACTGAATATGGCGCTCGGCTCAGTATCTAATGCTGAAGTCGCTTCATCCAGAATTAAAATTGGCGCATCTTTTAACATCGCCCGCGCAATGGCTAATCGCTGGCGCTGCCCACCAGACAACATACGCCGCGATCACCAATCATCGTGTCAAATCCCAGCGGTAACGCTGAATAAACTCCAACGCATGGGCACTCATCGCCACCTGTTCTAATTCCGCTCGTGTTGGCGGCACGGCGCAACCATAAGCGATGTTATTGGCAATACTATCATTAAATAGCACAACCTCTTGACTGACCAATGAAATTTGCGCCCGTAAACTGCCAGCGTTAATGCACGAATTGGAATTTCATCAATGAAAATCTCGCCGCTGGTAGCGTCATAAAAACGCGGTAATAGACTGGCAACCGTACTTTTACCACTGCCAGAACGTCCAACCAATGCTACTTTTTCACCCGGCGCAATAAATAAATCTAAATGTTCAATGCTGGCAATTTATCATTGGAATAACGATGACTCACGCCGCGATATTCAATCGCCCTTCAGCGCGTATTAGCGTTTGTGTGCCGCAATCATCTTCTTCATCTGCATCTAGCAATTCAAACAAACTTTCTGCTGCAATAATGCCGCGTTGCAATTGCGCATTCACTGAAGTTAAGCGTTTCACTGGCGGTAAAAGCAATCCCATTGCAACCACGAATGACATAAAAGTCCCGACCGAAATGTTTTCTTTTAATCCCTGCATCGTGGATAATAAACTACAACGCCAATCGCAGCCGCAGAAATCAATTGCACCAGCGGCACACTGGCGGCTTCGGTTGCAATCATTTTCATTTGTAGTGCACGGGTTTTTTCATTGATCGTATTAAAGCGCAATGCTTCACGGGCTTGACCACCAAAGGCTTTCACCACGCGCTGCGCATCAATTGCTTCCTGTGCCACTTGGGTTAAATCGCCAACGCGATCTTGAATACGCCGACTGTGACGGCGAAAACGCTTGGTGCGTATTTCACTGCGCCCGCCATGACTGGACCAATAATTAAAAAGATCGCCGATAATCCGGCGTTGAGATACAGCATAAAGCCCATTAAACCAATGGTGAAGCCATCACGCACCAACGTGGTTACGGCAGAAGTGGCTGCATTTGAAACGTTTTCGACGTTATAGGTTAGTTTAGCTAATAAATGACCTGCGCCGTGCTGATCGAAATAGCGCGTTGGGCCGCAATAGATGTGCAAACATCTGTTCCCGCAAATCAGCGACGACGCGCCGTCCGACCCAGCTTAAAAAATACGTATTGATAAAACCGGCAATGCCGCGCACCAAAATAACCGACCAATAATGGCATGGTGCGTACCATATCGGCGTTGCGTTCAACAAAACTGCCGTCAATTAATGGTTTCATCATCGCTGCGAATAGCGGTTCGGTGGCAGCAAAAATCAGCATTCCAATAATTGAAAATGTAAACATGCGCCAATAGGGTTTAACGTGTTGCAAAAGACGATAATAAATGACTTTTGCATCGGCGTTACTTAATACAGTTCTTGAGTCATGGAATGCGGCTATTGGCGGTGAGTGGCGGCAAAAACAATGCGTTTTAATCCGGTTTGACCGGCAACATCCAGTGCCGTCATTACCGCTTGATGCGGCGTTTGGCATCCGCTTGAATTAACACTGGTATTTGCGTTGGGCATCTTGCGCAGTGCTGAGTTGCGTCAGCCGTTGCGCCAGCGCAATTTCATTTTCAATTGCTTGATCGTTAATGAAATAATGTCCGGCTTGATCGATCACAAGACGAATTGGCGTTGGTGCATCTGCTGGTAGTGATTCACCCTGCGCTTGCGGTAATTGTACACGCAGCCGCGTTTCATCGCGGAAAGTGGTTGAAACCATGAAAAAATCAGCAACAAAAACACCACATCAATCAATGGCGCGATATTGATGTCTATTGGCGGACGGCGACGCGGACGCAAACTCATATTGCTTCTTCTTCCGGCTCGCGTTCGCCTTTAATCACTTCGACTAATTGCAATGCTTGTGCTTCCATTTCAATCGCAAATTGCTCAACGCGCCCATCAAAATAACGATGAAACATTAGCGCAGGAATAGCGACGCATAGACCGGCAGCAGTGGTGAGTAATGCCACGGAAATTCCACCAGCCAATAACCCAACGTTGCCATTACCGGCGCGTTGAATCACGCTGAAAATGTCAATCATTCCAAACACGGTACCGAGCAAACCGAGCAGTGGCGTAATCGCAGCAATCGTGCCTAACGTATTAAGAAAACGTTCTAATTTAGCGACGACATGTCGTCCAGTGTCGCCGATGGCTTCTTTCATTACGGCGGGCGAATGCTGCCGGTTAATCAACGCCGCAGCGAGAATGCGTCCGAGCGGTGAGCCGTCACGAATAGCGGCGATTTCAGCATCATGCAGTTGATTAGATTGATGAAGTTGGCAAATACGCGCCACTAATTGCGGCGGCATGATGCGGCGGCGGCGCAGCGACCAGCTGCGTTCAAACACAATGGCCAGCGCCACGATGGAGCAGGCGATGATTGGCCACATCAGCCAACCACCAGCACGAATTAATTCAAGCACAGAACAACTCCAAACATGGCGCAAACTGATGATTTCATTTATTTAATGCCCTCACTCGTGCCAGCAGCGCCGGATCATCCCAAGTGTACTCACCGAGGGCACTAAAAATGATTTTTCCTTTAGCATCAATGATAAAGGTAGTCGGCAAGCCAATCAGCGGATAACGCTGCGCGACAGCGCTGTTTTGATCCAGTGGCAGCGGAAATGGCAACGGCATTCGCTGCGTAAATTCTGCAACAGTTTCAGCATCTTCGCCAACATTGATGGCGATTACCGGAATGCCGTCACGCGCCAGCGCATGGTGGGCGCGTTGCAATGACGGCATTTCCGCTAAACAGGCCGGACACCAAGTCGCCCAAAAGTTCAAAATCAACGGCTTACCGCGATAATCCGTCAGCCGATACATTTTCCCGTCGGTTCCCGGCAGATTGAATTGCGGCGCTAGCGGTTGACCATCGACCAATTGCAGCGGCAATTGCTCTGCAACGGTGAGCGTATTCATTCCACAAAACAGCAGTACTATTGCTGGGTGGAGCAAGTATTTCATTCTTCAATCACCCAGCGTTGTAGTGCATCAATAATGCTTGTGCCTGCGCCCGACTGGAAATGTTGAATTTGGATTGCTGGCGGTATTCACCATCGCGTTTTTGATAGCGGCGAATGGTGTATTTATCTGCGCCGTATTGCGCTTTGGCGCGATCCCATTCCTGATAACGGAATAGAATTGTTGTCCAGCTGCCTTTCGATAAAACGACCTTATCCAATTCTTTAACGGTTTCAATTTCGTCATCAATATAGGTGACGGTTAATTCTTCAATTTTCTCTGCCATCTGATTTATTCCGTTCGTGAGCGAATGAATGCCGAAATGATGATCACCTTGGCGCAGCAGGCAAATCGTTAGGTTGCTGCATCGAGTGCTTCGCCCAGCGTGCGTGCCGCGATGATTTCCAACCCTTCAACGCCTTCTTTGGGCGCATTGCCCTTGGGCACAATAGCGCGACGGATGCCATGTTTCACGGCCTCGCGCAGCCGATCTGCGCCATTCGGCACGGGCGCACTTCGCCAGACAAACCAATTTCGCCAAAAACTGCGAGATCAAGCGGCAGCGGACGGTCGCGATAACTCGACAGCACCGCCATGATGACCGGCAAATCGGCAGCGGTCTCGGCAATGCGCACTCCGCCGACCACGTTGACGTAAACGTCTTGATTAAACAGCCCAATTCCGCCGTGACGATGCAGCACTGCGAGCAGCATTGACAGTCGATTTTGATCCAAACCCAGCGCGACGCGGCGCGGATTCGCCAGCGGACTTTCATCAACCAGCGCCTGCACTTCGACCAGCAGCGGGCGCGTTCCTTCTCGCGTCACCATGACCACGCTGCCGGGCACCGGTTGATCGTGGCGCGACAAAAAAATCGCTGATGGATTTTTCACCTCGCGCAGTCCCTGCTCGCCCATCGCAAACACGCCCAGCTCGTTGACTGCGCCGAAACGGTTTTTAATCGAACGCACGATGCGGAATGGGCCGCCGTGTTCGCCCTCAAAATACAGCACCGTGTCCACCATGTGCTCCAGCACTCGCGGACCGGCCAGCGAACCGTCTTTGGTGACATGCCCGACGAGAAAAACCACGGTATCCTGTTGTTTTGCAAAGCGTACCAACTGCGCAGCGGCATCACGCACCTGCGACACCGAACCCGGCGCAGATTGCAGCGTTTCCGTAAACAGCGTTTGAATCGAATCGACAACCATGATGCGCGGATGCGCAGCAGCAACCTGTTCCAAAATGCGTTCGACGCAGGTTTCCGCCAGCAACTGAATGCCGTCGCCCGTCAAACCCAGCCGCCGCGCTCGCAATCCGATCTGCTGCGGCGATTCTTCACCGCTGATATAAAGCACTGGAAAATCAACGGCGAGCGCGGCGCAGGCTTGCAGCAGCAGCGTCGATTTGCCAATGCCCGGATCGCCGCCGAGCAGCACCACCGATCCCGCCACCAAACCGCCGCCGAGCACGCGATCCAATTCGCCGATACCGCTTTGAATGCGCGAACGTTCTTCGGGATTGACTGCCGCGAGCATTTCAATTCGCGCAGTGTCGGCAGCGCCGGTGTAGCCGCCACGCAACACAGGGCGGCGCGGTTCCATCATTTCCGTCAAACTGTTCCACACGCCGCAATCTGCGCACTGTCCCGCCCATTTCGGGTGACGTGCGCCGCAGGCATTGCACACGTAAGCGGTGCGGGGTTTGGGTGCAGCCATGAGGCGTTTAATCTCCGAGTAAGCGTTTTTTTGCAGCATTAATTTGCGCGGCTAAATGATCCGAACCGCCGCGATCTGGATGCAGTCGTTGCATTAAACGCCGATGTGCAGCACGAATGGTTTCTGCGTCGGCATTAGCTGCCACGCCGAGAATGGCGCGGGCTTCCGCATCACTTAAATGACCATTATTTGATGGTGGCGATTGCTGCTGATTCGCTGGTTGAAAAAGCTGGCGCAATTTGGGTATCAATTCCAATACACGCTCTAATCGCGCCAGTGCCAATCCCAATGTTGCTATTGCAGCTAATAATGGATTGAGATGTCCGCTTATAAGCGCCAGCCCCAGCAAGCCAATTCCGCCCCATAATAAAATTGCACTCAATACGCTGCGCACCTGTGCAGGCGGAGTAGTGCGCCACCAGTGACGACTCCACAAGGCAGCAGCAATCAATCCAATGAATAAAATTAAGCGCATCATAAATGATCCCAATTAGCGAATGCGGGGCGTTAAATTGGCAACTTCATTTTCGCATCGGGAAGGTGTATAGAATTACTGCGAATACTGCTGACAAATTTTCAACTGCGCAACTCAGTGTTATTGAGGTATTAGCGGGCAACTCCGGCACACCAGCGCCGCCACATATCCCGATAGGCTTGTTCAACGCGCCGTGCAAATCCTGCTTCATCACGCCACGGGCTGGCTTCTAATTCAGTGCGTAAATTCGCACGAATAGCGGCTAAATGCGGCAAATCACTCGCCAGCGCAACTGCTTTTTCAATGTATTCGTTTTCGCTATTTGCAATCCATTCAGGATGCCCAGCGCCGTGAAGAATAGTGCTGCCAATTCGACCAACACTGGGGCGATCAGCGAGGGTAATAAATGGTAATCCCATATACAACGATTCAATTAACGTGGTTCCAGAATTATGCGGAAAACAATCCAGCGCAATATCTATTCCGCGCAGTACATCATAAGGTGGGCTATCAAATCCAATTTCTAATTGCGCTGGGGCAATTCCATAAATTGCAAAACGATCAACAAGTGCTTGTTGTCCAGATGGAGCATTAAACGCATCACTATTCACAACCAGCCGCGCTGTTGGCAGTCGTTTTAGAATTTCCGCCCAAGTACGAATGACACGGTGATTGATCCGAATCCCTCTCGTCAAGGTTCCAAAGGTCACAAAATGGCGTTCCAAAGCCGGTAATGAATTGACTTCACCCATTTTATCATCTGGTCGATATACCATTGATGGAGCTGCAATTCGCCATGGGCGCTCGGCGAACAGGTTTTCACTGCCTGCCGGAACCATAACTTCGTCAGTTAAAAAATAATCAATGGCACTTAAACCAGTCGTATAACCATAGCCTAACCAAGACACTGCAATTGGTGTTGGTCGGCGAGCAAACACTAATAAACGATTGCCAGCTGAATGACCAGCTAAATCAATTAAAATATCAATTTCATCGGCGCGAATCCGCTCGGCAAGCGCATCATCATTTAGGCGTTCAACTTCAACCCAGTGATCAACATAAGATTGATAACGTGTTGTCATCAGATCTTCGCATCGCGTTTGACTATAAGCGGTGATTTCAAAGTGATGCTTATCGTGATGAGCAAGTAAGGGTTCTAAAAAATGATTTGAAGAATGAATGCGTAAATCTGGCGACATGTAACCGATTCGCAATCGTCGTTCAGAATCGCAGTTATTCATATGCGGTAGCCATTTAGCGCGGTGCGGTTCGCCAAAGCGCTGATCGAATGCGCGATAGGAAGTAAAGATTTCTGCTGCCGATTTGTCGGGGTGATAATTGAGCGTGAATAGCGCATTGGAGTGCGCAATTTCCATTTCAGGTTTTAGCTGAACAACGCGGGCAAAAAAAGTCAACGCCTCATCAAGTAATCCCTGTTCTATCAACAAAAAACCAAAATTGTTAAGTGCTCCAACGTGATCGTTTTTAAGTTCAATTGCTTTTCCAAAAAATGCTTGAGCTTGATTCCAATGTTTAAGACGTTGCAGTAAACACCCACAATTATAATGTATATCAGGAAAACCAGCATCCAATTCTAATACTTGCACATAGTAAGATAATGCTTCTTCAATTCGATCTAGTGCCTGCAATGCGTTTCCACAATTGTTTAGTGCTTTAATATAATTGGGTTTTAGTGTTAATGCACGTTGATAGCTTTCTAATGCAGATTCCCAATGCTTTAACTTTTCTTTAACAAGACCTTGATTATTCCAAATCTCGGCGCTATTCGGTTGTAATGTCAGTGCTTGATCATAAACACAACTTGCATCATCTAAACGTTCTAAGGTTTGATATGCTCGTCCTAAACTATTGAGAATTTCTGCATCATTAGGCGCTAACTGTCGCGCCTGCTCTAACACCGGCAATGCGGCTGAAACACGATCAAAATCACGCATCATCATAGTGCCAAGTATTTTCCAAGCAGATGCGTTTTGTGGATCGTGTTGCGTGATTTGATGAGCAAGATACTCGGCTTGTGTAAATTGACCTTGTTTCAACAATTCAAATACTGCATCAATCGTAGGCAAACTCATCAGTGTCACCATTTCTTGAATCACTTAACTTGCTTAAATGATACCGATTTGCTTAGTTAATGTGATCCTAATCGATAAGGTAAAAATTTCTTAATTCTTTGTAACTAAAAGATAAATATCTGTACGGCTCTGTTAATGAGACCAGTACCGTTTGGTTAAGTGGGATTCGCACACCAAATCTGCCACATTTCCCGATAGGCTTGTTCAACTCGCTTTGCAAATCCAACTTCATCGCGCCATGGGCTCGCTTCTAGTTCACTGCGTAAATTGGCACGAATTACAGCTAAACGGGGTAAATCGCTGGCAAGTGCAACTGCTTTTTCAATGTATTCATCTTCGGTCTGTGCAATCCATTCAGGATGTCCTGCGCCGTGCAAAATCGTACTACCAATTCGACCAACACTTGGACGAGATGCTAGTGTAATGAAAGGGACACCCATATAAAGGGATTCAATTAAAGTTGTACCAGAATTATGTGGAAAACAATCTAAACTAATATCCATTTTCTGTAGCACATCCCATCCTGGAGTATTGTAGCCAATATCAATCCGCTCTGAAGCAATTCCGTGCGCCGTAAAAAATTCTAAAAATTGATTTTGTATTGGTGTTGTTTGAAATCCACCACTGTTAATAATTAAACGTGCATTTGGTAATCGCTGTAAAATTTTTACCCATACGCGAATGACATGATGATTGATTCGAATACCACGCGTAAGTGTGCCAAAAGTAACTGCTCCGCATGTCAATGCAGGTAAATTATCAATATCACCCATCTTGGGATTGGGTCGATATACCATTGAGGGAACGGCAATACGCCATGGTCGCTCGCTGAAAAGCGTTTCACAGCCAATAGGAACCATGATTTCATCGGTTAAAAAATAATCAATTGCGCTTAATCCTGTTGTATACCCATATCCTAACCAAGACACTGCAATTGGAGCGGGACGCCTCGCAAAGACTGTTAAACGGTTATCTGCCGTTTGGCCTGCTAAATCAACTAAAATATCAATACCGTCAGCGCGAATCCGCTCTGCCAAAGTTGTTTCACTCAATCCTCTGATTGCTACCCAGTGATCAACATATTGGCGATAACGTGCTGTAACTTCATCCTCGACTTTTAGTTCTGCATAAGCCGTAACTTCTATGGTGTCTTGATCGTGATACGCTAACAAAGGCTCTAAAAAGTAACATGTTGAATGAGCACGAAAATCTGGTGAAATATAGCCAATATGTAAACGCCGATTAGGATTTGGATCGTTCTTGTGCGTTTGCCAAAATATTTGACGATCTTGTTGTACATATTTATCGTATTTTTGATAAGCTAAAAAAATATCTTCTGCTGGTTTGTCTGGATGGTAATTTAACGCAAAAAGTAGGTTTGAATAACTGTTTAGTGAATGTGAATTTTTATCTAAAACAATTGCTTTTTCATAAGCAGCAATTGCTTCATCTAATTGCCCTATTTCTTCTAAAACCGCACCGATATTGTTGTATACCTTAACATTATCAGGATCAACCTTTAATGCACGCTGAAAACAGTCTAGTGCTTCTGATAATCGCTGGATTTTTCTGAGTGCAACACCGAGATTACTAAACGCATCCGATAGATTAGGATCAAGTGCCAACGCTCGGCGATAATTATCAATTGCTTCTTCTATTCGATTGATGCTTTCTAAAGTTACGCCAACACTATTATAGGCAGCTGCATAATCAGCACCAATCTCTAATGATCGTTTATAACAATCCAACGCCTCGTTAGGACGATTAAGGTTTTGAAGTGTATTTCCTAAATTATTCAAACATTCTGCATCTTTTGGATTTAACTGAACAGCTTTTAGTAAAAAATTTAACGAATCTTCAAACAAACCACGCTTAAAAAGCAACGTTCCTGTTGCTTTCCAACCAAAAGCATCAGTTGGATAACGTGCCACAAGTTTTCTAGCCTTCGATTCGGCTTCAATAAATTGCCTTTTTTCAAGTAATGAAACAACTACTTTTTGTTCTTGAATGGAAGCGGTTTCTTTTGCAGAAAAAATACCTTTTTTTTGCTCGCTAATCTGCTTTCTTAACCGTTGTACAGCTGATGTATTGAGCTTCATGCGTATAAGATGGTTTAAAATATCATGCGCTTCATCAATCCGCTTCGCAGCAAGTAGTTCTTCCGCTAGTGACAGCCAATAGCTACCTTTGCGAGACTCTAAAACAACAGCTCGTTGTAAATGTTTTAATCCTGATTCAGGTTTTTCTAATTTAATTTCAATCATGCCCAAGTTATGATGTGCTTCAGCGTGATCTTGATCCAAGGCTAAAATTGCACGATAGAGACTCTCTGCAACATTCAAGCGATTCGCATGATAATGAGTAATTGCTTCTTTAAGTAACAAAGAAATGTTAGTCATGTAACACCTTATCATTAGCAGATACAAACTTATTCACTATTCACTATTTAATCACTAATCCTTGACCAGTGGGTAACTCTAATACTTCGTATCCCTGTGCTGCCAGCCAAACATCTTCTGCCAGCTTTTGTTCTCGATAAGCCCGCCAGCCATAATCATCTAATATCAAGATACCACCGGTGGAAAGTCGATCAAAAAGACGATCTAACGCACCAATTTCAGCCGGTGCGTTATTCAAATCAATATGCAAAAACGAAATGCTTTCTGGTGAGATTTTATCTAAAACTTGTGGAACAAATCCTTTAGTAACAATGACATTTGAAAAACTCTCAAAACGTTTTTTAACTCGTTCAAACAACGTTACTCCATGATCAGGCATCGCGTGATGCACCATAGAATCATCATGTTCAAAAAGATCATATAAATAATAATTTTTATCCACGTGAGCAAAATCAACATAGTCACAAATGATCCGTGCTGAAGTACCTTTGTAACAAGCACACTCAACGAAATCACCGGGTATTTTTCTGGATAACACATTTTTTGCGACCCATGCTAAGACATAAATTCGCCAAACAATCGCATGTTCAATGTTCGTTTCAGCGTGAGCTTTCCAAGCGTTTACAAACGCTTCGTTTTCAAGAAAACTAAGATTTCGACCAATTGTAAAAATATTGTCTCCTGCATAGATTCCATCAGGAGAAGTGTTGCTAATTGCTTGCTGAATACCCTGAAGAAAATCAGGGTTTTTAACACCAAAAAAGACACTTGAAATTAGATTTTTCATTGTTTTTATCGCTATAACTGGGAGACGCGCTGTAAGAAACCATTTGGCGCTGATGTCACCAACAGTCGATCTTCAATTGAGTGATCAACTGCAAATTCTGGGTGATGTTTAATCCATTCCCAAACAGCAGTTTTTGGGTTATTACCTTTACCCCATGGACGTTCATTCCAAATATAATCGTCTGGCATATCTTCTATAAAGGTGTCAAAGACGACACAGTAGCTATTCACACTTACAAGATTGGCATAAGCATTCAGTTCAGCGAACACATGTTCATGAGTATGATTAGAATCTAATAAAACAACGATTTTCGCAGCATCTTTTGCCTCAGAATGAACTTTTGCAACAATATCAGGATCAACACTTGAGCCTTCAATAATTTGAATACGATGTGCGAGATGATGATTTTCTATTGCGTGACGATTGTGTGATCGTATATCAATATCGACACCTATCACTTTTCCATGACCTAATAATTCAAGTATTGATGCGGATAAAATCAGCGAACCACCATGCGCAATGCCAGTTTCAATGACAAGATCGGGTTTAACTGCCCAAATAATTTCTTGAATTGCAACAATATCCGTTGGCAGTTGAATAATTGGTCGCCCAAGCCATGAATAGTTATTCATGTATTTCTTTTTTAAGGCTTCAATGCGCCATGCGTTCGACAGGGCGCGAAATGCTTCATCTTGCGCAAAAGCAGCAATACGTGTCTTTTTTTCTACTAAATAACCCGCTTCAGCATCTGGAGTGGTTTCTAAATATGGCATTGATTTCTCTGGTGATGATAAGAATCCAAAAAATCTGGAAAGTAGTCATTGAGTTGTCGGGGATTAAATTGAAATTCAGTCTTAATTTTATGAATATCAATAACGGAAAAACTCCAAGTTGGCACATTCTCAATTACAGTAATTTTAAAGCCCAATTTTTGTGCTAAAAAATTCGCAATTTCAGCAGTTTTTGTGTTGACACCACTTGCGATATTAAAAATGCCAGTCGTTTGTGAAAGCGTAATTTTTGTTAATAGCTGTATCGTGTCATCAATTCCAAGATAGTCTTTTTCTGAATCGAGAGAAGTGTGTAGTAGCAAATTGCCATTTTTATAACCTTCTTCTAATAGTTGCGTTAAAAAGTTAGTGGGTTCGTTACAAACACCAACGATATTGGATAATCGAGCTATTTTCATATTCGGGCGACCACAGTGCAAACATAGGGATTCGCCCATGAGCTTTGACAAATTATACAAATCGCTCGCGTTATTGGGATTAACCAATAAATTCTGTTCTTCTTGTGTGTTCTCAACGCCAGCATAAACGCGGGTACTCGAAAGATAAGTGAATGATTCAAAATCAGCTTTTTCAATGAATCGTTGAAGTAAACAAATATGTGCTTCTACGGTATCTAATGGTCGAGTTCTAAAATCTGCCGTTAATCCAATACAATAAATAACGTGACCTAACGGTTGGGTAAAAACTGTTGCATCATTTCGATCTGGTGCGCAATAAGAAAGTCCTTGTTGTTTTAGAAATTGCAGTAAATGGCTTCCGATAAAACCGTGACCGCCTAATACTGTAATTAGTGGCATAGTCATGTTTAGTTACAACTAAATTCCTAGAAATTGAGAATCGAGTGGGGCGTGAACGGCATCGCGGGGCGATAAATCGGTAATTGTCTGTGGCCAACGAATCTCGAATGCTTTGTCGGTTGGGTTAAATCCAGATTCTAGTTCGGGTGTGTAATATGCCGTATTCATATACAGCAATTCACAATCATCACTGAGTGCCTGAAATCCATGTGCAAAACCTTCTGGAATGACCAGCATTTTGTAATTATCAGCAGTTAAATGCTCGCCGTGCCACTGTAAAAAAGTCGGTGAATCGGCGCGAATATCCACTGCAACATCAAATAATTCACCACGTACACAGGTTACAAATTTAATTTCTGCCGCTGGCGGATACTGAAAATGTAATCCTCTAATTGCACCGCATTGTTTTGTAAACGTGTGATTGATTTGCACAATCGGTTTGCCATGCGTGAATTCTGTTAATTCATTGGCGCAGAATACGCGCTCAAAAAAACCGCGTTGGTCGTGAATTGGTCGCCGTTCAATCACTACAACGCCAGCAATTAGCGTTGATTGGCAATGAAAACGCGATGCAGTTGTTAACATAAAGCATCAACCATGTGATGCGCAACAATTTGCGCCAGCGAAAACTGTTGCATATCAATATCTTGTCGCCACGCCCGATGCCATGACAAGGTGCGATCCAACGCCTCATTCAAATCCCAGCGCGGTTGCCAGCCCAAGCGCATTCGGGCTTTGGCGCTATCCACTTTCAAAATCGCGGTTTCGTGGGGCTGCGACGCAAGATCGCAGCGCCAACGGGCTTCGGGACATTTGGCACACAACCGTTCCATCACCCAAGCCACGCTGCGTGCGTCCGTTTCCGCGGGACCGAAATTCCACGCCTCGGCGTAAACCGTACCTGCTACATCGTGAAGACGCTCGGCTAATTGCAGATAACCTGCAAGCGGATCAAGGACATGCTGCCATGGACGAATCGCGTTGGGCGAACGAATGTTCAGTATTTCTCCAGCATCGAGTGCTCGCAAAAAATCTGGAATGAGCCGATCTGCAGCCCAATCACCGCCGCCAATCACATTGCCAGCGCGGACGCTAGCGACGGCAATTTCGGCTGCAGCCAAAAAACTGTGACGATACGCAGCAGTGACTAATTCGGCACAGGCTTTGCTGCTGGCGTAGGGATCGTGACCGCTGAGTCGATCAGTTTCCCGATACGGCCAGAGCCAATCTTGATTTTGGTAACATTTATCGGAAGTTACGATTACAACAGCGCGAATGCTGGCGCTGTGGCGCACCGCTTCTAACAGATTCACCGTGCCCATCACATTGGTGGCGAACGTGTCAACTGGCAGGCGATACGCCTCGCGCACCAGCGGCTGGGCGGCGAGATGAAACACAAGGTCTGGCGCAGCAGCGATCAACGCCTGTTTTAATGCCGACGCATCGCGCACGTCTCGAATTTGCTGCTGCGACAACCGTTCGGCAAGTCGAGTGAGGGTAAAAAAGTTCGGATTCGTTGGCGGATCAAGCGCATAGCCGCATACGGTCGCGCCCAATTCCGTCAACCACAACGCCAGCCAGCCGCCCTTAAAACCGGTGTGTCCAGTGATAAAAACCCGTTTGCCGCGCCAAAATTCTGGGTTCATTGCCAACGTTTCCACGGTGCTTGCCCAGAAGACCACAGTTCTTCAAGCTGATTTTTATCGCGCAACGTATCCATCGGTAGCCAAAATCCAAAATGATCGAATGCCATCAATTGCCGCATTGCCGTTAAACGCGCAAGTGGTTCGCCTTCCCAACTGCTTTCATCGCCGTCAATTAAATCAAGACACTGCGGCGATAATACGAAAAAACCACCGTTAATTAAACCGCCATCACCGCGCGGTTTTTCAATAAAGCCGGTCACTTCATTTCCAGTTTGTTCAATTGCGCCATAACGTCCCGGCGCTTGCACTGCGGTGACGGTAGCTAATCGCCCATGCGCCCGATGAAAAGCAATGAGCGCACCAATATCAACATCACTCACTCCATCGCCATAGGTGAAACAAAACGCTTCTTCATTCTGCACATAATTCGCAATGCGTTTTAATCTTCCGCCAGTCATGGTATCCGCGCCAGTATTCACTAACGTCACCTTCCAAGGTTCCGCTTTACGCTGATGCACTTCCATTTGATTATTTGCGACATCAAAGGTCACATCTGACATGTGCAGAAAATAATTGGCGAAGTATTCTTTAATCACATAGCCTTTATATCCGCAACAAATGACAAACTCATTCACATCATAATGCGAATAGAGTTTCATAATATGCCAGATCATCGGCATTCCGCCAATTTCCACCATCGGCTTGGGGCGCAAATGCGATTCCTCTGAAATGCGCGTTCCCAAACCACCTGCCAGAATGACTGCTTTCATTGACGTTGCCCGCAATGATTTAAGAGTTATTTTCGAGCTGTTCCCACGCCGCCGCATTCGGATCAATTTTCTGCCGCCGCCGTCCAATTGGAGCGGTCGTTGATGCAGCGCGTTTTGGCATTCCTAAACGCAGATTCAATAACCGTTCGCGGCGTTCCATTGCTGCGCCGTGATTCAGATTCGATAATATTTTTTTGAGTAAATATAAATCGTTGTGGAAATAAGACGATGGCGAACGTTTGGTTTCCAACGCCTCAATCACTGCGGCTTGCACCCAAGTTCCAATATCACCCTGCACCGGACGTTGATCGAAATCATGTGTCAATGGTAAAAATGGACGGCTAATCTGAATGCGCAAATCTTCATGCAGTGGTTCTAATAACCACGTCATTTTCTGCACCAATTCTTCAATTTGATACACCGCAGATTGTCGTTCGCCAAGATCGAATAGAATGCGAATAAAACTCATTTTCGTTGCAAGTGTCCATCACCTGCTTCAATAAGATCATGGAACCGGCGTAAGCTCTCAAGCAACCGCTGATAACGCACAGTTAATGGCAGCTTTTGATCCTGCGATAATAGATAACAATCTAAAGCTGCTTGATAATCTTGCCAGCGTTCATCTTTAGAATGATCGGCAATTTGCCAGCCAATCAACAGCGGTTGTGCATAATGATAATCCGCCAAACTTAATGGCCACAGCATTTCATAAGGTGAAAGCGCAGGCAGCGGTGTTAATTGTGTGTTATCAATTAACAAATTGCGCTGTTGCAGAGTTGTCGCGCAGGCATTACTGCAAATAAAAACATTGCGTTGATGTGCATCTAGCGGTTGATCTGGGTCTATTGACGCAAGCGCATTGATTCCCGGAACTAAACGATAAAACTGCCAATTCAATTTATTCACAGCAGCGCGTAATTGCGGCGACAATGTCGTTTCATTCACACGCAACATCACCAATGGCGCATGGGTCTTAAAAAAGATTTCTCCACTTTGCAATACGTCCAATTCCAGACCGCCCGCATTGATCGCAGAAAATCAATTGGCGCAGTCATTGGCCAGCGCGAATCTTTCAATAAATCATCGAGTGTGAGCAATGTTGCCGCTTCGGTGCTGCGATCGCCCTGCAAACTGTTGGGTTTACGCGCAGCGCGAATACTGATTTCTGCGCGTCCGCTGTGACCGCCAGCCGATTGGCAGCACCGTCATCACGTCGCTCAATTCATTTTCAATAACGCTCTGCGCCAGCAATCCGGCGTTACGTTGTACCGGTTCCAGCGCGATGATTTTACCATTGCCATTCAACCGTTTCGCCAGCGTCAGGGCATACGCGCCGTGCTGGGCGCAAATCCACTGCGACCATGCCGGGCTGAATGAATTGGCGCACAAAGGTCATTTCGGCGTCGTACCAATCGCCCTGCTCCAACAGCACGTAAGTCGTTTGCGCATGAATATCGGCCGGCACACACACGCGCACGTCTCGGCAATCGTGACCAGCAGCGTGTCGCCCACTTCCTTCAGCGCCTGTTCTAGCTTGCCGTTGAGCGGATCGTGGCTGACAGCAACAGGTTGATTTGGATTGAGAATGCGTGAGTTGCTGGCGCAATGCCGTCACCGCTGGCGTGTTCGGCAATGTCACTGGCGCGGCGTCCAGCACCGCCTGCGCATCCAGTGGACGCTGCGCTTGCAACAGCGCATTCGCCAGCGCCAGCCGAAACTCCACCGATGCTGGGGCGCAATCCACCGCTGTGTGCAAATGCGCCAGCCCCGGATCGGTTTGACCGGATTGGCATTCCAGCACTCCAAGCCGATGATTTGCCTCAGCATGTTGCGGATCGAGCGCCACCACAGCGCGATATAACCATTCGCTGCTTCATCACGCCCAGCGTTTTGATGCTCAATAGCCTGCTCAAACAGTCGTTGCGAATCGCTCACGGAATGGCTCTCTCTATTAAATTGGATATTGATCGGGCAGCAGCGGAATTGGTTTCAAGCCTAACGCCAATGGTTGCCCAATTCCAAACCTGAATCCTTAACCGCCAGCGGCGCACGAATGACCGGATGCGGGTCGTAATCAATGATTTCGATGTCCTCAAACGCGTATTCAAATACATTGGCTGGGCGACGCCGCAAATGTAATTGCGGTAATGGACGCGGTGTTCGCGCCAATTGCGCCAACACGATTTCATCCGTCAGATGGTTTTGATACAGATGCAGATCGCCAAACGTGTGCACGAATTCGCGACCTTCAAATCACACTGCGCCGCAATTAAATGTGTCAATAGCGCGTAGCTGGCGATATTGAACGGTACTCCGATAAACAGATCGGCACTGCGCTGATACAACTGACACGATAGTTTTCCTGCATTCACATAAAACTGAAACAGGCAATGGCAGGGCGCGAGCGCCATGCGCCCAGCGCGGGCGTTGTCCTGCGGACTGATGGTTTCATCCGGTAAATCCGCCGGATTCCATGCCGACACCACCAGCCGCCGCGATTGGGCGGCGCGAATGTGGCGATAATTCCGCAATTTGATCAATCACGCGCCCATCGGGACTGCGCCAGCTCGCCACTGTGCGCCATAAATCGGGCCAAGTGCGCCGTCATCCGTTGCCCAGTTGTCCCAGATGTGCACATCTGTGCCTGCAGCAGCCGATTATCGGTCGCGCCCGCCAGAAACCACAGCAGTTCGTGAATCAGCCCTTTGGCGTGTACCCGTTTGGTGGTGGTCGCAGCGGAAAATCTTGTAAATCAAGGCCAAATCTGCCGACCAAACACCGAGCGCGTGCCGACGCCAGTACGGTCGCCCCGGTCGTTGCCGTGGTCAAGCACTTCGCGCAGCAAATCGAGATAAACCTGCATGGCGTCAACTTACCGCCGCGCCGAGCAGCAGCGAGCGTCCGTCCATTTGTGGCGGAATCGGCAAGCCCATCAGCGCCAGCACCGTCGGCGCGACATCTTTCAACTCGCCGCCAATCGCCAAGCGCCACGGCGTTCCGTCAATAATCAGACAGGGCACGGGATACAGCGTGTGCTGGGTGTGCGGGTCGCCGGTGATCGGATCAACCATCTCGTCGCAATTGCCGTGATCGGCCGTCAAAATCACCGAATAACCGCAGTCCACCGCTGCATCCAACACGCGCCCGACTTCACGATCTAACGCTTCCACTGCCGCAATCACTGCTTCGCGCACTGCCGTATGTCCGACCATGTCGCCGTTCGCAAAATTGACGACGATGAACGGAAACCGCTGTTCGTGGAGCGCCGCAATCACCGCATCAGCGACCGCTGGCGCACTCATTTCTGGCTGCAAATCGTAGGTTGCGACCTTGGGCGACGGAATCAGCACTCGCTCTTCGCCGGAGAATGGCTCGCTGCGTCCGCCGTTGAAGAAAAAGGTGACGTGCGCGTATTTCTCGGTTTCCGCGCAGTGGAGTTGCGCCAGCCCCGCGTCGCTCAAAATCGCGCCGAGCGTGGTTTTCGGCATATCGTGATCGAACGCAAACGGCAGCCCAAAGGTCGCGTCATATTCCATCATGCAGGTGACGTTGACGGCGGTCACGCCGCGTCGGTCGAAGTGATTGAAATTCGGTTGAAATAATGGCGCAACGAGCTGGCGCGGACGATCTTTGCGGAAATTGAGGTGAATGACGTGATCGCCGTTTTGAATCTGCGCCGCGCCATCAATCACGGTCGGGCGGATAAATTCATCATCTTCTCCCGCAGCATAGGCCGCTTCAATCGCGGCGCGAGCTGTGGCAGCGCGGCGACCTTCGCCGTCCACCAGCGCCCGCCATGCCAATTCGGTGCGCTCCCAGCGGTTGTCCCGATCCATCGCGTAATAGCGCCCGGAAACAGTCGCAATTTGTCCGCCAGCCTGCGCCAGCGCGGTTTCCACTGCGTCCAAATAACCGAGCACCGAGCGCGGCGGCGTGTCGCGTCCGTCAGCGAACAGGTGCACCAACGGTCGTGCGCCCTGCTGCTGGCACAGTTGAATCAACGCGACCAAATGCGTGACGTGGCTGTGCACTCCGCCGTCGGACACCAAACCCATCAAATGAATCGGACGCTGCGCGGCTGCCGCAGCTTGGGCAGCAGCGACCAGCACCGGATTGGTAAAAAAGCTGCCGTCCCGAATCGCTTCATCAATCAGCACCAAATCCTGCCGCACGATGCAGCCGGAACCGAGCGACATGTGCCCGACTTCGGAATTGCCCATTTGACCGTCCGGCAATCCAACCGCCAGCCCAGCGGCTTGAATCGCCGTGTGCGGATGCGTGGCGAAATAGCGATCAAGTGTCGGCGTGTGGGCAAGATCGACGGCGTTATTGGCTTTGGCGGGATTGAGACCGAAACCGTCCAGAATGACGAGAAGCACTGGGCGGCGCGGGAGGTTGGGCATGGAATTGGTCATAAAAAGCTCGTGGTATTGATGACGATTTGCTTCGTCTGAATTTGGCGACATCATACTATTTCGCAAATGTTGCGCCGCGTGTTCGGCGTACTGTGAGCGCAGGCTGGCGCAATCACGCAGCGTCATAATTTTGACAGTAGCAGCGTTTGCTGGTTCAAGATGCAGTCTAAATGTTTGTTTACGTGATTAAATCTCGGCATGGCGTAGATTCTGCTTTTACTGCAACCAACGCCCTCGCTTCATTACGGGCATTCTGATGTCACGCAGCGGAACATTGCCATGCTCGAATCCATTGCCAACGGTTTACTCGCCACTCTCGGCAGTTTGAACGACGCGATGCTGGTCATCGGCACGTTCACTATTCTGCTTTTCGGTTTATTTATCAGCGCGTTAATTCTAATCACGCTGCGCCGCGCCGAGACCTTTTATCGCAGCGTTCCGACGCTGTTGACCACGTTCGGCATTCTCGGCACTTTTTTAGGCATCTCGACCGGCTTGCTGCATTTCGATGTCGGCAATATCGAGGCGAGCATTCCGCTGCTGCTTGACGGGCTCAAACTGGCATTCATCACCAGCATTACTGGCATTTTATTGGCGGTTATTCTGCGGCTGGCGCTGGTGCTGGGGCCAGAAGCGGGAACGGCATCTGCGCCAGCGGCGACTGCACTCAACGGCGACACGCTGCCGCACGATGTCACGCCCACGATGTTGTTGCAGCATCAGGCGCTCATGGCGGATGCACAATTGACCGCGACGCGCCAATTGGTCACGCAAATTGCGCAATTGGATAATCGCTTAATTCAAACGCTGGAACAGCAACATCATCAACAGCTTGCGGCGTTTCAACAGTTCGCTACGCAATTGGGTGAAATGGGTTCGCGGCAATTGATTGTGGCATTGGAATCCGTGATCCGCGATTTCAATACCAATTTGGGGGCGCAGTTTGGCGAAAACTTCGGCGACTGGATGTTTCAGTGGAAAAATTAGTGCGCTGGCAAGATCAATATCGTCAGCACATGGAAACGCTCACGCAGCAAATTGACCACGCAATCAACGGCGTAGCGCAGTCGGAAGCCAGTTTGCAGGCGTTGACCGAGCAGGCGCGGCAGATTTCGCGCTACATCGAAGATCAAAATAAAACGATGGTCGGTTTGCGGCGCGAAAGCATTGAATTGGAAGCATTACTTGGCAGCATCGCGGAATTGCGCGGCAAGGCGAAAGATGCGTTTCCGGCGATTGATCAGCGACTGAAAACGATGCTCGATAGCATTGAAAATGCAGTGCTTTCCGCGTTGAGTACCCAGCAGCGTGTGACGCAACAGGTTGGCACTCGGCAGTCGCATCATCCTGAATTTGCAGTGGTAGGACGCTGACATGAACGCCAACAGTCGCCTGAACACCGCTGGCGCAGACGATGAATTTCACTGGATCGCGCTGTCGGATTTGATGTCGTCGCTGATGATGATTTTTCTCTTTCTCGCGCTGCTGCACATGCTGCAAGTCAACAAAAATCATGTGGTTGAAACAAATGTGCGGATGACTGCGGTTGAGGCACGGCAAGCCATTTATCGCGCATTGGATACCGAATTTCAGGCGGATTTGCGGCGGTGGAATGCCGAGTTCGATCAAGCGACCTTGACGCTGCGGTTTCGGGAACCGGATGTGCTGTTTGATCGCAATTCGGCGCGGATTAAGCCGGAGTTTGATGCGATTTTGCGGGATTTTCTGCCGCGTTACGTCGCGCAATTGCGTCCGTTTCAAGCCGTGATTCGAGAAATTCGGATCGAAGGACACACGTCGAGCGAATGGCGACCGGAAAGCAGCGCGATGGAGGCATATTTCGCCAACATGGAATTGAGCCAGCAGCGCACCCAAGCGGTGTTGCGTTTTGCTTACAACTTGCCCGATTTGCAATCAGAACAATGGTTTCGGCAGCGGATCGCCGCAGTGGGATTGTCCTCATCGCGTCCGATTCGAGATGCAGCGGGACGAGAAATTTCTGGCGCATCGCGGCGGGTGGAATTCAGCGTGTTAACCGATTTTGAAGCGCGGCTGTTGGAGCCGATTCAGGTGAGATGAACAAATGTAGGAGTGACGCGGTTGAGCATTTATTGGTTCCCAAGTGCTACAAAATTCCCCCCTTTGAAAAAGGGGGCTAGGGGGATTTATCTTCGATGCCAAAGACTTAAATCTTTAAATCCCCCCTGCCCCCCTTTTGCTAAGGGGGAAAATTCGTGCCAACTGCGTCACGCCTAATTTCGATGAAATCTTCCGGTCTCATTGCGGTTTAATATCCACACGATTCGCTAATGTTAGCGCCCGCTATTTTTTCAACTCCGGTATGTGTTCCATGCGTCGTGTGATTTCGACTTTTAGTTGGTTAGTGGTTTTGACGATTATCGCGGTGTTAACGGTCGGAAGCATGATGCTGCTCGATCACGAACCGCTCATCAATCAAGATCAAACCGTGACGCCAGCCGAACGTGCGTGGGTGAAACAATGGTTGGCGAATAATCCGCCCCGGCGTAAACGCATCGGCGACGCAGTCAGTTTTAATCTGTCGGAACGCCAAACCAATTTGATTGCCAATACATTGCTCACGCAATTTGTGCAGGATCGTGGGCGCGTGGCGGTTCAATTGGAACCGCAACGGGCGCAGGTCACGATTTCGCTGGCGCTGCCGTGGGACCCAAATGACAGTTTCGTCAATCTTGCGTTTGATTTGGTGGAAAACGGCGCACTGCCGAAGATTGATAATGCGCGACTTGCCGGTCTGCCGATGCCGAGCGCCTTGGTGCAAATGTTGGCGGATCGCGCCCTCGCTGCGATCGAAAGCACCCAATCTATTCAACATGTTAGTTTGCAGCACGATCAATTAGCCGTGAATTATCTGTGGCGACCGGATTTGTTGGAACGCATCGGCAGTGGTTTTGTGGCCGATGCAGCATTGCCAACGCTGCTGCGTTATCAACGAGATTTGAGCGCCGCGCTGGTGACGCTGCGACGCGGGCGTCCAGTGCAACTCGCTGATTTATTAAAACTGTTGTTTACCAAAGCTGCCGAACAACCCGACAGCGCCGATCCCGTCGCCGAAAATCGAGCGGTGATTCTCGTGCTCGCTGCCTATGTCAACGGTCATCCGATCCGCGATCCCGCCGACACCAAAGCAACGCGCTTGCCCTACGCGCATCCAGTGCTGCTGCGCCAGCGTCAAGACCTCGGCCAACATTTTATGACTTCGGCTGCGTTGGTCACGCAGGGCGGCGATACCTTTTCGGGAATGATTGGTTGGTATAAAGAAATGTCCGATGCCAACGGCGGCAGCGGTTTTAGTTTTGCGGATATGTCCGCCAATCGTGCAGGCATTCGGCTGGCGCAGCGGGCGACGGCATCGCCAGACAGTGCGCGTCAAGTGCAACAGCGCATCGCGGCTGGCTTGACCGAAGATGATTTCATGCCGGTAATTGACGGTTTGCCGGAAGGAATGGATCAACAAGCATTTGCTGCGAATTTCGGCAATCAAAACAATGTGGTTTATCAAAAAATGATTCAATTGATCGACGAACGGATTAACGCAGCACGGCTGTTTCGACCGACGCCGTAATTCGCGCTTGTTTCTGGAATTTTTGCGACCAGTTTCTCTGCTCAACCATTTATCTTTCTGGAGCTTTCGATGCGTCATCCATTACTGCCTTGTTTATTATTTGGATTCCTGCTCGCGCCAGCCGCTCACGCGGATTGGACGCTTGACCCAGCGCGGTCTCAGCTCAATTTTGTGTCGATCAAAGCCAATAACGTGGCGGAAATCAACACGTTCGGCAAAATCGAAGGGCGCGTGACTGACGCTGGTCAGGTGACGATGCGGCTGGCGCTCGATAGCGTCGAAACGCTGATTCCTATTCGCAATGAGCGGATGCGCCAGTTTTTATTTGAAACGACCAATTATCAGGAAGCGGTGTTGCGGGCGCAGATTGATCCGCAGCAACTGGCAAATTTGGCGGTCGGCAGCATCGCGTCAATCAATGCGGAAGGAACGCTGCTGCTGCACGGGCTGGCGCAGCCGTTGACGCTGGCGCTGCAAGTGGCGCGAGTGAATGCGCAAACGGTGATGGTGGCGAATGTGAAGCCGCTGATTGTCGATGCCGCCAAGTTTGGAATGACCGAAGGCGTTGAAAAGCTGCGTCAATTAGCCGGTTTAAGCGCCATCAGTTCGGCAGTGCCAGTCACTTTTGTCATCACGCTGGTGGCGGATGCGCCAGCGCCGCAATAAATCGGTTTGGCGGCTGGTGCGTTCAGCCGCCAATTTCGACAGTTTTGTCGAACCGCAACCGCTGTTGTCGAACTGCCCGCCGCGTTTTTGAACCAACCACTTGATTTAACTGCATTAAAAACTTGGCATCACTCGTGCAACTGAATGAGCAACAACCCTGTGTTCATTCATCAACGAGGAAATCGTCATGTCCACTGCATCCCGTTTACTGCCGATCGCGCTGACCGCTCTGTTGACCGCTACGCCTGCCGCATTTGCTGGCAACGGACGCGGCGCTGCGCCAACCACGCCGCCGGTTCAGCCCACAGTTCAGCCCGTCACCACGACATTGAGCGCAGACGAAAGCGCAACGCTGGTGTTTATGCGTGAAGAAGAGCGGGTGGCGCGTGATGTGTATTTGCAATTTGATACGCTGTGGAATGCACCGCCGTTTGCCGGAATTGCGCAATCAGAACAACAACATATGGACGCGATCAAACTGCAAATGGATCGTTACGGCGTGGCCGATATTTCTGATCCGACCGTCAACGGCGTGTTTGCGAATACTGCGCTGCAACAGCTTTATAACGATTTGACGGTGAAGGGCGAAGCGACGTTATTGGCGGCGCTAAACGTCGGCGCGTTGATTGAAGAAGTAGATATTGCTGATCTGGAAGAGGCGATTGCTGCGACTGAAAACGTTGATTTACAACAGGTTTACGGTCATTTGCTGCGCGGCTCACGCAATCATCTTCGCGCTTTTGTGGCAGAAATTGAACGGCAAGGTGGCGATGCTTACGTCGCGCAACACCTGACGCAGGACGCAGTGGATGAGATTGTCAGCGCACCGATGGAACGCGGCGGTCCACGCGATGGAGCTGGCGCGGGTAATGGCACAGGTGCTGGCGCTCATGGAGCAAATGGCTCGCGGCGTTAATGCAGAACGAATGAAATAATCACGCTGGCGGTTAATAAACCGCCAGCGTTTTTTATTCCTCGTCGCTTTCATCTAACGATAATTCTTTTTGCGTATCTTCAATGACCAAATCTGATGTTTTCAAAACATCGTGCTTATGCGGAAAATCAAACAACTGTTTTTGTTCAAGCATATCGCGGATGGTGACAATTTGAATACAGGGATAATCACGACGTAGCAATGGATAATGATAAATGCCAGCCGCTAATGCTTCATCAAGCATATCTTTGGTTGGATCATTGAGCGTAATTAAAAATGCCATCACTGCCTGTTCTCGCGCTTGATCGCCTCTCAATTTAGCAATATCACCACGCCCCACCTTGCCTGATTTCACCTGAAACACGACTTTTTCACTGCTATGATTTCCAGTGATAATATAAGCAACGCCGTCAATTCCTTTATCTGCGCCCTTCTTTTCATTGATCGCTGCCTGATTATTGGTATAGGTCAACACCGCCCACTTCTCGAATTCTTTGCGCAGTCGATCATCTTTTTTGAGTGCCAACGCCTGCGCCGATGCCATATCTTTCGGAATACCAGATAACGTGATTGCATCTGCGATTTCAGCGCCAAACTTTTCTGTCATTCGTTTAAGAATAACGGCAATGCTTTGGTAAGTAATATCAATACCAATCCATTGGCGTTTTAATCGCTGCGCAACGGCAACGGTCGTGCCGCAACCGCAATAAGCATCTAAAATCACATCGCCTTCATTGCTGCTGGCTTGAATAATGCGCTCTAATAATGCTTCTGGTTTTTGCGTGGGATAACCGAGGCGTTCTTTAGATTGAGCTTGAATTGAAGGTATATCGCCCCAGTCATCACAAATAGATACACCACTCATTTCATCCAAGTAGCGTTTATATCTAGGCACAGCTCCGTGTTTGCTCTGAATGATTCTTCCCTCTTGTAACAGCAGCTCCATTTTTTCCTTGTTATATCGCCAGAATCTAGTGACTCCCATAAATTCATAACTTGGATGTCCACGACTCCCAGCACCAGGAGCAGCAAGATCACTAAGCGTATATCGTCTTCCATCTACATCTTGGTGTTTATAAAATTTCTCTAAATAGTCATCACTATATTTGGTAAATTGTTGGTTAAAAGTTCTTTTCAAATTCGCGTTTTTAGTATAGGTAAAAATAACATCTCTAACTCTACCCCAATTTTGCGCACCCTGTTTGTAGTCGTTCTTCGTATTTGTTCTTCTCCAACTAATTTCATTCACATAATCCCCACCACGCGGACAAAACACGCTATCTAAAATCAATTTCAAATAATGCGATGCAGTGGGATCGCAGTGTAAATAAAAGCTGCCGGTCGGTTTCAATACGCGCTGAATTTCATTCACCCGCTGCGTCATGCTGAGTAAATAAGACAGCAAACCGCCAGTGCCCAATACCGCATGAAGCCCTTTCATTAAATCAACCGTTTGCGTGGTATAGCGCCCATTTTCATTGCAGCTAATTTCACGCAAGGCTTGTTCTGCCAGCATGTTCCACGTCCAAGTATCAATAAATGCCTGTGCTTGCGCCTGATCTTCCTTACCGACATTGGTATAAATCTGGAAATAATTGCGTTTAGAATTAAACGGCGGATCGATATAACACAAATCAATGCTGTTTTTTTCAATCTTGTTGCGCAGCACTTCCAGATTATCGCCATAATAGAGTTCGTTATTCATATTTAATGCCCGGTTAATGGTGAATACATTGTTAGATGGAAAGTGCAGCGGGATTCTCTGACTTGATCGCGCTGTCTAATTGATGATTAACTGCCAAACTCAAACCGAAAATAATCCAAAATGCAGGCGCAACTGATACCACGCTATCATAAAACATCGCTGCAACAAGATAGGCAAACCAACCTGCATACAGTCCAGATGATAACATATAAAATTCACCGCTTGGCTGCGCCTTAGTTAATAACTGAAAAGTGCGCACTGCGTGTAAAATAATCATTGCCAAAAATGCGCAGGTTGCCAAACCACCGAGATTTAACCATGTTTGAATATACAGATTGTGAGGCTTATCAACAAAAGCCTCTGGCTGATTAAAAAAGCGTTTATAGCTATCCTGATTTGGAAAATACAGCGCAAAGGTATCTGGTCCGCGTCCCAATAAAACAGTTTCTCTCGCCATTTGCAGTGATCTAATCCAAATATACAGCCTTCCCGATCCCAGCGTTCCATAATGACGAATGAGGCGTTCACTCAAATGTTCTGGCGCAACTTGTATTGAATAATCAGCATGATGTTGATCTAAGGTGACAGTATTTGCCCGCTGCACTCCCCAGAAAATCAGCACTGCAAACGCTATCACTGCAACCAAACTCAATGCGCTCAACCATTTCCAATAGCGCAATAAGTCATGCCGCATGAAAACGCCAAACAATAAAAGCGCAGCACAAATGACAGCAATCCATCCGCCTCGCGCATGAGTGCCTGCCAGCACCAGCGCAAATAATCCTGTTAATACACCAAATCCAATGCGGCGAATTTTCGATTGAGAAAGAAAAAAACAGACGGCAGTCATTGGCAAAGCAAGCGCCATCATGCTGGCGACATTATTGGGATTATAGAGCGTTGCGTAAATCCAATACTTTGGAAAATTAAAATCTAAACTATTTGCAATACTCTGGTATTGGCTGGGCAAAATTAAAAACCGCCCCGCAGTGGTTTGAAAAATGTCAACGCCAATGAATTGGAATAAGCCAATGATAGAAATAATACAGAGTGCTGCTAACCATACTCCGAGAATTAACCACAGTTGTTTTAGTGTGCTGATAAAAAGATAGGCTCCGAGCATTAAAATCAAATAGGATAGCAAAACCCACATACCTTCATAACGTTCAAAAAAACCGCTAAATGCAATTGGATGATGCGCAGAAAATAGTGTGCTGAACACGATCATCATTGCGTAAATCATGAGCGGAATTTTAAGTCTGAACTGTCGGCGCGGTAATTGACCCAAATGATTTATTATTAACGCATTGACTAAAATAAACCCTGCGCAAAAAATGATTATTTGCGCTTTATAATATGAAAAGAAATCGAAAACGTATTCCGTGATCCAAAATTGTTGGTAATCCGGCGGAATTGGAATCACTTTTAACAAGACAATCAGCGGCACAATCCCCATTGCAATTAACAGTGGCAGCACTGCAAACGCATTTGGTAATTGTTGATTAACCTTGCCGCTTAACGGTTGAAATGTTGTTAACGCATCACGTTTTGGCGATGCGTTTCTAGCCAATTTATTTTTCTTCATTGCACATTACTGCTGTGTTGGTTGTTCTGGCGGACTAAACAAATTGCCAAAATCATCGCTATTCAATAACGTTGATCCGCTTTGCTCCGGCACGGTGATTTCAACTGGTGTAGTCATTGTGGTTGAAGCATCTAAACCCCAACTCACGATTTGCGGAAAAGTAATGATGAGAATAACCATGATGATTTGAATGACGAGGAAAGGCACTGCGCCCCAATAAATATCTACAGTACGCACCTGCGGCGGTGCAACTGAGCGCAAATAAAATAGTGCAAATCCAAATGGTGGGTGCATGAAACTGGTTTGCATATTCACACCCAATAACACGCCAAACCACACTAAATCAATGCCCAATTTAGCGGCAACGGGCGCGAGCAGTGGCAGAATAATAAATGCAATCTCAAAGAAATCGAGAAAGAATGCAAGCACAAAAACCAACAGATTCACGACAATTAAAAAACCCAGCGCACCACCCGGCAAGCCAGTCAATAATTGCTCAACCCATAAATCGCCGTTAATCCCGCGAAAAGTCAGACTAAACACACTTGATCCAATTAAAATAAACACGACAAAGCTGGTGATTTTTGCAGTCGCCGTCAATGATTGAATTAAAACTTCTAAATTGAGTCGTCGTTTAATGATCGCTAATAACAATGCACCCACTGCACCCATTGCGCCGCCTTCAGTTGGTGTTGCCCAGCCAATGAAAATTGTTCCTAATACGAGAAAAATCAGGGCTAACGGCGGTATTAACGCAATTAATACGCGCACTGCCAGCGCCCAACCATGCAGCGTTCGTGCTGCTAATGGCAATGCTGGTGCGTGATTTGGTCGCCATACCGTCACGCCAAAAACATAAATTAAATAACACGCAGTTAACAGCAATCCGGGCAATAATGCGCCCTGATACATCGCACCGACTGAGCGCCCCAATACGTCGGCCATCACAATTAATACTAATGATGGTGGAATGATTTGCGCGAGCGTGCCGCTGGCGGTAATAACGCCGGTTGCAAACGGTGCGTGATAGCCGTAGCGCAACATAATTGGCAATGAAATTAAACCCATTGCGATGACTGATGCCGCAACGACGCCGGTAGTTGCTGCCAGCAATGCGCCAACAATAATCACGGCATACGCTAAACCGCCGCGAATACTGCCGAACATTTGCCCCACAGTGTCGAGTAATTCTTCTGCCATTCCGCTGCGTTCTAAAATCAAGCCCATAAACGTAAAAAAAGGAATGGCTAATAGAATTTCGTTGCGCATGATGCCGAATACACGATCGGGTAATGCTTGCAATAGTGCTGGTGTTAATAAGCCAAATTCAATGCCGATCCATCCGAAGAGTATTCCGACTGCTGCCAATGAAAAAGCGACTGGATAACCAATGAGTAAAAACAGCACCAATGCGGTAAACATCATCGGGGCAAGATTTGCAATGACCCAAGTTTCCATTTCAATCTCCGTGTTTTGAAGCAGACTGATTGCGTAATACGGCAACCGCTTTAATGATTTCTGCAACGCCCTGCGCTGCGAGCAGGCTAAAGGCAATGGGAATGGCGAGTTTCATTGGCCACCAGAGTAATCCGCCGGGATTCATTGAAGATTCATTTTGCTGAAATGACAACAGAAAATAATCCCAAGCGTTCACTGAAATTAAAATGCACACTGGTAATAAAAAAAGCAGTCCGCCAACGATGTCAACGATTGCTCGCCAGCGGGTTGATAAGCGGGTATAAATAATATCAACGCGAACATGTCCTTGTTCTTGCAGCGTCCACGGTGCGCATAATAAAAACACCAGTCCAAATAAAAACCACTGCGCTTCAATCATCGCGTTTGAGCCCCAATCGAAAAGATAACGCAATGTTGCAGCAAGTGCGCTGAGAAGCACTGCGCCGAGAATGAGCCAAACGCTGGCGCGACCTATTTGGCGGTTGCATAAATCAATGAAATGCGCGAACTGTAATAAGCGGTTCATGGTGCAATTGATTCCGAATACATTGGTTGATGAGAACGCAGACGCCGTGCTCGAAAAAACTGGCGCAGCATTTCCGCGCATTCAATAGTAAGAATACCGCCATAACAGGCAGTACGATGATTAAAACGCGCATCAGATGGCAATAGATTAAATACGCTGCCGCAAGCGCCAGCTTTCGGATCAAATGCGCCAAAAATAACGGTGTCAATTCTGGCGTGAATCATCGCGCCAGCGCACATGACGCACGGTTCTAAGGTGACGTAAAGCCGCGTATTCGGCAGGCGATAATTGCTGACGCGCTGCCCAGCATCGCGCAGCGCCTGAATTTCGGCGTGGGCGCTGGCGTCGTGATGCGCAATCGGGCAATTCCAGCCCTCGCCGATGAGCTCATCGTTGCGCACCAGCACTGCGCCAACCGGCACTTCGCCGAGATTCGCGGCGCGTTCGGCGAGCGCCAGCGCCAATTTCATCCAGTCTGCGTCGGTCATGGCATTAACGCTGATGCCGATATGACCACGGCGTTTGTTGGTCGCCAGCGCGACTCCAGATGCCGCGCCGCGCCAATTTCGCCTCACGTTCGGCACGCACAAAGCGATCATCGTCGCAATAACGGGCATAAACGGCAGCGTTGCCGCTTCTCACTTGTTCTAAATTGAGCATTCGATGATCGGCGCCGCCCATGTACACATCCGCGACGGTGCGTCCGTAACGGTCGGTATCGGTGATGTCGAGTTCCAACTGTGATGGCGCGAGCCGCCGCAGCGCCGCAGTGGAACGTGCGCCCCACGGTGTTTGGCTTTTTTCAGGTGCATCAATGCAATGCAGACGAACGCTGATTGATTTTCCGCGACAGTTCACGCGCAGCGTGTCGCCATCGACCACCTTTTCGAGTTGGCATCGCTGGCGCTGGGAAGCGCTGTTGTTCCAATACGCGACCGTACTGCAAACGAATAAACTTAAAAAAATAAGTAATGTTTTGCGTGACATGGAGACATGACCTGCGTTGGTGAGAGAAATACGAGACGAAAAAAAGGCGGTTATGGTAACAACCATAACCGCCTTTTCATGTTGGAGCCGAGATGGGGATTCGAACCCCAGACCTACGCATTACGAATGCGTTGCTCTACCAACTGAGCTACATCGGCGAATAAGCGCGGAATTGTAAAGGTTGTTGGCGTTATCCTCAAGTGATCGTTGCTGCGCACTGCGCTGCCTCTGCCAGAATTGAACGCAAATGGCTATGCTAACATTCAGCAACTGAAGACTTTTCTGGGCGCGACCTGCTGCGATGCGTCGCTGATTTTTGATGATGAACTGGGATGAGGAATTTGGGGTGAATGTGCGTTTACTTGCCGTGATTTGTGGTTTGGCACTACTTGGCGCAAATCTGAGCGGCTGTGCGGGGAATGCCAAAAATGTGCGCACAGATGAGATTGCTGCCGAGGCGATGAATCTTGAGGCATTTCCGCAAATTGTGCTGTCGAATGCGCCCCGCGCTGAAGCGAAATCGGTCGCGATGGGTGCGGCACGCAGCAAAGGCTGGTCATCAGTCGTTCAACGGAAGATCGTTTCATCGTGCAGCGCCAGCTCGATGCTAATGCGCTTGCTGATCTTGCAGCAGATGCCAAATTCAAACCCGGCGCAGTGCTTGAAATCACGTCTTATTTTGTGGAACAGGGTGGCGGAACTAAGGTGGCGACCAAAGCCGAATTAGTCGCTCCTGCGATCAGCGACAAACCCGCCCAGCGCACTGATTACACTGAAAATCTTCACGCTGCGTTGACCGAATCGCTGTCGTCACTGCGTGAATCTTGGGCAGAAAATCGCAGTCGATTGGCTCGCGCCACTCCACCTGCGGAAGGATTCAAAGATGCGTGGGCAAAGGATGCGCCGCCAGTCGAAAGTCGCACGATTCGAGAACCCAGTCAGCCAGCCCAGCCCGTTGTTTCCTCAGTGGCTACCGCAGACGAAGCATCTGCGGAGTCTGATGAAACGGTTGAACCGGACATGACTCCAGTTGCCCGACCGCCAGTGCGTCCTGTGTCGCCGCCAGCACCAGTGATGCAAGTTGCACCGCCACCGGCTCCTAAACCGAATCTACCGCCTGCTGCGGTTGTTAAATCAGCGACTCCGCCGAGCGTGGCAAAAGTGACTCCAGCGCCCGCAAAGCCAGTCGTTGCGACAAAATCCGCGCCAGCGACAACGGTCGTGACTCCGCCTGCGGCAAAACCCGCACCTAAACTCGCAGCAACTGCTGCGTCATCTGCTCCAAAACCCGTACCTGCATCATCAAAAACTGTGGCAAAAACAGCACCGTCCGCAAAACCAGTTGCCGCAGCAAAACCTGCGCCCGCGCCAGTTGCCAAAGTTGCAGCGACTGCCTCTGCTAAATCACCAGATAAATCAACAACATCGAAACCAGCAGCAAAACCCGCACCTGTCGTGACTAAACCCGTTGCCAAAGCCAACAACATGATGGAACTGCCTAAACCAAAATCAGCACTCACCAGCTCGGTCAGTTTTGCGGCGCAGGCTGAGGCATACGCGAAGCAGCGCGGTTGCAAAGTCGGCAGTAAAGGCACCAATTTGATTGAATCGCGCAAAGATGGCGAAATCCATAAAGTGCCCTGTGTTGGCACCGATAGCGTGCTTGTGAAATGTCAAAAGGGAAGCTGTAAGAGCCTGTTATAACGGTGATCCATTTGTCTTCATTAGAGAAAACAACGCGCATGAAAATCTCTTACACCATCGCTTATGCCATTCTTATAAGCGGTCTTGTTGCCTGCAACTCTTCGGAATCTGAGCAAACCGCTACAGCGACTAACGCGAATGCGAGTGAAGAAATGCTTGATTTAGCAGCAGCGGGCGATTTAACGGGAATTAATCAACTGCTTTCGACTCAGCGCCAGCCCGATGTGCGCGATAGTTGCAACTGGACGCCCTTGATGAAAGCGGCGCTGTACGGACACACGCCAGTCGTAGCACGGCTGCTCGATGCGGGCGCGAAAATTGACGCAGTGGATAAAGGTGGTTACACCGCGATGATGTTGGCTGCTTCCAACAATCACGCGACTGCTGTGGATTTGCTGTTGCAGCGCGGCGCGATGGTCGATCATCAAGAATCCACTGAAGGCTGGACGGCGCTGATTTGGTCGGCAAAACAAGGTCATACCAAAACAGTAGAAACGCTGCTGCGTCATCACGCGGATCGCACTTTGAAAGATTTTGGTGGCAAAACTGCGTTGCAGTGGGCGACTGAAGGCGGTCATGCCGCAGTCGTGGCGTTGCTGCAAGCGAGTTGAATGGAAGTTCAGCCGGTGAGGTTCAAAACGATGACTGCTTGCATTATCAGTTTGATTGCATTGTGTTTATTGCCGTTAACCACAGTGGCCGCGACGCTCACCGGCGCACCTGATTTGACTGCGCACCCAGTGGGTTATTTGGCACTGGTGATCTTTGCGTTAGCGTATCTATTTGTCATGGCAGAAGAATTTGTGCATTTGCGCAAATCCAAGCCGGTCATCATCGCTGCCGGCGTCATTTGGTGTCTGATTGCGTATGTTTACGCCCAAAACGGTCAGTCGGCGTTGGTCGAAGCAGCAGCGCGGCATAACCTGCTGGAATACTCGGAGTTGATGCTGTTTTTGCTGGTGGCGATGACCTACATCAACGCCCTTGAAGAGCGACGGGTGTTCGATGCGCTGCGGAGTTGGTTGATTCGCAAAGGATTTGATTTTCGGGCGCTGTTTTGGATGACCGGAGTGCTGGCATTTCTGATTTCGCCAATTGCCGACAATTTGACGACGGCACTATTGATGTGTGCGGTGGTACTGGCAGTCGGCGGTGACAACCGGCGTTTTGTCATGCTGGCCTGCATCAATATCGTGGTCGCTGCGAATGCTGGCGGTGCATTTAGTCCGTTTGGTGACATCACCACGCTGATGGTGTGGCAGCGCGGAATCGTTGATTTTTTCACTTTTTTCAAGCTGTTCGTGCCAGCGGTCGTGAATTTCTTGATTCCAGCACTGCTGATGCACTTCGCCATTCCGAACCTCAAACCCGCTGCGAGCACTGAAATTGTGCCGATGCAGCGCGGTGCACGGCGGATGATTGCGTTGTTTTTATTAACGATTATCACGGCAGTGAGTTTCCACAACTTCCTGCATCTGCCGCCAGTGTTGGGAATGTTGACCGGTTTGGGTTATCTGCAACTGTTCGGGTTTTATCTGCGTCGCAGTCATCAACGCGGACATGCCCATCAAGTCGCGTTGGTTGGCGAGATGACGCCATTTGATGTGTTTAATCAGGTGGCGCGGGCGGAATGGGACACGCTGCTGTTTTTCTACGGCGTGATTTTGTGCGTCGGCGGGCTGGGGCAGTTGGGTTATCTGGCGCTGGCGTCAGATGTCATCTATTCCCAGTGGGGCGCGACGCTGGCCAACATTACCGTCGGGTTGCTGTCGGCGATTGTCGATAACATTCCAGTGATGTTTGCGGTGCTGACCATGAATCCGAATATGGACGAAACGCAGTGGTTATTGGTCACGCTCACGGCTGGCGTGGGCGGTTCATTGCTGTCGATTGGCTCGGCAGCGGGCGTGGCGCTGATGGGACAGGCTCGCGGCGCTTACACCTTTTTCGGGCATCTCAAATGGATGCCAGCGATTGCGCTCGGTTATGCCGCCAGTATCGCCGTGCACCTGTGGTTGAATAGTTAGATCACTCAGAAGCAGTATCGCGCTCATGCCAAACCAAAAACCATTGATTCGCATCGAAATTAGCAAGGAATATCTCAATTTCAGCGCCGGTCATTTCACGCTGTTTTCTGCGACCGAACGCGAAAATCTTCACGGGCATAATTTTCAAGTGCAGGCAGCGGTGACAACGACCGTTGGCGCAGACGGGCTGGCGTTTGATTATGTGTTGCTTAAACGGGTATTAAAAACCTTGTGCGATCAATTAGATGAGCGCGTGTTGCTGCCGCAGCAGTCGCCGTATTTACGACTGGAGCAGCGCGACGGAATGCTGCTCGCGCATTTTGCCGATGAGCAGATTCCCTTTCTCCACCGCGATGTGCTGGCGCTACCGCTGCGCAATGTCACCATCGAAGAATTGTCGGCGCTGTTGCTGGCGCGGCTGCGCGAGCATCCAGATTTAGCTGCTCACGAGATTTGCGCCATTGAACTCGGCGTATCGTCTGGGCTGGGACAATGGGCGTTTTCATCTTGGGAGCAGCAAACCGCATGAATTTGTTAATTATTACCGGCGCGAGTTCTGGCATTGGGTTAGCGATTGCCCAGCAATTTAGTGGCAACGGCTGGCGCGTCATCAACATTTCGCGCAGCCCGTGTCCAGAAGCAGCGGTCATCAATTTGCCCTGTGATTTGGCGGAACCGGATGCAGTGTTGGCGCTGCAGCCCGCGTTGGAACCAGAATTGACTGCTGCAACGCGGATTTGTCTGGTGCACAACGCCTCGGTGATGCAGTGTCATCCGATTGACAACTTGCCGTCTGCCGATTTGCGCCGCGTGTTGGAATTAAACCTCGTCGCCGCCAATACGCTGAATCAACTCGTGATTCCGCACCTAAAACCGGAATCTAGCGTGATTTATATCGGCTCCACGCTGGCGGAAAAAGCCGTGCCCGGTGTCGCTAGTTACGTCATCGCCAAACACGCGCTGGTCGGCATGATGCGAGCGACCTGTCAGGATTTAGCCGGACGCGGCATTCACACCTGCATGATTTGCCCCGGCGTGACCGATACTCGACAAGTACGCGATTTGATTGCCAGCAATCCAGACATGCTCGCGGCGTTCACCGCGCTGTCGGCATTTAACCGATTGATTGAGCCGACAGAAATTGCCGCAGCAGTCGCGTTTGCTGCGCAAGCGCCAGTGCTCAACGGCGCAGTGATTCACGCCAATCTCGGTCAGCGCGAGCGGTAACGACATTCGGCAGCAGCCAGCGCCGCGCTATACTTTTGATTTCAACCAACGCGATTCAGCACTGATGATAAGCCTATGAGTATCAAAGAATATCGCACTGCAATTGAAGCCCGTGGCGGTTTGCTCGTGGTTAAAAATACGCCCGGCGTCGCGTTTGGCGACCGTGTGCAAATCGAAGATCACGCCGGTCAGATGCGCAACGGGCAGGTCATTCGCGCTGCCGACAACGAGGTATTGATTCTCGTTTTCGAGGGCACTGACGATCTCGACCTCGAAAATACGTGGATTCGGTTTCTGGATGAACCGGTCGAAATCGCGCTGTCACCAGAGATTTTAGGACGCGAATTCAACGGTTTAGGCGTTCCGCGTGACGGACGTCCGCCAGTGTTATCAAGCCTACGCCGTCCGGTAAGTGGTGCGGCAATTAACCCAGCAGCACGGACTTATCCGCGTGAGTTCATTCAAACGGGTATTTCCACGATTGATGGATTGAATAGCTTGGTGCGCGGGCAAAAATTACCGATCTTTTCTGGCTCTGGATTACCGCATAACCGATTGGCTGCGCAAATCGTGCGGCAAGCCAAATTGGTCGATCAAGAATCGAGTTTTTCAATTGTGTTTGCGGCAATGGGCGTGTCGTATGCGGATGCTAAATTCTTCCGCGATGAATTCGCCAATTCCGGCGTATTGCGCAATGTGGTGATGTTTATCAATCTCGCTGATGATCCACCAGTGGAACGATTAACTTTACCGCGCACCGCATTAACTGCGGCAGAATATCTGGCTTATGATTTAGATCGACATGTGCTCGTCGTATTAACCGATATGACCAATTACGCCGAGGCATTGCGCGAAGTAGCGACCGCAAAAGGCGATGTGCCAGCACGCAAAGGTTATCCCGGTTATCTCTATTCAGATTTGGCGGAAATCTATGAACGCTGCGGGCGTATTCACGAGCGTCATGGGTCAATTACGATGATGCCGGTGGTGTCGATGCCATCCGATGATATTACGCATCCAATTCCGATTTAACCGGTTATATCACCGAAGGGCAAATTGTGTTATCGCGGGAATTGCACAATCAGGGCATTTATCCGCCGGTGCATATTTCACCGAGTTTATCGCGGTTAATGAAAGATGGCATTGGTAAAGACGACACCCGCGAAGATCATCCGCGAGTCGCTGCTCAATTATACGCACTGTATGCGCGGGCGCAGGAAACGCGCAATTTAGCTTCAATTGTGGGTGCGGATGAATTATCCGAACGTGATCAACGTTATCTCAGTTTTGCGGATGCGTTTGATACGCAATTTGTCGGGCAGGGTGAATCTGAAGATCGTTCAATTGAAGGGACATTAAATCTGGCGTGGGAATTGATGAGCCATTTTCCCCGCGATACGCTGACGCGAATGAAAGAGACTGATTTAGCGAAGTATTATCGAGAAACCGAATAGCAGTTTTGACAGCATTGAAGCTCGCTGTTTGCAGCGAGCTTTAACTTTTTCTATATCATTCCGGCATATAAATTGATAACACGCGCTGTAGATTTAATCCGCTAATTGGCTTAACCAGAAAAGCGTCAACGCCATAGGTTTTTGCAGTTTTCACATTAACCATCGTCGCATTGCCACTCACCAAACACACGAAAGTTTCCGGCGACCACGATTTAATTTGTTTTAAGACATCCATACCATCTAAACCCGGCATTTCAATATCGAGAAACACTAAATATGGGCGTTGCCGGAAAAACTGTACCAATGCCTGCCGTCCATTGTCTGCTTCAATAATTTTACTGAGCTGTTTTTCGCGTAATAGGCGCACCAATAATTTCAATGATAATGACATATCATCTGCAACCAACGCGATCGCTTCTTTTAATGGAATGCGCGGGCGGAATTGAAAGCGCACACGCTGCTGTTGATCCATAAATAACGCTGCGTCTTCTGGCGTGACCGCATTAGGCGGTACGTTCGTCGTATTATCCGCATTGAGCATTCGCCAGCCCTGCCGCCGCAGAATTTCCAATTGATCGTCATCATCAAAAATCTGTCCTTTACTGACAAGCGGAACACCGTTAGCTAAATACAGGTTATAAGGCATTGGCTCGCCAGCTATGATGTCGAGTGCAATTGCTGGAGCCATTAACGTCATTGCTGCCATAAATGCGCCATATCCTCAATTAAATCGGCGACCTCACTTATATCACCCCGTAACACTTGAAATTCCATCGCGCCAGCTAAACGCGTTAATTCGGGCATTCCAAAGTTGGTTCCGACACCTTTAATTTGATGTGCTTGTGAACGTAATTCATCCCAATCCGCAGCGATATACGCAGCACGCATTCTCGCTAAACGCTGCGGCAATTCAGCATGAAATTGGCGCTGCAACTGCGCTAGTTCAGGATCATTTTCAAGCTGTAACGAATTGATTTTCACTGCGTGATGCGCATGTTCTCCCTGTGGCAAATAGTGCATCAGCATTTGATAAAACGCATCCAAATGAATTGGTTTGGGTAAATAAGTATCACAACCCACTGCCAGCGCAGCTTCAATATCGCTGCGCTCAACATTTGCACTCAATGCCACAATGGGTTTGTCAAAACCAGTCAACCGCAATAATTCAGTTGCATCTAATCCGCCCATTACCGGCATTCGCATATCCATCAAGACTAAATCGAAATTTGTTGTGCTTTTTCACTGCTTCTGACCATTTTTTGCAATTTCACCTGTAGCCCGCAGCGGCGCAAATACAGTGCAATTAAATCTTGATTGGCGCGATTATCGTCAGCCAGCAAGACGTGCCGAATAGCGTTGGTGCGCGCACGGTGCGCACCGGACGAACACCAGATGATTGATTAAATTCGTGCAGGTCCCACACCAAATCTGCTGTATCAATCGGTCCAGTTGCCAGCGTGACAGTAAATACGAACCAACATCGACTGCGCTGGAGACCTGAATTTCGCCGCCAAGTTGTTCCGCCAATTCTTTGGAAATCGACAGCCCCAAGCCAGTGCCACCAAAACGCCGCGTGGTGGAACGCTCTGCTTGCGCAAAGGCTCAAACAGTGCCTCGATGTGCTCATCTTCAATGCCACAGCCGGTGTCCTGTACCGAAATTGCCAGTAGCTCTTGTTCCGATATAAAGCTGATAATCAAGCGTACTGCGCCTACATCAGTGAATTTGATCGCATTACTGAGCAGATTGAAGATGATTTGCCGTGCTCGCGTAGGATCGGTGTAAATGTGCAATGGCAGCGGCGGCATGAAATGCACACCAAATTCGAGTTGTTTTTCTCAGTTTGCGCTCGCGCGAGTCTACCGTTCCCGCTAACAGCTCCGGCAGCGAAGTTCGGAGATATTCCAGCTCGATGCGTTTGGCGCGAATCTTTGAAAAATCAAGCACATCATTGAGTAACGCCTGAAGATGCCGACCGTTACGGATGATGGTATCGACCGCATGAGCGCGTTCGGCGAGCGTTTGCCGACTGTCGGTCATGGTTTCGCAAAGCCGATGATCGCAGTCAATGGCGTGCGAATTTCGTGGCTCATATTCGCCAAAAACTGCGTTTTCATGCGCATGGCATCTTCAGCCGCTTGCCGCGCAATCTCTAATTCCTCTTCGCGTTTTGCGCTGCTGAGATCACCAAAAACTCCAAGATAACCAACGGTTTCGCCGTCATTATTCCGAATGGCTTGAATGCTCAACAGCTCCAGATATTCCTCACCAGTTTTGCGCCGATTCCACACTTCACCGCGCCAGCATCCAGTTTTCGCCAGCGTGTCCCACATTTCTTGATAAAACTCCGGGGATGATGACCGGATTTGAGAATGCTGGGATTTTGTCCACGCGCTTCGGCTTCGGTATAACCGGTAATGCGCGTAAAAGACGGATTACCGCAGTGATACGCGGAATACGATCAGTAATCACAATGCCGTCTCGCGCTAGAGTGAAAATGTGTTTCACTGCTTGGCGCAAACAGAATTCAGCATCAGGATCAAGTGGAGCTGCTGTAGGCATGGCGTCCAATACAAGATTTCAGAATAATTGTTGAAACAATCAATCACAATGAAACAGCTTTATTCATTAAGCACGACGCGCAGCGAGCAATAACAGCAACCCACCAGCAATATAACAACTCATCATCAGCGCCATTCCTGTTGTTTCTGGCACCATTGACCGGGACCAAATAACAGCACCAACGTTCCACAAATTAACAACGTTGCACCGCTAATGATTTGACTCAACACTGGCGCACTCGCTGGTTGAGTGGTTGGTTTATTGACTGGCTCAATCGTGCGCAACCGTTTGTCATACGCCATGAGAATACGATACGCAATTAACGGCAATTCTGGCGTTTGATCGGCAACGGAATAGATATTGCGTTTGGTGCGATCAAATAAGCCTTTAATGCCAACCTGATCTTTCATCCAGCGTTCCATATACGGTTTGGCGGTTGTCCATAAATCCAATTCTGGATAAAGCATTCGCCCCAAACCTTCGATATTCAACAGCGTTTTTTCTAACAACACCAACTGCGGTTGAATTTCCATATTGAAACGCCGAGCGGTTTGGAATAGCCGCACCAGAAAATGCCCGAATGAAATCTCTGCCAGCGGCTTTTCAAAAATCGGTTCGCTGACGGTACGATTGCGCTTTCAAATTCATCAACGCGAGTGCCATGTGGAACCCAGCCCGATTCAACGTGCAATTCAGCAACGCGCCGATAATCGCGTTCAAAAAACGCCAGCAAATTCTCGGCTAAATAACGCTGATCTTCGGTGGTGAGCGTTCCGACAATTCCGAAATCAATTGAAATATAACGCCCAGACGGTTCAACAAAGATATTGCCGGGGTGCATATCGGCATGAAAAAAGTTATCGCGGAATACCTGCGTAAAAAAGATTTCAACGCCGCGTTCACCCAATAATTTCATGCTCACGCCTTGCGCTTTGAGCGTTTCAACATCACTCACTGGTGTGCCATAAATCCGCTCCATGACCATGACTGTTGGGCGCGTCCAATCCCAATAGACTTCTGGAATATACAGCATGTCGCTGTTCTGCCAATTGCGCCGAATTTTTGAAGCGTTGGCGGCTTCGCGTTGCAAATCCAATTCGTCACAAACGGTCTTTTCGTATTCGCGCACACTTCAATTGGACGCAGGCGTTTACCTTCTTTCCAATAGCGTTCGGCGAAATACGCCAGCGTATACATCAAGGCTAAATCTTGACGAATGGTGCGTTCAATTCCGGGGCGCAGCACTTTAACGACAACTTCAGTGCCATTTTTAAGCGTCCGGTGTGCACCTGCGCAATCGAAGCAGAAGCAGCGGAATTGGATTGAATTCATCCAGCACCTTATCAACGAACAACCCCAAGCCTTTTCAATGAGTGCCCGTGCTTCTGCGCCATCAAAAGGCGGAACCTGATCCTGAAGTTTCGCCAGCTCCACCGCCAAATCGTCGGGCAGTAAATCGCGGCGGGTGGAGAGAATCTGTCCGAATTTGACAAAAATCGGTCCTAAATCTTCCAGCGCCTGCCGCACCCGCACTGGATAGGCTGGCAAATCGCGCTCCACCCAATGCCACGGCAGCAGATACATGATCCAACGCAGGGGTCGAAACAGATGGGTCGCTAAAACCACTTCGTCGAGACCGTGACGCAGAAACACCCAATTGATGCGGAACAGCCGCAACGCTTGTCGCGGTCCCATCATAAATGGACGCCAACCGCTGCTGCCCGTTGCGCCAGCCGTTCAATGCGCGCTGCAACCCGTTCGCAGTCATCGCGCAGTAAATCCACTTGCATTAAAAACGCCTCCACCTCGTCGCGGGTTGGCACCAATCGGCGCTGCTCCTGCAAATAGGTTTTCAAATAAGCGGTCATGGATTCGGAAGTGCGCTGTTGCCAATGCTCGGCTTCGCGGCATTGTTTGCCGACTTGTCGCGCAAACGGATCGCCAATGATCTGCGCCAATTGCTCTTCCCAATCGACATCGAGATTCGCCAGCGCGGTGTTAAATGCCTGCGCCAGCGCAGTATCGCCACTGATTTCGATTTCGCCAGAAACCAATTGGGTTTCCTTGCGCTCGGTCATCGCCATGCGTGCCAAACCCAGCGGCGTACCACGAATTAAACAATCTGGCGGCGCGTCATAATCACCGAACAGTTGCACGCCATGCGCGTTCGGAATCACGGTGACGCGAGTCCCGAAACCCTTGAGTTCAATCGCAATCATGCGCCCGGTGAGCGCGGCAAATCCTGCGCCCTGCGCCGCATCAAGCGCGATATAACGATTCACTGCCTGCTCGATCACCGCCAGCAGTGCGTCTGGAATCTGAATGCCCTCGGTCACAGTTTGTACCCCCGATGAATGGCGACGATGCCACCGCTGTGATTGAAATACTCGCAGCGTTCAAACCCAGCGGTTTCCATCATCGACCGCAGCGTGTCTTGATCCGGGTGCATTCGAATCGACTCGGCCAATAGCGATAACTGTTCGGATCATTGACGACCAACCGCCCCAGCGTCGGCAGCACTGAGAACGAATACAGATCGTAAACTTTGCTCAACGATTTGCTGACTGGATGCGAGAATTCCAGAATCAACGCCCGACCGCCCGGACGCAACACGCGATACATTTCATTGATCGCTGCCTGTTTATCGGTGACGTTGCGCAGCCCAAAGCCGATGGTGACGCAATCAAAGTGATTGTCATCAAACGGAATTTGCTCGGCGTTAATCAGCGCGTAGTGCAGATTGCCGACGCGCCCTCGGTTGAGCATTCGCCCGCGCCCTTCGTTGAGCATCGCAGCGTTGATGTCGGACATCACCACTGAGCCTTCTGCGCCGACGATGCCCGCAAAACGGTCGGCGAGATCGCCCGTGCCAGAGGCTAAATCGAGCACCCGTTGTCCTCGGCGCACTCCCGCCATTCAATCGCATGGCGTTTCCACAGCCGATGAATGCCGAGCGACATCAGATCGTTCATCAAATCGTAGCGCGAGGCGACCGAATCGAACACTTCGCGCACCCGCACGGCTTTTTCCGCAACGGGAACCTGTTGATAACCAAAATGAGTGGTTTTTTCGTTGGACATGCTGCGTCCCTGATCGTGATTAAAATGGCGGAAAGGATAATGTTACATCAAAGCGATCAACGCTCAGGATGGCTTGATTTTGCGCGGTTGTCCGGCTTGTTCTAACGCTGCGAGATAAGACTGCCACAGCATTTCGTGCTCCGTGCCGAGCCGATAGAGATAATCCCAAGAATAAATACCGGTGTTGTGTTCGTCGTCAAAATGCAAACACACGGCATAATTGCCGACTGGTTCGATACGGTCGATGCCGACATCTTCCTTGCCGAGTTGCAACACGCCCTGTCCGGGACCGTGACCCTGCACTTCTGCGGAGGGCGAATACACCCGCAGATATTCACAAGACAGCGTGAAATGTGCGCCGTCTTCATACCGGATTTCTAACACGCGGGATTGACGATGCAGATTGAGTTCAGTTGGTTTTGGCATGATTAATGGTTCGTGTGATTGATAAGGGCAATGAATATGGTTGTGTTGTAGCGCGTTTTCTAGTCTGTTGAAAAAAGTTATCAGTGGTCAGTGAACACCTACTTTGAAAATTGAATCAATACGTCGCGCATCTGTGTATTAACATCATCAAACGAGAATGAAAAACCCATGACACAACACGCAAATCATTTGATTTGGCTTGATCTGGAAATGACCGGATTAGACCCAGCACAGGATTCTATTTTAGAAATCGCCACCATCGTCACCGATAGCGAATTAACTATTTTGGCAGAAGGACCGGTCATCGCAATTCACCAGCCAGCAGCAATTTTAGATGGTATGGATGAATGGAATCGCACCCATCACGGCGCATCGGGTTTGCTGGCGCGGGTCAATGCCAGTGCGTTCACCGTCAGCGATGCCGAAGCAGCGACACTTGAGTTTTTAGCGGAATGGGTTCCGGCTGGCGCTTCGCCGTTGTGCGGAAACAGCATCTGTCAGGATCGGCGTTTTCTCGCCCATTGGATGCCAAAATTTGACGCTTACTGTCATTACCGCAATCTCGACGTGAGTACGCTAAAAATTCTCGCGCAACGCTGGGCGCCAGTAGTTGCCGACAGTTTTAAAAAAGAAAATCAACATCTTGCGCTGGCAGACATCCGCGAATCAATCAACGAACTGCGCCATTATCGTCGCCACCTGCTGCGCGACTAAACCAAACGAGCGCCGCGATGACATCACGGCGCTCCCAATGCCTCGCGCAATTTAGTGATTAACGTGTCACGTCCAAACGGTTTAACCAAAAAACCCGTCGCGCCAGCACGCAAACTATCAACCACCACTGCTTTTTCACTGTGACCGGTAATCATAATCACCGGCAATTGCGCAAATTGCGGCAACGCTTTTAATCGCTGCGTCGCCGTAATTCCGTCCATATCCGGCATTCGCACATCCATCAATACGACATCCGGGCGTAATTGGCGCAGCAGTGATAAGGCTTCCAAACCACTCGCCGCAAAAACCAGCCGGTAATTTTCTTCTTTAAGTACCGTTTCAATGACTTTGCACTGCAATTCATCATCATCAACGACTAACACCATCGGCTGCACTTGTTTTGCCAGCGCATTTAGGTTGCGGATCACCGTCGTTAATGGCGTCAGCGCCCGCTTTAACTCATCGCTCCAGCGCCGTAATGGTAATAACGCGCTATTGATACGGCGAAATTCCGCAGTAATGCCCTCGCGCAAGGCTTCGGAGTTTGGCGTGTGATCCACGTCGGTAATCAATTCCTCCTCGGAGCGTTCCAATGTGCGCTCTACCAGCGCAATATATTGATTTAATTTAGCTAACTGCGCATCAAGCAGCGATTCTTGTCCGCCTAATCCGCGTGATAGTGCCGCAAATCGTGCGGCTGATGGCGTGTAATCAGTCATTGCCTCCAATTCGCGCAGCAGGTGATAAATCGACATACAAAATTGCAATGGATCATCTGGGCGTGGCCAAAACAGCAGGTAATCGTTGAAATAACCTTTTTTGCACAGCGTATAAACCGTTTTAATATCGTTGTGACCACACAAAATTAACGTACGGTGTGGATGCTGCAACGCGCTTTTGCAGGTGCGATAGAGCTTTTGAAAATACTGTTCTGATTGTTCCAGTGTCGCAAACGCCAGCACCAGCACTGCCGGACGCGCTTGTTTGAAATCCTGCGCAATTAATTGCGGATCCATTGACACAGACACCGTTTTGAATTCATCCAGCAGGATATTTCTAACTAAATTAGCGCGGGCAACTTCATCAGTCGCAATTAAAATTGCTGCGAGATTGAATTGATGTACAGACACAAAAAGCGACTCAAGCGGTTGATTGCATCATTAACTCAGCGAGTGTTGTTTCAACCGCTGTCATTTCCACTGCGAACTGCGCCAGCAATGTTTCAAACTCAGTCACTGCATGTGCAGCGCCCGCTGCTTCCAACGCTGCGCAACAGTCGCCGAGCGCGAGTGCGCCCAGTGTTCGCGCCGGGGATTTCAGTTTATGCGCCAGCGTTGCGACCTCTTTGGCATTGCCCGCGATGCAGGCGGCAGTCAATTCCGGCGCAATCGCGGCAGCACTCCGCGCAAACACTTGGAGCAATTCCCGTATCAATACTGGATCATCGTCGCCGAGCAGCGCCGTCAGCACTGCGACATCTACGGCAATGCGGGGTGGAGCAATTTCTTCAGTGGTCATTGTTGGTCAGTGCTTCATAAAGTACGGAATAATCTTGATCGGCACATCCGGCGGATTCAGCACGAACGCAGCCGGCAGCAATCGCTGCGAGCACACTGGAATCCAAACCGCTCTCCGCTGCAACCTGTTGAAATAGCCGCACATCCTTGTGTAAATGCTTGAGCGGAAAGTTCGCGCCGCTGTAATCGTGCGTCAAATAGTTGTCCAGTTTTTTATCAAACGTCGGCGCATACAACGCACTGGAACGCAGCAGCGCCATAAACTGCTCCACCGCAATTCCTTCGTGCCGCACCAATCCCAAACTCAGCGCAAAAGTGGCGGTTAATCCGGCAATCAATTGATTCATCGCCAATTTCAGCGCGGAAGCCTGACCGACTGCGCCGATGTGCTGCGGATGTGGACTCAGCGCCGTCAACAGCGGCTGGCAACGCGCAAACAATTCGCCCGCGCCGCCCGCCATCACGATCAATGTGCCAGCTCGCGCTTCCGGCAGACTGCCGAGCACTGGCGCTTCCACATACGCGCCGCCGAGTGCGGCAATCTGCGCAGCCAATGCCCGACTTTCCGCTGGCGCAATCGTGCCCATTTGCACCACCAAACGCTTGCGCAGTTCGATTGGTGTTGCAGAAGCAAACAGCATTTCTTGAATTGCCGCTGCATCGCTCAACAGCAACAGAATGAATTCGGCATTCGCCACTGCCGCTGCGGTGTCCGCTGTTACGGTCAATCCGCGCTGGCGCACTGCGTCAAAACGCGGGCGTTCACAACCGCGATTAACGCCAATCACTTCATGTCCTTGCTGTTGCAACCGCAGCGCGATTTCCGCACCCAGCAACCCAATTCCCAGCACTGCAACTTTCATCCGCGTGACCCCGCTGCTGCTGTGCCGCGCAATTGCGTGATGATCGGCGCAGTGTCCGGGCGCACTCCGCGCCACAACCAAAATGATTCCGCTGCCTGTTCCACCAACATTCCCAAACCATCCAGTGCTCGCGCTGCGCCGTGCGTCTGTCCCCAGCGTTGAAAGGCAGTGCATTGGTCGCTGTAGAGCATGTCGTAAATCCACCCGCCGGCAGTCAAACATTCCGCTGGGATTGCGGGCACTGCATCGCTCAACCCGGCAGAAGTGGCGTTAATAATCAGATCGAACTGGCGACCAGCGAGCGCTTCTAATCCGCACCCGCGCACTGCGCCAATTGGTGCAAATTGCGCTGCCAATTCAACTGCTTTTACCGCAGTGCGGTTGGCGACGACCAACTGCGCCACGCTCGCTTCCAGCAACGGTTGAATCACGCCTCGCGCCGCGCCGCCCGCGCCGAGCAGCAGCACCTGTGCACCGCGCAACTCAAACCCATGATTACGACTGAGATCGCGCACCAAGCCCACGCCGTCGGTGTTATCGCCGCGCAACCTACCGTTGGGCAATTGCGTCAACGTATTGACTGCGCCAGCAAGTTCGGCTTGTGGACTGCGTTCGTCGGCGAGCGCCCACGCCTGCGCTTTGAATGGAACCGTGACATTCAGCCCGCGCCCTGCGTTGGCAAAAAACTGGCGCACATCGCCATTAAAATTGGTGAGATCACCGAGCAAGCGGCTGTATTCAAGTGATTGACAGGTTTGCAGCGCAAATTCGGCGTGAATTTGCGGCGATTTACTGTGAGAAATGGGGTTGCCGATAACGGCGTAGCGATCAGGCATGATGAATGGTGCGTCGTGTGATTTATGTCAGCGGAGGAATAGGCGCAGCAAACTGTGCCAACGCCGGTATGGGTGGAATGGGACGCGACCAAAGATAACCCTGTCCCCAATCGCAACCAAGCGTTTTAAGCAATTCCAACTGCTGCGGTGTTTCAATGCCCTCAGCAATCACTTCTTTTCCAATGGAATGTGCCATCGCAATCATTCCAGCAATGAGATTGCGATCACGCGACGTTTCAATCCCACGAATAAAATCACGGTCGATTTTCAAACTGGAAATCGGTAACTCGCGCAGATACACCATCGAACTAAACCCCGTCCCAAAATCATCCAGCGATAACTGAATGCCGCCGCGATTCAAGGTATTCAACGAGGCTTTAACGCTGGCGGTCATGCGCAGCAGCATCGACTCCGTGATTTCAATTTCAATTAAATCTGGCGGCACATCGGCAGCGTGAAGGTCTTCGAGCAGCCGCCGTGCAAAGCTGCGTTCTTCCAAATCGGCAGCGGAAACATTGATGCCCAGCCGAATATCCGAACCATGATTTTCAAGTCGCTCGCGCAGCAGACGAATAGATTGGTGCAATACAACCGCAGTGACAGCACGAATCAAGCCGTTGCGTTCCACTGCGGGAATGAAATCGTTGGGCATGATGAGACCGCCATCACTGGTGCGCCAGCGCGATAACACTTCAAAACGACAATGCGGATGTGCGGCGCAGATGGCGATTTGCGGCTGGAGCACGATTTCAATCGCGTCCATCGGCGAACGTCCCAGCACAATGCGATCAATTTCCAATCGCTGATGTGCCTGTGATTCCAGACGTTTATCGAACGGACGAGCGCAATTGCGCCCTTCTTCTTTGGCGCGATACAGCGCGAGATCGGCTTGTTTCAGTAGATCGCCGGGCTCGGAATCGCAGGAACCCAGCGCCAGCCCGAGCGAGCAGCTAATGGAAAAATTATCGCCGTCAATCACGATCAACCGCCGCAAGCCTTCGATCAATTGCTCGGCTTGATCGAGTGGTTCGACGTCCATCTGTTGCGGCAGCATCAGCGCGAATTCATCGCCGCCCAACCGAGCGACCATCGCGGATTGCGGAAGAATGGCGGTAATGCGATTCGCCAACGCACACAACAGCACATCGCCTTTGTCGTGACCGAGCGTGTCATTGATCGTTTTGAAATGGTCGATGTCGAGCAGCGCCACCGCAAATTCAGTGCCTTCGCGCTGGCAGATTTCAATGGCGTGATTCAGTGCATCGCGGAAATGCGCCCGATTCGGCAATCCGGTCAGGCTGTCGTGCATGGCGCGATGACACATTTCTTCACGCGAATCACGCAGTTGATCGCGTTGCCGCGCCAGCGATTGCGCCAACCGCTCAAAATGGCAGCGTTGGCGACGATGACCTGCTGAATCAGATTTTTCAGTGCCAATCCAGTGGCTTGTGCGACTGCCGACCACGGACGAGCATGATGCGTCCGTTCTTCCTGCCACACTTGAAAATTGCGTTTTGGCCAGCCAAACGGTTGTGGTTCGTTGTCGTCGCTGGCAAAAGGCAGCGATGAAGGATCAGCGCCCCAGTTGACGGTGTATTTAATCCGCCGCCGCCCAAACAGCAGAATATCTTCGTGACGATTGTCGATGAAGATCGCCATGACTCCAGCGAGCCGATCGGGATAGGCAGCCGCTGGCTCGAACTCGCTGGACAGACAATCGGAGCACCACAGCGGACCGGGATGAGTGCGCAAAAAATCCAGCAGTTTCTGGTTATGTTCAGCCGGCAAATTGCAGTCTTGTCCCAAAAACAGCGGCTGGCTGTGATGGTAAATCTGCACCAAGTCGGCATCGACGAGGTCGCACAGCAATTGCCCCTTGCCGATGAAATTCTCTGGAAACGGCTGCTCGATGTCGATTTCACTGACGACGCCGTTGACTTCTGCCATGCCCTGCTCGGTCGCACGATTGCGGTCGCGTTCTTCGATCAGCGCCAGCCGCGCCGATAAACAACCCGCTAATTCGTTTAAGCGCCGCCGCGTGTAGGTCGTCACGGGATGCGGAGCGCGATGGTGAAAGATAATCAATCCCCACAACCGCCCTTCCGCCATGATGGACAGCGACATCGAACCGTTCACAGCGAAGCGTTTCAAATAGTTGCGATGAATTGGCGACTGGGCACGTAAATGGGCGATGCCGATGTCAATGCTGTCAGTGGCGAGAGTGCGACTCAACAGCGGTATGTCTGGATGATCGCGGCTGGGTGCATAACGCAGCGGCGTTTCCCGATACAGCGCCCGCGCTTGACGGGGAATATCGGTGGCGGGATAGCGCAGTCCGATAATTGGCGGCCAAGCGCCCGGCAACACACTTTCCGCAATCACGATGCCGTCATCTTCCGGTTCAAAACCGATAAGCAACGACGCGTTCAAATTCAGTGAGATAACGCAGCGCAGTGACTGCTTCGTGACACACGGCAGCCGTATCGGTGCTGGTACGCAGGCGGCGCTGGAACGATTCCACATCGAAACCACGCAGACGGATATCCATCGCCATGTCGCCATGCGGCTCCATTTCTAGCAGCAAGCGTCCGCGCCAGCGGTGCACTCGAACATCGAGCAGCAGTTGTGCATCGGCAGTCGCGGCGGCTTGAAAAAATGACGGACAAAAATCAACGTCACTGCCGGTTGCGCTCAGACAAGCGTGTAAATCAGTATCACATTCCGTCAAAACTTCGCTCACTGGCGCACCGAGCAGCGTTCCGGGATCCTGTCCCAAATACATCGCGGTATTGGCGCTGCAGGCATCAATGCACAGGGTTTGCGGATCAAGTACCAATAAACAACCAAAGGGTTGAATCATGCCGCAGGTGGCAATGGGCTCACGATCGCATTGCGAAAAGTCGAATGAAACTGCGGAGAGCGCAGCAATTGATTCGCAGAATTTGCCAGCAATCAATTCATAAGCCACGTTTTCATTGCGTGGTGCGAGCTGGCGCAACGGCTCAATGAGAATCCAAAATTCGCCAGCACGATTCGATGCCCGCATACGAATACGCACTTGCACTGGGTGCATTTCAAAATCAAAGACGAATTCAAACGTTGTATTCAAGTTGCCGGTGAGCACTCCTTGGCGGAAGCGTCCGTAAAATTCTGGAACTACCGTGCAGGGCGCAACTTCGGAGAAAAAATTACGTCCGAGCACTGCCGTTGGTTCTCGATTCACCAGTTTGGCTTGAGCGCGGCTGTAAAACAGAATGACGCCAGCGGCATTGACGCGAATACTTCCAAATGGCAATTGATCCAGTTGTTCCCCAGAGAGCGCGTCCAATTGCTGGGTATTGTGAATGTCGATGGCGTCGAGGAAATTCATAGGCGGCAGCGGCTGTTGTGAATAGAACCAAACATTATCGCTAAACTTTTCTCAAGACTGAAATATCGCATCATTGGGCGGGAATGACCTCGCCGCCATCACTGAAACAATTGAGCGGAGCTGGCGCTGAATCCGTCCCACTTGATCAACCGACAGTCCGCCGGTTTGTCCGGGATAATAGCCGCCGGGATTGTTTGCCAAACCCGTCAAACGCGGCAGCAGTCGATACGCATCTATGCCCATCGCATACAGCCGCGCCAGCGCATCCACTCGCCCATGCGTGACGTTCTGATGTGCGGTCAGCATCCACGGAATATCCACAAAACAGAGTCCGTCCAATGCGGCGTTGTGCTGCGGATCAGCATCCCCGCTGTAAACATGCGAAGTCGCCATGACCGTCAGTGTCGGCGGCGCAGCAAGATGAATGCTGGGATAAAGTTGACGCGCTGTTTCTGGTGTCGCCGCACTAAAAACAGCAGATCAGCGGCGTTGTCATCCAGCAATTTGCCGAGCGGCGCAGCGTTAGGCTCGGCAGTGGCATATCGCGCTTGCCCACGCATGACACCACCCAATGCGCCCCATTTTTGCAAAAACGCCTGCGCCAGCCGTTCGCCCCACGCATCATTTGGATACAACAGCAGCGCCTGCCGCAGCCCACGAGCGTAGGCTTTATTGGCGATTTCTGCCGCTTCGTTTTCGGGCGACAGCGAAAACTGAAACAGATTGTCGGCGCGTTTATCAATTTGGGTCGTTTCATTGAGCGCCAGCGTCGGCACGGTCAACATGCGCTGCGCTGCCAAATCATCGACCGCTGATTTTTGCAGCGGACCGATGACGTAATCGACGCCATCCGCAATGGCTTTGGCGTGAATGGCGAGCAAACGATTGTCTTGCGTGCTATCAACAAAAGTGAGCGTTGGGCGCTGCTGCGGATCATCGGCTTGATACGCAGCGGTGATGCCAGCGCGAATGGCTTTAGCTGCCGCCGCAAAATAGCCACTGCGCGGCAGCATGATGGTGACTTGAGCGCCGGGTGCGTAACCGCCGGAAAGTGTGGCAACGTAAGCTCGCGCCAGCCCGGGCAGCGCCGCATGACGCGGATGGGTTTGTCGCCATTGCCGATAGGTGCTGGGCAATCCGGCAAGATTGTCGCCAGCGTCACGGACGAGTTGGGCGATTTCTGCCCAGCCTTTTAGCCGCACATCGCCGTCGTGAACGATGTTTTGCAGCTCGGCATCACTGAGTTGGTTGAGCGTGGAAATCAGCGATACCTGATTGAGCAATCGCGCATTTGGATCATCAAGTTGTTGATTGAGAACGCTTAACGTTTTCGCGGCTGCGAGCGGCTGATGACTGAGACGCTGCGCAGCCGCCAGACTGCCGAGGCGCTGGCGTTGCTGTTCCGGCGACAGTGCCGACACTGTTAGCCGTTTAAGCAGCGCAATCGCGTCTTGCGGGCGGTCGTCAAGTAACGCCAAATCTGCTTGCGTGAGTTGCAGCAGTGCCTGTTGCACGGCGGGAAGCTGCGAAGGCGCAGCAATGGCGTCGAGAGTTTGCTGCGCAGCGGCGGTTTGACCGGCGTTGAGATAGGCGCGAGCAGCGTTGAGTTGTAATTGGGTTCGCGCTGGCGCACTCACTTTGCTGGCTAAATTGAGATATAGCGCCGCTGCGTCAGCGGATTTGCCTTGTGTTTCAAGGGCAGCAGCGCGTTCGAGTTTGGCTGCGGGAATGGGGGCGAGATAGTGCGCCTGTTGTGTGCTGGGATTGGTGCTGCAAGCGGTGAGTAAGACGCTGGTTAAGAGTGCGCTCAACCAGACAGCGACGGCAGCACGCCGTGCAGTAATATAATGTTTTAACATGATTTTTATTCCGCTGTGGCGGCTGTTGGGTAAGTAACGGAAGGCAAAAAATGACACTGGAACCCGGAACACTATACGTAGTGGCAACGCCAATCGGCAATCTGGCGGATATGACGGAGCGGGCGCGATTGGTGCTGGCAAAAGTCGATCTGATTGCGGCGGAAGATACCCGCGAAACCCTCCATTTATTGAGTCATTTCGGAATCAATGCGCCGCGATTGTTGGCATATCACGATCACAATGAAGCTGGCGCAGTGCCACGTTTGGTCGCGGCGCTGGAAGCTGGGCAAACGGTGGCGCTGGTGTCTGATGCCGGAACGCCGTTGTTGAGTGATCCGGGGTATCGCATTGTGGTCGCAGCGCGAGAACGCGGGCTGGCGGTAGTTCCAGTGCCGGGTGCGTGTGCGGCAATTTGTGCGCTGTCAGCGGCTGGGTTGCCGACCGATCGGTTTTTATTTTTGGGTTTTCCGCCGCGCACCAGTGCGCAGCGGCGGACGTGGCTCGCCGCAGTAGCCGAGGAGCCGGGAACGCTGATTATTTATGAAAGCGCCAAACGGGTGCTGGAAACGCTGGCAGATATTGGTGCGGTGTTGGGCGAACGGCGCGTGGTGCTGGCGCGGGAAATGACGAAACGGTTTGAGACGTTTTTGAGTGGATCGGCGGAGGAACTGAGGGCGCGAGTGGCGAGCGATCCCGATCAACAGCGCGGCGAATTGGTGATGGTGATGGAAGGTCGGGCGCCGGCGAACGATGCCAAGATGATTGAAGCAGCGCGAGTATTGAAATTTTGCTGGCGCATTTACCGCTGCGTCAGGCAGTCGATGCAACAGTGCAAATCACGGGAATTAAAAAGAATCTGTTGTATAAATTGGGACTTGCATTGGACGAATAAAAGTTTATTCAGTACTCGTTTTATCTCGCCGCAGCACCGTAATAAAAATCGCACTGCGGCGCGACATCAGTAAGAGATCACCGGGTTATCTACGCTTTAAAATAACGAAAGTGTCTGCCATTCAATAATGGCGATTCACACATGCAGCGCGTGACCTGAATCGCATCCTCCAGAAATGTTCGCACTGCCTCGGCAATATCGCTTTTAGTCAAATTATCTACTCGGTTCCAGCATTGCCTTTTATTGCATTACTTCTAATGCAGAAGGAGAAAACCATTCCCCACGAATATGATAATCAGTAGCCAATTGCTGAAGGTCTTTCTCATCTTGAAATCTATTCTCAGCTTTACGATAAGCTATTAGTTCAAGCTCGCTGGAATTGCCTGTTTGTAGTTGTCTTAACCTAGATTTAGGGTCTCTGCTGATACCTAGCTTGATGTTTCCGGTACTCTTTTCCTTAATGGCATAAACGTACATATTCGGCAAATCGTCAGGGACTTCAAACTCATCTAAAGCACGAAGGACATCTAACAACTGTAAATGTGATGAAAATATCTTCACAATTTCAATCTGGACCGATTTTGCATTGTCGGTCTCTGATTTCATGCAGATGAAAATCGCCTGATTCTGATCCAAGTAGTATTCTGTCGCAGGGCGTCCACCTTGGTCGCCGAAGTTTTTCGTAGCGACTTTAAGAACACTGAATTCACTGAGTTTTTCTTTGTTGCTCTTAATGAGCTTACGGATCATGCGCGGATCAGCGAACCCAAGCCGTTCGGCTAGATCAATGTCACGAATACGGAGTTCGCCGTTGATTGGCGTGAGGGTGAGAGTGTTGTTGGTTTCCATGATGGTCTCTTTACATTTGCTTCGACACAATTGATTTATCCAAATAAGACTTGGACGGTCGGGAGGGTCGAAACGGCGTAAAGAACCGCGTGGTTATTACTGATTATTCAGATATTTACCACACTCCCAGCGATTAAAAAATCTTGAAACCGTTGGGCAAAAACACCGCATGTCTGACGGGTGCGGAATCCGCTTTACGAGGGTTCGACGCCTCTTACAACAAATAAAAACATAGATAGAGCAGCAGCGTCAAGCGATAATCCTACTGCAATTCAATTAAGGAATTGAAGCAGCATTTTTAACAACCCGATTCTGAACGCATATCAATTAAAAACTGCATCGTTTCATCGCGCCAGATTAGCCCCAAACTAATATCATCGCCGCTGCCATGCTGTGAGATGTCATTTAACCAGTCGCGCAAATAAGGTTTCACGGCTGCTTGATCTGTGCCGCGCAACAATTCCCAATACTCTCGCGCCACTTGTTGAAAACTCTCCTCGTCGCGGTAAGAGTTCGCATAACCATCGGTCGCCATTAAAATCAATGTCGGCGGAGCGCCAGCTAAGGGTTGAAAGCAAATTTGCATTTCATTCCACGCTTTTTCTGAGCACAACGACGTCGTTTCATTCGCAATCAATCGCGCATCTTTAGCAAATGGGCGCACGATGTTTCCTTCTGTTGTCATCGTGAGCAAATCCCCATCGCCCAATTGCAGATATAGAATAAATTTGGGCGCAACAATCACCGCCAATAAGGTCGAACCATAAGCAATCAATGGCTGGTTTTCTAATTGCCGCCGCGCTGCATCATTGAGCGGTGCCAATTCCGCAGCGGTGAACGGTTGCCGCGCCAGCCGCCGTTCCACCCGTTCCTGCCACTGCCGCACCACCGCCACCGGCAATTGCTCTTCCGCCCAGTGTTTGCACTGCGAAAGATGTTCAAATTCAACCAGATGCTTGCACACCTGTTGCGCCGCCAGCACCGCCAACCGCGCTCCGCATTGACTGCGAAAGCTCTTGGTGCTGCCGTGCCCATCCGCCAGCGCGAGCATTTGTGCCTGCCCCGCCAACTGGAAGCGCCGCGCCGCGTCTTGATTGGGTTGACCGCTGCGGTGATGCGCAGCGCCCCGCACGCTGGCGCGGAGTAACTGCCACTCTGGGGCGCAAAAATCGCTCACAACATCACCACACATCATCAGCCGCTTGCGGATAGGCGGCGCTCGGCGGCGTGGGAATCGGCACGTTCTGATCAGGGGGCAAACCGGTGACTTGGCTGGCGGGCGCGGAGGCGGATTTGAGCACAGCTGTCGAAACCCATTTGATATGCCGCACCAGCGCCTCGGGGTTATTGGCTTGCAGCGGTTTGATTTCAGAATGACCAATGAACTTTTGCAATACGTCGAGATTGGCATCTTCTCCAATTGCAATCGCAATGCGCACCGCTTTTTTACCCCAAGGTTCTGCCATTAACATTTGCAGCCCATGCGTAAACTCATCAGTTGGTTCACCGTCAGAAATAAGCACCAGCACCGGCGGTAAAGCGCGATCAGTCATTGGTGGAATCCGCAATTGTTCCGCCAACATAGTTAATGCGCGTCCTAAATCAGTCACACCATCGGCTGCTAAATTATTCCATTTGAATTCATCAACTGGCGTCGGTTGTGAGACATGCCATTGCGCACCGCTAGAAAATGCCAATGCGCGTACTAATACTTCCGCATTGGGATTTTCATCGGCAACGCTGCGCATGTGCGGCAATGATTCGCGGATTGCATTATTGAGCGCCTGAATTTTGCCATCAATCGACATTGAGCCAGAACAATCCGCAATCCAAATGAAATGCAGCGGGCGGGTTGCTAATTCACCACCGGGACGTTTTGCCATACAACACTCCTGAATAAAAAACTAAAAATCAAAAGGATCAAAATCACTGTCCGCTGCGGACGAGCCGGACGCGGTGGGGGTAGCTGCTGAACCGACTGATGTAGTGGGCGTAGCCATCGTAAAAATACACGTGCCATGCGTAGTTCGTGCCGTAAGCAACGGACCAAAACCACGAACTTGGTGTATTCGGAAAAGCTCCTGAATCGATGGTTGGATTCGCATAATCGCCCTCACATTCTTTGCCAGTATCGTTCCAAGTTTTAGGTTGACCACTGGAACAATAAACCAACGATTTTAATTCATCAATTGTTGGTAGTCGCCAATCTTGATAACCGGCATAACCACCATGTTTATTGATTAGTTCTGCCGCTTGTTTTGCTTCCTCCCAAGTATATGTTTTAGCTTCGCCAACACAAGTTCCGTTTTCCCATTTTTGCCCTAATGAAAACCGCATCCATTGTAAGTCAGTTATTAAATCGGTTACTGTAGCATCATTGTTGTATAAATAACGATTTCCCAACAAAATTGTCTCTACAGCCGCAGTAGTAATTTGCGATGCTGAAGTTGTGTTTGGTAAAGGTTGCGTAATAATGTCCAACGCCAACATCCACGATTCTACCGCCCAGTGCGCTGCTTCTGAATTTAACGCCGCATCATCTTCTAGCCGTTTAATTAAACGCGCTGATAATAAAGTGGGCGGAATTCCAGCGGAATTTTTCAATAATTCATCCGTAACTTTATTCTTCAAAGCGGTGGTTAATACAAAAATCTCTTTGCGATATTGACCACAAGAATCTTTTAAGAGTGCCTCACAACGCTGCGAATCGTTGCATAAAGGATGTCCATAATTCAAGATCAATTCACAGAGCTTTTTACGGGGTTCATCGTGCATGGTTTTATTCTCCTCGTTAATTCTCCTCGTTATTAAAACCGAATCTCCCCTTCTTGATGACCAAACTGAATTTTTACTCCGCTCACCAATGACACACTGCGCCCCGGCTCCACATCGCGGACGACACCATCTGGCATAGTCACCACCCATTTTGCGTCTGACAGATTCTTTAATCCCCAAACATTTTTCTGTTGCGGATGCTGCTGCATTTCAGCCACCGATTGCGATAAATCATAACGCTGTTGCGGATCAATATGATGCGGAAATAGTTTGGTATCGTGATTCAACATCACAATCTCACGCCCTACACGCAATCGAAATGGCAGCGTTAAATTGCGCTGACAAGACCAACAGGGATACGGCTGCCCGTTATTATTCCGCAACGCCTCAACATCATAAAAGTTTTCCGCCCCACAACTGCCACAATACAGAATAGAATCGCGCATCTGCATTAAAGTTGCCCGCCATTCACTTTCCCGAATGCGTGCCTGCGGATCGTGCAAACCACCCGTAAACGCTTGAATAAACCGATTGCGTAAAAAAGTCGGATACATCGGCCAGTATTCCAAAGCGTTGTCGTGAATACCGCGCACCGGATAATTTGCTTTATTCGTAGGATCGAAAATAAACAACGGATTGATGCCATAAAGCTGCGTCATTGCCGGAAGATCAAAGCATTTAATATCTGCCTCGCGCTGACCTTCAAGCGGATGATGAATATGCAGCAAATAAAACAACAACACCGACAACGAAAATAAATCCGTTTGCGTACTCGGCACTGCCGCACCGCGCACGATTTCTGGCGCAATAAACCGCGGCGTTCCTAAAACGCCACTGATCGCCATGCCGTCATCAATTGCCACATTATCATTATCACAGATTTGAATATCGCCGCTATTGGGATCAAAAAACACATTTCCAAAGGAAATATCCCGATAACATAACCCTTTGGCGTGGAGTTCTAAAAACGCCTGCGCCAACTGCAAACTGGCAGTCGATAGCGCATAAAATGAAGGCTCAATCCGTCGCTTCATTAAATCAACAATGCCCTTAAAACGCGGCTCGCGCAGCGGCATGATGTAACCAAACCCGGACGCAGTAGCATAATTGTCTAACACCAAATCCATCGGCCAAAGAAATTGCGCACTGGGCGCACCGGCGCGAATCAACGCCTCTAAATTAATCTTCTGCGCGGGCGTTGCCTGCTCGGAAAAATACCATTTCAACGCCAATTCTTTACCATCTAAATCAGCGCGATATACTTCGCCTTGTCCGCCGCCGCCAATAAAATCTTTAATCGTACAGGCATGACCAGAAACCGTGTGTACAGTGGAACCGAGTTTGAGTAGTTGGTGCATCTGTAATAACCTCAAAATGAATGAACATGTGTAAATAATAACCCAACCGAGCTCAAATAAAAATGGCGTTGCTTCACAAAATCAACGCCATTCCTATTAATGCTGTTGCGTGTGTGAGTGGCTATTTAGAATAGCGAAAGCGTCTGCCATTCAATAATGGCGATTCACACATGCAGCGCGTGACCTGAATCGCATCATTCAGAAATGTTCGCACTGCATCGGCAATATCGCTCTCCAAATAAGCAAAAGTCGCAACGTCATTGCCATCTTCAGCATGATGAATATACGGCGTGGTCGGCACTTCAAGTTGATGTAACGCGAGATGAAATACTTCTGAGGATAAACCGATGCCGTGTAATACATGCGCCTGAGATCGAGATAAATAACCTTGCGGAACACCATTGCGATGTTGCAATTCAACCTGTTCCACGCGGGATTCAAGCTGCTCGGTTTTGCGCACAATCACCACCTGCTGCTGTTTAATTCCGTCAATCTCCATTAAACCGTGCACCAGCGCAGCAATGATTGGATCGGTGATCGTGGTGGGCTGTAATTTGCCGTTGCGATAGTCAATGAAGGTCTGATTGACTTTAATGCGGAATGATGGGCTGATCCAACCAGCGTATTCAACAGCGACAAGTTCGTGGGCAAATGTGCCACCGTTGCGTCCTTCTACGGAAACTATGCAGATTTGCATAGTTTCTTTTTCTACAGCAGAAACAAACTCTTGTGCTTGTTTGGTGCGTAGCCATTGCCCGGGTGCTTTATTCTGACCTTCGCCGCTGGCGCGATGCAGTGCGTTGAGGTTGTAACGACCTTCAGAATCGACCGGAATTTCTACTCCGGCAATAACGGGGAGCGTGTTGTTAGTTTCCATCGTATTCACCTGCCTTTTTCTTACAAAAGGGCGTAAAGACTACGCCGGTCGGGAGTGTAAGACGGCTACAGGTACCGTGTGGCTATTCTCGATTTGCATCGGTTTTATATTCACCACACTCCCAACCAGCGCAATCGAAAACCGGTGGGCAAAAAAATACCGCCTGTCTGTCGGGGGCGTTTCCGCCTGTAGTCGAGGGTCTTACACCTCTTACAACAAATAAAAACACGAATTGAGCGGCGATGTCAAATAATAATTTTAATTAAGCATTTATTTAATTAAAAACGCAGCAGCACCTTAATAAAATGCGAGATTTATTTTCTCGGAAGTTGCGGCTGGCTGTTCCTATGGGGCGCTCATAAATTTTATCAATCTGAGCGAGTGTTAAAACGCGCTGACCGCGATAGGTGATTGGATTAACTTCGATCGAGTTGACACGAACTGCGGATAGAGTGTTGCAGGTTTCCATAATGGAGTCTCTTAGATTTGCTTTGTTGCAAAGGGATTCCCCAAATAAAGGCTTGGGTCGACCAGGAGGAACAAAACGGCTCTAAGTCACCGCGTGGTTATTTCTAGCTTAAACTAGTTATTCGCACACTCCCGATCGGCTCCGTTGATCATAACCGTTCGGGTAAAAAAACGCGCCAGACTGTCGGGGGCGTTTCCGCTTAGACGAGGTTTTGTTGCCTCTTGCGACAAATAAAAACACGAATTAGACAGTAGTGTCAAGTGATAATTATTTGTGTTCAAACTATCATTAGAGCATATAACAAGTTTTATTTAATGCTGAAAATAACAAACTTTTTTCTCAATAATGATGTGGCGATGATGAATTAAATACGGTTAATTGCCGCCATTGCATCTTCACCAGCACGATCAATTTCCGCAATCTGTGTATTAAATTGCTGTTGTAACGTCTGTTGAATTTCTAAAAACCGTACAAATGCTGCTTGCCCTTGCTGCATATCCTGCGCCGTTTCTTCTAATGCCGTTAATGCGCCGCGCATGATCTCTTGGGTGAAAAGATCGGCTAATTGCCGCGCTGTTGCGGTGGGATTGGAATCAAGCGGCGCATCGCGGTATAACTCCACAGCGCGTTCGCGGTCAATTCCAAACCGTTGCTGCATTTGTATTAAAAAACTCTCGTTGGGCTGATCGGGATGATTTAATACGCCTTTGTGCATGACGGTTAAAGCACGAGCAGATGCAGCTTGTTGCAACGCGATCTTGGCATTGGGAGCCGCTGGATTGAGCGTGGAATGGCTCAATTCCTTGCCGTATTCCTGCAAAATGGCAATAGCATCATCAATGGGTAATTGTCCAGAGCGCAGGTTATTAACAAAATAATCAACTTTATTGGCAGCAATAGCACCTTCTTGTCCCAACTCCCGAAATAGCGCCTCAACTTGCGCCGTTTGATCGGCGAGTGATGCCGGTTGCTGCGTGGCGACAGGCTGCGCTTTGGCTTGGAATAACGCTTGGATTTTATTAAGAATTCCCTTGCCGAGCACCGAGCGTTTCTCGTCGTTTTTACCACCGCTGTGCGATAACCGATAAACGCTGTAACCGAGTCCCGCACAAATGGCGATGCTGCCCACTGGCGTCGTCGGCGCGGCAAGCCAACCCAGCGTTCCGCCAATGGCTGCGCTACCCGCTTTGCCCACAACCGTTGCTTTATCGCGTTTTTGCGTGTCTGAATAGACGTCAATGTGTTGGATGATTTCAGGTTGCTCATTTGAATGATTCATGATGAAAACCCATTGGCAAAGTATTCATCGCGCAGCGCCAAAAAGATGTCGGCGATTAAATGAAAAAAGCGTTTTGCAACGGCAATCAAATCTTCAATAATTGAATACTGAATCAATTGATTTTAAGTTCAATCTACCTGAGCGATTGTTGTTAAGCGCCATTCAACTGCATCCCAAGGAACTGCTACGCCTTCCGGCGTTTTTGCGATTAAATCAAGTGCCAATAGTGCTGCAATATCCGCTTGAATAGCATGATAGTCACGCTTCAATTCTTGTGCTAATTTTTTATTAATGAGTAGTTATTTTTATCGAAATAATTGAATGCTTCAACCTGATGATTCCACACACGCACACAACCGAAAGTTTTGTTTAGTCCGATAAATCCGATACTTATACGTTTTGATTATCATTTTTGTTCAATAACAATCGTTCTGAAATGAGGTTTTTCGCATGAGGGATTAGTCCCACATTAAAGCGACTTCATTCTGCGCTATAGTTTGATTATTTAATGCAGATATATTACTATGTTTTTTATTTATTACTGTACTCAAATTTGTTCCTGTTGCGTTAAACCTATTTTTCACACCGACTCAGAATTCCCGCGATGCCTAATTTCTGGTCCCTTTTGAAGACACTCGGCGTTCCCATCAGTCGCGCCGTCTGGAACCGTTTTTTTCAGATGCTTGCCGATCTCAACCGCTCCGAGGTGGGCGGCAAAGCACGAATGCTGTTTGTGCTGTTAATTATTTTCATGTTTTCAATTAACGGCTTAAACGTCTTAAACAGCTACGTCAACCGCGATTTTATGACCGCAATAGAACATCAAAACATGGACAGTTTTGTGTTTTATGCGCTGCTTTATCTCGGTGTGATTGCCGTGGCCACCGTGGTTGCAGTGTTGTATCGCTACGCCGAGGAACGCCTCGCGCTACTGTGGCGCAAGTGGTTGACGCAACACGCGATTGACCGCTATCTCAGCGACCGCACCTATTTTCGATTGCACAGCAACGAAACTCTATCCAATCCCGATCAACGCATCTCTGAAGACATTCGCGCCCTGACTGCAACCACGCTGTCATTCACGCTGATGTTTCTCAACGCCAGCTTCACGGTGGTCGCGTTTTCCGGCGTGTTATGGAGCATCAGCCCGCTGCTGTTTCTCGTCGCCGTGACCTACGCCATTCTCGGCTCATTGCTGGCGATTTATCTCGGCAAGCCTCTGGTTAAGCTCAATTATGACCAACTCGACCGCGAAGCCAATTTCCGCTCGCGGCTGGTGCACGTCCGCGAAAACGCCGAATCAGTGGCGCTGCTGCGGCGCGAAGGGCGCTTAAAAGCACGGCTGCGCGACCGGCTCGATGATTTGACTGCCAATTTTCAGCACATCATCGTGATTAACCGCAATCTCGGATTTTTCACCACCGGCTATAACTACCTGATTCAACTCATTCCGGCGTTTATCGTCGCGCCGCTGTTTATCACCGGACATGCCGATTTTGGCGTCATCACCCAATCTGCTGTTGCATTTGCGCATCTGCTCGGCGCGTTCTCGCTCATCATCACCCAGTTCCAATCGATTTCCGCTTATACCGCCGTCGTTTCTCGGCTCAACGCGCTGCGCGATGCGATGAAGGAACCGCGCCTGAGCAGTTCGCCGACGGTGGAATTCAGTCCGGCTGGCGGCAGTGTCGCATTTGAGCAACTCACGCTGTATTCCCCCCGCGACGGACATTCGCTGGTGCAAGACCTCAGTTTGTCGATTCCGGCTGGCGTGTGTTTGCTGGTGCGCTCCACCAGTGAATCGGCAGAAAAGGCGCTGTTTCGTGCGACGGCTGATTTGTGGTCGCACGGCAAAGGGCGAATTTTGCATCCCGGTCACGATGAAATCTTTTTCCTGCCGGAGCGCCCCTATTTACCGCCGGGCACGTTGCGCGAAGTGCTGTTGCGCACCGGACAGGAGCGCGGCGTTCCCGATTGGCGTATTTGCGACAGCCTTGCCAGTTTGAATTTGGAACACGCGCTGGTGAAGGCTGGCGGTCTCGACGTGGAACAAAACTGGAGCGATCTTCTCTCGCTCGGCGAGCAGCAGCGTTTGGCATTTGCGCGAGTGCTGCTGGCTGCGCCGCAATTCGTGTTTTTAGATCATCCTAGCCGCAGCCTCAGCGAATGCGCAGTCGGTGAATTGCTCAACCTGCTGCGTCATCACGACATTACCTATCTCACGCTCGGCGATGTGGCGGACGACCCGCGTTTTTACGACCGCTTGCTGACCATCGCCGACGACGGCAGTTGGCAATTGCGCCCGCCCGGTGATCGGCGCATTGCCCAACGTCCGTCCATCGTGCCCACACCCAGCCGCCGCAGCGAAGATGTTGTTGTATTCAAAAAGGATTCCACTGATGTTTCCCGTTAATTTTCTCTGGGGCGCAGCAACTTCCGCCTATCAAATCGAAGGCGATCCGCTCGCCGCTGGCGCGGGCGCGAGCATTTGGCATCAATTTGCGCATCAGCCAGGGCGCATCGCCAATGGCGACACCGGCGACATTGCCTGCGGACATTACCGACGCTGGGCAGAAGATGTGGCGCTGATGGCGGAACTGGGTTTGACCGCGTATCGGTTCAGCGTGGCGTGGGGGCGCGTGTTGCCAAACGGCAGCGGCGCGGTGAATCAAGCCGGTTTGGATTTTTATCGGCGTTTGATTGACGCGCTGTGCGAACGCGGCATCACGCCGATGTTGACGCTGTATCACTGGGATTTGCCGCAAGCGTTGCAGGAGCGCGGTGGCTGGCAACATCCCGACAGTCCGGCGTGGTTTGCGGATTATGCCGAGGTGCTGATTCGCGCCGTCGATGATCGCGTGCCGCTGTGGATCACGCTGAACGAGCCGTGGGTCGTGACCGTGCCCGGACATTTGGAAGGAATACACGCGCCGGGGTTGCAAAATCGCGCTGCCACGCCGCGAGTTGCACATCATCTGTTGCTGGCACATGCCGCCGCAGTGACGGTGTATCGCGCACTCGGTCGCCATCAGATCGGGCTGGCGGTCAATTTGGAACCGCAATTTCCCGCCAGCGCGTCCGCTGCCGATCAAACTGCTGCCCGCCGCCGTGATGCGTTTATCAACCGCTGGTTTTTAGACCCGCTGCTGCTTGGCAGCTATCCACCGGAATTGCAGGAGATTTTCGGCGCGGACTGGCCGAATTTTCCCGCCAATGAGCTGGCGCGAATTCACGGCATTCCCGATTTCATCGGCGTCAATTATTACTCTCGCGGTTTGGTGCGAGCGGATGCAACGGAGCAAACGCTCGGCGCTCGCCGGATCAAACCGCAGAATGCGCCGTGTACGACGATGGGCTGGGAAATTTATCCGGCGGGATTGACGGAAACGCTGCTGGGATTGCGCGAACGTTATGGCGAAGTGCCGCTGTATATCACCGAAAACGGCGCGGCATTTATTGATGCGGATTTACAAGCTGGCGTGATTAACGATGCAGCGCGAGTGAATTATTTAGAAACGCATTTACGCGCTGCGCAAATGGCGCTGGCGCAGGGTGTCGATTTACGCGGTTATTTCGTGTGGTCGCTATTCGATAATTTTGAATGGGCGGAAGGTTATGCGCAACGTTTCGGAATGATTCATATTGATTCGCATCATGGAAAACGCACATTCAAGCGTAGCGCCCATTGGTATCGTGAGTTTATTCAACGCGGCGGATTTTAAGATGAACACAAAAATTACTAAATCGCTACCAATACTCAGTATTTTAGCAGTTGTGATGTTAACGACACCCGGCTGTTTAATGACCATTACTGAACCAGCATTTCCAGTTACTTATTCGCAACCAGTTGCAGTGGATTATCGTCCATTGTTTTATAATGGCTACACGGTTTATTTTGCTGATAGTGGGATTCCATATTATTTATACGGTGGAGTAAGACATTGGGTTCCGCATCACGCTCGCGCTCGTTATATCGAACATTGGCGTCATCATAAATCGGATTATCGCAATTGGTATCGCCGCAATAATAATCATTTTTTTAATGATCGAAATAAGCGTGATAACGATTGGCGACGTGATGATCGACCACGCCAATTTGATGGAAACAAGCGCAATCAAAATCCACCATCATCTCCTTCGCGGCAAGATTGGTATCGGGGACGTTTTGATAAACCACGCGATGATAACCAACGCCGATTTGATGGGCAGAATCGCAATCAAAATCCGCTACAATCTTATTCTCCGCCGAATCAAGATCGCCCGAATCGGCAGCGCGATGATCGCCCACGCCAAGTTGATGGACAGAACCAAAATCGCAATAACAATCCATCACAAACGTATTCGCAGCCGGATTTGAATCGGGATCGTTCTAATGAATGGCGTAATAATAACCAACACCGATTTGATGGGCAGAATCGCAATCAATCACCGTTGCAGTCTTATTCTCCGCCGAATCAAGATCGCCCGAATCGGCAACACAATGATCGCCCACGCCAAATTGATGGACAGAACCAAAATCGCAATAATAATCCACCACAAACGTATTCGCAGCCGGAGTTAAATCGGGATCGTTCTAATGAACAGCGTAATAATAATCAACGCCAAGTCGATGAACAGAAGCGCAATCAAAACCCACTGCAATCTCCACCGAATCAAGATGCTTTTGAGGCGCTACGCGATGATGATCCGCTGAAATCTCGTTCGCAGTAATCGTCGTTAAAGCGAGACGTTTTTTTCATGCTGTGCTGCGGTTGCTGTCGTTGGTTTTGCAGACAACAAGACAACAATAGTTAGATAAACAGTTTTTAAGCTATTCGCTGGCAACCAGTGGAAAATGTTGTGGATTTTCAATAGATTCAATCGTCAAATCAACATCCAAATCAGGCCAGTAGAGATGGTGCGACTGTGGTCGTTCGATATTAAACACTGCTGATAATGGCGCATGTTTGAACCATGGAAATTCCATGAAAGGAAGAAACAATTCTTTATTGTCTAGCAACAACCAAAACCCATGTTGGGAAATATGTGTGACCTCAACTGCCGAAATGTTTTTGCCAAGCATTGCGGATTGCATCTGCATGTACCTCTATGAGTTGTCGGACAATGTACAGGTCTTTGCTAGTTAAACCATAGTTTTTTGCTAATTCGATGTCTGGTTCCATCCAATACTTAGCTTCGCCATGCCCGCAATTAACATGTACATGCATTCTCGGTTCTTCGCGGGAAAAGAAAAAGAAGCGAAATCCATTTTCTTGGAATACCGTTGGACTCATTCAATTCTCCGCGAATTATTGTAAGATACGCTATTCATCAACTCATCTCCGAAATTCAATTCTCATTCTGATCGACGATAACGCCAATACGCGGCGCAGGCTCCTTCCGATGACACCATGCACGCACCGAGCGGATTTTCTGGTCGGCACACGCGACCAAACAATTTGCACTCCGGCGGTTGTTTCATTCCGCGCAAAATCGCCGGACATTCGCAGCCCGCGATTTCTTTGGTTGCGCCGGGCGTAACTGCAAACCGTTGTTCTGCATCAAAATCTGCAAAATCCGCTGCCAATTGCAGCCCGCTGCGCGGTAATTCACCCAGCCCGCGCCATGCAAATGTTTCGCGGATGTCAAACGCTGCTGCCATCAATGCCTGCGCTTTGCGATTGCCTTCGGCAGTCACGGCGCGGGTGTATTGATTTTCAACTGCGCAACGTCCGGCGTTGCATTGCCGCACCAGCATCAACACCGCTTGCAACACATCCAGCGGCTCAAATCCCGTCACCACCACCGGCAACTGATATTCTTGTGCAACAAAATCATAGGGATGCGTTCCAATCACCGCGCTGACGTGCGACGGGCCGAGAATACCGTCCAGTTGCACGCGATTGGGCGCAACATCGCCAAGAATGCAGCGCAGCGCCGCCGGCGTCAGAACGTGATTGCAAAATACTGAGAAATTGCGCAGTTGTTCGGCGCGAGCAATATGCAGCGCCACGGCAGTTGGTGGCGTGGTGGTTTCAAAGCCAATAGCAAATAAAACAATTTGGCGGTCGGGATTGGCGCGAGCGATTTGCAGCGCATCTTGCGTGGAATAGATGACGCGAATATCCGCACCTTCTGCTTTAATTTTCAACAGGCTCCGTCGTTTACTGGCTGGAACGCGCAGCAAATCGCCATAACTGCACAAGGTGACATCGTGCTCGGTCGCCAGCGCCAGCGCGTGATCAAGTCGTGCTATTGGCAACACGCACACTGGGCAGCCGGGGCCGTGAATAAAACGCAGATTCGGCGGCAGCAATTGCGCGATGCCATAACGGAAAATGGCGTGCGTGTGACCGCCGCAAAACTCCATCAATCGGTAAGCGCGAGCGGGATCGACTTCGGCATGAATCGCTGCTGCCAGCCGCTGCGCCAGCGCCGGATCGCGGAATTCGTCAAGGAATTTGAGTGTCACGCGCATCACCCCAATTTGGTGCTGGCACATAAAAATGCTTTGTTAAAACGTATGGTTACACCATTATGAATATAATGAAATGTCTGATTTGTTTCACGGTTCAATAACCAATGGTCAAATCCACCGGCAATTTACCTGAACCCACGACCAGCGATGAAGCTGCTATTGCGCACTGGCTCGAGCGGCTGGCGGCGCATTATCCCACCACTGAATTGGCGCAAATCACCGCTGCCTGTTCCGCGCTGGCGCAGTGTCGCGGCAATCAGCGCATCGAGACCGGCGAAACTCACATTCGCCACATCCTTTCAACGGCGGACATTCTGGTGCAATTGCAGATGGACGCCGAAACGCTGGTTGCGGCATTGCTCAACGGTTGCCTGAATCAAAGCGAGCTGACTACTGCGCAATTGACCACGCGCTTCGGTGCAGGAATTGCGCACATGGTCGGCGATCTGGCGCGGATTGGGCAGCTTGCCAACGTGAACGCGATCATCGCGGCGAAAGATCAGGAAGAGCACGAGGAAAATCTGCGGCGACTGCTGCTCGGGATTGCCGAAGATGTGCGCGTGGTGTTGATCGTGCTCGCCGAGCGGATGCACTTAATGCGCGCAATCAAGCATTTACAACCGGAGCAGCGGTTCAAAATCGCCCGCGACACCCAGCGCGTGTATGCGCCGCTGGCGAATCGGCTCGGCATTTGGCAAATCAAGTGGGAATTGGAAGACCTCAGTCTGCGTTATCTGCAACCGGATGAATACAAACGCATTGCCAGTTTACTGGTGGAGCGCCGCACTGAGCGCGAGCACTACATCGCTGCCGTGATTGAGACGCTGCGCACCGCGTTTGCTGAAGTTGGCATTACGGCGGAAATCACTGGACGTCCGAAACATATTTACAGCATTTGGAAAAAGATGCGCCGCAAAGCAGTTGATATTGCGGAGATTTTTGATTTACGCGCCGTGCGCATTTTGGTTCCGACCGTCGCCGATTGTTATGCAGCGCTGGGTCTGGTGCACGGGCGCTGGAAACACATTCCAAAAGAGTTTGACGATTACATCGCCACGCCGAAGGGCAATTTTTATCAATCGCTACACACGGCAGTCATTGGCCCTGAAGACAAGCCGCTGGAGGTGCAGATTCGCACTTATGACATGCACCGCCACGCGGAATTCGGTGTAGCTGCGCACTGGGCATACAAAGAGGCGAAAGGTCACGATGCTGCGTTTCAGCGCCGCGTGGTGTGGATGCGTAACTGGTTGGAATTAAAGAACGAAGGCGATAACGCCAGCGGCATTCTGGATCGGTTTAAGGCTGAATTCGAGCCGGTGCACATTTACGTGCTGACGCCGCAATTCAAAGTCATCGAGCTGCCGAAATACGCGACGCCGCTTGATTTTGCCTACGCGATTCATTCTGAGATCGGTAATCGCTGCCGAGGTGCGCGGGTCAATGACCGGATTGTGCCGCTCAATCAGTCGCTGAATAGCGGCGATAAAGTGGAGATTCTGACCCAGAAAAACGCCGCGCCCAGCCGCGATTGGCTCAGTCCGCATCACGGTTATCTCACCACGGCGCGAGCGCGGAATCGGGTGCGGCAGTGGTTCAAACAGCAGCATTTCGATCAGCATGTTCAGGATGGGCGAGCGGCGCTGGCGCTGGAATTGGGACGCGCTGGGTTGCCGGATAAAGCCCGTTTGGATGCGCTGGCGCAGCGGTCTAACTATCGGCGCGGTGACGAATTATTAGCGGCAATTGGCAGCGGCGATGTTGCAGCGGGGCACATTGCGCGGCAGCTTGAACCGAAAATAGAGCCGTCGAAAGACCTCGAACCGCGTCTGCCGAAACCTAAAACCAATGGCGCGGCGCGAAAAACCGGCGCGGGCGATGTGGTGGTAGAAGGCGTTGATGATTTGATGACGCAGATCGCGCAGTGCTGCAAGCCGGTTCCTTATGACGACATCATCGGCTTTGTGACTCGCGGGCGCGGCGTCACCATTCATCGGAAAAACTGCCACAATTTGCGTCACTTACCGCCCGCCGAGGCCGAGCGATTGTTGCAAGTACGCTGGGCAACGCAGCCGACGCAGGCGCTGTATCCAGTTGATTTATTTGTGATTGCTGCCGACCGCAAAGGGTTATTGCGCGATGTGTCGTCGGTGTTTTCGGATGCGGATGTGGACGTGGTGGGCGTGAATACCCATTCGGATCGGAGCACTGCCTGCGCGACGATGCACTTCATCATTGAAATCAAGAATATGCAGCAGCTCGGTCAACTCAACAATCGGTTGCAGCAGATTCCAGATGTATTGGAAGTGCGGCGGTCTTAAATCCGATACTTTTTCTTGAACAACGGTAGGTTGGGTTGCCGCTGTTGGCAACCCAACAACTTGCGCTAACATCAATACGAATAAATTGAACTGTCATTGAGCAATCAAGGCAGTTTTTTCATGCCTCAGCGGTTGGTTATGTTGGGTTGACTGCATTAACCTAACCTACAATCTGCTAATAGAGCATTATTTCTATGACGCCAGAACAATTCATTGCCAAATGGCAAATCTCCACCCTGAAAGAACGCTCTGGTTCACAGGAGCATTTTATTGATTTGTGTCGATTATTAAATGAGCCAACGCCAGCAGAAATTGATCCCGTTGGCGCGTGTTATTGCTTTGAACGCGGAGCGAAAAAAACCACGGGTAGCGATGGCTGGGCGGATGTGTGGAAACGCAATTGCTTTGGTTGGGAATACAAAGGCAAACGCAAAAACTTGAATGAAGCCTTTGTCCAACTGCATCGCTACGCTCCAGCATTAGAAAATCCGCCGTTGTTAATTGTTTCCGATATGGAACGAATTATTATTCATACCGCATTTAATGGTATTGTGCCATCTAAGAAGGTTCGTAACACTTCAAAAATTGTACTCCACCTAGTTTAAGCACTATAATCACTCATCCACATCTGTAGAGAATTTAAAATGACGCCATATAAAGAGTTTATAATACGATTCAAATTATTAATTAGTAAGAATCCTCATTTGATTACGACTACTCTGAGCAACATTTTCACGATGCGTCTCATTGGTAATAAAACTCATGGAGACCTCGCAGAAATTGCCATAGCAGAATTTATTAACCAGTATATGTATGACTTCAAATCTATCCACGTTGGAAAAGACCTCTACCGCGCAAAAGAGCATGAAGAAGATATCAAGATCATCAATGAAATAACAAAAATTGAATTTCCACTAAGTCTCAAGGCTTATGGGGATGGGCCGCTACAACTTTCTACAGATAAAAATTTTCAAATGTTTCCCAAACTCCAAGAAATGGGAAATTTAATCGAAGGTGAACAATCCATCTCAGCACTTTGGCATGATCCCGTGTTCGCTGAATTTAGCAGTTTAAATGTTCTACCATTAATCTATAACGAAAAAAAGCAATGCTGCAATATTCTCGTATTTGACCATGAGAGAGCGCAACAGAAAATCACGAAAGTTGTGTATGAAAATAAGGGAAAAGGTCGGAAGCATCCAGTGTATCGGTTTTATGACAATAACGGCGATTATGTCTGTGAAGTGCGCTATGGCAGCGGAACTGCGAATGCGCTTCAAAGAGGTCTTTGGACGCATACAAAAAATGGATTGAAATATTTCGATAGTATCACTGATGGCTGGGTCAACTACGCACATAATTTAGTGTTATTAAAGCTCTTTTCACATGCTTTAATAGCCACATCAGTTGGTCACGCAGCGGCACTAGAAGAAATAAAAAAAGACCTTGAACTTGAGAAGCAAAAAGCGGTGCGTTATTGATATGAACACACTCTCGCTATTTGCCGATGATTTGGATTTTCAGAATACGGATACGCAGAGATTAAATACGCCACAAACAGAGGGTATTAAATATGCTGGATCGAAACTAAAACTTCTGCCGCACATATTAAGTTTAATTAGCAAAGTCAAGCCAAGAACAGTTCTCGATGGTTTTGCTGGAACGACGAGGGTTTCTCAAGCACTTGCTAAAAGGGGCTATACCGTTGTTGCAAATGATATATCTGCGTGGTCAGAAGTTTTTGCAATCTGCTATCTTCTTAATGAATACCCGCAATTACACTATATCCCTCTTATTGAACATCTCAATAATCTTCCGCCGGAAGATGGTTGGTTTACCAAGAATTATGGTGGAGACCCTGAAGCAAAATCATCAATTGGAGCTGACGGACTTAAAAAACCATGGCAAAGAAAAAATACTCGGCGACTTGATGCAATAAGGCATGAAATAGATTGTTTGGGGCTATCTTCAATTGAGAAAGCAGTGCTTGTTACAAGTCTTATTCATGCACTTGATGCGGTTGATAACACGCTTGGGCACTTTGCTTCTTATTTAAATGAATGGTCAGCGCGATCACACAAAACGTTGCGTCTAAAATTGCCAGCAATTTCATTCAAACTTGCACCACATCAGGTACATCGTAAAAATATATTTGATTTGCTGCCTGATACCGAAGTGGATTTAGCATATTTTGATCCGCCCTATGGTTCAAATAACGAAAAAATGCCTCCTTCACGTGTTCGCTATTCAGCCTATTACCACGTTTGGACAAGTGTATGTTTGAATGATCAACCGGAAGTATTTGGGAAAGCAAAACGTAGAGTAGATACTTCAGATGTTATTGGCTCTTCAATTTTTGAGGAATTTAGAAGAGATAAAAACGATCGTCTAATTGCAGTTGAAGCAATTAGAAAATTATTGAAAGAAACAAAAGCAAAACACATTTTGCTTTCTTATAGTTCTGGTGGTCGCGCTACTGCCGAAGAGCTCAACGCAGTTATTTCTGAAAGTGGAAAGCTCATCGAGTTTTTGGAAATTGATTACAAAAAAAACGTCATGGCTAATATGAGATGGACAAATGAGTGGGTTAAAGATGCAGAGATTCCTAATAAGGAGTTTTTGTTTCTGATTGAGACAAAGTAGCATATACATAAAATTAACGTTTATTGATACCAGCGGCGCAATCATTCCGACAGTTGCAGCAGAATATCGAGATCATGCAATCGCTATTGCTGAGGCAGCATTTCAACTCAATCAATTGCGTGAGAATTGGTTAAATCCGCCAGAATGGATTGAGCGAGTGCCGGAAGTGGTGGCGGGTTATCCTGATCGAATCATTGCTAAACCCGCATTTGCTGCGCAACTAAAACAACGCACTCTGACCAATTTGTATAATAAAAAACCGGCGTGGTTGGTGAATGCACATGTCAAATTAGATCAATCGGTCGCAGCAGCTTATGGCTGGGAAAATGACGCAGCGGAATTGAATGAAGCGGAGATTTTGCAGCGGTTATTGGCGTTGAATCTGACGTGGGGGAAATGCGCTTGATTTAGTGGTTGACATTGGTTTGTTGGCGTGGTTTGCTCTTTATTAAGAGGTGTCGAAACTTCATGCAGCGGAACTCGCACTCGTCAGATAAGCGACTTTTTATACCTTCTCAGTTTAAGCTCTTGAACGTCGGGAGTGTGGTAAATAACTGAGAACTCAGAAATAGCCACACGGTTCTGTAGCCGTTTCGACCCTCCCGGCAGTCCAAGCCATTTTGGATAAACCATTGTGTCGAAACAATTACAGAGGTTCCGTTATGGAAACCAGTAATACTCTCATTCCCGTTCCATTCCGCAATACAACCCTTTTCCTCGTTGACATCGACGGCGTTCCGTACACACCGATGAAACCCATCGTCGAGGGCATGGGAATTTCATGGCAAGGGCAGCATGAAAAACTTAATGAAAACAAAGGGCGATGGGGTGTCAAGATTATCTTGATACCCACGTCAGGTGGACAACAGGAGATGTTTTGCCTTCCGCTCCGCAAGCTCCCCGGCTGGCTGATGACCATTCACTCGAATAAAGTAAAGGCAGACATTCGTGAGACCGTCATTGCTTATCAGAATGAATGTGATGATGCGCTCTGGGATTATTGGACGCAGGGGCAGGCAATCAATCCACGCAATACAACATCAGATCACGCTTTCATTAGCAGAGAACTGGCTATTGCGATTTATATTGCTGAAGCGGCGGCGCGAATGTTGCGCATGTCAGATACGAGTAAGATTCGGATGCTGAAGAAGATCGCTGAGAGTGAACACATTTCACCTGCTTTTTTACCGGATTATGTCGATGAACCACTGGTCAGAGCAATTACGCCGCTATTGAAAGAGATGGAGAGTCCGCTCGGTCATCACGTTGCCAAGACTGTGAATCCCGCATTAGAAGCAATGGGCATTCTGGAACATCTTTCCCGCAAGAGCACCGGCAACAAGATTAAATGGTTCTGGAGTTTGACCGAGGAGGGTTTGAAATACGGGCGCAATGAAACCAGTCCGAATAATCCCCGCGAGACGCAGCCGCTGTTTTTCGTGGAGCGTTTTCCTGAGTTATTAGCGCGATTGGATGCGTATATCAATCCACAATCCTTGCCGCTTTAAATCCCCCCCAACCCCCTTTTTCAAAGGGGGGCTTTTATTTCCCCGCTTTCTGATGGGCTTTTATTCCTCATTTTTCGCTGGGCTTTTATTTCTCTCTTTAGCGAAAATGCAGGCGATTATTTCACTCTGTGAAAAAGGCTTTTCTTTTCCCCCCTTTGAAAAAGGGGGGCAGGGGGGATTTAAATCGCCAGCAACGCGCAATCAACGTGCTCAGATTTCAGGGTTTCGCTATGATTGTCAGTCGTACAACACGCATCTAATCACCTTTAGGAATTTCAAGAGATTATCGCCGATGACCACGACACTCGCTGCCCGCGTTCAGGCCGTCAAGCCCTCCGCCACTCTCGCTATCACCGCTCGCGCCAAAGCTCTTCGCGCTGCCGGAAAAGATGTGATTGGACTGGGAGCCGGTGAACCCGATTTTGATACGCCAGAACACATCAAAGATGCTGCCATCGCTGCGATCAATGCAGGTTTTACCAAATACACTGCCGTCGATGGCACGCCCGAACTCAAACAAGCGGTGATTGATAAATTCAAACGTGAGAATGGTTTCGATTACGCTGCCGAGCAAATTCTGGTCTCCTGCGGCGGTAAGCAAAGTTTCTTCAATCTCGCGCAGGCACTGCTCAATCCCGGCGATGAAGTGATTATTCCTGCGCCTTATTGGGTGTCGTATCCCGATATGGTGCTATTGGCGAGCGCCATTCCCGTGCTCATTCACGCTGGCGCAGATCAAGCATTCAAAATCACACCGAACCAATTAGAAGCAGCAATCACCGCCAAAACGCGATTGATTGTTATCAACAGCCCATCGAATCCGACTGGCATGGCGTACACCCGCGACGAACTCGCCGCGCTCGGCGCAGTGCTGCGCGAACATCCGAATGTGATCATCGCCACTGATGACATGTACGAACACATTCGCTGGAGCACGGAACCATTTGTCAACATTCTGCATGTGTGTCCTGATCTCACGCCGCGCACCTTGGTACTCAACGGCGTGTCCAAAGCGTATTCGATGACCGGCTGGCGCATTGGTTACGCTGCGGGACCGACCGACATCATCAAAGCGATGACTAAAATCCAGTCGCAGAGCACCTCAAATCCCACGTCCATTTCTCAGGTTGCCGCACTCGCTGCGCTGCAAGGTCCACAAGACTGCATCGGCGTCATGCTTGCCGCATTCAAAGCGCGTCACGATGTCGTCGTTGAGCGACTCAACCAAATTCCCGGCATCAACTGCCTGCCCACCGACGGCACGTTTTATGTGTTTCCCAGCGTTCACGGCATGATCGAACAATTGCCCGGCATCAATAACGATGTGGAATTAGCCGAGCATTTGATTGAAAACGCGGGCGTGGCGCTGGTTCCCGGCACTGAATTTGGTTTATCCGGTCACATCCGTATTTCCATCGCCACCAGTCAAAGCAATTTAGATCAAGCGTTAGAACGCATTGCGCGGATGGTCGGTTGATGAACACACTCCCGCTGGTTTCGGCATGGCGATTAGTCGGGTTGATAGTGGTGATGAGCCAGCTTGCGGGCTGCGCTGGTTTGACCAATCTCACCCGCCCGTGGACTGCGCCGGAAGTGGCGCTGCTGCAATTGCAACCGAAAGCGTTGGGACTGACGCGGCAGGTATTGGTCGCAACGCTCGCCGTCAAAAATCCCAACGACCGCACCCTGCCGATCAAAGCGATGACTTATCGCATCGGTTTGGAAGGACAGGATGTAGCCGAAGGTGGCGGGGCGCTGGCGCAACAAATTCCGGCATTTGGCTCGGCAACGGTGGACGTGGAAGTGAATGGCAGTTTATTAACGCTCATTCAGCAATTGCCGGTATTGGCACTGAAAAACCGTCCACTTGATTGGAACATTGCGGGCACTGTAACCATTGCTGACGGCTTAATCACTCTGCCTTATCGCTATTCGGGTAAAATTGATCCGCAGCAATTGCGCACCGGAATTAAACCAACGTTATAACGACGGATTTTAATCGCTTCTAGTATTGCGCTAGAAGCGATTGAGTCTATTCAGCTTTCAAGTTACGTCTATTGCTTGAAATGAATTCATGGGAAGCTGAGAAATTATTCTTTGAGGAGCGAGGCAGTTGAAAAAAGTCATTAGTTATCAGTTGACGATTGTCGGTAAAAACAGCGTTGTTACTGACAACTGAAAACTGCCCACTAAAACCGACCTGCTGCCGCATTTGTTTACCGAGGAACTTTGCCATCACCAGCCAAGTGGATCGCATTTCAGACTGCGCCGATGTCTTGATGTGTGACTGTCCTGCTACTGCGTCATCAGACGCGCTCGCTTTGCCAGTGCTCAACGCTGACTTGACTGCGCCCGATCTTGCGCCGCCATCACAACCACTCATTTCCGTATTTCCACTGGTGATTCACGACACCGCACTGGTGTTGGAAGCTGGCGCGTCTGGCGAAGCATTGGTGCATTGGCATGTGGAAGCAGATGATTATATTGGTTTAAGTCAAGCCTTTGCGGTGACGAGCCCTGCGCCAGCAGCGGTATTACGTCTGCGCCGTGTTCGTGCTGATGGAGGCGCTGATGCTGCCGCCGAAGCGCCAGTGCATCTGACCAGTCATCAAGGCAGCGGTGATCGCAGTTTTGTGGTGGGAAACGAAACGCGCAGTTTGAAGCAGAACTCGGTTTAACCAACGCCACTGGTGGCTGGCTGTTACTCGCCCGTTCCAATCGGCTACTGCTCGGCGCGGGCACTGCGCCACCGCTCGCGCAGGAAATGCCGTTGCCACATTTGGAAGCGCAGCATCGCCAAGTGCACCGTTGCCATGGTCAATGCTGCACCGCTGCCGCAATTTCAGCCATTCCTGTCCTCATCACTGCGACGGCAACTGCGCTGCCCGGTGATCCGCGTTTAGATGCGCCGCAGATGCCACTCGCGCCAACGTTTCCGTTGCCCATCATTGCCGCACCGCTGGCGGTTGCTGACGACAGCAGCAGCGCCGTTGATTCACAACTGCATTTATCCACTGCGCCAGCAATTCATATCCCGAACCAAGCGCCAGCACTGCGCCAGCACCATCGCTTATTCCGACTTTGCGCTACGGTCGCGCTGTGTCACCGAGCGCAGGCGTGATGATTGAAGCCGAATTGCGCATTCACGGCTGGGGTGCGCCCAATTCGGATATTGATCTGTTCGGGCAGCGGTATCGCATCGGACCCGGCGGACGTTTTCAACTGCTGCTGCGCGTGGATGACGCAGCATTACTGGCGGAAATGCTGCGCCAGCATCCACCACCAGAATTAACCTGCGCTCGTTCCTGATTAACCACGCATTTTCATTGCCATATTGCGGATTTCACACCATGTACATCGCCCTGATTAGCGCCGAATGCGCTCCCATCGCCAAAGCTGGCGGCCTCGGCGATTTTGTGCTGGGGCTGGCGCGAGAATTGGTGCGCTGCGGCGAAACCGTAGAAATTGTGCTGCCGTATTACGACGTGCTGGACATAGCGCCGCTTGCTGATTTGCAAGTAGTTTATGAGCAATTGCGCGTACCTTTTCACAACGAATGGATTACTTGCCGTGTGTTTGGCGGCAAATTAACCGAGGTGAATTGCCTGTTCATTGACCCGCAATCAGTGCACGGCTTGTTTCAGCGCCGCCGCATTTATGGCGAACAAGATGACGCCGAGCGGTTCGCCTTTTTTGCGCGAGCAGTGCTGGAATTCATGCTGCAATCTGGGCGACAGCCGGACATTTTGCACTGCAACGACTGGCAAACCGGCTTGATTCCAGTGCTGTTATATGAAGTTTATCAAGCACTTGGTATGAATCGCACTCGCGTTTGCTACACGCTACACAATCTCGGTTATCAAGGGCGCGTCAGCGAAACCATTTTGCGGCAAGTCGGACTTGATCCGCAGCGCGTGATGACCGCAGATCGGCTGCGCGATTCGCAAGACGGACGATTGGCAAATCTGCTGCAAGGCGGCATCGTCTATTCCAATTTTGTGAATACGGTATCGCCGCGTTATGCGTGGGAAATTCAGCACACCGAGCAGGGAATGGGTTTGCAGCCATTGCTCAATACCTACGCGCACAAATTCGGCGGCGTGCTCAACGGCATTGATGAAGAGATTTGGAATCCTGAACTTGATCCGCTCATTCCGACCAATTTCGGCGTGGAAACGCTGCCGCGCAAGGCACTCAATCGACAAGCACTGCGCAGTCGGCTGGGATTGCAAACAGTGGACAAACCCATCATGGCCATTGTGACCCGTTTGGATTATCAAAAAGGTGTCGATTTAATTGCACATGGAATTCACGACACGCTGGCACACGGCGGTCAAATTGTGCTTTTGGGCACGGCACTTGATCCGGCAATTGCGGCGCAGTTTGCACAATTAAAACAGGACACTGCGGCGAATCCAGACTGTCATCTCGAATTGGGTTATGACGAAACGCTGGCGCATCTTATTTATGCTGGCGCGGATTTAATGTTAATTCCCAGCCGTTATGAACCCTGCGGTTTAACCCAAATGATCGCCATGAAATACGGCGTGGTTCCAGTGGTACGGCGAGCAGGTGGATTAGCGGATACGGTATTTGATGCGAACTATTCGGATCAACCGTTTGAACTGCGCAATGGTTATGTCTTTGATGAATTAACTGCTGCCGGATTAGAAAGTGCGCTGCGCCGGGCGCTGGGTTTATGGCATGGCTACCCGGAATACTTTTGGCAATTGCGCGTGAATGGAATGCGTAGTGATTTATCGTGGCGACGACCTGCCCAGCGTTATCTGGCGATTTACGCGCAATTGCGAGCGACCGTTTAAATCCGAAATTGTCCAATACTGATTTGCAATTCAACTGCCAGCCGTGTCAACGCATCGCTGGCTTGAGCAATGTGCTTTGAGCCGTGAGCAGTTTGATCGACCGTGCCAGAAATCAATGGATATTGCGATTGATTTCTTCAGCGACTGCCGTTTGTTCTTCAGCGGCACTGGCAATTTGCGTATTTAAGTCGTTAATTTCAATGATTGAATCGCTAATGGTTTTGAAAGAAGTTCCCGCTTGACGCGCTTGATTCACGCCACAACCAACCTGCATTTGACTACGCGCAATCGTGCCACTGCACCTACTGCGCCGCTTTGCACCCGCTCAATTTTGGCTTGAATATCCGCAATGGATGATTGGGTACGGCTCGCAAGCATTCGCACTTCTGCGGCAACGACTGCAAAACCGCGTCCCTGTTCACCAGCTCGCGCTGCTTCAATCGCTGCATTGAGCGCCAGCAAATTGGTTTGCTCGGCGATGGCGCGAATGACATCCAACACCGCACCGATTTCGCGGCTGTCATCCGACAACTGCGCGATGACGATTCCAGCCTGCGCAATTTCTGCTGCCAGCATTTCAATCGCAACGATGGTTTGCTGTGCCATGTGATCGCCAGCCTCCGCTGCCTGCGCGGTCTGTTTGGCTTTTTGCGCGGCAGTGGCGGTGTAACGCGCTACTTCTTCAACCGTCGCCGTCATTTGATTAATCGCCGTCGCAACCTGATCCGTTTCTGATTGTTCTGCCACGATTTGCCGATTAGTTTCGGCGCTGTTGACTGCGAGTTCTTCTGCTGCTGCGCCATCTGTGCCGCTGCGCCAGCAGTTTGAATCACGAGCTGGTGGATTTTGTCGACAAACAAGTTAAACGCACGGGCAAATTCAGCCAGTTCATTGCGACCATCAACATCCAAGCGCCGCGTTAAATCGCCATCGCCGTGCGCAATCGCTTGCAAATTGGCCACAGTGAGACGAATCGGCGCAGTAATGGTGCGAGCAATTAACCCAGCCAGCGCCAATCCAATCAGCAGCAGCCGCCCGTGCCGAGGATATACAGCAGCGTGTGCTGGTGCGCTGCTACTGCCGCACTGCGATCAATGAGCAGTTCCAAAATGCCGACCGGTTTGCCAGAGAAATCATTGATGACGCGCCCGTAAGCACCTGCCGGATGCCCCTGATAATCAAGCTGGCGCAGCAGCATTCGCCGGTGATGCCGCTTTGCAACTGTTCCGCAGTAAACGCGCTACCGCCGTCAATCGTTCCGGCAAAAGGTTTAAGCCATTTTTATCAATCACTTGCAGTGCTACATCGGCATTAAAATTCTGTTTAAACCGCTCGAAAAAGGTTTGATCGAACGACAAGCCAAATTCCACAACGCCAACCGGATGCCCTTGATAATTCACCGTTCCACGCCGCGCACACCTAGCCCAGCAACGCCATTTTCTAAACCGCTCACCGGTTTGTGAGTGCGATTGGCTTCAACGATGGTTTGGCGAATCGCGGACAGATCATCACCAAATTTTTCCGGCAGGTGCACCCGCAAAAAGGAAGTTGCTGGCGCAGTGAGAAATTGGAATTGCCGCACCCCATTTTGATCGCGCATGTGTTTGAACATCGGCAGGGTCAATTCGGCGAGGCGAGCGCGGTCGCCTTCTGCAAAGGCTTGTTGCACTTTGGAATTTGCGCTACCGCAGCACTCAATGCTTGAGCGCGTTCACCCTGTTCGATGATGGCATTGCTCAGAGAAAAATATAAATCGTCAAGATGACGACGTTCGGCATGGTCAGTCAGCGTGGTTAATTGCGATAACACGAGCGGCAAATTGATGCCAATGGTGAGCACCAGCAATAGGGTTGAGCCAATGAGCACTCTCGCCCCAATTTTTAAGTTTTTCAGCATGTTAAATTGTATCTCCTCATCTTTTTTAATTTAATTTTTGCCGCATAAAACGGCGGATTCCGCCTATTGCGCAGCAACAAATCGGGCTGCGCCTAGCAATGGCGTGTGCGGTTGTAAAATAACCCGTACTGGCATTTTGCTGCATCAATGGCGTCATGCGCCCTTTATCAAAAAAACCTTCTAAAAATGCGCCGTTACGCAGCATCTCCAGA
>NZ_PPGH01000034.1 GCF_002958735.1 Chromatium okenii | reverse complement strand
TGACGGCTTAATCACTCTGCCTTATCGCTATTCGGGTAAAATTGATCCGCAGCAATTGCGCACCGGAATTAAACCAACGTTATAACGACGGATTTTAATCGCTTCTAGTATTGCGCTAGAAGCGATTGAGTCTATTCAGCTTTCAAGTTACGTCTATTGCTTGAAATGAATTCATGGGAAGCTGAGAAATTATTCTTTGAGGAGCGAGGCAGTTGAAAAAAGTCATTAGTTATCAGTTGACGATTGTCGGTAAAAACAGCGTTGTTACTGACAACTGAAAACTGCCCACTAAAACCGACCTGCTGCCGCATTTGTTTACCGAGGAACTTTGCCATCACCAGCCAAGTGGATCGCATTTCAGACTGCGCCGATGTCTTGATGTGTGACTGTCCTGCTACTGCGTCATCAGACGCGCTCGCTTTGCCAGTGCTCAACGCTGACTTGACTGCGCCCGATCTTGCGCCGCCATCACAACCACTCATTTCCGTATTTCCACTGGTGATTCACGACACCGCACTGGTGTTGGAAGCTGGCGCGTCTGGCGAAGCATTGGTGCATTGGCATGTGGAAGCAGATGATTATATTGGTTTAAGTCAAGCCTTTGCGGTGACGAGCCCTGCGCCAGCAGCGGTATTACGTCTGCGCCGTGTTCGTGCTGATGGAGGCGCTGATGCTGCCGCCGAAGCGCCAGTGCATCTGACCAGTCATCAAGGCAGCGGTGATCGCAGTTTTGTGGTGGGAAACGAAACCGCGCAGTTTGAAGCAGAACTCGGTTTAACCAACGCCACTGGTGGCTGGCTGTTACTCGCCCGTTCCAATCGGCTACTGCTCGGCGCGGGCACTGCGCCACCGCTCGCGCAGGAAATGCCGTTGCCACATTTGGAAGCGCAGCATCGCCAAGTGCGCCGTTGCCATGGTCAATGCTGCGACCGCTGCCGCAATTTCAGCCATTCCTGTCTCATCACTGCGACGGCAACTGCGCTGCCCAATGATCCGCGTTTAGATGCGCCGCAGATGCCACTCGCGCCAACGTTTCCGTTGCCCATCATTGCCGCACCGCTGGCGGTTGCTGACGACAGCAGCAGCGCCGTTGATTCACAACTGTATTTATCCACTGCGCCAGCAATTCATCGAACCGAGCGCCAGCACTGCGCCAGCCATCGCTTATTCCGACATTGCGCTACGGTCGCGCTGTGTCACCGAGCGCAGGCGTGATGATTGAAGCCGAATTGCGCATTCACGGCTGGGGTGCGCCCAATTCGGATATTGATCTGTTCGGGCAGCGGTATCGCATCGGACCCGGCGGACGTTTTCAACTGCTGCTGCGCGTGGATGACGCAGCATTACTGGCGGAAATGCTGCGCCAGCATCCACCACCAGAATTAACCTGCGCTCGTTCCTGATTAACCACGCATTTTCATTGCCATATTGCGGATTTCACACCATGTACATCGCCCTGATTAGCGCCGAATGCGCTCCCATCGCCAAAGCTGGCGGCCTCGGCGATTTTGTGCTGGGGCTGGCGCGAGAATTGGTGCGCTGCGGCGAAACCGTAGAAATGTGCTGCCGTATTACGACGTGCTGGACATAGCGCCGCTTGCTGATTTGCAAGTAGTTTATGAGCAATTGCGCGTACCTTTTCACAACGAATGGATTACTTGCCGCGTGTTTGGCGGCAAATTAACCGAGGTGAATTGCCTGTTCATTGACCCGCAATCAGTGCACGGCTTGTTTCAGCGCCGCCGCATTTATGGCGAACAAGATGACGCCGAGCGGTTCGCCTTTTTTGCGCGAGCAGTGCTGGAATTCATGCTGCAATCTGGGCGACAGCCGGACATTTTGCACTGCAACGACTGGCAAACCGGCTTGATTCCAGTGCTGTTATATGAAGTTTATCAAGCACTTGGTATGAATCGCACTCGCGTTTGCTACACGCTACACAATCTCGGTTATCAAGGCGCGTCAGCGAAACCATTTTGCGGCAAGTCGGACTTGATCCGCAGCGCGTGATGACCGCAGATCGGCTGCGCGATTCGCAAGACGGACGATTGGCAAATCTGCTGCAAGGCGGCATCGTCTATTCCAATTTTGTGAATACGGTATCGCCGCGTTATGCGTGGGAAATTCAGCACACCGAGCAGGGAATGGGTTTGCAGCCATTGCTCAATACCTACGCGCACAAATTCGGCGGCGTGCTCAACGGCATTGATGAAGAGATTTGGAATCCTGAACTTGATCCGCTCATTCCGACCAATTTCGGCGTGGAAACGCTGCCGCGCAAGGCACTCAATCGACAAGCACTGCGCAGTCGGCTGGGATTGCAAACAGTGGACAAACCCATCATGGCCATTGTGACCCGTTTGGATTATCAAAAAGGTGTCGATTTAATTGCACATGGAATTCACGACACGCTGGCACACGGCGGTCAAATTGTGCTTTTGGGCACGGCACTTGATCCGGCAATTGCGGCGCATTTGCACAATTAAAACAGGACACTGCGGCGAATCCGACTGTCATCTCGAATTGGGTTATGACGAAACGCTGGCGCATCTTATTTATGCTGGCGCGGATTTAATGTTAATTCCCAGCCGTTATGAACCCTGCGGTTTAACCCAAATGATCGCCATGAAATACGGCGTGGTTCCAGTGGTACGGCGAGCAGGTGGATTAGCGGATACGGTATTTGATGCGAACTATTCGGATCAACCGTTTGAACTGCGCAATGGTTATGTCTTTGATGAATTAACTACTGCCGGATTAGAAAGTGCGCTGCGCCGGGCGCTGGGTTTATGGCATGGCTACCCGGAATACTTTTGGCAATTGCGCGTGAATGGAATGCGTAGTGATTTATCGTGGCGACGACCTGCCCAGCGTTATCTGGCGATTTACGCGCAATTGCGAGCGACCGTTTAAATCCGAAATTGTCCAATACTGATTTGCAATTCAACTGCCAGCCGTGTCAACGCATCGCTGGCTTGAGCAATGTGCTTTGAGCCGTGAGCAGTTTGATCGACCGTGCCAGAAATAACATGGATATTGCGATTGATTTCTTCAGCGACTGCCGTTTGTTCTTCAGCGGCACTGGCAATTTGCGTATTTAAGTCGTTAATTTCAATGATTGAATCGCTAATGGTTTTGAAAGAAGTTCCCGCTTGACGCGCTTGATTCACGCCACAACCAACCTGCATTTGACTACGCGCAATGGTGCCACTGCACCTACTGCGCCGCTTTGCACCCGCTCAATTTTGGCTTGAATATCCGCAATGGATGATTGGGTGCGCTCGCAAGCATTCGCACTTCTGCGGCAACGACTGCAAAACCGCGTCCCTGTTCACCAGCTCGCGCTGCTTCAATCGCTGCATTGAGCGCCAGCAAATTGGTTTGCTCGGCGATGGCGCGAATCACATCCAACACCGCACCGATTTCGCGGCTGTCATCCGACAACTGCGCGATGACGATTCCAGCCTGCGCAATTTCTGCTGCCAGCATTTCAATCGCAACGATGGTTTGCTGTGCCATGTGATCGCCAGCCTCCGCTGCCTGCGCGGTCTGTTTGGCTTTTTGCGCGGCAGTGGCGGTGTAACGCGCTACTTCTTCAACCGTCGCCGTCATTTGATTAATCGCCGTCGCAACCTGATCCGTTTCTGATTGTTCTGCCACGATTTGCCGATTAGTTTCGGCGCTGTTGACTGCGAGTTCTTCTGCTGCTGCGCCCATCTGTGCCGCTGCGCCAGCAGTTTGAATCACGAGCTGGTGGATTTTGTCGACAAACAAGTTAAACGCACGGGCAAATTCAGCCAGTTCATTGCGACCATCAACATCCAAGCGCCGCGTTAAATCGCCATCGCCGTGCGCAATCGCTTGCAAATTGGCCACAGTGAGACGAATCGGCGCAGTAATGGTGCGAGCAATTAACCCAGCCAGCGCCAATCCAATCAGCAGCAGCAGCCCGCCCGTGCCGAGGATATACAGCAGCGTGTGCTGGTGCGCTGCTACTGCCGCACTGCGATCAATGAGCAGTTCCAAAATGCCGACCGGTTTGCCAGAGAAATCATTGATGACGCGCCCGTAAGCCACTGCCGGATGCCCCTGATAATCAAGCTGGCGCAGCAGCACTTCGCCGGTGATGCCGCTTTGCAACTGTTCCGCAGTAAACGCGCTACCGCCGTCAATCGTTCCGGCAAAAGGTTTAAAGCCATTTTTATCAATCACTTGCAGTGCTACATCGGCATTAAAATTCTGTTTAAACCGCTCGAAAAAGGTTTGATCGAACGACAAGCCAAATTCCACAACGCCAACCGGATGCCCTTGATAATTCACCGGTTCCACGCCGCGCACACCTAGCCCAGCAACGCCATTTTCTAAACCGCTCACCGGTTTGTGAGTGCGATTGGCTTCAACGATGGTTTGGCGAATCGCGGACAGATCATCACCAAATTTTTCCGGCAGGTGCACCCGCAAAAAGGAAGTTGCTGGCGCAGTGAGAAATTGGAATTGCCGCACCCCATTTTGATCGCGCATGTGTTTGAACATCGGCAGGGTCAATTCGGCGAGGCGAGCGCGGTCGCCTTCTGCAAAGGCTTGTTGCACTTCTGGAATTTGCGCTACCGCAGCACTCAATGCTTGAGCGCGTTCACCCTGTTCGATGATGGCATTGCTCAGAGAAAAATATAAATCGTCAAGATGACGACGTTCGGCATGGTCAGTCAGCGTGGTTAATTGCGATAACACGAGCGGCAAATTGATGCCAATGGTGAGCACCAGCAATAGGGTTGAGCCAATGAGCACTCTCGCCCCAATTTTTAAGTTTTTCAGCATGTTAAATTGTATCTCCTCATCTTTTTTAATTTAATTTTTGCCGCATAAAACGGCGGATTCCGCCTATTGCGCAGCAACAAATCGGGCTGCGCCTAGCAATGGCGTGTGCGGTTGTAAAATAACCCGTACTGGCATTTGCTGCATCAATGGCGTCATGCGCCCTTTATCAAAAAAACCTTCTAAAAATGCGCCGTTACGCAGCATCTCCAGATTTTTTAACGCAATGCCGCCGCCGAGAAAAACGCCGCCCAGCGCCATTTGTTTCAGTGCCACATTGCCCACTTCGCGCCCATACAACCGCAAAAACAACTGCATCGTGTCCACGCACACTGGACATCGCGCTGCCGCCGCAGCTTGTGCCACTGCCGCAGCCGTGTCGCCACCTTCCGCAATTGCCAGTTGCAACCAAGGTGGCGTGGTCGTGCGTTGATGCACCAGCATGAATTCGTACAGATCAGCAATACCCATTCCAGAAACCACGCGCTCCCAGCTCACGCGTCCGAAACGTGAGTGCAGATGCGACAGCAGCGCAAATTCTAATTCAGTCGTCGGCGCAAAATCTGCGTGACCGCCTTCGGTGGCAAACGGGTGATGACGGATTCCATCCCAATATAGTCCGGCTTGTCCCAATCCAGTGCCCGCTGCAACGACACACGCATTGCCCACAGCATGAGGATCGCCCGAATGCAGCACGGCTAAATCATGCGGCCAGAGTGCGCCCACGCCCCATGCCACTGCTTCCAAATCGTTAAGTAGATAAACGCCTGATAATCTGAGTTTTTCTTCTAACACATCGGCATTGAGCAGCCACGGTAGATTGGTGGTTTCGCAGCAGCGATTTTTCACGGGACCCGCCACTGCAAATGCCGCGAAATGGCAGCTCGTGCCCGTGTCTTCGTAATAGCGCTGCACGATGTCTTCAAGCGAATCAAACGCTGTGCTGGGATAACGCAGCGGTTGCGTGAGCGTCACCGTGTCGCCGTCAGTTTTTGCGACGCCCAGCGCCGTTTTGGTTCCACCAATATCACCGACTAACAAGCGCATAACCTTTCCTCATTGAATGTGACGGCGTAAAAACAAGTTATTGAATTTTGGGATTAAAGGTGTGAAAAGCGTTCACCGGAAAACATGCTGATCACGATCAACCGTGTCCACCCGGATTAAGTGGAACCGCACAGGTGATTTCGCTAGTGGTTTGATTCTCGCGGGTGTATCGGTAGACTCTGCGCCTCATTTCCTCATCAACATCTGCGTAATCTTAAAGAGGTCATCTGTGATCGCCCCCGAATCCGAATTTCACCGCATCAAGCGGTTGCCGCCCTATGTTTTCAATATCGTTAACGAATTGAAAGCCGGAGCGCGAGCGCGGGGCGAGGACATCATCGACTTTGGAATGGGCAATCCAGACCAAGCTACACCGCCACATATCGTCGATAAACTCATTGAAACCGCGCAGCGCAAAGACACGCATCGTTATTCGATGTCTCGCGGGATTCCGCGCTTGCGCCGTGCAATCTGCAATTGGTATCGGGACCGTTTCGATGTGCATCTTGACCCGGAAAGCGAAGCGATTGTGACTGTTGGTTCCAAAGAAGGGCTGGCGCATTTGGCGCTGGCGACGATGGGCGCTGGCGATACGGTGCTGGTGCCGAATCCAGCTTATCCAATTCATCCTTACGGCTTCATTATCGCTGGTGCGGATGTGCGGCATGTGCGTCTCACGCCAGACGTTGATTTCTTTGAGGAACTAAAAAAAGCCATTCAGGAATCTTGGCCAAAACCGAAAATGCTGGTGCTTAATTTCCCCGGCAATCCAACGACGCAGTGCGTGGAATTGGAGTTCTTTCAAAAGGTGGTGGACATCGCCCGCGAGCACGGGATTTGGGTGGTGCACGACATCGCTTACGCCGACATCGTGTTTGATGGTTACAAAGCGCCGTCGATTTTGCAGATTCCAGGCGCGAAAGAGATTGCCGTTGAATTCTTTTCGATGTCAAAGAGTTACAACATGCCGGGCTGGCGCGTGGGTTTTATGTGCGGCAACAAGACGCTGGTCGGAGCGCTGGCGCGGATTAAATCTTATTTGGATTACGGCACCTTCACGCCGATTCAAGTCGCAGCGATTGCCGCGCTCGAAGGGCCGCAGGACTGTGTGCGCGAGATTGCAACGATGTATCAAAGTCGCCGCGATGTGCTGTGTTCAGGTCTCAATGCAGCGGGTTGGGACGTTGATCCGCCGAAAGCCACGATGTTTGTGTGGGCGCCGATTCCAGAGCCGTATCGGGACATCGGTTCGCTGGAGTTTTCCAAAAAGCTGCTGCGCGATGCCAAGGTTGCCGTCTCGCCGGGCATCGGGTTTGGCGAATACGGCGACAGTCACGTCCGCTTCGGCTTGATTGAAAATGAACATCGCACTCGCCAAGCCGTGCGCGGGATCAAGGAAATGTTCCGACGTGATGCGCGGATGGGTGGCTGAGTTTTAAGCGAATGTTGCATTGAGGTTAAGACGCATGGAACCAGTGAAAATTGGCTTATTGGGTTTGGGAACGGTCGGCGGTGGCACGGTCACGGTATTAACGCGTAACGCCCGCGAAATCGCTCGCCGCGCTGGACGCGGCATCGTCATTACTCACGCAGCCGCTCGTGATTACAACCCAGCGAGCATCACTGGATTAGCGCAAATTGCCCGCATCAGTGACGATGCCTTTGCCGTAGTGAACGATCCCGAAGTGCAGGTCGTCGTTGAATTGATTGGCGGTTATTCGCCCGCCCGCGAGCTGGTGCTGCAAGCAATCGCCAACGGCAAACATGTTGTTACTGCGAACAAGGCGTTGATTGCGCGGCACGGCAACGAAATTTTTGCCGCAGCGCAGCAACAAGGCGTGATGGTCGGTTTTGAAGCCGCAGTTGCCGGTGGCATTCCAATTATCAAGGCGTTACGCGAAGGGCTGGCCGCCAATCACATCGAATGGATCGCCGGCATCATCAACGGCACGGGCAATTTCATCCTGACCGAAATGCGCGACAAAGGGCGCGATTTTGCGGACGTGCTGGCCGAAGCGCAGGCACTCGGTTATGCCGAAGCTGATCCAACGTTTGATGTCGAAGGCATTGATGCTGCGCATAAATTAACCATTCTCGGTGCGCTGGCATTTGGCATTCCGCTGCAATTTGACCGCTGTTTTACTGAAGGCATTTCTAAAATTGGGGCGCTCGATGTCAGTTACGCTTCTGAATTAGGCTATCGAATCAAACATTTAGGCATTGCACGACGCTCGCCGAATGGAATTGAGCTGCGTGTGCATCCGACCTTGATTCCGCAGCGGCGCTTGATTGCCAATGTTGACGGCGTGATGAACGCCGTTTTGGTCAAAGGTGATGCCGTCGGGCCAACGCTGTATTACGGCGCTGGCGCTGGTGCCCAGCCGACTGCCTCGGCGGATTGCGATTTGGTGATGTCGTGCGGACGCTGACCACCGATCCCAGCAATCGGGTTCCGCATCTGGCATTTCAGCCGGATGAACTGACGAATACGCCGGTGCTGGCAATGGAAGCCATTGAAACATCGTACTATTTGCGGCTGTCGGCACTGGATCAGCCGGGCGTGATGGCGCGAATTGCCAGCATTTTGGGTGAGGAAGGCATCAGCATCGAAGCCATTAAACAGAAGGAACCAAGTGAAGGTGAAACCCACGTGCCGCTGGTGATGCTGACCCACCGCATCATTGAAGGACAAATGAATCAAGCGATTGCACGGATTGAAGCGTTGGATTCAGTGCTGGGTTCAGTGGTGCGCATTCGCATGGAAAATTTATCGGGTTAATAAAAAGCAATGAAAATCAAGGAATGAATCCATGGGAATCAAGGATTGGCCGGCAGATGAGCGCCCACGCGAAAAGCTGTTGGATCGCGGCGCAGGTGCGTTGTCGGATGCCGAATTGTTGGCGATCTTTTTGCGTACCGGCATTCCGGGCAAAAGCGCCGTCGATTTAGCACGGGAATTGTTATTGGAATTCAACGGGATTGTCGGCTTGCTGGCAGCCGATCAACGGCGCTTTTGTGAGGGAAAAGGACTGGGCACAGCGAAGTTCGCGCAGTTGCAGGCGACGGTGGAACTCAGTCAACGCTATTTACTCACGCGCATCAAAGACTTGGACGTGATGAGTACGCCAACAGCAACCCGTGATTATCTCAAAATGCGTCTTTATGGCTTGCCGCACGAAGTGTTTGCCTGCCTGTTTCTCGACAATCATCACCGCGTCATTTGTTACGAAGAGCTGTTTCGCGGAACGATTGATGCGACCAGTGTGCATCCGCGTGAGGTGTTGCGGCGCGTGTTAGAGACCAACGCTGCCGCAGTGATTTTCGCGCACAATCATCCATCTGGCATTACCGAACCCAGTCAGGCAGACTTTGACATTACCGAAGAGCTGTGCAAATTATTGAAATACATTGATGTTCGTGTTTTGGATCACGTCATCATCGGCGATGGTGATGGCGTGTCTTTTGCCCAACGCGGTTTTTTATGACGACGTTCGGCTATTCTTGGTTTTTATTGTTGAGAGCTTGTAGCGATGGACGAAACCCTCAAACGACTGCTTGATGCCGAAATGCGAGCAGAACGGCTCGCGCAACAGGCTGAACAAGAACAGGAACGTAGCATTCAACAGGCGATGAACGATGCCCGTGCTGAGAATGACCGTTTCACTGCGCGCATTCCCGACCTGCAACGTGCGTTTATCACCAAAGCCGAGGAACGCGCAGAGCAAAATATCGCCGAGCTGCGGCGGCGCTACGATGAACGCCATCAGCAACTCCGCAGTCAAGCCGAACAACGTAAAGAAGACGCGCTTGAATCCGCATTTCAACTGCTGATTAGTGCTGAACGTTAGCCCAGCATTCCAAATCGCGCTGTTGATGCGCGAGTTCTTCCAAACTGAAACTCGTTTTTCTCGATAACCGAGCAATCTCGCATGAGTAACGCTGCTGCACAGGCTTATCTAAATACCCGAATTTCGGTGATGTCTACCCGATTGTTTGCGCCGGAATTGATTGACCGGCTGCCGCGATTAACGCTTCCTGAATTGGCCGAACAATTTGGCTTGACGGCACTGCTGGATGAGCAGGCGACTGCAACGATGCGCCGCCGCGCGATCGAACAAAGTTTGTTGCAAGTGTTATTGGCTGATTTGCAAGTGCTGGCGCGACCGATGCCGGCAGCAGAACGCGCCGTGCTGCTGGCGTGGGCGCGGAAATATGCGCTGTTTAATCTGAAAACTTTGATTCGCGGCAAGTTATACGCGCTCGAGCAGAAAGCCATTCGTGACCATCTATTTGATTTGCCAGCGACCTTGCGCCTGCCGCATCAGGAATTATTCCGCGCTGAGAATGTGCTGGAGCTGCTGCGCCAGCTCGAAACCGGTCAATATCATCAAATCGCTCGCCAAGCCCGTGAAGTGTATGAAAAACAGCGCGAGCCTTTTGCGCTGGAAGCTGCGATTGATCAACGTTATTACAGTAGAATTGTGCGGCAAATCATGGGTTTAGATCATTATCATCTCAATGCACTGCGGCGACTGCTGGGCGCAGAATTGGATCGCGTGGCGCTGCTGTGGCTGCTGCGGTTTCGTTTGACCTATCAGCTTTCGTCGTCGGAAACCTATTATCAATTAGTGCCTTCCACGCGCTTATTGACCCGCGAGCAACTGTTGCGACTGGCGAACTTCGACACGCTGGAGCGCATTTTGGAAGCACTTCCCGCACCGCTCAACACGCTGCTGGCTGGCAGTCACGATCTCGGCGAAGTGCAGCGGCGGATGAATCAGGCGACGCACCGCGATCTGCATGAGACCTTGGTGCGCAGTCAATCCGGTTTGGCGCGAGCGTTGGCTTATCTCATGCTGCGCGAAGCAGATTTGCAGCGCCTGTTGACGGTGGTGCAAGGGCGATTGCTGCAATTCCCAGAAATGACCATCAAAGCTGCGTTGGAATTGAACGAAACCCATCACGTTGAGTTACACAGCGCCGCTTAAACACCACGGCAGCCATGCCAAATAGCGTTTATCCATGACCACGCGAGCGATTTTGCCATGTTGATGAAACACGTCCGTTTACTGGTCTTGACTGAGGATTTGCCGCAGGCGTCGCTGGCGCTGGCCAAAACCCTGAGTTTTCACCCAGACACGCGCCCACCGACCGAGACGCGGTTGGATGAATTGCCCGGGCGCACTTACCGCGACACCTTCAGTCAAGCGCAATCACGCCTCACTAAAATCACCCGTTTATTGCCATTGACCGCTGCGCCAGAACTCGCCGCAGTGCGTGTCGTGACGTTTGCCGAACTGTGCGAACTCAACGCCCAGCTCGGGGCGCTCTGGAATGACGCCTCGCGTTATGAGGAAGAATTTCGGCAACTCGACGACGCCGAGCGGCTGATTAAAGAGCAATTGGCCGCACTGGAAAATTTCGCGCATCTCAACATTGATTTGAGCCTGCTGCACAATAAAACACGCTTTTTGGCGTTTCATGTCGGATTGGTACCGCGTGAGAATCTCCGCCAATTGGAAGGTGCGGTTCAGCTCGCCGGACACATTCTGTTGATTTATAAACAACAAGACGATCAAGCGCAGATCGTCATTGTCGGACCGACCGATCACGATGCGCCGCTCGCGCCACTGCTGGCGGCAGCGGGATTTCAAAATCTGCCGATTCCAGCAGAACTAGATCGCAAACCTGCTGAATTACTAGAAGATTTAGCGGCGCACCGGCTCGCCATTGCTGAACAACGGCGGGCGCTACACACGCGCCTCGAACAGTGGGGCGAACCATTTCGTGAACAACTGCTGGCAGCGCAACACACACTGATGCTGGCAGAACCATTGGTGACTTTGGATTCCGCGCTGCGCAGTTCTGGACAGTTGGCGCATCTTGCCGGCTGGGTTCCGGCGCGAGCAGTAGCGTCGTTGAAACGACAGTTGCGCCAATCGCTCACACAACCCTTTGATTTAAGCTGGCGTAATCCGCGCCCAGACGAACGCAAATTGGTTCCCACCGTGCCGCTAAAAAGCCGCTGGCTCGCGCCATTTGCCTTATTGGTCAAGCAATATGGAATTCCGGCGTATGGTGAAATTGATCCCACGCCATTGTTTGCAGCGACTTTTTTACTAATGTTCGGAATGATGTTCGGCGATCTTGGACACGGCGCAGTCATTGCGGGCGCTGCGTATTGGGCGCGGCATAAATTGCCAGATTTTTATCTATTCGGCGTATTCGCTGGCATTTCATCCATGTTATTTGGATTACTATTCGGCAGCATATTTGGTTATGAAGACATCATCTCTGCATGGTGGATGTCACCGCTGCATGATCCGATTTTAATGCTCGAAGTCGCACTGGGTTGGGGCATTATTTTTATTATCGTTGCCTGTCTACTCGGCATTTATAACCGGCTCGTAATAGGCGACGTGATTGGCGCAGTATTTGAGCGACATGGCGTGATCAATTTACTCTTCTATCTCGCCTTTTTAACTGGCGGTTATGGATTAGCGACTGCTGGCTCATTCGGAACATTGCCCAGTATTTTGGCGATTATCACGCTGCTGGCGCTTGCGGCTTTTCAATGGCATCACCTTAATGCGCCAACAGGCGAAAAGATATTAGTGGTCGTGATTGAAACATTGGACACGATCATCGTCTATCTCTCTAACACCTTGTCTTTTCTGCGTGTTTCCGCGTTTAGCTTAAATCACGTCGCGCTGGCACTGGCAATTTTTACCCTCGCCGACATGATGGGCGTATTCGGGCATATCGTGACGCTCATTCTCGGCAATATCTTTATTCTGGTATTGGAAGGCGGCATCGTGATGATTCAAGTCATGCGGTTACAGTATTACGAAGGTTTTTCGCGCTATTTCTCCGGCGATGGTCATGCGTTTGCACCGCTGCAATTGCGGCGGAAAACAGTGGTAAATTGAGTCGATAATTTCAGTGCCGCCAAAAATTCGTGAATTGATCGCTGCTCTTGAAAAAGCAGGATTTAGCGATCGTGGTGGAAAAGGCAGTCATCGAAATTATATTCACCCGAAAATGATTAAACCAATTACTGTATCGGGACAATATGGAGATGATGCTCAACAATACCTTATCAAAGCGGTTCAAAAAGCCATTAAAGAATCACAGCAATGAAAGATGCCGATCGTTATCTCAAAATTGTCGAATGGTCTGTAGAAGATGCCTGCTATGTAGGCAGTTGTCCGGGTTTAATGTTTGGCGGTTGTCACGGTGATAATGAGCAACTGGTTTTTGCTGAACTCTGCCAAATTGTTGATGAAATCATCGCGCTTTATCATGCTGAACACCGTTCTCTTCCACCACCCACTTCGGGTAAGGATGTTGCGCATTTTTTGCAGCAGGTGGCATAAAAAATGGAGTAATCTCGTTGTTTATAAATAACAACTTCGCTGTCTATTAAACACTTAACTGGAGCATGTTATGTATTGGCTCGTTGCACTGATGTCTGTCGCAATTTTTGGTTTAATTCTGTCCGGTATTGCACTGGAATTCCGCCCCGCATTCGCCACCCGTATTCGCAGTTGGTATCGCCCAGCAATGAGCACCCAATTGGTGGTTTTCGTTGGTGCGCAACTCGGTTTGTTATTCATGGGGATTTCTGACGCAATGGCGCAGGTGGAAACCGTTGCGGCTGCGCCAGAAATGTCAATTGGCATGGGTTTGGCCATTCTCGGCGTCGGTATTCCGACTGGTTTATCAACGATTGGCGCCGGCATCGCAGTGGGTCCAATCGGCGCGGCGTCGCTCGCAGCGGTGATGGAGCGCCCAGAAGCCCTCGGACGGACGCTGATTTTCCTCGGTCTCGCCGAAGGTATCGCCATTTATGGCTTGGTCATGAGTATCTTGCTGCTGAACAAGCTCGGTTGAGCGCCGTTCGATGGACAGCGTGCATCCACTCGGCGACCCGACGCGATTGCTGTTTCTTGGTGAGGAGTGCCTCGCCGATGGCTTTCGGTTGATCGGTTTCGAGACCTATCCAAATCCCGCACTCCGCGATGTCGATCAACTGCTGCGTGAATTGCAACGCAGTCAGACCAAGGCGTTTTGGTGGTTGATGATGCGGTGATGGCTCAGGACATTCCACAGTTGCAACGGGTACTGCGCGAAGGCGGACGAATCGTGGTGATCGCCATTCCCGCGCTCAATGCGCCGCCGAAATTAGCCAGCGAGGTGGCAAATCGTCTCGCGGCACTGTTTGGCGCAGCCACCCTTCAAGCCAGTTCCACTGGAGAGCGATAGAGATGGGGAATCAGGTAGACGAATTAGAGCGAGCGATTTTGGCTCGCGCCGAACGATTGGCGACTGAGTTCCGCGACCGCGCTGGGCGCAGCCGTGACAGCATTTTGCGCGAGGCAGCGGAGCGGTTGCGGCTGCGCGAATCCCGTGAGGAAAGCACCGCGAAAGCATTGGCGGAGCGCAGTTTTCGCCAGCAGGTGCAAGCCAGCGAGTTGAAGCTGCAAACCCATTTGGATCAGGTGCGCTGGGATTTGGTGCAAGAAGTGGAGCAGATGCTGACCGAGCGAATGCGCACCTTTATGAGTGATGCGCCGAGTTATCAGGCATGGCTGGAGCGGTTGATGCTGGAAGCAGTGGCGCTGATTGAAGCGCCCGAACTGACGATTGCGGTCAACGCAGCAGATCAGCGCCAGCTCGCCGAGCGTTGGGAAGAACTGACGGCGGCGCTGCCGGAAGGCAAAACTGCGACGCTCGCTACAAATGCGCTGGACACGCTCGGCGGCGCGTTGATTGCCAGTGCTGACGAGCGCATTCGCGTTGATCAAACGTTTGAAGGGCGGCTGGCGCGATTGCGTCCGCGCATTCAGCAAACCATTTTGGAGCGCCTGCTGCCGGGTGGTTTTGAAACCGGCTCTCTCTTTACCGGATGATTAAATGATGAGCGAAATCAAGAGAATCGGCGTTATCCGCGACATCAACGGTCCAATTGTCACCATTGATTTGCCCGGTGTGCGCAGCGGCGAACAGGTCAAAATTGGCGAACTCGGTTTATTCGGCGAGGTGATCTCACTGCGCGGGCAGCAGGCAGTGGTGCAAACCTACGAATCGACGGACGGTGTGCGCCCCGGCGAGCCAGCAGTTGGATTGGGCTGGCCGCTGTCGGTGGAGCTCGGTCCCGGATTGATGGGCGGAATTTTCGACGGAGTGCAGCGTCCACTGTCAAAAATCGCTTTAGAATCTGGCGATTATATTCGACGCGGGATCAGCGTTCCGGCGTTGGATCGCACAAAAGAATGGGCATTTGTACCGAATCCGACGCTGGCGCTGGGTGCGAAACTCAACCCCGGCAGCGTGCTGGGCACGGTGCAGGAAACGCACACCGTCGTGCATCGCATCATGGTTCCGCCGGGCATCAGCGGCGAACTCGCAGAAATCACGCCAGCGGGCAATTACACGATTGAAACTATAATTGCGCAGGTGCTTGATCGCAAAGGCGTAACGCATTCCCTCAACATGTATCACCGCTGGCCGGTGCGGAAACCACGTCCTTATGTGCGCCGCGACGATGGCATTTCGCCGCTGATTACTGGGCAGCGCGTGATTGATACCTTTTTCCCGCAAGTCAAAGGCGGCAAAGGCGCAGTGCCTGGTCCGTTTGGTGCGGGAAAAACCGTGGTGCAACAGCAGATTGCGCGGTGGTCGAATGCCGACATCGTGATTTATGTCGGCTGCGGCGAACGCGGCAACGAGCTGGTGGACGTGCTCGAAACTTTCCCGCAGCTCGACGATCCCTACTCCGGGCACAAATTGATGGAGCGCACGTTGCTGGTCGCCAATACCTCCAACATGCCGGTGGTGGCGCGAGAAGCGTCGGTCTACGTCGGCATGACGATGGCCGAGTATTACCGCGATATGGGTTATGACGTGGTGATGCTGGCGGATTCGACCAGTCGCTGGGCGGAGGCGCTGCGCGAAGTGTCTGGGCGGTTGGGGCAAATGCCGGTGGAAGAAGGTTATCCGGCGTATCTCGCCTCGCGGCTGGCGGCGATTTATGAACGCGCTGGGCGGGTGGAAACCTACGACGCAGGCATTGGCTCGGTCACGTTAATTGGCGCGGTTTCGCCGCCCGGTGGCGATTTCTCGGAACCCGTCACCAGTCATACGAAAGATATTATTGAAACCTTTTGGGCGTTATCAAAAGAATTGGCAGATGCACGTCATTATCCATCAATTGATTGGGTGACGAGTTTTTCTGGTCATGTGCACACTGCCGCGCAATGGTGGCATAAAGAAATAAATCCCGATTGGGAAAAGCGACGCGCAACGGCGCTGGCGCTATTGGCACGAGATGCGGAATTGTCGCGCATTGTGAATTTGGTTGGACCCGAAGCACTTTCTAGTGCGCAGCGTTGGGAATTAGAAGGCGCGTCGTTAATTAAAGAAGGCGTATTGCAACAAAGCGCCCTCGATGAGATTGACACCTTTTGTTCACCTGCAAAACAATATGCGATACTGGATTTAGCCATCACCATTTATAAACGCGGCGAAGCGTTAATTAAACTTGGCGTCCCGATTTCTGAATTACAGAATCTGCCCTTGCTGGCAAAAATGCGCCGCATTAAATCCATGTATTCCAGCGAACAATTGGAGCAGATTCAAGCGTTCCGTGGCGAGGTTGATCAGGCAATGGAATCTATTCGGATTGAATACGCTAAACAGGGTGAACCGGCGTGAGGCATTAACCCCCTGTTGATCAAAAGCCCCCTGCATCAAGGGGGTTTTTTTTGAATACATCAGATCAATTGGATAATCTACTGATGACGCTATACGCTGATTTGCAACAAGTGCGCAGTGAAGAAGATGTTAAAGATGCGTATATCAACGCCTTGGGCTTGAAAAGTTATACCAAGGGTTTAATTGATATTCAAACCAAAGAAATCTGGTTTGAAGCGAAAGATACGGGCAAACATTCCAGTTATGCGATGTTTACGCAGTTGCTGCATTATGTGCAGGATGCGTTGAATAAAGGTGAGCGCATTCCGCCGTTTTTAGCCGTGATTGATACCGAAAAAGCTGCGGTAATGAAAAGCGCAGATGTGCTGCCGTTTTTAGCTAAGAAGACGATTAAATGGGGTAAATCAGCCAGCAAATATACGCCAGAAGCACTGGAGGCAGTCTCAGCGTATATCGGAACCTATTTTGTTTCATTCCGTTTGGCAACCCACGAAGATGAATTCATTGCGACAATTAAGGCAGCGATTCAAACCGGTGAAATTATTCGGATTCAAATCACGCCGGATAATTTGAAACAGGTATTTGATAAATGGGTAACGATGATTGGCACTGAGATTGAAGGTGTCAGCGCCGATGATTATGCGCTGCTATTTTTTGCCGACATAATGAATGACGGAACGGTGTCTTCTTATCAAGAAATTCCCGCTAAATTAATTTTTGTAAAAAATAAACCAGCATTTATGTTGGATGGCAAGGTTTGTGAACTAGGCAATAAAGAAGGGTATCGCCGGTTTTGGGCAATTTATCACCGTCCGCCGCAAGAAGAACATCGTAACTATTTACTGGAACGGCGTGATAGTTTAATTCCGTTGAATGAGCGCAGCTTTAAGGGCGCATATTATACGCCGCTCAATGTCGTGGATCGCGCTTATGACACACTTGCTGAGGTATTGGGAAAGAACTGGCAGAAAAATTATCTCGTGTGGGATATGTGTTGCGGCGTCGGCAATTTAGAAGTCAAGCATTCCAATCACCGCAATTTATTTATGAGCACGTTAGACGTTGCGGACATTGATGTAATGCGGGCAACGAAAATCTGCGTTGCTGCCACGCGCTTTCAATATGATTATTTGAATGATGATATTACTGATGACGGCAAAATTGATTACAGCTTGACCAATAAAGTGCCGCCAGCGTTGCGTGATGCAATTCACGCAGGCAAGAAGATTGTGGTGTTAATCAATCCGCCGTATGCAGAAGCAACCAACGCTGATAATACTGCAATCGGCGCAGGTGCTAAGAATAAAACAGGCGTGGCAAAAACTAAACTTGCTGCCGTTGCAATGAGTCGTTATGGTAAAGCCAGCAACGAATTATTTACGCAATGTTTAGCCAGAATTGCGTTAGAAATCCCAACGGCAACGATAGCGATATTCAGCAAGCTGAAATATGTCAACGCGCCCAACTTTGAGAAATTCAGACAGGTTTGGAACGCTGAATATCTCGGTGGCTTTGTGGTGCATAGCAAAGCATTTGATGGCTTGAAAGGCAATTTTCCGATTGGTTTTTTAGTGTGGAAGACGAATCAAACCGCCAAAAAGAAAAAGCTGATTACCGAAATTTCAGTTGAGGTTTTTGATAAAAAAACCCAACCAATTGGCGAAAAAAAGTTTTATCATCTGCCGAATGAACAGTTTTTGAATGTGTGGTTAAAACGTCCGCGAGCCAACAAGGTTGAAGTTATCCCATTAAAGAATGCAATCGTGCCGACGACTGGCAAGGCGTGGATTTCTACTTTGTCAGATAAAGCGATTGCTTATATGTACTGCGGCGTTAATGACATACAACATGCAACCCAGCAAACGGTTTTATTTTCTTCTGTATACAGTGGCGGGCATGGCTTTTATGTTAATCCCGACAATCTTTGGCAAGCCGCTGTCATCTTTGCCGTGCGCCGTTTAGTGAAACCCACTTGGTTAAATGACCGCGATCAATTTTTGCAACCAACTGGTGAACTCAGTGATGAATTCAAACACGATTGCTTGATCTGGATGTTGTTTAACGGCAGCAATCTCACTGCCAGCGCCGATGATTTAGAATGGAATGGCGCAACGTGGTCAATCGTTAATCATTTTATTCCGTTCACGGCAACCGAGGTCAACGCACCAATGCAGTTTGAATCTGAGTTTATGGTGAATTATTTACAAGATAAGGTGCAGTCAACGGAAGCAACAGCGGTGCTTGCTGAAGGGAAAACACTCTGGCAAGCCTATTTTGCGGAAGTGGATAATCATACCGTGCGCCGTGAGTTAAAATTAAATCGCGCTGATGTTGGTTGGTATCAACTCCGCAACGCTTTGAAAAAGCGCAATGATAGCGGTGATTATGATGTGCTGGTCAATTTTGCTGCGTTTGAATTGGCATATAAAACCTTGACCGAGAAATTGCAGCCGCTGGTGTATGAATTGGGCTTTTTGAAACGTTGAAAAATATGATAACAGCGACTGATTCTAAAGCCTTTTACAATACACAAATGCCGACGCGTTGTTTATTAGAAAACAGCGATAGCTTAATTCCACTGAATGAACGCAGCTTTAAGGGTGCGTATTACACGCCGCTCAATGTCGTGGATCGGGCTTATAATAAACTCGCCGAGGTGTTGGGAAAAAACTGGCAGAAAAACTATCTGGTTTGGGATATGTGCTGCGGCGTTGGCAATTTGGAAGTGAAGCATTCCAATCATCGCAATCTGTTTATGAGTACGTTGGATGTTGCAGATATTGATGTGATGCGGGCAACGAAAACCTGTGTTGCAGCAACGCGTTTTCAATACGATTATTTAAACGATGACATCACAGATGATGGCAACATTGATTACGGTCTCACGAATAAAATGCCGCAAAGTTTGCGCGATGCCATTCGAGAAGGTAAAAAGATTTTGGTGTTAATTAATCCGCCGTATGCAGAAGCAACAAATACCGATAATACGGCAATTGGCGCTGGTGCTAAAAATAAAACAGGTGTCGCAAAAACAAAACTTGCCGCTGTAGCAATGAGTCATTACGGTAAAGCCAGCAATGAATTATTTACGCAGTGTTTAGCACGAATTGCGCTAGAAATTCCAACTGCAACGATAGCGATATTCAGCAAACTGAAATACGTCAACGCGCCCAACTTTGAGAAATTTAGACAGGTTTGGAGTGCTGAATATCTGGGTGGCTTTGTGGTGCATAGCAAAGCATTTGATGGCTTGAAAGGTAATTTTCCAATTGGCTTTTTAGTGTGGAAAACAAATCAAACTGCCAAAAATAAAAAGTCGATTACTGAGATTTCAGTTGAGGTTTTTGATAAAAAAACACAACCAATTGGTGAAAAGAAATTTTATCATTTGCCGAATGAGCGGTTTTTGAATGTGTGGTTAAAACGTCCAAGAGCCAACAAGGTTGAAGTTATCCCATTGAAGAATGCACTTGTTGCTACAATAGGGAATGCACGAGTATCAACTTGGTCAGATAAAGCAATTGCTTATATGTATTGCGGAGTTAATGACATACAACATGCAACCCAGCAAACTGTTTTATTTTCATCGCCTTATGGCGGAGGTAATGGATTTTATATCAATCCCGATAATCTCTGGCAAGCAGCGATTATCTTTTCAGTGCGCCGATTGATTAAACCGACGTGGTTGAATGACCGCGATCAGTTTCTGCAACCGACTGCCGAACTCACCGATGAATTTAAAAATGACTGTTTAATCTGGATGCTGTTTAGTGGCAGCAATCTCACTGCCAGTGCTGATGGTTTAGAATGGAATGGCAAAACGTGGTCAATCGTCAATCATTTTATTCCCTTTATGGAACAAGAAGTGAATGCGCCAGAACGTTTTGAATCTAATTTTATGGCGAATTATTTGCAAGCTAAAGTGCAATCAATTGAAGCGGCAGCGGTGCTCGCAGAAGGCAAAAAACTCTGGCAAGCATATTTTGCGCAAATTGATAATCACACTGTGCGTCGTGAATTAAAATTAAATCGCGCTGATGTTGGCTGGTATCAACTTCGCAACGCTTTGAAAAAGCGTAATGATAGCGGTGATTATGACGCGCCGGTGAGTTTTACGGCTTTTGAAGTGGCGTATAAAGCCTTGAGTGAAAAGTTGCAGCCGTTGGTGTATGAATTGGGTTTCTTAAAAGCGGAAGTAGATCATTCAAATTGAATCGGTAATTCATGCAATGATTGATTAACACAATTTTTGCGGACGTGCGCGAATTCTTATATCCGTTCCAATATGTCGCACTTCGGTAAATACTAATTTAATGCGTTGCTTCATTGCGATCAATTGCTGTAATTGAAATAATCCCAGCGCCATATCGCCCATAACATGCGGCGCTAAATACAGCACCAATTCATCAATCAATCCCGCAGCCAGCATCGTTCCCGATAAGGTTGCGCCGGTTTCTAATAACACCTCATTGATTTCACGCTGCGCCAGCTCGTGCAATAGCGCCAGCAAATCCACTCGCCCATTCCGCGCTGCGCATCGAAAAACCTGCGCCCCAGCCGTTTGCAGTGCCGCAATCCGTTTGGGCGCATCCGCAACGCCAATCACCAGCGTCTCGCCGGGCAGTCGCAACAGCCGCGCATCGAGTGGCAAGCGCCAGTGGCTATCAACCACCACGCGCAGCGGCTGGCGCACCGGCGCATTCGTTGCCGTTTCCGACAATTCGGCAGCACTCAGGCGCACATTCAAGCTGGGATCGTCCGCCAAGATCGTGCCGATTCCCGTCATAATCGCCGAACTTTCGGCGCGTAATCGCTGCACATCGCCCCGCGACGCTTCTGAACTGATCCACTGACTTTCGCCATTCGCCAGCGCCGTGCGTCCGTCCAAACTCGCCGCCAATTTGCAGCGCACTCGCGGCAAACCCTGCTCCATCCGTTTGATAAAGCCGGGATTTAATGCCCGCGCTTCGGTTTCCAAAAGACCGCTATCGGTCGCAATTCCCGCTTGGCGCAACTGCGCGAGACCTTGCCCAGCCACCAGCGGATTGGGATCGCTCATCGCACACACCACCCGCGCTACGCCCGCTGCAATCAGCGCCTCGGTGCACGGCGGAGTGCGCCCGTGATGACAACAGGGCTCCAGCGTGACGTAAGCGGTTGCGCCACATGCAGTTTCACCAGCCTGCGCGAGCGCCAGCCGCTCGGCGTGTGCTTCACCGGCGCGTTGATGCCAACCTTCGCCGACGATGTGCCCGTCATGCGCCAGCACACAGCCGACCCGTGGATTCGGATCGGTCGTGTAGCGCCCGCGTTCGGCCAATTGCAGTGCTCGCGCCATCAGCGCGTGATCTGAGTGCATGTCTTTCATTACGTTGTCAATTCCTGATACACCGCGACATTGCCTTCAACCATTGCGTCGATTGAAAACTCCCGTGCCATTAACGCTTGCCCGTTTGCACCAAATCGCTGGCGCTGGGCGGAATCTGCCAACAATGCGTGAATCGCATCGCGCAACGCGCCAACATCGCCGGGCGGAACGAGTACGCCATTTTCGCCATCGCGCACTGCTTCTGGAATGCCACCGACGCGGCTGGCAATAATCGGCACTCCGGCACTGGCAGCTTGCAGCAGCGATACGCCCAATCCTTCCATCAGTGCCGGATGCACGACGACATCGAGCGCCGTCAAAATCTCCGCTAAATCAGCACGAAAGCCTGCAAGTTGCACACATTCACGCAATCCGGCAGCGTCGATCTGGCGCTGTAATTCCTGCGCCAGTGCGCCTTGCCCAAAAAATTTCACTTGCAAATTCGGATGCGCAGCGAGCAGTTCCGGCAACGCAGCGAGCAAAAACCGATGACCTTTGCGCGGAATCAATTGCGCAATCACGCCAAGCAGCAGCGCGTCATTCGGCACACCGAGTTGAGCGCGAATGGCGTTGCGGTTGCAGGCTGGCGCGTCCTGTTGCCAATCAACGGCGCTGCGCACCATCCGCAGTTTTTCCGCCGGTAAACCTTCAGCAATCAGCACGTTAGCAATGCCTTCAGAAATGGCGATCACGCGATCATGCAGCCGATATTTCAGCGCCACGCGCCAGCGCGGTTCGGGATTATCAACGCGCCGCGTGTGAATCACCGGCACTCCAGCGAGTCGCGCTACCACTCCGCCGAATACGTCCGCGCCGCGCCGACTGTGCAGATGCACCAATTCTGGCTGAGTGGCGCGAATCAGCCGCCACAGTCGCCCAATCATCAATACGTCCGCGTCACCGTGCAGCGCCAGCGGATGCACTTCCGCCACTGGCGCAGCAGCTTCCGCCAACGCGCTACCGCGTGGACACACCAGCAGATTGTGATGACCGCGAGCAGCGAGTCCGCGCAGTAAATACAGCACCTGCAACGCGCCGCCGTACAGATGACGACCCGCTTCAACGTGAAGGATTTTCATTTTTTATCAACCATTTAGCGGTGTTAATCACGGTATCAACGCTGATCTGACGCAGACAGTCAAACTTGCCGTCGCAGGTCGGATGGCGTTTGCACGGCGAGCACGGCAGCGCGTGATACAGCACCTGCGCGTTGGTGCGTCCAGTGTCGAGATACGGGCGCGTGGAGCCGAACAGCAACAGGCTCGGCGTATTCAGCGCGATGCCGATATGCCCCAAACCCGTGTCTACCGCGATCACCAGCGCGGCTTGGTCAATCAACGCTGCGGCTTCGGCGAGGCTGGTTTTGCCAACCAAATTAACCAGTTGTCCGCTACTCGCTGCCGTCATCCGCGTTGCTGCCAGATGTTCTGCCGCACCACCGAGCAGCAACGGCGTTAATCCCAATTCCGTGTGCAACCGCGCTGCGAGCGCCAGCCAGCGGTCTTCAAACCAATGTTTTTGCGGGCGCGTGGTGAACGGACACAGCACCGCGTAACTCTGGGTGATGCGCTTTTCAACGAGCATATCGGCGATAAACGCAGCTTCGGTCGCGCTGTAATGCACCGCCATTGCCCAGTCGTCGGTCGGCAAATGCAGCGTTTCGGCGAGATAACGATATTCCGAACCGATCTGACGGGCGATGCCGCCGCGTGGCACGGTGCGCGTCATCAGCCACTGACTGCCTTCGCGTGATCCGAGCCCGATGCGCTCGCGGGCAGCGGACAGCCAAGTGAGCAGCCCGCTTTTTAGTAAACCCTGAAGATCAATTGCTAAATCAACGTTGTAGCTCTGCAACGTCGCTCGCAGCACCCAAATACTGCGCAGCAATGCGCCAAAATGCCGCTCGCGCCACAGTTGCCGCCAGTGGCGCAGCGGACAGGCAATAACATCATCTAAATCGGGATGATGATCGAGTAAAGCGCGATATTCCGCTTGTACCAACCAGACAATTCGTGCATTCGGATAAGCGCGGCGCAATGCGGCAATTAACGGCGAGGCAAACACGATGTCGCCGATGGCGCTGAGACGAATTAAAAGAATCGTGGACATGATTTAAATTTGCGATTGAAGCGGATTTATTTCCGCCAAAACATCGGTGTGAATAGAATAAGCAGTGAAAAGACTTCGAGCCGTCCCAATAGCATAGTGAAGCTCAAAACCCAAGTCTCAAAATCGGTCAAGCTGCCGTAATTGGTTGCCGGACCAACCACGCCTAGACCAGGTCCCGCATTATTGATGCAAGCGATAACTGCGGTGAGTGCGGAAATAAAATCTAATCCGCCGAAAATGAGCAAAAAAGTCATCGCAACAATGCTCATAAAATATAAAAAGATGAAGCCGAGAATAGCGACTACAACGCTATTGGGAATGATCATTCCGCCTACCGTAACTGGCGCTGCCATTGCCGGATGCAATAGCCGAGTTAATTCCCGTCCACTTTGGCGCACTAAAATAAGGGTACGAATCATCTTAATTCCTCCACCAGTAGAACCAGAGCTGGCGGTAATAGAAGATAAAAAGAGCATCCAAAAGGGTACGAATGTTGGCCACAGCGCGTAGTCAGTATTGACAAAACCGCAGTCAGTGGCAATTGAAACTAAATTAAAACTGACGAAACGCAGTGCTGTCCAAAAGCTGGCGTAGACATCATTGAACCAGAGATAAGCAGCGCAGCCGATGCAGCTAAAAAACAGCACTGCGAATACGCCTCGTGCTTCTGTATCACGCCAATAGGCTTTCAAACTGCGGTCGCGCCACACGGTGAAATGTGTTGCAAAATTGAGCGCAGCTAACACCATAAAAAAAATTAACACTGCTTCAATAATAGGTGAATCAAATGCGCCAACGCTGGCATCACGGGTGGAAAAGCCGCTTAAACTTAATGCCACAAAAGCATGACAAATCGCATCAAACCAACTCATTCCCGCTAACCACAGTCCTATAATACAAGCGAGCGTTAATACTAAATAAATCACCCATAACACTGCGGCAGTGTCAGCAATACGCGCAGTGAGTTTGGCGTCTTTAATTGGTCCCGGTACTTCGGCACGAAATAACTGCATTCCACCTACGCCGAGCATCGGTAAAATTGCGACCGCTAATACAATGATACCCATGCCGCCGAGCCAACTGATGGCGTGTCGCCACAAATTGATTGAAGGAGCTAACGTATCCAATCCGACCATTACCGTAGCGCCAGTGGTGGTTAGCCCAGACATCATTTCAAAAAACGCATCGGTGAATGACATGTGTGAATGCAGCATCAACGGTACGGTGGCAATCGCTGAAATCAATACCCAAGACAGCGTGACTAAAATAAAACCGTCTCGTGCTTTTAATTCCGTGCGGTATTTATGGGTTGCTAAAGTAATTGCGCTACCTACCGCAAGACAGGCGATTAAACTAATTACAAAGGTGAAGAGTGTTCCATCTTGATAAATCAATGCGCATATAATAGGCAGCAGATAGGTGAGACTTGATACCATTAACAGGTATCCCAGTACGTTCATTACAGATAAAAGTGCACGCATGTTAGAAAAACGCCAGTCCGACTTGAAAATAACGTTCCACTTTTGGCACTAAGCTCTTGCTGGCTAAAAATAAAATAACGTGATCTTCCGGTTCAATTAACGTGTCACCGTGTGCGATTAACACTTGACCTAAATGCAGTGATGCGCCGGGTGTATCCTGACTGACTCCGCGCACAATTGCGCCGATACTCGCGCCTCTTGGCAGCTCTAACTCACTGATATGTCGTCCAATAACGCGAGAAGTAGACGCATCGCCATGTACGACAAACTCCAGTGCTTCCGCTGCGCCGCGCCGCAAACTGTGCACTGCTGCGACATCGCCACGTCGCACATGCGCCAGCAATGAACCAATGGAAACTTGCGCTGGTGAAATCGCAATATCAATCCGATCTGCTTGTAATAAATCGGCATAAGCACGGCGATTAATCAATGCCAATACACGCCGCGCACCGAGATTTTTTGCTAATAGCGCAGCCATGATGTTGTTTTCATCGTCATTGGTTAACGCCAGAAAAAAGTCCATATCGTCGATGTTTTCCGCAATCAACAAATTCTCATCGGTGGCATCGCCTGCCAATACCAGCGCTCGATCCAATAATGAACCCAGTTCGCGGGCTCGTTGTTCTTGCGATTCAATCACTTTAACTTGATAGCGTTCTTGCGCGACTTCGGCCAGCCGCGAACCGATGTTGCCGCCACCCGCAATCATAATGCGTCGCGTGGGTTGGTCGCTTTGCCGCAATTCGGTCATCACTTGCCGCATGTCGCGGGTCGCAGCGAGATAAAACACCTCGTCGCCAGCCTCAATCCGCGTGTTGCCGTCGGGCATGATGGGTTGATCGCGGCGATAAATGGCGGCAATACGAGCGTCAATTTCCGGCATGTGGCGGCGCAAATCACTGACCGGATGTCCAACCAACGGACCGCCTTCGACCGCTCGTGCTGCGACTAAACTCACCATGCCATCAGCAAATTCAAGCACCTGCAACGCTTCTGGAAATTCGATCAGTTTCAGCAAGTAATCGGTGACGATCTGTTCTGGGCAGATGCTGAAATCTACCGCAAAGTTTTTAGCGTCGAGCAATTCGGGATGCCGGCTATAGTCTGCTGAACGTAACCGAGCGATTTTGGTGGGAATTTTGAATAGCGTGTCGGCAGTGCGGCAGGCGCAGAGATTGGTTTGATCGCTTTGTGTGACCGCAATTAACAAGTCGGTGTCTTCTGCGCCAGCTTGTCGCAATACCGAAGGCAGCGCGGCATTGCCAATGACGGTGCGCAGATCAAGTCGATTTTGTAATTGCCGCAAGCGACGGGTGTCGGTGTCAATCACGTTGATTTCATTCGCTTCAGAAACCAAGCTCTCGGCAACTGAACTGCCTACTTGACCAGCACCCAAAATGATGATTTTCACAATTTAAGGCTCTTATTCGAGGTTACGGCACGGAGATCAATCATTGATGCTAACGCGCTGTCTGCTGGCTGCCTATCATTAACGCACTTTGCGCTGAAATTGCGTATTGGCAACAACTGTGAACGCGCTCGCAATCTGTTGACATCATTGGTCAATCACGGCAGGCAAATTCTTGTGCCAAGCGCGGTTTTCACGTTATATTCCGCCCTACGATCAAGGCGGTTTCCTAAGCAGAGAAACCGCCTTTTTTGTTTTCCGAATCGAGTGATCAGTTGGTCAGCGAGAGCACTGCTTCGTGAGAGACCGCAAGGTTCAAACCGCGTTAAATTGCTATAAAATTCGACACTTTACTAGAAAAGCAGAGATTTTAATGAACAGTTACGAATCCTTGATGGCCACCTACAAACGTTTGCCAGTGACCTTTGCACACGGTGATGGCGTGTGGTTGTGGGACACCGCTGGCAAGCAATATCTGGATGCGCTTTCAGGCATTGCAGTGTGCGGACTCGGCCACGCCCATCCTGCCGTGACTGCGGCGATTTGCGAGCAGGCCGGACAATTGCTGCACACCTCAAATCTGTACCACATTGCCGAACAGGAGCGGCTGGGCGCACTGCTGACGCAACGCGCTGGCATGGATCGCGTGTTTTTTGCCAACTCCGGCGCAGAAGCGAATGAAGCAGCGATCAAGCTGGCGCGGCTCTACGCACATCGGCGTGGCGTTGAAAATCCAGCCATTTTAGTGATGGAAAACAGTTTTCACGGGCGCACTCTCGCCACGCTGTCTGCCACCGGCAACCGCAAGGTACAAGCCGGGTTTGAGCCGCTGGTGCAGGGTTTTGTTCGCGTTCCCTACGATGACATCGAAGCCATTGAAATTGCTGCTGCTAATCGCTCAAACATCGTGGCGATCATGGTGGAGCCGATTCAGGGTGAAGGCGGCATTCGGATTCCTGCTGAGGATTATTTGCCGCGTTTGCGTACATTGTGCGACCGTGAGGGCTGGCTGCTGATTTTCGATGAAATTCAAACGGGTATGGGACGCAGCGGACGCTGGTTTGCCCACGAACACGCTGGGATCAAGCCGGACGTGATGACGCTGGCGAAAGCACTCGGCAATGGCGTTCCGATCGGCGCCTGTCTCGCTCGTGGTGCTGCGGCTGAAGTGTTCACGCCCGGCGCACACGGTTCCACGTTTGGCGGTAATCCGCTGGCGTGTCGCGTGGGACGAGCAGTGCTCGAAACCATTGAAAATGAAGAACTCATTGACAACGCAGCGTCTCAGGGTGCAGCGCTGCTCACCGCATTTCGCGCTGCGCTGAAACATCAACCCGGAGTGGTCGAAATTCGCGGGCGTGGTTTGATGCTCGGCATTGAGCTGGATCGTCCCTGCGGTGAATTGGTCAATGCGGCACTGGACGCTGGATTGTTGATTAATGTGACTGCGGAGCGCGTGATTCGGCTGCTACCGCCGCTGATTTTGGCGCAACCGGAAGCGGAACAACTCGTGCAGAAACTCACGCATCTGATTGGTCAATTTCTCAGCGCCACTTCCGCATCATTCCACCAATAGAGACGTGATCTCATGGACGCCAAGCCAACGCTTTGTCGGCATTTTTTAACCCTATTTGACTTGAGTCCGCTGGAGGCGCGAACACTGATTGCTCGCGCCAGCGAACTCAAACGCCAGTTAAAACGCGGCGAGATTTATCGCCCGTTTCCCCATCGCACTTTGGCGATGATTTTCGAGAAATCCTCCACGCGCACTCGCGTTTCCTTTGAAGCGGGAATGGTGCAACTCGGCGGTCATGCGCTGTTTTTATCGCCGCGTGATACGCAACTCGGACGCGGTGAACCGATTGAAGACAGCGCCCGCGTGTTATCGCGGATGGTGGACGCAGTGATGATCCGCACTTTCAAACAGGACACGGTGGAGCGTTTCGCCGCTTATTCCAGTGTGCCGGTGATTAACGGTTTGACCGACCGCTGTCATCCCTGCCAATTGCTCGCGGATATGCAGACCTATCACGAGCATCGCGGCGACATTCGCGGGCGGCGCGTGGCGTGGATCGGCGACGGCAACAACATGTGTCATTCCTTTATGGAAGCAGCACAACTGTTTGATTTTGAACTGCGCATTGCCTGCCCGGAAGGTTTTGAACCGGATGCAGCGTTGCTCGCTGCCGCTGCCGATCATTGCACCATCATCCGCGATCCGGCAGAAGCAGCCGCCGGTGCGCATCTGGTGTCAACTGATGTTTGGGCAAGCATGGGACAAGAAGAAGAACAGGCGCAGCGGCAGGCATTATTTGCGCCGTATCAAGTCAACGATGACGTGATGGCGCGAGCAGCCGGCGATGCGCTGTTTATGCACTGCTTGCCCGCGCATCGCGGCGAAGAAGTAGCTGCATCAGTGATTGACGGCCCGCAATCAGTGGTGTGGGATGAAGCGGAAAATCGCTTGCACGCGCAGAAAGCATTACTTGAATTCTTATTGAGACCCGCATCGTGATATTCAGAGAACAGCGCATAAGACGCTTTTGGTGGTTATTCATCCTCATGCTCGGCAGCGCATTGAATGGCGCAATAGTGCAGGCTGAAACCCAATACGTGACCGATCAACTTCAGGTTCCGCTCCGCGCTGGTGAAAGTGCACGTTATAAGATTGTGCGAATGCTTGAAAGCGGAACGCCATTAGAAGTGCTCAGTGTCAATAAAGAAAGCGAATACGCCCGAGTGCGTATTGAAAATGGCACTCAGGGTTATGTGCTGACAAATCAATTGCAAAAAGAAGCAGCAACACGCACTCAATTGGCGGAAATGCAGGCGCGTTTAACTGAATTGCAGCAAGCACCAGAAGCACTGTCGGCAAAGTTATCGGCTTTGGAAACAGAACATGCTTCATTAACCGAAACGGCGCAATCATTAAAAGAAGCAAAACAGGCATTAGAACAGGAGCTGGCAACCATTCGCCATGCTTCTTCAAATGTGCTGGAAATCACCAATGAACGCGACCGGCTGCGAATTCAAGTTAGCGAATTAACCCGCGAGCGAGAAGAATTGCTCCAAAAACACAGTGATGTCACGCATCAAATTCAACAGCGATGGTTTCTCATTGGTGCTGGCGTGTTAATTGGTGGCATGTTAATTGGGTTGATTTTTCCGCATTTATCATTCCGAAGACGGAAAAGCAATTGGAGTAGTTTTTAGCTCTTCCTGAAATAAAAACCCCGTTTATAGCGGGGTTTTTTATTGCCTGTCAAACTATATGAAATACCAAATTTCTCTGATATGGTTAGTAAGTTTTTTAGAAAATGATAAGGTTTTAGGAGTTACGCAGTTGGATTTATAAATACCTGATTTTATTGAAACTGGTTTGTGCACTGTATAATTGCGTTTTCACAAAAATTAGTAGGTTAAGTTTTCAACTGCTTAACTCCTAGGGTTTTCTCACTAATTGAGAGATGCGCTGCCGAAACGTATAGTTCAATCGCTCAATATGATTTGTTCGTCCGCTTTCTTTGCCAACAGCACGATGGCGTTTCGATGGAAATATCATTCCATAAGCTGCCCAAAAATCGGTATATACCAAGTTAATATAGTTGATCTAAAGTAGATTTATCGAATTTAATCCCTGCAAAACAAAGTGTTACGCTGGTTTTAGATGTCGTTTTATGCTGGATTGACTATATCAGATTTTCGGTTCTTAATCTCTGATAATAGCGAACTTATCACTCATTAACGACAGTATTTCATCGTGGTATTGATTTGCGTTACTAAAAAACGATTGACAGGCAAACTTGAAATCATCGAATGATTCAAATAGGGTGTGGTGATCATATCTATAGGGTAGAGTTGCGAACTCTGCCTATTTTTCTGGTTAATAGCGTTGCATTATAATGATGTATAAAATACCAAATTGCTCCGATATGGTTAGCAAGTTTTTTAGAAAATGCTAAGGTTTTTCTCACTAATCGAGAGATGCGTTGCCGAAACGTACAGTTCAATCGCTCAATATGATTTGTTCGTCCGCTTTCTTTGCCAACAGCACGATGGCGTTTCAATGGAAATATCATTCCATAAGCTGCCCAAAAATCGGTATAACTTACTGCGCATTGGCGATAAACAGGAGGCAAAGAATTCCATAATCCACGTGCAGATTTCTCACTTTTATCTCCAATGTACGCGCCAACAATTTCACGTGTACGAGTATCGATCGCCAACCAAATCCATTGTTTATTTGTGACCTTGACTGTGTCAACTCAACCAATGCTGAGTGAAGCCACCGCCATTGGTTTTTATGCTGCGCCAATGTTTTCCGCACAGCGTTATCCTCGGTTGCAAATTCTAACGATTGAAGGCTTATTAAAGAAAACCGAATACCCACGTTATCCTGATCTCGCCGCTGGCGGTTTGAATTTCAAAAAAGCGGCGCTGGCGATCACTGACAACGCGCAACCGGCATTATTTTGATATGTCGTTGTCAAGATTGGTAAAAATGCAGATTTGTCGCTTTATTAATCTGCATAGTGAGAAAAGTATTTACAACTTAAACGAGATGTTAAAACCCCGCCATTAACAGCGGGGTTTTTTTAGAAGAACTGATTACCAGCTATCGTAAACAGTGACACTAGCAGAAGGCCATACGCCTAAATAATCGAGCACAGTGAGCGTGAGTATTTCCTCTCCTCCTTCATCAACGAAATCATTTGCCAGTTCTACTGAAATATAACCAGAGCCACCCTCAATCATTATGCTGCCTTCCAACGATCCATAAGCAATATCTGTCTCATCAATGCCATAACCACTTAGGGTGTATGTCAACATTGTGCCGTCAGCAACGTTGGTTGTATTAACAGTGAAAGTTGCCCATTCACCTTCGTTAACTGAATATGTGTCGGCAAAAAGAGCATAGGTAGCTGGCGGTGTAATACTGGTGTCATTGACAACGATGTAATTAGCAGCGCTGCCGTTATCCAACATCACCGTCAGCACATCTTCGCCATCAGTGAATTCATCAGCGGTCAAAGCAACCGTAATCGTTGCCATGTTTTCAATCACCGTTGTCATACCAGTCAGGGCGTTATAATCGCCGTCCAGATTTTCATCAACGATGTCCACCGTATCAACACCACTCAGGGTGTACGTCAACATTGTGTAATCAGCTACGTTGGTTGTATTAACAGTGAAAGTTGCCCATTCACCTTCGTTAACTGAATATGTGTCGGCAAAAAGAGCATAGGTAGCTGGCGGTGTAATACTGGTGTCATTGACAACGATGTAATTAGCAGCGCTGCCGTTATCCAACATCACCGTCAGCACATCTTCGCCATCAGTGAATTCATCAGCGGTCAAAGCAACCGTAATCGTTGCCATGTTTTCAATCACCGTTGTCATACCAGTCAGGGCGTTATAATCGCCGTCCAGATTTTCATCAACGATGTCCACCGTATCAACACCACTCAGGGTGTACGTCAACATTGTGTAATCAGCTACGTTGGTTGTATTAACAGTGAAAGTTGCCCATTCACCTTCGTTAACTGAATATGTGTCGGCAAAAAGAGCATAGGTAGCTGGCGGTGTAATACTGGTGTCATTGACAACGATGTAATTAGCAGCGCTGCCGTTATCCAACATCACCGTCAGCACATCTTCGCCATCAGTGAATTCATCAGCAGCCAGAGCAACCGCAATCGTTGCCATGTTTTCAATCACCGTTGTCATACCAGTCAGGGCGTTATAATCGCCGTCCAGATTTTCATCAACGATGTCCACCGTATCAACACCACTCAGGGTGTACGTCAACATTGTGTAATCAGCTACGTTGGTTGTATTAACAGTGAAAGTTGCCCATTCACCTTCGTTAACTGAATATGTGTCGGCAAAAAGAGCATAGGTAGCTGGCGGTGTAATACTGGTGTCATTGACAACGATGTAATTAGCAGCGCTGCCGTTATCCAACATCACCGTCAGCACATCTTCGCCATCAGTGAATTCATCAGCGGTCAAAGCAACCGTAATCGTTGCCATGTTTTCAATCACCGTTGTCATACCAGTCAGGGCGTTATAATCGCCGTCCAGATTTTCATCAACGATGTCCACCGTATCAACACCACTCAGGGTGTACGTCAACATTGTGTAATCAGCTACGTTGGTTGTATTAACAGTGAAAGTTGCCCATTCACCTTCGTTAACCGAATACGTATTGGCAAAAAGAGCATAGGTTGCTGGCGGTGTAGTACTGGTGTCATTGACAACGATGTAGTTAGCAGCATCGCTGTTATCCAACATCACCGTCAGCACATCTTCACCATCAGTGAATTCATCAGCAGCCAAAATAACCGCAATCGTTGCCATGTTTTCAATCACCGTTGTCATACCAGTCAGGGCGTTATAATCGCCGTCCAGATTTTCATCAACGATGTCCACCGTATCAACACCACTCAGGGTGTACGTCAACATTGTGTAATCAGCTACGTTGGTTGTATTAACAGTAAAATTTGCCCATTCACCTTCGTTAACCGAATACGTATTGGCAAAAAGAGCATAGGTTGCTGGCGGTGTAATACTGGTGTCATTGACAACGATGTAATTAGCAGCGCTGCCGTTATCCAACATCACCGTCAGCACATCTTCGCCATCAGTGAATTCATCAGCAGCCAAAATAACCGCAATCGTTGCCATGTTTTCAATCACCGTTGTCATACCAGTCAGGGCGTTATCATCGCCGTCCAGATTTTCATCAGCGATGTCCGCCGCATCAACACCACTTAGGGTGTATGTCAACATTGTGTAATCAGCTACGTTGGTTGTATTAACGGTGAAAGTTGCCCATTCACCTTCGTTAACCGAATACGTATTGGCAAAAAGAGCATAGGTTGGTATCAACACCTCAATCGTCACCTCCGCTGTAGCCGTTCCGCCATTACCGTCCTCGATGGTGTAACTAATGATTTCAGTAAAACCACTGCCCCACGGTGTATAACTTATTCCTTGCTTTCCATCCTCAAAAGCGACAATTTCAACCTCACCATTTTCCGTCGGGGAGATATTCGTTATCGTCAGAAAATCACCATCAGGATCGCTGTCATTTGCTAACACTGCGATTTGCACGGTGGTATTGGCACTCGTTTCAGCAAAATCATTTTCAGCGCTTGGCGCTTTATTCGCTGGTGCCGTCACGTTGACAGTAATTGTTCCAGAAGCAGTTGCGCCGTCATCATCAGTTGCTTGCACTTTTAGAGCGAAAGGACTGGTAGATAAAGCCAGATCATTGACATCATTTACAGTCAAAATACCAGTACTGGCATTCAATAAAAATGCAGCTTTGCCGTCGCGGTCAAAATCAGTGTTATTGGCGGTGATTGCATATTTGACCACCTTGCCATCAGCATCACTGATCACCGTATTTAACCGCGCCACTTCTCGACCCGCTGGCGTATCAGAAGACACGGTATAAGTCGTGGGCGTGATAACCGGCGCTTTATTTGCCGGTGCCGTCACTTTAACGGTAATTGTTCCAGAAGCAGTTGCGCCGTCATCATCAGTTGCCTGCACTTTTAGAGCGAAAGGACTGGTAGATAAAGCCAGATCATTGACATCATTTACAGTCAAAACACCAGTACTGGCATTCAATAAAAATGCAGCTTTGCCGTCGCGATCAAAATCAGTGGTATTCGCAGTGAGTGCATATTTAACTACCTTGCCATCAGCATCACTGATCACCGTATTTAACCGCGCCACTTCTCGACCCGCTGGCGTATCAGAAGACACGGTATAAGTCGTGGGCGTGATAACCGGCGCTTTATTTGCTGGTGCCGTCACTTTAACGGTAATTGTTCCAGAAGCAGTTGCGCCGTCATCATCAGTTGCTTGCACTTTTAGAGCGAAAGGACTGGTAGATAAAGCCAGATCATTGACATCATTTACGGTCAAGACGCCAGTGCGGGCATTCAATAAAAATGCAGCTTTGCCGTCATGGTCAAAATCATTGTTATTGGCGGTGATTGCATATTTGACCACCTTGCCATCAGCATCACTGATCACCGTATTTAACCGCGCCACTTCTCGACCCGCTGGCGTATCAGAAGACACGGTATAAGTCGTGGGCGTGATAACCGGCGCTTGATTTGCTGGTGCCGTCACTTTAACGGTAATTGTTCCAGAAGCAGTTGCGCCGTCATCATCAGTTGCCTGCACTTTTAGAGCGAAAGGACTGGTAGATAAAGCCAGATCATTGACATCATTTACAGTCAAAACACCAGTACTGGCATTCAATAAAAATGCAGCTTTGCCGTCACGGTCAAGATCAGTGTTATTGGCGGTAATCGCATATTTGACCACCTTGCCATCAGCATCACTGATCACCGTATTTAACCGCGCCACTTCTCGACCCGCTGGCGTATCGGAAGACACGGTATAAGTTTTGGGCGTGATAACCGGCGCTTGATTTGCTGGTGCGATGTTAGACACCAGCTTGGCGGCATCATTGCCCGCCACATCTTGAATCGCGTTGTCATCATCGCCGCCCGTCGGATCGGCGTAAGTGATTGTCACCGCTTGGCTGGCTGTTACCGCCCTCGTCAGCGTGAGCGTGACAGTGTGCGCATCAGCATTCACAGCCACCGTTTTAACCGCATTGACCACGCCACCAGCCGTCACTTTGAACGCAGTGGTCGCTGGTTTATTCACATCATCGAGCGCGTTGTCATCGGAATAAGTGAGCACCAGCGTTTTGGCGCTGACGGTAGCTGAATCAAATACTGGCGGCGTGGTGTCCGTTGGCAGAAGCTCTCCGCCATGATCGGGAATCTCCATTTTCACACCGGCAAAATCGAATGCTTCCACGCCAATAATTGAATCCTTGCCCTCATCTTTTTTGCTATCAGAACCGATGTACTCGACCGTCCACTTTCCTTCATCATCCTTATGAACCGTGTAGTTTTCTTGACCCAATTGATAGAAAGCGATGTCATAACCGCCACCACCGTCGATCTCATCATTACCCTCACCGCCATCAATTTTATCATCACCATCATTCCCGCAAATCGTATCGTTGCCCTCATAACCCTTCAGGGTATTAGCGGCATCGTTACCGGTAATGGCATTCGCAACTGCATTGCCTTTACCATTGATAGCGGCAGTTCCTGTGAGCGTCAGCATCTCCAAATAATTGCCCAACTCATAGGTGACGTTGCTTTCCACCACATCCTGATCACCATCTTTAGCTGTTTCGATGATGATATCTTCATTCGTATTGGTCACTTTATACGTATCATTGCCATCACCGCCTGTCAACGTATCCTTACCAGTGCCACCGTCTAACGTATCGTCGGCAGTTCCAGGGCCACCATGCAATTGATCATCACCTGCCTTACCATCCAGATAATTATTGCCAGCATTACCAATGATAATGTTATTCAGCTCATTACCCGTTCCCGTTAAATCGGTCATTCCCGTTTTCAGCAGGGTAAGATTTTCGAGATTCGCGCCGAGTGTAAAGCTCACTGCGCTAATCACCGTTTCGACGCCTAACTCGCCCTCAATGATTTTATCAGCAGCGTTATCCACCCAATATAAATCGTCACCATCACCGCCAGTCATCATGTCAGCGCCAGTGCCACCATCCAAACTGTCATTCCCATTGCCACCATCTAAAGTGTCATTTTCAGCACCGCCGTTGAGCGAATCATTGCCACTGTCGCCGTTTAGAATATCTGTGCCTTTGTCGCCAATAAGGGTATCGTTATCCACGCCGCCGTTGAGCGAATCATCACCAAGACCGCCAATGAGCGTGTCGTTACCACTCATTCCAGAAATGGTGTCATCACCACCTAATCCATCAAACTTGTCAGCGCCCGGGGTGCCAACTCTTGGATCCGCGTTTGCGGTAAATGGTTTAGTTGCCATAGTTTGCGTCCTAACGGCTAGTTTTGTTAAGGTGAGCCACTTTGTGGATGGTGTTTGCTTGTTAAAATGCCATGCTGTTTATAATTTTGTGTCAAGCAGCGTTAAGTATAGACGCTTTTTATTAAATAGTTAGCCTTCTAAGTGTATGATTTTATTGAAACTTGCCTGTGCTTGCGCCTGATCTTCTGTGCCGATATTGGTATAAATCTGGAAATAATTGCGTTTGGAATTAAATGGCGGGTCGATATAACACAAATCAACGCTGTTTTGTGCAATGTTATTGCGCAACACTTCCAGATTATCGCCATAATAGAGTTCGTTCATTGCGTGTTTCCGGTTTCAATTGCTATTCACAACCACCGCGCCCCAAGTGACGACTTGGAGCGCGATTTTATTTTATAACCGCCACAACTGAAAACCAGCCGCAACAATTGCCGCCGGATCATACGCCGACTTCACATCAATAAAGACGCCACCCGGTTTGAGATGCCTGCGACATTTCTAAATACTCATGGTGTGATACGGCAGCAACAATTGCCGCAGCTTTATTGGGCAATTGCTCCCATGTTGTCAATTTCAAGCCGTATTCGTGGTCAGCTTCTGCCGCTGCTGCCAGCGGATCATGTACCGTCACTGCGCAGCCAAATGATTGCAATTCGGTAATTAAATCGGCGACTTTGGAATTGCGCAAATCAGGGCAATTCTCTTCGAATGTCAAACCCAATACGATCACTTGTGCGCCTTTAATGCGGTCGCCGTGTTGAATCATGCACTTGACCGTTTGCTGGGCAATATAAGCGGCCATGCCATCGTTAATCCGCCGCCCCGCTAAAATCACTTCGGGGTGATAATCGAGCGCAACGGCCTTGTGCGTTAAATAATACGGATCAACGCCACTGTGAATCCTTCAATTGGCGGCAGTGTGAATTGCAGCGTTAATCTAGTGAGTTATGGCGGTTCGAGTAATTGCACTGCGACATCAAAGACTGGTTATAACTTCAGTGGATTTAGCGGCGATTGCAGCGGCACGAGTTGCAGTTTGACGAATGTCACTGCGAATAAAACCGTGACGGCGAATTTCACTGCGATCACTTATCCAATTAACGCAACTGCAAATCCGTCACTCGGCGGCAGCGTGAATTGCAGCGTTAATCCGGTGACTTACGGTGGTTCGAGTAATTGCACGGCAACGCCAAAAACTGGTTATAACTTCACGGGTTTTAGTGGCGATTGCAGCGGCACGAGTTGCAGATTGACGAATATCACTGCGACTAAAACCGTGACGGCGAATTTCACAGCACTATTTTCCACCTTCCGCCTTACCGTCACGAAAACCGGCAACGGCACAATCAGCAGCAATCCGAACGGCATCAATTGCGGCAGTGATTGCACGGAGAATTTCGCCAGCGGCAAAACGGTCACGTTGATCGCTCAACCGGACACCGGCGCGACCTTCGTCAGTTGGAGCGGCTGTAGCGCAGTTGCAGCAAATCCGCTGCAATGCACGCTCAAAATGAGCAAAGCGCAAACCGTCACTGCAACTTTTGCCACCATTCCCACGCCAACCGGCGGCAATCTCACGGTCAAAACCGTCGGCAATGGCAACGTCACCAGCAACCCGGCGGGAATCAGTTGCGGTACTGGTACCAACTGTACGGCCAGTTTTAGCAGCGACACTGCCGTCATGCTCACCGCACTGCCCGCCACCGGCGAAACCTTTCGCCATTGGAACGGCTGCACCGCCGCAATCTCCAATCCCAATCAATGCCGAGTCACACCGAGCAGCGGCAAATCCGTAACCGCCACTTTCAGCATGGACACCACGCCCGTCGCTGATGTGCGGGTCATGGCGATTGCCATTAACCCAGCGACGCCTGCAGCCAAAGGCAACTTTAAGAGGATGTATAGAAACCAACCACTAAAATAAAAACAACCAATTTTTAACAAAAAATCAGCTCAAGGCTAATTTATAAGTCAGCTGAGTGTTGCAAATATTCCTGAGAAGTAAACGACTAGACGCAACATAAACCTGCGCTTCACTTGAACTTCGATTGCGCTCGTAGTCTTTACTCAATCGACGTGATCGTCCAAGCCAAGCAAATGTTCTTTCGACCACCCAGCGGTGAGGTAAAACATGGAAACCTTTAACCCCTTTTTTCTTATTAACAACTTCAAGCGTACAGTTAAATTCAGACAAAACCCATTTAAATAATTCATCACCGGAATATGCACCATCAGCCCAAATAATTTTTACGGTATGGAGTAACAAAAACAAATTGCTAATCACCTGATATGCTGCTTTACCATCGAAGATATTGGCAGCATGTACCCAAACAACGAGTAGATAACCCATTGTATCCACAATGATATGTCGTTTCCGACCTTTAACTAACTTGCCACCATCAAACCCTGAATCTATCGCTGATTCCGGACTACCTTTGACACTTTGGCTATCAATAATCGCCCCCGTTGGATCTGGTGTTCGGTCTTTTTTTTCGCGCAAACGCCTCCGCAGTGCTGCATTGACTTGTTCGAGTATGCGGTTATTAGTCCATTTATTGTAATAGTAATTAACAAGAGAATAAGAAGGGAAATCTGTTGGTAAATAACGCCATGGATAACCTGTTTTATTTAGATAAAAAATCGCGTTTAAAATTTCACGGAGATCGCTGGTTCGTGGGCGTCCAGTGGTATAAGGATCAAGTTCTTCGAAGATGGGCTTGATGACTTTCCACTCCTCATCTGAGAGGTCACTTGGATATCGTTTAGTGGAATGACTATTGTTTGAGATCATTTCAAAATCTCCAAATAGAAACTGCACATTTTTAATAAAATCAATTCTTATAAAGAAATTTATACATTAAAATCAGAAGTTTAGTTCCTAAACATCCTCTAAGATCGCAATTACCGTCAAAAATTTGGGAAATACCACGATGAATGCGGGTTATCTGGAAGTGTGGGCGGATCAGCCAACGGCTCAGAAAGATTGCGGCACCGCCGGTGACGCCTACGGTGAAATCGGTCAGTTGGCAGCGGGCGAATCGAAAATGCTAAACGTGCCATTAAAAGCCACGAGCGCGGGAACCAAACTGTTGCGCATCGCCGTTGCAAGTGTCATTTCATTCAGCCCTCTTTTTAATTAAAGAGGGCTTTTACTTCGAGGAACATTAAGATGTCAATTCCAAATGCTATAGAAACTATCACCGCTGATGAGTATTTAACTGGCGAACAACTCAGTTCAATTCGTCACGAATATATCGCCGGACAGGTATTTGCAATGGCTGGCGTAAGTGAAAAGCACAATCGGATTGCAGGCAATGTGTTTTTTCATTTGCGGGCAGCAACTCGCGGCACACACTGCGGCGTATTTATGGGTGATATGAAGGTGCATATTGCTACAAGTGAGATTTTTTATTATCCAGATGTAGTATTAACTTGTGACGCTGATGACCGCAAACCATTTTATAAAACCGCACCTTGTTTGATTGCAGAAGTGTTATCACCATCGACAGAATTAACAGATCGGCGCGAAAAGCTGGCAAATTATCGAATGCTGCCGTCATTGCGCTATTATTTATTGGTTGATCAAACCCAGCAGAAGGTTGAACTGTATCAGCGCAATGAGGTTGGGCAATGGCTTTATTCTTGTTATGAAGACGCTGGCGAATTGCATTTTGATTGTCCGCCATTACAACTGCAATTTACGCTGGCAGATTTGTATGAAGATGTTGTATTGCCCTAGAGAATCGACTGCAACACCCAATCATAAAAAAGCCTCGCCTAAACGGACGAGGCTTTTTTATACTAGAAAACAGCGTTTGTTAGTTGTCAGCTAACATCATTTTCAGCATCAATTGATTGATGCGCCCCACAAATCCCGCTGGATCATCCAATTGCCCGCCTTCAGCCAATTGCGCTTGATCGAACAGAATCAGCGCCAAATCATTAAAGCGCGTGTCATCAGTTTCCGCTTCCAATCGTTTGACCAGCAAATGATCGAAATTGACTTCCAAGGTCGGTTTGCTATCGGGCGCATTCTGACCCACTGCTTTTAATACACGCGCTAAATTGGCGCTCATATCGTATTCGCCGACCACCAAACAGGCTGGCGAATCAACCAAGCGGGTACTCGGACGCACTGCATCAACCCGCTCGCCGAGCGCAGTTTTCAATCGCTCAAGCAATGAACCGTGTTCAGCAGCAGCCTTTTCCTTGGCTTCTTTTTCATCCTTATCTGCCAGCTCGCCGAGATTGAGATCGCCTTTCGTGACCGATTGGAAATGCTTGTCTTTGTATTCGGTCAAATGACTGACTAACCATTCATCAACGCGATCCGAAAGCAGCAGCACTTCCACACCCTTTTTGCGGAATACTTCCAAATGCGGACTGTGGCGAGCAGCGGCGGCGCTATCCGCAGTGATGTAATAAATTTGTCCTGACCTTCTTTCATGCGTTCAATATAGGCATCAAGCGATTCGCGCTGGGTATTATCATCGCGGTGCGTGGTGGAAAAACGCATTAAACCAGCAAGGCGTTCTTTATTGGCGAAATCCTCGGCGGGCCCTTCTTTAACCACTCGCCCGAATTCATCCCAGAACGCGCCGTATTTCTCAGCGTCATCAGTCGCCAGCGTTTCCAATACACTCAAAATGCGCTTGGTATTGGCCTGCCGAATGGTGTCAATCTTGCGATTGTGTTGCAGCAATTCACGAGAAACATTGAGCGGTAAATCATCGGAATCAACGACACCTTTTACAAAGCGCAGGTAATGCGGCATTAATTTATCCGCTTCATCCATGATGAATACGCGCTTAACGTATAGCTTCACGCCGTGTTTTTGATCGCGGTCGAATAAATCCCAAGGCGCTTTTTTCGGCACATACAATAGCGTTGTGTATTCGTTGCTGCCTTCAACGCGATTGTGCGCATACGCCAGCGGCGGTTCAAAATCATGCGAAACGTGCTTATAGAAATCGTGATAATCGCCTCAGTCAATTCCGCTTTATTGCGCATCCACAGTGCAGTGCCGCGATTAACCTGTTCATATTCAGGCGGTTCATCCTTTTTCGCTTCTGCTTCCTCGCCGTAAAACTCTTTGCGCATCTCCACCGGCAGCGCGATGTGATCGGAAAATTTGCCGATGATCGAACGCAGCCGCCAGTTGTCGAGAAATTCCTTCTCGTCTCTTTCAGATGCAGAATGACATCGTGCCGCGAGTGGTTTTCTCAACGGTTTCAAGCGTGTAGCTGCCGCGCCCGTCAGATTCCCAGCACACGCCATGTTCGGCACTCAACCCAGCGCGGCGCGAAATCAGCGTCACTTTGTCGGCGACGATGTAGGCGGAATAAAAACCCACGCCAAATTGTCCGATCAACGTGCTGTCTTTCGCCTGTTCGCCCGATAGCGCCTCACAAAACGCCGCGTGCCGGAGCTGGCGATGCTGCCGATGGTGTCCATCACTTCCTGCCGACCTAGCCCGATGCCGTTGTCGGAAATGGTCAACGTTCCGGCGTCTTTATCGACTTCGACGCGAATGCGCAGCTCGGCATCGCCTTCGTACAATCCGCCGTCACTCAACGCTTCAAAACGCAGCTTCTCGGCAGCGTCTGACGCATTCGAGACCAACTCGCGCAGAAAGATTTCCTTATTCGAGTACAGCGACCGAATCACCAAATCTAAGACTTGGCTGACTTCGGCTTTAAATTCCAATGTTTCCTTATGCGCTTCAACAGTCATTTTCGTTTACTACCTTCATGTTTTCGATTGAATTGAATCGCGTCATTGTCGCATGAGCTTGACGCTAGAATGACTGACTTGCAGCCGCTTGCTGCAAGGTCGCCGCCAACACTGCCTCGCTAGTGTAGGCACTTCGCTCATATCTCAAGGGTTTGAACATGCAACCAACGCTCATCGCCACCACGCCCATCGCCGGACAACGCCCCGGCACTTCCGGTCTGCGCAAAAAGGTCAAAGTTTTCCAACAGCCGCATTATCTTGAAAATTTCGTGCAAGCGATCTTCGACACCAGCCCGAACTCAACGGCGGCGTGTTGGTCGTTGGTGGCGACGGACGTTTTTATAACCGCGAGGCGATTCAGACCATTTTGCGCATGGCTGCGGCCAATGGTGTCAGTAAAACGCTGGTCGGCTGCGGTGGCATTTTCTCCACGCCCGCAGTTCCTGCGTGATTCGCAAATATCACACGCAGGGCGGAATTGTGCTGTCGGCCAGCCATAATCCCGGCGGTCCAGATGAAGATTTTGGAATCAAATTCAATGCTGCGAACGGCGGCCCAGCGTCAGAAACCGTCACCAACGCCATTTTTGAGCGCACCCAAACCATCGACCGTTATCTCACGCTCGACACGCCAGCACTTAATCTTGATTTAGAAGGAGAATTCAGTCTTGGTGCGATGACCGTCACCGTGCTGAATTCGGTCAGCGATTACGCTGAATTGATGGAAACCCTGTTTGATTTCAACGCGATTCGGCAGCTTTTCAGCAGCGGCAAATTTCGGATGCGCTTTGACGCGATGCACGCCGTGACTGGTCCGTATGCCGTTGAAATTTTAGAACATCGGCTCGGCGCTGCGCCCGGCACAGTGATGAATGGAATCCCGTTGGAAGATTTTGGTGGCGGTCATCCCGATCCCAATCTCGCGCACGCCAAGGCGCTGGTGGCGCTGTGTTCGGGCGCGGACGGTCTTGATTTCGGCGCAGCTTCCGATGGCGACGGCGACCGCAACATGATTTTGGGCAAGAACTTTTTCGTCACGCCGAGCGACAGTTTGGCGGTGCTGGCGGCCAATGCGCAGCTCATGCCCGGTTACACAGCGGGAATCAGCGGCATTGCGCGGTCGATGCCGACCAGTCAGGCAGCAGATCGCGTTGCAGCGGCGCTGGGAATCGAGTGTTTTGAGACGCCAACCGGCTGGAAATTCTTCGGTAATTTGCTGGACGCTGGGCGGATCACGCTGTGCGGCGAGGAAAGTTTCGGCACTGGCTCGAATCACGTCCGCGAAAAAGATGGACTCTGGGCGGTGCTGTTTTGGCTCAATGTGCTGGCAGCGCGTCAGCAATCCGTCGCAGCAATTGTCACTGCGCATTGGCAACAATTCGGGCGCAATTATTACACGCGCCATGATTATGAAGGTGTCGAATTAGCTGGCGCAGAAGATTTAATGAATCACCTGCGAATACTCTTAACGGAATTGCCTCAGCGCAAATTAGGCAATGAAGTTGTTAGTTATGCCGATGATTTTTCTTATACTGATCCAATTGACGGCAGCGTGTCGCAACAACAAGGAATTCGGATTGGTTTTTGCCAGCGGAGCGCGGATTGTTTTTCGTTTATCAGGAACGGGAACAGAAGGCGCAACGCTGCGGGTTATTTAGAGTATTTCGAGCCAGACCCAACGCAACATCAGCGCGAAACGCAGGAAGCAATGCAGCCATTGATTTTAATTGCCCGCGAGCTGGCGCAGATTGAAGCGCGGACGGGACGCAGTGAACCGGATGTAGTGACTTAAATCGCTGCTGTTTAAATCCCCCCAACCCCCCTTTTTCAAAGGGGGGCTTTTACTACCTCTTTTTCAAAGGGTGTTTTTCCTCCCTTTGGCAAAGGGGGTTTTCTTCTCCCCCCTTTAGCAAAGGGGGGCGGGGGGGATTTTTCAAAGGGCGCTTTTTGGAATCGCAAATTTAATTGCGTTCTTCAGTATTTAATCGGGTGCGAGCACGAACAATTGCGGATCGCACCTGATTTGGCGCAGTACCGCCAAGATGATTGCGGGCCGCGACTGAACCTTCCAAAGTCAATACCGCAAAAACATCTGCCTGAATAGAAACGGAAAATTGCTGTAATTCCGCCAGCGTTAATTCTGCTAAATCGCGTCCTTCACGCACACCAAATGCAACCGCTTTTCCAACGATTTCATGCGCATCACGAAAAGCAATGCCATTCCGTACCAAATAATCTGCAAGATCAGTTGCAGTGCTAAAACCCTGTTTTGCTGCAACACGCATTCGCTCGCGGTGACAGGTAACATTGCCCATCATATCGGCATAAACGCGCAGTGATCCTTTCAGATTATCCACGGTATCAAATAGCGGTTCTTTATCTTCTTGGTTGTCTTTGTTATACGCCAGCGGCTGGCTTTTCATTAACGTCAATAAGCCCATTAAATGCCCAAAGATGCGTCCACTTTTGCCGCGCACCAATTCTGGAACATCAGGGTTTTTCTTTTGCGGCATAATGGATGAGCCAGTGCAAAAGCTGTCGGATAATTCAATAAAACCGAATTGCGCCGAAGACCATAAAATCAGTTCCTCGGAATAGCGCGACAGGTGCATCATTAAAATCGCTGCCGCAGCAGTAAATTCAATCGCAAAATCTCGATCGGAGACTGCATCTAATGAGTTTTCGGCGGGGCGATCAAAGCCTAATAATTGCGCGGTGTATTGGCGATCAATGGGATAAGTTGTGCCAGCTAATGCTGCTGCGCCCAGCGGCATTACATTCAAGCGACGACGACAATCTGTAAAACGGTCGCGGTCGCGTTCAAGCATTTCAAACCACGCGAGCAAATGATGACCAAAGGTGATTGGTTGCGCGACTTGTAAATGCGTAAAGCCGGGCAAAATCGTATCGGCTTCGCGCTCGGCTAAATCAAGTAAAGCAGTTTGTAATCGCTTTATTTCTAATTGAATTAAATCAATTTCATCGCGCAGCCACAGCCGCACATCAGTCGCAATTTGATCGTTACGCGAGCGCCCGGTATGCAGTTTTTTTCCGGCTTCACCGATCTTTGCGGTTAATGCGGTTTCGATGTTCATGTGCACATCTTCCAGCGCAATTGACCACTTAAAAGTTCCGGCTTCAATCTCAGATTGCACCGCTTCTAATCCGCTGATGATCGCGTCGCATTCGGCAGCAGTCAGAATGCCTTGCTGCGCCAGCATGGTTGCATGAGCAATTGAGCCTTGAATATCATAGCGATAAAGACGTTGATCGAAGGCAACTGAAGCAGTGAAGGCTTCAACAAAGGCATCCGTTGGCGCATTAAAACGCCCCGCCCAAGGTTTGACGATGGAAGTGTCGTGCATTGAAAAATTCCGCAAATTGAATTGAAAGTGAATTAAAAAACGACGGTTATTTTGCAGTGCGCATTAAATTCGGCATTAACCAGCGATAAACCATAATCAATACGCCAATCCATAGCGCAGCGAGCCAGCCAATAATGCCATCGTAATTGCCAACGAAACTGGCAAATGGCGTCGCAGAATTGCCGTCGGTGAGCCAGCGCGTGAGTTGAATGACCAATACCCAGCCAGCGTGTATGCCGACGCACCAGCCGATGTGACCGCTGCGTTCGCGCACCAGCGCCAGCAAAATTCCGCAACAAAACAAGGCGCTAAAGCTGTCCAGATGTTGCCAACGCAGTGCGTCGGTGAACGTTTGTCCGAACATTAACCACGCGCTGGTGCTGTCAAAGGTCATGCCAACTGGCAATGCGCCGGGTTTAAGAAAATGCACTGCGGCGTACAGCAGTGCCGAGCCAATGACCGCAGTGCGTACTCCGTCACGGCGACGAATCGCGCTGTAAACTGCGCCGCGAAAAAACGTTTCTTCGATTAAACCAATAAGTAATCCGCCAAATAATGCTTGTACGGTTTTACCAACAATGCCAGACCAAAACTGCACCGCTGCATCGGGGACGCGAATCTGCAACACCAGCAGCGCCAGCACCAGTACCAACAAGGTGGTGACGCCGAGACTTTCGCCACAGAGCACGTTGCGCCACCATTTCCGTGCACTGATGCCGTAACCCAGCGCGTCACGATTGGTTAACGCAAGTGCCGATAACAGCGGCCATAAACTCATCAACATGATGAATTGCGCGAGGCGACTCATCACGCGGTGCGGCTCTACCTCAAACCAGCCTGTCGCCACCACTGAAGGTGCGATTGATGCGGCCAGCATGAAGCAGAGGAATAGAAAAGCGAAAAAGCCAATGGTGATGCGCATGGCGAATGGAATGGAATTTATTCGGTGGGATAAGGCAAGCGTCCGTAAAGTCGGGTTAATTCGCGCAGACGTCCCGCAGCGGCTTCATCCAATTGATCCTCGCGGTAACGCCATATCCAGTTGCCGGTCGCAGTGCCGGGGCGATTCATACAGGATTCTGCGCCTAATCCCAGCACATCCTGCATTGGAAATAATGCCAATGCGCCGACCGATGCCAGCGCAATCCGAATGCAATCCCAGTGAATTTCTGCGCCGTCGGTATTCAGATAATGGCGAACTTTGCGCTGGGTGTCGGAATCGCGTTCTGCCCACCAGCCCAATAAGCTGTTGTTATCATGGGTTCCGGTGTATACCGCAAGTTGTGTGCGGTGATGATGCGGCAAAAATGCAGAGCGTCCGAAATCACCTTCAATGCCCTCAAAACCGAATTGCAACACCGCCATTCCAGGCAGTTGTAACTCATCGCGCAGGGCTTCGACATCGGGCGTGATGATGCCCAAATCTTCAGCAATCAACGGCAGATTTTCACCGAGTGCCGCTTGCAGCGCGTGAAATAGCGCCAATCCCGGTCCCTGCACCCAGCGCCCGTTCATCGCAGTATCTTCGGTAGCGGGAATTTCCCAGTAGGCAGCGAACCCGCGAAAGTGGTCAATGCGTACTAAATCAACCAGTTCCAACATGCGGCGCAGTCGTTCTACCCAAAAACTGTAGCCATCAGCCGCAAGTGTTTCCCAGCGATACAGCGGATTGCCCCATCGCTGACCGGTGTTGCTGAAATAATCCGGTGGTACGCCAGCGATGACGGTGGGATGTCCGTCGGCGTCAAGTTCAAACCATTCGGGATGCGTCCAGACTTCACTCGAATCGTGGGCGACGAAAATTGGAATGTCGCCAATGAGATGGACGCCCTGCGCGTGGGCATGGGTGCGCAATGCCTGCCATTGTTGAAAAAAGACAAATTGCGCAAACCGTTGTAATTCCAACGCAGCCGGATGATCGGCGCACCATTGCATGAGCGCATCAGGATCGCGCTGGGCATAACCGGTTTCCCACGCCGTCCACGGCAGCCGGTCGTGATAGATTTTCAACGCACAGTAAAGCGCAAAATCATCCAACCACACCTGTTCGGCGGCACAAAAAGCGTCAAAGGCTTGACGATCCGCAGTGCTGGCGTGGTCATTAAAACCACGCAGCGCCGTTTGTAACAGGTGATATTTCCACGCGTTAACTGCGTCGAAATCGACTTGATCCGTGGGGAATGCCGGCGGATTATCCAGTGCTGTAGCAGAAATCCAACCGGCTTGCATCAAGCCTTCAGGACTGATCAGCAGCGGATTACCCGCAAACGCGGAGGTACATTGATAGGGTGAATCCCGATAACCAGTCGGTCCCAATGGCAGCATCTGCCACAGTCCCTGCCCCGCTTGTGCGAGAAAATCGACGAAACGATGGGCGCTAGGGCCGAGATCACCGATTCCAAAAGGGCTGGGCAGTGAAGTCGGGTGAAGCAAAATGCCGCTGGTGCGGTGCATGAAGAAACCTCTGTCGGGCGCTTGATTCAAAACCCGTGAAGTCTACCCAAAGCGCCAGCGAAAAGCCTGCTTGAAATCCCGCACAGCGACAAACGGTGTATCGAACAATCGCAGAATCTATGAAACAATCCGCCAACGTTGTGTGGTTTGAAATACGCAAGACCACATATTTTTTGGCAAGCGTTGTCATCAGCGCAGGTGAATAGAACACAACGTCATTACATTGTAATTTAGGCCATTTCATTTTTATTTCTTTATGTTTTGAAGGTTGGATTTAACTGCAAATGAAGATCAGTAAGACTCTTGTTGAATCGACGCGCCTACGTGAACAAGCCCGACGTATTTTGCGTGACCATTCTTTTGATAGTGCATTAACTGAATTTAAGCGTGGCGAATTCAGTCTCGATATGCTTTTAGAAGAATTGCATATTTATCACGCCGAATTGTTAATTCAACAAGAAGCACTGCATGAAAGTCAGGAAGCCAATGAGCTTTCCTTGGCACGTTTTATTCGACTGTACGAAAATCTGCCATTGCCAACGCTATTGGTTTCTTGGCAAGGACGCGTTAAAGAAGCCAACTCAGCAGCAACCTCGCTATTAAAACTCAATCGCCAGCTATTTAGTCATCTTGCAAATCCGCATCATGTTCCGGTTTTAGAAAATGCGTTTCAACAAGCACGCACCACAGGCAAAGCTGAATGCACGGAAATTTCTTTGCACAGCGCAAAACATGGCACTGTCATTGCTGACCTGATGCTCATTCGTTTACCAGGACCAGTTGGTGAAGATGCTGAATTCGTGTGTACCATCGTTGACCAAACCGAACGTATTGGACGAGAAGCCCGCTATCAACAGCTCACTGCAATTATGAGCGATGTTGCGTATTCCTGCATTGAATTGGGAGATGGTAAATTTAAAATTGATTGGATGACGGGCTCTGTTGAATCGCTAATTGGATACAGTTTAAATGAAGTGCTGGCGCATGGTTGCTGGAGCTTTTTAGTGATTCCAGAAGATATGGAAATTTTTAATGTTCAGGTATTACAGCTTAAACCCGGCGAAACCAAAACCTGCGAATTGCGACTACGAAATCAGGATGGCTCACTGCGTTGGGTACGAACCACTAATGAATGCGTATTTGATTTTAGCAAAACACCAGCACGGCGTTTGTATGGCGGTTTAGTGAATATCACTGAACAACATCAACATGCGACTAAAATTCAACGTTTAGCATTAGTGGTTGAACAAAGCCCCAGCATTGTCTTAATCACTGATTTGGAAGGCAATATCGAATACGTTAATCAATGTTTTTGTGAAACAACTGGCTACAGCCGTGAAGACGTATTTGGAAAATCAGTTAATTTATTGCGTAATGAAAGCACTCCTGCCGTCATGGAAGCAGAAATGTGGAAGTTATTGCGCAATGGTCAATCATGGCGCGGCGAGTTTCAAAACCGTAAAAAATCTGGCGAGATTTATTGGGAACAAGCACTGATTACACCATTGCGCAATGAAGATCATCTGATTTCTCATTTTGTAAAACTCGCCGAAGATGTCAGTGAAAAACGCTTGTTATCTGCGCAATTGAGCTATATCACGCATTACGATCCACTCACTGGTTTACCGAATAGAACGCTCATGCGTGAGCGTGTCACCCAAGCATTAATTCTCGCAGCGCGGGAACACCATCGTTTAGCTTTACTCTCAATTGACATTGATAATTTGAAATTTATCAATGATTCATTGGGTCACGAAACTGGTGATCGTTTATTGCAAGCAGTCGCCCAGCGACTACGCATGTTATTACGAGAAGAAGACATGCTGGCGCGACTCGGTGGTGACAATTTTGTGTTGTTAATCGGGCAGGTACGTCAAGTGCGCGATACAGCCGGATTGGCAGAGCGTATTCAAGCGGCGCTTGATGAGCCAATTCTGCTCGGCGAAAACCAAATGCACATTACTGCCAGCGTGGGAATTGCGCTGTATCCCGAAGACGCTGAAACGACCGACATGTTAATTAATCATGCCGATACAGCATTGCATATTGCCAAAGCTGATGGACGTCATACTTATCGTTTTTATACGGCGACATTAAATCAACAGCTTTTAGAGCAATTCCAAGTAGAACAAGCATTGCGGTTAGCAATTGAGCGTCAAGAATTGGTTTTGTATTATCAACCACGGGTGAATATCGCTACAGGTGCTATTTTAAGTCTGGAAGCGTTGGTACGTTGGAATCATCCTGAATGGGGTTTGGTACAGCCCGGACGTTTTATTCCAATTGCGGAAGCAACAGGATTAATTTTACAAATCGGCCCATTAGTGCTCCGCCAAGCATGTGAGCAAATTAAACTGTGGCGAGCAGAAGGTGTGCCAGTCGTGCCGGTGGCAGTAAATCTATCAGCGAATGAATTGTATCAAGATAATTTAGCGCAGCGTATTCAAACAATCGTGCATGATACTGGCGTTACACCAGCAGATTTAGAATTTGAAGTGACTGAAAGTGCAGCAATGCACTCAATTGAAAAGGCAGTGATGATTTTATCGGCATTGCGCGAACAGGGTTTTTCATTGTCATTAGATGATTTTGGGACTGGTTATGCGTCACTAAGTTATCTCAATCGTTTGCCAGTACAAGCACTTAAAATTGATCGTTCATTTCTTGCCGAAATCAATAGTGCTGAAGATGCGCTAACGCAAAGTGTAACGATTGTCAAAGCAATTATTGGCTTGGGTGCAAATCTTGGGTTACACATTATCGCTGAGGGTGTAGAAACCAAGGAACAACGTGATTTTTTAATTAACCATCATTGCTTTGTCGCGCAGGGTTATTTGTTCGCAAAGCCGCTGCCGGTTGATGTCATTACGCCGTTGTTACGAACAGGAAACGTTTTATAACAACACAGAACAGCAGCGGCGTTTGAATTGCCGCTGCTGGTATTCAATCTGATGTCGTAAAATCTGCATTTAAGCATCAGTTTCACACCGCACCACTTCTTCCAATTGCGGCAGAATCACTAAAAAAGCGTCGATCACTTCAGGATCAAAATGATTGCCGCTGCCTTGTTTCATAATCGTAACCACTTCGCTCATGGGAAAAGGTTCTTTATACGGGCGGCGTGTTAGCAGCGCATCAAAGACATCCGCTACTGCCATTAACCGCGCTGCAATTGGAATTGCGTGACCCTGCAACCCATTGGGATAACCGGAACCATCCCATTTTTCGTGGTGATAACGCGCAATATCTTTGGCTAATTTGAGAAATTCGCCATGTTCGCCGAGATGTTCACCAGCTCGTGCCAACATTTCATAACCACGCTGGGCATGAGTGCGCATGATAATGAATTCTTCTTCGGTCAATTTGCCGGGTTTCAGCAGAATGTGATCGGGAATTGCTATTTTGCCCACGTCATGTAGCGCCGCTGATTTGCTCATTAGCTCTATATGATTCTGGGTTAATTGGTGTTGATAACGTGGAAGATGAGCGAGTTGCTGCGCCAGCAATCGAACATATTCTTGGGTGCGGTGAATATGATTGCCAGTGCATTCATCGCGGAATTCGGCGAGCGAGACCATCGTCAGAATTGACGCATCCTGAAACCGGTTAATGTCCGATAGACGCCTTTCGACTTCGCGCCGCAGCCACGCATTTTGATCAAGGAGAAAATCCTGCCAAACCTTGAGTTGCAAATGCGAACGGACGCGAGCAGCGACGATGGGCAAACTGATTGGCTTGTGAATAAAATCGACAGCACCCAGCGCAAAACCCTGTTCTTCATCGCCAATTTCAGTTCTTGCAGTGAGAAACAACACCGGAATGCGCCGCAATGCCTCGTCTGCTTTCAGTCGGCGACACACCTCATAACCGTCCATGTCCGGCATCATAATATCCAGCAAAATCAAATCGGGCTGGTGTTCACTGGCCAGTTGCAGCGCCTTGACGCCGTGGTTCGCCAGCAGAATGCGATAGTCCCGACCGAGAAACGCATTGAGTAGGCTGAGATTGGCGGGAGTGTCGTCCACCACCAAAATGGTGGGACGTTCAATAGCAGATGGACTCATGTTGAAGATTCCGACTTGTCAGTGGGCAGCAATTGCAAAGCGATTTCAAAATCAATGTTCATCAATGCTTGGGTGATTTTTTGAACCTGCGCCAGCGGCAATACGCCAGCAAATTCCGGTTGATGCGCTTCCCACAACGCGATGGCGTCGCCGTCGCAGTTATTCAATAACTGCCGCAACTGCGGCAAACATTCCGGCAATTGACCAGCGTCCGCATTCGGTGGCGATGTTTCCGTTGCAGCCGGCTTGCCCAAATACGTCCGCAGCGCAATCAACAACGGTTGTAAATCCATCAGCAACAGCGGCAAGGCGATCTGCGCCGCTTTTCCATCGCCATGATGACACGCCGTTTCCAATGTTCGCGCTAACTCCTGCACTCGCGCTGCACCGATGGTGCCGGCTAAACCTGCGAGCGTATGCGCCCAGCGTTCTACCGTTGCCCAATCTGCTGCCTCGAATAATGCCGCAACCGTTGCTGACGCATCGCTGAATTCATTTACAAAATTGGCGAGCAGTTGCACATACAACTGAATGTTGCCGCCCACGCGCCGCAGACCGCTTGCGGTATCCAGTTCGGCAATGGTGAGCAGCGGTGCTGGCAATGCTCCAGCGTTTTGCGCTAAATCAGGAAACGTAGAAAATCCCGCTTTTTTCAAGGCAGATTGGGCGGGATTGGTAAGCGGCGCTTGATAATGCTGCGCCAACATCGCGTACAACGCCGCCGGTTCAATCGGTTTGCTGAGATGTTCGGTCATGCCGAGCGCCAAACACCGTTCCCGTTCTTCAACCAGCGCGTGAGCGGTCATGGCGATGATCGGCAACGCGGCATAACGCGGATTGTCGCGCAGCCGCTGGGTCGCCTCGTAACCGTCCATCACCGGCATCTGAATATCCATCAATACAGCGTGATAATAAGTTTCGGATTGCGCTGCAAGCTGGTCGAGCGCCTGTTGACCATGATTTGCCACATCAACCACAACGCCCTGACTTTGCAGTAATTCAATCGCTAATTGCTGATTGATCGGATGATCTTCGACCAGCAGCACCCGCATTCCGGTGAGCAGCGCCGCGTCAGCAGTGGCGGCATCGGTGCGTAAATTGGTTACATCACCAGCATCAAAATACGCGGTAAAGGTGAAACAGGAACCAGCGTCGGGTTCACTGACAACCTGAATTTCGCCGCCCATTAACGCAATCAAGCGTTTACAAATCGCCAGCCCCAGCCCAGTGCCACCAAAACGGCGCGTGGTTGAGCCGTCCGCTTGCGTGAATTCCTGAAATAAACCGTTGATCTGCGCGGTTGTCAGTCCGATGCCGGTATCGTGAATACTGAAACGCAGTTCTCGACCGCTGTCGGATTGCGCCACAGTGGTGACGGTCAAACGGACGCCGCCCTGTTCGGTGAACTTGACCGCGTTGGACAGCAGATTGTTGAGCACCTGACCGAGCCGCAGCGCATCGCCGCATAACACACCCGCCACGCCGCGCAGATCAGGATCAATAATGTCTAAAATCAGCGCGATACCCTTTTCTTTTGCCCGCTGGCGCAACAATGCCAGCGTGTTGTCGAGTACATCAGTCAGCCGAAACGCTGTCTGTTCCAACTCCAGTTTGCCTGCTTCAACTTTAGAAAAATCAAGGATGTCGTTGATAATTCCCAGCAGCGAATGCGCGGCAGTGTGCACGGTGCTGATGTAATCCTGCTGGCGCGGCGTCAGCGCAGTTTGCAGCGCCAGATAACTCATACCGATGATCGCGTTCATCGGTGTGCGAATTTCGTGGCTCATATTGGCGAGGAATATCGACTTGGCGCGAGTGGCGTTTTCCGCTTGCTGCCGCGCTGCTTCCAATTCTCGCTGCACGGCAGCGCGGGTCAGCAGTTCATGTTCAATGGATTGCGCCATGCCGTCGAACGTTGCGCCCAGTGCGCCCAGCTCTTCGACGCCGAGCGGGTGATCGGATTTGCGGGAAAGTGCGGTAATCACGCGAGTGGAATAGTCACCACTCGCTAACCGGCGAGCGGCTTCACTGAGGCGATGAATCGGCAGCAGCACTTGGCGTCGAATGATCTCCGATGCCAATAACACCAGCAAAATGGTTCCCGCCATAAACACAAACGACAACATGATGAGTTGACTTTGACGCTGAGTAGCAGCCTTGGTTTCCTTGTAAGTGCGTTCGTCGGTCAATGTCATCAGCGCCAGCACTGCCGTCGATAATTCTGCTTTGAGCCCGTTGTATTTCGCGTCGTGTACCAGCTTGCTGGCAAAATCCAGTCGGGGTGTGCCATCCGAAACGAAATCTACTGTTTCTGGGTCGTACAGTCCCTGCGTGGCGGCAAAGGCGATCTGTTCGATTTGATTCATTACCTCGGTCGCCGCCAACACGATTGAGGGCTGTGAATTCGTCTTGACTAAATCTCAGTGAGGTCATGCGGTCAGCAAGCGAGGAGCGAATTCCTGTTTCAGGCAATTGATGCTGGTGGCGTCCGGCAATCACTTCGTCCCAGTAAGTCGTCGGATTAAACTCAGTAGGCGGAGGTTTTTCGCCTGCGCGAATACTAATGATGTCGTAATAATAAAATAGATAGCGCGGCTCACCGGTGAAGGTATACGCCCGCACCAAACGCACGAGTTGCTCGGTTTCCTGTTGCAAAGCGTACGTGAGCGTCAGCGCCTGTTGACGATGCGCTTGCGTGGTCAACAAACTGTCGTGTGCCTGCGCCATGAGAAACAACAGAAATCCATTGGCACTCAGCGCCAGCAGCACGAGTATTGAAAACCAACCGGAAATTTTACGGAGATTCATCGTCTTTTCCGTCACTTGTTCGTCGAAACGCAAAAATTATCTTGGAAAAATTATGCGCTATCCCCTCAATTTAATGCTGGTGGCATTTCTCACATTTGGTCAGAGCACAACGCGAGCAGTGGATTTTTCATGGTCGGGTTACGGTACGCTCGGTTACGCCATCTCGGATCAACCTTACAACACGCAGCGTTTTATTAATAATCGTGGCACTTTGGCGCGTGATAGTCTGTTTGGAGTGCAATTGGACGCCAAGTTTAATGTGCATTGGAGCGCCACCGTGCAGGCGCAAATTTCACCCGCCGATGATGACGACAACGCTTGGAATCCTAAATTGTCGTGGGCATTTTTATCATGGCGACCGAATAACGATTGGCTGCTGCGGCTCGGCAAATTGCGAGTGCCGGGCTATCTCAATTCAGAAAATATGGATGTTGGTTGGACATTTGATTACGCCCGTTTACCAATTGATGTGTATTCAACATCGCCCACAGTTGATTTTACTGGTGCGTCAATCAGTAAAATTTGGGAGTTAGGATTAGGCGATTTGAATCTTGAATTGTTCTGGGGTAAAGCAGACAGCGCGTGGCGCTCTTTTATACGCGATCCTGTTCCGGGATATTTTGCTGCTGGCGCAGATTTCAGTCTCATGCGCGTTCAAGTAAAAGGTGTGGTGCTGTCGTTGCGGAATGCAGAAGACCTTTATCGTTTCAGCTTTTACAAGCCATCTACAGAACATCGCATTGAAGGGCAAGAATGGAATTATCACATGCCTTTAGTGAGTCCATTTCCCGGAATCAGCTATTACGCAATGCGCCCAGAAATAGGATTGGGAACAGAAATTCCCAGCGGACATGCTCAAGATTTTTCGGTTGTCATTGCCGGTATGGATATTGGTCTTGGTCACGATATTCGCTTTGCTGGCGAATATGTAAGACGCCTCGTTAAATACGCTGAGAACGGTCTCAATAGCAATGGAGGCTATACTTCATTACGCAAGCGCATCGGCAAATGGACACCTTATCTTTATTACGCTTGGCTACGTTCAGAAGATAATGCGCTCGAATTAAATCAGGCACTCAATCAATCCTCTGTGCCCAAGTGGTTTCCCAACGCATTATTGATTAACGCTGCACAACGTGCCGCTGCTGATGTTTTTGTTGCCTACGATCAACAAACTTGGGCATTGGGCACTTCTTATGCACTTACTCCGACCAGCAAACTCAAATTGGAATGGGCGCGAACCCATGTTGGCATGGCGTCTAGCTTCGTAGACTCGCCTGCTGGTGGTGACGTGAGCAATCAGGACATCAATCTGTTTTCTCTGTCCTACAACTTCGTTTTTTAAGGAGATCGAAGACATGGACAACAAACTCATCGCATTTGCCCTTTTTCTTGCGTGTGCCGTTAGTCAAGCCACCGCCGATAAAGTTTTAATTATTGGTCATTCTGATTTACCCAAATTGGATGGCGTCACCATTGAAAAGCTTTTTACTGGACGTATTATTGAAATCAATGGTCAACCAGCCATCGTGGTTAATGTAGCGCCTGGCAGTCCCACGCGGCAGCAATTTTTTGCGACCTTTCTTTCCAAGGATGAAGATCAATATCGGGCTTATTGGGTGGTGCGCCGTTTTATTGGTAAAGGAACACCACCAAAAGAATTTGCCACCAGCCGTGAAATTATTGATTTTGTGAAATCTCAGCCCGGTGGAATTGGTTATATCAGCGCCGTTGACCGAACGCCAGAACTCAATGTGTTAATTGAAAAATAAAGCCGTAGGTTGGGTTGCCGCTATTGGCAACCCAATAATTTGCGCCAAGAGCAATGTAATTCAATGAAGCTGCTATAAAGAAATTGAGCACTAAACTGTACGCAGCACAATCAGGTTTTTATGCAAATCGGCGAATTGCGTTTTCAACAGCGCAATTTCTAAATGTCTTGGGAAAACTATGCGTTATCATTTTAATTTAATGCTGGCAGCGTTTCTCGCCTTCAGTCTGAACTCCGCGCAGGCACTGGATTGTTCATGGTCAGGCTATGGCACGCTCGGTTACGTCAGTTCCGATCAACCCTATTCGTATCAGCGTGTGATTACTGACCGAGGCACTTTTGCCCGTGACAGCCTGTTTGGAGTGCAATTGGACGCTAAATTTAATGTGCATTGGAGCGCCACTGTACAGGCGCAAATCTCGCCCGCCGATGATGATGACAACCGTTGGATACCAAAATTGTCATGGGCATTTCTGTCATGGCGACCGAATGACGATTGGCTGCTGCGGCTGGGCAAATTGCGACTGCCGGGCTATCTCAACTCGGAAAACATGGATGTTGGTTGGACATTTGATTACGCCCGCCTGCCGGTTGAAGTGTATGCAACATCACCCACCGTCGATTTCACTGGAATTTCAATTAGCAAAACTTGGGGATTGGTGCGCGGCGATTTGAATCTTGAATTATTTTGGGGCAGCGCCGATAGCGTGTGGCGCTATTTCCTGCGCGATTCCGTTCCGGGATATTTAGATGCCGGCGCATACTTCACTCCCATTCAGGTCGAAGTTAAAGGCATCGTATTGTCGTATCGGGAGCAGGAAAATCTATTTCGTTTCAGTTTTTATAAACCATCTATTGAGCTGCTTGATGGACAACGATGGATTTATCATATTCCATTGGTCAGTCCATTTCCCGGTATTCAGTATTACGCGTTACAACCAGAATTAGGATTAGGAACAGAATTTTCCACTGGAAAAAGCGAGGATTTCTCAGTTGTTGTGGTGGGCGCTGATATTGGTCTTGGTTACGACATTCGGTTTGCTACTGAATATGTAAGACGCCTAGTTAAATACGCAGAATTTGGCATCAATAGCAATGGTGGCTACACTTCGTTGCGCAAGCGTATTGGCAAGTGGACGTCCTATCTTTATTACGCTTGGCTACGTTCCGAAGACAACGCACTCGAATTAAATCAGGCGATCAATCAGTCTTCTATTCCTGCGTGGTTTCCCAGTGCACCGTTGATTAACGCTTTACAACGTACCACTGCTGATATTTTTATTGCTTACGATCAACACACTTGGGCGCTGGGTACTTCTTACGCGCTTACGCCGACCAGTAAACTCAAATTGGAATGGGCGCGAACGCATGTTGGCATGACGTCGAGCTTCGTGGATTCGCCCGTTGGTGGCGATGTGAGCAATGAAGACATCAATCTGTTTTCTTTGTCTTATAACTTTGTTTTTTGAGGAGCAAGCCATGAACAATAGAGTCATCGCGCTTGCCTTCCTGCTCATCGCGTGTGTGATTAGTCAAGCCAGCGCCGAGAATGTATTAATTATTGGTAATCCAGATTTGCCGAAATTAGATTGCGTCACCGTCGAAAAGCTCTTTACGGGGCGCATTATTGAAGTGAATGGGCAACCAGCAACCGTAGTGAATGCAGCATCTGGCAGTCTCACGCGGCAGCAATTTTTGGCGACCTTTCTTTCCAAGGACGAAGATCAATATCGGGCTTATTGGGTGGTGCGCCGTTTTATTGGTAAAGGAACACCACCGAAAGAATTTTCTACAAGCCGCGAGATTATTGAATTCGTGAAATCCCAGCCCGGCGGCATTGGCTATATCAGCGCCGTTGACCGTACTCCAGAACTCAATGTTTTGAGTGAAAAATAAATCCCCCTTTTGAAAAAGGGGGATTTTTTAATGGCATTTTGCTGCTTGGTTAAAGCGTTTTAATCATCGCCGCGACTCAGCGTTAATCCCCGTTCTGGTCGCGCAAAGTTATGACAGGCGGCGCAATCTTTGCCTTCTTTTTGCACATGCCGACTATGCACCGAATTGAAATCACGATCTTCTGATTCATTGTCATGGCATTGGGTGCAAATGGTATTGAGAGTGCCATTGAGCGCCGTCACGCGAGAACCCACCACCACGCTCGGCAGCGTCCGCAAACCATAGCCCAGCGCCGTCATGTCCAATCGTGCCGGGCCGCCGCTCAACGCTTGATGACAGGAGCCGCAACCAGCGGAATCACCGCCCAGCGCGTTGGCCGTCGGTTCGACGCCGTGATTGATGGTTTGGTAAGTGAACACCGGCACGGCAGTTGTGCCGACGGGCATTTCGAGATTGCCGGGCGTCCCGACGCAGGTCGCATCGGGATCATCGCCCAGCCCCAGCGCCACTGCGCGGCAGAAGCTGCCAGTGCGGAAAAATTCAAAGGTGGAATGTCCGACCAAGCTGTTATTGGCATCATTCCGCGCCAGCTTGCCCCAGTGCTGCTTCATCGGATACAGCTTGGCGGTCGCGCTGGTCACATCACCATTCGGCTGTCCCAGCACATACGCCGGATCGCCTGCGGCGAAATCACCGACAAACTTGGCAGCAATCGTCGCATCCAACGGCACAGTCGGAACGCCAGCCAGCGACTCTTCCAGATAAACGACCTCGGAAGTGCCATCAAACCAGTTGTAGCTTGGAATCAGCGCCGCGCTGCCCAGCCCGCCTTTATCTTCACGCGGGAGCCAGCCACCGCGCCCGCTGCAAGCCGCATCAGACGGATGCGGGTCTTGCCAATCGCGGGCGATTTCTGTCCCGACCGCTGCCTTGGCATACGCCGGAATATGACAGGTTTGGCAGGCGACCTTCATCGCGTGTTTATCTTTGCTCGCACCTTGGGTGTTGCTGAAATCACCGTGCGGGCGATTATTGTGACAGCCGCCAGCTTCGCAAGTGAACCGCTCCGCCACATCATCCGCCCGTAAATCCAGCCCGCGTCCGCGCATTCGATGGGTTTCGCCATTCACGCCGGGCGTGGTGTGACAATCCGCACAGGTCAAATTGGCTCCGGCAGAACTCATGTGCAGATCGTGCGTCACGCTGGGATTAACATCTTCTTGCGACAAATCACCGCGTTTCGCTCCATCCGCGCCGCCCGCGCCAGCATGACAACTGAGGCAGGATTTACGGGTCGTGGCGTGAACGTTTTGCGCGGCAGCCAGCGTGGTGAGCGGCATCGGCGTGAGCGGAGCCGTTGCTGGCAGCGTGTCCGATCCCGCTGGTTTGAACAGGAAATCACCCGCCACACTCAAGTTAGGAATGCCCTGAAAGCCGGTGCGCAACACTGCGCCGCCATCAGAACGCACCAGCGCCCCGCTGGAGTTTTCTGCCAGATTCAACAGACTGAAATTGCTAAAACCCAGCCCGCTCGCCGTCCAATCTGGGAAGCGTTTGTAAACTTCCTGATGACAGGTCAAACAGTCGATATTGGCCAATTGGGTTTGCGCGGCAGCGGATGCTGGCGCGAGTTGTTCAAACAGCGATTGCGCCATCGGCAAGCGCCCGTTGCCAACATGACATCCAGCGCAGGTGAAGCGCGGCGAATTCTCGTGGGTTCCGCAATAGGTGTTCACGCCAGTCGCCACCAAATCGCCGGCCGCTTTTGCCGGGCGCTCACCGGCAGCGGTGAAATTGCTCGGAATGTTGGTGACGTTGGGAAATGCGCCGCCCTGTTGGTAATGCACCGAGCCGTGCATGTCTCGCGCCTGATTTTGGTGACAGGCAACGCACACCTCCGGCCCGGTGTAGGCGGTGATATTGCAATGCTCTGGAATCGACGAGGTGCAGGCAGTCGGCGATGCTGGTGGCGGGAGCGCGGTGGTAGCGATCACTGCGCTGGTGCTGGCAAGTGCCGAGATTGCGCCGAGGTTGTCCGTCACTTTCAGCGTCACGGTATAGGTTTTCGCCGTTGCATAAGTGTGACTGGGATTGGCTTGGTTGCTGGTCGCGCCATCGCCGAACGCCCAAGCGTAAGCGGCAATGCTGCCGTCTGGATCAAGCGAGCCAGCACTGCTGAAACGCACCGCCACGCTGGGTTTGCCGCTGTACGGCCGTTTGCTTTGGCAGTTGGCGCTTGATTGGTGGTTACGGGCGGCGGAGTGCCGGTGCCCGGCGCTTTGGGAGCGCAATCTGCTGGCGCTTTATCCACAGCGCGTTCAACGGTTTGCCCATCGGTCAAAGTCGCCCGCACCCGACAAGGCACCGGACGAGGAAGCTGTTTGCTGATTGACCATGCGCCGTTGCGTTCGGCGGAGTCCGTGCCGAGTTTCTGCGTGACGGCATAAGCATTGACCACCGTCACCTTTGCCCGCGCCGTGCCCTGCCCAGACACGCGCAACCGATGCTCCCGACTGTCCCAAGCTGCGCGTTCAATGGTCAACGTTGATGCGCCAGCTTCATCATCCCGTTCATCATCTTCCGCCAGCGCCATGCCGACGGCGAACAAGCCAACGACCGTCAGCGCCAGCATCGAAGTCAATCTGCGCCAAGTGCGGTGGCGATCTTGTGATGATGGGGCGCTGGGAGCGCAGCGCGGTTTGAATGTGCTCATTATGTTGTCCTCTCGCTGGTGATAAACCGCAGTGTTCACTGCATCACCCTAAGCTGCGCCGCCTTAAGAAATCCTTAAGACTCTCGCGCCGCTTTGCGAAAGTTCACTTCACCAGCAACCCCGGTTTGGGTTCGGCATCCAGCAGTTCAATCTCAGCATCGTGCAATTCGCAAATGCGCTGCACGATTGCCAAACCCAGCCCCGCGCCAGCTTCAGTTTGACCGGCAGGGCGATAAAAACGATCAAACACGCGCATCTGGTCGCCCGGCGCAATCCGCGTCCAGAATCCTCAACTCGCAGCACCACCCGCTCGCGTCGCGCTTGCACCGCCACCGCCACCGTCCACCTGCGGGCGTGAATTTGAGCGCGTTATCCAGCAGATTGCCGAGCAACACGGTCAGTGCTGCCGGAGCCACGCCGACGCAACACGGATCGCCATCTGGGAAATGCAGGCTGAGAGCAATCGCCTTGCTGTCGGCATATTCCTGTTTATCGGCAACGACTTGGCGTGCTGTGGCGATGAGCGACCAACTGCCCGCTGCGGCAGCGCCGGTCTGGTGTTGCAGCCGCGCCAACATCAACAACTGGGCGATGAGATGCGTCGCCCGATCCACGCCGCGAATGAGTTTTGCCAGTGCATCGTTGCGTTCATCGGCATCGGTGCTGCGCCGGGCGATCTGGGCGTAGGTGCGAATGATCGCAAACGGCGTGCGCAATTCATGCGAAGCGTCGGCAGCAAAATGACGCTCCGCTGCCAACGCCTGTTCGAGCCGCGCCATCAGCCCGTTGAGCGCCGTCGTCAGCGGACGGATTTCGAGCGGGGCTCGGCGCAGATCAATTGGCGTCAGTTGCGCTGCCGAGCGGTGGGTGATGTCGCGGGTCAAGCGCATCAGCGGGCGCAGTCCATCCGACACTGCCAGCCAAATCAGCAGCGCCGTCAGCGGCAGCGACCACAGAATCGGCTGCAATGCTTGAAAAGTAAGATATTCAATCAGTTCCTGCCGAATGCTGTCATTTTGGCGACATACAACACTTCGCCAGCGCGCCGTCGGCAGACCAAACACGCGCCAGCGGGTATCGGCAAGCTGTTGATCCGAAAAGCCCAGCCCGTGCGCCAGCGGTTCGGCTGGCGCTGCGCCAAAGCTGCTGACCAGCACCTCGCCGCGCCACAGTTGAAAACTGATTTTGGATTCGTAGGCATGACCGATGGGCGACAGCGTTTGCGGGTACCCGCAATATCCGGCAAATGACCGGTTTGGGTGATCTGGTGCAAAACGTGTGCAGTTTGCGCGAGTTGCGCATCCAGCAATTCGTCAACTTCATGCTGGGCGCGATCCAACGCCACCAGTCCCACCGCGATCCACACAATCGCCTGCACCACGAACAGCGAAAACAGCAACCGATAGCGAATGGAATTCATGGCGCTGGCTGCGAGAGCAATTGATAGCCGACGCCGCGCACCGTGAGAATGCGCTGCTTGCCGAGCTTGTGGCGCAAATGGTGAATATGCACTCCAGCGCGTTGCTTTCGATGTCATCGTGCCAGCCGTAGGTCATCGCCTGAAGACGCGAGCGCGGAACGACGCAATCGGCATGAGCAATCAGCGCCTCTAACAGGCTGTATTCTTTAGGAGAAAGACTGACTGGCTGCTCGCCGAGCGTCACGTGTGCCGCGCCGTATCCACCACCAGCTCGCCGGCTTGAAATAACGCCGTCGCATGACCGGTGCGTAAACACCTCTTTGAGAAATCCCCCCGCCCCCTTTGTCAAAGGGGGAGCCAAAGCCCCCTTTGCAAAAGGGGGTTGGGTGGATTTGCAAATCGCCGCAGCAGCGCCCGAATCCGCGCATTTAATTCATCTAAATCAAATGGTTTGACGAGATAATCATCTGCGCCAGCGTCCAGCCCCGCAACCTTGTCCGCAATTGCATCGCGGGCGGTGAGAATCAGCACCGGCAGATCAATTCCCTGCTGGCGCAGATCGCGCAGCAATTTGAGACCATCGCGCCCCGGCAGCCCCAAATCCAGCACCATGACATCGAAATGCTCAACCCGCAGCGCGTGTTCAGCGGGATCGGCGCTCTGCAACCATTCGGCGACGTAGCCATCCTGACCCAGCCCAATTTGCAGACCAGCGCCGAGCAAAGGATCATCTTCAACAATCAGGACGCGCATGATAACCAATTGCTCAGATTGAAAAAAACCGCAGCGGATGCAGCGCACCCGTGCGGTTTTGATTAGCGACGAGCTGCGACTAGAGCAGGCTGTAAGTCACCGTCACGCCCGCCATGATGATCGCAACGATGCTCATCAATTTGATGAGAATGTTGAGACTGGGGCCGGAAGTATCTTTGAACGGATCGCCGACAGTGTCGCCAATGACCGCTGCGCGATGCGCCCGCGAGTTTTTGCCGCCGTGATTACCAGCTTCGATGTATTTCTTGGCGTTGTCCCACGCGCCGCCGGAATTCGCTAAGAACACTGCCAGCACGAAGCCGCTCGATAATCCGCCCACCAGCAAGCCAATCACGCCGGCCACGCCGAGCACCAATCCAGTTACCACTGGCGCAATCACCGCGATCAACGCCGGAATCACCATTTCGCGCTGCGCCGAGCGTCGAAATTGCTACGCAGCGTTCATAATCTGGCTGCGACGTGCCTTTGAGAATACCCGGGTCTTCGCGGAATTGGCGGCGCACTTCTTCGACCATCAGCAGCGCAGCGCGTCCGACCGCTTGCACCGTCATTCCGCTAAATGCAAACGCCACCATCGCGCCGATCATCACGCCCACCAACACCGTCGGATTCAGCAGATTGACGCTGTAATAGGTCATAAAATCAGTGAGGGTCGCGGTATCGGTCGGAATAGTTGCGCCGTGACCCAGCTCCAGCGTCGTGATGCCAACTTTAATCAGCTCCATCCGAATCACTTCGACATAGGACGCAATCAGCGCCAGCGCAGTCAGTGCCGCAGAACCAATCGCAAAACCCTTGCCAGTCGCTGCCGTCGTGTTGCCGAGCGCATCCAGCGCGTCAGTGCGTTCGCGCACTTCTGGTCCCAAACCACTCATTTCCGCATTGCCACCTGCGTTGTCAGCAATTGGACCGTAAGCATCGCTCGCCAGCGTGATGCCCAAAGTGGACAACATGCCCACTGCCGCAATGCCCACGCCGTACAACCCTTGATTCATCTGCCCGGCATCGAACCCGGACGCGAACAGATACGCCAGCATCGTGCTGACGCCCACGGTGAGCACCGGAATTGCGGTGGATAACATGCCAACGCCGATCCCAGCGATGATGAGGGTTGCTGCGCCGCCTTCAGATTGTTCGGCGATTTGGCGCGTCGGTGAATAACTCGGTGAAGTGTAGTACTCGGTCGAGCGTCCGATGATGACGCCCGCGACTAATCCAGACACCACTGCGCCCCAAATTCCCCACATGTTGGGCATTCCCAGCAGCCATAAACACAGCAGCGAGGCAACCACAATCAACGCCGCGCTGGAATTAATGCCGCGTCCGAGTGCATCCAGCAGTTGTTTTTGGCTGGCGCCTTCTTCGGTTTTGACCAGATACACGCCCCAAATCGACAGCATAATGCCCAGCCCAGCAATCGCAATTGGGGCAACGATTGCCTTCATTTGTAGCGCCGGATCAATCATATACGCTGCCGCGCCGAGGGCACTCGCCGCCAAAATCGAGCCGACATAGGACTCGAATAAATCTGCGCCCATTCCGGCCACATCGCCGACGTTGTCGCCGACGTTGTCCGCAATTACCGCTGGATTGCGTGGATCATCTTCGGGAATTCCGCTTTCCACTTTACCGACCAAATCCGCGCCAACATCCGCCGCTTTGGTGAAGATGCCGCCGCCAACCCGCGCAAACATGGCTTGCAGCGATGCGCCCATACCGAAGGTCAGAATGGTGGTGGTAATCAATACCATGCGATGCGTTTCGCCTAGATCGCCGGCTGGAATCAGCAGGTTAGCGAGAATGAACCAGAACGCGATGTTGCCCAGTCCCAGCCCCACCACGACCAAACCCATGACTGCGCCGCTGCGAAATGCGATGCGCAGTGCATCCGGCAGCGAGGTTTGCGCAGCTGATGCTGTGCGCGTGGAGGCTTGGGTGGCGGTTTTCATGCCGAAATAGCCCGCCAGCGCCGAGAAAAAGCCGCCGCATAAAAACGTTACGGGTAGCCAAGTGCTTTGGACGTGGAATTGATACGCGAGCACTGCAAAAATCGCTGCCAGCACCATGAACACCAGTGCCATGATTTTGTATTGTTGCCAGAGATACGCCATCGCACCGCGACTGACGTGACCGCCAATTTCCTGCATTAACGCCGTGCCCTGATCATGCTGGAGCATTTCTTTATAAAAGCGCCATGCGTAGACCAACGCCGCAATTGCGGCGATGGGTGCAATCCAAAAAACAAGTTGATTCATTCTGTTAACGACCTATTTGAAATTGAAATGGGACATTGAGCATAACGCCGGTTCATGCCAAACCCGTGACCTGTGCGGAACGCCACCAACTGCGATATTGGTTTTCGAGCGCAGACCGTTCTGGGAAGCGGTAAAACGCAAAATCGGTTTCATCGCCGACATAAAAACCGCCTTGGATCGTCCGATAGATCACGCCCTCATGTACTTGTTTTAGAACCAGTTTGCTGGGTTTTCCCTGATTGTGTTTCAACTCGGCGAGCACATCGCGCAGATGTTCGAGATTACTGTAAGGCAAATCTTGTGCCGAACCGTGTTCAGGATCAGTGGCTAACGCGCCCAGCTGTAATTGCGAAAAAACCAAGCGCGGAACGTGAACTGGATGGTCTGGATTGGTAATAAAATCCGAAAATTCATGTGGTTCCAGACTGCTGGCAACCATCGGATTGATCGGACAAAATTCTTGATAAAGATGCAGAAGTTGACTGGGATCGCGCTGATATTCGCTGCGCTGCAATTCCAACGTTTTGCCGTCGTTGGTGACGAGATATAGGTTGCCGAGTGCGGAGACCGGAATCCGCGATAACACGCGGTAAATCGACAGATACACTGAGTTTTTCAGGGAGCCGTCCGGTTTGGGAACGCAGCGGTCGTCGATTAGATGAAAGGGGAAAGCATCCGAGCGGAAGCTGGGATCAACTTCAAAAAAGATCGCTTCACCCTGAACGTGAACCTTGGTGCCAATGGCGTAATAGCTGCCGAAGTCCTCCGGTTTCAACATCGACGCAATGAGTGCCTGCGGAATTAAAGACAGATAAAGATGCTTGTCGGCCATAACACAAAACCTCGTGTGGTTTCACTTGAAAGCCGTCCAACGAAGCGGACGGTGTTTTATGAGCGGTGTGTCGGACGGCGTGATTATTCTCGCAACTGGTTACGAGTGCATCAGCAACTGGCGTAGAAAGATGGTAATTGGCAATTTTGAAGCAGGATGAAATGCGGATGGTGCAAGCAGTGCACTCCACAGTGGGAGCGCCTGCTGTCGTTATTGCGTTTTAGCGAACTGGTGCTGCTTGCGGTTGTGCAGGAACTGGCATTTGCGGAGGCATTCCATAGGGTGCGCCGTAAGGCATCGCGCCATAGGGTGCTGCGCCATAACCCGGTACACCGTAACCGCCACCGTAAGGAGCGCCATATCCGTAAGGTGCACCATAACCATCATTGCCGTAGCCGCGTCCATCACCATAGCCGTAGCCACGACCATCACCGCGACCGTAACCACGACCACTGCTGCGTCCGCTGCCGCCCATGCTCATATTGAAGTCACCGTTGCCAGTGCCATCGCCAAACATGTCGCCCATGTTGTCCATCATGCCGCTGCCGTTGTTGCCGTAACCGTTGTTACCGTAACCGGGGCCGTTCCACCAAGCGCTCGCGGTGAAGGTGGTGCAGCTCAGACCGATGACCGCAGCAAAACCCGCGATTTTTATCGTTTTCATCATTGTTATGGCACTCTTTGTAAGTGGATATGTCACGCTGATTAAAAGAAATTTTCTTTTCAACAACTGTGAAGCCCGTGGTTTTTCAGTGCCGGTAAACGGCGTACTGAGTATAAGCATTTAGAGAACGCTCACGCAATCAAATCGCACAATATCAATTTATCAGCAGCAAACCGTTGAAATCATATAACACATTGTTATTGATTGCTTTAATGAAATAAACCGCGCCAGCAAAACCAGTATTTTAGAAATTACTGTTTTTTGATATGACCATCTAAAACACGAATAACCCACATTGCTTTGATTAAAAATGCAACAGAATTAAGGGTGTTTGCAGTAACGGCGACAGTCCGACGGCGCGAACGTCTGCGCTATGAGTTGCGAATTTCATCCTACAGTCATCTAAACGCTTCAACGCAAAGTGCTTAAACCGCGTTAAGCGGTTAAGTCTGACCTTCGCTCGGCGTCGGTGGAGCACTGCTAACCCTCACTGCTTCCTGCAAAATGTTTTGACTGGAGCTTAATAGAATAGGAGTTACGTAGTTAGATTTCTAAATGCTTGATTTTTATTGAAACTGGTTTGTGCACTGCGCTTTTGTGCATTTAGAACGCTACTTCTATCAAACTGGAATAAGCATCATGGAAGCTAAAAATAGAATCGTGCGTAATGCCGTGAGACTTTATTTGTCAGTTCCATTGTACGAGTTGTTGCCAACTGCGTAACTTTTACGATGAAGATCATCATTTAACAGTTGCGTAATCGCTGCACCACTACAGAATAACGCTGGGTATCAGCCGCTTGCTTTATAATTTATTTCTGAACACATAAAAAACCGCCGCACTTTAATCATAAAATGTGACGGTTTTTTCATAAGCACGACATCCAGTGCGGTTATTTGACCGTATAGTTTTTGGTCAGTTGATTGTTGGCTTCATTCGACTCCGGTATTTGACACCAGCTATCAACAAAAGCGCGGAGTGTTTTCGCGCCAACGTTCCCGGTTGGCAAATTAACAGTCAGAGTTTTAGTCGCTCCGGCAGCCAACAAACCCACGTCAATCCATTTATCACCAGCCGCTTCGCAGATTTGCACCGTCGGTTTATTTGTCCACACATCTACATAACCTCCATTTACGGGCATGGTGCTTTGATTTTTTACCGTGATTTTGGCGCTAAATGTGCTGTTGGCAACGGGTGATGCAGGCGTGAGTGTGATCGCAGTGATTTTTATATCTGCTATTCCAAAGACTGCTGTCACTGTTTTACTGCTGGTTAGCGTGATATTGCATTGCAACGGTGTGGCGGCAAGCGAAATGCAGCCCGTCCATTTACTAAACATTGCGCCAGTATTCGGTTTAGCAGTCAATGTAATGATTGTGCCGCTACTGAATTGCTTGCTGCAAGTCGTGCCGCAACTAATTCCCGCTGGTGAACTGGTGATAGTGCCATTGCCACTTTTGCTAATTGATAATTTATAGCTGGGCAATAGATTGAAATTAGCAGTGACGGTTTGCGCGTCAGACATTTTGACGGTGCAAGTGCCAGTTGTATTGGAACACGCGCCGCTCCAGCCGCTGAAAGCAGAACCGCTTGCAGGTTTAGCAGTGAGAATAACGTTGCTGCCACTTCCAAAATCCGCTGCACAGGCTGTACCGCAATTGATTTGATTGTCGGCACTGGTAATAGAACCGCTACCCGTACCAGTTTTTTTAACAGTTAAAGAAAAATAAGTAATAGATTGTCCGCCCCGCATGAGCCGAACGTGGCTGTATTCGTTCCGATTGAGGTAGCTAGCGTAGCCATAGCTGAAATGCACGAACCACGCGCTGCCCGCGTTGTTGGGCGAGCCGGACCAATACCACGAATAATCACCATTCGGTGTATTCGGGAAATAGTCGGTATCAATAGCAGTGACATAACGGCTGTAATCCACCAAGGCTTGTAATTCTTTGATATTGGGCAACCGCCAATCGTCATAACCGCCCAAATTAGAATTATTCGCGGCTGTTAACGCTGCGCTCCAATTCATCGTTTTTGCATCACCAATGCAATTCGTGCCGTTTTGACCCTCGCTGCATTTTGCCCACATCAGCCCAGTATTTGACTGCGTTACGGTGCCATCCGCGTTATCAACAAAAGAATCAAAAGACTGTCCGCCGCGGACGAGCCGGACGTGGCTGTCGTTGTTCCGACCGTCGTAGTAGGCGAGGCCATTGCCAAAACTCACGACCCACGCGCTGCCCGAGAGGTCGGCAACCGGAGAACCCGACCAAAATTCACTATTTGGCGTATTTGGGAAATAATTGGTATCAATTGTTGGTCTGGGATAACCAATGCTGTGATCGGCAATTCCCATCAATTCTTTTTGGTCTGGCATCCGCCAATCGTTGAAACCGCATAAGCCAGTTGTATTAACGTTATTGACATAACCAGCGGTTTGATCGAAGGTGAAAGTTGAATCACTGATTTTCACTTGCCAGATTAAGCGAGTGACATTATCGCGGACGCAGGTGTGATCGGTGGCATCAGCGGGCAATTCATTTCCCGCTGCATCCAGTTTGGTGAAATCAAATTTATTGCTGCCGAATTCAGCATCTTGACCGGGAAAATCGGCGACCGGACACGGCAAACCGTTTTCGGTTGCATTTGAGCAGGTAGTAATTCCGGTGTCATTCAAACCGACAGCGGATGCGGGAATTGTCAAAGCGAGCAAGGCAGCAATTCCAGCCCAACGCGCCAAAACATGAAAAAATCTAATACGGTCAAACATTCTCATTCTCATTCTCCAGTAGTGAGTTTTTAATACACTTAAATTAAGCGGGTAAGAGATCTAACTCTGCAACCCGCATGAGTTGCCAATGTGATTAACATATCTATACTAAACTGTTTTTCTTGAGCGCGTATTAAATCCGACAACTGTTCTGGTTCTATACTCAATTGCATTGCTGCTCGCTGATGCGTTTAATTTTAGCTTTCTTATCACTTTTTAATTTGCGATTCCCTATAAACGCAGCAATTTTCATTCGTGCGGGCAATAAGTATTAGGCGTCCTTCCTGTTCCCAGCGTTGCAGAGTTTTAACGGAAATGCCGAGTAATTTTGCAGCTTTGCCAGTGCTGATAGTGTTTTCTATATGGAAAGTAATAAACTAAAGCGCACATTATTTAAGACTAGGGTCTGACTCTGTTAGGATCGCTAGAATCTTGAATCAACCGATTGCTTATAATTTTTATGCGCTACGAGGAATATCATGCCTGAACACAGCGCGTATCAGCATGAACGAGAAATACTTGAAAACGAGCAAAAACAATTGCTTGCCACTTTACTCAGCGCCATTCCCGATTTGGTGTGGCTGCGTTCGCCTGACACGAATGTAGATGCTAGGCTGATCAATCAATTACATATTCCTGAAGACATTCAATTGCATATTCCCGAAGACAATATGCCGCGCCCATGTGGACTGGTGGCGACACTGCTCGACGCCACACCAGATTTGGTATTTTTCAAAGATTTACAGGGCGTTTATCTCGGCTGTAATCCGATGTTTGCGAAATTCGTCGGGCGCAGCCGTGAGGAGATTTTGGGCAAAACCGATTTCGAGCTGTTTAAGAAACCGGTGGCGGAAGCATTTCGTGCTTACGATCAACAAATGTTGAAAGCATTGATGCCACGCCGCAATGAAGAATGGTGCACTTTTCCCAATGGACGACAGGCGCTGTTTGACACTCTGAAAACACCGTATTGGGATGTCAACGGCAAACTCGCTGGAGTGCTGGGTCTCAGTCGTGAGATCACCGATCGCTGGCGCGCTGAAGAGCAATTGCGCGAGAGCGAAACCAATCTTCGTGCGTTCTTTGAGAGCATGGATGATCTGATTTTTGTGGCGACCCCAAGCGGCGAAATTCGCCATATCAACGCTTCAGTCACCCGCAAATTGGGTTATTGCGTTGAAGAATTGCTGGGCACTTCGCTATTAGATTTACATCCCGCCGAGCGACGCGCTGAGGCTAAACGCAATTTGGTTGATCTATTGAGCGGTCGGCGCAAAAGCTGCCCATTGCCGCTGGTGGCAAAAAATGGGCAATTGCTCGCAGTGGAAAGTCGAGCATGGCGTGGGCAATGGAGCGGTGAAAATTGTCTATTTGGTATGAGTAAAGATTTGACTAACGAACAAGCAGCAGAACAGGCGTTAATTCGTGAACAACAGCGTATGGCGGGTATTTTGCTCGGCACTCACGTTGGCACTTGGGAATGGAATGTGCGCACTGGTGAAGTCATTTTGAATTCACGCTGGGCAGAGATTCTCGGTTACAGCCTCAGCGAATTGGAACCCATCACGATTGAGACGTGGACACGTTTTACTCATCCTGATGATTTGCGTATTAGTCAAGCATTGTTAGAACGCCATTTTAAGGGCGAATGCGCAGATTATGAATGTGAAACCCGAATGCGCCATAAAGACGGGCATTGGGTATGGATTCTGGATCGCGGGCGCGTGATTGACCGCACACCAGATGGCGAACCAGTATGGATGCTCGGCACGCATCAAGATATTACCGAGCGCCGTTTAGCAAAAGATGCGCTATTAGAATCGAATCGCCAATTGCAAGCAGCGAATGAACGGGCACAGGCGCTGGCGCTGCAAGCGCAGGCCGCCAATGCTGCGAAAAGCGAATTTCTCGCCAATATGAGCCATGAAATTCGCACACCAATGAATGGTGTTATTGGCATGACTGGTTTGCTGCTCGATACTCAATTGACTGAAGAACAACATCGTTATGCCGAAACCATTCGCGCTAGCGGTGAAGCGTTATTAACGCTCATTAATGACATTCTTGATTTCTCTAAAATTGAAGCCGGCAAACTCAGTTTAGAAATCCTCGATTTTGAATTGACTGCGCTGCTTGACGATCTCGCTGCCAGCCTTGTGCATCGCGCTTATGAAAAAGGTTTGGAATTATTGTGTGCCGCAGCGCCCGCTGTGCCGACACAGTTACGCGGCGATCCGGGACGTTTGCGGCAAATTTTGACCAATTTGGTTGGCAACGCGATCAAGTTCACCGCCAGCGGCGAAGTGGCGATGCAGGTCACGTTGGAAGAAGACAGCATTGATTCAGTACGACTGCGTTTTGCGGTGCGCGATACCGGCATCGGCATTCCAGAACATAAAATCAATTTGCTATTCAACAAGTTCAGTCAAGTAGATGCGTCGATTACGCGGCATTACGGCGGCACGGGTTTGGGGCTGGCGATTTCGCGGCAACTGTCGGAATTGATGGGTGGCACGGTCGGCGTGAGCAGCGAGCTGGGACGTGGTTCAGAATTTTGGTTTACCGCACAACTCGGCAAACAGCTCGCTGCGCCGCCGGAGCCGTCGTTGCCTGAATTGGCTGGAATCCGCGTGTTAATCGTTGATGACAATGCCACCAGTCGAGTGTTGCTCAGTGAACGGCTGCGGGCGTGGGACATGCGTCCACTGGCTGTTGCCGATGGTTTGGTGGCGCTGCGCACCTTGGAGCGTGAGCAAATGAACCATGATCCGTTTCGTATCGCGTTGATTGATTTGGAAATGCCGGGTGTTGATGGCGAAACGCTGGGGCGCAGCATTCGTGCTGATACGCGGATGGCTGATTTGCAGATGGTGATTTTACCGTCGCTGGCGCGACCAAATAATTTGCAGCAATTCGCTGCCAGCGGCTTTGCTGCGCATTTGCCCAAACCAGTGCGCCAGCAGGAATTGTGCGAACTGTTGCTGGCGCTGCTGTCTTCTACCGAAACATCAACATCCGAAACACCATTGCGCTTGCTGGGACGACCACCATCGCGCAGTACTTCGTCAACGCTTACGGAACGGTTTGCGCAGAGTAAAGCGCGAATTTTGCTGGCTGAAGATAATCCAGTGAATCAACAGCTTGCGCTGGGAATTCTGAAGAAATTTGGATTACGCGCCGATGCAGTCGCCAATGGCGAAGAAGTGCTGAATGCGCTGGCGACGCTGCCTTACGATCTCGTATTGATGGATGTACAAATGCCAGTGATGAATGGTTTGGAAGCGGCGCGGCTGATTCGTAATCCAGCGAGTCCATTGAATAATCACGCAATTCCAATTATTGCGATGACGGCAAATGCGATGCAGGGCGACCGTGAGGAATGTCTAGCGGCGGGAATGAATGATTATGTGTCGAAACCGGTGCGTCCGCTGGCGCTCGCCGAAGCGTTGGAAAAATGGCTACATGTTTAGTAATAAGCTATTGATTATTTAGAAATTATCATTAGCGCTGTTGATGCGCAGGCGCACCCGCAAGCGCCGCAACTGCTCTGCATCAAGTGCATCGCTAAATAATGGCAACGCCGCTCGCTGCCAGCGCCCGATCCGAAAATTGAGCACAATCAAGCGCAAACTAAAAAACGTTGCTGGTGACAACTGCGCCACAAGCTGCGCACCAGAACGCAGCGTTAATAGCCAGCTTCCATCCGTTTGCCACAGCGCAGATTGAATCGACGACGGAGTGCGGCGCAATACCTGCGCCATTACCGCATGAACGCCGCTCCCGCCAATCAGCGCCAGCAGCGGCCAGCGATAAACATCTAATGGAATCATTAACATGACCACGAGCGCCAGCCCGTGTGTTGCAATGATCAACAAGGTCAATTGCCATGACCAATGCGGATGAATCAACAGCGGTGGTTGTTTTACCACTGCGCTTGAGCGACCGCGATGATGCGTTCCACCAAATCGCGCAGTTGCGGATCGTCTGGCGTGGCGCGAGCCATTAACCAATCGCTCAATTGTGTGTCCTGCGCCGCCAGCAGCGTTGTAAACGTGTGACGCTGCGCCGCATTCAACTCGGAATAACCGAGATCAAGAAATTGCTCAAGTAAATCATCTAGTTCGAGCATTCCGCGCCGACATTGCCAGCGCAATCGACGAAACTCTTCCGAATGCTTGACGGTGTTTGGCACTTTAGAATTCCACGGCAATCTGCGCGAGCAGTCGGTTGTCAATATCGCCACTGCCGCCATCAGCGGTGTCGTAATCGGTGCTGCGTGCCCATTCAAACTTCAGCGAAGTTTTATCAAAAATTTCAACGGCTAAACCCAGCAACCAGCGTTGTTCTGGTAATTCCAGCGCCAGCGCCTCGCTAGTTCCCTGATAACCAACTGAAGCAATTGATTTTTTACCCATGATGGCGAAGGTGAAACCGGCTTCGAGATTCCACGCCGTAGGGCAAGCGCCTTGAGCTTTGAAACTGAGATGTTCGGCAGCAAAATCATCTGTTGCAGCGAGATATTCGCCAATCAAATTGAACCGTCCCCAAGTGGCGCTGGCGCTGGCAGTCCAACCACCAGTGCGTTCGGCACGGTCGCCGACGAACGCTTGCATGGTGTCGGTTTCGCCAAGATCGTTGAGATAACCAACGCTCGCCGTCCACGCCTGATCGTTTGCGGTGTGCGCATAACCGAGATTAGCGCCCCAATTATCAATCTGGTTTTCGCCGTCAATCGTCGTATCGCCGTTAAACAGATAAACGCTGCCGGAAAAATCGCCTTGCGTTGCGCCGATTTGCAGCGTCGTTTCACGGGTTTCGCCGATTTCGAGCGTGAGCGGATCGGAAATCATGTTAGTTTCAAACACGCCAAACGGCACATAAAGCTGCCCAGCGGTTAGAAACAGTGGCGTCACGTCGGTATTGGCGATAGTGATGTAGCCTGTATCCACTTCCAGATCGGTCTGATCTTGCTCGTATAACAGCGAAGCACCGGCTTCGACCCACGCATTGACTTTGGATTTGATGCCCAGCTCGACGGTCGCAAGCGAGATGTCACTCTCACTGTTGCCGGTTTCCGGCGAAAACGAACCGGCTTCAACTTCAATCAAACCGAATACTTCAATATGACGATACCAATCGCTGTGATCGCTTTCCGCCATGTGGGTTTTTTGCTGCTCGGCGATCACCGCTGCCTGCTGTTGCAGCGTTGCTTCCTGTGCACGGTTCTGCGTTTCTAATTGGTTCAACCGAGTGGTCACGCTATCAGCAACGGCTGGATTTTGGCTGGTCAATGCAATCGTGACGGCAGCAGAAAGACTCAGGATTCTCATTAAAATATCTCAGATTGAAATTGCTGTTCAAAAAGCAGTTTTGAATTAAACACGGTTGCCAAATTACGGCGCAACAATTCTCGTTGTTAATGCTGCGAGCAATCCTCTCAATAAATCAAGTGGTGCTGGCGGACAACCGGGAATTTTCACATCAACCGGAATGACGTTTTCTATTGCGCCTCGGCTGGCATAAGACACGCCGAATTCACCGCCAGTACACGCGCATTCACCAGCAGCAATCACGAATTTTGGCGATGGTGTCGCCCGCCAAGTACGACGCAATGCAGTTTCCATGTGGCGTGATACCGGTCCAGTCACCAGCAGCGCATCGGCATGACGCGGCGAGGCAACAAAATGAACGCCAAATCGCTCAACATCATAATAAGAATTATTCAGCGCGTGAATTTCTAATTCACAGCCATTACATGATCCGGCGTCTACTTGACGAATAGCAAGACTGCGTCCAAAACGCACATCAATAACACGCCGCAATTCAATACCCAGCCGCGTCAATTCGGCGTCATCGTGATTTGGTGGTGATTCGGTAATGACGCCAATGCGCAATGATTGTTCAAGAATTCGCAACATCAGTATTCAAACTCCATGACATAAAAGTAGTTGTTTTTCTGCTCTTAATGAGTTCAATAATATCACTCAATCACCAAGTAAAATAGTCAGAATTATTTGTTTTGCCAAAGTCTAAAATTTCATGCCTGACGAGGGTGTTCAACGCTGTCAAAAGTTGTTATCGCTTTTCAGCGTTGGTTGTGTTTGTGTGACCTACACAACCAATTAGATTTTGCTAAATTTGATTTGCGTGTACTGCGACGCTCTACTCAGATTAAAAAAAAGCGGTGATATATCGTTATCTTTCATGTCAGGCCTCGTGTTGATAACAACCATCCTGAACAAATGTCCTGCTGCCTCCATTCCAAATGGAAATTTCTGCAAAGTAATTGATTAAAAAATTAACTACTTATGTTTTGAGATGCGTAACCTCTCACGTTAATCGCAAAGGTAAATAATGATGAAAAAACCTACCGGCACTGCTGAAAATATGTGTGACCAAACTATCGCAATGGAGATATTTGAGCAACAACAAGCACAAGAAACGTTGCAGATCAGTCAGTATCAATCGCACACTTTGATTGATTTTTTGCCCGACGCGACCTTTGCAATCAATCAAGAAAAGTGCGTCATTATTTGGAATAAAGCGATTGAAACCATGACGGGCATTCCAGCCTCTGAAATGCTCGGTCAAGGCAATCATATTTATAGCATTCCATTTTATGGCGAACCATGCCAATTGCTGACAGATTTGATTTTTCAATACGATCTTACGTTAGAAGCACGTTATCTAAATTGTCATCGCGCTGGTGATGTGATTACTGCGGAAAGCCATTGTCCCGCACTTAATAATCATCAGGGTGCGTGGATTTTTGCTAAAGCAGCGCCTATACGCGATGCTGAAGGGCGAATTACTGGCGCAATTAAAATTATTCGTGATATCACGCAACAAAAACAAGCGGAACAGGCACTGTATCAAAATCAAGAATTACTTTCGCTATTCATTCGTTATTCACCCATTTATACCTTTATCAAATCAGTGACACCGACCAGCAGTGCGTGTTACAAGCCAGCGAAAACTTTCAACAGTTGATCGGAATTACTGCGCAAGAGATGGTGGGGAAAACGATGGAGGAGTTATTCCCGCCTGATTTTGCTGCGCAAATCACTGCTGATGATTGGAAAGTCTGTAGTAAAGGTGAAAAGTTGATTGTGGAAGAAGGATTTAATGGACGTTATTACACCACAGTCAAGTTTCCAATTGTTCAAGGCGATCAAATTTTTCTAGCCGGTTATAGCATTGATATTACCGAACGCAAGCAATTGGAATTAGCACTTTCAAATGCGCTGCAACGACTTCATGCGCACATGGATAACTCGCCGCTGGGTGTTATTGAATTCGATCCTCAATTGCGGGTGATGCGTTGGTCAAAAGAAGCTGAACATTTGTTTGGTTGGTCGGCCGACGAGGTTGTAGGACGCCATCCTAGTGAGATTGCATGGAATCATCCTGATGATGTGATCGCATTTATTACGCAATTAAGCGATATGATTAAAGGAGAGCTGTCGCACATCATTGTCCGTACTCACCATTTCCATCGGCATGATTATCGCGTTGATTGTGTGTGGTATGGCTCTGCAATTTACGATCAAACCGGGCAGTTAACCTCACTGTTATTTCTCATTTTGGATATTACTGAGCGCACTCGTCTCGAAGCCGAGCTGCAAAAACAAGCCACTACGGACGAATTAACGGGTTTGGTGAATCGTCGTCATTTCATGGCTTTAGCTGAAATTGAGTTAAAACGTGCACGGCGGTTTAAATGTCCTTTTGCAATTGTTTCAATTGATCTTGACCGTTTGAAATATGTGAATGACACCTATGGTCATGCAGCAGGAGATCAAGCATTGATTACTTTAGCGCAATGCGGTCAAAAAACGCTGCGCGAAATTGATGTTTGGGCGCGTTTTGGTGGTGATGAATTCGCTGTGCTATTGCCTGAAGCAACTCGAGAGCAAGCGCATGAGGCGATTGAACGCTTGTGTTATGCGTTAGCAGGTTCATCTCTAATGTTATCCAATGATTTAGTGATATTGACAGTGAGTGCTGGCATTGCGTGTTTAATTGACGATGACGAATCGTTAGATGAATTATTAAAACGTGCCGATCAAGCACTTTATCGCGCAAAAGCAGCCGGACGAAATTGTATTCAATGTAGCGCATCAATTTGAGCACCCAGCAACCGCTTAGTTTTTAGTTTTTATTATTTTTACGGTTGTGACGCAGATCACCTGTTTAATTGCTGTAATCCGTACCAACTTTATTAACATTTAACCAACTTGACTCAGCCAAATGCCAACGATCAATTCAACACCTTATGCCAATCTTATTCCCGATCTTGTACTCGATGCAGTTGAGAGTTTGGGATTGGTGACGGATGGGCGGTTATTGGCACTCAATAGCTATGAAAACCGCGTTTATCAAATCGGTATTGAGGATGCTGCGCCGCTCATTGCCAAATTTTATCGCCCAGAACGCTGGAGCGACGCGGCGATTCTCGAAGAACATGCGTTCACTTGACTTTAGCGGAACACGAAATTCCAGCGGTTGCGCCGTTGTGCCTCGCCGGTCACACGCTGCACCAGTTTGGCGGTCATCGTTTTTCACTGACTCCGCGTCGTGGCGGACGCAATCCAGAGTTGGAACACGCGCAGGTGCGCGAATGGATTGGGCGCTTGATCGGGCGCATTCACGCCATCGGTGCGGTTGCACCATTTGCCCAGCGCCCAACGCTCGACTGCGCCAGCTTCGGCAACGAATCGCGGGATTTTCTGTTGCAAAACCAATGGATTCCGGCTGATTTGCTGCCTGCTTATACCAGCGTCATCGCGCAGGCATTGGACGGCGTACAAGCCTGTTATGCCCGCGCCAGCTCGCCGCAACTGATTCGGCTGCATGGCGACTGTCATTGGGCAATTTGCTGTGGACGGATGCCGGACCGCATTTCGTCGATTTTGACGATGCGCGGATGGGACCGGCAGTGCAGGATTTATGGATGTTGCTGTCTGGCGACCGGCACGAAATGAGCGGTCAACTGGCGGATGTGCTCGCGGGATATGAGGATTTTCAAGAATTTGACACGCGGGAGCTGCATCTGATTGAGGCGCTGCGCACTCTGCGCATCATTCATCACGCGGCATGGCTCGCTCGCCGCTGGGAAGACCCAGCATTTCCGGCAGCATTCACTTGGTTTAACAGCCAGCACTTTTGGCAAAACCACATTTTGCAATTGCGCGAACAGATTGCGGCGATGGAAGAAGGCCGCTGTGGTCGGCGTGAAAGCAGGTTTTCAATGAAAATTCCGGCGGTTACAACACATGCAGCCGCCGGAGATCATGCAGGAACTACAACAGCGGAACCAGTAACAGCGCGACGATGTTGATGATCTTAATCAACGGGTTAATCGCTGGACCGGCGGTGTCTTTGTAGGGATCGCCGACGGTGTCGCCAGTGACTGCGGCGTGATGGGCATCCGAACCCTTGCCGCCGTAATTGCCTTCTTCGACATATTTCTTCGCGTTATCCCACGCGCCGCCGCCGGTGCACATCGAAATCGCCACGAATAAACCGGTGACAATCGTGCCAATCAGCAAACCACCCAGCGCCCGAATGCCCGCGCCGTCGCCCATCAAAATGTTCATGCCGAACGCCACGACCACTGGAACCAGAATCGGCAGCAGCGAGGGCACGATCATTTCTTTGATTGCTGCACGCGTCAGCAAATCGACTGCGCGTGAATAATCCGGTTTCGCTGTGCCTTCCATAATGCCGGGAATTTCGGCGAACTGACGGCGCACTTCCACCACCACCGAGCTGGCAGCGCGTCCCACGGCTTCCATTGCCATTGCGCCGAACAGATACGGAATCATGCCGCCGATGAACAGGCCGATGATGACTGCCGGATCAGACAAACTGAACACTTCCAATTTGCCCGCTGCCTGCAAGTTATGGGTGTAATCAGCAAACAGCACCAGCGCCGCCAGTCCTGCCGAACCAATGGCATAACCTTTGGTGACAGCTTTCGTCGTATTGCCGACTGCATCGAGCGCGTCGGTGATATGGCGGACTTCTTTCGGCAAACCCGACATTTCCGCAATACCGCCAGCGTTGTCGGTAATTGGACCGTAAGCGTCGAGCGCCACAATCATTCCCGCCATGGACAACATCGCCGTTGCAGCAATGGCGATGCCGTATAAATCCGCAGCCATATACGATGCCCAAATTGCGGCACACACCGCAAGCACCGGTAAAGCTGTTGATTTCATTGACACTGCCAGCCCAGCGATGACGTTGGTAGCGTGTCCCGTTTGCGAGGCTTCAGCGACATAGCGCACCGGCGCGTATTCGGTGGCGGTGTAGTACTCGGTAATCAGCACCAGCGCCGCAGTCAGCGCCAGCCCAACCACCGTGCAGAAAAACATGGCAAAAAAATGATCCATGAAAATGCCGCTCACGATGGCAAACGCGACCAGCGCCAATCCGCCTGCGACCGCCATGCCGCGATACAACGCGCCCATGATTTTGCCGCCTTCTGAAGTCTTGACGAACCAAGTGCCGACGATGGAGGCGACGATGGATACTGCGCCCAACACCAGCGGATAGAGGATGTAATTCAAATCAATCCGCCATCTGCGCCTTTGAACATCAGCCCACCCAGCACCATCGTGGCGACGATGGTCACGGCGTAGGTTTCAAACAAATCCGCTGCCATGCCCGCGCAGTCGCCGACGTTATCGCCCACGTTGTCTGCAATGACCGCTGGGTTGCGTGGATCATCTTCGGGAATGCCAACTTCAACTTTACCGACCAAATCCGCGCCCACGTCTGCGCCTTTGGTGAAAATGCCACCGCCGAGCCGAGCGAAAATGGAAATGAGTGAACCGCCGAACGCCAGTCCGACCAGCGCGTGTAATGCTGTTTCATCAGCAATGCCGGTGCTGCGCAGGAACGCGAAGTAGCCAGCCACACCGAGTAAACCTAATCCAACCACTAACATGCCGGTGACTGCGCCGCCACGAAATGCGACGTCTAACGCTGCCTCAATGCTGATGGTGGCTGCTTGTGCGGTGCGCACGTTGGAACGTACCGATACGTTCATGCCGATGTAGCCAGCGAGACCGGAGAGAATTGCGCCAACGGCAAATCCGCCCGCAGTTGCAAGACCAAGTGCTGGCCAAAGAATGAGAAAGAGTGCGCCACCGACAATAGCGATGGTGGTGTATTGACGATTGAGATACGCCTGAGCGCCAGCTTGAATCGCTGCCGCGATTTCTTGCATTCGTTCTGAACCAGCGGACTGCATCGTGATCCACGCGACAACGGCTAAACCATATAAAACGGCAAGTCCGCCAGCACTAATGGCAAGCCAGAGTGCAACATCTGTTGACATAAATATCCCCCCATCATGGGTTTAGATTGGTGTGAGTCGAGCACATCAGGCGACTATCGTCACATCAGGATATGTAACAGACGTACCGATTGGTCGCCAAAACGCCGCAAAACTTTAACTTGACATCCTGTTCTAAAACACCTCATCAAGCATTGAGTTGGTGGATTGATCCGCACCTCCCCGTGCTGTACTGCATTTCAATGGTGATAATTTTCAGGTGAACCTTCGTGCGTGGTTGGTGCGCCAAGTTCTTCAAACTTAAACAAATTGAAGGCGCGATGCCCATTGTGGTCAAGCACCCGCAGCTTGTCGGATTCGGTGAAGCCATTCAGAACCTTCCGAAAATGCCCGCCATAACGCTCTTCTGCCAGCGCCATCGGAATCTCATACGCCATAAACTTCGGAATGCCTTTGTTCGCTAAACGCTCCAGCAAATCCGCATTTTCCAGCGAGTCATAAGAAGTCAAAATCACGAGCGGGCCGCTGCCCGTCATTAACATTGCACATTTCATTCTCAACATCTCCGGGTTTAATTTCCGCTGGCACAAATGTGATCCAATCCAACACCTGATGCAGCGGACAGGTTGGTTGCGCTTTCGATCTTATCACCGAAATTTACTGCCTTGAAATCCTGTTGATTTTATTTCTGAGACTGACGCAGCTAAATGCGTAAAATCTTGATTTAGTTGGCGTTTATCAGTTGATAGCTGTCAGTACGCGAAGTGTTTCCTAATTGCTCATTGACAACCGCCAACTTTTTTCAACTGCGTCACGCCTAGTTTGTTAACGACAACGCGCTGCCGATGATCCACGCTAGCTTGCGAGCAACGCACTTTTATCCGCATGATAAGACGCAGTGATGCCATTGAAAAAAGTTATCAGTTATCAGTAAAAATAACGTGGTCACTGACAACTGATAACTAAATCAACGATTTATATCTGCAACTGCGTAACACCAATTGACTTCAAAAATTTATGCGCAGCACATTCACGAATGGATTTAACCGACAGCTTCATGTCTCCATGATGCCAACATTTTTCCAGCTGCCTCGCAGAGCTGATTCCGCCTGCAATGCAGAGAATAACTGATGCTTCCAACCATTCTCATTATTGATAATAATCCGCAAGACCTCGCGTTGTTTAAGCGTTATTTGAATGGTAAATTCATCGTTATCGACGTAATATCCAATGAAGCAGGACTGGCACTTGCTGCGCACATTCAACCCGATTGTGTATTGCTTGATCATCATTTACCAGACATGAATGCACTAGATTTTTTTGCCACTCGTGGCGATGGACACACTGAAGATTACGCCTTAATTATTCTTTCCGTACACAATGACACTGCGCTCGCTGTCACCTGCATGAAATTAGGTGCCCATGATTTTTTAATAAAGCGCCGTATCACCTCAGAAGCATTAGCACGCGCTATTACCAACGGCATTGATAAAGTGATGATGCGGCGCAAGCTCATAGCGCAACAACGCGAACTTGACCAACATCGTTTGCATTTAGAAACATTAGTAGCGCAGCGCACTGCGGAACTCGCTTTCGCATTAGAACGCGCTGAAACTGCAAATCGCGCTAAAACCACTTTTCTTGCCAATATGAGCCATGAAATTCGCACGCCAATGAATGCAATTATCGGACTCATTCATTTGCTGCAACGCGAAATTAAAAACGAACATCAACTTGAGCGACTATTAAAGATAAAAAATGCTGCCGATCAATTGCTTAAAATCATAAAATCAATTATGGATTTATCACAAGCAGAAGGCAGCCATTTAGAGTTAAAAAAGACAAACTTTGCTTTATTTGAAGTGCTTGAATCCGCACTGGCACTCATTGCTGATCAAGCGCACATGAAAGGACTTCAATTGGAAATTAAACATGATGAAATTCCGTGCTGGCTTTATGGCGATCCTTCACGATTGCGTCAAGCACTTTTAAACTATTTAGATAATGCCGTTAAATTCACATCACAGGGCAGTATCCATTTATATTTAAACGTAGTGGAAGAAAACGAAACCGGCTTATTGATACGCTTTGCTGTCAAAGATACGGGAATTGGTATTGAACCAAAATTTTTATCCAAACTATTCACGCCATTTGAACAGTATGACAGCTCCACAACTCGCCATTTTGGCGGCGCAGGATTAGGACTTGCATTGACTCGTCATTTAGCATCTCTTATGGGCGGCGATACTGGCGCAATCAGCGCACCAAATCAAGGTAGTACCTTTTGGATGACGGCACGTTTTGGTTATGGCGAAACCCCAGTATTTCCAGCAATGACGCAACCATTTTTTCATACCGAAATATCAGCATCTCCAGAAAGCACATCAGCATCGCAAGACCTCGACGCTAATCTCAGCGCAGTAAAGAATGATAATGAAATTATCGCGTATCTTAACGAATTATTAAGTGATGGCGATATGGCAGTTAACGAATTTGTGCGCTACGAAGCACCACGATTACAGAAAATTCTTGGTAATGACTACAGCATTATTTTTGATTGTATTACACGTTTTGATTATCCAGAAGCACTCGCTAGGTTAGCACAGTTATGAAATGGTTTATTCGCCAAGCGTTAGCTGTTTTTATCGTGCTGCTGCGGTTGTATTGCATCGCCAAAAATGAAGGTAGCGCAGTATTGATACGCAAGCTGTGGCGGCGTGTTCAAATTCCACTTTTACACAAAAAAGGTTCTCAAGCTCATTCCGCAGTTGCAATAGCAAGTACTGGAAATTTTGCCGCACTCGTTGTTGATAATTACATGCCAACGCCAGATCGAGATTCCGGTTCATTACGGCTATTTCATTTGCTGTTAATTCTGCAAAAATTGGATTTTGAAGTGACTTTTGCGGCAGCAAATTTAGAAGCGCCAGCGCCCAGTCTCACGCTATTACAACGTCATGGCATTATTTGCTTGTCGCGCCCCACGACCCGCTCGCTGGCGCAACATCTCGCTGCTCAGGGTCATCGTTATACGCTCGTGATTTTAAGTCGCGCCGATACCGCAACGGCGTTGATGCCGCAAGTGCGCCGTCATTGTCCACACGCACAAATTCTCTTTGATACCGTGGACTTGCATTTTCTTCGTGAAGAACGCCAAGCGATCCTTGACGACAGTCGCGCCAATCGTTGGCTCGCCGCATGGCGCAAACAGCAGGAGCTGGCACTGGTCGATGCAGCCGACGCGACGCTGGTCGTCAGTCCGGTGGAGCTGGCGCTGTTACGCGCCGAACGTCCGCAAGCGCAACTGCACTGCGTGTCCAATATTCACCACATTCCGGGCAGTGCTGCGCCCTTTGCAGCACGACGCAATCTATTGTTTATCGGCGCTTTTTCGCATCTACCCAACGCCGATGCCGTGCGCTGGCTGCTGCGCGATATTTTGCCGCTGGTGCACGCAGCAATCCCTGAAGTGCATTGCCATGTGATCGGCGCAAATCCGCCCGCAGACATTCAGGTGCTCGCCTCTGCGCAGGTACGCATTCACGGACATGTGCCTAATGTTCAACCATTTTTTGCGCAGTGTCGCTTATCGGTTGCGCCGCTGCGTTACGGCGCTGGCGTCAAGGGCAAAATCAATCAGAGTTTGGCGCACGGTTTGCCGGTGGTCGCAACGCAGATCGCTGCGGAAGGCATGTTTTTGATTGACGACGAATCGGCACTGATTGCCGATGATGCAATCGCTTTTGCTGCGGCAATTGTGCGTTTGTATCGTGACGAAGCCTGCTGGCAACGGCTATCAACTAACGGAATTACCGTTATGGAACAACACTTTAGCGTGGAAGCAGCGCAACACGCATTGCAGGAACTCATTCATGTGCGCATCCAATGAATCTTGCTCATTCCGCAACTCAGCATTTTGATCGTCAATTACAACGCCGGAACATTGCTGACGGACTGCGTCACGGCGGCGCTCAACACTGCGCTGCGGGTGGAAATTCTCGTCGGCGATAACGGTTCACACGACGACAGTCTCCACCAACTTCGCACCCGTCACGGCATTGATTCGCGGCTGCGCGTGTGGGAAAACGGCAGCAATCTTGGCTTCGCTGCTGCGCATAACCGTTTGCTATCGTTCGCAAAAGCGCCAGCGTTGTTGCTTCTCAATCCCGATTGTCTGCTGACGCCCGGCACATTGGAACGGCTGCTCACATTTCTCGACACGACGCCGGATGCTGGTTTGATTGGCTGCATCGTCCGCGATCCTGATGGACGTGAACAGGTTGCCAGCCGTCGCGTCATTCCTGATCCGTGGATCGGAATCGTGAAAGTGTTACGGCTGGAACGCTGGTGGCCGCAGGCGACGCTGAATCTGATTGCGCAGCCATTGCCTACTGCGCCGCAGCGCGTCACGGCAATTTCTGGAGCATTGATGCTGGTGCGCCGCGCTGCATTAAATGAGGTTGGAACACTTGATGATGGGTACTTTTTACATTGTGAGGATTTGGATTGGTGTGTGCGCTTTGCTCGCGCCAATTGGGGCATTTATTTAATCCCAGACGCAGCAGTTATTCATCATAAAGGCAGTTGCAGTACTGAACGTCCATTGCGCGTGAATGGCATAAACATCGGGGAATGGCGCGATTTTTTCGCAAATTTCAACAGCAGGATTATTCGCGGGTATTGGCTGGATCGTATTATTTGGTATTGGTTCATTTCGCAGTGATTGCGCTTCATCAAACCGTGCGCAGGCGGATTAAGCCCAGTATTTAATTGGTATTGGGCTGACGGATGCCAGCCCAAATTCAAACGTGTTTACTTCTGATCGAGCGGACGGAAAGTGGGCGGAGTCGTTGACCAATCAGTTGCCGGTGCACCCGGCGCTGGAGTGGCAGGTTTGACCGACTGCGCTTGCTGGCGCTCCAACTCTTCAATGCGCCGTTTCAGCGCCTCAATTTCAGCTTTATCGGCTGCCGAAGATGGCGCTGCTGCTGGTGTTGGGGCGACCGCAGGTGCGCCATTGTAGTAATTCGGCGCAGGGGCGACATACGGCGGAGGTGCTGGCGGAACGTAGCCCGCTGGTGGTGGCACATACACCGGCGCTGGCGCATCGCCATTCCGGTTGCGATTATCGCCATTCATCCAACGATTTGGATTCATCATGTCTCCAAAATCAAAGGCATAACTGGCTGGCGCAGCAAGGGTAAATGTGAGTACAGCGGCAAGTGAAAACGCTGGGCGAAATGAACGGAACAACATGGCAACCTCCAATGGTGATTTTTTTGTAGTGTCAAGCCGGGTCATTTTCACCGCCGCACCCGCAAATTATCAATCAGGCGTGTGCGTCCCAAATATGCCGCTGCCACAATCACCAGTTCAACATCGGCGGGCGTTGCGGGCGCAAGCGTTGCCGCTGCGCGTACTGCAACATAATCCGGTTGCAAACCAGCCAGACTAAGTGCCGGGACTGCCAACTGTTCCAATCCCGCTGCTGACATGCCCGTTTGCAGCGCCCGACTGACCGAACACAGCGTTTGATATAGACCGGGAGCACGGCGGCGTTCTTCTGCTGACAAATAGCGGTTGCGCGAACTCAGCGCCAGCCCATCGGCTTCGCGCACTGTCGGCAAACCGATGATATCAATGGGTAAATTCAAATCTGCGACCATGCGCCGAATGATCAGCAGTTGCTGAAAATCTTTCTCACCGAACAGCGCCACATCTGGCTGCACCATGTTGAACAGTTTGCACACGACGGTCGTCACGCCCACGAAATGTCCAGGGCGAGTCGCACCACACAAAATATCCGATAATTCAGGCACTTCAACGCGAGTTTGCGCAGTCTGACCGTGCGGATACATTTCGGATACTGGCGGCGCAAACAGCACGTCGCAGCCAAGTGCTGCAAGTTGCTGCTGATCCTGTTCCAGTGTGCGCGGATAAGCATCCAAATCTTCGCCCGCGCCGAATTGCAACGGATTCACGAAAATGCTGACGACCACGCGATTGGCGTGTTGTTGTGCGGCTTGCACCAGCGCCAAATGCCCTTGATGCAGATTGCCCATCGTTGGCACTAGCGCAATGCGCTCGCCAGCACTGCGCCATTCGGCGATTTTTGACCGTAAATCAGCAATTTGGGTGATATGGCGCATGAGCTGGGTCTCGCAGTGGATTCAATACGGCGTTTCATTTGCGGCGGGAAAACTGCCTTCGCGTACCGCAGCGACATACGCAGCAATCGCTGCGGCAATGGAATCGTGCCCGCGCAGAAAATCGCGGCTGAAACTCGGCGGACGTCCGGCATTTAAGCCAAGTAAATCATGCAGCACCAATACTTGACCGTCACAACCTGCGCCAGCGCCGATGCCAATCACGGGAATACTCAACGTCAGGCTAATTTCAGTCGCCAGTGCTGCGGGAACACATTCGAGCACCAACATACTTGCGCCAGCATCCTGCATCGCCAGCGCGTCATGGCGAATCGTTTCTGCTGCGGCATGATCGCGTCCCTGAAAGCGATAACCGCCGAGGCGATGCACCGATTGCGGTTGCAATCCTAGATGCGCACAGACGGGAACGCCCTGCTCGGTTAAGCGGCGCACGGTGTCCAGTAATGCTGCGCCACCTTCCAGTTTGACGACTTGCGCTCCGCCTTCCTGCATTAGTCGCGCTGCGTTATCCACAGCGCGTTCTGGCGTGGCGCAGGCGAGAAAAGGTAAATCCGCAATCACCAGCGCCTGTGATCGACCTCGGTTAACGCAGGCAGTGTGATAAACCATGTGTTCAATCGTGACCGGAATCGTGGTGCGATGACCTTGCAGCACCATGCCCAGCGAATCGCCGACGAGCAGCACGTCTACGCCAGCGGCGTCGAGCAGGTGCGCAAAGCTGGCGTCATAACAGGTGAGGCAAACAATCCGCTCGCCGCGTGTTTTCATCGCAGCGAGGGTGGTGACAGACAGCGGCACGGCAGACATCAGTCGCTCCGAAAAAAGTGGTCAGTGGGCGGTGGTTAATGGCGCAGGCGATTTACTGCGCCGCCGCGTCGAACGCCGCCGTTTTGCATTGCTGTCGAGCATTTTGACGCGCTCTTGAATGCTGGCGCTTTGAAAGCGTGTCCACCATTGACCGAGTTCGGCATCAACTTCGCCAGCTTCTGCCCGCAACAGCAGAAAGTCATAGGCAGCGCGGAAACGCGGGTGCGTGAGTAAGCGTGATAAACGTTTACTGTCGCGTTGTTCCAGCCGTGATTGCATTAGCCAAATCTCGCGCATCGGCAAGGAAAAGCGTTTAGGAATGGCGGTTAAATGTTGCTGGCGCTGGCAGACGGTGTGCGATGCCAACAACATCGCATCGAGTGGCGCGAGTCCATTAGCTTGTAATTGCTCGGCGCGTTGGCGCACTGGTTCCCATAACAGAATGGCCAATAAAAACGCAGTGGCGACTGGTTTGTTGGCGTGAATGCGTTGGTCAGTGCTGGCTAATCCGCGACTGACGAAGGTCAGTGGAAATTCGTGTTCTTCATGGGCGAGACATTCTTCAGTATCGGGAAAGAGTTGCTGGAATAGTTGGTAATGCCGGAGCTTTTCAAAGACTTCCAGTCCATAGCCAGATTCAAACAGTTTAATCAGCTCGTCAAATAACCGTGCTGGCGAAATGTCAGCAAGTAGCGCACCGAGAGTAAATAACGGGCGTTCCGTCGGCGGGTCGATAGTGAAGCCGAGTTTGCAGGCGAAACGCACTGCTCGCAGCATTCGCACGGGGTCTTCCCGATACCGTTGCTCAGGATCGCCGATTAGACGCAGCACTCCGCGTTGCAAATCGGCAATTCCGCCAGCGTAATCCAACACTGAAAAGTCACTAATATCATAGTAAAGCGCGTTGATCGTGAAATCGCGGCGCAGCGCATCTTCTTCGATTGTGCCGTAGATATTGTCGCGGACAATCATGCCGTTAGTGAGTTGACGGTTACGTTGATCGGTGGCGTCACCGCACCCGCGAAAAGTGGCAACTTCGATGATGTCGTGACCAAAATGACATGCGCGAGGCGAAACCGTCGCCCAATGAGTCGGCAGTTGCGAAAAACCTGCCGTACCTGTTCCGGCGTGGCATCCGTGGCAATATCAAAATCTTTGGGTTCGTGACCGAGCAGCAGATCACGAACGCCGCCGCCAACGAGGTGCGCCTGAAAATTCTCTTGTCGCAGCCGATAGAGCACCTTCAGCGCGTTGTCACTGATGTGGGTACGCGAAATGTTGTGTTGTGGACGCGGCAAAATCACGGGTTGTGTCGTGCCTGTCAGTGTGGAGTCGGATTCTTGCATGACCGATATTTGTACTATCAAACAAACCTCGAAGCGTTGTTGCTGCTTGTGAAGCGGCATTCCTTGTGTATATTATGCCACTCCGCACTGTGTTATTGCTCCCTTCGTCTAGTGGTTAGGACACTGGCCTCTCACGTCGGCAACAGGGGTTCGAACCCCCTAGGGAGCGCCACTCATAACAAAAAGGCTTGCATTTTATGCAAGCCTTTTTTTATCTTAAAATGCGCATGATGCGTGGAATAAGGAGATAATTGAAAATCCTAATTTGGATAAGTATAAAGTAGATTTTATTAATGACAAATTAAAACTCATTAAAAGGTGAGGCAATAGACTATTATAAATACATTAACAGAACATTAAAGATTCCACATTTCTACAACAACACCATGAAAAGTTTTAGAGTTCCTTTCTGTATACCTCACTGCGAAGCATTAAGAAATTGCAGTTATTTGACGCATTTAAAATTTAATAAATGGGTAAACTTGCCGAAAAAAGCGCATAAACTATAAGTTTTTAGCCCCGCTTCGAATGGCGGGGCTTTTTAATGATTGAAGATTTAAGATTTAAACAATTCAGCAGCCTGTAGCGTATTTTCCAATAGGCTAGCAATGGTCATTGGGCCAACACCACCGGGCACTGGCGTTATCCACGCAGCACGTTCCGCGCAAGCCGCAAAATCAACATCACCAACTAATTTGCCATCCGCACCGCGATTGATACCGACATCAATTACAATTGCGCCTTCTTTTATCCAATCACCGGGCACAAATTGCGCCCGTCCAACTGCCGCCACCAATACATCTGCTGCCCGTACTTTTTCCGCTAAATCTTTGGTGCGACTGTGACAAATGGTAACAGTGCATCGCGCTGCGAGCAGTTCCAGCGCCATCGGTCGCCCAACGATGTTCGATTGACCGATGATTACCGCATCCAATCCCGCCAATTCTCGCCCAGTTCGCGCCAGCATGGTCATCACGCCTTTTGGTGTGCATGGGCGCAGCAGCGGCATTCGCAATACCAATCGCCCAACGTTATACGGATGAAAACCATCAACATCTTTAGTTGGCAAAATGCGTTCAATCACTGCTTCTTCATTCATTTGCGCGGGCAGCGGCAATTGCACCAAAATCCCATCAATCAGTGGATCAGCGTTGAGTCGATCAATTAAATCAAGCAATTCAGTTTGGCTGGCGGTTTCGGGTAATTCGCACAATTCGGAATGAAAACCAACCTCGGCGCAGGCTGCTCGTTTATTGCGCACATACACCTGTGACGCGGAATTATCACCGACTAAAATCACTGCTAAACCCGGTGCTCGCCCACCAGAAGCGCGAATTGTTTCAACGTGATGGCGAATATCGGTGCGGATTTCGGCAGCAATGGCTTTGCCATCAAGAATTTGTGCAGTCATGGATTAATCTCTAAAAACAATTCGCAATTACAACGAGCGTGATTCGCCGTTAATCATAAATGCCAGCGCGTCAGATTCAACGGTAACGTGCACCATGCCGCCAGCAACCAATTCACCAAATAGCAATTCATTCGCCAGTGGTTTTTTAATGTGATTTTGAATCACTCGCGCCATGGGACGAGCGCCCATTTTTGGATCGTAGCCTTTCACTGCTATCCAACGTCGCGCATCAACATCTATCGTCAAACTGACCTTTTTTTCTTCCAACTGCTGTTCCAACTCGAATACAAACTTATCAACCACGCTGCGAATGGTTTCTTCATTCAGTGATCCGAATTGCACGACGGTATCCAAGCGATTGCGGAATTCCGGTGAGAAATAGCGTTTCAGTGCTTCCAATCCGTCTGTTGAATGATCCTGTTCGGTAAAACCAATTGAACGCCGCGCCGTTTCTTCTGCGCCAGCATTGGTGGTCATTACCAATACGACGCTACGAAAATCTGCTTTGCGTCCGTTATTGTCAGTCAGCGTTCCGTGATCCATGACTTGCAATAGCAAATTGAATACGTCTGGATGCGCTTTTTCAATTTCGTCGAGCAGCAGCACTGAATGCGGATGTTTATTGATTTGTTCGGTCAGCAATCCGCCTTGATCGAAACCGACATAACCGGGCGGAGCACCAATCAGCCGCGACACGGTGTGCCGCTCCATGTATTCGGACATGTCAAAACGCAATAATTCCATGCCGAGAATACGGGCGAGCTGGCGCGTGACTTCGGTTTTGCCGACGCCGGTCGGACCGGTAAACAGGAACGAGCCAATCGGTTTGCCGTCGTTGCCCAGCCCGGAGCGATTCATGCGAATCGCAGCAGTGAGCGCGTCAATCGCGGGGTCTTGTCCGTACACCACCAGCTTGAGGTCACGATCCAGATTTTTGAGCGATTCGGTATCGGACACCGACACGCGCTTCGACGGAATCCGCGCCATCTTCGCCACAATCGCTTCTACATCGGCAACGTCGATGCGCTTTTTGCGTTTGGACGGGCTTTTCAATTGCACATGCGCCCCAGCCTCGTCGATCACATCAATCGCCTTATCCGGCAAATGGCGATCATTGATGTAACGGTTGGATAATTCGGCGGCAGCACGCAGCGCGGGCTGGGTGTAGCTCACCTGATGATGTTGTTCAAAACGTGATTTCAGTCCCTTGAGAATTTCCACCGTTTCCTCGACCGACGGTTCTTCTACATCAATTTTCTGGAAACGCCGCGCCAACGCCCGATCCTTCTCGAAAATGCCGCGATATTCCTGATAAGTCGTCGAACCGATGCAGCGCAAATCGCCGGATGCCAGCACTGGCTTAATTAGATTTGAGGCGTCCATCACGCCACCAGATGCCGAGCCTGCGCCAATCACGGTGTGAATTTCGTCAATGAAAAGAATGGCGTGGGGCAGGCGTTTGAGCTGCGCCAGCACCATTTTGAGCCGCTTTTCAAAATCGCCGCGATATTTGGTGCCAGCGACCAAGCCGCCGAGATCGAGCGCGTAAATCACCGCATCGCTCAACACTTCGGGCACCTGCTCGTCCACGATCATCTTCGCCAGCCCTTCGGCAATCGCAGTTTTACCGACGCCAGCCTCGCCGACGTACAGCGGATTATTTTTGCGCCGCCGACACAGAATCTGAATGGTGCGTTCCACTTCGCTGGCGCGTCCGATCAGCGGATCAATGCGCCCTTGTCGCGCTAACTCATTGAGATTAGAAGCAAAACGATCAAGCGGACTGGGACTATTGTCTTTCTCTTCAGGAGCTGCGTCGTCGCTGTCGGGCGGCGTTTCATCGTCCTGATTTTCGCCGGGCACTTTGGAAATGCCATGAGAAATGTAATTGATGACATCAAGCCGCGTTATATTCTGTTGATTCAGCAGGAAAACTGCTTGTGAATCCTGTTCGCTAAATAGCGCAACCAGCACATTAGCACCGGTGACTTCTTTTTTACCCGCTGATTGCACATGAAACACAGCGCGTTGGAGCACCCGCTGAAAACCGAGCGTCGGCTGGGTATCGCGGCTGGTGTCTTTAGACGGAATCAGCGGCGTGGTTTCGTCAATAAACGCCGTGATGTCTTTGCGCAACCGTTCTGCGTCCAGCCCGCAGGCTTGGAGCACCTTCGCTGCCGCTGGATTATCCAGCAAAGACAGCAACATGTGTTCCACGGTCATGTACTCGTGGTGTTTGGCGCGAGCCTCCTTGAAGGCTCGGTTTAGCGTGAATTCAAGGTCTTTGCTCAACATCGGCCTGTTCCAAGCGAGGTGAATGGGAAATCAGTTGGTCGCCCAGCGACGGTTTTCCCGTCGTTAGGCTTCTTCCATTGTGCACATCAGCGGGTGCTGATGACTGCGGGCGTAATCGTTGACCCGTGACACCTTGGTTTCGGCGATGTCTTTGGGGAAAACGCCGCAGACCCCGACGCCACGTTGATGAACATGCAGCATGATTTGCGTGGCGTTCTCGTGGTTCATGCCGAAAAAACGCTCTAAAACCAGCACTACGAATTCCATGGGGGTGTAATCGTCGTTTAACAACAGTACCTTAAATAAAGGCGGTCGCCGTAATTTGGGACGCGCTGCCTGCACGGTCAGTTCGGGGTGATGCGTGTCCTTGGGTCGATGGTGAGTCATTCGTCTTCCGCACAATGCGCTCATTCAAATGAATCGATGACATGACGGCGACGAATGCCGCCGTCGGTGAATTACATCTGCGCAATGACTGCCGCGCCAAAGCCGGAACAGCTCAGTTTGGTTGCGCCGTCCATTAACCGCTCCAAATCGTAAGTGACGGTTTTTGCGGCAATTGCGCCTTCAACTCCCTTGATAATCAAATCTGCTGCTTCAAGCCAGCCGAGATGCCGCAGCATCATTTCTGCCGACAAAATCAATGAACTGGGATTGACTTGATCTTTGCCCGCGTATTTGGGCGCAGTGCCGTGCGTCGCCTCAAACATTGCGATGGAATCGGACAGATTCGCGCCCGGCGCCATGCCAATGCCGCCAACCTGCGCGGCCAGCGCATCGGAAATATAATCGCCGTTGAGATTGAGCGTCGCAATCACGGAGTAATCTTTCGGGCGCAGCAAAATCTGTTGCAAAAACGCATCAGCAATCACGTCTTTCACGACAATTTCCGCGCCGGTTTTCGGGCTCTTAAAACTGCACCACGGACCGCCGTCAATCTCCACTGCGCCGAATTCGGCTTTCGCCAAATCGTAGCCCCACTGCTTAAACGCGCCCTCGGTGAATTTCATAATGTTGCCCTTGTGCACCAAAGTCACCGACGGGCGCTCATTATCAATCGCGTACTGAATCGCTTTGCGCACCAGCCGCTCGGTGCCATCACGCGAGACAGGTTTGATGCCGATGCCCGAACTTTCCGGGAAACGAATCTTGGTCACGCCCATTTCATTGCACAGAAAGTCGATGATTTTCTTGGCGGCTGGCGTGCCTTCTGCCCATTCAATGCCAGCGTAAATGTCTTCGGAATTCTCGCGGAAAATCACCATGTCGGTGTGTTCTGGCGCTTTCACTGGGCTGGGTGTGCCGGTGAAATAGCGTATCGGGCGCAGACACACATATAAATCAAGCTCTTGGCGCAGCGTGACGTTGAGCGACCGAATGCCGCCACCGACTGGCGTGGTCAACGGACCTTTAATCGACACCACAAAATCCTTCACTGCCGCGAGTGTTTCCGCTGGCAGCCACACATCCGCGCCGTAGATTTGGGTGGATTTTTCACCCGCGTAGATTTCCATCCACTGAATCTGGCGCGAACCGCCATAGGCTTTGGCAACCGCTGCATCGACCACGTCGCGCATCACCGGTGTGATGTCGATGCCGATGCCGTCACCTTCGATAAACGGAATAATGGGTTGATTCGGGACGTTGAGCGATAAATCAGCATTGACCTGAATGGTCTCGCCAGCGGCGGGAATTTGAATCTTGTCGTAGGCCATCACGCACTTCTCAGGATCGTCATAAAGCAAGCATCCTATCACTGAGTTTAAGCCTTGCGCAGTACGCTGTTGGTCGTGGTTAAGCCAAACCAACAAAAAAAAGCGGCGCTGAACACAGCGCCGCGATCACTTGCGTCAGAACAATTCGCGCCTGAAACGATTAGTCGTTTTTCGAGGCTTTGAACGCTTTTTTCAGTGCAACATCAGGGTCTTCGGGAAGACGCGCCGTCTGGCATTCTTGCAGCCGCCGCCGCCGCCGCTCCAAATGATGCGACAAACCAGTGCCTGCTGGAATCAAACGCCCAACAATCACGTTTTCCTTGAGCCCAACGAGCCGGTCGGTTGAACCACGCACCGAGGCTTCGGTGAGCACTCGCGTCGTTTCTTGGAACGATGCCGCAGAAATAAACGAATCGGTTGCCAATGACGCCTTGGTAATGCCCAGCAGCAATTGCTCATACAACGCTGGCTGCTTACCTTCTGCCATGACGCGAGCGTTTTCGTCCATTAATAACGAATGCTCTACCTGCTCGCCGCGCAGCAGTCGCGTATCACCGGGCGAAGACACTTCAACTTTGCGCAGCATCTGCCGGACAATCACTTCGATATGTTTATCGTTGATCTTCACGCCCTGCAACCGATAAACGTCCTGAATTTCCTTGACTAAATACTCGGCCAGCGCGGTCACGCCCTTCAAACGCAAAATGTCATGTGACGCCAATTCACCGTCAGCAATCACTTCACCACGTTCCACGCGCTCACCATCAAATACGTTGACATGACGCCATTTTGGAATCAGTTCTTCAACTGTTTCGCCGTCATCCTTGGTGATAATCAACCGCTGTTTGCCTTTGGTGTCCTTACCAAAACCGATGGTTCCGCTTGCTTCCGCCAGCAGCGCCGCTTCCTTCGGTTTCCGCGCTTCAAACAGATCGGCTACTCGCGGCAGACCGCCGGTGATGTCACGGGTTTTACTGGATTCCTGCGGAATCCGCGCCAGCACGTCACCGACGCCCACTTCTGCGCCGTTGGCGACACTGACGATGGCGCCAGACGACAGCGCATAACGCGCCGGCAATTCCGTGCCCGCAATGTTCAATTCATTGCCATTTTCATCCATCAGCTTCACGGTCGGACGCAAATCCTTACCGGCAGCTGGACGTTGTTTCGGATCAATTACCGCCAGCGACGCCAAGCCGGTGACATCATCCACCTGACTTTGCACCGTCACGCCCTCGAAGAAGTCCTCAAACTCCAGCTTGCCCGCAACCTCAGTCACCACTGGATGCGTGTGCGGGTCCCAAGTCGCTACCACGTCGCCGGGTTTGGCTTGATCGCCATCGGCAACCCGCAGCGTCGCGCCGTAAGGAACTTTGTAACGTTCCTTTTCCATGCCGCGATCATCAATGACGGTCAATTCACCAGAGCGCGATACTGCGACCAGATTGTTGCCGGAATGATGCTGCACGGTTTTGATGTTGTGCAGGCGTACCGAGCCACTGTTTTTAATGTCGATACTGTTGACTGCTGCAGCCCGCGATGCCGCGCCGCCGATGTGGAATGTCCGCATCGTGAGCTGGGTTCCGGGTTCGCCGATGGATTGCGCAGCGATGACGCCGACTGCTTCACCCATGTTGACGCGATGACCACGCGCCAAATCGCGCCCGTAACACTGCGCACACACGCCCTGCCGCGCTTCGCAATTGATCGGTGACCGCACGCGCAATTGATCAATGCCAATCTCATCGAAATGTTCAACCCAAGTTTCATCGAGCAGCGTTCCGGCTTTGCACACCAGTTCGGTGGTCAGCGGATGAAACACATCGACTGCGGCAACCCGTCCGAGAATCCGATCGCGCAGCGGTTCAACTACATCTGCGCCTTCTAAAATCGGCGTCATCAGCAAGCCTTTGTCCGTGCCGCAATCTTCTTCGAGCACCACCATGTCCTGCGCCACGTCTACCAGTCGCCGCGTCAGATAACCGGAGTTCGCCGTTTTGAGCGCGGTATCCGCCAAACCTTTCCGCGCTCCGTGCGTGGAAATGAAGTACTGAATCACGTTCAGACCTTCGCGGAAATTGGCGGTAATCGGCGTTTCGATGATGGAGCCGTCGGGCTTGGCCATCAGTCCGCGCATTCCCGCGAGCTGACGAATCTGCTGCGCCGAACCGCGAGCGCCGGAGTTCGCCATCATATAAATGGAGTTGAACGAATCCTGCTTGCGCCGCTCGGCGACCCGTTTTCTGATGTCGCCAAATCCGGCAATCACGCGCTCGCGCAGCCCATGACCTTTGATTTGATCGACGGTTGCAATCGCATCAACCTGCGGACGATATTCTTCCAGCAGCGCCACGACTTGATCTTGAAATGCTGCCAGCGTCAGCGTTCCAGCACGCCACTGCGCTCCAGCCTCATTCAGCCGCGTTTGCCAAGTGTTAAACAATTCCCGCGCTGGCAAGCGTCCGACGGCACTTTCAATTCCTTGACGATATTCACCGACCAAACGCTGCGCTTCAAACACGGGATTGGACTCGGCGGTTTCGCTGCCGAGCTTAATCATCATCGCCTTGGCAACCTGATCGTTGGTGCGCGACCAAATATCGACGACCTTGTTATAACGCTCGCCGTTCGTCACCAAGCCGGATGCGTATTGCTGTTGAATTTCCTGCACTTCTGCTTCGGCAGCCGCCAGCAACGCGCCCTTGTCCATTTTGCGATCAACTTCGTCGTGCGGCACTTCCATGTCATCCAAGCCGATGGAGACGCCAGAACGGGTCGCCATGCGGAAACCGAGATACATAATCTGGTCAGCAAACACGACGGTTTCTTTCAGTCCGAGGCGGCGATAACACATGTTAATCAGCAGCGAAATCTGCTTTTTGCCCAGTGCGCGATCGACTAAATCAAACGGCAGCCCGTCCGGCACGATGGCAAACACCAGCGCCCGTCCGACCGTCGTATCTTTGATGCTGATGACCTCGCGCCGGTCGCCATCTTTACCCTTGATGACTTCACGAATGCGCACCTTGCAGCGGGCATGGAGTTCGGCGTGACCGGTCTCGTAAGCCCGCCGCGCTTCATTGATGTCGGTGAAGATGCTGCCTTCGCCGCGAGCATTCACGCGCTCGCGGGTCATGTAATACAGCCCCAACACCACGTCCTGCGACGGCACGATGATCGGCTCACCGTTGGCTGGCGACAGAATGTTGTTGGACGCCATCATCAGCGCCCGCGCTTCCAACTGCGCCTCCAGCGACAACGGCACATGCACCGCCATCTGGTCGCCGTCGAAATCCGCGTTAAACGCAGTACACACCAGCGGATGTAATTGAATCGCTTTACCTTCAATCAACACCGGCTCAAAGGCTTGAATTCCAAGCCGATGCAGCGTCGGCGCACGGTTGAGCATGACCGGATGTTCGCGGATGACATCTTCCAAAATGTCCCAGACTTCCGGCGTCCCGCGTTCCACCATTTTCTTCGCAGCTTTGATCGTCGTCGCCAGCCCGCGTGATTGCAACTTGCTGAAAATAAACGGCTTAAACAGTTCCAGCGCCATTCGTTTCGGCAGTCCGCACTGATGCAGCATCAGCGTCGGTCCGACCACGATCACCGAGCGCCCCGAATAATCGACGCGCTTGCCGAGCAGATTCTGGCGGAACCGCCCTTGCTTACCTTTAATCATGTCCGCCAGCGATTTCAGCGGGCGTTTATTGGTGCCGGTAATCGCTCGCCCGCGCCGTCCGTTGTCGAGCAGCGCGTCAACCGATTCCTGCAACATGCGCTTTTCATTGCGGACGATGATGTCCGGCGCAATCAAATCGAGCAGCCGTTTCAAACGGTTGTTGCGGTTAATCACGCGCCGATACAGATCATTGAGATCGGAGGTCGCAAAACGTCCGCCGTCAAGTGGAACCAACGGGCGCAATTCCGGCGGCAACACCGGCAAGACCGTCAAAATCATCCATTCTGGGCGATTGCCGGATACCAGCAGCGACTCCATCAATTTGAGGCGCTTGGCTAACTTCTTGATTTTTGTTTCAGAATTGGTGCTCTGAATTTCTTCGCGCATCCGCCGAATTTCGGCAGCCATGTCAATGGTGCGCAGCAATTCGTAAATCGCCTCCGCGCCCATTTTGGCGTCAAACTCGTCGCCGTTGACTTCCAAAATGTCGAGATATTGCTCATCGTTGAGCAATTGTCCGCGTTCTAACTCGGCGACCAAACCTGGATCAATCACCACGAAGGACTCGAAATACAGCACACGCTCAATGTCGCGCAGCGTCATATCGAGCAACAGCCCGATCCGTGACGGCAGCGATTTGAGAAACCAGATGTGCGCTACTGGGCTGGCGAGATCGACATGACCCATGCGCTCGCGGCGCACCTTCGCCAGCGTGACTTCCACGCCGCATTTTTCGCAGACCACGCCGCGATGCTTGAGGCGTTTGTATTTGCCGCAGATGCACTCGTAATCGGTGATTGGGCCAAAAATCTTGGCGCAAAACAGACCGTCACGCTCGGGCTTGAAGGTGCGGTAGTTGATGGTTTCGGGCTTTTTTACTTCACCGAAAGACCAGGAACGGATCATCTCGGGAGAGGCTAATCCGATTTTAATCGCGTCGAATTCGAGCGCCTGACCCTGCTGCTTGATGATTTTTAATAAGTCTCTCAAGACCTTAATCTCCTACCTGGAATAACTGGCATCAGGACGGTTTCCGTGATTCTGATGACAAAGAATCACGGAAATGTGGTGACAACGTCGTGCTTAGTCTTGCTGCAGCTCGATGTTGATGGCGAGCGAACGGATTTCCTTCACCAGCACGTTGAAGGATTCCGGCATTCCCGCCTCCATGCGATGGTCACCATCGACGATGTTTTTATACATTTTGGTGCGCCCATTCACATCGTCGGATTTCACCGTCAACATTTCCTGCAAGGTGTAAGCCGCGCCGTAGGCTTCCAGCGCCCAAACTTCCATCTCGCCGAACCGCTGCCCGCCAAATTGCGCTTTGCCGCCGAGTGGCTGCTGCGTGACCAAACTGTAGGGGCCGGTGGAACGGGCGTGCATCTTGTCGTCAACCAAATGGTTGAGCTTAATCATGTACATATAACCAACTGTCACCGGACGCTCAAACTGATCGCCAGTGCGTCCATCAAATAGAATGGTTTGACCACTGGGAATGCCCTGCGCGGAATTATCGCGGTCTGCCAGCTTCAGCATCGCCTTGATTTCTTCCTCGGTCGCGCCGTCGAACACCGGAGTCGCCATTGGCACTCCTCGCGTCAGATTCCGCGCCAGCTCCAAAATCTCATCATCGGAGAAGCTCGCCAAATCCTCAGATCGACCGCTGGTGTTGTAAATTTCGTGCAGGAAATCACGCAATTTGCCAATGGCGACGTGCGTTTGCAGCATCCGTTCGATCTTGACGCCCAGCCCGTTCGCTGCCCAGCCCAGATGGGTTTCGAGCACCTGCCCGACATTCATTCGGGACGGTACGCCGAGCGGATTCAGCACCATGTCTACCGGAACGCCATCGGCGGAAAACGGCATGTCTTCCACTGGAACGACTTTAGAAACAACGCCCTTGTTCCCGTGACGCCCAGCCATTTTGTCGCCGGGTTGAATCCGCCGCTTCAGCGCGACATACACCTTGACCATCTTGAGCACGCCGGGCGGAAGATCATCGCCGCTGGCGACCTTCTTCTTTTTATCCTCATAACGCTCGCGGAATTCCTCGCGCTGCTGCCTGACCTGCGTGGCAATCGTTTCAAGCTGGGTGGCGATGTCCTCGTCCTGCATCCGAATCTCAAACCACTGATCGCGTCCGCCTTTATCGACCAAACTTTGCAGATAGGTCGCTTTCACTTTCGCGCCGGGTTTGCAGTTGCCCGGACCGCCATCGGCAACCTTACCGACGAGCATCTTCTCAATCCGTTGAAACGTATCGTTTTCCATGATGCGCTGCTGGTCAGCAAAATCTTTGCGCACCCGGTCGAGTTCCAGCTCTTCGATCTGTAGCGCCCGTTTGTCTTTCTCCACACCGTCGCGGGTAAACACCTGCACATCGACCACAGTGCCATTCATGCCAGAAGGCAGGCGCAGCGAGGTGTCTTTCACATCAGAGGCCTTTTCGCCAAAGATCGCCCGCAGCAGTTTTTCTTCCGGCGTGAGCTGGGTTTCGCCTTTGGGTGTGACCTTGCCGACCAGAATGTCACCGTCGCGCACTTCCGCGCCGACATACACGATGCCGGATTCATCCAATTTGGACAGCGCCGACTCGCCGACATTGGGAATATCGCCGGTGATTTCTTCTGGGCCTAATTTGGTATCACGCGCCAGACAGGACAGCTCTTCGATGTGAATGCTGGTGAAGCGGTCTTCTTGTACGACGCGCTCCGAAATGAGAATCGAATCCTCGAAGTTGTAGCCATTCCACGGCATAAACGCGATGCGCAGGTTTTGTCCCAGCGCCAGCTCGCCCATGTCGGTTGATGGGCCATCAGCCAGCACGTCACGCCGCGCCACGACATTGCCCGGCTTCACCAACGGATGCTGATTGATGCAGGTATTTTGGTTCGAGCGGGTGTATTTGGTGAGGTTGTAGATATCGACGCCCGGCACACCAGCGACTGCTTCATTATCGTTGACGCGCACCACAATTCGCGCTGCATCCACCGATTCGATCACGCCGCCACGCCGCGCCACCACGCACACGCCGGAATCTCGCGCCACCACGCGCTCCATGCCCGTGCCGACCAGCGGTTTTTCCACGCGCAGCGTGGGCACTGCCTGCCGCTGCATGTTCGAGCCCATCAGCGCCCGGTTCGCGTCGTCGTGTTCCAAAAACGGAATCAGCGAAGCAGCAACCGAGACGATCTGGCGCGGCGACACGTCCATGTACTGCACTTCTTCTGGAGCACGCATCGCAAATTCATTGGCATGACGACAGGACACCAGCGCGTCAGTCAGTCGCCCATCGTCATCAAGGGTCGCATTCGCCTGTGCGATGATGAAATTGCCTTCTTCAATCGCGGACAGATAATTGATTTCTTTGGTGACTTTGCTATTTTCAACGCGAATATACGGCGTTTCTAAAAAGCCGTAAGAGTTGGTTTGCGCGTACACCGCCAGCGAGTTAATCAAGCCGATATTCGGGCCTTCTGGCGTCTCAATCGGACATACGCGACCGTAATGCGTCGGATGCACGTCGCGCACTTCAAAACCTGCGCGTTCCCGCGCCAAACCGCCGGGTCCGAGTGCCGAAACGCGACGCTTGTGCGTCACTTCCGACAGTGGATTGTTTTGATCCATGAACTGCGAGAGCTGGCTGGAGCCAAAAAACTCTTTAATCGCTGCCGAGACGGGTTTGGCGTTAATCAATTCCTGCGGCATCAAACCTTCTGATTCCGCCAGCGATAACCGCTCTTTGACCGCACGTTCCACGCGCACCAAGCCAACACGGAATTGGTTTTCCGCCATTTCGCCAACGCAGCGAATGCGCCGATTGCCGAGATGATCAATGTCATCGACGGTGCCGCGCCCATTGCGCAGCTCAACCAAAATTTTCAGCGTGTCGATGATATCGGAGCTATTACCTTGTTCGGCAAACAGTTTTTTGGAAAACTCATCAGAGCGTCCGCTAAAATAGCGTCCGTCATAAATCACGCCGGGACCGGTTTCTGCGTCGCGCCCAATCCGCCGATTAAATTTCATCCGTCCCACGCCGGAGAGATCGTAGCGATCAGGCGTAAAGAACAGATTATGAAAGAGATTCTGCGCTGCTTCTTTGGTTGGCGGCTCACCGGGGCGCATCATGCGATAGATTTCAATCTGCGCTTCCAAATCGTTGCTGGTTGGATCAATGCGCAGCGTTTCCGACAAATACGGCCCTTGGTCGAGATCGTTCACAAACAGCGTTTCGAGCGTTTCGATGCCGCGCTGAAACAGCGTTTCCAACAATTCTGGCGTGATTTCAGTATTCGCCTCAGCCAGCACGTCACCGGTTTTAGAATCCCGCTGGGTGTGCGCGAGAATGCGCCCGAAAATGAACTCAATCGGCACTTCCAAGCGTTCAACACTGGATTTTTGGAGTTCGCGGATGTGTTTTTGCGTCACCCGCCGCCCTGCATCCACCAGCACGGTATCGCCGATTTTCACATCGAAGCTCACGGTTTCGCCGCGCAGCCGTTCTGGAACCAAATCCAACGTGATGGTGCGCCCGACGCTGCTGCTGTGAATGCGGAACATGTCGGTTTCAAAAAAGCGACCGAGAATGTCTTCGACGCCATAGCCGAGCGCCCGCAGCAAAATCGTCGCTGGCAATTTGCGGCGGCGGTCGATGCGCACAAACACGTTGTCTTTTGGATCAAATTCAAAATCGAGCCAAGAACCGCGATACGGAATCACCCGTGCCGAAAATAGCAACTTGCCAGAAGAATGGGTTTTGCCTTTATCGTGATCGAAGAACACACCCGGCGAGCGGTGGAGCTGCGACACGATGACGCGCTCAGTGCCATTGATGATGAAGGTGCCGGTTTCGGTCATCAGCGGCAGTTCGCCCATGTAGACTTCCTGCTCGCGGATGTCCTTGACGACTTTAGAACCTGCTGGCGCTTCCTTGTCGTAAATCACTAAACGCAGCAGCACGCGCAAGGGCGCGGCGAACGTTGCGCCACGCAGATGACATTCACGCTCATCAAAAGCCGGTTCGCCGAGACGGTATTTCACATACTCTAAAATGGCATAGCCTGAATAGCTTTCAATCGGAAAAACCGATTTGAACGCGGCATGTAATCCTACATCGGTGCGCTCTTTTGCCGAAAGATTGGCTTGTAAGAATTTGCGGTAGGATTCAATTTGAGTTGCCAGAAGAAACGGCACCTCTAAATTATTCGGACGCTTGCCGAAGTCTTTGCGGATGCGTTTTTTTTCGGTGAAGGAATAGGCCATTTTCAATCCGTGTTGTATTTGGATTGTGGGTTGCAACCCGCTGAGAAAAAGGCTGACGGTATTGACCGCTAACCTAGGCTGGGCGCGCTTTTTCGATGATGTTGATAATCTTGGAAACAAGAAAAGGCTGACGGTTTGCCCGCCAGCCTAGCTGCGCTTTCTCGTCACCAACTGATTGATCTTGGATGATAAATTGCAGCCTGCATCGGAAAACGCTGACGAATGAACGTCAGCCCATACCGAATTACTTGATTTCGGCCGTTGCGCCGGCTTCTTCCAAATCCTTTTTAGCAGCTTCAGCTTCTGCCTTAGACACTGCTTCTTTCAACGTGGTTGGTGCGCCTTCAACTGCATCCTTCGCTTCTTTCAAGCCCAAGCCGGTGAGTGCACGCACGACCTTAATCACAGCAACCTTATTGGTGCCGAATCCAGTCAGAATGAGATCAAACTCGGTTTGTTCTTCAACGACTACTGCCTCAGCAGCAGCGGCAGGTGCAGCAGCGGCAACTGCCGCGGTGACGCCAAACTTTTCTTCCATCGCGCTGATCAGGTCAACGACCTCCATCACAGACATCGCGCCAATCGCATCAAGAATTTCGTCTTTTGAAACAGCCATGTGTTTCTCCTAGAAAATAGGGTTAAATCGAATCGAAGTGCTCGCGCTTGAATTAAGCGGCTTCTTTGGCAACTTGAATCGCCAAAATCGTTGCCGCAAGTTTTTGCACGGGAGCTTTCATCGTCGCCATCAACAGACTGATGGCCTGATCGTAAGTCGGTAAGGTCGCAAGTTTGCCGATTGCGGAAGGCTCGAGCAGCTCGCCACCAAGCGCGACCAAGCGCACTTGGAACCCAAACTTCTCGTGGTCCTTCGCAAACGCCTGCATCACTCGCGCTGCCGCACCTGGATCGGCTTGCGAAAATGCAAGGATTAACGGACCGGTCAGTCCTTCCCGCATACACGCAAAATCCGTATCCTGCAGCGCCCGGCGAGCAAGGGTATTTTTGATGACGCGGATATAAACACCAGCTTTACGTGCTTCCACGCGCAGCTTCGTTAATTGTTCCACGCTCAAACCCCGATATTCAGCGCCAATGGCTGAATAGGCGCTCTGTGCGATCTGCGCGACTTCAGCGACGATTTTTTCTTTCTGCGCAAGATTTAGCGCCATAGTCGTCACTCCATTCTTCGGTTTTCTTTCAATTCTGAATGACTCAGATTGAAACGATGAAGTTTCATTGATCACATCCCTGATAGATCAAAAAACGAAAAGTGCCATCATTAACCGCAGCGAATCACTGCATTCGAGAGCACCATCTACGCAGGCAAAATGAATTAAGTTTCATTAACCACATCCTAATGAGTAATGAGACACCTGCGATCTTCGACGGTCTCCAACAAATGCGAGACCGTATTCTGCTGGACGATTAAATCAATCCAGAATGATCAATCGTGAGTCCGGGTCCCATCGTGCTAGAAACCGTGACTTTTTTCATATAAATGCCTTTCGAGGCGCTGGGCTTGGCACGCATGAGGTTAACCAGTAGTGCTTCCAGATTTTCTCTGAGTTGTACCGGCTCAAAACCAATGCGTCCCAATGGGCAATGAATAATGCCAGCCTTATCTGTGCGATAGCGCACCTGACCAGCTTTCGCATTACGCACCGCCTCTGCTACATCCGGCGTCACCGTGCCAACTTTTGGGTTAGGCATCAGACCACGCGGACCGAGAATTTTGCCAAGTTGACCCACAAGACGCATGGCATCTGGTGAGGCAATCACGACATCAAAATCCATCTGACCGGCTTTAATATCTTCTGCAAGGTCATCAAAACCAACGCGATCTGCGCCAGCTTCGGTTGCTGCAGTTGCGGCAGCACCCTGCGCAAACACTGCCACGCGCACTGTTTTACCAATGCCGTGCGGCAGAACGGTTGAACCGCGCACGACCTGATCGGATTTGCGGGGATCAACGCCGAGATTGACCGACACGTCAATGCTTTCAGGAAACTTGACGCTGGATAGTTCTTTTAATAGCGCAAATGCTTCTTCAGCAGCGTAAAGTTTATTGCCTTCAACGCGCTCTTGAATTGCCCGCACACGCTTGGATACCTGAGCCATTAGTTCACTCCTTCCACATTCAAACCCATCGCCCGCGCACTGCCAGCAATTGTCCGTACTGCTGCATCCATACTCGCTGCAGTGAGATCAGGCATTTTTAATGTGGCGATCTGTTCTAATTGCTCGCGGGTCACAGTGCCGATTTTATTAGTATTCGGATTAGGACTGCCTTTCGGAAGACCAAGCGCCTTTTTCAATAGAATAGAAGCTGGTGGCGTCTTGGTAATGAACGTAAAGCTGCGGTCTGAATAAACGGTAATGACCACAGGCGTGGGCATTCCCTTTTCCATTTCCTGCGTCCGCGCATTAAACGCTTTACAGAATTCCATAATATTCACGCCGTGCTGACCAAGTGCCGGACCAACGGGCGGACTGGGTGTTGCCTCGCCAGCCTTTACCTGCAACTTGACGTAGGCATTAATTTTTTTTGCCATGCTGATTCTCCAACGGGTTCAAACGCCAAGAACCGACGTTCTGGCTCCCCAAATGTGACCCCTGACGGGGAATGAGTACGAAAACCGATCCGGCAATGGATACGGGAATTGGCTAGTATTTCTATTCTGGTATTAATCGTTGTCAGGGCGAAATGAGATCAACCTTTTTCGACCTGAGAAAATTCGAGATCGACCGGAGTTGCCCGACCGAAAATGAGGACAGAAACCTTCACTCTGCTTTTGTCATAGTCCACGTATTCAACCACGCCATTGAAATCCGTAAAGGGCCCATCAGTAACGCGAACTACCTCACCAGGCTCATACAGCACCTTCGGACGCGGCTTTTCACCATCAGTTTGCAGACGGTTCAAAATAATTTCAGCTTGGGCATCGGGTACTGGCGCAGGACGATCCCCGGTGCCACCGATGAAGCCCATGACCTTAGGAACTCCCTTTACTAAGTGCCAAGTTTCATCAGTTAACTCCATGTTAACTAATACATAACCGGGGAAAAATTTGCGCTCACTTTTGCGTTGTTGACCGCCGCGCATCTCAACCACTTCTTCGGTTGGAACCAAAATTTTTCCGAAGAAATCTTCTAATCCAGCGCGAATAATGCTCGATTCCAATGATCGCTTGACCTGTCCTTCAAAACCAGAATAGGCATGGATGACGTACCAACGTTTGGACACCCTTAGCCTCCCTGACCGGTCAAAAAGCGAAGAATTGTCATCAGGATCATGTCGAACAACCACAACAAAATTCCGACGATCAACACCATTGCGATGACGACCAACGTTGTTTGCAGCGTTTCTTGACGTGAGGGCCAAACGACTTTGCGGACTTCCATTCGGGAGTCGGTGACAAACTGCCAAAGCAGCCGCCCCAGTTCAGTTTGATAGACAATCGCAACGGCTGCACCGACAACTATGAGCAAACCAATCACCCGAATGAGGGTTGATAGGCTCGCAAAGTAATAAAACGCGGTGATGCCGAGGACTAATAAAAATGCAGCGACGGTGAGCTTAATCGTATCTAAGCTGACGCCAAGGTTTTCCGTGCGTAAGTTCATGGAAGCGCCTGTCGCCGAAGCGATGGGGTTATATGGCAGGCCAGGAGGGAATCGAACCCCCAACCTGCGGTTTTGGAGACCGCCGCTCTGCCAATTGAGCTACTGGCCTAAATCAAAAATGGCATGATACACAGTGCGTTATAAGCCTGCGTACCCTAAAACTTCAGTTATGCAATGATCTTCGCAACAACACCAGCACCAACGGTGCGACCACCTTCTCGGACTGCGAAGCGTAATCCTTCTTCCATGGCAATCGGTGCAATCAACTTAATTGTCATCTTCAGGTTATCACCGGGCATCACCATTTCGACGCCTTCAGGTAATTCGCAAGCACCAGTCACGTCCGTCGTGCGGAAGTAGAACTGCGGACGGTAGCCGTTGAAGAAGGGCGTGTGACGTCCGCCTTCATCCTTGCCAAAACGTAAACTTCTGCTTCAAAATGGGTGTGCGGATTGATCGACTTCGGCTTGGCTAACACCTGACCGCGCTCAACATCTTCGCGTTTGGTACCGCGTAACAAAACGCCAACGTTATCACCAGCTTGACCTTGATCGAGCAACTTGCGGAACATTTCAACGCCAGTGCAAGTAGTCTTGACGGTGTTTTTAATTCCAACAATTTCAACTTCTTCACCAACTTTGACCACGCCGCGCTCAATACGTCCGGTGACAACCGTACCGCGACCAGAAATCGAGAACACGTCTTCAATTGGCATTAAGAATGCGCCATCCACTGCACGCTCCGGCTGCGGAATGTAGCTGTCGAGCGCATCCATTAGCTTATCAATCGACTGCGTACCAATTTCAGAATCCACACCTTCCAACGCGAGCTTGGCCGAGCCAGTCACGATTGGCGTGTCATCGCCGGGGAAATCATATTTGGACAGCAGTTCGCGCACTTCCATCTCAACCAGTTCGAGCAGCTCAGGATCGTCGAGCATGTCAGCCTTATTGAGATAAACCACGATGTAAGGCACACCAACCTGCCGTGACAGCAGAATGTGTTCACGCGTCTGCGGCATCGGACCATCTGCAGCAGAAACGACGAGAATTGCGCCATCCATCTGCGCCGCGCCGGTGATCATGTTCTTGACATAGTCCGCGTGACCGGGGCAGTCAACATGCGCGTAGTGGCGCTTATTGCTCTCGTATTCGACGTGCGGTAGCAATCGTAATTCCGCGAGCACGTTCTTCAGGAGCATTATCAATTTGATCGTATGCCCGCGCCTCACCACCAAATTTCTTGGACTGGTGAGTAGTGATCGCTGCCGTCAGCGTGGTCTTACCATGATCGACGTGGCCGATGGTGCCGACGTTAACGTGTGGTTTGCTACGTTGGAATTTTTCTTTGGACATGAACGACTCCCCGCATGGTTCAAATCGACAAGACGCACCATAAGGCACGCAAACGGCTTACAAAACTGGAGCCCATGATCGGAGTCGAACCGATGACCTCACCCTTACCAAGGGTGTGCTCTACCAACTGAGCTACATGGGCGATCTCAAATAAAACAAAACAGCGAAATAATTAGCTATGAATGAATGGAGCGGGTGATGGGGATCGAACCCACACCATCAGCTTGGAAGGCTGAGGTTCTACCATTGAACTACACCCGCTTGCAATCAACAAAGAACCAAAATCTCTAACCATTCTAAACGCTTATATCTGGTGGAGGGGGGAGGATTCGAACCTCCGAAGGCTGAGCCGGCAGATTTACAGTCTGATCCCTTTGACCGCTCGGGAACCCCTCCAAATGAGCGGCGTATTTAAAGACACAATTAACGATTCGTCAACCATACGAAACAATTAAATTTTCGGTTGCTCGCCAAGACACGACGCCAATAGATCGTTAAACCGTAACGCTCATCAACCAAGCTGATACTATTTCAACACCTTGTTTATCATTAAAAGTTATCAGCTTTTGGAGAGGAAATACGATGGATGTCACGGTTTTTGGTAGCGGTTACGTTGGTCTCGTCACTGGAGTTTGTCTTGCCGAGGTCGGCAACAATGTTCTCTGCATCGACATTGATCCGAAAAAAATTGATTTGCTCAACAGCGGCGGCGTTCCAATTCACGAACCCGGTTTGGAAGAACTGATTAAAAGCAACCGCGAAGCCGGACGAATGCACTTTTCCACTGACGCAGAGCTGGCGTCAAACACGGTCTCTTTCAATTTATTGCCGTTGGCACACCGCCCGATGAAGATGGTTCTGCCGATCTTCAATACGTCCTTGCGGTCGCTCGCACCATCGGGCAACACATGGATTCCTATCGAATTTTGGTTGATAAATCGACAGTTCCTGTTGGAACTGCGGACAAAGTCGCTGCTGCCGTGCGCGAGACCCAAGCTGCTCGCGGTGTCTCCGTGGAATTTGACGTGGTATCTAATCCAGAATTTCTCAAAGAAGGCGCAGCGATTGATGATTTCATGCGCCCAGATCGCATCATTGTTGGCACGGACAACCCGCGCACTGCGGAATTATTACGCGCACTGTACGCGCCGTTTAATCGCAACCGCGACCGGTTGATGACGATGGACGTGCGCTCGGCAGAGTTCACCAAATACGCTGCCAACGCGATGTTGGCGACCAAAATCAGCTTCATGAATGAACTCTCGAACATTGCTGAGGCAGTCGGCGCTGACATTGAGCGAGTACGCATTGGCATCGGTTCCGATCCGCGCATTGGCTATCAATTCATTTATCCCGGCTGTGGTTATGGCGGTTCCTGCTTCCCGAAAGACGTTCGCGCTTTAGAACAAACCGCTCGCGGACTCGGTTACGAGCCGCAGCTGCTTCACGCCGTTGAAGCCGTCAATTTCCGCCAAAAAGCGCTGCTGTTTAATAAGATCAGCAACTATTTCAACGGCGAACTGAGCGGGCGTGTCATTGCCATCTGGGGCTTGGCATTCAAACCCAACACCGACGACATGCGCGAAGCCTCCAGCCGAGTGCTGATGGAATTGCTGTGGGCAGCAGGTGCGAAAGTGCAAGTGTTTGATCCAGTGGCGATGGACGAAACGCAGCGGATTTACGGCGACCGTCCCGATCTCCAGCTCGTTGACGATGCAATGTCTGCGCTCAATGACGCAGATGCGCTGGTGATCGTGACCGAGTGGTCGCAATTTCGCAGTCCCAATTTTGCAGCCATCAAAAACGCGCTCAAAGCGCCAGTGTTGTTTGATGGACGCAACATTTTGGATGGTCATCTCGCCGCTGCCGCAGGTCTTACCTATATTTCAATTGGGCGCATTCCACGCTTACCCGATTGATAAATCAGTTGTTAAACACGCGAGAAGTCAATAATTTGGCATCTCGCCGTGCTGTGGAAAATTGAGATTTGTCAATCAAACATCGCTCCTTTCTAAATCCTTGTGATAGATTTGCCGCGCCGATTTACCTCCCGTTAATCGGTGCGCATCAACAAAAAATCACATATAAATCAAAAGGAGGAGCGTCATGCACTTCAAACGATCCGCGCTGACCAGCGCCATCATCTGTGCATTATCTTTATCGACCAGCGTATACGCCACCAACGGCTACCTGTCTCACGGCTACGGCACTAAAAGTAAAGGCATGGCTGGCGCTGGCTCGGCGCTGCCGCAAGACGCCATGATCGTTACCGCTAATGTCGCGGGCGGTGTCTGGGTCGGGCAACGCATGGACATTGGGTTTTCGCTGTTTCAGCCAAATCGTGAATACACCCAGACCGCCAGCCATAACATTGATTACACCGGTCCCGCAATTCCGTTCGGCAGCAATCCCGATTTCACGGGCACGGTTGAAAGCGAAAATGATCTCTTTTTTATTCCGCATTTCGCTTATAGCCAACCGCTCGATGAAGTCAGCTCTGTCGGAGTGGCGCTTTACGGCAACGGCGGCATGAACACCAGTTATGATTATCATGATACTGCTTATCAATTAGGGAGTTACGGTGGTGCTCGTGCCACACCTTCAGATGCCACCACCGGCGTTGATCTGATGCAGCTGGCGCTCAATTTGAATTACTCACGCAAATTGACTGATAACTTTTCGGTCGGCGCAGGAATGATTCTGGCGTATCAAATGTTTCGCGCTGAAGGACTGTCACCTTTTGGTGCAATGGCGGCAGACGGCAATCCCGATAACTTGTCAAATCAAGGTCGTGACGGCGTTCCCGGCTGGGGTGTACAACTCGGCGCACTCTGGCAAATGAACGAGCAACTCTCGCTTGGCGTGGCGTATCAAAGCCAAGTCGATTTTGAACGATTTAAGAGCTATTCCGACCTATTCGCGCAAAATGGCGATTTGAACGCGCCAGCATTCGTCAACATTGGACTGGCATTTAAAGCGACCTCCACGCTTACTTTCGCCTTCGATGTACAGCAGATTTGGTACAGCGACATCGACGCTCTCAGCAACGATATGACCGGCAACCTCAAACTGTGCATGGCGGTCAAACCGATCATTGTTTGGGTGGTCGTCATGGCGTTGGGTTTGGCTGGCGCGACATGACCGTGTACAAATTCGGCGCACAATGGGCGATGCAGCCTGATTTGACGCTACGTGCCGGATACAGCTACGGCAAACAACCCGTTCCCCGCGATGGCGTTTTATTCAATGTCCTCGCGCCAGCGTTGATTGAACATCACTTCACGCTCGGCCTCACCAAAGCCATCAACAAAAACAGTGAAATCAACATCTCCGCGATGTATGCACCAAGAAAGACCTCGATTGTGGTTGTGAACTGCCCTTTTCTGGCGGCCCTGAATCAATCAACATCGCCATGGATCAAATGGAACTGGAACTCAGTTTTGGTCTGAAATTCTGATCGATCATTCCGCTAAAATGCGTCATCCGTTCGGGTGACGCTCGCTACTTCGTCTCCCCGCCTGTTTTATTCATCTGATCTGACCGATAACATGCGACCTGCATCAATTGCAGATTGCATTGACCTTGCGTGACCGCGCATGTCGTACAACGGCCATCTCACTTTATTGTTCTGAAACCATTGGAATCAATTATGGATCGTCAACAAGCCGCTCATTTCATGCTCGAATGTCTACGCAAAATGATCGCTAAACGTGGTTCCGACTTATTTATTTCAGCGGGATTTCCTCCTGCCTGTAAAATTGATGGGCGCATGACGCCAATGAGCAGCCAAATTTTGAATGGCGAACAAACCAACATCCTCGTGCGTTCCATTATGAATGATCGCCAAGTGCGCGATTTTGATGCGCATAAAGAATGCAATTTTGCGATTAGCCCTGCCGAAATTGGACGTTTTCGCGTGAATGCTTTTGTGCAACAGGGTTTATGCGGCGCAGTTTTGCGTACTATTAACGCAGCAATTCCCACACTTGACGAACTCAATCTACCGCCTGCGTTAAAAGAAATCGTAATGAAAAAGCGCGGTCTCGTATTAATGGTTGGTGGCACTGGCTCAGGTAAATCGACTTCGCTAGCCGCAATGCTTGGCTATCGCAACGAAAACAGCTACGGTCATATCATCACCATTGAAGACCCAGTTGAATACGTCCATCCGCATCGCAATTGCTTAATTACCCAGCGTGAAGTTGGCGTTGATACCGAAAGCTGGGATGCTGCGCTTATCAACACATTGCGCCAAGCACCCGACGTGATTTTAATCGGTGAAATTCGCACCCGTGAAACGATGGAACACGCGATTAACTTCTCAGAAACGGGTCATCTGTGCCTATCAACATTGCACGCCAACAATGCAAATCAGGCACTGGATCGAATTATTAACCTGTTTTCAGAAGAACGTCGCAGTCAATTATTGATGGACTTGTCACTGAATCTCAACGCCATCATTTCACAACGATTATTACCTTCTAAAACTGGTGGACGCATTGCTGCGGTTGAAGTGATGATTAACTCACCGCTGATTCAAGATTTAATTTTCAAGGGTGATGTTGGCGGTATTAAAAGCGTGATGAAACGTTCCCGTGAGTTGGGAATGCAAACCTTTGATATGGCGCTGTTTGATCTTTATGAAGCAGGCAAAATCAGTTATGACGATGCGCTGCGCAATGCCGATTCAATGAATGGGCTGCGTTTGGCAATTAAATTGGAAGGACATGAAGCGCACAATAGAGGAAAAGAAAATAAAGCTGATGTACTCAGTCTCGCTGGAGATGATGAAGAAGCGGCTTTTGATTCAACATTGTTTGGCGATGGACTGCCAATTTCTCGTATTGAAGAATCGCCAGCAGATTTGATCAATCCAGCAGAATTAAAGGTCGGACGCTAACAACAGATGAGGAGTTAAATGATGGACGTTAACCCGTATCTTGAAATGATGGTGCGTTATAAAGCATCTGATCTTTTTTTTAATCCTGGTGCACCAGTTAAGATTAAAATTGAGGGCATTATTCGCCCAATTGGAGAATCAATTTTAACCCCAGAATTGTGTCAGAGTGCGCTGGCATCAATTATGGATAGCCAGCAAGCGCAGGAATTCGAGCAAGAGCGTGAACTTGATTTTGCCATTGCGTTAGAAGATCGCGCTCGTTTTCGTGTTAATGCCTATTATCAACGCGGCAATACGTCAATGGTGTTGCGCTATATTCGGGCAAATATCCCCACGCTGGAAGAATTGAATTTGCCGCCATTGTTATCGCAAATCATTATGCGTAAACGCGGCATTATTTTAATGGTTGGAGCGACAGGATCAGGTAAATCAACCACGCTGGCAGCAATGCTCGATTATCGGAATAGTACTGCTTCTGGGCATATTATCACGATTGAAGACCCGATTGAATTTGTGCATCCGCATAAACAGTGCATTATTAGCCAGCGCGAAATTGGTGTGGATACCAAAAGCTATGCCAAAGCATTAAAAAGTGTATTGCGCGAAGCGCCAGATGTGATTTTAATTGGTGAAATTCGCACCCGCGAAACGATGGAAGCAGCGATTGAATTAGCCGGCACGGGTCATTTAGCGGTTTCAACGCTGCACGCCAATAATGCACATCAGGCATTAAAACGGGTCATTAACATGTTTCCGTCGGAAATGCACAATACGCTGTTTATGGATTTGTCGATTTATTTGCAAGCCATTCTCTCGCAGCGTTTGGTGAAAACAAAAACCGGCTCGCGTTGCGCCGCAATTGAAGCCTTGGTGAATACGCCGCACATTTCCGATTTAATTCGAGAAGGGCGCGTTGATGCAGTGATTGAAGCGATGCAGCAAAGTGGTCACGAAGGTATTCAAACCTTTGATGATGCGCTGCTGTTACTGTACCGCGATGGCTTGATTTCTTTAGAAGAAGCGTTGGCAAATGCCGATTCTGCCCCCAATTTAGAAGCAAAGGTACATTTCAGTTAGTTGCTTGATTCAAGCGTATTCAATGCGGAATAAAGATCATGTCCATGCGCATTCTGCGTAACGTTTGTTTGAGTGGTGTTGTACTCTTCAGTAGTGCGGTGATTGCCGAGCGTCAAACGGATGATTCGAGAGAAAACAATTGGCATTCTTTCGATCCAAATCGCTCGCCTCTTGTGGAACGCGATGGCGTGATTTATCCAATGATCAAAGGCACTTCGACGCCGGATTATGGCGCTAAAGAGCGAATGATTATCCGCGATGGTAAAATTTACGAGGCTATTCCGGGAACGACGACGCCGGATTATGGAACTGGGCGTTATCTTATTCAGGAAGATGACGAATAATTGCGCACTGCGCCAGCATGGATAATCGTAAAAGATAATAAAATGCCAGACCCAACTTCATTGCAAATTATCGCCAGCAAAGCCCTCGGTGGCGCGGAATACTGGTTTCATCGTTTCAGTCTGGCGCTGACTGCGCACGGCGCACCGACCAGCGTCGCTATTCGCGCTAATAGTGGTTTAAATCAACTGGATTTTGGAACGCTGCCGCTGCATCAATTGCCATTTCGCACCACTTGGGACCCGTTTTCACGCCATGCGGTGACGGCGCTGCTCGCCGCCACCCGACCGGACATCGTGCAAACCTACATGGGACGGGCGACGCGGTTGACGCAGGTGCCCCGCGCCAGCAAGACGATTCATCTCGCTCGGCTCGGCGGTTATTACCAGCTCGCGCCCTATCGTCACGCGCACGGCTGGATCGGCAACACGCGGGCGCTGTGCGATTGGATGATTGCCAACGGCTTGCCCGCCCAGCGGGTGCACCACATTTACAACTTCGCCGATGCGCCGCGTCCGGTCGCGCCGGAGCACATTGCTGCGCTGCGGATTCGTCACGAGATTCCGGCGGATGCGTGGGTGATGGTGACGCTGGGGCGGTTTGTGACGTTCAAAGGACACACGCATCTGCTCGCGGCGCTGGCGCAATTGCCGCCCACCATCGCCGGACGCCCACTGCGGTTCATCATGCTCGGCGACGGGCCGCTGGCCTCGGCATTGCGCCAGCAAGCCGTTGATAGCAACCAAAACCAGCGCATCATCTGGGCGGGCTGGCAAGCCGATCCCGCGCCCTATTTGCAACTGGCTGATTTAGTGGTGTTTCCATCACTGGATGACGAGCCGTTTGGGAACGTGATGCTGGATGCGTGGACGTGGGGCAAACCGCTGTTGACCACCCAATTTCGCGGAGCGCGGGAAGTCGCCCGTCACGGTGAAGATGCGTGGTGTGTGCCGTGCGCCGATGCGACTGCGCTGGCGCGGGGATTCAAACGCTGCTGACTGATCCGCTGCTGCTGCGTGACCTTGCCACCGCCGGGCGCGAGCGCGTCGCCCGCGATTTCAGCCGCGACGTCATCATCAAGCAGTATCTCGATTTGTATCGACGGTTGACTGGTGCATGAGCGCCGTCAACCCAAAACCTGAGCATTTACCGATGTCTACGCACTTTGAAGAGGAACTGGTCATGTTGCACGGCTGGGGCATGAATGCCGCAGTCTGGGATGGCGACTGGCAAGCGGACTGGCCGGAATTGTGCCAGCACCGCATTGAACTGCCCGGTCACGGAACCAGCCCATTTCCGCCCACGCTCAATAATTTATGGCGCTGGGCGGATGCCTGTTTAGACGCAGCGCCAGCACGAGCAGTCTGGCTGGGTTGGTCGCTCGGCGGATTGGTCGCACTCGCTGCGGCGTTACGCGCTCCGAAGCGCGTCGCTGGGCTGATTTTACTGACCGCGACGCCGCGTTTTGTGCAGGCAGCAGATTGGCGACCGGCGATGCCAGAAACGACGCTCGACCAATTTCACACCGAACTGCTCGCCGATCCTGCGGCAACGCTGGCGCGATTTCTGGCGCTGCAAGTGCGCGGCAGCGATTCCGCCCGCGAGACGCTGCAGCAATTGCGCGAGGAATTGGCGAGTCGTCCGCCGCCGAATGCTGACGCGCTGGCGCTGGGTTTGGATTTACTGCGCGAGGAGGATTTGCGCGGGCAATTGCCGGATATTCGCTGCCCTGCGTTGTGGTTATTCGGCAGCCATGACGCACTCGTGCCCGCTGCCGTTGCCGAGCGGATTGAAATGCTGATGCCGGGTGCACAAACGCAAATCATCGCTGGCGCTGCACACGCGCCGCATTTGTCGCATCCGGCCGAATTTGCGCAAGCAGTGCGGTCAATGCTGGCGGAAGTGCGCGAGCCGTTGGCATGACCACGTTGCCGATTGATAAAGCGCGAGTACGGCGCAGTTTTGAACGCGCCGCTGGCGGCTACGATGCAGTGGCGGTGCTGCAACGCGAAATCGCCGATCGGCTGCTGGAGCGGCTGGATTATGTGCGACTGGAACCGCAGCGGGTGCTGGATTTGGGCACGGGAACCGGTCACGCAATTGGCGGGTTGCAGCGTCGTTATCGCAAAGCGCAGGTCATCGCCGTTGATTTTGCCCACGGAATGCTGCGGCAAGCGCGGCGACGTGGCGGATGGTGGCGACGTCCGCAGTGCGTGTGCGCGGATGCTGAAGCGTTACCGCTGGTCGATGATTCTGTTGATTTGATTGTGTCTAATGCGACGCTGCAATGGTGCGATTTGCCGCTGGCGCTGGCGGAATGTCGGCGCGTGTTACGTCCGGGCGGATTGCTGATGTTCACCACCTTCGGGCGCGATACGCTGATCGAATTGCGCCAAGCGTGGAGCGCGGTCGATGACGATGCGCACGTCAGTCCGTTTCTGGATTTGCACGACATTGGCGATGCGCTAGTGCGGACGCGGTTTGCCGATCCAGTGATTGATGTGGAGCGACTGACCCTGACTTACGCGACGGTACGCGAATTGATGGTTGACCTCAAAACGCTGGGCGCACACAACGCGACGCTGGCGCGACCGCGTGGTTTGACTGGACGGGCGCGATTGCTGGCGCTGGAGCAAGCGTATGAAATTCATCGCGGCGCTGGACGTTTACCCGCCAGTTACGAAGTGGTTTACGGTCACGCTTGGGCAGCGGAAATATCTGCGTCCGGTCGCAGCGTCACCATTCCAATCAGCGCCATCGGCGGGCGCGAGCACTCGGTCAAACCAGCGCCATGAGCGGCATTTTCATCACCGGAACCGATACCGATTGCGGCAAAACGACCATCAGCCTCGGACTAATGGCAGCGATGCAGCAGCGGGGTTTGCGGGTGAACGGCATGAAACCGGTCGCGTCGGGCTGCGCGATGACGCCGGCGGGTTTACGCAATGCCGATGCGCGGCAATTGCTGGCGCAGAGCAGCCATCGCAATGCTTACGCGCTCGTCAATCCTTATGCGTTTGCGCCGCCGATTGCGCCGCATTTGGCTGCGATTCAGGCAGGCGTCACCATTGATTTTGTGAACATTATCAAGGCTTATCAAACGCTGGCAGCAACTGCGGAGGTCGTGATCGTGGAAGGTGTTGGCGGCTGGCGCGTGCCGCTGATGCCGAATCAATGCGTGAGCGATCTCGCACTGGCGCTGGAAATCCCAGTGATTTTGGTGGTTGGTTTTAAATTGGGTTGCCTCAATCACGCGCTATTAACTGCGGAGAGTATTCGCGCTAGCGGTGCACATTTAATCGGTTGGATTTGCAATCAAATTGATCCAAAAATGCAGGCGCTAAATGCCAATTTAGCCACATTGAACGAGTTAATTGCTGCGCCCTGTTTGGGTGTTGTGCCGTGGAATACGGCAGTTAATGCACAACAAATTGCAACGCAATTAAAAGTTGAATTGCTGACACGATCCATTGTAATGGAGCCAGCATCCACAGGCATAATCACTTGCGGCTAATGATGACGCACCGCTACACTGCAACGCATTCAGTGATCGGTTATGCCGCATCTTCAAACGCCATTCATAGCAATCATGGTCTTATTTCCAATGAAGATACTTTTAGTTGATGATTCAAAATCCGCCCGTTACGCCCTGCGGCTTCAACTGCAACGGCACGGGATTGAGGTCGAAACAGCCGATTGTGCGGAATCGGCATTTGAATTTCTAAAAACGCAATTGCCCGACGCCATTTTAATGGATCACATGATGCCGGGTTTAAATGGCTTTGAAGCGTTGGAGGTGATCCGCGAAGACCCACGCACTGCGCAAATCCCAATTGTGATGTGTACTTCGCACGAAGACGCAGATTTCGTGGCAACTGCAAATAAAAAAGGCGTATTCGGAATTCTGCCCAAATCCGCAGCGGCTGATCTATTGGGCGATATTCTTGAGCGTCTCCGCGCTCAATTGGCGACCGCAGAAATTCCCGCAGCGCCGACGATTGAACCGCCAGTAATGATGCCAATTGCACCGCCAATGACTGCGCCGACGCCAATTGCGCCAGCCGCCACGCCTCAGCTTTCCGAAAACGCAGTTTTGGCGCTGATTGACGAACATCTTGCTGCATTGGTGATGCCGTTACTTGATGATTTACGGCGTGAATTATCGGGCGAATTGTTGCGTGAAGTGCGGCGCATGATCGACGACGCGCAACTCGCAGCAGCGGCAGCAACGCCAGCGCCAGTTGTGTCACCGCCTACTACGCCAGCGCCGACATTTGCAGATTTACAAGCCTTATCAACGCGCTTATCGACGGAAACGCTGCCAGATTTACTCAAACGCAGCCTTGATAATGAACGGACGCAGATTTTGGTCTCAGTGGAACAGCGTTTACGCGATCACCAACCAGCGCCCGCTGCGCCCAGTACGGCAGCGCCGATTGATGAAAATGCGCTCTTATTGAAAGCGCATCGTGATGCCAAAGAGACGGTTGATGCTGCGGTTGCCACGCTTCAACAAACCATTCAACATTAGAACAACCAATAGCGCCAAGCGGGAATGGATTGTTATATGGCTTATTTGTAATGGCGACATTGCTTGGAATAGGCGCAGCAGTTGCGGTGTATTTGGTTTTGGCTGGCGCGGGAATGCCGCCGACTTAATGTGCATTTCATTCAAATTTAATTAAAAAACCCGCCATTTGGCGGGTTTTTGTGTTGCAAATTAGCGATCAAGCTGTTCCAAAAACTGTTTCATCATTGTCACCAGTTCCCGCGCTTCAGTGCGCCCTATCCAAATCTCCAGCAATTGTTTTCGATGGGCTTCCATGACATCTGGCGAATTCATTAGATAGCCCATTGACCAATTGTGAAAAATACGCTTTTTAATCGGCGCAATTCCAATGAGTACCGAATCATAATGGCGCGGGTCAGCTAAAATAATCCCGTATAACCGATTAGATTTTCCTGTGGTCCTTCCAGAATCTGAGTGAAATGACCACCGCCAGCACACAGAATTCCGGTGATTTCTAAATCAGGGTTTTTGCGCCGCGAGACCTCCAAAATCTTCTGTAATTCCGCATCATCATCTAAACCAATGCTGCTGCGGCTAACGTAGAGCATTCGTGATAGATATTTCATTATGCAACCTCAAATTTGCGTATCGCGATTTTGATTGTTGTATATCAGGAAACCCACGCCCGCGCATTGCGAAATAACCGCATCCAACCGCCATCTTGGCTCCATTCCGGCGGACACCACGATTGCTGCACCGCACGGAATACGCGCTCTGGATGCGGCATCAAAATGGTGACGCGCCCATCAACGCTGGTCAGCCCCGCAATTCCGTCCGGCGAGCCATTCGGATTCGCCGGATAACGCTCGGCAATTTGCCCGTCATTTTCGATATAACGCAGCGCAATCTGCGGCTGCGCGGCAGCCAAATGCGTCGCATCGCGGAAGCTGGCGCGACCTTCGCCGTGCGCAACTGCAATCGGTAAACGCGATCCCGCCATTCCTGCCAACAGCAGCGACGGCGATTCGGCAATTTCGAGCATGAGCGTTCGTGCCTCGAATTGTTCCGAGCGATTGCGCAGAAATTGCGGCCACTGCGCTGCGCCCGGAATTAAATCGCGCAGCTGCGACAACATTTGACAGCCGTTGCACACGCCGAGCGTGAAGGTGTCCGTGCGCTCAAAAAACGCTTGAAATTCATCGCGGGCGCGACTGTTGAACAGAATTGTTTTTGCCCAACCCGCGCCTGCACCCAGCACGTCGCCGTAAGAAAATCCGCCACAGGCAACCAATCCACGAAACTGCGCCAGCGCAATTCGCCCGGCAATCACGTCCGATAAATGCACATCGACGCATTCAAAACCCGCTGCGTGAAATGCTGCCGCCATTTCGATCTGACCGTTGACGCCCTGCTCGCGCAAAATCGCCAGCGGTGGTCGCGCTCCGCGAGCGATGAATGGCGCTGCGATGTCGTCATTCGGATCAAACGTCAATTGCGCGTTCAAACCCGGATCAGCGGCGGCAATCCGCGCAAAGGCTTCGGCGGCGCAGTCGGGATGATCGCGCAGCGCCTGCAACCGATAACTGGTTTCTGACCACGTTTGTTGCAGAGCGGCGCGACTGAAAATCCCCCCAGCCCCCCTTTTTCAAAGGGGGGAGATGAACGTGTGCCTTGTTCAAAGGGGGGAGTTTCAAGCCCCCCTTTAGCAAAGGGGGGTTGGGGGGATTGATCAACAGGCAGTTGGGCGGGATTTATCAGCCGAATGTGATCGCAGTCATTCACGCTGCCGATCACGCGGCAACATTCGCCAAGCTGTTGATTGTGCAGCGTTTGTAATACGGCAGCGACATCAGTGCCGCGCACCTGAATCACTGCGCCCAATTCCTCGCTAAATAACGCCGCTAACAAATCGTCGCCGAGCACTGCGCCATCAAGGTCAATGCCGCAGCGTCCAGCAAATGCCATTTCCAACAGCGTCACGATCAAGCCGCCATCCGAACGGTCGTGATACGCCAACAACTGCGCTGCGTCGTGCAATTCGCGCAGCGCGGCGACGAAATGTTTCAGTAAATCAGGATCATCGAGATCGGGCGCAGTGTCGCCGAGTTGCGCGTAAACCTGCGCCAGCGCCGAGCCACCGAGCCGATTTTGCCCGCGTCCTAAATCGATCAAAATCAACGCAGTCGCGCCAGCATCGGTGCGCAATTGCGGCGTCAAGGTTTGGCGCACATCAGCGACCGGCATAAATGCCGACACGATCAGCGACAACGGCGCAGTCACGGCGCGGCGCTCGCCGTTGGCGTCTTGCCAGACCGTTTTCATGCTCATCGAATCCTTGCCGACCGGAATCGCCATGCCCAGCGCCGGACACAGTTCCAGCCCGACGGCGCGAACCGTTTCAAACAAGCGAGCGTCTTCGCCGGGATGACCGGCTGCCGCCATCCAATTGGCCGAGAGTTTGATGTCGCCGAGCTGGTTGATACGCGTTGCTGCCAAGTTGGTGACTGCTTCGCCAACTGCCATCCGTCCGGCGGCTGGCGCATTCAGCAGCGCCAGCGGAGCGCGTTCACCCAACGCCATCGCCTCGCCGCTGTAGCCGCGATAATCCGCCAGCGTCACGGCGCAATCAGCCACCGGAATTTGCCACGGGCCGACCATTTGCTCTCGCGCCACCAAGCCGGTGATGCTGCGGTCGCCGATGGTGATGAGGAAGGTTTTATCGGCGACTGTCGGCAGCCGCAGGACGCGGTGAATTGCTTCCGAAATCCCCCCCAGCCCCCCTTTTTCTAAGGGGGGAGAAGAAAGCCCCCCTTTGGAAAAGGGGGGTTGGGGGATTGATCAATCGGCAGTTGAGAAGATTTCACTTCGCGCAGCATTTTGGGTGGTTTGCCAAACAGCAGCGCCAGCGGCATATCAATCGGACGCTCGTCAAATTGGCGATCATTCAATTGCAACTGCGCGGCAGCAGTCGCCGTGCCAACCACTGCAAACGGGCAGCGTTCGCGCTCACAAATCGCAGTGAACTGCGCCAGCCGCTCGGCAGCAATCGCCAGCACATAACGCTCCTGCGCCTCGTTGCTCCAAATCTCCAGCGGCGACATGCCCAGATCGTCATTCGGCACCTCGCGCAGTTCAAACTGCCCACCGCGCCCGCCGTCGTGCACCAATTCCGGCAGCGCGTTGGATAAACCACCTGCGCCAACATCGTGAATAAACAGAATCGGCGTCGCCTCGCCCAGCGCCCAGCAGCGATCAATCACTTCCTGACAGCGCCGTTCCATTTCGGGATTAGCGCGTTGCACCGAGGCAAAATCCAAATCTTCCGCCGAACTGCCCGCTGCCATGCTGGACGCAGCGCCGCCACCGAGTCCGATTAACAGCGCCGGGCCGCCGAGCACAATCAGCGGCGTTCCAGGCGGAAATGGTTGTTTTACAACGTGTTCAGCGCGAATGTTGCCCAAACCGCCCGCCAGCATGATCGGCTTGTGATAACCGCGCACTTCCGACACTCCGGCTGCGTTAAGCACGCGTTGCTCATAAGTGCGGAAATAGCCCGCGAGATTCGGGCGCCCAAATTCGTTATTGAACGCAGCCGCGCCCAGCGGCCCGTCGAGCATGATTTCCAACGCAGAAACGATGCGTTCCGGCTTGCCGTAATCCTGCTCCCACGGCTGTTCAAACTCAGGAATCCGCAAATTGGAGACCGAAAATCCACACAGCCCCGCTTTTGGTTTCGCACCGCGCCCAGTTGCGCCCTCGTCGCGGATTTCACCGCCGGAGCCAGTCGCAGCGCCGGGATGCGGCGCAATCGCGGTCGGATGATTGTGGGTTTCGACTTTCATCAAAATGTGAATCAATTCCGCATGTTCGCCGTAAATGCCGGTCGCAGGATCAGGCCAAAACCGCTGCCCAACTGCGCCCGCAATCACCGCTGCGTTATCGCTGTACGCAGACAACACGCCAGTCGGCGCTTGCGCGGTGGTGTGGCGAATCATTTGAAACAGCGACTGCGGCTGGCGCTCGCCGTCGATGATCCAGTCGGCGTTAAAAATCTTGTGGCGGCAGTGTTCCGAATTCGCCTGCGCAAACATCATCAGCTCGACATCGGTCGGATCGCGCTGCAACGCAGTGAAGCTGGCTGCAAGGTAATCAATCTCGTCATCTGCCAGCGCCAGCCCCAATTCGACATTGGCAGCGAGCAGCGCAGCGCGACCACTGCGTAAAAAATCAATGTGTTGCAGCGGACGCGGCGGCGTTTCTGCAAATAACTGGTGGGCGGATTCCAGATCAAACAGCGCGATTTCGGTCATGCGGTCGTGCAGCAGCGGCGCGATGGCGTGGAGCTGGGCAGCGGTCGCGCCGGTGATGTCATAAGCGATGCCGCGCTCTAAGCGTTTGATTTTGTTCAAGCCGCAGTTGTGCGCGATGTCAGTGGCTTTGGATGACCACGGCGAAATGGTGCCCGGGCGCGGCACGGTCAAAATCACGGTTGCTGGCGCAGTGGTCGCAGGCAGCGGCACGTTATCCAGCACCAGCCGCGTCAAAATCTCCTGCTCGCTGGCGCTGAGTGATTCTTTTAATTCGACAAAATGCACATAAACCGCGCTGATTTGCAGCGGCGTTTGCGTGTTTGCGCTCAGGCGGTCGGCAAGTTTGCGGAGACGAAATTCAGAGAGGGCGGGTGCGCCATGAAGAACCAACATCGGCAAATACTCTGGATGGTGAAAAATGCCCCAACGATTGTGGGGCGGCGCTGAAATTAGCGGAGGAAATGCGGGCAATTACGCGCTGGGATGTTCAATCGGAAAGCCGTGCCGCGCCCACGCGATGATGCCACCGCGCAGGTTAAATACGCGGTCATAACCCTGTTGCAGCAGATAAGTGCCAGCGTGATAAGACCGCGCTCCGCTGTGGCAATACAGCACCACATCCTGAGTTTTGGGCAATTCGCTGAGTCGCAGTGGAATGGTGTGCATCGGCATCGGCAGCGCGTCGGGAATCGTGCCCTGCAACCGTTCGCCGGGGCTGCGAATATCCACCAAAAGCAGTGACTCGCCCGCTGTAAGTCGCTGTTGTAATGACTCGGAATCGATCTCGTTAAGCACGTGGTTGTCCTACCAAAACACTAGATAATTGAGTATATTAAAAGCATTAGTGAAGCAACTCAACGCTCTTGCAAGCCTCTCGCAGCGGACATACACATGGAATTTCTCCCCATCTTTCTCGATCTTCAGGATAAGCCGTGTTTGATTGTTGGCGGCGGCGCAACGGCAGCGCGGAAAGCCAGTAGCCTGTTACGGAGCGGCGCGGCGATTACCTTGGTTGCACCGGTGCTGGGCGAGGCGCTGGCAGCGCAGGTGGCTGCCGGAACCTTGCATCATTACCCGCGTCATTTCCTGCCGAGTGATATTGCTGGCAATCGGCTGATTATCGCGGCGACCGATGATGCGACCATCAATCGCCAAATCGCGGCGCTCGCCGGAGCTGCGGAGATTCCGGTGAATGTGGTCGATGATCCTGATGCCTGCACCTTTTTACTGCCGTCGATTATCGACCGTTCGCCAGTGACGATTGCCGTTTCCAGTGGTCGTGCCTCGCCAGTGCTGGCGCGAATGCTGCGGACGCGGTTGGAGTCGTTGATTCCTGCCGGTTACGGGCGGCTGGCAGCATTGGCGGGGCGTTATCGGGAGCGCGTCAAAGCACGGTTTACCGAACAGCGCGACCGGCGACGGTTTTGGGATCGCGTGTTGCAGGGCGCAGTCGCCGAGCGCATTTTCGCTGGGCAATTTGTCGAAGCTGAGGCAGTGATTGAACGCGAGCTGGCGCCCGATGCGTTGGATGCTGAGATGGGCGAGGTTTATCTGGTCGGTGCGGGTCCGGGCGATCCAGATTTATTGACGTTTCGGGCGCTGCGGCTGATGCAGCAAGCGGATATTGTGGTTTATGACCGGCTGGTCGCTGAACCGATTTTGCAGATGACACGCCGCGACGCTCGCCGAATTTACGTCGGCAAAGAGCGCAATCATCACGCGATGCGGCAGGAAGAAATCAACCGGCTGCTCGCTGATCTCGCCAAAGAGGGACATCGAGTGTTGCGGCTCAAAGGCGGTGATCCGTTTATTTTTGGGCGCGGTGGCGAGGAGATCGACACGCTGGCGGAAGAAGGTGTGCCGTTTCAAGTGATTCCCGGCATTACTGCTGCCTCTGGTTGTGCCGCTTACGCCGGAATTCCGCTGACGCACCGCGATTATGCGCAATCAGTCACTTTCGTCACCGGTCATTTAAAAGACGGTACGATTAACATCAATTGGCCGGCGCTGGCGCAACCCAATCAAACCGTCGTGTTTTATATGGGTTTGATTGGGCTGCCGATCATTGTTGAACAATTGGTTGCGCACGGCATCGTATCCACTATGCCAATTGCGCTCATTCAACAGGGAACCACGCATCAGCAGCGGGTTTATACTGGAACGCTGGCGACTATTCTGGAATTGGTCATGGCTGATCCACCGCAGCCACCGACGTTGCTCATTGTGGGCGAAGTAGTCAGTCTGCGCGATAAACTCAATTGGTTTAGTCCGCCCGAACACGCTAATGACTGAAAACTGCCAACTTATTTTCAATACACAGGAATAACCATGTTCGATAAAAAACTGCTCGACATTCTCGTGTGCCCGGTCACTAAAGGCGCATTGATTTTTGATTCCGCTCGCGGCGAATTGATTTCGCTCTCCGCGCAATTGGCGTATCCGATTCGTGATGATATTCCGGTCATGTTAGAAGATGAGGCGCGGCATTTGTCATTGGAAGAAATGGACACCTATCGTCAAGCACGTTAATCGTGGATTTCGCACCCGTTTCGCGTTTACTTCCGCTGCTTCTCGCGGGCAGTGTTGCGAGCGGTTGCGCGACGCATCGTGTCTGCTTCAAACCAGTTGGCGATCTCAAATTAACGCCGTCCATCGTGGCGGCGAGTGGATATGGTGAAGATGAAGTGGTCAGTTGGGGTGGCGTCGTGACTCAGCTGCCGAATGACGCCACCGAATTAGAAGTGCTGGCTTATCCGCTTGATGCTTGCGGGCAGCCCAATCTTGACGATCAACCGCTGGGACGTTTTCGCGTTCGTCATCAACATTTTACGTCGATGGATATTCCGACTGGACGCCAGCTCACTGCCACTGGGCGCTTGCGCGAAGTGCGCGAATATGGACAAACGCCGTTGCTTGATGAAGCAGCCGTGCGGCTGTGGCCAGAACCGCCGCCCGTTGCCGATATGGGTTATCCAGTTTTCATTTGGCCGTTTATTAGCATTGGTATTAGTGGCGGCGGTGGACGTATTGGCGGTGGAATTGGTATTCATTTTTAGCAGTTAATCATTCGTTTCTGCCGGCAAAATAATCATCCGTTCTACATCTGCCATGCGCATCTCGCGCCCGTCAATTGTGCGAAAATATCGTCCATCAATACTTCCGCGCTGCACTTGATACAGCGTCAATTGACCAGTATTCGCATTAACCACCTGCACCTGAATGACCTCGTGGCGATGTTGCCAACTCAGTATGAACTGCACTGCCGTTCCCAATCCCATCACAATCAGCACCGCCGCTGCCAAACGGCGCATTTCCGGCGGTGCAGTAGCAAGTGGCATTTCAATTCCAACCGCATTGCGCCAATATCGCCGCACCATTTGATAAGCGGTGAATAACACCGCCAGCATGAGCAATAGTTTCCATATCACGGCGCAGCAACCTATTTTAATGAACGGTTAATGATTGCTATCCGTCGATGCGCTTTTCACCACAAGGCATATAACGAGAAGTAGATGCGCCCTCAGTTTTTAATTCCCGTATTAGCGCATCGCAAATGGTGCGCAGCACTTTGATTCGCGCATAGGGCTTATCGTTGCCTTCAACGAGTGTCCATGCCGCATGTTTGGTGCTGGTGCGAGCAACCATTTCATTCACAGCTTCTTTATATTGCGGCCATTTTTCACGGTTGCGCCAATCATCCGCAGTAATTTTATAGCGTTTATACGGCACATCTTCGCGGTCTTTAAAGCGTTTAAGCTGTTCGTCCTGACTGATATGCAACCAGAATTTCAACAGGATGACGCCGCGATCGACCAATTGTTCCTCGAATTGATTGATCTCCGCGTAAGCACGTCGCCATTCTGCATCGCTGGCAAACCCTTCCACCCGTTCAACCAAAACGCGCCCATACCAAGAACGGTCGTAAAGTGTAATGAATCCCGCACGAGGAATATGCCGCCAAAAGCGCCATAAATAATGATGTGCTTTTTCTTCATCCGTCGGCGCTGCAACTGGAATAGCGCGATATAACCGCGCATCAACACTATTGGTAATGCGCCGAATTGCGCCACCCTTGCCGCCAGCATCAACGCCTTCAAACATCAATACGGTGGAACGCTTTTGATTATGCGCTAACCACGCCAGTTCATTGATTTCGTTTTGCAGTTTTTTTAATTCATGTTTGTAATCGTTACGCGAAACGGAGAGCGATAAATCTAATTGATCGAGCAGCGTAATTTGGGCGCTGGCACTGCTCGGCAATTCTGGGCTCACCAATGGCGATGTTGGTTCTTCGGTATTGACTGATTCAGCCAGCCGCGAGTGAATGGCGTGCAGCAGTGTTTTGCCAACGGTGAGATCACGGTAACGACTGTTTGCTGCTTCAATAAGATACCACGGTGAATTGCCGCGATCGGTGTGTAAAATGACCCGCTCGGCGACCTGTTCAAATGCGGCGTAATGTTCAGAAAATTTGCTTTTATCCGGCAACATTTTCCAACGGCTTTTGTCGTCGCGGGAGAGTTCTTTTAGTCGTAATTTTTGATCTGGTTCAGATAAATGAAACCAAAATTTGAGCACCAATGCTCCATCTTGAATGAGCATCCGTTCAAAATCAACAATGCGATTTAATTCGCCATCCAGTTCTGCATCGGTGCAATAACCTTTGAAGCGGTATTCAATTGGCGTTTGATACCAGCCGCCGAATAGAATTGAAATATCGCCGCGAGCGGGCAATGAACGCCAAAAGCGCCAATAACGCGGGCGCTCGCGTTCTTCATCGGATTCATTCCAAAAGGCGAATGTTTGAACACCGCGAGCATCCAGCCATTCATTAAGGCGGTTAACAACTTCGCCTTTGCCCGCTGCTTCTACGCCAGAAATCAGCACAATTAATGGGACATTGGCAGTTTTCAAATCGCGCTGCGCTGCTAATAGTTGTGTGCGCAGTGTCTCCTGTTGATCCTGATAATCGTCTTTACTGACTGAGCGGCCAACCTTTGTTGCTTCAAACATCAACGTTCTCCATAAATGGGAAATGCGTTGTCGTTGCGGATTATTTAATTCTCTACATCTAACATTTTTTGAAATGCGGGTGTCGCAATAGTGCGCAAGGTTTCCCCATCGCGGACGATGAAATAGGCAGCTAATCCCTGCGCTTCGGCGAGTGCTGGACCGCGCTCTTCACCGAGCACCATTAACGCCGTTGCCCAGCCATCAACCACCATTCCTACATCGCCAATAACAGTGACTGAACCGAGATTGCGTTCGACTGGTGCGCCAGTCACTGGGTTGATTTCATGGGAATAACGCTTGCCGTCACGCTCGAAAAAGTTGCGATAGTCGCCGGAAGTTGAAACGGCGCGATTGGTTAATGAAACGATGCGATTCACGGAGCGATGTTCCGTTACCGGCTCTTCAATCGCAATGGCCCACGGGCGTTGTTTGGCGTTGCTGCCTTTGGTGCGAATCGCGCCAGCCACTGCAACCATGTAATCGTTGACACCCTGCGCATCGAGCCACGCCGTCAATTGATCGACGCCGTAACCTTCGCCGAGCGCGGATAGGTCGATATAAAGATCGGGCTGCGCCTTGCGCACAGCGGCAGGTTGCGCCTGTAATTCCAATTTGCGCCAGCCGACTCGCGCTTGTGCAGCTTGAATTTCTGCGGCACTTGGTGGCGTATCGCGGCGACGTTCTGGACCAAATCCCCACAGGTTGACGAGCGGACCAATGGTGATGTCAAACGTGCCCTCAGTCAGCTCGGCGATGCGTTGTCCTTCGGCGATGACTTGGTACAGATGGCGGAAACGCGAATCCACTCGGTGCTCGGATTTTGATTGAGCTGCGACAATTCGGAGTTGTGATCGTAAGTTGAAATCTCGCTGATGACTCGCGCCAGTACGGTTTCCACACCAGCAGTCAGCGTTTGTTTGGTCATACCCTGCGGCGGACGCGCAACTTGACGGCGTAATAAGTGCCCATCGTGGGACCGGCAATATCGAGCATCGGATCGGGTCGTCCGCAGCCGGTGAGGAGCAATACCAGCGTGATGCTGGCGATGTGGCGGAATGAATGCCGAATGGAAAGACGCATGATGTTTAAGAATTGGTTGTAGTGAAAAGGGTGATTGTGTATCACATTTTTCACGCGGATTGATCAATGCAATACAGCGAAAATGCTGCTGAAGCTCACGTTAACTGAGAGGATATTTTAGATGTTAATCAATGACCTTGACCGTGCAGGCGGTTACTGGGGTTCCGTTTATGCCTTTGCTGCGATCAAGGGGCTGCAAGTCATTATTGATGGACCGGTGGGCTGCGAAAATTTGCCGGTGACTGCGGTGCTGCATTACACCGATGGACTGCCGCCGCATGAGCTGCCGGTCGTCGTGACGGGGCTGGGCGAAGAAGAACTCGGTCAGCGGGGAACTGAGCAGTCGATGCGCGAGCGTATCAAACGCTTGATCCGACGCGTCCAGCGGTGGTGGTGACGGTTCAATTGCCGAGATGATTGGCGGCGGGTCACGCCGGAGGGCACGAACATTTTGCGGTTTCTGCCGCGCACCATCGACGAAGATCAATGGCAGAGCGCCAATCGCGCTATCTATTGGTTGTGGACGCAATTTGGACCTAAAAAGGGCGCTGCAGCAGTCAAAGCAAAACCGCGCCAGCCGGGAGCGCGTCCTCGCGTCAATCTCATCGGTCCGATGTATGGCGTATTTAATTCGCCGTCGGATGTCGCAGAAATTCGACGGTTGGTCGAGGGAATCGGCGCAGAAGTGAATCTGACCTTTCCGCTCGGCAGCCATTTGAATGAAGTGGCGAAATTGGCGGATGCCGAGGTGAATGTCTGCCTGTACCGCGAATTTGGGCGCACGTTGTGCGAGGCGTTGGAGCGTCCATTTTTACAAGCACCGATTGGTTTACACAGCACAACCAAGTTTTTGCGCACGCTCGGCGAGTTGCTGGGGCTTGATCCTGAGCCGTTTATCGAGCGCGAAAAGCACACGACGATTAAACCAATTTGGGATTTGTGGCGATCGGTGACGCAGGATTTCTTCGGAACGGCGAGCTTTGGCGTGGTGGCGACTGAAACGTACAGCCGAGGACTGCGGCATTTTCTGGAAGATGAGCTGGGACTGCCGTGTCATTTTGCGTTTACCCGCAAAGCTGGCGTCAAGCCGGATAATGATTTGATTCGCCAAACCATTCACGACAAACCGCCGTTGATCGTGTTCGGCAGTTTTAATGAACGAATGTATTTAGCGGAGATCGGCGCTCGCGCCACTTATATTCCAGCATCGTTCCCCGGCACGGTGATTCGCCGCCATACCGGAACGCCGTTTATGGGCTATTCCGGCGCGACTTATTTGGTGCAGAAATCTGTAACGCCTTGTTTGATGCACTGTTTCACATTATTCCGCTCGGCACTGATTTGGATAAAGTTGATCCGACACCAGCGCGAATGCACCGCGAACTGCCGTGGAATGAAGAAGCGCGAGCTGCGTTCGATCAAATTGTCGAAAGCCAGCCGGTATTGGTGCGCATTTCTGCGGCCAAACGGCTGCGCGATGCAGCAGAACGTGCTGCCCGCAATGCCGGAGAGGATCGCGTGACAGCGGAACGGGTTATCGAAGCGCAACGCTAAAATTATGGTGTAAATGTAGATTGACATCTGTGTCAGTCAAGCTAGACTGACACTTGAATCCAACGATCCCGTCAAGCAGTTAGCCCCGCGTTTGTCGCACTTCGTGTTGACATACACATTAGGCTAGAAAAAGTGTCCCAGCAGTTTTATAGCTTTCATTTTAGGCTCTTGACGAGATTATTCGGGTGGGTTCTTTGCCGTAGCAAACACATTTACGGTGCTCCCGCCGCACGAGCTGAGTGCGACACAACGTCTGTTACTTTCTTTTAAAGATTCGGAGGATTTTCAATGGCTAACAACAGCTTAACTGGACTGACCGAACAAGAAGCTCAAGAATTCCATGGCTTCTTCACGCAAAGCATGTCGGCATTTTTTGGGATCGTTGTTTTTGCACATATTCTGGCTTGGATGTGGCGTCCTTGGCTGTAATCGTTGTTAAGTCAGGCGCTTGCGTTGTAAAAACTTGCGCCACTTAAACCGACCTAAAAATTTCTGACTTGTTGTTGTGGAGAATTTAAATGATGTCATCTGATACATGGAAAATTTGGCTGCTGATTGATCCGCGTCGCGCCCTGATCGCGCTGTTTGTTTTCTTAGTGGTATTAGCACTTGCTATCCACATGATTCTGTTGAGCACCACCGATTTTAATTGGCTCGAAGATGGTGTTCCTGCTGCCGCGGTTCAGCACGCGACACCAGTTGTGCCGCAACGCTAATCATGTCCTTGACGGGGGTAGCAAACGAGGCAACGTTTCATGGCAAGCCTCGTTTGTTACCGACAGCGCTAAGAGGGGACATCCGGCCAGGCTGTCTCCCCAGCAGAGGGTTTTATAATGGCCATGCTCAGTTTTGAGAAAAAATACCGCGTCCGTGGCGGGACGTTGATAGGGGGAGACCTATTCGACTTCTGGGTGGGGCCGTTTTATGTCGGCTTCTTCGGAGTGTCAGGGTTTTTCTTTGCATTATTAGGAACGCTTCTGATGGCTTGGGGTGCCACCCTCGGCCCGAATGCAGAACTGCAAACTTTCAATCTTTGGCAAATTAGTATTGCTCCGCCAGACCTGAGTTACGGTTTAGGTATGGCGCCAATGGCTGAAGGTGGTTTGTGGCAAATCATCACGATTTGCGCAATTGGTGCTTTCGTTTCTTGGGCGTTGCGAGAAGTTGAAATCTGCCGCAAGCTCGGAATTGGCTTTCATATTCCTTTCGCCTTTTCCTTCGCAATTGGTGCCTACCTCGTTCTTGTGGTTGTGCGTCCATTATTGCTGGGTGCTTGGGGTCATGGTTTTCCTTACGGAATTTTGAGTCACCTCGATTGGGTTTCCAACGTTGGTTATCAATTCCTGCATTTCCATTACAACCCAGCGCATATGTTGGCGATTACCTTCTTCTTTACTAATGCGTTGGCACTGTCAATGCACGGTTCACTGATTTTGTCAGTCACCAATCCACAAGAAGGCGAGCCAACCAAAACCAGCGAGCATGAAAACACCTTTTTCCGCGACATCGTGGGCTATTCAATTGGTGCGCTTGCCATTCATCGCTTGGGATTATTCCTAGCTCTCAGTGCCGTGTTCTGGAGCGCGGTCTGTATCGTTATCAGTGGACCTTTCTGGACCCGTGGTTGGCCGGAATGGTGGAACTGGTGGCTTGAGCTTCCGCTCTGGTAGGAACTAGGAGATAACAATGCCTGAATATCAGAATATTTTTAACAGTGTGCAGGTACGTTCACCGGCTTATCCCGGCGTACCACTGCCTAAAGGCAGTTTGCCACGCCTCGGCAAGCCTCTTTTCTCCTACTGGGCTGGTAAGATCGGCGACGCACAGATTGGACCGCTTTATCTCGGTTTCACTGGTACGCTTTCATTGATCTTTGGCTTTATCGCAATGGAGATCATTGGTCTTAACATGTTGGCTTCGGTCGATTGGAGTCCAATTGCATTTGTAAAGAACTTGTTCTGGCTCGCGCTTGAACCGCCAGCACCGTCTTACGGTTTAAGTATTCCACCGCTTTCTGAAGGCGGTTGGTGGATTATGGCGGGAGTCTTTTTGACTGCTTCCATTATCTTATGGTGGGTTCGTACTTATAAACGCGCCGCAGCATTAGGGATGAGTCAACATTTGTCTTGGGCATTTGCCGCAGCAATCTTTTTCTATCTGAGCTTGGGCTTCATTCGCCCGGTAATGATGGGAAGTTGGGCTGAAGCAGTACCCTTTGGTATTTTCCCGCATCTCGATTGGACTGCAGCGTTTTCAATTCGTTACGGGAACCTGTATTACAACCCATTCCACATGTTATCTATTGCCTTCCTATACGGTTCCGCACTGCTGTTTGCAATGCACGGCGCAACCATTTTGGCGGTCAGTCGGTTTGGTGGTGATCGTGAAATCGATCAGATTCTTGATCGTGGAACAGCGGCAGAGCGTGCGGCATTATTCTGGCGCTGGACGATGGGCTTCAATGCGTCAATGGAATCCATTCATCGTTGGAGTTGGTGGTTTGCAGTGTTGACTGTGATCACTGCTGGAATTGGTATTCTATTGACTGGAACGGTAGTAGATAACTGGTATCTCTGGGCGGTGAAACACGGTGTTGCACCACAATATCCAATTGGTGCGATCGTTCAAGACCCGTATATGATGCCGCAGGATGCGTACATGATTCAGCAGGGGGTCGCGCAATGAATATTGGAAAACACGCATCCGTTCCCTTAGTTGCGGTCGTTGCTTCCGTACTCTTGCTGGGTTGCGAACGTCCACCACCAGAAGTGGTTCAAGGTGGATATCGTGGGTTGGCAATGGAGCAAAACTATAATCCGCGTTTGCTTGAAGAAAGTATTAAAGCAAACATTCCGCCGGAGGCACTTGCGCCTGCAGCAGTTGGTGGTCCCAAAGTCACTGCTGTTTATAAAAACGTGCAAGTGTTAAGTGATTTGAGTGTTGCCGATTTCACTCGCATCATGGTGGCGGCAACATTATGGGTTTCACCGAAAGAAGGTTGTAATTATTGCCACGTTCCGGGTAATTTCGCTTCTGATGACATTTATACAAAAGTCGTTTCACGGCGAATGTTTGAAATGGTTCGGCAAACCAATGCAAATTGGAAGACCCATGTAGCAAATACGGGCATTACTTGTTACACCTGTCATCGTGGAAATCCAGTACCGAAATACGTTTGGGTGACAGATCCAGGTCCAAATCATCCTTCTGGTGTTAAGCCAACAGGACAAAATGTCGTTGCCTCAACTGCAGCCTATTCTTCGCTGCCTTATGATCCGTATACGCCATTCCTTGACCAAGCAAATAACATTCGGGTTATTGGAACGACAGCACTACCAAGTGGCAACAAGACATCCATCAAGCAAGCAGAATGGACTTATGCGTTGATGATGCAGATTTCTGATGCAATGGGCGTCAACTGCACCTTCTGCCATAACACTCGATCTTTCTTTGATTGGAAACAGAGCACACCGAAACGGACGACAGCTTGGTATGCAATTCGTCATGTACGCGACCTTAACCAGAACTATATCTGGCCGCTGAATGAAGTACTTCCTGCTTCGCGTAAAGGTCCTTATGGCGACCCCTTCAAAATCAGTTGTATGACTTGCCATCAAGGCGCGTACAAGCCGCTTTATGCTGCACAGATGTTGAAGGATTATCCGGCACTAATTGCTCCAGCAAAGGTGGAAACTCCTGCTGCAGTTGAGCCAGAAGTACCAGCTGCACCAGTTGAACCAATGGTTCCGACTGCGCAGAATCTGTAGTCTGAATCTATGGCGTTAGCAAGGACGCAATTTACACGCCGGATGTTCATTTACATCATCCGGCGCGTATGAAACGACATAAGAATCGCGGTAGCGGTCTTCTTTAGATAGTGTCCGCAAATGGTAGAGGAGATATTTTTAATCTCCGAAACCGTACCGAAAAGTAGTGAGGAACCATTATAATGGTTAGCGAAAGCCGCTCGATATCTGGACTAACGGAAGATGAGGCAAGGGAATTCCACGGTGTCTTTGTGTCTAGTTTCGTTGCGTTTACTGGGATCGTGGTTTTTGCACACGTTCTCGTGTGGTTGTGGCGTCCTTGGCTTTGATTGCTAAGGGTTTATTAGTGTTCGTGACCGACCGGGCGGTTGTTGGTTTCCACAGCGCCCATCCATAAAAGACTGGAGAATACACATGCATAAAGTTTGGCAAATCTTTGATCCACGCAGAACCCTTGTTGCATTGTTTGGTTTTCTGTTTGTACTGGCACTGCTGATTCACTTCATTTTACTCAGCAGCCCAGCCTTTAATTGGATTAGCGGTTAATCGCTGAATCCGCTGGGAATAGCATCTTGGGGCACATTTGTGCCCCTTGATTCATTTAGTCCCATTAAACGCTTGAATTGTGACCAACAGGGAAAAACCTGTTTTAGGAGATTTCAGCAATGCAGAACAACATGTGGCAAATTTGGAAGCAATTCGGTGACCTGCGCCTCGTTATTATGGGGACTGTTGGGTCGCTATTCGCGCTAGCTTTTTTCATTCACATCGTATTGTTCGCCAGTCCACAATTTAATTGGCTTCAAGGTTCACATACCTTACCCGCAGCAGCGGCACAGATGACTCCTTTGCCAAAACTTCTTTAACAGAGTGGGCAGGCGCGTCGGCGGGCAGGGACGGCTGTCATCTATACCCTGTCCGTTGTCGTAGCACCTGAAAATTCCCATGTTCTTATTCTGCACCGCCATCCCGCTACACACTACCGCACCGATTGAAATCATTGATGTGACGATGCACATCAAAGATATTTTTCATCAGAACCGCGTTCAGAATGGGCAGATAACAATTTACTCCGCTCATAGCACTGCATTTGTCGCAATCAATGAATGTGAATCGATGCTGCAACAAGATATGGTTACGTTTTTAACGCAACTCGTTCCGCAACATCAAGATTTTAAGCACAATCGTCAGCCTATTGATGGGCGTCTTAATGCACATTCGCATCTATTGGGTCTCTTTATGAATGCTTCAGAGACTATTCCTATTGCCGATGGTGAATTGCTATTAGGGCGCTGGCAGTCGATTTTTTTCATCGAATTAGATGGTCCCCGCGAAGAACGTACACTGCGCATTCAGATTATTGGAGAACGTTGAGGAATATGTTAGATTCTGATTGTGCAGGCTTTTTTGCTGATGCAAATACTTTAGATCGAGATGCTTATATTCACCTTGATTATTACCTAGAATGTCTTGGCGATCCACGAGTTGCCGCTGCACATTTTTGTGCAGAACAATCAACAGCACAATGGAAACGCGTTGGTTTTTCAGAAGATTTAAGAGAACGTTTTGCTGCAAAAGTGATTGATTTAACCATACTGAATACAGAATTAGCTGCGTTTAGTTATGGTCTTAACCCAAATAACGCTGGTGTTAGTGCCTGTCACGTTACAATTGCTCATCCTCATGGTAATTTTGGTTCCCGCATTCCCAATTTATTAAGTGCCGTCTGCGGTGAAGGCACTTTTTTTGCGCCAAATATCCCAATTGTTAAGTTATTAGATATTCGATTTCCTGATGCTTATCTAAAAGCATTTGAAGGGCCGCAATTTGGTATTGATGGGCTAAGAGATTTGCTTCAAGTGTACAACCGCCCTATTTTCTTTGGGGTGATTAAACCAAACATCGGATTACCACCCGAAGCATTTAGCCATTTGGGTTATGAGAGCTGGCTAGGTGGGCTTGATATTGCGAAAGATGATGAAATGCTGGCAGATACGCCGTGGTGTCCGCTCAATCAACGCTCGGCATTACTCGGTGCGGCACGAATTCAAGCCGAACAAGAAACGGGACAGCGTAAGATTTATCTCGCCAATATCACCGATGAAGTAGATCGTTTAATTGAATTGCATGATATAGCAGTGGCAAATGGAGCCAATGCGCTATTAATTAATGCCATTCCTGTCGGTTTAAGTGCCGTGCGAATGCTTAGAAAACATGCAACGGTTCCACTCATTGCGCACTTTCCAACGATTGCGCCATTTAGTCGATTAGCTCATTTCGGTATACATACGCAGGTATTCACTAAACTTCAGCGTATTGCTGGATTTGACGCCATTATTATGCCAGGATTTGGCGCTCGAATGCACACTACAGATGTAGAAGTGTGCGCCAATGTTGAAGCCTGTCTTGCACCAATGGGTGGAATAAAAAATAGTTTACCTGTTCCCGGTGGCAGTGATTGGGCAGGAACGTTGCATACGATTTATGAAAAAGTCGGTACGGTTGATTTCGGATTTGTGCCCGGTCGTGGAGTATTTGGTCATCCGATGGGACCACGCGCTGGTGCGGCAAGTATTCGTCAAGCATGGGACGCTATTGTTGCGGATGTGCCCTTATCAGAATACGCTGCACAACACGTCGAATTAAATGCTGCAATTGAATTCTTTGGTAATGCTGCGCCAGTAAATGGAGATCATTCGTGAGTGCTCGAATTGTCCCACCACTTGCGGCAATTGAATGGGAACGTGCGTGGCAGCGTGATGCGATTGAACAAGTTATTTTGGTCGATAACAACGATCAAATTTCAGGTGTTGCGGGTAAATTAGATGCGCATCGTGATGGTTTACTGCATCGTGCATTTTCTATTCTCATCTTTAATACGCATGGCGAATTACTACTCCAGCGCCGGGCGAATGGCAAATATCATTTTGCACAACATTGGTCGAATACCTGTTGCGGTCATCCGCGCCCACAAGAATTAACATCAATGGCCGCGCAGCGACGGTTAAAAGAAGAATTTGGAATTGCCACACCACTCACCGAACGTGCTCAATTGGTTTATCGCGCTGAAGATATTAATTCCGGTTTAATTGAACACGAATATCTGCATATCTTTTATGGTGTTTATACTGACGATCCCCAGCCTGATCCATCTGAAATTGGTGCTTGGCGTTGGATGAAATTGTCGGCTATTCAACGCGCATTACAATTGTATCCGCACTGGTTCACACCTTGGTTTCATTTGCTGATTGATAAAGTAATGACTGAACATCAGTTGGAGCCAGCGTTTTGAATAATACGGATTCATTCAACGCGCCATCGCGTACCACGCCAGAAACGCATCAACGCGGTCAAGACAAACTCAGCAGTATTCCGATAAAAGTTGTGAATGCTGGCGAGACGCTGCGTAAACCGGCGTGGATTCGAGCAAAAGCGCCAATCGGCAGCGAAGTAGCGCGGATCAAAGCACTGTTGCGGCGCGGCAAATTGGCGACCGTGTGTGAAGAAGCCATGTGCCCGAATTTGGGCGAATGCTTTCAGCACGGCACTGCTACCTTCTTGATTCTCGGTGATATTTGTACGCGGCGCTGCCCGTTTTGCGATGTGGCGCACGGTCGCCCCAAGCCCGTCGATGCCGATGAGCCAGCGCAATTGGCGCAATCGGTTGCGGCGATGGGTTTGCGTTACGTGGTCATTACCTCGGTTGATCGAGACGATCTGCGCGACGGCGGCGCTGGGCATTTTGCAGACTGTTTGCGGGCAATTCGTGCTGAAAATCCACTCACGCGGCTAGAAATTCTGGTGCCCGATTTTCGGGGGCGCGAAGCAGTGGCGTTGGCGCAATTTGTTGGCGATGCACAACCTGATGTGTTTAATCACAATTTAGAAACTGTGCCGCGTTTGTATCCGCAAACTCGCCCCGGTGCGAATTATGCCGGTTCGCTGCAACTGTTGCGGACATTCAAGGCGCAACATCCTGAAATCACAACAAAATCCGGTTTAATGCTCGGTTTGGGCGAAACACTGGAGGAAATTGTTGCGGTCATGCGCGATTTACGCGAACACGACTGCAACATGTTGACAATCGGGCAATATCTGCAACCGAGCCGCGATCATCTCGCAGTGAGTCGCTATTGGACGCCCGCCGAATTTGATCATTTGCGCGAATTGGGTGAAGCCATGGGATTTGCACACGTTGCCAGTGCGCCAATGGTGCGTTCTTCATATCACGCTGATCAGCAAGCAATTGATGTGCTGGCATCATGCTGAGTTACAGCGTGATTAAAAGTTTGCTCTTGCCGCCCGGCATTTTAATTCTATTGTTCATTACCGCATTTCTATTGGTGCGCGGTGTATTAGGACGTTTGGTGCTATTCGCTGCGCTGTCCATTTTTACACTAATGACCTTATCACCAGTCGCCACTTTATTAATGGAACCGTTGGAGCTATATCCGGCGCTCGGTATTGCCATGCCAATTCCATCCGCTGCGCAAGCAATTGTGATTTTGAGTTCGGGGCGTATTACCAATGCGCCCGAATATGGCGGCGATACGTTGGATGATCTCAGTCTGCGGCGGGTGCGTTATGGCGCGTTGTTGCAGCGCCAAACAGGGCTGCCGCTCTACGTTTCGGGTGGAAAACTGCCGACTGAAGCGCAACCGCTTGCGGAGCTGATTGCTGAAGTGCTGCGTACCGATTACGGAATTACCGTGGCGGGAATGGAATCGAACAGTCAAACAACGTGGGAAAATGCTGAATACACCGCGCAACTGCTGAAACCGGCAGGAATTACGCATATTTTACTGGTGAGTGATGCGTGGCATCTGCCGCGAGCGGTCGAAGCATTTGCGAACACGGGGTTGACGGTGACGCCCGCGCCCACTGGTTTTGTGCACCATCCGGGCTGGCAGCAGGAACTGACTTATCGCAACTGGCTACCTTCGGCACGGGCGTTTCAGCTGAGTTATTACGCGATCCACGAGCATTTGGGGCGGGTGTGGTATCAAATTCGCAGTTGGCAACAGGGAGCGCCAGCGCCTGCTGCCGAGGTTTAACCCGCCATTGCGCCAGCATTGAGCAACGCAATCGCTAATTGCACTCCAACCAATACCAGCGCAGCGGCGATATTATCCGCTTCAATGGCAGCGCGAAAACTGCGAAATAGCAGAATAAACACTAAAAAAGTGGCTAATTGAATGATTACCGCCACGCTGCCCCAGAGCACGATGTCCAACCAAATACTGCTAGTAGCGAGCGTCACAGCCAGCGGAATCGCAATTGAAATCAGTGCGCCCGTTAATACCAATCCTGCTGCTTGATTACCCTTCGCAATCAATTCGCGCTCTCGAAATGGCGTGATTAAAATGTAGCAACCGACACCTAAAATCAGCAGCGCAACAGTGGTTAAAAACTGCTGCAACAAAATCGGTAAACCGCTATTAAGCGTTTGCCATATCGCTTGAAACATCTCATTCATTTTCAATCACTCCAACAAATTGTGTTCATCAACTCAGTTGCAGCGCCGCAATTGGAATATCAATTCCAATCCACAGCGCAATCCACGCTGCTGCATCCTGCTCCACTGCACTAACCAATAGATATTCAGTGACAGGTGCGGGCGCAACCGCTCCGGTTGGACGGGCATACAGCATCGCGTGCTCGTGACGCGGCGCGATCGGAGCGCCAGCGGTTTCCAGTGTTTCCGTGAGTTGGCGCGGGGAGAGGCGTGTCGTTCCCGCCGACCAATGCCGTTGATAATGTTGACCTTCTTTGGTGGCAAAGGTCGGCCAACCGATCATGCCTTCGTGGTCATCGAGCCACAGCGCCCATTCTTCGCCATCCGCTGGCGCGACCTCATCGAGCAGCGAGAAATAACGGCATTCATCCGGCTGCCCAGCAGCGTCCAGATGCAGTTGAAAAAAGCCGCGTCCGCCAGCGACATACAGCCGATACCACCGCAATCCGGTGCTTTCTACCGTGCCAATCTGCTCCACCGACAACAAACCGCTGGCAGTTGCGGCTTCCGGCGCGGTGATCGCCGAATAGGGCGCGGCGAGAATGAACAGCGACGGATCAACCGGCAGCGTCATGCCGACACGAAACCATTTGGGGCGATAAGGTTGACGGGACGATAAACCAAACATGCTGGAATTCTCCTGATGCGCATTGTTGCTGGCGCGGTGTCGTGAATGTCGCCAGATGAAAAAGGTCACGCCGCCAATCACCACCAGCGCCAGCAATGTCCAGCCCACTGCACTCCAACCCGTTGCTGCAACAGCGGTTTTTGTTGACGGAAGTGCGGCAATTGGTGCAGAAACTGTCGGCGATGGCGTTGCGAGTGGCGGCGCTGGCGCAGGAATTGGCGCGACGGCTGGCGTATTCACAACCACAACAGTGGGCGATTGGCGATTGGCAAGCAGCGGCACGACCGCTTGAACCACGTCACCCAAATCGAGATCAATGCGGTCGAAAAATCCGCGTTGATGCCCGCGCCCATAATCCGCAGTAGATGGTCGCCGAGGAAAATTGATCGACGTCGGCGCGGCAGTTGACGGACGAGATGACGCTGCAGCGGTCACGGCAGCCGCAGCCGCAGCCGCACTGCTGGCGCGAAATGCAGTCAGTGCCTCCTTCGCCGTTTGGCGCGTTAACGTTCGATCCGTACTGCTGGCTGGCGCGGTGCGACTTCCGAACCCAAATGCTGAGGACGCTGCTGGTCGGCTGTAACCACCGCTGCTGGTGGACGGAGTGCGCGGCGCGGAAACCGAATGGCTCCTACCCGATGAAGGGCGCGAATAACCACCGCTTTTTGACCGCGCCCAGGTCTCGACAGGCAATACCAGCGCCAGCACTAGCGCAATGAATAAACTGCGACTGATGACGTGCATCGGTGCTATTTACTCCGTTTGCGCCCTTGAATGAAATAATCCAATAAGGTGCGCGTTGACTGGTCGTGATTTGCAGTGATTTTCCCAGATTGAATTTCATCCAAAATCACGCTGGCTAATTGCTTACCCAATTCCACGCCCCACTGATCAAATGAATTAACACCCCAAATGATGCCCTGCGTAAAAATGCGATGCTCGTATAACGCAATCAATGCGCCGAGCGTGCGCGGCGTCAAGCGCTCCATCAGAATGGAATTGGTTGGACGATTGCCCGGAAAAGTGCGATGTGGTGCGAGCGCCAGCGCCTCTTCTTCCGGCATTCCACTCGCTCGCAATTCCGCCAGCGCCTCGGCTTCAGTGCGCCCGCGCATCAGCGCCTCAGTTTGCGCGAAAAAGTTGGCCATGAATTTTGAATGATGGTCGCCGAGTTCGTTGTGGCTGTGTACCGCGCCGATGAAATCCGCCGGAATCAGTTGCGTACCCTGATGAATTAACTGATAAAACGCATGTTGTCCATCCGTGCCCGGCTCGCCCCACACCACCGGACCAGTGCTGTATTCGACCGCGACGCCGTCACGCGTCACGCGCTTGCCGTTACTCTCCATATCGCCCTGCTGCAAATAAGCGGCGAGATAACGCAGCGATTGGTCATACGGCAGCACTGCGTGTTGCGCTTCGGCAAAATTGACGTACCACACCAATCAAACCCAGCAGTGCGGGCATATTTTCTGCGAGCGCAGTGCGGAAATGCTCATCCATCGCGTGAGCGCCTTCGAGCAGCTCCACAAATCGATCAAAACCAATGGCTAACGCAATTGGCAGCCCAATTGCTGACCACAGCGAATAGCGCCCGCCGACCCAATCCCAGAATCCAAACATGTTGGCGGTGTCAATCCGAACGCCGTCACCCGCTCGGCATTGGTGGATACGGCAACAAAATGTCGCGCCACTGCCGTTTGCTCGCCAGCGCCGCCAGCAACCAAGTGCGGGCGCTGGTGGCGTTGGTCATCGTTTCCTGCGTGGTGAAGGTTTTGGAGGCGACGATAAACAGCGTGGTTTCAGGATTGAGCCGCGCCAGCGTTTCGACCAAATGCGTTCCGTCGACGTTGGAACGAAATGCACCGTAAATCATCGCGTTGATAAGGCGCCAGCGCCGCGCAGACCATTTTGGGGCCGAGATTAGCCGCCGATGCCGATGTTGACGATGTCGGTGATGCGCCGCCCAGTGTGTCCGCGCCAATCGCCGGTGCGCACCCGATCCACAAACTGCTCCATTCGCGCCAGCACGGCGTTAATCAGCGGCATCACATCCGTGCCGTTGACCAAAATCGGGCGATTGCTGCGATTGCGCAGCGCGATATGCAACACGGCGCGATGTTCGGTGTTGTTGATGGTTCGCCGTCAAACATGCGCTGCGTCCACCCGCGCAAATCAACGGCTTCCGCCAGCGCGAGCAGCAGTTTCAACGTCTCTGGTGTGACGAGATTTTTAGAATAATCAAGATAAAGCCCCGCCACCGTGAGGCGCATGGCGCTGGCGCGTTTGGAATCGGCAGCGAATAAATCGGTGATGCGGGCGGTGCGCAATTCGTCCCAATGGCGTTGGAGCGCCAGCCATTGAGGGGTCTGGTTCACGAGCGACATGGTGCGGAGTGTCCTGCAATGGTGAAAACGCCATTTGAACGCAAAGGCGCATAAGAGGCAAAGGGTGTTGCGGCAAGGTGCGCGGGAATGTTGCCGTTATACTTTGCCGTTTTTCGCCCCACGCGATCACGAGCCAAAAATTCCATGTTAGAGAAACAGTACAACCCGCAAGCCATCGAAACCGCTGGTATCAATTCTGGGAAGCGCGGGGCGATTTGCGCCGCCGTCCGCGTCAACCGAGCTGCGCCTTATTGCGTGATGATTCCGCCGCCGAATGTGACCGGCAGCCTGCACATGGGTCATGCCTTTCAAGACACGATCATGGACGCGCTGATTCGTTATCACCGGATGCGTGGCGAGCCGACGCTGTGGCAAGCCGGCACCGATCACGCGGAATTGCCACGCAGATGGTGGTTGAGCGCCTGATTAACGCCGAGGTCAAACCCGTCACGATTTCGGGCGCGAGCAGTTCATCAAGCGCGTGTGGGAGTGGAAAGCCGAATCCGGCGGCACGATCACGCGCCAGCTCCGGCGGATGGGCGCGTCGCTTGATTGGGAACATGAACGCTTCACGATGGATGACGGGCTGTCGGCCGCGTGCGCGAGGTGTTCGTGCGGCTGTTTGAAGAAGGCTTGATTTATCGCGGCAAGCGGTTGGTCAATTGGGACCCGGTGCTGCACACCGCGTTTCCGATCTCGAAGTGTTATCGGAGAAGAAAGCGGGCATCTGTGGGAAATGCGCTATCCGCTGACCAACGGCACCGGCGATCTCGTCGTTTCGACCACGCGCCCGGAAACGCTGCTCGGTGACTGCGCCGTCGCGGTCAATCCTGAAGATGAGCGGTATCGCCATTTGATCGGCGAATTCGTCCATCTGCCGCTGACCGGGCGACGCATTCCGATCATCGCCGATGAACACGCTGATCCGACCTTCGGCACCGGCTGCGTCAAGATCACGCCCGCGCACGATTTCAATGACCATCAGTCTGGCTGCGCCACCGCGACGAGACTGCGATTGCTGACCAACCGCACGGCGGCTTGATCAACATTTTCACGCCCAGCGCCAGCATTCGCGCCAATGAACCGGACGAAGGGCAATTGCTGCCCGCTGCGTATCTCGGTTTGGATCGGTATGAAGCGCGGAAGCGGATCGTTGCCGATTTGGACGCGGCGGGATTGCTGGCAGCGTCAAAGACCATCGCTTGCAACAGCCACGCGGCGACCGTTCGGGCGCGTGATTGAGCCGTATCTCACCGATCAATGGTATGTGCGCGTGGCTCCGCTTGCCGCGCCAGCGATCAAAGCGGTCGAAAATGGCGATGTGCGTTTTGTGCCCGATAACTGGAAAAACACCTATTTTGAGTGGATGCGCAACATTCAAGATTGGTGCATCAGTCGGCAAATCTGGTGGGGACATCGGATTCCGGCGTGGTACGACGCGGAGGGCAATGTTTACGTCGGGCGCTCGGAGCAGGAAGTGCGCGATCAACACGGTTTGGGCGCGGAGATCGCGCTGGCGCAGGATGAAGATGTGCTGGATACCTGGTTTAGCTCGGCGCTGTGGCCATTTAGCACGCTGGGCTGGCCGGAATCGACCGAGCGGCTGGCAATGTTTTATCCAACTTCGGTGCTGGTGACGGGTTTTGACATCATCTTTTTTTGGGTAGCGCGGATGTTGATGATGGGCTTGAAATTTATGGACGCAGTGCCGTTCCGCGAGATTTACATTCACGGTCTCGTCCGCGATGCACATGGCGATAAAATGTCGAAATCAAAAGGCAATGTACTTGATCCAATTGATTTGATTGACGGGATTGATTTAGAGGCGCTGGTAGAAAAGCGCACGAAAGGAATGATGCAGCCGCATCTTGCCGCCAAGATTGCCAAAGCGACGCGCCAAGATTTTCCTGCTGGCATTCCCGCATTTGGCACTGACGCGCTGCGGTTTACTTTTGCGGCGCTGGCGACAACCGGACGTGATATTAAATTTGATTTAGCGCGTACCGAAGGTTATCGCAATTTCTGCAATAAATTATGGAATGCTTCGCGCTATGTCTTAATGAACACCGAAGAGCAGGATTGTGGATTGGGAAGTGAATTGCTCGAATTATCTGCTGCTGACCGTTGGATTCGCGCCCGATTAAATGCGACCGTTATCGCTGTCACCAGCGCAATTGATGTGTATCGGTTTGATTTAGCTGCGCAAGCGATTTATGAATTTACTTGGAATGATTTCTGCGATTGGTATTTGGAATTATCCAAACCGGTTTTAACTGGCGATCACGCCAGCGCCGCTGCCAAACGCGGAACGCGCCACACGCTGATCACGACGCTGGAAACATTGCTGCGGCTGGCGCATCCGATCATGCCGTTTATCACCGAAGAGATTTGGCAGAAAGTCAAACCGCTGGCGGGTGTGGACGGCGACACAATTATGCTTGCGCCATTTCCGCTCGCTGATGCTGGCGCGGACGATTTACCAGCAGTGCGCGAAATCGACTGGGTAAAACAGTGCATTTTGGGTATTCGCCGCATTAAAGGCGAAATGAATATTCCGCCCGGTAAACCGCTGCCGCTATTGGTTGCGAATGCGTCAGAACAGGATCAACTGTGGTTAAAAACAGCGCGTCCGTATTTAGATTTTCTCGCTCGCACTGAATCAATCACCGTCTTGGCGGATGAAGTAGACGCGCCAGAAGCAGCAATGGCGCTGGTGGGCGCGATGAAATTGTTGATTCCAATGGCGGGTTTAATTGATAAGGACGCGGAATTAAAACGGCTGGATAAAGAACTGGCGCGTTTGACGGATGATAATGCGCGGATTGAGCAGAAATTGGCGAATGCCAGTTTTGTGGATAAAGCGCCCGCAGCGGTGGTCGCAAAAGAACGCGAACGGTTAGCGGAGAATGCGGCAGCGATTGCGAATTTGCTGGCGCAGCGGGAAAAGATTGCGGCGTTATAACTGCGGCAGCATGGCTGGCAATTGATGAAAAAAATTCAATGCGCCAGCCGTCGCAGATTCACTAATAATTCTGTGGCGGGAATAAATCCAATCACGCGCATTTCCGCCAATTCTTTGCCCGTCGCATCAAAGAAAAAAAGCGCGGGCGGCCCGAAAATACCGAATTGATCCTGCATCAGCGCCTGATCCGCTGCGTCGTTTGCCGTGACATCGGCCTGCAAGCGCACAACATCGCGTAACGCCGCAATCACCGCTGGGTCACTAAAAGTATCGCGTTCCAATTCTTTGCACGACACGCACCAATCCGCATAAAAATCCAGCATCACCGGCTTGCCCGCTGCCTTCGCTGCCGCCAGCGCCCGTTCCAGATCGGCGCTCGTTTTAACCCGCTGAAAAGACAAGGCTGGCGCATCGGCGTTGCCCGTGTGCGCAAATAATCCGCGCAACGGTTGCAACGTATTCGTGCCACCCGCCGCTGCACCGATCAACATCAATGCGCCGTAAATCAACAACACGATGCCGACGCCTTTCCACAGCGTGCGCCAGCCACTCGCTCCGGCAGGCGGCTGCGCCAATGCGCCGAGATAAATTGCGGTGCAAATCAACAACATTCCCCACAGCACCAGCGCCAGCGTCACCGGCACAATCCGCTCTAGCAAGGTAATGGCGACGCCGAGCAGCGCCACGCCAAACACTGCTTTAATCGCTTCCATCCATGCGCCAGCGCGAGGCAGCAGTCGTCCCGCTGAAGTGCCGATCACGAGCAATGGCGCACCCATGCCCAAACTCAGCGCCAATAATGCCAACCCGCCCAGCACGGCATCGCCGGTTTGACTGATGTAAATCAACGCGCCAAACAGCGGCGGCGCAATGCACGGCCCGACGATCAACGCCGATAACAGTCCCATGATCGCCACGCCGAGCAGCGTTCCGCTTTGCTGGTGGTTGCTGATGGTCGCCAGTTTGGATTGAAGGCGCGACGGCAGTTGCAGGTCGTAAAAGCCAAACATCGACAGCGCCAGCAGCACGAAAATCAAGGCAAAGATGCTGAGAATCCAAGGATTTTGAAAGGTTGCCTGCAAATTTGCGCCGAACAAACCGGCGAGAATACCGACCAGCGTGTAGGTCAGCGCCATCGTCAGCACATACACCAGCGAGAGCAAAAATGCTTTGCGCGTGGTGAGCGCCGCGCCTTGACCGACGATGATGCCGGACAAAATCGGAATCATTGGAAAGACGCAGGGCGTGAATGCCAGTAGCAACCCAAAACCAAAAAAGATCGCCACGATTGCCCACAAACTGCCTTCGGCGAGAACGGCCGCGATGTGATCCTGATCTTCTTGCGGAGTCGTGGTGATTGGCGCTGGCGCGAGTACGGCAGCGGCAGGCAGCTCTAACGTCACACGTTGGGTTTGCGGCGGATAACAAACGCCGATTTCGGCGCAGCCTTGATAACGAACCACCAGCGTTGCAGTGGTTGCGGCGGTCGATCCGCGCAGCAGCGGAACGCTGAATTCCAGTCGGTCGTGATAAACCTCGGTTTCGCCAATCGTGCCGTCCGGCAATTCTGCGTCAGCTTTCATCGTTCCCGCTGGACGCTCCACGCGACCCAAAGCCGTCTCGCCGCTGTTTTCCAATTTAAGATCAAGCGTTTGCCGATACAAAAAGGTGTTGGGCGCGATGTCCCAGCGCAATAACACGCGATCCGGCGCAATCACTTCCGCAAATAGGCGAAAGGCCTCAGTAACCGGCAACAGTTCGTCATCAACGCCGAAATTGAGCGATTGCGGCAAAGTGCGGGCATGGTCACTGTCGGCGTGAGATGCAGAAGATGGCGGCAATTGCACCCGCAACGTGTGATGTTGCGGTGGATAACAAAACCCTGCATCGGCGCAGCCTTGCGTGGTCACTTCCAGAGTCAACGCTTCGGGCGCAGCAGTGGCGTAAGCGATTGGCAATTGCAGCGAGCCGTCGTGGTGATAAACCGCCATTTCTCCAAACGATTGATCTTGTTTGATTTCTGCTGGCGGAAATGCTGGCGCACCAATGCTGGCGCTGGGCAGTGGCGATTGAAATTGAAATTTGTCTCGATAGAGATAATAGCCATCAGCAATGCGCCAATTGACTTGCACCTGCTCGGCACTAATCGCCTGCGCGGAAAGCTGAAAGGCTTGATCGGGCGGTAAAAATTCGTTTTGCGCGGCGCTGGGCGCAGCGATGACGAAGGTCAATAAGATGCTCAATCCGCACAAATGGCGGAGGCGCAATGGGAGTTTGAAAATCATGGTGAAAATCCGGTTAACGCTGAGGAATCAATGGGCTGCATGGAGGCGATGGCCGCGCAGTTGCGACCACCATCGTTGGTTAAACGAGTTCGGGTTTGCCAGTGAGATAACCTTGACAGAGTTGAAAGCCCATTTGCCGACAAACGACTGCTTCTTCTTCAGTTTCAACGCCTTCAGCCAGCGTTTGCGAACCGAGATCGGTCACGATCTTGACCAATTGTTCGATCATCTGTTGTTTTTTCGGCGGGGCGCGATGAATGTCACGAATCAGCGCCATGTCAAATTTCACGATGTCAGCGGGAATTTCGGCAATTTCCTGCAACCGCGCTTGCCCCGCGCCAAAGTCGTCATACGCCATTAACACGCCGTTAGAACGCAGCCGATCGACCACTATTTTCAAACGGTTGCCTTCCACAACTGCCGTTTCGTGAATTTCCATCACCAGCTCCATCTGCGGCGCGAGCAGGCAAATTTGTTCTACCGAAGTAAAAAAAGATTCTAAAAACATTTCTTGCGGATGACTGTTCATAAACAGTCGCACCGGTTCACCACGCCGCGCCGCAGCTTTCGCGCCGCACACGCGGAAGGCTTGCGACAGCGCCACTTCTTTATTGATTTTTTCCGCCAATTGAAATAATTGCATTGGCGATTGCGGCAACGCGAGATGAGCACCGCGTCCGAGCACTTCATAAGCCAAAACATCGAGCGTGTGAAAATCAACAATTGGCTGCCATGCAACTTTGAGTAATCCACTACTCAGCATTTCAATAAAATCGCTTTCTTGTAATAGAAAGTTTTCCGGCAGGCTGTGTTGGGCAATATCAAAAAAGCAGGTTTGCTCACTGCACGCTTTACTCTGAAATTGCGAATTGCCAATTTCAGTTTGATTCACTCGAAACTCAGCAGAACCGAAATGCAGAATGTCACCTTCAATAATTGATGTCGGTGCAGTGATGCGCTCACGATTGCGATAAGTTCCATTCGTGCTGCCCAAATCAGTGAGCAGTAATTCACCCTGCGCACTCATATCAAATTGAGCATGAAATCGTGAAACACCATTCGAATCAATGGTCACAGCGCATTGGGTGCTGCGCCCGACTGTCGCGGGAAAACTGTGCATCGGAATCAATACAGTATTGCCATCGACCGGTGCACCTTTAAGAAACCAAGATTTAGCCATGTGCGTTATTCCTTGAGAATAGGGCATCGATATATGAGTCGATTAAACACAAGTACTAACTGGGATTGCGGTCTTTACTGGCGCGACGCGGCAATAACTGCGTTGCCGAATCAACTTCAATTGCTTGAAAATCACGCGATTCTGTTGCCAAACGTTTATTTTGTATCATCTTTTCTTGGCGCACCCGCACGCTATAACCCAGCGCTGCGCCACCTGCGGCGGTCAAAGTAATCAAACCCAGCGTCATGAATTGCGCCACCATCATGGTAATTCCTAATCCAATTGTGCCGCCAACCATTACGCCAGTTTTTAAACTAATCCCGCTGGATGAACGCGCTTTCGCCGCAAGCCGTTCATTGTCACGACCATCTTTTGCCCGCTGCTGCTCGGCTTTAACACGGATTTTTTCACGTTCTTTTGAAAACCGTTCACTCAATTTGGATACAGCGCGGCTGCGATGTGCATAAATAATGGTGTTAAACCATAGCGCCACCAACACTCCAATTGCTATACCGAGCAGCGTGAATAGCAGCCAAGTGACATGCCAATCGGTTTGCAGCGCGGTATACACCAGTAATACGGTAACGCCCTGCAATAATAGGATACCAATTAAAAACCGAATAAAACTGCTCAAGCTGTCGGGAATGATATTCATATGGCGCTGATGGCCTCCTGTTGCGGATCAAGAGCGATATCTGATGGCGTCAGATTAAATACGCGCTGATGTGTTTCGGAATCGACCGCTCGCGCTAATTGCCCGAGCAAATACACCCAAGCACTTTTGGTTTTGCGGGTCAATTCTGTATTAAAAAGTGGTTTAATCGGCAGTGCCTGTAAACGGTCACGAATAGCAATTAAACTCTGCTGCTGATCGCTGGGATTAAGCGGGATTGGGCGGTCATAGGCATCAATCACGCCATAAAGATATTCAACGCCAATGCGCGATAAATCTGTAATTAAACGGGGCGCATTAGGATCATCAGATGCAATACGTGGTTCCAGCGATGAGACTAAAAAAGGTCCCGCATTTTGTTCCAAACTGCTCGCTAATCGCGTTTGACCGCTGCGCCGCAGCGATGCGCCAAGATACTGGCGCATGTATTCAGAAAGATCAAATGCAACTTGGTTAATCAATGGCTTGCCAACATTTTCTGGATGAATTGGAATTAAAAATGCTGGTGTTTCTGGATGCGGGTCAGCATGACTCTTATCGACGGTGACATAGGTTTCAATCACTCGCAGCAGTTCTCGTGAACGGGCATTGGATGCGCCATCGCTCATTCCGCGCCCAAAAACGACGAAAGTATAGAGGCCGTAACCGGGAATTGCGTCTTCATACAGACGGTTAAGCGCGATGGCGGTATCAACTTTAGAGAATTCGCCCGCTGATGGAAAATACACCATGCCATAGGCAGGCAGCTTGGTTGCGGCGACGGTGCTGTCATCGGCTTGCATTCCGGCAACGTGTGCCAATCCTGCCTGCGCCGCAGCGTTGATGACACGAATCGCTCCGGGACCGTGAATTGCTTGAGCGCGGTCAACAATGGGTATTACGCTGGTTTCGCCGCCTCGCGCCACCATTTCGTTAAGAATGTCCGCTAACGCGCCGCAATTAGCGAGTAAAAGCGCCTCGGTTCCAGCTGCGGGATCAACTCCAGAAAAATACAAATCTGCAACTAAGTTGCGCAAAAAATGCGGGTTTTTGGTGCTCTGAGTGTGGGCACAAGCATCGCCGACCTCTTTACGCAGTTGCAAGGGTTCTTGGCTGTAAAGACGCGATCCGCTACCAACATTATACCCGCCGCTGTCGCTCAACATTTGTACACTGCGTGGCGGTGGTTGCTGGATAAAACCGTCACGAGTTGCTACAGACGGTGATGGCATACTGCCGCAACCGCTCAATAGCGCCAACAGTCCAAACCATAGCCCAGCACGATATATGCGGCTTATGGGAAGGCGAAAAAGAATGGGTACTGTAAATCGGGGCTGGCGTTTCAAGGTCGTGGGTCTCACACGAGAAAGTTAAATCATAACGGATTAGACCAACCTATTCATCGCGTCGCCATTCACCTTCGATGATCTGTGCAGACGGTTTTTGTGGCGCGTTCGGCTGGCGCATCATCGACAATTTAGAACCCATACGCTTGATAAACCAGTAGCGCAACGGCGGAGTTAACAGCAACAATCCTACGCCATCGGTGATAAAGCCCGGCAGTAATAAAAAACATCCCGCAATCAATAGCAATGCTCCATCCAGCAATTCTTGCGCTGGCAATTCACCACGATTTAATGCCATTTGCACTCGTCGCAGCACACTCAATCCTTGATGACGCATTAACACCGTGCCAAGCAGTGCAGTAACAATCGCTAAACCAATCGTTGAAAATACCCCGATAACAGCGCTGGCACGGATTAACAAATATAATTCAAGCAATGGCAATCCGATCAATAACAATAGAAACAACGGCATTTCAATAGTGACTCCTTTATTGAATGTAGATAGCCCAATTTGCTGCTGAAGAAAAGCGCCAGCAACCGATAACTTCAGGTTGCTGGCAATGAGGCTTTATGAAACGCGCCAGCACCCTTCTTCAATCGGTTGACCTTCAATCGCGTGAGCGTAACGATAACACCACGCTAACACTTTTTCACCGCTATCAGTGGTCGCAGTGACCAATACGCGATGATATAACGCATCTTCAGAATAATCGCTGCAACCTTCAATTTGATCAATACGTTGCAAACTCGCATTTGGTTGATGCAGCGTTAACAATTCACCATGCACCCAATCATTGATTCCAGTGCTGGGTTGCCAGCCCGGATAACTGCCTAAATCAAAAATCTGTCCATGAATACGAGCCGGCTGGCGCTGCGCAATACCAGTCAATGATTGACCTAAATCATATTCAGCTTGCAATAAGCCATAAGCGAATACGTGCTGCACAGAAAAAGTCAGCGATTCATCATGTGCTGCCTGCGTATGCACAGTTGTCGGCAAATTCCACGCCAGCAAACCAGTATTCACAATTTGCATATAATCATCAGTAGGTTGCACGAATTCATTCTGGCGTTTTTCAGGAACGACGCAATAGGTGACTGCGGGAATTGTTTCGCCAGCGATATTCAATACAGTGACATCGCGCTGCTCGTAATAATTTGGCGCACCTTCTTTAGCATCAAGTGCCGCCCAAGCATCTCCATGAACTCGAAATAACATGCCCGGCGTGATCTGCCCTAATGAATGAATCACATCGAGTGCACCGCCTTGGCGAGTGCCTGAATAATAGTGATAAATCGGGCGGTAATCTGGCAACCAAGCGGGTGAAACAGGCTCCAACACATCAGTTGGAAAACCGTAATTTTGACAAAACGATTGCCAATCGTTGCTGTTCAAATTGGAGCCGTAAGCAAAATAAAGCGTGTCTGTCGTCATTTCATCATCTCCATTAACATTCATTGTGATTGACTGCGAGATTGCCGCCAATACGCGGTGTTGCATCCCATTGATTTTGGATGCGCCACCAGCGAGGAGTGCAAACTTCCGCTTGAATTGACCACGCCTCCAACTTTTCCAATTGATTGAGCAGAGAAGAATCACGTAATACGAATAATGCCAATTTGCCCGGCAATTCTTCAGCGCGAGCCAATTGACGCAGGTCGGCAATACGCTTGGCATCAAGTGCGCTCAAATTGAGATGATGTTCTTGGAGATCAAACAGTTCACGCGCTAAATGACGCAATTTATTATCGCGCCAAACATACAACGCCAGCATTAACAAACCGTCTTCGAGAATGTGTTCTGCATGACTGGGAATCCAAATACGCTGCTTTGGAATAGGCGAATTGGGTTGTTGGAATGCTTCGTGGCGGGGGCGCAGCGTCCAAGCGGGTCGGCTGTTTTCCGACAATGCAAGCTCCGCAATTGGGATGATGCCGTCATCATTGGGATGACCGTGACCGACTAATAAATAAGCAGTGAAAGTTGCCATGTGTTCCTCTCGGTGTTGTGGTTGAAACCGAGAGATAGACTAACGACGCCAGCGTGACATTACCGTAACAGGCAATGTAAATCGCTTACTCAATCGGCGACAAAGGAGATTTTTTAAAAACCATTGGATTAATGAGCATGATAACTGGCTTATCAATTGGTGATTTTACAGTATTACTGGAACCGTCATTTTTCCACCAAGCATCAAAGTTTACTTGATCTACAGCTAAACCAAGTTTTTTAATAAGACAATCTCGAAAGCGTTTTTTGCTCATGCGCTCCGCCTCTTCAGTACGTTCTGGATCAACAATACACCTCTTGTTTTTATCGCGTCTTGATTGTAGTGAAACATTCTTCAAGCGCAAATACCAATCACATATCTGTTGCTCTGTAAATGCGTTTTTAATATAACGATCTGGTAAATAAGCATCACCGTTGTATTCAATTGCTAAACAATTACCAGTTCCTCGCTGCTCCGTAAAAATTTGGCGAGCCATAGATTCAGGATAGGCAATTGATGATCCTTCTTGTTGACTATCCAGCACAAACCAAGCCGATTTCCCCACGCCTAAATTTGCAAAAAAGTCGTTTCCTAACTCAATTTGTCCTTCCAGTGTTTTGTATTTTAACCCAATGAAATACGCTGCCATTTCCAACAGATTCACGGCATTCAATTGGATAAGATGCCCTTCATCGCGTTTCGGCTTATCCAATACAGGTAACTGCTGATTTAGTTTTTTCACTGCGGATTCATAAACATCCTCTAATTTTTCGGGTGGCGCATGACATTTCTGCAATGACACCAAACGATAAATTAAAGGCATCGCGCCTAAAATACTGTTGCCACTGCTCGCTTCTTCTAATAAGCAATCAATTTTATGCCAATCTGTTTTGCAACCAGAACGCATGAGTAAATGTGCAAGTCGGTACGCTGTAATTTGTGGCCAAGGTGGTGGGAGTTGAGATGGTGGTCGTGCACACTGATAGGCTTCTTCTAATAATTTAATTGCGTCTTGTTGCCCGCCACTTTGCAATTTTTTATCCAATCCTTGTTTTAGTTTTTGTGACACTGCGTTGATAGAACATTGAGTGGTTTTTGCTATCTCAGACATAGCTAAAAGCTGCAAGTTAATTAACGATTAGATTCCAAATACATCACAACAATACCCGCCGGTTAAGGCGGGATTATTGATATACAATTACAGCAGTGGCGTAATTTGTGGCAATAAATCGCCAGCGGTACGCCCATGACCAATATCGCCAATAGCGTGCATTTTCCACTCATTGTTATGCCGATAAACTTTCGCCATAACCATTGCCGTGTGACCACCTTGACAGCTCAAATCATAACGGGCAATTTCGCTATTATTTGCGCCATTGATAATGCGACAATACGCATTCTCAACTTTAGAGAAATCCTGACCAGTAAAGTTATTCACAGTGAATACAAGGTTTTTTACAGTCGCGGGTATTGCAGCAAGATTAACCTGAATCTGTTCATCGTCACCATCGCCATCACCAGTACGATTGTCGCCGGAATGCTGAATACTTCCATCTTGACTGCGCAATTGCCGGAACCAGACAACATCAATCAGATTACCACCATTATCGAATAACAAGCAGGACGCATCTAAATCAATACTGTCATCACCGCCGCCACCGAATAACTTGCCAAGAACGCCACTTTTGCCTTTGGCGGCATCCCAGCCTAAACCCATAATAATTCTGGTTAAACCTGCGCCAGCTTCTTTCTCTAGCGAAATTTTCTGACCTTTCTGAAGACTAATCGCCATGATTAAAATGCCTCTGTGTGGTGTGAATTAACTGGAACTGCTTGATGCAGTTTGCGTTTGAAATAGAGCGCGATTGCGCGAGCAAATAACTACTTTGCCCTGCCCGCTGAAGCGGATGACTAAACCTTCACCGGAGGTGACGGAATTAACTAAGCCACTTAAAAACCCGCCGCCACTTTGCGGCATTCCAATTTCGTAGTGCAAATTGGATGACCATGCAACGGCGTGATTATTATCAATAACAACATCCTGCCCTGGTGTAACATCAAGCACAAAAAGTGAGCCAAAACCAGAAACCGCTAATTTGCCGCGTCCGCGAGCTTCCATAATGATAAAACCGCCAGTGCCGCCGAATAAACTCCCGCCTAGTGAATTTAAACGAGAATGCAATTCAACGGTCGATTCTGCAGCAACAAAACTACCATCTGAAAGCGTATAAGCACAGTTTGAATCAACGTCAAGTATTTGAATGGAGCCAGGCAATGCTGGCGATAATAAACAATCGCCATCACTATTGACTGCTTCAATTTCTTGTTGAAAAAAAGATTCTTCATTCGCCATACGCCGTAACAACGCACGACCTAAACCACCGCGCATCTTCCCTTTAACATGTAAACCCATCTCCATCATCACCATCGCGCCTGATTCGCAGAAAATCCGCTCATTTTTGCGCAGATGAACATGTAAAAAAGGATCGATTTCGCCAGTGACAGTGAAGATGGGCATGATGCACTGGCTCCGTATTAGCCGAGATTAACGCCGTGATCCTTCGCCAGTGCATTCAAACCACCGGCAAACCCCTGACCAACTGCCTTGAACTTCCATTCAGCACCATTACGATAAACTTCACCGAAAATCATCGCGGTTTCAGTAGAATAGTCTTCTGATAAATCGAATCGCGCCAATTCGGTATTGCTGTCTTTATTCAATACCCGCATGAATGCATTGCGTACCATACCGAAATTCTGATTACGGGTTTCTGCATCGTGAATGGTGACAGCAAACACCACACGCTGAATAGCTGCTTCTACACCCGGCAAATTAATTGACACGGTTTCATCATCACCACCGCCCTCACCAGTGAGGTTATCACCGGAATGAATTACTGCGCTATCAGGTGAAGTTTTCTGGTTGTAAAATACAAAATGCGCATCTGACAGCACCTTGCCACTATCGCCGACAAGAAACACACTAGCATCAAGGTCAAATGCTGCGCCGTCAGTGGAACGCGCATCCCAACCTAAACCGATGAGTGCATTGATTAAACCCGGGTCAGTTTTGGTTAAACTGACGTTACCACCTTTCTGTAAACTAATCGCCATACATTTTGCTCCTAAAAATTTGCGCACACATGCGTATAAATGCAAGGATAACGCAAGTTATTTAATGACTAAGGAACTATTTTTAGTTCCTCTTAACTTTAAAGGTAACGCTGAAACGTGTAAAGCACTGCAGATTTTGTGGCACTGCGCATCAATTTCAATACCGGCTTAAAAATTATGAATTACACAATTGCTAGAAAATCACTCCTGTTGCCAGTCAGTAACAGCGAATCATATACCATTTTATTATGACAATGTCATCACATATAATCGGTGACATCAAACTGAAATATCATTTAAACATTCGAATAATTTAAATTCAGTATGCAGCAATCATACTAATTCCGAGTAACAATTTTTTCAACTGTACCGATCTTTCGACTGTGAAGCATCACTATCGACTCAGAAAATAGATAGATTTTACAATCCTAGCGCAATTATGGCACTATTAACAACCCCTAAATCAACCGGCGAGGCATATCATGCACACCATTCTTATTACTGGCGGCGCAGGTTTTATCGGTGGAAATTTTACACATTTCGTGTTGGAACAACCAGATGTCCGTGTGATCAATCTTGATGTACTGACCTACGCCGGAAACTTGGATACGCTTGCTGCACTAAACGGCAATCCGCGTCATCTCTTTATTCGTGGTGACATCAATAATGCAGTATTGGTAAAGGAATTATTAACTGAGTACGCCGTTGACGCCATCGTTAATTTTGCTGCCGAAAGTCATGTGGATCGTTCAATTGATGGTCCAGCAGCATTTGTTAATACTAACATGTTGGGCACTTTTAATTTGCTTGACTGCGCTCGTGCATATTGGATAAAACTCAATTCTGCGAACCAGAAAAAATTTCGTTTTTTACACATTTCCACTGATGAAGTTTACGGCTCGCTTGGCGCAACTGGGTTATTTACTGAATTAACGCCTTATGCGCCAAATTCACCATATTCCGCTAGTAAGGCTGCTTCTGATCATTTGGTTCGAGCATGGTTTCATACTTATGGCTTGCCGGTATTAACTACCAATTGCTCAAATAATTATGGCCCTTATCAATTCCCTGAAAAACTCATTCCGTTAATGATTTTAAAAGCGCAGCGCGGCGAACCACTGCCAATTTATGGTGATGGCGGTAACGTCCGCGATTGGTTATTTGTGCTCGACCATTGCCGAGCAATTTGGCGGGTATTGGAAGCAGGTGTTCCCGGCGAGGTATACAATGTCGGCGGCAATAGCGAACGCACTAATTTAGAAGTAGTTGATACTTTGTGCGCATTGCTCGATGAATTATTGCCTAATTCACCACGTCGTCCGCATGTGCAACTTAAAAAGTTTGTTATTGACCGCCCTGGTCACGACCGTCGTTACGCAATTGACGCTAGTAAACTTAAAAGAGAATTAGGTTGGCAACCAATAGAAACCTTTGAATCGGGAATGCGGCGCACAGTGATTTGGTATTTAGAGCATCCTGATTGGTGTGCGCGGGTTATGGATGGCAGTTATCGCGGTGAACGTTTAGGTATGGAGAACTAACATGCAACGCAAAGGCATTATTTTAGCTGGTGGATCGGGAACTCGGTTATATCCATTAACTCGTACCATTAGCAAACAATTATTACCAATCTACGATAAGCCAATGATTTATTACCCTCTAGCAACGTTGATGCTGGCAGGAATACGCGAGATTTTAATTATCTCCACACCACAAGATTTGCCGATGTTTTACTCTTTGCTTGGCGACGGATCACAATGGGGATTAACGCTTGAATACGCCGAACAGCCACATCCAAATGGATTAGCGCAAGCCTTTTTAATTGGGCGAGAATTTATTGATGGTGCACCTTCTTGTTTAATTCTTGGCGACAACATATTTTATGGTCATGGTTTAGTGAGGCAACTAAAAACCGCGAATGTACAGCTACAGGGAGCAACGGTATTTGGTTATCACGTCGCCGATCCTGAACGCTATGGCGTCGCTGAATTTACAGCAGATGGGCGGGTACTTAGTTTGGAAGAAAAACCCACTGCGCCAAAATCGAATTGGGCGGTCACTGGCTTGTATTTTTATGACGAACAGGTTTGTGAATTAGCAGCAACACTTAAACCTTCAGCGCGTGGAGAATTAGAAATCACCGATTTAAATAACTGTTATTTGCGTGCTGGTGAATTATCACTAATACGTATTGGACGTGGCACGGCATGGTTAGATACCGGTACGCATCAATCGTTAATGCAAGCAGGGCAGTTTATTGAAATGATTGAAACGCGGCAAGGCTTAAAAATCTGCTGCCCCGAAGAGATTGCCTATTTTAACGGCTGGATTGATGATGCCCAACTAACAGCTCTCGGCGAAGAATTAAAAAAGAGCGGTTATGGTGAATATCTACTGAGCTTGTTGCAACGGGAATGGTAATGAACGTTATTGAAACTGCAATTTCAGGTGTACTGATTATTGAACCAAAAGTTTGGGGCGATGAGCGTGGTTATTTTTTAGAAACTTATCGCGTTAATCGTTACACTGAACTAGGGATTCCCGCGACATTTGTGCAAGACAATCAATCGTTTTCATGCAAAGGTGTTTTGCGTGGGCTGCATGTGCAACATCCGAATGCTCAGGGCAAATTGATTCAGGTGCTTGCCGGAGAAGTTTTTGATGTTGCGGTGGATATTCGTCGCAGTTCAGCAACCTTTGGTCATTGGGTTGGCGTCACCTTATCCGGTGAAAATAAACGTCAATTTTGGATTCCAGCGGGCTTTGCGCATGGGTTTTTAGTCACGGGTGATCATGCACTATTCACGTATAAAAACACCACCTATTATAGCCCAGAATACGAATTGAGTATTCGCTGGGATGATCCAGAAATTGGAATTGATTGGCCGTTGCATGGAACCCCGGAACTATCAGCAAAAGATCGAGACGCTGCGTACTTAAAAGAGATTCATTTGGCGCGTTTGCCAGATTGAATGGTCTTATTTACCAATCTATAAAAAGGTCATGTTTTATGTCAGCATTGACACAACAAAGCGGGGCATCAATCATTGCCAACGCTCAAATTCCTTCTGTTGATCTCGTTAAGCTCGTTTCTCTCCTCGCTGCTGCATTTCCCGAACAAACTGAGCACAATCATCAAGATGCTTCATTGCCAGTATTATCTTTTGTACCTGAAAACAATCGATTGAATATCAATGTCTGTGGAGTGATGCGGCGCTTAATGGCAGATAAACATTTGCGCGATGCTTTTCGTCAAACAGATAACAGTGGTTTTCTACGCGATCTGATAAAGCCTGGCAGAAATTCCAATGCAAAAATGGGTGGGAAGATTTTTCAAGATGATTTTGGTGGATTGGCGCGGGCAATTCAGCAACTGAAAAATCGCATTGACGATCAACTCGATCGATTTAATTTAAATGCAGATCAATTATTGGTCAGCAATCCAAAAGCAGCGCTTGCCGCGTTAGGAAAAGCAGTAGATTTAAAAGATTTCTATCGCCCGCTATCGGCAAAATTAGTGCCGATTACTTTCGCTAAAGCTGGGCACACTGGAAACCCGAATTGTCTGGCGCGAGTGTTTTCGGCAACTGAAGAAATACAGACTGAAAATTTATCGAAGCAGTTAGCAAAAACAATTGCTGATGCGTTAGAACAACGCGACGATGAATTTGATGAACGGCAGCGAGAAAAACTAATAGCTGGCTTAGAGCAAGAAGCGAATCAAATAGATAGCCAAGTCACGCGCTTTCTGAATTTTTTAGAAGATCATGCGCAATCACGAGTACGGTTAAGTGTTAGTTTTGCCATTATGCGCAATCTTGCTAGACGTGCTAGAAAACTGAATGATGATAATAGCAAGGCATTTGTAGATTATGTGCATCGGATCATTACCCTATTTCGGCTTTACGGTAAACCTGAAACCGAACAGGTATGGCGTTTTAATTTGTCACATGATTATGGTGAAGCGGCAGATTTTTCTGCGTTTGATGAATTAGTAAAAAAAGGATTTTATGATTGTTTGCCAGTGTGGGCGGAATGGAAAGCGCAAATTTTTGAATCGCGCAAAACCGATCCAGCAGCGACTGTACGCGAAGTCAGTTATCGCTTTCGTGTGAATGGTAAGAATCCACAAGATGGGTTGCAACCCGCATTTGAAAGTCGATTAAACCGATTACGCGAAACATTGGAACGAACCGATTACGCGCAATCGCCAGTACGCAAAATCACGCAGGTCGCATTTCTGTGGTTAGTACTTAATCCAAAAATTCCACAAAAACCAACGCCAGAGCAATTGCAGACGGAAGCAGAAAAACTAGCCATATACCTTAAAGATAATGGTCGTACTGGTGTGCTGCAATTAATTGAACAATTGAAAGGCTGGAGTAACAATGTCAAAAAGTTAAGTCAGGCACTGGGAACATTAGCAAAAAGCTCTCCCAATGTGATTGCCGATAGTCAAAATGATGTGAGTGATCTCCATTTGGTGGTACAGCAAAGCATTATTAATTGGGCAGCACTAGAACGCTGGCGCGGCAAGGTGCTTGATCCTTTAGTCAAAGTGAATGGTGATCAGCACGAAATAACTGAATGGCTTAAGCATGTTCAGATTGCCAAAAATCCCAGCGAAGTGCTTGATTCGTTGTTTTCGATACGAGTACATACCACACTGCACGAACGAACGCTGATGAGCCAAAATGATGCTGTAACTACTTTACAAACTCAGCGCGAAGTTCCTGATCAATTACTGAACATTATTTGGCAACCGTCTGGCGTTGAAATTGATTCAACATGGTTAATGGGTGCGGGAGTAAAAATTTTATATGATTCAGCGTTTTTTAACCAAAAAAATCATCCCAATTATTCAGATGAAGATCGCTGTCAATACCGCGCTGCTGCAATTAGCGCATTGACAGTATTAGTTTATACAGCTTTGCAAGTGGTCGCTAAACGATTCACTATAGGACGTGAACAACCACTGCCAGCATTGATGTTACGGTTTCAAATACAGGGTGAAAATGCTCACAAAACAGCAGGTGATCATTTAATTTATGCTGCGGCGCAAGCAATTGAAGCGGCGTTAATGCAAGATTTGCCAGTGCGAATGCAAGGCATGGTGACAACTAACTCAAGTAGTTATCAAAAACTAGGTACTGCCTTTGCTCTTTCTGCTGCATTCCCATTGTTATTTAGTGCGACACCAACGATTCCCAAAATTGCTGTGGTGATTTATGCCACTCGACCTTGCGATGTCAATTTAAAAATACCAGATGCTGATGGATTTATATTTCGCGCAAAAACTTATCTTGCTGATGCGGTCACTGCGCCGCTAACTGGTTATCGGTTGCGCTTTGAAAAAATGCAATCACAGGTTGTACCCGATCAAGATGCGTTTGAAAATCCGCAATTGATTTTTGAAGAAGTAGCGCGGTTACATCGTTTGGGTTATGAACACATTATTTTAATTTCTAATCACTACAGCAACCGTCGCATTAATCGTTCTTCGCCGCGTCACTCACCGCATACGCAAACGCGCTTTGTTGATGAAATTGCAACACATTTCTCAACAGTAAATCTTTATATGCTGCGCCGTGATGTATTTACTGCAATCCGTTTGCGCTCGCGTCATAACAATGAATCTGCATTTCATACCACGCATTTGTCCGATCATCACCATGCCGCTATTTTGCCCGGAGAATTGGTTAAACAGTTGATTCCAGTATTGACTTTCGCTACGTTAACAATTGTTGGTGACAACACTGAACGCCCACAATCAGGATTTTGTACTTATTTTTTTGACACAGAACAAACTGGTAATAACATCGAATGGCGTGAACGTGCTCGTGCTAATTTATTAACTGATTCAGGCGGTGTCCGTGAATCATTGCTTGCAGTGTTGCGTGGATTGCATTTTTTGGAGACTGAAAAAAAACCGGAAAACAATCAAAATAAGCCTGTACTCGATCCCTTTAGTTGGGTTCAACCAGCGAACATTGGTGGTGCAGGTGAGATTCAAGTGATACCTAAAACAAAAAACACCGGTGGAATTGAATTGTCACTGCCGGCGGTATTAACTAGGGTCAGCGATGTACTACATCGGAATAGCTAATCATGTTACAACCATCTCAGTACTTTTCGTTATGGGGTCAAGTTTTTGAGATCGCTGTTAAGCGCGGGGTATTGGTGTCACTGCTGGATAGTCGATTGCAGTGGACTGAAATGCAGGGATTGGAAGAATGGAAAAAGTTCGATACTGGCGATGTTTATGCAGCGTTAGCACAAGAATTAAAAGAAGTTGATCCTAACCTTAAAGCATATACCAAAACCACCGCTCGCCACCTATTCCAAATTGGCTTGGGATTAGGGCAAACCGCAATGCGTGAATATCTACGTAATCTCGAACGGAATAGCAAAGGACATGATCTTGCTAATTACCGTATTCAGGCGCTGTGGTGTCCATTGCAATTGCCGCGAGATCAAAGCCACTATGAACGCGAAGGTGCAGAATCAATTACTGAATTCTGGGCTACTTTTGGAATAACTGGCACACCTGACCGATCATTTCTTGGAAAAGGTTATTCTGCGCGAGCAGACTTTCTGCTTTGGTTAATACCAGATGATAATAATTGTCCACATGAATTATTGTGTTTAGAATTTTCATTAAATGCTTTCCGCGACAGTGCCGATTACAGCCAACCGACACCACATCTTGCCGAATTAAGACGTTATGCTCGTTTCATTGATTCGCGCAGTGTGTTTTCACAAATTTGTGCTGAGGTAGACGGAGAAGGGTTTGCTTTTTCACCGCAACTTAAAGAACATCTGCACGCTTTTACTGCGCGTGATAAACCGTTGTTTAAACTTTGCCAAGCAGCATCTTATATTGATAAAACACTGAAATTACTTGATCGACACGAATTGATTAAACAACCCTGTAATGCGCGGGCATTTGCAATTACACAAAATGGATTTGAAAGTTTATCGGCGCAGTTCTTTAGAAATGATATACCTGATCCGCGTTGTGCCTTGATGGCAACCTTAGGTGAAGCATATCGAAAGATGGAAAAACGTTCTGATGTTGCTGAAGTGACGGAAGACTATATCGCTGGCGTGTTTAAACACATTCGTAAAGCACTCCCTAAAAACATGCGCGAGCAATTGCGTCAATTAGAAGATTTGCCATTACCGAATGAATCTGTTGCATTGTCATTTACTGAAATGCTCAGTGATTTTTGTCATCCAATGACTGCGTTGAATTGGGATGATACACAAAATTTAATTGATTCTAACGATGCTCTTACTGCGTTTTTTAAACAGGATGCTAGAACTGCGCTTGCCGCAGCATTACCAGAAAATCTTGTTATTGGCGAGCCGATTCCATTGCGTGATCTTCACGCTTCAGCAGTGATCGCTGGCTTAAATGCCGCCGAATTAGGCAAGTTGACTGTGTTGGGTTTGGAAGGCAATCCGGGTATTGGTAAAACTACTGCCGTTACGCGTTATTTGCGCAAATTAACGGACGGTTTTTTGTTTTTATATGTTAGTCCCCGTGTCATTATTAACGATGATGTTACCTCTGGATTAGCTCGGAAAAATAACACACTCACAGGCATTCTGACTGTTACCACCAATTCTAAACTCATTAGCTCGGCGCAACCTTGGCATGACGCACAAGTCAACGCCGGATTGAAATTAGCGTGCAGAATTGATGGGGCAGTGGTTGCTGATGGCATCGTAGATTTGCAACATCCTGACAGCAGTATTTTAATTTTAACTCCTGAATTAAAAGAAGAAGTTGAGCGCACACAAACTGGTTCGCGTACCAATAGAAATCAGGAAACAAAGCAGCAAGCACGAATAACTGATCATCCTTTACCAGGCGTATTAAAAGTGCTGGCAAAAACCAGTCGCGCATTACTTGAAGAGAATCCAACTGTAACGCAACTTGTATTGACTGCGGCAATTCAAAGCTATCGAGAATTGGGAGAAAGTAAAAGCACAGTAGATGGACTGACTAACCTATTTCAACATCAGGTAAATACGCGCCCCGGTTTGCGAGAACGGCGCGAATTTGCGGCGCGTATCCCAATTATCGTTGTTATGGTCGATGAATTAACTGGCGATCCAGCAGGTGTTCTGGTTATTGATGCGTTGGCACGATGGTTAAATGAACAGTTTATTCGACCATTTAAAGATGCCCCGTATTTTCGGGTGGCACTAATTGTGTCGGATGCGTCATTGGGTAATGAAATTGTTTTAGATCGCTATCTTAGTAGCAGCGAGCGTGCTCCTAGTAAAATTCTAGTGACGCAGAGCGGTCAAAAACGTCCGTTTCGGTTAACAGTCACTGAAAAAACCCGATTTGCGGGTGCAGCACGATCAGTGCTACATGTGATGACGAATAGCTATCCAGCGACTCAATTAACGATTGATTATCGGGTGCGACTTGATGTGATTCCTTTTGAAGCGCAACAAAAAGGTATTCGCCACGCTATTTCAGAACAACAAAATAAAGTATTAATTGATAATATATTACATGAAATTGAAGCAGCGCTGGCGGCAAATGCAAATCAGATTATCTTTTTTGCTCAAGATAAAGCATTCTTACGGCTTGTAGAAGATATGTTAATCACTGGTGCTGCGGCATTACAAAAAAATCAAATTGCTATTATTGATTCCAGTGTTTCCGCAGCCAAACGCAAAGCGTTAATTGAGAAACCACAGCGCGATAAAATTAAAGTTTTTTTAATGACTTCCAGTGGTGCCCGTGGAATTTCATTTCCTAAAACCGATTGGATTATTGCGCTGATGCCGCGCTTTGGTATTGAATCAGCGTTAATGGAAGTGGCGCAACTGATTTATCGCGGGCGCGGTCAGAATTACACCGCTGATGATGGACAAGAAGCGATCGATGGCGATACTAAAAATCGGCATTTAGTTTTGCTGTTGCAGGATTTTTTGCCACAGGAAACGAAGCCAGAACTGCGCCAATGGTTACGTCAAATTAGCGACTTACTGACATTTATTGTGCTATTACGTGCCACCATTCATACCCGTATTACTGGCGATGCTGGATTAGATAAACAACGACTGGCAGTTGTGCCAGTGGGGAATGTTGGTAGCGAAGATATGCTGACATTAATGAGTACACAGGTGCGCATTTTTTTGAGTGAAAGTGCGGTATTGATGAGCGATAAACATGCTCATGTTGATCAGAAAAGTTTGATTAAAGCAGCACAACTTGCCGTAACAAATCTCTTCAGTAATTTTTCACTAGAAGCGACTGGTCGTAAACAGGAATTACGTAGTGTTGTGCGACCTAGTGATTTAGAACAGTTTTCAATTAGCGCCAGTGCCGATCATGCACCACTGCTATTAAATCCTACTGATTCGCCCGCTTGTGTGTTACACGAAAATCAGTATTGCGTTGGACCATTTTGGCTTGAACAATGGAAAGAAGTTGATAAAACTGAACGTTTTAGTTTTGAAATGTGGATAACAGCAGTCAGCGAACAAATAGAAACTTTATTAAACCAATTATGGCGAATTCATAAAGATCAAAAATTGCCGCGCAATTTGCGGACGGCAGCAGAGGAGCTGCATCGTATTCTGAAACAGGAACAGGGTGACGTTGGTTGCGAATTTTCTACTGTTAAAACATTGTCATCCGATGCAACTTGGCTGGCAGTTCCAGTTGATTATCCACGTTTTTTTCAGCCATCTAATGGTCAAATTCCCGCATTAGGTGACGAATCACTGTGGCGCGATGCGTTGGGACGTTGTTTATCGGTGCAGCGCGAAGTGATGCCGGTGATTCCGCGCTATGCGGGAATTCCTTACGCGGCTGTTGCTGGAATACAAGACCCTGCTCGCTTTGAACAAATTTTTGATGATCGTTATATTGCAGCATCGAATGAACTTAATTTGCTCAACAGTATTCTTTTAGAAGAGTAAAATCAATTCAACTAGCTATTGGAAATATCAATGACTGATCAGCCGCGTATTTTACTCATTGGCTCCAGCGGTCAAGTCGGCTGGGAACTGCGCCGAACGCTCGCAGGATTGGGAATTGTGATTGCCTCTTCATTAGAAGGTAAACACGGTTCGCGAATTGATTTAATGGACACTCAAGCACTAGCGCAATTGATAAATGAAACCCAACCAGATGCGGTAGTCAATGCTGCTGCTTATACGGCTGTGGATAAAGCAGAAAATGATCGCAATACCGCACAGCGAATCAATGCAGATGCAGTGGGCGAATTGGGAAAATTACTGGCGGAGCGTAATACGCCAATTATTCACTATTCAACTGATTTTGTTTTTTCTGGCAACATTAATCGACCCTATACTGAAAACGATGCACCAAATCCGCTTAATGTTTATGGCGCAACCAAATTGAACGGCGAATTGGCGCTGCTCAATTCTGGTGCTAACGCTTTAATTTTTCGTACCAGTTGGGTTTATGGACGTTATGGCGCAAATTTTCTATTGACAATGTTGCGATTATTTCGAGAACGCGATGAATTGCGAGTGGTGAACGATCAAATCGGTGCGCCAACATGGAGCCGAATGTTGGCGGAAATAACGGCATTAGTGTTGTATCGGGTATTGCGTGGTGAATTGAATTTAGAACAAATTGGCGGAATTTATCATCTTAGTGGAGCAGGGGAAGTCAGTTGGTATGGATTCGCTCGTGCTATTTTAGAGATGAGTGGATTGGAAACAAACTTAATTGCCATTCCGTCAAGTGATTACCCAACACCTGCCCAACGTCCGCGTTATTCGGTATTGGATAACAGGAAGTTTCAAGAAACTTTTGGTTTAATGATACCGGACTGGCAATTGTCACTGGCGCAATGTTTGGAACAATAGCATGATTGACATTGATCCTACTGCTCGTATTTCGCCACTTAGCGATATTGAAGATTCAGTACGCGGCAGCAAAATTATTATTGGTGCTTATAGTAATATTGATAGTTTTGTTAAAATTAAACCCGCAGGAGGCAGTGGCAATCTCATTGTAGGAGAATATGTTTTTATCAATTCAGGATGTGTTTTTTATGTAGGTAACGGCATTCAAATTGGCAATCATGTTGCAATAGCCGCTAACTGTACTTTTGCCCCAGTAAATCACGCATACTCCAATCGCCAACAGCTCATTCGTGAACAAGGATTTTTACCCAGTAAAGGCGGAATTTTAATTGAAGATGATGTTTGGATTGGTGCAAATTGTGTGTTACTTGATGGCGCGTTTTTAAGGCGCGGTTGTGTGATTGGTGCAGGTTCTATTGTACGCGGAGAATTAGCTGCTTATACCGTTTATGCTGGAACGCCACTACAAAAAATTGCTGAACGATTATAATACGCAGTTGATGAGTTGTTTAACTGGGTTTCGTTTAAATTTAACTGTACGCTTGAAATTGTTAATAAGAAAAAATGGGTTAAAGGTTTCCATGTGTTACCTCACCGTTGGGTTGTTGAAAGAAAATTTGCTTGGCTTGGACGATCACGTCGATTAAGTAAAGACTATGAGCACAATCCAAGTTCAAGTGAAGCACAGGTCTACATTGCATCCAGTCGTTTTACTGAAAAGTAATTCACAACAACTCGCCGATCTAGTTTCGCCTCGAATGGTGAGGTTTTCCGGCAATCAAGGTAATATCGTGCAAATTGATTCGCTGCATTGAATGTTTAATCATGCGCCAACCGCTCTTTTTCGCTGCCACGCTGTGTGTCCTTTTCATCGCGGGCTGTAGCTCACGACCATTAAAAGAGGAGCCGCTGCCGTCCGATGTGACGGTCAGCGGCGACTTTGCCAATACCGCTGGCGTTGATCAATTCATCCAACGAATGCGTCAACAGCACGGTTTTCGCCCAGCCGAAACTGCTGCCATTCTCTCTCGCGCCAAGCGCCAGCAATCAATCATCAATCTGATGAATCATCAGGCGCCGAAAAAAAGCACGGGTCCGAACGGGGCTTGGACACGCTACCGCGCCAAATTTCTTACCGATGACACCATCAACAAAGGCGCGGCATTTTGGCAACGCAACGCTGCTGCGCTCTCTCGTGCTGAATCGCGTTACCGTGTGCCAGCGGAATACGTGGTCGCCATCATCGGCGTCGAAACCCATTTCGGCGGTTTCGTCGGCAAAACCCGAATTCTCGACGCGCTCACGACGCTGGCGTTCGCGTATCCACGCCGCGCCGCTTATTTCAATGACGAACTTGCAGATTTTCTCGTGATGACCCGCAACGAACGCCTTGATCCGACGCAGCCGCGAGGTTCTTTTGCCGGCGCGATGGGACTCGGGCAATTTATGCCGTCCAGTTTTCACCGCTACGCGGTTGATTTCACTGGCGATGGGCATCGTGATTTGTGGAATCCCAGCGACGCCATTGGCGGTGTTGCCAACTATTTCAAAGGTAACGGCTGGCGGGCTGGAGAACCGGTTGCAGTCCGCGCCAACGTCGCGCCGGAGTTTCGTGCCGGCAGTTTGAAAACCGGTTTTGATACCCGTTATCGCCTGAGTGAACTCGCCAAATACGGCATCACGCCCGCGCAATCGCTCGGCGGCGTCACGCAAGTCAGCTTGCTGGAATTGGATGCGAAAGGCGGTTACGAATACTGGCTAGGTTTGACCAATTTCTACGTTATCAGTCGCTATAACCACAGCGTCTATTACGCCATGACCATTCATCAATTGGCGCAAGCCATTCGTGCTCGGCGGTGATGCGTTTGTATCGGTCTGCGATTTTCCAATGAGCACACGCACGGTTGTTGCCGATTCACTCGCCGCGTTGCCCGTGACCCAACTCAAGGGCGTCGGACCGCGTCTTGCAGTGCTACTGGCACGGCTGGACATTCACACGGTGCAGGATTTGCTGTTTCATCTGCCGCTGCGTTATCAGGATCGCAGTCGCCTGTTGCCATTTGTATTGCTGGAAGCGGGCATGGAGGCACTGACCGAAGGCGTTGTCGTGGAAACCAAAGTGACTGGCGATCAGCGCCGCACCTTGAAAGTCGCGCTCAGTGACGGAACGCGCCACAACCTGCTGCTGCGCTTTTTTCATTTTTCATCGCAACAGGTCGCCATGTTCAGAACGGGCGTGCGGGTGCGCTGTTATGGCGAAGTCCGGCAGGGTTATCACACGTTGGAGATGATTCACCCCGAATATCATTTGCAACACAGCGCGTTGCCGACTGCGACCGATCATGCACCGCAATTGATTCCGATTTATCCCTCGACCGAAGGACTGCAACAACCGACGTGGCACAGCCTCATGGATCAAGCGTTGGCGTGGCTGGCGCGGCTGCCGCCAGCGGAATATCTGCCCGCAGAAATTCTCACACCGCTGGCGCTGCCGAGTTTGGTTGAGGCGCTGCATTATCTGCATCGTCCGCCTCTGGGAACGTCGTTGAGCGATTTGACCGAACGCCGTCATCCGGTGTTTTTGCGGCTGGCATTTGAAGAATTGACGGCACATCAAGTCAGTTTGCGGCAATTGCGGCTGACGCAGCGGGCGCAGCTCGCACCGCCATTGCGCGGCGACGGCAGTTTGTGCCAACCATTACGCGCCGCGCTGCCGTTCCAATTGACTGCCGCACAAGAGCGCGTGTTGACGGAAATCAGCGCCGATTTACAACAGGAACGTCCGATGCAGCGGTTGTTGCAAGGCGACGTTGGCGCAGGAAAAACCGTGGTTGCCGCGCTCGCTGCCGCGCAAGCGATTGAAGCCGGGTATCAGGTCGCGCTGATGGCTCCAACCGAATTGCTATCAGAACAGCATCATCGCAGTCTCGGCGCGTGGTTAACGCCGCAAGGCATCGCGCCGCTGTGGTTAGCCGGACGACATAAAGGCAAGGAACGGGCGCAGTTGTTGGAAGCCATCGCGTCGGGCGCAGCGCAGTTGATCGTCGGCACTCACGCGCTATTTCAGGACGCGGTGATTTTTCATCGCCTGGGGTTGGTTATCATCGACGAACAACATCGGTTTGGCGTGGCGCAGCGGTTGAAATTGCGCAGTAAAGGCGGCAGCGCAGGTGGTGCGCCACACCAGTTGATGATGACGGCAACACCGATTCCGCGCTCGCTGGCGATGACGATGTATGCCGATCTCGATCTATCGGTGATCGACGCGCTGCCGCCGGGACGGACGCCGATTGTCACCGTCGCAGTGTCGGATGAACGGCGCGATGAAGTGATTGAACGGGTGCGTCATGCTTGCCAGCAAGGGCGACAAGCCTATTGGGTGTGCACATTGATTGACGAATCCGAGGTGCTGGAATGTCAGGCTGCTGAAGAAACTGCGCAGCAATTGCGGGCTGCGTTGCCAGAAGTGACGGTCGGTTTGGTGCACGGGCGCATGAAAGGCAGCGAACGTGACACGGTAATGGCGGAATTCACCAGCGGCGCAGTGAGTTTGCTGGTCGCAACGACGGTGATTGAAGTCGGCGTCGATGTGCCCAACGCCAGCCTGATGATTATCGAAAATCCCGAAAGATTGGGTTTGTCGCAATTGCATCAATTACGCGGGCGCGTCGGGCGCGGCGCAGTCGTGAGTCATTGCGTGTTGCTGTATCACGCGCCGCTGTCGGCATTGACGTATGAACGCTTGAGTATTATTCGCGCCACCACCGATGGCTTTGAAATTGCCGAACGCGATTTGGCACTGCGCGGCGCGGGTGAAGTATTGGGAACGCGGCAAGCTGGCGCAATTCAATTTCGCCTTGCCGATCCGCTGCGCGATCAACAATTTGTTGCACCAGCGCAGCAAGCTGCCGACCTGATTTTAATGCGTCATCCTGAATACGCTGCGCCATTATTAGCCCGCTGGCTGGGACAGCACGAAGGTTATGGGCAGGTGTGAATACACTGGAACAATGTTGATTGACAATAAAAAATCAATCTAACTACGGAGGAATTCTAATGACAAAAGAAGTTCAGATGTCGATCAAAATGGAGGTGGCGTTACGCGATCAATTCATGGCGGTAGCGGCAAATCACCAACGTCCTCCTGCTCAAATCATCTGCGAATTGATGCGCCTGTACATTGCTGACAGCGAAACACCTAATGCGCTCACTGCCGAGACCATTTTAAAAGCGCGGCGGGGTGATGAGGTGTTTCAGGCGTCCAGCGCATCTGATTTATTTGAACAATTAGGCATTTAATGCGCACCGCAAGTTACACCAGCCAGTTTAAGCGCGATGTCAAACGCATTGAGAAACGCGGTAAAGAACTGCGCAAACTGCGCGAAGTTATTAATCTGCTTTTGACTGACCAGCCACTCCCGCGTGAGTTAGGCGATCACCCGCTCAAGGGTGGCTGGCAACCGAGCCGCGATCTTCATCTTGAAGCCGATTGGATACTGATTTATTACCTCGATGGTGATTCCGTCCGTTTCGAGCGCACCGGAACCCACGCTGACCTTTTTCACAATTAGTCCGCGTGTTTTGATGCTTTAAGCATTGACTATCAATTATTTTTAAAAAGACAAACACCATGACTTTTCCTGAAATCAAAATCGGTCAACCCCGCCCACCAACATGGCGCGAACGACTATCTGCCTATTTAATGCTGGTGCGTCTTAATCGCCCAATTGGTATTTTTTTATTGATGTGGCCGGCGTTATGGGCATTGTGGCTGGCAGGCAATGGGCATCCGCCGTGGCAAATCGTGATGATTTTTGTAATTGGCGTGGTGCTCATGCGTTCGGCAGGCTGTGCTATTAATGATTTCGCCGATCGCAAAGTCGATGCTCATGTCACTCGCACTAAAGAACGTCCGCTGGCAAAAGGCACGGTAACGCCACAAGAAGCAGTGATTATTTTTCTTGCGCTGAGTTTGACCGCATTTGTACTGGTATTGCAATTGAATTGGCAAACAGTGGCACTATCAGTCGTTGCCTTATTATTAACTTTTATTTATCCATTTATGAAACGCTTTACGCATGTGCCGCAATTGTTTCTCGGCGCAGCATTTGGCTGGGCAATTCCCATGGCATTTATGGCGGTGAATGAAAGCATTCCTAATTTGGCGTGGCTGCTATTCATAGCAACGTTAATCTGGGCGCTTATTTATGACACTCAATACGCAATGGTGGATCGTGAAGACGATGTGCAAGTCGGAATTAAATCAACTGCCATTCTATTTGGACAATGGGATCGCGTGGTGATTGCCTTACTGCAACTACTGTTTTTAAGTCTGCTGCTGGGAATTGGCTTGAGTGCTGGACGCGGCGCATGGTTTATTGGTGGATTGGTGCTGGCGTTGGGATTTGCGGTTTATCAACAATGGTTAATTCATCACCGCGAACCCAACGCCTGTTTTCAAGCCTTTTTGAATAACAATTATTTGGGAATGACAGTATTTCTGGGACTGGTATTTGATTATGCGCTGGGTGGATAATCAATTAAAATGCAACGCTATAAGATAATGAAAATACATTAACTTGGCGTTCACTGCCGTCTTCGGTGAATGGCGGATCAATAAAGCTCGCAGCGCTGCCTGTGCGGGTGTGTTGCCATTCTGCCTTAATTTTGCTGGTTGGTGACAATTGGTAAGATATGCCAAGTGCAACTGAATACTGATCAAAAGCACCTTGCAAATCCGCCTCTGTACGCTGGCTGGCATTGATCAGCGCAGCGCCGGGAATGAAATCAGGAACACGATTTTGATTGACTGCGGTATAAAATCCCAGCGCCTGCGGTGCAGTGCGAATTCCTGCCCAATACACATAAGGTGTCCAGCGTCCTATCTGTTTCAATACGGCAATATAACCCGCGCTGGTATCCGGTCCCATAATGGCGTTGTTAATTCGGCGGCGACCATATTCACCAATTAAACGGAAATCATTCGGCAAGGTAATTTCTGCGCCGAAAGTCAAGACATCAATAATCAGTTGATCTACAGTTGGAACTGCCGGACCGGGCATTTCCTCAAAGATTTTGAAATAACCAATGTTTGGCGCAATGAATACAAAAGGCGCATCACTTGGCAATGGTCCATAATCAGAAACTAGCTCGGCACGATGCACACCGATACGCCAAGTATGTTTATCAGTGTGTAATGTCGCTGTTAATCCAATCATATTCATATCCACGCCGATATACAGCGCCCCAGCAGTGAAATCTGGCGGAACGCTCTCACGTAAAAAGTAGCGCCAATCGCTATGCGCAGTACCAAGATAACCTTCTAATGTCCATTCATGGTTATCATTCAACCAAGTCTTTGTAAACGCAAATCCTTTGACATCTGTGCTTGGCAACAGCGAATACATTTCGGGTGGTAAATGCGCAAAATCAAAGGTAACACTGACATCACTATTCGCAGAATACAGCAGCAATGGCAATCGCAATTTACCCACCCGCAATAGCCAATCATCGGTTGGTCGCCACGAAATAAATGCCCAACTTAGCGTTGGTTCCCAAGCATTATCATCATGCGTTGAAGGCGCACCTTTAGCTTGTAGTGTCAGATTCCAATTGTTGAAGATGGAAGTTTCCAATTGCAAGCCCAGCAACGAATCCCGATTGAACGTACCGCCATCATTTAGATAACGTTGATAATTAAAATCTTGATCGGAAATTGCTGCGCTGAGAGTTGCAAAACCGGAAAGCTGCGTTTCGGCAGCCGCTGTAGCAGACATCAATACTGATAACGCGCTGGCGCACAGTATTTGCGTTTGTTTTAGCGATATTTTCATCATTTTTTTAGCAACACTTTAACTTCTGGTGTCAATTCCATTTCATCAACATAACCAATTGCACCAAGGTTTTGAATCACGAACTGTAATACATCATCAGAACTTTTTAGTTCTTGCGGTGGTGCGCCCTTGCCAATGTAACGACGCACCGTCCAATAGCCAATATATTCCGCTTCATCCTCTTGCAAATAATTGCGCAGAAAGCCAATGCGCAATTCATTACCGGGAGAAAGATTGACTGGTGTTACACGAATGCCATTGATCGTAACTGTTTTACCAGTATAAATCCGTTGGAGGGTGATTTGATCGAGGGATGGTGTGTCAACATGACCGATGATGACGGGATCAGCGCCTGTAACAAAAATCACAAATAGTAATAACAAAAATAGCGGAATTTGCATCTTTTTCCTCAAAAAGTGAGGCTGTAAGACAGCGAAAAAACATTGATTTCGCGCCCGCCACTTTCTTCACCGGTGGGTGCGTTAACAAAGCTCGATAACACACCAGTGCGGGTGTAAAGCCATTCCGCTTTAATCACGGTTTTTGGTGATAAATGATAAGCGGTTCCTATTCCTAACGAATACTGATCAAAGGGTGCGAGTAAATCAGCACCAGCGCGTTGTGTCGCATTAAGAACTGCGGCTTGTTGTGCATCAACTAATTCGGCGGGAATACGATTTTTATTCATGCGCAGCATTAAATCTAATGCCTGTTGGCTTGAACGAATCCCTGACCAATAGACGTATGGTGTCCAGTGTTTAATGCGCTTTGATAATGCTAAATAAGCGGCGTGTGTATCTGCACCAACGACTGCATTAGAAAATCTTCGCCGCGCATATTCGCCAATGAAATCTATTTTGCCCGGCAGCGCAATTTTTGCCCCCAGCTTTAATACATAAAGATCGTAATAATCGTCGTAATGAATTGGCGGGCCGGGCATGGCATCAACGATTTTGTAATAGCCAATATCGGTATTTGGAATGAGTTGCACGAAAGGAAGCTGTGTGGGTGAATTTCCTACATCCCAAAATGCTTTGGTGCGATGTAGACCAATTGACCACAGATTATTCCGTTCTCGTAATGACAATACTGAACCGAGCATTGCAAAGTCATAGCCAAGAAACATTGAACCAGATGAAAAAAGCGGGGGCATTTCATCGCGCAAGTAATAGCGCCATGCAGTGTGCGTTGTGCCAGCGTAACTTTCTAATGTCCATTCACGCGCACCATCAAACCAAGTTTTGGTGAATGACAAGCCATTAACATCAGTGGTCGGTAATAGCGAATACATTTCAATTGGTAAACGCGCAAAAGTAAACGTGGTTCCGACATCGCTATTTGCGGAATGCAGCATTAACGGTAAGCGCAAGCGCCCAGCGCGAATTAATAGGTCATTATTCGGTCGCCATGAAAGAAACGCCCAACTTAGCGTTGGTTCCCAGTTGTTATCGTTGTCATTCGCTGGCGCTAATTTGGTTTGCAGCGTTAATCCCCAAGCTGGCGTTAAACACGCATCCAATTGAATGCCGAGTAATGAATCGCGCTCCAGTGTTCCGCCATTGTCAATAAAACGTTGATAAACAAAATTTTGATCGGAAATTGCTGCGCCAAAAGTGCCAAATCCAGACAGTTGCATCTGGGCATGAGCGGATGTAGCGAGAAGCGCCAGCGTCAATAGCAAATGAATTACGCGAAAGAAAAAGTGCATGTCAGTGCTCGCCGTCGTTTTGGTTATCAAGCAAAGTCAGTGCTAAATCAAAATCAAAACGCTCAATTGCCTGTTTTACTTGGCGAAAGATGGCGACCGGCAAGAAGCTGGCAAACCCAGCAGACTGTTGTCGCCATAATTCAATTGCTTCGGCATCACCTTCAGCCAGCAATTTCAGTAATCGTTCGCGCTGCATCTTAATCTCATCCATTTCCACAGGCGTAACGGCAGTCGCCGCAGTGGACATTTCATCTGCGGCGTTCATTTCTGCTACGGCGGAAAGTGGCTCAAGTAATGGAATTAATTGCGTATTTAGTGCATCAAGGTTGGTCATTGCCGCTGGCAAGTCATGCGTTCGAATGCTTTTCTCCAACACTGCCGCTGCCTGCTGCACCATCGGCATTCCCAGCGAGCCAGCCAAACCTTTTAAGGTGTGCGTTAACCGATGCGCGGTTTCCCAGTCTTTTTGTTCTAACAAGGTGCGTAACGTGGTTGGCGCAGCATGGAATTGGTTGTAAAAACCGACGAGTAAACCGCGATAAAACAATAGATTACCACCAGTACGCGCCATACCCTGCTCGGCATTCAGTCCGGGGATTTTTAAATCTCCCCAATTGTCTTCTTTTGATAAATCCCCCCAACCCCCCTTTTCCAAAGGGGGGCTTTCTGGTGACTTTGGCACAGAGGGGCTTGGTGACAATTCCTGTTGCAAAGAAGGACTTGTGTTCTCCCCCCTTTGCAAAAGGGGGGCCGGGGGGGATTTAGATTTCGGCGCAGCGCAATAGCGTTCTAAAATGGCGAATAATTCAGCCGGATCAAAGGGTTTTGATAAATAAGCCTGCATTCCCAGCGCCATTCCGCGCTGGCGCTCTTCAATCAGTGCATGTGCAGTCATGGCGACAATCGGCAACGCGGAATAACGAGAATCAGCGCGGAGTTGCTCGGTGGTTTGGTAGCCGTCAAGCACCGGCATCTGCAAATCCATTAACACCAGCGCGTAATAATCCGCTGGCTGCGCCGCTAAAAGTGCCAGCGCCTCACCGCCATGATTGGCAACATCCACCAGTACGCCTTGCGCCTGCATGAGCTCCAAGGCAATTTGTTGATTTAACAAGTTATCTTCCACCAGCAGCACACGAAATCCGGTCAAAGCGGCTGGTTGCGGCTGCGTTCCCGTTACTGGCAGTTGCGGCGCGTGAATCTGACGGTGTAGCCATTCGCGCAACGTCTGCGGCAACACCGGTTTAGTTATAAAATCAAACACATTAAATGGTTGCGCTTGTTCACGAATTTCGCTGGGATCACAGGCCGACGCAATTAAGATGTGCGGAATGACCATCTGACGGGTGCGCAGTTGACGCAATACGCCCAATCCGTCCATGCCCGGCATCATCCAATCGAGAATCAAAATGTCATAAGGATCATGCGCCAGCCCCGCCATTTCTAATCGCTCCACTGCCTGCATTCCGCTGGCGCAGTCATCCAAACGCATGATACCCAAATGCCGCAACAACCCGACTAACGCCATTCGTGCCTCGCTGTAATCGTCTACGACCAACACTCGCAATTGTGCCAATTGTGTTTTGTTCACGTCACTGACCAGCGGTTTCGGCGTGCGCGGCAGGCGAATCGTGAAATAAAAAGTGGAACCTTTTCCGGGCTGGCTCTTCACTGCCAGCTCTCCGCCCATCATTTCCACCAATCGTTTGGCAATCACCAAACCTAAACCGGTGCCGCCATATTTGCGGGTGGTGGAACTGTCTGCTTGGCTGAACTCAGCAAACAGCCGTGAAAGCTGCTCGGCGTTGATGCCGATGCCGGTATCTTCGACTGCGAAATGCAAGGTCACTTCTGAGCTGGATTCGCAAATCGGTTCCAAAATCAACTGCACATGTCCGGCGCTCGTGAACTTCACCGCGTTCGAGAGCAAATTGGTTAACACCTGCCGCAGCCGCAGTGCATCGCCAAACAGATCGCCGTGTTGACGAATTGCCCACAGTCCCCGCGCATCAAACAGCAATTCGATCTGTTTTTCCTGCGCGTGTTGCTGCACGAGCAGCAGCGCCTCGCTGATGATCTGTTCCAGTTGAAATGGTGCAGGATCAAGCTCCAATCGCCCAGCTTCCACTTTGGAAAAATCGAGAATGTCGTTCAGGATGCCGAGCAGTGATTTGGCGGCAGATTGCGCCTTGCTGAGATAGTCGCGTTGTTGCTGCGTCAACGCAGTGCCGAGTGCCAAATACAACATGCCGATGATGGCGTTCATCGGGGTGCGGATTTCGTGGCTCATATTGGCGAGAAACCGACTTTTCGCTTGGGTTGCCAATTCAGCGCGTTGCCGGGCGGTTTCGAGTTCCTGCTGCACTGCTTCGTGACGACTAATATCGCTGGCAATCGCTCGCGCCATGTCATCCAGAATCGTGCCCAGCATGGTCAATTCCTCCACGCCGCGCAGCGACCCGACGCGAGCGTTGTATTGCCCTTCCGCGAGCCGTCCAGCAATCAACCGCAATTTGCGCACCGGCCACAATACATGACGCGATAACACATGAATTTCGATCAAAATCACCACGGTCATCACGATCAAGCCCAAAATCGACGCTAAAATCCAATCTTGTAAACGAGCGCGTACCTGTTGCAATTCGGCATTGGTACGTTCATCGACGCGCTTCAGCAGAAAGTCGATGCTTTCTGATAAACGCAGCCGCCGCTGGTTGTAGTCACGGCTTGAAATCAATTGACGGGCAAATTCTCGATCTGGTTGTCCATCAGAAACAAAGGTTTGTGTTTTCTGATCGTACAGTCCTTGCGTGGCCGCAAACGCAATTTGTTCAACTTCTTTCAATGCTTCGGTTGCCACAAACACTGCATCCAGTGCTGCCAGCTCCTGCGCCTGAAAACCGAGTGAGAACATGCGCTGGCGCAAGGATTTTTGTATTCCGGTCAAGGACAAATGATGCGTTTCCTCTTCGGCAATCACCTGTTCCCAATAAATGATGGCATCGCCACAAGAAGGCTCAGGTTTTTCACCTTCACGAATAGCGAGAATGTCGTAATAAGCCAGCAAAAAACGCATCTCGCCGGAATTGGCATATAGCCCGACCAATCGCGCCAGCAGTTCTGATTCCCGCCGCAGGTTTTGCACCAATATCAGCGCCCGTTGCCGATGCTCTTGTGCGGCGCTGAGATTGATGTGCGCATTCCAACAAACAGCGTAAATGCGCCATTGACGGCCAGCGTCAACAGCAAGATTGCGGAAAATAACAGGGAAAGGCGACTGAGTTTCATTAGCGATCATCGCGGTTGAGTGCACACTGGACACGCTGGATCAGCGCGTAAACGCAGACTGCGCCAGCGCATCGTCAAGCCATCCAGCACCAGCAGTTGCCCAATGAGCGGCGTACCGATGCCGGTTAAAATTTCAGCGTTTCAGCCGCTTGGGTGCTGCCGATAATGCCGGCGATGGGCGCGAGAATGCCGTTGGTGGCGCAGGTGTCGTCGTTGAAATCCTCAGAATCAGGATACAGGCAGCGATAACAGGGATCGCCGGGCTGACCAGAAAAGACGGTGACTTGTCCTTCCAGCCGCAGCACTGCGCCAGAAACCAACGGGCGCGCGCCGCTACACAGGCTGCATTGAGCGCAAAACGGTGGCGAAGTTGTCGCAGCAATCCACGACGACATCGACTTCCGCCAGCAGCGGCGGCAAATTGTCTGCCGTTAACCGGTGCTCAATCGTCACCAGCTCTACTTCAGGATTTTGTTCTGCCAGCGCCAGCTGCGCGGACTGCGCTTTCAGCATTCCGATGCGCGAGGTGGTGTGCACAATTTGCCGATGCAGATTTGACAGCTCCACGGTGTCACCATCCGCCAGCAGTAATCGCCCAACGCCCGCTGCTGCCAAATACAGCGCCACTGGCGAACCTAATCCGCCCAGCCCCACAATCAGCACCCGCGCTGCCTGTAGCCGCTCTTGTCCCGTGATCCCGAAATTCGGCAGCAGAATTTGGCGGCTGTAACGCGATAATTGGTCATTGATCATCTGTGTTGCGCGAGAAATCATCTGCTTAGAGCGTAACGCAGCGCACCATGAAGCTGATCTCGCATCCTCCGTAAAGTTATAGTTGTAATTGATAGGATAATCATCGCTCACAGCGCATTGCAGCGCGGAACGATGGCGGTGAAATTCTCAGTCCAACGGATACCAAATTGATGCACGAGCTTTCACTGTGTCAGGCATTACTCGATCAGGTCACACAAATTGCTGCTGAACATGGCGCAACCAGCGTGACGCGCATCGTGCTGAAAATCGGTCCGTTGTCGGGAGTGGAAGCAGTGTTGCTGCAACATGCTTATCCGCTCGTTGCCGTCGGGACTTGCGCCGAACACGCCGAATTGGTGATTGAATCCGCCGCGATTCGCGTCGCTTGTCAAGACTGCGGCGCAGAAACCGTCGCCACTCCGAACCGGCTGTTTTGCAGCATTTGCGCCAGCACACACACCCGTCTTATCAGTGGTAACGAATTATTGCTGGCGCATTTAGAACTGACCGTGCCGGATGAAATACCAGCACTGCCGCATTAACGACAGTGCCACCGTGATTGGTGTATTTTTGCGCATCTGCTCGCGCCGCACCAAACGGCAAATAGCGCGTTAATTCCTTCAATAATCACAGGATTTGTAATGACTGCACACCGACAGCTCGGCACTCGTCCGCTGGCGCTCACTGCTGCCGAAGCCGCCCAGCTTCAGACGCTGGCGCGAGCAGTGATTGATACCGAAGCTGCCGCCGTTGCTGCGCTGCGCGACGATTGATGCAGCATTTGTGACTGCGTGCGCGTACATGCTCGCTTGCACCGGGCGCATTGTCGTGCTCGGCATGGGCAAATCCGGTCACATCGGCAGCAAACTCGCGGCAACCTTGGCGAGTACCGGCAGTCCGGCATTTTTCGTTCACCCCGGCGAAGCCAGTCACGGCGATCTCGGCATGATTACGCCTAGCGATGTCGTGCTGGCGATTTCTAATTCTGGCGAAACTGCGGAAATTTGACGATTTTACCGTTACTTAAACGCCTCGGCGTACCACTGATTGCGTTGACCGGACGCCCGGAATCAACGCTGGCGCGAGAAGCCACCGCACATCTTGACGTGAGTGTGACCAGTGAAGCCTGCCCGCTCGGACTCGCACCAACGGCGAGCACCACTGCGACCTTGGCGATGGGCGATGCGTTGGCGATTGCGCTGTTGGAACGGCGCGGCTTTACCGCTGAAGATTTCGCGCGGTCGCATCCGGCTGGCAGTCTCGGACGGCGTTTATTGCTGCATGTTGGCGACGTGATGCACTGCGGCGAGCATGTGCCGAGCGTGACACTGGGCACCTCGTTATTGGCGACGCTGGAGGAAATGTCGCGCACCGGCTTGGGCATGAGCGCAGTCGTCGATGCTGACGGTTTATTGATCGGCATTTTCACCGACGGCGATTTGCGGCGAGCGTTGGATCGCGGCGTGAATGTGCATCAGACGCAGATTGAAACGGTGATGACGCGCCAGTGCACAACGATCACGGCTGAGGCGCTGGCTGCCGAGGCGCTGCACTGCATGGAAGCGAAAGCAATCAATAGCTTACTGGTGATTGATGCCGCGCAGCGCGTGATTGGCGCGTTGAATATGCACGATCTGCTGCGGGCTGGCGTAGTTTAGAATTGGCAGGTTAATTGTTTTTTACCGTCAAGGGGTTATCGGAACATGCACAATTTACACCACCGCGCTTCCACATTCGCTTGGTCATTTTCGATGTCGATGGCGTACTCACCGACGGCAGCCTGTATCTCGGCGATGACGGTCAGGAATACAAGGCGTTTTATTCCCGCGACGGTCTGGTATGACGCTGCTGCAAAGTACTGGAGTGCGGCTGGCAGTGATCACCGGACGCAGTTCGCAAGTGGTGAAAATGCGCATGGAAAGCCTTGGCATTTCAGAGATTTATCAGGGCTATCAAGACAAATTGCCCGCGTATGCAGAACTGAAACAACGGCTGGCGCTCAGTGATGCAGAAATTGCTTATGTTGGCGATGACCTTGTGGATTTGCCGATCATGCGCCGCGTGGGGCTGGCGATTGCGGTCACGATGCGCATCCAAATGTGCTGGAGCTGGCGCATTGGCGCACTCGATCGCCGGGCGGTCGCGGCGCAGCGCGGGAAGTGTGCGAATTTATTCTTTCTGCGCAGGGCAATTTGGATCGCGTGCTGGCGCAGTTCGCGTGAATTGACTGCGCATGATGATGTTTGCGGCACTGCGCACTGAACGGCGACGACTTTGGTCACAGCGACAATTGCTGTTGATGGCGGGATTTGCTTTCGGTGTGCTGGCATGGTGGCAATTGCACACGCATCCACCGGAATTGCTGCCCGTGATTCGCGCTCGGCTGCCTGATCATGTCGTGACCCAGTTTAGCGGCGTGGAAACTGACACCAACGGTCAACTTAATCGGCGGTTTGCGGCGGCGGAACTGCGTCATTTTGCTGCGGAAAATCTGTCAGAACTCGATCAACCGCGTGTGGAATTGTTGCAGCCGAACGGCGTGACGTGGACGGCGCACTCGGCGAGCGGCATCGTGTTTGCTGATGGCAAGCAAATCAGATTGCTGGGTGAGGTGCGCGTGGAACGACAGGGAACGGCGCAGGTGCGGTCGGCGCAGTTGACTACGACACAGCTTGACGTGTGGCGCGAACAGTCGCTGGCAGTGTCAACCGTGCCGGTACGCATTGAAAGCGAAGGCGATACGTTGACGGCGAACGGAATGCAACTGTGGTACGGCGAGCCGAGTCGCACCGTGTTTCAAGGCAATACGCGCATTCAGTTTGCACCGTCGAAAAATCATGTTGAGCCTGGGATGACATGCACCATGAGTCGAGCGCGTCAAACTCTGTTCATCGTTATTGGACTGCTGGCGCTGAGTTGGCTTGCGCCAGCGTGGGCGCTCAAAACCGATGCGCAGCAGCCGCTGTTGATTGAAGCCGATGATGTGGAAGTGCGTGAAGCCGATGGCACCAGCGTTTATGTCGGACATGTGCAGGTCACGCAGGGCAGTTTGCGGCTCAATGCCGAGCATGTGACGGTTTATCATCAGGAAGATCGTCAACCGCGCTTTATCATCGCGCTGGGTGCGCCGGTGAAATATCGCCAGCAACTTGATGATCAACAAGGAGAAGTTCAGGCGTTTGCCAAGCGGATGGAATACGACGCGATGAAAGACGAATTGATTTTAATCGGCGATGGATTGTTGATTCAGGGCGAAGATCGTTTGACCAGCGAGCGCATTATTTACGACCGCGCTCATGCACAATTCCGCGCTGGCGGCAGCGGGCGCGTCAAAATCACGATCACGCCCGATCAACCACCGACGAAACCCACTGAAATGCTGAAGAATGACCGTGCTGTGCGCTGAACATTACACAAGGGTTATCGCGGTCGTGAAGTGCTGCGCGGCGTCAGTGTCGGCGTGAATCCCGGCGAAGTGGTGGGTTTACTCGGTCCAAACGGCGCAGGCAAAACCACCTGTTTTTATCTCATCGTCGGGTTAATCGCAGTCGATCAAGGGCGCATTTTGCTCAATGGGCAGGACGTGACGCATCAGCCGATGCACCGCCGCGCTCGCGCTGGGTTGAGCTATTTGGCGCAGGAACCGTCGGTGTTTCGCAAACTCACTGCTCGCGCCAACATCCTCGCCATTCTGGAATTGCGCCGCGATTTGACGCGCCAGCAACGTGAATTGCGCTGCGATGAACTGCTGGAAGAACTGGGCATTGCGCATGTCGCAGCTCGCTGGCGCTGAGTTTGTCTGGCGGGAACGGCGACGGTTGGAAATTGCGCGGGCGCTGGCAGTTGATCCGAGCGTGATGTTGCTGGATGAGCCCTTTGCGGGCGTCGATCCAATTGCGGTGGGCGACATCAAAGCGATTGTGTCGCATTTACGCGACCGCAACATTGGTGTACTCATCACCGATCATAACGTCCGCGAAACGCTCGATATTTGCGACCGGGGCTACATCATCAACAACGGCACAATGATTGCCGCAGGTGTGCCGAGCGAATTGTTAGCCGATCAGCACGTCCGCGACGTGTATCTCGGCGCTGATTTTTCAATGTAAATCGAGCGGTTTGCGCTGGCGCGATACGCAGTGATAATCGTTGTCAACAACCGACTGAACAGGATGTTCCATGTTAGAATTTGCTAAATATGAAACGCCAATTGCCTGTACCACCAACCGAATGATCGCTACCTCTCCACGAGATTTTTCAGACGCATCCACGCTCCAATGAAGCAAACGATTCAGCTTCGTCTTGGTCAACATCTCACGATGACGCCGCAATTGCAGCAGGCGATCAAACTGTTGCAATTGTCTGCGCTCGAACTCCAGAAAGAGATTCAGGAAGTCCTTGATTCCAATTTGATGTTGGAAGAAGGCGACGAGACCGAGCGGTTTATTGCCAATGAAATGAGCGATATGCGGCTGGCACCGACCACTGACAGCGAGCCGGAGTACCGCGAAGAAGCGCGGGTCGATCAAGAGGTTTCGGCAGCGTCAAACGATATGCCGGATGAATTACCGGTGGATATTCAATGGGATGATGTTTACGACAGCTATTTGCCAACGACTGGGCAAGGCAGCGATACCGATGCCGATTTTGATCCGCTTACCCAGCAAAGTCGTCCGCTGTCTTTGCACGATCATCTGGCGTGGCAGCTCAATCTCAGTCGCTTGAATGAACGCGATTTTATGATTGCGCAAACCATTATTGACGCAATTGATGCGGATGGTTATCTGCGCAGCGATGTTCCTGATTTATTTCTGACAATTGATGATCCGAGTGTTGCAGCGGAAGACGTGCAAACGCTGATTTATCGTGTGCAATCACTTGATCCCTCCGGCGTGGGAGCGCGGGATTTACAGGAATGTTTATTGATTCAATTGCGGCAGTTGCCAATAGAAATGCCATCACGCCAATTGGCAATTCAGATTTGCCACAATGGTTTTGAGGCGTTGCCGCGCAAAGATGTGAATGCGCTAATGCGGCTGTGCGAAGCAACTGAAAATGAAGTGACTGAGGCGCTGGCGCTAATTCGGTCGCTGCAACCGCGTCCAGGTTCGGTGATCGAAACTGCGCCAGCGGAATACATTGTCCCCGACGTATTTGTGCGCAAAGCAGAAGGGCGTTGGTATGTCGAACTCAACGCCGAGGCAACGCCCAAACTGCGCGTTAACGCTGAATATCTCAATTTGATTCGCCGCAGCGATCAAAGTGCTGACGGCAGCATTTTGAAAAGTCACTTGCAGGAAGCGCGGTGGTTTATTAAAAGTTTGGTCAGTCGCAATGAAACGGTGCTGCGCGTCGGCGCAAAAATCGTTGAAATGCAACAGGATTTTTTTGAACAGGGCGATGAAGGAATGCGCCCGATGATTTTACGTGACATTGCTGAGGCGTTAGAGCTACATGAATCCACCGTGTCGCGGGTGACGACGCAGAAATATATGCACACACCACGCGGAACCTTTGAGTTCAAATACTTTTTCTCTTCGCATGTCAACACCGCCTCTGGCGGCGAATGTTCGTCTACCGCGATCCGTGCCCTGATTCGCAAACTGATTGCATTAGAGTCCACCAGAAAGCCCTTGAGTGACGATAAAATTGCCAAGGATTTGGCTGATCAGGGGATCAAGGTTGCGCGCCGAACCGTCGCCAAATACCGCGAGGCTATGGGCATCCCACCCTCGAATGAGCGCAAACGTCTGAATTAGCAGGCTGTTTGAATTTTAAGGAGCGAGAAAATGCAGATTAATTTGACGGGTCATCACATCGACATCACTGACGCCCTCAAAAGTTATGTCGAGAACAAACTCGAGCGCCTGTCGCGCCATTTCGACCACGTCATCAACGCCCACGTGGTTCTCACCGTGGAAAAACTCGAACAGAAGGTTGAAGCGACGCTGCATATCAACGGCGGCACCATCTTTGCTGATGCGACCCATGAAGACATGTATGCGGCGATTGATGCCCTGATCGACAAGTTAGATCGTCAGGTGCTGCGCTATAAAGAGAAGAAGGGCAATCACCGTGGCAATGCTGCGAAGATGATCGAGACAGAGGAATAGTCTCGGTTGCGTTGATGTTCTGAATACAGAATGCTTGACAACGCAAATACTCGACACCTCGAGCGGCAGTGTGATGCGCCATTCGAGGTGTTTTTTATCAGGATTTCGGATCGATGAGCGCCAGCAGCGGCAGTCACTCGGCGAGTTGAACTCGCCTCGGCTGCGTTCACAAATACTCGGACTTGGCGTCATGTTAAGCACAGATTTGATTAACGAGACCCGCGTGATTTGTGGTCTTGAAATTACCAGCAAAAAACGGTTGCTCGAAATTCTCGCGCAGCTTTTAGCCAGCGCCCATCCGCGCCTAGATGCTGAAGTGGTGTTTGAACGCCTGTTAGAGCGCGAACGGCTAGGCAGCACAGCTTTAGGTCATGGCATTGCTTTGCCTCATGCCCGCACCAAAGATGTCACCGAAGTCATTGGCGCACTGGTGCAGTTGCAACGCGGCATTGATTATGACGGCGCTGATAGTGATGAACCGGTGGATTTGGCGTTTGCTCTGCTTGCGCCGGAAGCAGCAAATGATGAGCATCTGCGCCTGCTTGCACAACTGGCTGGTCGCTTCAGCGATCCCAGTATTCGTGAACGCTTGCGGCAAGCCGATTCCCCGTCGGGGCTGTTGCAAGCACTCAACATTTCTGACTCGTGATGATTGATAGCCTGCAAGCTCTCATCGCGCAAACTGGAACCCAGCTCAAACTCCATTGGGTGACGGCAGAACCGGATATGCCGCGTTCATTGCGGGGGATTGGGCCGGAGCAAACGCGCCAATCTTTAATTGGCTCGCTCAACTGTATTCATCCCAATCGGTTACAAATCATCGGTCAGCAGGAACAAACGTATTTAAGTGCGCTGGGTACAAATGCGTTTGCCGACACGGTGGAAAAACTATTTTCCGATCATCCCGCCGCAGTGATTTTTACCGATGGTGTCATGCCCGATGCCGCACTGCTCGCAGCCGCCGAGCGCACCCAAACGCCGCTGCTCGCCTCCACGCTCATCGACCAAGATTTGATTAACCATCTGCGCTATTTTCTGACTCACGCGCTCGCCGAACGCAAAACGCTCCACGGCGTATTTATCGAAGTGCTGGGAATGGGCGTGCTGTTGATCGGCAATCCGGCAGTGGGAAAAAGTGAGCTGGCGCTGGAGCTGATTACTCGCGGTCATCGTCTGATCGCCGACGACGCGCCGCGTTTCGCCCGCATTGCGCCAGATGTACTCGAGGGCACTTGCCCAGAATTGCTGCGGGATTTTCTGGAAGTGCGCGGGTTGGGCATTCTCAACATTCGCGCCATGTTCGGTGAAGGTGCAGTGTTACGCAGCAAAACACTCAATCTTATTATCGACTTACAGCCACTTGATCAACAGCAGCTCGCCTGTATTGATCGACTCACTGGCAGCCTCACCATCGCCAACATCCTCGAAGTCACGGTTCCGAAAGTGTTGATGCCGGTCGCGCCCGGACGCAATCTCGCCATTTTGGTTGAAGCCGCAGTGCGCCATCAGATTCTGCGCATTCGCGGCTACGATGCGAGCGAGGATTTCACCAATCGCCAAGCGCGAGCGATTGACGTTGACCAATCCGATCCACCTATGGCGCTGCGCTGATTTGTTCGATCACGCTGCGCTCTTCGTTTTAAGCCTGATGTGAAGCCACATCTATGAAACTGGTTATTCTCAGTGGACTTTCTGGCTCAGGAAAAAGTGTTGCATTACATACACTTGAAGACCTGAGCTATTACTGCATCGACAATCTACCGCTCTTTTTACTGAAAGATTTGGTGCTGGGATTAGGGCAAGCCACATTGGATGCCAAATTCACGCACGTCGCCGTTGGCGTAGACGCTCGCACCAATCCAGATGAACTGCGCTTGCTGCCGGAATTAATCGCCACTGCGCAAACAAAAGGCATTGATTGTCAATTGTTATTCCTTGATACGCAGACCGAAACGTTGATCCGCCGGTTTAGCGAAACTCGCCGCAAACATCCGTTAACACGCGGCGACCGTTCACTCAGCGAGGCGATTGCGCTGGAGCGCGAACTGCTGGAACCGATTCGCCACTGCGCCGCAATGTGCATCGACACCACGCAAACCAATGTGCACGAACTGCGTGATCGGGTGCGTGGCTGGCTGGTCGGCAGCGCCTCACCGAAAGTGTCAATGCTGCTGCAATCATTCGGTTTCAAACACGGCGTTCCGCAAGACGTTGATTTTGTGTTTGATGTGCGCTGTTTACCCAATCCGCATTGGCAACCGCAACTGAAACCACTGACCGGACGCGATCCTCTGGTGGTAGATTTTTTAGAAGCGCATCCCGACGTGTTGCGGATGCGCGATGACATTCAACGTTTTCTTCAGGCGTGGATTCCCGCATTTGAAACCGACGGACGCAGTTATTTGACCATCGCCATCGGTTGCACCGGCGGTCAACACCGCTCGGTGTACATGGTCGAAACGCTGCGTCGGGATTTTGAACAGGCCGGTCATCAGGTGATCGTGCGGCATCGAGAATTGCCATGACGGTGGGAATTGTGCTGATCACCCACTGTCCGCTGGCTGGCGGTTTGCTTCGCGTTGCCGCTGACGTGCTTGGAACCTATCCCAGCAATGTAGAAACGCTCGAAGTGATTAACGACACGCCATGCGAAACCCTGATTACAGAAGGGCTGCGTTGTATCGCGGAAGTCGATCAAGGCGCTGGCGTATTAATTTTGACCGACTTATTTGGCGCAACTCCAGCAAATGTTGCGTTGCGATTATTGGCACAGCGCGAGCAAGTGCGGGTATTGACCGGCATCAATTTACCGATGCTGCTGCGGGCGCTCAATTACGCGCATCTCACTTTGGATGCAGTCAGCGAAAAAGCCTGCGCTGGTGGACGCGAGGGTGTGCGTTTGTGTGCAACGTCCGGCGATCAATGCCAGACCACAACAACAGTTGGAGTCTCGCTGCCATGATGCGTAAAACCTGCCAAATCGTGAATAAGTTGGGGTTACATGGTCGTGCTTCTGCCAAGCTGGTGCAGTGCGCAGGACGTTTCCAAAGTCACATCGAAGTCGAACGCAATGAGCTGCGCGTGAATGGCAAAAGCATCATGGGCGTGATGATGTTGGCCGCCAGTCAGGGCACATGGATCACGATTGAGGCGGTTGGCGATGATGAAGCAGAAGCAGTGGACGCACTGGAGCAATTGATCCGCGACCGTTTTGGAGAGGGGCAATGACCACGGCATTTCAGGGGATTGGTATCGCGTCTTCATGCGCCATTGCGCTGGGACCTGCATTTATTGATGTGCGCGGGCGAACCGTCGTTGCACCTCTCGCCATTCTCGCTGAACAGGTCGAAAGCGAATTAAGGCGTTTAGATATTGCCGTCGCCGCTGCCCGCGAGGCACTCAACGTAGTGCGCGACCAAATTCCGCAGCACACGTCGATCAAAATTGCCGAGTTCATCGACGCGCATTTGCTGATGCTGGAAGACGCAGCGTTGATTGGCGAAGTGCGGCGCATCGTGATGGAGCAAAACTGTAATGCAGAGTGGGCGTTACAGCTCCAGCGCGATACGTTGATCCGCGTGTTTGATGCGATGGACGATCCTTATCTGCGCACTCGCCGCGATGACATTGAACACGTCGTGAATCAGATTCAGGCGTTTTTGCGCGGTGATGCCGCACTGCCTGAAGCAAAACTTGCCGACCTCAACGGCTGCATCGTGGTCGCGCACGATCTCACGCCAGCGGACACCATTGTGCTGCGACAGCGTGGCGCAGTGGCATTCGTCACTGAATCCGGCGGACCGATGTCACACACCGCAATTTTAGCTCGCAGTCTCGGCGTTCCGGCAGTGATGGGCATTCACGACATCACCCGTTATCTGCATCCACAGGAATTTCTGGTCGTTGACGGCGCGACTGGCACGGTGCTGGCAAATAATGATGCGCGGACGCTGCATTATTTTCGTGGTTGCTTAAAAACGATTAAAACGCGCCAGCGGCGGTTGCGCGAACTGGTCACGCGCCCCAGCCGCACTCGTGACGGCGTGGCGATCAGTTTGCTGGCGAATTTGGAATTGCCAGAAGATGTGCGCGTTGCCAAAGCCAATGGCGCAGTTGGAGTGGGACTGTATCGCACCGAATTTCTGTATATGAATCGCCGCGATATGCCGATGAAGAGGAACATTTTGCGACCTACACGGCGATGATGGCGGGACTTGAAGGCATTCCGATCACCATTCGCACTCTTGATCTGGGCGTCGATAAGCATTGCGCAGCATTCAGTACCGCCAGCACTAATACTTGCAATCCTGCGCTTGGACTACGCGCCATTCGGCTGTGTTTGAAAGAGCCGGAGCTATTTCGCCCGCAACTGCGTGCCATTTTGCGAGCGTCGGCGCTCGGTCCAGTGCGTTTGATGTTGCCATTAGTGACGAATGTCCACGAATTGGACACGGTGTTGGTTCTGCTGGCACAACTGCGTTCGCAGCTTGATCGTGAAGGCTTGCGTTATGACGCTGCGATGCCGATTGGCGCAATGATTGAGGTGCCGGCAGCGGCGTTGTGCGCTCGTGCAATGGCGCAGCGAATAGATTTTTTATCGATTGGAACCAACGATTTAATTCAATACACGCTGGCGATTGATCGGTTAGATGATGCCGTGAATTATCTGTTTGATCCGCTGCATCCAGCAATTTTACGGCTGGTGCGCATGGTGATTGACGCCGGACGTTCGCTGGATATTCCCGTCAGCATGTGCGGAGAAATGGCGGGAAATCCGCGTTTTACGCGCTTGTTGCTGGGGCTGGGTTTGCGAGAATTCAGTATGCAGCCGGGCGCATTGTTAGATGTGAAAGAAATCATTTTGGGCGCAGATGTCAAAGATTTACAGCACCGCACGGCGCAACTGTTCGCGCATCTCGACGATATTGAGCCAGCGCAGCTCGTCGATGCACTGAATCAAAGTTAATACAAATCAGGGTTTTAGGTAATGACGCCGCACTTAAAAATGCACTGTCATCTGCACCCAAGCATGATATTTATCGTCATTGCCGTCGCTGTTATGACCTGCCGCATCCAGTCCCGGATTGTCACCAATCGCTGAAGCAATCGTCGCTTGCGTTTGAAACAGCGGCGAAGGTGCCCAGCGCAAACTCAAGCCAACGCCTTGTAATTGATAAGTATTCGGTTGATTGGCGACCGTCTGCCAATTTTCCCACGGCTGGGCGTGTTGCTGAATCCAACCCACGTCATAAAAACCGCTTAATCGCCAACTGTCGCGCAGTTGCCAGCGCATTTCGAGACTGAGCAGCCCGCCGTTATCGCCGCTCGCCTCGCTGGTTGGATAAGCGCGAACGCCGTAATAACCGCCCAGTGTGAATTTTTCAGAACTATCAAGATTGGTCGGCGTCCACTGCGCCAGCAGAGTGGTTAACAACGTCACCCGTTGACTGAGCGGTTGTTCACGCGACAGCGCCAGATGGAGCTTTTGATAACTGCCGTGCGTTTGCGCCGTGAGTTGATCGCCCGTGAATTGCTCTGGACGGCGCGTCAAATCGAGATCACCGATGTTGAGCGTGAGATCAAAATTGTTAATCCCGCCACCCAGCCAGTGATCACGCAGCATCGACGTTAAACCGAGATAAGCGACGCGAATTTGCTTGTCGCCGAGCGTGATTTCATCCATGCGATCAACCATGCGTTTAGTTTCCAATCCGGCGGTTGCCGTGAGCGAAAACCGACTGCTGCGGCGCAACGGTTGCGTGAGCACCACGCCAGCCGTGGTTGATCTGCCTTTGAGATCAAGCGGACTGATTGACGGTTGGATCGCGTATTCCAGCGCCGAAGCGTTGATTTCAATCCGTCGCCCAGATGATCCCAGCGGCGTGGATGCGCCCAACCACAAATACCGATCTCCCTGTGATTTCAACAGATTAAAGCGCAATTGATCGCCACGTCCCAACGGGCTGTCAATCGAACCTGCGACGAAGGTTTGCCACATGTCGGTGGCTTTGGAACCGGTGTTATTTAATGACACATCGGCCTGCGCCAGCGGCGCTTCTTCAACGCGAATCACCGCATCGCTTTCACCGAGATTCGTTCCCGGTTCGAGCAAACTTTGCGCCTGCGCCACGCCGGGTAATTCGTTGAGAATCGCCACTGCTGCGGAGAGTTGTTCTGGGCGCAACGCTTGACTGGGCACGGCACGCTGCGTCACCACGCCACGCAATACTGAAGTGTTCAACCGTGTTGGCGCGGCAGCATCAAGTTTGACTTGACCGAGTTTTGCTTCAACAACTTTGATATTGATGATGCCGTCATGCACCGTTTGCGGCGGCAAATAGGCGTAAGCGAGATAATCGTGCTGGCGGTAGTAATCGCTGATTTTGCGAGTGCCAACCTGAAGTTGCGCCAGCGTCACCGGATGTCCGACATATTCTTTAAGCAGCGCCTGAAGTTCAGCGTCTGGAAAGCGACCGGCATCAATGCGGAAACTATTTACTAACACCGTTTCACCCGCTTTTTCCGGCAGCGGCACGTCCTCGGCATCGGGTTTCACCGGCAACAGTGGTGCTGGCGCATTCTGCGTTTTGCCGGTAGTGCGTTCAATTTCCCGCAGCAACGTTCCGGCATCTGGCAAACGTTGTGCCTGCGCAGTCACGCTGATAAAGAGCATTAACCCAGTCATAACAACAAAGTAGCGGCGCGACATCGTTGGTGTTCCTATTTCAATTCTGCTCAGGAAGATAGCACTGGTGCGCGGTTTGGCACATGAATCTCAAGCAAATCAAAGGCAGCGAGCATGGCAACGGCATCGGCAGCCACCGCAGCCGCTTGTAACGCATCTAATCCCAGCGCGATGGCGTCATCAGTCAATCCGATACCCCGGCGAGCCACGCGGATTTTTGGATGGCGCGTCGCCACCAATTCCTCAGTTGCATAAAACAGTTCTTCATACAACTTTTCGCCGGGACGTAAGCCAGTGTAAATAATGGCAATATCGCGCTCCGGCTCGTGTCCAGACAAGCGAATCATCTGCTCTGCAAGATAACGAATCTTGATTGGTTCACCCATATCCAGAACGAAAATCTCGCCACCTTCACCAATCGCTGCTGCCTGCATGATGAGCTGACAGGCTTCGGGAATGGTCATAAAAAAGCGTTCGATTTCAGGATGCGTCACCGTCACCGGTCCGCCCTGTTCGATTTGGCGCTGAAAACGCGGCACGACGCTGCCTGCGGAACCCAGCACATTGCCGAAACGCACGGTAATAAATCGACAGCCGCGCTGCCCGTCGTACAGTTGGCAAATCGCCTCGGCGACACGCTTGGTTGCGCCCATCACATTCGTCGGATTGACAGCTTTGTCAGTGGAAATCAACACGAAGTGTTCACAACCGCTGGCGACTGCTGCTTCCGCGACGATGCGTGTTCCAGTGACGTTGTTGCGCACCGCAGCTCGGACTTGATCTTGCAGCAGCGGGACGTGTTTATAAGCTGCGGCGTGAAACACCAGCGCCGGGCGTTCGTCATGAAATAGCGCAGTGACTGCTGGCGCGTCGGTGATGTCGAGCAGATGCCGCGCAAACCGCATTTCGGGATGGGTTTCCGTCAGTTCGAGCGCGATGCGATACAGATTGAACTCGCCGTTGTCCACCAAAATCAGCCGCGCCGCACCACTGACGGCGAGCTGGCGCACCAGCTCAGAACCAATCGAACCGCCCGCGCCGGTAATCAAAATATCGCGCCCCGCCAAACCCTGCTGCAACGCCGTCCAATCCAACGTGATTTGCTCGCGTCCCAGCAGGTCTTCAATCGACACTGGGCGCAGTTGGCTGAGATGAACTTGCCCGCGCATCACGCCGTGCAATTCCGGCACGGTGCGAAACGGTAGCCCAGTGTGTTCGCAGATTTCGACCAAACGACGCATCTCGCGGGCAGTGGCGCTGGGAATCGCCAGCATCAACAGATCAATGCCCAGTCGCGTCACGATGGCGGGAATCTCGGCTGTTGCGCCCACAATGGGAATTCCGCGCACTTCCGAACCCTGACGATGCAGCTTGTCATCCACAAAACCGAGCGGGATATAGGCTTGCTGCGGATCGCGCAACAAATCTCGCACCAGCATTTCGCCCGCCCGTCCTGCGCCAATAATCAGCACCCGCTGCCCAGCAGATAGCGTGAGGCGATGATCTTTCAGCCAGCGGTAAATCAAGCGCGGGCTGGCGAGCAGCAGCAGTTGCAGTCCGAAATACAGCACGGGAATCGAACGCGGCACCAGCGCCGAGCGATTTACAATGAACAGTACGAATAAAATCAAAGCAGTTCCCGCCAGTGCCGCTTTGGTAATCCGTTCTAAATCCGGCAGCGACGCAAAGCGCCAGACGCCGCGATAGAGTCCAAACAGCCAGTAAATCGTGCCTTGAATCAATATCACCCACGGCAGCGAAGTAAGCGCCCGCTCATAAATTCCGGTGGAATTTGATCGAGATTGAACCGCAGCCAGTAAGCCAGCAGCCAGCTCGCTGGAATCGTCAGCACATCGTGGATGAAAGCGGCAGTACGAGTGCGCAACCGGTCAATCAGTGGGTTCATGGCGGGGAAGTTGTCAGTTATCAGTATTCAGTTGTCAGTGGAGCAGTGTGCGACAACTGGCAGCGATGATGAAATGGCGCTGCGTTCGACCAGCATGACGCGCCAGTGAATCAGCACATAAATGACTGCCCACGCAGTGAGCAGCAACCATTGTTCCGCTGGGGGCAATTGCGGTGCGGCAACTGCGCACCCTGCCGCCGTTGTCATCAGCGCGTAACTGCGCAGCAGTGTGGCGCGGCGACTCCAGCCAGCGAGCACCAGCCGCTGATAATGATGCGAACGGTGCGCTTCCCAGAGCCGTTCGCCGCGCCGCAGTCGGTGCAATAACGTCCAAGTTGCATCAACGATGAACGGCGAAAATGCCAGCCACGCTGCCCACAGTGGAAATAAACCGCGTTGCTTGCCCCACAGCGATAAACCGCGGCGAGCAAACCCAAACTCGCCGCGCCAATATCACCGAGAAAAATCCGCGCTGGCGGGAAATTGCCGGTTAAAAATCCCAACGCGGCAGCGGCGATGCTGCCTGCGATCAGCGTAAACACCAGATCGCCGCTAATTCCGCCGAGCAGCGCCAGCGCCGTAAATCCGCTCACCGCCATTCCGCCAGCGAAACCGTCCAAGCCGTCCATGAAGTTGTACAGGTTAATCATCCACATCACATAAAGCAGGGTTAAACCGCTCGCCAGCAGCGACGGCAGCGCCAGCGTCAAGCCCGGCAATTCCAGCGTTGACCAATTTAATCCGTTGAAAATCAACAGCCCCGCTGCGCTGCCGTGCGCCAGCAGTCGCACCACTGGCGACACTTGCCGCACATCATCCAGCAGCGAAATGCTCGCCACCAGCACCAGCGCCGCGCCGATCCCCAGCAATTCAGGCGTCATCATGTCAACACCGAGCAGCAGTGCTGCAAGCAGCGGCACACTTCCACCGCATAACACCGCCACTCCGCCAGTGCGCGGAATCGGACTGCTGTGCAGTGACCGCGCATTCGGTTGATCGAAGATTCCCCAGCCAGCCGCTGCGCGAAGAATCAGCCAGCGCGTGGTTGCCGCACTGAGCAGCAGCGCCGTGAGTGGAAGCAGCGCCAGCGTCAAGCTCATGCGAGCTGGCGCACCAAACCGCGTTCCACTTCATCCCTGCAGGCGCGATCTTGTAATAACTCAATCAATTGCAACGCAAAATCCATTGCCGTGCCCGGCCCGCGACTGGTGATGACATGCCCGTCAACCACGACCGGCGCAGCGTTATTAAACGTCACCTGCGGATAATCCGCTGCTGCGACGCAACCGGGATAACTGGTCGCCGTTTTGCCGTCGAGCACTCCGGCATGAGCCAACACCGCTGGCGCGGCGCAAATCGCAGCGGCATAACGCCCAGCAGCGTGCTGGCGCTGAAGCAGCGCAATCACTCGCGCATCCTGTTGTAAATGGGTTGCGCCGGGCAATCCGCCCGGTAACACAATCAAATCAAACGTTTGGTCAAGCACGGCATCCAGCGTGGTATCGGCGAGGAGCACCACGCCTCGGCTGGCGGTGACGGGTCCGGGTTGCAGGCTGGCGGTGGTGACGGTGATGTCAGCGCGGCGCAGTAGGTCAATCAGCGTGACGGCTTCCAATTCTTCGCAGCCCGCAGCGAGCGGAATCAATGCAGTTGGCATGGGTGAATCATCTCCAGTTGAAACGGCGTTAGGGTTTGCTGGCGCGGTTGAGAATCGTCAACCCTTTGAGCACCGTCAGAGCTTCGGAAAGCTGAAAATCTTCTGCAATCAACAATTTTCGGCAGTTTTTTCGCGTTTTGGCGTTATCGGCTGCGGGCGTTTCTGCGCGGGTCGTTTGTTCAAGATGACGCGCCAAATCTGCTTCCTTCACCGTACCCAAATCCTGCTGCGTGAGCGGTTTGAATTCGCCATGTTCAAGGCGAATGTCCGGCGTAATGCCCTGCGCCTGAATCGACCGCCCCGACGGGGTGTAATAACGCGCAGTCGTTAATTTGAGTCCGGTCGTGGCACTGAGCGGCATGATCGTTTGCACCGAACCTTTGCCGAACGTTTGCGTGCCCATAATCAGCGCCCGTTTGTGATCCTGCAACGCGCCCGCGACGATCTCAGATGCCGAGGCACTGCCGCCATTCACCAGCACGATGATCGGCGCACCAGCGAGCACATCATCCGGTTCGGCTTTGAATTCAATGCGACTTTCGGCGCTGCGCCCTTGGGTGTACACAATCAGCCCGTCAGTTAAAAACGCATCACTGACACCAACTGCGCCGTTCAACACGCCACCGGGATTGTTGCGCAAATCCAACACTAAACCGCGCAGCGTTCCGCCGTTGTCGCTTTTCAATGCCTCAATCGCTTTGAGCATGTCGTCAGTGGTCGGCGCTTGGAAATTGGCGAGGCGGATGTAGCCGAAACCGGGTTCCAACGTCCGGCTTTTCACGCTTTGCACCTGAATCACTGCCCGTTCTAACGTCAATTCAAACGGCGGTTGATTGTCGCCGCGCATCAGCGTGAGGCGAATTTTGGTGCCCGGCTCGCCGCGCATCAGTTTGACTGCCTCGTTCAAACTCAAGCCTTTGACCGCTTTATCGTCGATGCGCACGATCAAATCGCCAGACTGAATGCCAGCGCGTTGGGCTGGCGTGTCGTCGATCGGCGCGATGACTTTGACTAAACCATCATCTAAACCAACTTCAATGCCCAGTCCGCCAAACTCGCCGCTCGTGCCCATTTGCAGATCGCGGTATTCCTCGGCGTTGAGATAAGCCGAATGTGGATCAAGACCACCGAGCATTCCGCGAATCGCGTTCTCAATCAGCGATTGATCCTGCGCTTCTTCAACGTAATCATCTTTGATGCGCCCGAATACGTCGGCAAAGGTGCGCAGTTCGTCTAGCGGCAAGGTGGATGTTGGCGGAGTGACGGGCGTTTTCATCCGCCACTGCGCCAGCATTCGGCAAAGTCGCCAAGCTGATGAGAAATCCAACGCGAAAGAGAGACCGCAACGAACGAGAGATCATGGTATTTACTCGAAGTTTTTCAGTGGATTAAATGAGAATTGTCGGTTTGATTTAAGTCGAGATGCAGCGCGGCATGTTCGGCTTTGCTGGCGCTGCGACACCAGACGCTGGGATCAACCGGTTGACCGTGATGACGAATCGCAAAATACAGCATTACTTTGTCGCGTCCGCCGCTGTTGCCAGCGAGCGCGATGTCTTCACCCGTGGCAACCCATTCGCCGAGTTCGCGCAGCAGCGCCTGATTTTGACCGTAAAGCGTCATAAACCGTCGCCGTGATCGAGAATCAGCAGCAACCCGAAACCGCGCAGCCAATTGGCATAAACCACGCGCCCGTCGTTCACTGCCCGCACCACTTCACCTTCTTGCGCTGTCAGCAACACGCCATCCCAGCGCAGTTCGGAATTGTTTTCCTTGGGTGCACCAAAGTTCACCAGCACGCGCCCCTCCAACAACGGCCAAGACAGTTTACCTTGACGCTCTCGAAACGGCGGACGTTGGATGTCCAATTCTGCTCGAATCTCCGCCCGCTGGCGCAGATGCTCGACCAGTCGCCGCAGTGAATTGGCATCTCGGCGCAGCATTTGCAAATTTTCAGCACGGCTGGCAATGCTCGTTTCGAGCTGTTTAAGAATTTGCGCCCGTTCTTCTTTCGCAACTTCCAATTGCTGGCGCATCGCTTCTTTGCTCTGCATCAATTCCGCCAACCGCGCCACTTCTGCTCGGTTTCGCGGACTAAATCCGCAATGTGCTCGGCGTGTTGTTTGACCGACAAAATGCGGCGCACGCGCTCCCGATTGAAATAGGCGAAATAAGAGAGCATTCGGCTGGCTTGTGCCGGGTCTTCCTGATTGAGCAACAGCCGTAAACGATCCGCTCGTCCCATGACATAAGCGGTGCGCAGCAGTTCAGTGAGCATTTCCTGTTCTTTTTCCAATGCTGCTGTTCTTCGGCTTGTCGGGCTTTTAATTCATTGGCAGCGCGAGTTTTTTCTTTGATGTCACGTTCAAGATCGCGGGTGCTCAGACTCAATTCTGCAACGGCTTTTTCCCGCGCCTGAAGGTCGGCAATCAGCGCCACGCGCTCGGCTTCCCGCCCGATCAACTCAGTGCTGATGGTTTCCGCTTGTTTTTCGATGTCACTAAGTTCTTGATTATGCGTACTAATAGAGGGATCAAGTTCATCTTTCGCGTGACTGATTGCGGTCAGCCCGCAGCCGCCCAGCCAAATGAACCAACAGATCATGCGCAGATGCGAAGTGTTAATGATGAAGAGGTGGATGCGGTGACGGAATGTAGAAACCAATCGACGGAACTGGGAACGTGGCATCGATAACAACCAGATGATTCAAAACCTAAATGCCGCCGACCAAGCGTTAGATGGTTTCGCAGTCGGTTAGAAAGCGTTTACCATTATCAAGGTCAGATGATAAATCGCAATAGATACAGTTAACCAACCTGAACGGAGTCTCAATCAGAGTAATTTTGATGACCAGCCATTCGCCCATTACTTCCCCTTCGCCGTTGATTTTGAATCGAGCAGATTATGATCGCGCAGATAGCGACCTCCTCGCCGATGATCACGATATTGATCGCGCTTCGCGGTCGTTGAAAGCCATGTCACACCCGCTGCGCTGAAAATTCTCTGCACTCTGGGCGAACGTGAAATCAGTGTGCAAGACATCGTGGATCAAGTGGGCACGTCACAAAGCAATATCTCGCAACATCTAGCGATTCTCCGCGATAAGGGCATTCTCGCAGCGCGTAAAGATGCCAATCGGGTGTTCTACCGTGTCAGCGATAATCGCACGTTGCGGTTAATCGGTATGATGCGCGAAGTGTTTTGTCATCACGTTCGGTGATAGCGCAAATGTTACTCACTGCGTTTGCTGCGTTCATTGCGCACTTTCATGTAGACCAAAGAGCAGATCAATGTCGTTATTTTCTCAACTCATTGAATTTTTAGGTAATCACTGGTTTTTATTCGTGGCGCTGGCGGTCATTGTCGCGCTGTTGATTCACAATCTTATTGTCGGCAATCAAGGCAGCGTCGGTCCGCTGGAAGCGACGGAAATGATGAATCATCAGGATGCAGTGGTGATTGATGTGCGACCGGCAGCGGATTACGCCAAAGGGCACATTCTCGGCGCGATCAATCTGCCCATAAATGGTTTTGGCAATCAATTGGCGACGCTGAATAAATATCGCGGCAAACCGATCATCATCAACTGCCGCTCCGGTGCGTCGTCATCAATGGCGTGTGGGCAGTTGCGCAAAGCCGGTTTTGAAACGGTTTACAATCTTCAGGCGGCATCATGGCGTGGGAATCCGCCGGTCAGCCGCTCACCCGCAAAACCCAAAAACATTAACTCTACAATTTTATCAGAGACTTAACGCATGTCAGAGCAAGAACAGCAAACTCCAGAACGGCAGTTTTCCGTGCAGCGCGTCTATACCAAAGATGTGTCGTTTGAATCGCCCAACGCGCCCGAAGTGTTTCGTGGCGAATGGAAGCCGAAACACGATCTCAATATCAATACCAAAGTGACGCAGCTTGATGCCGCGTTGTATGAAGTCGCGCTGGCCGTCACGGTCACTGCGAAAACTGGTGAGGATAAAGTCGCGTTTATCGTCGAAGTGCAGCAGGCTGGTATTTTCAGTTTGAGCGGATTTGCTGAGAGCGAACTCGCACCGATGCTCGGCGCATATTGCCCAGCGTTGCTGTTTCCGTATGCGCGAGAAGTGGTTTCTGATCTCGTGGTCAAAGGCAGTTTTCCGCAGCTCGTGCTCCAACACGTCAACTTTGATGCGCTATTTGCCCAGCATCAGCAGCAGGCTGCGATGGAACAGGCAGCCGCCGACGGTGTGAAACATTGAGCAGCATTTCCGCCAGCGCCACGGTTGCGGTGCTCGGCGCTGGGTCATGGGGCACGGCGCTGAGTTTATTGTTATGCCGCAATGGTCATCAAGTGCGGCTGTGGAGCCACGATGCAGCACAGATCGACGCGCTGCAACGCGATGGTGAAAACCGGCAATTCCTGCCCGGATTTCCGCTGCCGCCAGCATTAACGCCGACGACTTCGCTCGATGCAGCACTGGCTGGCGCGACCGATTGTTTACTGGTCGTGCCTAGTCATGCGTTTCGGCAAGTGTTAACGCTGTTGCCAGAACGTTTGCCAAACGACAGCGGAATTGCGTGGGCAACCAAAGGTTTAGAACCAAAAACCGGACAATTGCTGCATCGGGTCGCGCATGACGTGCTGGGCGTGAATCGTCCGCTGGCGGTGGTTTCGGGACCGAGTTTTGCGCTGGAAGTCGCACGGGGTTTGCCGACCGCAATCACGGTCGCTGCGAATCAAACCGCATTTGCTGACCGCATCGCTCATCTGTTGCACAGCGAACGTTTTCGCGCCTACACCAGCAGCGACATCATCGGCGTTGAAGTGTGCGGCGCAGCAAAAAACGTGCTGGCGATTGCGACCGGCATCGCTGACGGTCTGGGTTTTGGTGCGAACACGCGAGCGGCGCTGATTACTCGCGGTTTAGCAGAGCTAATTCGCATTGGCACGGCGCTGGGCGGACGAGCAGAAACCTTCATGGGTTTGGCGGGAATGGGCGATTTGGTGCTGACTTGCACCGATAATCAATCCCGCAATCGGCGAATGGGGCTGGCGCTGGCGCGGGGAATGAACGTGACAGCGGCGCTGGCAGAAATCGGTCAAGAAGTTGAAGGCGTGGTGACAGCGTTATCGGTGCACACGCTGGCAGCATCGCTCGGCATCGAAATGCCGATCAGCGAGCAGGTGTATCGCGTTCTTTATGAACAGGTTTCACCGGAACAGGCAACGGCGGCGTTATTGGAACGGGAGCCAAAACCGGAATTGGGTTAAGACTTTTACAATTCATAAAACGCCGTTTCAAACTGGAATGGAATCCGTAAAAAGCAAGGTTTTTGTGACTTCAGCATCTGATGAAAACTTAATCAATGCGGATTTATTGGCTGACATTGTTTCCGTGTCAAAAGCAACGCTATTAAAATGGGAAAAAAGCGGCAAAATAAAGCCACTGCTTTCTGTGAATGGTAAAAAAAAGTATAACCTAAACGAACTAAATGAATTTCCCGAAATTCGGGCAATGCTAGAAAGTTCTTGGGATGTTGAAGAAAAAATTAGACCAGTTAGAAATTATTCATCTATTGAGCTATTTGCAGGTGCTGGTGGATTGGCTATCGGTCTCGAAATGGCAGGATTTGAAGCAATTGCGCTCAATGAGTTTGACGCAAACGCCTGTAATACACTCCGAACGAATCGAGTGAATTGGAATGTCATTGAAAGTAATATTAGAACTACTGATTTTAAACCATTCAAGGGCATTGATTTTGTTGCGGGAGGCTTTCCTTGCCAAGCATTTTCTTATGCAGGAAAACAGCTTGGATTTGAGGATATAAGAGGGACGTTGTTTTTTGAATTTGCTCGTGTAGTGAAAGAAACACAACCTAAAGTTTTTCTGGGAGAAAACGTTAAAGGGTTGCTTCAACATGACGACGGTAGAACGATTGCAACAATCAAAAACGTTATCGCAGCCCTTGGTTATACGTTAATTGAACCTAAAGTATTGAAAGCAATTTTTTACAAAGTACCACAAAAACGTGAGCGTTTAATGTTGGTTGGAATACGCAACGATTTGGTAAAGTATGCAAGTTTTCAATGGCCAGCTCCCTATAAAAAAATAATGGTTTTGAGAGATGCGCTTAAAGCTGGGGAGTTATACCAAAATGACGTTTCTGAATCGCTTGGTCAAAAATATCCCCAACGAAAAGAAGAAATACTCAAACTGGTTCCGCCGGGAGGTTATTGGCGTGATTTGCCAGATCATTTACAGCGAGAATACATGCAAGGAAGTTATTTGCTTGGCGGTGGAAAAACAGGAATGGCGAGACGACTTGCGTGGGATGCACCAAGTTTAACTTTGACTTGCAGCCCAGCACAAAAACAAACAGAACGGTGTCATCCAGAAGAAGATAGACCGCTTTCGGTGAGAGAATATGCGCGTATTCAAACATTTCCCGACGATTGGGTTTTTTCTGGCTCCATCTCAAGTCAATACAAACAAATTGGCAACGCTGTTCCTGTAAATTTAGCTCTCGCAATAGGAAGAAGTTTAATTGCATTGTTCAATAGTATTGAAGCAAAAATTGAAGTGAAAGATACCCATATTAAATTTACAACATCAAAGCAATTTAGTTTATTCACTGAAGAGTCAGAAATGCTCAACCGAACGGTTCAAAACCACGCTATTTAGCTCTACGTTAGGCGAAATGATTTTATTCAAAATGAATGTGTAAAAAAGTTGTCGCCACGATCAACGCGCCGCGCCCGCAAATCCCAGTTGCCGCCACGCTTCAAATGCCACAATTGCAATGGCGTTGGACAAATTCAAACTGCGGTTGTCGGGCATCATCGGCAGATAAATGCGTTGTTCCGCTGGCACAGCAGCCAGCACCGCCGCTGGCAATCCGCGAGTTTCCGGACCGAACAACAGTGCATCATTGGGTTGATAACGCGGGACGGTGTACGCGGTTTCGCTTTTGGTACTGACGGCAAACAGCCGCGCTCCCGCCAATTGCGCGAGGCAGCAGTCAAGCGATTGATGCACCTGCACATCCGCCCATTCGCGGTAATCCAAACCCGCTCGCCGCAACAGCCGATCATCCAGCGTAAACCCAAGCGGTTCAATCAGATGCAGTCGTGCTCCGACATTGACGCTTAAACGCATTGCATTTCCAGTATTGGGTGGAATTTCTGGTTCGTAGAGAATGAGATTAAACATCTGATTAGATTGTGGATTCTGAAAAATCAACGGAAAATAGGCGGGTTGTTCTCTGTTTATCAACGCATGGTATATTAGCAATGCGATTAAAATTCACGTCACAATTGAATGAGGACATCATCACATGAGCGACATCGCCGCCCTGAAAATCGAAAAGCAAACGCTGATTGACAAGATGCTGGAAATGCAGCAGCAGTTCATCGCCTACGAACACGAGCACGGCATCACCGGCAAGGATTATTGGGCATCGACCGAAGGATTGCTGGCGAATTATCGTCAGGAATACATCGACATGGCCAATCGCGTGGTGGATATCGCCCACGAGATCGTCGGTTCAGTGCGTTAACTGACTGATTTTTGTTTTGATAAAAAACCCGCGTCATAACGCGGGTTTTTTTATGCCGCGAATTTGGATTACCGCAAATGTTCAATATATAGTCGATCCAGCGTAAAATGATACGCAAAATCAGTATAACGCTTTGTTTTACAAAGACTAAATGCGGTAAATCTACTTTAGATCAACTATATTTTGGGCTGCCATGCAGCGTTAATTGCACTACTTGCGTTGCGTCCTTTAAAGTTTGTTACGCAATTGAAAAATCAAACGACATTAAGATCAGCTTGTGTTTGAGCTAACGTTTTTGCGGTCGCTTGTAACAAGGGAGTTAATGCACTTGTTTTATTGATCATGTCTTGGCGTAAGCGTTGAAGTTCAGCCGCGCCAGCATTGAGGGCAATTTCAAGAGTGCGCTTACGGGTTGCAATCTTTACCCGCACAGCATTTTTATCAGCTTCGGTTACTGCAAGATGCGGATTGAAGACAAAACGGCGTTCACAAGCTTTTTGCCAGTCCACTACGGCTCGCGTTAAGACTTCGCCGAAACCTTTTACCGCAAAAACCTTGTCCCACGTTACATCTGCTGCCGTCTCAATCCCAAATGACCGCAAGGCGGCTTTTTTGGCTAGACCAACCTTGGAAATGGTTGCAGCATCAATGAAGTGGCGTTCTAAAAATTGGTGCTTTTGTCGTGCTTCCGCCGTGGTATTTAGGTGAGTAATTTCAGTTTTTTCCCGTTCTGGCAATTGTTGATACTCATCTCGCAAACGGGCAAGTTCCTGTTTCTTTTTATTAAACATTTCAGGACTGATTTCGTGCTGCACTCGTGCGACGATCTGATCATAAGCTTGCTGCGCAACATCCCGAGCAGCTTTTCGTTTCACTTGTTCGGTTTTTCGTTCAGTTCCGCCAATATGCCCGACAGATACCCACCCCCACCAAGCTCCGCCTAGAATCAGAAACCATGCTGCGACAGCGACAGTCAAGAGCCAGAGCGTAATCCCTGCAATGGTGATCCACAGGACGAACCGAATGAAGGTTATCTTTATGCCTATCGGTGGTAAGCGAATTGGAGTAACTGCAATTGCAGCCACATTCGGGATACTGATGGCTGAAGGTGCAGGAACCGCTTCAATTGCAGCCCAGACTTGCGCTAAAACAAACCCGGTTGTTCCTGTGGGAATAACACGCACATTTAGAAAATAGACAACACCTTGGTTTTCCAACGTACACCACGGACATTGACCTGAATGATTAGGATAGACATGCATTGGAGTAGCGGCACAGCACTTCAATTGCTTCCTTAACCAGTCTAAGGCAGTTACCCATTGCTTGGCGTTAGGACGCTCGCCCTTAGCCCCGATTTCAGTAAATGCCGCCATAAACATCGACTGTATGGCATCCGGCACAATGGTGATCGGGATAGATTTCGGCGGTGGTTTAAATCCGCGTTGCTGCCCATCTCGCGCATAGGCGTAGCGGAAGGCTTGAATATCTTTTTCCAAAGCCTCGCCCGCATCGGCGCGAAGCGGCACACCGGAGTAGGGATGCCGACCTCCAAAAAGTAAGTGAAAAATCAACAACGCCAAACCGAAATTATCGTGATTGCTACTGCGGGGTATCCGATCAAACGACGCCACGCCTTGGAGTTCAGGAGGTGTGAAATGGGCAACACCGACTTTGCACAGGTGTACTGTGCCGTTAGCGTTAATCTGGAACGAATCAGTGTCAATCAGCACTACTTTACTGTCAGTGCTAACCAGCACATTACCTTGGTTCACATCACCCAGCACATGCCCGTGGTGGTGAATGGCAGCAAATGCTGCCGCCATGTTGCGAGCAGTAAAAAGCAGGAAATCCCAAGCCGCGTGAGGATGTTCTTGGCGACGGTGGGCGGGGCTATACAGCATATGAATCGGCACCCACCCACTCACTTTCGGCATCAGAAACCCAACGACCGGTCCATTGTGGATTTTGTGCAACGTTTCTTGAGGCCAAGCTGCATAACTGAGCAGTTCTTTATCTGCCGTCGTCACCATAAAGCGCAGTTTGGCTTGCTTGCGGGTATCCGGTGTGTGATGCGCGTTGTATAACTTAGCAACTAAATGATGGTGCTTTTGTATCTCATAAACACTTCCCTCACCACCCTTGCCAAATTCCCGCCCGATCTCAATTGTCGCGCCCGCACCCGTGACAAATGTTTGCGTCATGGAGCACCTAACCGACCCAGTGCGCCAGCACTAAGGTCTTATCATCGTCGGTTCGTTCGTTTACGGCTGAACTGTTCAAAAACTGCTCCAATGCAATTTTGAGGTAGCGTTCTTGCCTTTTCCTAGCCGTTGCCAAAATCGTAAAGAACGGAATAAAGAACGGTTCATAGGCGGTATTGGTTGCCATATTCAAAGCCAACCGTTGGATGCCATCAGAGAAAACCGCGATTTTATCGGCGCGGCTAGGTAGGACGGACACGGCGAGCACACCAATCGCGTTTTGGTCAGTTACAAAGTTGGTCATGTTGGCATACTCACCAGTCATTGGTGTGATAGGCACTTCCAGCCCATTACCCACATCAACCACGATTCCACCATCGCCGATTTGCATTAACAAGGTTGCAGAGGGAGATGCGACCACGCCTAAGAACGTACAGGCATAGTCACGAGCTTTTGCGCCTTGCTGATCCGCCGCCGCATAAATTTTCTCCCGCACTGCGTTAATGCACTCCACCGCCCATTGGTCATTAAAAACAAACTCTGTCAGGGCATAGTTTCGACAAACAAATGCCGTGGCAGTTTTAACAGCCAATTTCGCGCCAATCCCACCATAAGTAGCACTTCCAGCACCGTCCGCCACAAAAATTGTCAGAAGAGGTGGCTTGGACGGATCGGTTTTAATTTGCGCGAGACAACTATCTTGGCAGTCTGTTCCAGCAATTGCGTGGGATGTTCCAACAGCAGAGGCGGCAACGACTCGCCACGTCATACAGAAGCCCAACCTTGCGGCGACTGCAACGGCACTTCCATGCCCGGCGTGGACTGGGATACCGAGCGCAGGGAACTTGACAACCAACTAAACAGATCACGAAATCGCAATCCATCTAAACGCAGCGGTTCCCGAGCACTGATTTGTTTCAAAATGCTCATATTTGCCCCTTCTACCCCAATAGCGAAGAAGGCAAAAGATTTAGACACTTCACCTTCTCGAACTGCCAAAGCCGCAGATTGCCATTCATCCGTCGGACCACCATCGGTAATCAAAAACACCCACGGGCGATAGTAGGAAATCCCATTCACTCGGTATTCCTCTTTACGTTGGCGCACCATATCTAAACCTTGCTTGATTGCTGACCCCATGGGCGTATCACCTTGGGCAGTCAAGGTCGGAGGATGGAACATCGCTGCGCCTTGAAATGGTAAAGCAATTTGCACCGGTCCAAAGGTCACAATACCGATTTCCACCCGTTTCATCGCCAAGGCATCTGCTGCTAATTCGTCCTTAAAAGTGGTCAAACCAGCATTCAATTCAACAAGCGGTTTCCCCCGCATCGAGCCAGATACATCCAGAAGCAATAAGCAAGGGCAACGTGGTTCAGGGTTGTCGGCAAATTCAGTAGTGCTGAAGGAAATTTGTTCGATCATTACGATCTCTCCGTTTGGTGTCTGTTTACTGCTTTTTCATACCCAGTCAACGCAAATGTTCAATATATTTTGGGCTGCCATGCAGCGTTAATTGCACCGCAGAACCACTGGCAACAAACGGCGCAGCAATTCCTTCAAATTGCAATTGACAGCGAATATGCCCGCGACTGACTAATGGAATTGGCACCATATCGCGGTAAGTATAAATGTTGTCATCAAGATCACCACCTAAACACCGCACTGCACCTTCCGGCAATTGCGATTCTAATACCGCTTCCTCTAATACCAATTCTCCCGCTTGCCACCAGCGCGTCCGCTCGGCGGAACCGGTTAGCGTTTTAATTAAATCAGCGCGAGCAATGCGCAGCCGTAAATAACCATGCTCCAATTCAATTGCTGAAAATTCACAATTGGTTAGCGTTAAACTAAAACTGTCCACAATTATTCCTTATGCGTTGTTGATTCGGGTTCCGCTTCGTTTTCAAGGCGCAATTCTTTAATTTTTCTGGTCAAGGTATTGCGTCCCCAGCCTAAACGTCGCGCCGCTTCTTGTCGCCGTCCCGCCGTATGTTCTAATGCCACTTGAATTAAAATCCGTTCAAAGGTTGGCAATGCCGTATCTAATAATGCTTCCTGCTGTTGCGTCAGTCGTTGCCGCGCCCACCGCCGCAGCGCCGGTTCCCAAGCCTCATCATCCGTTGTTTCTGCCAATAGCGGATTCAATTCTGGCGGCAAATCTTCGGCATGAATTTGTTTACCCGCTGCCATGACCGTCAACCACCGCGCCGTGTTTTCTAATTGCCGCACATTGCCGGGCCAATCCAAACGTTGTAATTGTTCAATCGCAGTCGGTTGTAATACTTTCGGTTCACAGCTTAATTCAATTGCGGCTTGCGCGAGAAAATGCCGCATCAATAATGGAATATCTTCGCGGCGGTCGCGCAGCGCCGGCAGGTGAATACGAATGACATTGAGGCGATGAAATAAATCTTCGCGGAATCGCCCTTGCTGCACCAGCGTTTCTAAATGTTGATGCGTCGCGGCGATGATCCGCACATCCACCCGCAGCGGCGCGACGCCGCCCACCCGATAAAACGCGCCATCGGCGAGCACGCGCAGCAGCCGCGTCTGCATTTCCGCCGGCATATCGCCGATTTCATCCAAAAATAGCGTCCCGCCGTCGGCTTGCTCAAACCGCCCTTCCCGCCGCGCCTGTGCGCCAGTGAACGCGCCGCGCTCGTGCCCAAATAGCTCAGATTCGAGCAAATCACGCGGAATTGCCGCCATATTCAACGCAATAAACGGTCGTTCGCTGCGCGGGCTGTGGCGATGCAGCGCGTGCGCAACCAGCTCTTTGCCAGTGCCCGATTCGCCGTTAATCAAGACGGTGATGTGCGAACGCGCCAGCCGCCCAATCGCTCGAAACACCTCCTGCATCGCGGGCGCTTCGCCAATGATGTCGGGCGTTTTCACGGCGGCAACCGTCTCGGTGCGCTCCTCGCGCCCACGCCGACAGGCTCGCGTCACCTGCGCAACGGCATCATCTAAATCAAAAGGTTTGGGCAGATATTCAAATGCGCCGCTATTAAAAGCGGAGACGGCGCTATCCAAATCGGAATGCGCAGTCATTATAATAACCGGCAATTGCGGATAGCGGGCTGAGAGTTGTTTTAATAAATCAAGCCCATCAATACCGGGCATTCGGATGTCGCTGAGAATGACATCAGGCTGTTCATGTTGCAGTGCTTCTAAAATACCAACGCCATTAGAAAAACAGGTGACGTGCATTGCCGCTTTGCGCAGCGCACGATCTAATACCCAGCGAATTGAACGGTCATCGTCGATGACCCAAACTTTCGGTTCTTGCGCCATGCGCCGACTCCAGTGGCAAATAAACAGTAAACGTGGTATCGCCGGGGCAACTGTCGCATTCAATTAAACCGCCGTGTTGACTAATCAATTCCTGCGCAATTGGCAGCCCCAATCCACTGCCACCCACGCGCCCGGACACCATCGGGAAAAAAATCTGATCGCGGATGTCGGCGGGAATACCCGCGCCATTGTCGTGTACCTGCGCTTGTAATACCAAACGATGCCGTTGATTGCCGAGTGTGAATTGGCGCAATACGCGGGTTTTTAATTCAATTTGCCCCTGTATTCCGGCAGCGGCAGCGGCATTGCGCACCAAATTAAGAAAGGCTTGAATTAAACGGTCGGGATCGGCGCGGCAGTCGGGAATACTCGGATCATAATTGCGCACAATCGCGGGGCCAGCGGGCGATTCCGCCAACATCAGGCTGCGCACATGTTCGAGCACGTCGTGAATGTTGACGGCGCGGCAACTGGGCAGCCGATTCGGGCCGAGCATTCGATTCATCAGCGCCTGCAAGCGGTCGGCTTCATCAATGATGATGCGGGTGTATTCGCGCAAACTCGCGTCCGGCAATTCTTGCTCCAGCAATTGCGCCGCACCGCGCAGCCCACCGAGCGGATTTTTAATTTCGTGCGCCACCCGCGCAGCAGCGTTTGCGTCGCCTGATGTTGCGAGAGCAAATGTTCCTCGCGGGTGATCCGCAACTGCCGATCCACCTGATTGAGTTCGACCAACAGCGCCCCGCCGTCATCGCTCGGCGCGAGCGGCAACACGGTGCAATTCACGGTTTTGGTGCGCCCGTCGGCGACGCAGATATTGACCTCGCGCTCGGTGAACGGATGGCGAGCAGCGAGCGCGGCGATCAAGCGTTGTTCGACATTGGTATCGGGCACGGCAGCAGCGCGGCAGCCGGTTGACCGATGAGATGACGGGCGCTGATTTCAAACAACATTTCAGCGGCGGGGTTGAGATAAGTCAGGCGCAGCGTCTGGTCAAAGAGCATCACCGCTGTATTGAGATGATCGAGGATCATCCGTTCGAGAGTGGCAGCGGGCTGGGTTGTCATCTGAATGATTTTTCAATTGTTGGCATTAAACAGTTCATCTACTGTTAAACCAATATCTTTAGCGATTTGTCGAAGCATCACTGGCGAAACATCGCGCCCAGCATGAAATGATACGGTTGTACATCTACCATCTTGATGCCGGAATTGTTTATGAGAACCGCGTTGTCGCGTTTCTTTAAATCCCAGTATTTCAAGCAGCGCAATCACTTCACGGGGTTTAAGAATGGGCAGATGTCCCATTTTAAGCAATGACGATATTCTGAGTGCCGATAAATTCGGCTTCTAATGTTGGTTCACCATCTTCAAGCAACATGGCAATGACTTCTTGAAGATTGTGATTGAGTTCATCCAGTGTTTCTGCTTGCGAATGCGCCCGCGAAAGCCGGGCACAAAACCAACGTACAGCCCAGTATCTGGACAGCGTTCAATAATTGCCGTGTAGGTTTTCATTGGATAACAGCGGGATCAAATGTTGAAATAAAGTGAGTGCAGAATTGGCGCATCCCTGCGCCAGCAATCAATTCCGTGCGAATTACAAGCTGTAATACATATCGAATTCAACCGGATGCGTGGTCATGCGCAGGCGTGACTTCAGTCATCTTCAGCGCGATGTAACTGTCAATCAGATCATCAGTGAAACGCCGCCGACGGTGAGGAAATCCCGATCTTTATCCAGAGCTTCCAATGCCATATCCAACGAATGACAGACGGTTGGAATGGCTTTTGCCTCTTCGGGTGGCAGATCGTATAAATCCTTATCCATCGCATCGCCGGGATGAATGCGGTTTTGAATCCCATCCAAACCCGCCAACATCATTGCCGAAAATGCGAGATATGGATTGCCGGTTGAATCAGGGAAACGCACTTCAATGCGGCGACCTTTCGGGCTGGCGCTGAATGGAATGCGAATAGATGCGAGCGATTGCGAGCAGAATACGCCAGCATCATCACCGGGCTTCAAAGCCGGGCACTAACGCTTATACGAATTGGTGGACGCATTCGTCAGCGCATTCAAAGCGCGAGCATGTTTAATAATGCCGCCAATGTAATACAGCGCGGTATCGGATAAACCGCCGTATTTATCGCCAGCAAATAAGTTATTCCCGTCTTTGCTCAACGATTGATGAACGTGCATTCCTGTGCCGTTGTCCCACGATTGGCTTGGGCATGAAGTCGCAGTTTTGCCGTAAGCGTGAGCGACGTTTGAATCACATATTTGGTGATCTGATTCTTGTCAGCGCGACGCACCACGTGTCAAAGCGCGTGCCGATTTCGCACTGCCCAGCGGTGGCGACTTCGTGATGATGCACCTCGACCGGAACGCCCATTTCTTCCAGCGTCAAACACATCGCAGCGCGGAGATCGTTGAGCGAATCGACTGGCGGCACGGGGAAATAACCGCCCTTCACGCCCGGACGATGTCCCATGTTGCCATCGGGGAACACGCGCTCGGAATTCCAACCGGCTTCCTGCGAATCGAGCTTGCAGAAGCAGCCGCTCATATCCGCGCCCCAACGCACGTCATCAAACACAAAGAATTCTGGCTCGGGCCAAAAAACGCGGTGTCGGCGATGCCGGTCGATTTCAAATACGCCTCAGCGCGTTTGGCGACCGAACGCGGATCGCGCTCGTAACCGGTCATCGTCTCCGGCTCCAAAATGTCGCAGCGAATAATCAGCGTATTTTCATCGGTGAACGGGTCCATCACCGCCGTGTCAGCTTCTGGCATCAACACCATGTCGGAGGCTTCAATGCCCTTCCAGCCGGCGATTGACGAACCGTCAAACATCTTGCCGTCGCGGAACATCTCCGCATCGACGACGCTGGCAGGCATGGACACATGCTGTTCCTTGCCGCGAGTGTCGGTAAAACGCAGGTCAACGAATTTGACTTCGTTGTCTTTAATCATCTGCATCACATCGGTCATTCAGTTTCTCCGCTTGTGGCTAAAAAAAGCGTCGCAAGCGCGGCGACGCCCAACGAAATTGCTCGACTGGCAACATTAGCAATCATAGCGCCAAAGATTGCCAGATGATTCTGCTTAGACCGCGCCGGTCGCAGCGCCAGCTCCATCGCGCTCAAATCGTGCGCCGCGCCAGCACTGCGCCCCAAAACTGCGCAGCGCGTTGTCGTTTTAACGAATCCGCCCAACCGATATACTCACTCACAACCTTCCGCCGTGTTTTGAGGAACTGCTTTTGAGTCTCGCCACCGAAGACCTCTCGACCTTTCAAGGTCTTATCTTTGCTCTGCAACGCTATTGGGCGGAGCTGGGCTGCGTCGTCGTGCAACCGTATGACATGGAAGTCGGCGCGGGCACTTTTCATCCCGCCACCTTTCTCCGCGCCATTGGCCCCGAACCTTGGCGCAGCGCCTACGTCCAACCCTCACGGCGACCGACCGACGGGCGCTACGGCGACAATCCCAATCGGCTCCAGCATTACTACCAATTCCAAGTGATGCTCAAACCCTCGCCGCCCGATATTCAAGAACTCTATCTCAACTCGCTGCGCCAGCTCGGGCTTGATCCGCTGGTGCATGACATCCGCTTTGTCGAAGACAACTGGGAATCGCCGACGCTCGGCGCGTGGGGCTTGGGCTGGGAAGTCTGGCTCAACGGCATGGAAGTGACGCAGTTCACCTATTTCCAACAAGTCGGCGGGCTGGATTGTCGCCCCGTCACCGGCGAAATCACCTACGGCCTCGAACGCATCGCCATGTATTTGCAAGCGGTTGAAAGCGTTTATGATTTGGTGTGGAGCCGCTCACCCGCTGGCATCGTCACTTACGGCGACGTGTTCCATCAAAATGAAGTCGAGCAATCCACCTACAACTTTGAATACGCCGACACCGCCGCGCTGCTGAGTTGGTTTGACACCTGCGAGCGCCTGAGCACCGCATTGGTGGAGCGCAATCTGCCGCTGCCGGCGTATGAACAAGTGCTGCGGGCATCGCATACCTTCAATTTATTGGACGCTCGCGGCGCGATTTCCGTCACCGAGCGCCAGCGCTTCATTTTGCGCGTGCGCACCTTATCCCGCGCCGTTGCGCAATCCTATTTCGCCCGCCGCGAGGCACTTGGTTTTCCGCTACTGGCGGCAGCGCAGGAGATAACTGCTTGAATACCTTGGCTGATCTGCTGATTGAAATCGGCACCGAAGAATTGCCACCGCTGGCGCTGCCGACGTTGTCACAGGCATTTGCCGACGGGCTGCGCCAGCAATTGAAAACGCACGGCATCGCGCACGGCGATTTAGAACAATTTGCTGCGCCACGCCGATTGGCGCTGTTGATTCGCGCCGTCGCCACGCACCAGCCGGAGCAAATCACCACCCGACGCGGCCCAGCAGTTGCCGCTGCGTTCACTGCCGACGGACAACCGACGCCAGCCGCGCTCGGCTTTGCGCGGTCGTGTGGGGTGGAATTCGCCGACTTGCAGCGCGAGGAAACGGAGAAAGGCGCGTGGTTGAGCTTTTGCAGCCAGCGCCCCGGCTTGGCGACGGCGCAGCTCGTGCCGGCGATGACCGAGGCGGCGCTCGCCGGTTTGCCGATTCCCAAACGGATGCGCTGGGGCGCAGGTGAAGCGGAATTTGTGCGCCCGGTGCAGTGGATTTGCCTGCTGCTCGGCGACGCACCAATTGCGGGCACGGTGTTGGGCATCGCCGCTGGCGCGAGCACTCGCGGTCATCGCTTTCATCATCCCGAACCGATTCCGCTCACAACTGCCGCCGATTACGCCGAGGCGCTGCGCGACGGCGGTTTTGTGGAACCGTCATTTGATCGTCGCCGCGAGCTGATTCGGGAGCAGGTGACAGAAGTTGCAGCGGCGGCTGGCTTGCAGGCGCGGATTGATGCCGAATTATTGGAGGAAGTGACGGCGCTGGTGGAATGGCCGCAGGCGTTGCTGTGTCGTTTCGATGCCAGTTATTTGGAGATTCCGCCGGAAGTGCTGATTGAGACGATGCAGCGCAATCAGAAATACTTCCCGCTGGATGACGCTGCTGGGCAGTTGCAAGCCAGTTTTGTCGCCGTCACCAATTTGGTCAGCCGCGATCCGGCGCAGATTCAAGCGGGCAACGAGCGGGTGATTCGGCCGCGTTTTGCGGATGCTGAATTTTTCTGGACGAAGGATTTAACGCAGCCGTTGAGCGCGTTTGCCGAGCGGTTAGAAACCGTCGTTTTTCAAGACAAACTCGGCACGATTGCCGCCAAAAGTCGCCGCGTGGCGCAGTTGGGGCAAACACTGGCGCTGCATTTCGCACTTGACCGGCGTTGATTGCCCGCGCTGCGCAGTTGAGCAAATGCGATTTGGTCACGGCGATGGTGTACGAATTCCCAAGTTTACAAGGCGTTATGGGGCGTTATTACGCCGAGCGTTCCGGTGAAGCGCCGGAGGTGTGCGCGGCGCTGGCGGAGCAGTATCAACCGAAATTTGCGGCGATGCGCTGCCGGCGAGCAATTGCGGCAAGGTGCTGGCGCTCGCCGAGCGGATTGACACGCTGTCGGCATTTTCGGGATCGGGCAACGTCCGACCGGCACCCGCGATCCGTATGCGCTGCGCCGGCGTCGATTGCCGTACTCAGGTTATTGATTGAAAACGGAATTGATCTTGATCTGCGCGAGGTGTTGCGCACGGCTGCGCTGGTTTTGACGCAGGCGTTCTCGCTGCCGACACGGTGGAACGGTGCTGGCGTATGTGTTGGAGCGGCTTGATGGCTATTACAGCGAGCGCGGGGTTGCGAATGACACGGTGGCGGCGGTGCTCAGTTGCGGCGTGACCAATCCGTGCGATTTGGATCGGCGCATCGCAGCGGTGACGGCATTTCGAGCGTTGCCAGCGGCGGAAGCGTTGCGGCAGCGAATAAACGCATCCGCAATATCTTGAGTAAAACCAACGCGATAGATGCGCAGCCAGTCGATCCGGCGTTGCTCACCGATCCGGCGGAAATGCGGCTGGCGGCGCGGTTGCCGAATTGAATGCGGCAATTCAACCGCTGGCGGCGCAGCGCGATTATCTCGGCGTATTGACGGCGGTGGCAGATTGCGCCCCGAAGTGATGCGTTTTTCACGGAAGTGATGGTGATGGCTGAAGATGCGGCAATTCGCGCCAATCGGCTGCGCTTATTGCATTCATTGGCTGAATTGTGTTCACAAGTGGCTGATTTATCGCGGTTGCAATAACGATGTCACTGCGTTCTGAACGGGTTATTATTTTGGATCGTGATGGAGTCATCAATGAAGATTCCGATGACTACATCAAATCACTAGCGGAATGGAAACCGCTGCCGCGCAGTATTGATGCCATTGTGAGGTTATCTCACGCAGGTTATCGCATCGCTATTGCGAGTAATCAATCGGGAATTGGGCGCAATTTATTTCCATTAGGTGAATTAAATGCCATGCACCAATTGTTGCGAGAATTAGTGGTTGCGCAGGGCGGTCGAATTGAAATGATTGCGTTTTGTCCGCACACACCAAACGAGCATTGTGATTGCCGTAAACCGAATACTGGCTTATTAAAAGAAATCGCTAATCGCATGAATATCAGCCTTGTCGGTGTTCCGTTGATTGGCGATTCAGTCAGTGACATCATTGCGGCGCGTCGTGTTGGCGCAACGCCTTGGCTGGTAATGACCGGCAAAGGAAAACGTACCTTAGCGCAGCTTCGCGCACAGGATGAAATCTTTGATGATCTTTTAGTCTGTAGTGATTTGTGTGCGGCAGTCAGTGTATTATTAAACCGAGAAAATTAAGCCATGCTTTTATTGCGTTCATTGCTTTATCAAATCGTTTTTCTGAGTTCAACCTTCCTATTTTCCTGCGCGATTGTGATCGCAGCAGGTACAAATCGGAAATCACCTGCTGCATCGCGGTTAGCGAATACGTGGGGGCGCTTTAATCTGCGGGCGCTGCGCATCATTTGCCAGCTTGACTATCGCATTCAAGGATTGGAAAACTTACCAAAAACCAATGTAATTGTATTGGCAAAACACCAATCCACTTGGGAAACAGTGGCAATACGCGCATTATTGCCGTCAGAACAAAGTTGGGTGCTCAAACAAGAATTGATGGGAGTGCCATTTTTTGGATGGGCAATGCGCCAACTACAACCAATTGCGATTGATCGCCGCGCCGGACGACGAGCAGTCATGCAAGTTATTCACGATGGACAACAACGTTTAGACGCTGGGCGCTGGGTCATTGTATTTCCAGAAGGAACACGAGTTGCACCGAATACGCGGCGTCCTTACGCGATTGGCGGCGCATTATTAGCAGAACGCAGCGGTTATCCAGTGCTGCCAATGGCACACAATGCAGGTTATTTTTGGGGTCGCCGCAGCTTTATTAAACGACCGGGGACAATTGATTTAGTCATTGGTCAATTGGTTGATAGCAAAGGACGTAAAGCTGCGGAATTAAACGCTGAAGTTGAAGAATGGATTGAAACGACAGTGGCGGGACTGCCTAGGGCGTAAAACATCTCTATGAATTTCATTCTCGGGTAGTGGTTTCATCAATAGGGCGAAATATTAGTTCCTTTTAACTCAAGGATAAAAATCTATACAGCCCTATTAATAGAACCACTAGCCTACTACCGTCAACAGTTACGAGCCCAGCACCAGCACTGCATCCATTTCCACTGCCGCGCCGCGAGGAAGTGCCGCTACGCCAATCACCGCTCGTGCTGGATAAGGTGCGGTGAAGTAGTTGAGCATCTCCTGATTAACCAGCGGAAAGTGACTCAAATCCGTTAGAAAAACATTGAGTTTCACTACATCAGCCAGCGAACCGCCAGCGGCATGAGCGACTGCTTGCAGATTCTCAAACACCTGCCGAATCTGCGCCGTCATATCACCGTCAATCAATTCCATCGTGGTCGGCGCGAGCGGAATCTGCCCAGAGAGATAAACCGTTGTGCCAGCCTGAATTGCTTGCGAATAGATGCCAATGGCTTGCGGTGCTAGATCGCTGTGAATTGGTTGTCCAACTGTATCTGTTTTATTCACATTCACTTCCAATCAGTCTTGTTTGTTTACAGGTATGAATAGTTGATACTTTTTTCTTGAATATTACTCAGTATGCTCAATAAAAAATATCGGAGTACTTCATAATTTTTCATCAACTTCTGCCGTCCTTTTGCCTTTGCCAAAAGGAGTGAGTTAGGATGTGCTGCAAACTTTTTACTTTGTTCCAGCGGTAGTGCCACGATCAATAGAACAAAATTAAAGGCAGTGGTTTCATTAATAGGGTTGTACAGATTTTTATCCTTTAAAATGATTAAGAAATTTCGCCCTATTGATGAGACCACTGCCAAATAAGTAAAGTTTACAACTCTATCCTACTGATTATGACTAACTGTTACGAGTCCCCTTTAAAAAAGGGGACTCGGGAAATTTTAAGCAGGTTGTGGTTGGTGCGACAAGCAGTTTTTCGGACACACCCGCGAGCACGCCTGACAGCCAATACAATCTAATAAATCCTTCAAATTCATCACCATACCCGGCGCTTCATCATCGAAATCATCGTCATCTTCGATGTCATCAAGATCGAGATCATCGCGGTCGATCAGCTCGAACACATCACGCGGACACACTTTGTAGCAACGCCCACAGCCGATGCAGTTGTTTTGATTGATTTTTGTAACAAATGCAGGCGTCCATTCTTTTCCGCCTCGCGTGACACCTGTAACTATCGACATGCCTGATCTCCAACGTTTAATAGCATGATTTAATTGTCTATTTCAGCAGCCTTGAGTTTGGCGCTGACCTCCGCCCAAGCGCGACAGGCATCATAAGTCGCCTGCGCAATGACGGGGATTTCCTCATAAGCCGCCGGCAGACGCTCCTCCACCAAATCATGCAACGCGCTGGCGCGTTCGTTGGCGATTCGTTTCGCTTTACTCACTGCTTTTTCAAGTGCTTGGCGTTCTTCTGGAGTCATCTGCGCTGCGTCTCATTTAAAGTCCAGCAACCTTGGAATAGTTGCCAATCAATTCCAATGCGACCGATAAAATTTTATCGCCCTCGTCTTTCATCTTAGAAATGCTAGGAAAACCAAAGCGATGCACGTCGCGCAAAGTGCGATCCATCACCACTAATTTCCCAACCGTAATCAATACCCGACCAAAACCTTCATGCGTAAGATTAACCAATGGCACGGCAGTTAAACCACATTCTGCTTCAATCATTGCCGATAGTGCATTATAAAAAACGCGAATACGCGCCATGACCAATTCATCGGGATCGCCAATAATTGGAATGTCCCGTTTCTTCTCCGGAGTCAGAATGAACGGCTCTAAAATTTCCACTGTAGAGAGCTTGTCATAACTGCCGTAAGAATCAATCGCACGCATTTGGCGCACCATTTCAACTACGAATTGAGAATTCAAAAGTCCATCAGTGTCTACAGTTTGCGCATCACTCATCGTTGAATACCTTGGTGATTAAAAAGTTATCAGTCATTCAAGCGTTGTTTATTCACACCAGCCTTCTTCTTCCATCGCATCAAATCGTTTATCACGATCTGGTTGCTGTTGGTGTTCAATGGCGCGAGCCAGCCAAGCACTTAGCCCATCACGCAATTCGAGTTGTAAAGCACGAATTGTTTGCTGCAACGATGTTCCCGCAGGAACTTTAATGGGTTGAATTCCTTTGGGGCGTAATTGATTCACTGCGGAGGCGCCAATTGCTTGACAATACACTGCAACACAACCGGTTAGTGCCTCAATCTTGACCGCTAATTTATTTTCATTCCCATCTTGATCCAGTTGCCCGAATTGCACTACTTCAAGCAAATTGAATTGCTCGGCATCAATTTGATAAATTGCCAAGCATTCAGCAGTCCCAAAATGCTGATCAATATGTTTGCGATCCGTTGTTGCAAATGCAACTTTAATCATGGTGGTCATGCGTGTTTTCTCATTACGATCACAATTCACAAACTTGAGTCGTCGTGCTACGGTCATTTTTTCGCTCCGAATGAATTACGCAGCGTGTGGAATTGCCGCCTCACTTTCAGCAACAGACCCTTGTTTTAGCCGCGAACGATACGGATGAATTTCACCTTTTTCTAACGTCAATACGATATTGGCTAAATCGAATAAGGTTGCGCGAGTGCCGGAATAACCGATCCAAGTGCGTTGAAAACCGCCGACTAAATCGTATTGCGGAAATCCTGCACGCAATAGCGGAATACCCAGCCGTTTTCCAGTATGAACGCCATGTGAATTGGTAATTAATACTTCAGCATGATGGGCGCGAGCGGATAATTCCAAATCTTCCAAATCACCAATTTGTATCTGTTTGCAAGCAGCAGTGTTCAATGCAGGTGAATTGATTGGACTCACTGCTGCCACCGTTTCCGCACCAACGCCAGCCAGCATTTGCGTTAAACCAATTAATAAATCGGGATCAGCCGCAATTGCAAAGCGCGTCATGCCCAGCATGAAATGTGAATCCAACATGGCATCCTGAAGTTGAGCGCGTTGGCGTTCAATTTTCGCTGGCACGGGTACGGCAGCCAATTCAGTTAAGGTTAAAACCAGCGCATCAACTGCGGCTAAACCCATTAAATGCGCAAAACGATAATCGGGAACACCAGTGCGCTCATGTAATAGATCAGCGGCGATGTTCATTGAATTGCCAATCACAATAGTTGCCAGTGCATCACCGAGCGTTGCCAATTCATCCACCAATGCGCCGCCAATAGATAGCGGACTGTAATCAGCTTCGGGCAAATGACCATCAAGTGAATCGGATAAATCGGGTAAAACAACCGGACGCAAGCCGAATAATTCAATTAAATCTTTAAGATGTTCAAGATCGCCGGGTGTGAGGAACGATCCCGCTAACACATTGATTTGACGGCGACGACGACCGGGCGCGTTCCTGCTTCTGCTGCTGTTGGCACCAACGTTTCAATAATGGCGCTCACCGCCTTGGCAAAGCCGGTTTCCAGCGAACCGGTGAAATCTGGTGCGACCACTGGCACGACCGGAATCGCGCTAAATTGCGGATATGTTTGACGAAATACGCGCACCGCCATGTGAATATCTGCGCCCTGCGCTTCCACTAAACCGGTCGTTGGTACGCCAATCAGCGCCGGATGGTGCTTTTCAGACAGGGTTTTCAGTCCTTCAACAACCTGCGCTTCACTGCCCATGACCGCGCTGATTTGATCGACCGCCGTCGTTTGCAGCGGGATCGGTTCGCGGAAATGCCGCACAAACAATATCTTACCGAAGGCACTACAGCCTTGTGCGCCGTGCAACATCGGAATGGCGCGATTAAAACCGAGAAACGCCAGCGCCGCGCCAACGCTCGAACTGGCTTTTAATGGACTGACGGATAAGGCTTTTTTTCGTTTAGGATTTCAGGGAATACGGTCAATTCACCCCTTTGCAAAAGGGGGCTAGGGGGATTTCACTGCGCTCCAAATCGGGCTTTCAATGGTCACACACAGTTGTTTTGCCAGCTCTTCCATTCCGGCATAACCGGCATAAGCGAATTCGCGTTCTTGATTGATGTCCAAAAACGGAATCCGCGCTTTTAATGCGGTGTATAAATTGCGCCCGCCAGCAATTAAACATCAACGCCCTGCGCATTCACCATATCAATTAAATTGCGTGGATTGCCTTCATCGAGCATGACCGCGTCTTCGCCCATCAATTCACGAATACGCGCTTTATCGTCTTCAGTTGATTTGCGTGTGCCCGTTGCGACCACAGTCATTCCTAAATCTTGCAATGCTGAAATGACTGACCACGATTTGACACCGCCGGTATACAACAATACTTTTCGCCCCTGTAATCGCTGCCGCCACGGAGCCAGCGCCGCATTAGCACACGCTTCTTCACGGGCAATCACTGCTTCGACGCGAGCAGTTAAATCAGGATCAGCGATGATACGAGCGAAATCGCGCAGCGCCTGCGACACGTCACGAACACCATAAAAACTGCCTTCAAACCAAGGAGTTCCATAGGCATCTTCCAATTTGCGAGCGACGTTTACCAGTGCTCTGGAGCACACCATCATATTGACTTCCGAGCGGTGCATGGTTTGCACCTCACGGAAACGACCGTCGCCGGATAATGTGCACAATACGCGCAATCCGAGTTCATCGAATAGCGGCAACACGCGCCACAATTCACCGGCAATGTTGTATTCACCAATTAAACAAATATCGTGAATTTTGAAATCATCGCGTTCAATTCCGGCTGGCAATTCATCCGGTTCTCGTGTGCCGCAGACGTATTTCACCATTGCTTCACCAGCAATGCGACTGCCGAGATTTTTTGCGCCATAAAATCCGGCAGCATCTATTGGAACAACCGGAGTTCCCCAGCGCATTTGTGCATCTTTACAGACTGCTTCAAGATCATCGCCAGTTAATGCCGGAACGCAGGTGTTATACACAAATACAGCAGCAGGTTGATAACTATCAATTGCCTGTTTAATCGAATGAAAGAGCCGCTTTTCACTGCGTCCCATAATGATGTCTTGCTCAGTTAAATCGGTGGTCATGCCGATTTTATAGAGCGTCGAACCAGTGGAGCGTGTGCCTCGGTTGTCCCACGAATTGCCCGCGCAGGCGATGGAGCCGTGCACGATGTGGCGACATCGCCAATCGGCAGCATGGCGATTTGAGCGCCGTCAAAAGTGCAACCGCCAGCGGTCGCGCCGGGTTTGGATTTAGCGCAGCCGGATTTGGCTTTTTGATTGTGGGCGCAGGCTGGTTCGTCGAGCAGCGCGGCGATGTCTTTCTGCTTCATCGAAAAACTCTTAAATCGCGTTAAACAGCATTGCGATTGATAAAGCAGATTTCATGCCGAATTTTGAGTGTTGTTTTACTTAGGAAAAATTGCAGCGGAGCTTGTGCGTTTTCCAACAAAATGCCGCAGTCGCCGCGTTTAATCGCACAGCGCCACCGCCGCTGCCACGTCCACTGCGACCAGCCGCGACACGCCCGGCTCGTGCATGGTGACACCGAGCAGATGGTCGGCGCTTTCCATCGTGACCTTGTTGTGACTGATAAAAATAAACTGCACCTGATGTGCAAGCGATTGTATCAACTCACAAAAACGCACCACGTTGGCATCATCTAACGGCGCGTCCACTTCATCGAGCAGACAAAACGGCGCGGGATTCAACTGGAAAATCGCAAACACCAGCGCCACCGCAGTCAACGCTTTTCGCCTCCCGACAGCAGATGAATCGTCGCATTGCGTTTGCCCGGTGGTCGCGCCATCACCCGCACTCCAGCCTCCAGCACATCTGATTCAGTCAGTTCCAAATACGCCAAACCGCCACCGAACAATTTAGGGAAAAGCTGTTGAAATTCCTGATTGACCCGCTCAAAGGTCTCTTTGAAACGGCTGCGTGTTTCTCGATCAATTTTGCGGATCGCTTGCTCCAACGCCTCCAATGCGCCAGTAATATCAGCATGTTGCGCGTCTAAATACGCTTTGCGCGTGGCAAGTTCTTTGAATTCATCAATTGCCGCGAGATTGATCGCGCCCAGCCGCTGCATTCGCGCCCGCACTCGCGCCAACGCCTCGCGCCAGCGCGTTTCGTCATCTGCCTCAGCATCCGCACTATCAACGGTCGTTGGATCCAATGCCGCCAACACTGCGACAGCCGTTGCGCCCAATGCGGTCAGTTGTTCCTCCAGCGTTTGCGCTCGCACCAATCGTTCCTGCTGCGCCAGCCGCAAGGTTTCCAACTGCTGCTGATTCAACACCACTGCCTGCGCCAGCCGCTGCCGTTCTTGCTCCAACGCCCGCACTGCGGCATCCAATTCATCGCGGTGTTGACAAGCCGCAGCCAGCGATTGCGCCAATGTCACCTGTGATTGCCGCTGCTGTTCCAGCAATTCGCGCTGCGCGGCGAGCGGCTCCAGATCATGTGCCAGCGCCAATTCCAACGCAGCGCAGCGTTCACGATGTTGCGCCTGCTGTTCCTCGGCGCGACGCACACTGAGCATTGTGGCGAGCTGCGCAGCGCGATTGGCTTCAATTTGCACCCGCAACGTTTGACTGTGCTCGCGGCATTGCTGCTCATGCGCCCGCGCCTGAGCCAGCTCCTCGCGCCGTTGATCGCGCTCCGCCAGCAAGGCAGCGCGGCGCTCGGCGAGCGTGTCTACCACATCCAATAGGTCATACAACTGCTCGCGGCTCTCCTCTATTTCAGCGCGAACCTCCGCGATTTGCTGCTCCAGTTCTGCCCAGTCAGTCGCCAGCACTTGCAACCGTTCCTGCTGATGCGTGTACCGAATTGACAAACTGCTCAGTTGCGCCCGCCGCTGCGCCAGCTCCTGCGCCAGTACGATGCGCTGTTGTTCCATCGCCACTCGCGCTTGATCTGCCGCAGCGCGACCCCGCCGCAATTCAGCGATTTCGGTATTTAACGCGGTTTCCCATTTCATGCCGTCGGCGATCATTTGCCGCAGCGTTTCAATGGCTTCCACCCGCTCCAACGCGCCGCGCCCAATCGCAGCGACGGGTGTCGCCAACCAATTGCGTCCTACTTGCACTCCATCACGGGTGATGAAGCGTTCCCCGTCTGCCAATTGCGAGCGGCGTTGCAGTGCCTCGGTCAGATTGTTCGCAACGCGCACCGCTCCCAACAATTGCTCCAGCGGCCAATTGCTCTGCATCTGTGCAATCAAGGCATCAGCAACAGGTGCAGATGCAACCTCGCTGGCGCTGGTGTCAATCAGCACCAGACCCGGCGGCAAGTCCGCATTCAACTTGCCGTATCGCGCCAAATCGGTGACGGCGACCGCCCGCAGCGCCTCGCCGAGCGCCGTTTCCGCTGCCAGCGCCCAATTTTCATTCACCTGCAAGTGATGAATTAACAGCGGTGCTTTTGTCAGTCCATGCAGCGCCAGCCAATCGTTGCGTTCACGGTCTTGTGCCGCCAGCGCTGCATCCTGTAACGCCGTGAGTGCGGCCAAGCGCCCTTTCGATTCCTGTAATCCGCTGCGTAAATGGTCAAGGGATTGCAGTTGTTGCTGCAACGCGGCGTCGTGCTGCGCCAAATCATCGCAATGCCGTTGATACGCCAGTTCTAGCGCATCCCGCTGGGCGTCTTCATCGGCCGTTTCGGTGCGCAATTCTGCCAGTTGCGCACTGATATCTTCGGCTTGCAGGCGGGTTCGTTCAGTGGCAAGTCGTTGTAAACGCTCTTGATCGCGCACCAGCCGTTGTTCCAACGCAGTCAGTTGAGTCCGTTCGGATTGCGCTTGCGCAGCGGGCTGCGCGGCACGGCGATCAAAGGTTTCCCAATCGTTATCCCAAGCGCGGAGTTGCACCTCGGCGCTGGTGACAACAGCGACTGCTTCCTGCACCTGCTGCTCGGCGTGTTGCCACGCTGCTTCATCTTTCACCAGCGCGGCGGCGAGTTCAGTCGCACGGGTTTCCTCGTGGTGCAAATGCGCCGCAGTGTCGTCAAGCGTTTGTTGAAGCTGGATAAATTCTTTTTCCTGCCGCTGGCGCAGGTCGCCAGCAAAAGCGATGGCCTGTTCAAGCTGCGCGATCTCGGCGTTACGGGCGTGAACCTGCGTGTGCACCGCATTGGCAGCGACAATGGCGAGCTGCTGCGCCTCGCGCTGGGCGATGAGATCAGTTTCCAGCCGTTGCTGATCGGCAAGCGCGATGTCCGCAACGGTGTGCGCGGCGACAAGCTGGCGCTCGTGCTGCTGAATATCCTCATCAATGACGCGCCAGCGCAGCGCAGTTAATTCCAATTCCAGCCGCGTTTCATCTTGACGCAATTGGGTATATTTCTCGGCGTGACTGGCTTGGCGTTCAAGATGTTGTAATTGCTTGCTCACTTCATCGCGCACATCGTCGAGTCGCGCCAAATTATCGCGGGTGTGACTGAGATGCTGTTCCGTTTCGCGCCGCCGCTCTTTGAATTTAGAAATTCCCGCTGCTTCTTCCACAAACAGCCGCAATTCCTCCGGTCGCGCTTCGATGATGCGAGCAATCATGCCCTGCTCGATGATCGCGTAAGAACGCGGCCCCAAGCCCGTGCCGAGGAATAAATCCTGAATATCGCGCCGCCGACACCGCACCCCGTTGAGGAAATAACCCGCCTGTCCATCTCGCGCTACTTCGCGTTTCACGGCGATCTGCGTAATCGTGGCATAGGCTCCGCCAGCACGCCCGTCACTGTTATCAAATACTAATTCGACGCTGGCGCTCGCCAGCGGTTTGCGGGTGCTGCTGCCGTTGAAAATGACATCACTCATCGCGTCGCCGCGCAGCATTCGGGCGGAACTTTCGCCCATCACCCAGCGCACTGCGTCGATCAAATTGGATTTGCCGCAGCCGTTCGGACCGACCACGCCGCAGAGATTGCTGGGAAAGTGGACGGTGGTCGGATCGACGAACGATTTGAAGCCGACTAAGCGGATTTTTTCGAGGCGCATAAAAATTACCTGAATAGGAGTGACGCGGTTGAAACAAAGTTTTCAGTTGTCAGTTTTCAGGTGGCAGCAAGAAACCGTTGTCGGCGAAATGCACGAGAAAATACCGATCTGATTAGAATGATGCAGCATTTTTCGAGGACTTGATTTCGATGGCACAAGCGACCCGCTACGGACAAATGACATTTAGCGATCATGTGGAACAGGCACTGCGCGAAGGGGCGCTGTGGGCATGTTTGTGTGTGGCGGTGTATTTGGCGTTATCACTGATGAGTTATTCCGCTGATGATCCATGTTGGTCTCATGTGGGCGAGACGCAATTTGTCACCAATGCAGGCGGCCCGGCTGGCGCATGGTTTGCCGATGTCGCGTTTTATCTACTGGGATTCTTTGCTTATTTATTGCCATTCATGCTGGCGTGGAGCGCGTGGACGGTCTTTCGTGGACACGGCGAAGAACCAGCATTGCGGGTGTGGTTAATGGTGCTGCGTTGGATCGGTTTTGTCGTGATTTTAGCGGCAGGCTGCGGTTATTTATCACTACATGTCAGCACTTTCGGCTTGCGCTTGCCCAATGGCGCAGGCGGCGGCTTGGGAATGCTGGTGAGTACGCGAATGCTCGCGTCATTCAATGCGCCGGGAACAGATGTGTTACTCACCGGAGCGTTGGCGGTGAGCATCATTGTTTTTTCAGGAATTTCGCTGCTGCATCTGCTCGATAAATTTGGTGATTTGGTGTTGCGCTGGGTGAATTCAGCGTTATCCATATTCAGCGGTAAGCGCCAACCAGCCGCTGCTGCGCCAGCCGCAGCTCCCGACTCCGCTGCGCCAGCTCCACCAACCGCAGCGCCAGCATCTGCGCCGGTCAACCAGTGGTTGAAGTGCCGATTGCCGCAGGATTGCCGCAAACTTTGAAACTGCTCAATCCGTCCGAACCGGCATTTGATGACGCTGGCAAACCTTGTCCGGTTTCCGCACCAGCCAATGCGCCAACTCCATCTGCCGCAGCGGACACCGCGCAAAAAAAAACCCCAACCACTGCTGCGTCTTCATCTGCTGCGCCGGAGGTCGAATCGCTCCCTGTGGCGCCACGCTCGGCCCGCCCGTCGCTGGAGCTATTAACTGCCCCGACTCTGGTCAACGTGGAGCATTCGGCGGAGGAAATTGAGGAATTATCCTGCGCAGTGGAAACGCATTTAGCAGCGCTCGGTCTGGTGGTGCGGGTGGTAGCGGTGTATCCGGGACCGGTCGTCACGCTATTTGAGCTGCAACTGCCGCCGAGCGTAAGAGCCAATAAACTCAATCGTTTATTACCAGATTTGGTGCAGGCACTGGCCATTGCCAACGTGCGACTGGTGGACATGACACCTAATAACGCACTGATTGGCATTGAAATTCCGAATCAGCAGCGCCAGCACATTCATTTGCGCGAGCTGCTCGACACGCAGGAATATCAAAAAGCGACCGCACCGCTGACCATCGCGCTCGGCAGCAATATCTCTGGACTGCCGGTCGTCGTTGATTTGGCGCGACTGCCGAACATTTTGCTGGTGGGCATGATCGGCGCTGGCAAGTCCGTTGCGCTTAACGCCATGATGTTAAGTCTGTTATTTAAATCCAGTCCGAAAAGTGTGCGCTGCTGTTGCTGGATGACGGGTTGCCGCATTTTGCCGCGTATGCCGAATTGCCACATCTGCTCGCGCCGGTGATTACCGATCCGCAGCAGGCAGCGCGAGCATTGCGCTGGTGCGTCGATGAAATGGAGCGGCGGTATCGGCTGATGATTAAATTGGGTGTGCGCAATATCAGCGGTTATAACCAGCACCTTGCAGAAGCGCGAGCGGCTGGCGCGATGATTCTTGATCCCACTGTGCCGAGCAGCGATGCGCCACCGTTGCAGCGGCTGCCGTACATCGTCGTGGTGATTGCGGAAGTCGTTGATTTAATAGAAGCAACTGCGCAAACCGCCGCAGTGCTGGCGCATCTCGCGCAAAAAGCACGTGCCGCCGGAATTCATTTCATTTTGGCAACGGCACAACCCGCCAGCACTGCGTTAACCGATGAATTAAAAGCGAATTTGCCGACGCGCATCGCGTTACAGTTGGCGTCGCGCACCGATTCACGGCTCATCATCGAACAGGGCGGCGCAGAACATCTGCTCGGATTGGGCGATATGCTGTATCTCCCGCAGACCAGCAATGTGCCGCAACGGGTGCACGGTGCGCTGGTGACTGAGGACGAAGTCATCCGCGTGGTGGATTTTCTGCAACAACAGCTCGGCAGTTGGCAAGATCAAGAACCGCTCGCATTGTCATTGCTGCGAGCGGCAGCGGAAAAACGTGAGGATGAGCTTGATCCGCTGTTTGACGATGCCGTGGTGTATGTACGCACTGCGGGACGCGCTTCGCAGCCGAGTTTGCAACGGCAATTCAAAATCAGTTATCAGCGGGCAATACGCATAATTTCCACAATGGAACAACGCGGAATTATTGGTCCAGCAGACAATAATGCTCGCCATCGCGTATTAACGCCTTCATCTATTCAGGATCATCCATGAGCTTGCAGTATTTATCGTTTTTATCCTTGATTCAGCGCGTGGCGTATTGCGGAATACTGCTGGGCGGAATGTCAATTGCCAATGCCGCCGATACCAATCGTGTTGATGCGTATCTGGCAAATTTGAATACCTTAACGGCGGAATTTGAACAATACACGTTTAATGCCGATCACACGCAAATGTTAGAAGCGCATGGCACGTTATATTTGCAACGTCCGGGGCGTTTCCGCTGGGAATATGATAGCCCAACACAACAGGTAATCGTTGCAGATGGCAAGCGTGTTTATTTACATGACATTGATTTGCAGCAGGTTTCACATCAAAACCAAGATGAGGCGCTGCGCGGCACTCCAGCATTGTTATTGGCAAATCGAGAACCCATTGCCACGCATTTTACGATTAACACCATTGCAAGTACTGATGGACGGGATTGGGTGGAATTGACACCAAAAGATCAGGATACCGATGTCGTCAAAATTCAATTGGGATTTGGTCAAGACACGCTGGATAGTTTAATTATGCAAGACAGCTTTGGTCAGGAAACGCGCTTGAATTTTAGTCAGGCGCAGCGCAATACGACATTAAAACCGGAATTATTCAAAATTGAACAAAATGAAATGGATGATTTCCTGCAAATGGATTAACGCTATTGGCAACAGATGAATTGCACCATGAAACTTTTTCATCAAATGCCACACTAAAGTGATGTATTGATCTATGCCGTTGCGTTAGCGCCAGCGGAAATAATTGTCACTTTATCTAGGAAAATCAACGTAATGTCTCATTTTTCAAATCACCGTGGTTCCGCTGTGCCGAGCAAACGCCTCAGCCGACTGTGGCATCTCGGGCGGGCAACCGGCGATCTTGCAGCGGGAATCGGCGTAAAAGGGTTGCTGGAAATCGCCCGCAGTCGCGGCAGTGCGCAGCCTGCGCGGGTACAGATTTCGCCAGAACACACGCGCCGGTTCACTGATCGGCTGGCGCGGATGCGCGGCGCGGCGATGAAAATGGGACAACTGATGTCGATGGATGGAACTGACATGTTGACGCCGGAAGCGGCCGAAATTCTCAGTGCGCTGCGCGATCGCGCCGAGCCGATGCCGTTGAGCCAACTGTCCAAAGTGTTGGAGCGCGAATACGGCGCGGATTGGAATAAACGCTTCAAACGCTTTGATTTTACACCAATTGCTGCTGCGTCGATTGGTCAGGTGCATCGCGCCGAAACCCGCGACGGTCGTCATTTGGCATTGAAAATTCAGTTTCCCGGCGTGCGCGAAAGTATTGACAGCGACATTGATAACCTCATGTTTTTTGGGAAAACATTGGGCATGACGCCGCAGGGCATCGACATTACGCCTTATATGGATGAAGCGCGGCGACAATTGCACCGCGAAGCCGATTACGCTGCCGAGGCTGATGCAATGGATGCGTATCGGGCACAAGTCGGTAATGATCCTGATTTTTTCATTCCCGCTATTCACCGCGATTTATCGACACCGAGCATTTTGGCAATGGATTTTGCTGAAGGTGTGCCGGTAGATCGGCTGGCAAATCCGAATTATCGCCGCGCTGAACGTGATCGCGCTGCAACCTTGTTAATGCGCTTAACATTGCGCGAATTGTTTGAATTTGCTTTGGTGCAAACTGATCCCAATTTCAGCAATTATTTATATGACGCAGCGAATGGGCGCATTGTGTTATTGGATTTTGGCGCAACGCAGCGCGTCGAACCGCATTTAGTGGCGCAATATCGGCATTTATTTCGTGCATCAATTCAAGATGATCGCGCCGGAATGCGCTCGGCAGCAGTGGCGCTTGGTTATATGGGCGCACATGATCCACATGAACATGTAGAAGCAATGATTGATATGCTGTGTTTATCGGCAGAACCATTGCGCCAGCCCGGTCATTATGATTTCGGTGCATCTGATTTATTTGAACGGGTTTTTTTACGCGGACGCGAGTTATTACATTCAGGCGTATTCACCAGCGTTCCTGCTGCGGAAACGATGTTTTTACATCGCAAATTTATGGGTTCGGCGATGTTATCGCGGCGGCTGCGGGCGCGAGTGGATTTAATGACGATGGCGCAAGCCTGTTTAGCTATTTGAATGAACAACGCTGGTTTTTTGAAACACGCATTATTGGAGAACGCAAAATGGCAAACGAAGGTTATCACGAACCGATTGAAGAATTATCTACTGCTACCCGCGATATGCACCGCGCCATCGTTTCATTGATGGAAGAATTGGAAGCGGTGGATTGGTATAATCAGCGCGTGGATGCGTGCCAAGACGAGGAATTGAAAGCCATTCTCGCGCACAACCGCGATGAAGAAAAAGAACATGCGGCAATGCTGCTGGAGTGGATTCGGCGCAATGATCCGCGTTTTAACAAAGAACTCAAAGATTATTTATTTACTGATAAGGACATCACGCACCATTAAGTTGTGCGAATAAAGATTGATATTCAGCGCACACCATTAACCGCAAAATGATTTAATTTTGCGGTTTCTTTTTGATTAAAAGAGTCGCTCTTATGGACACTGCAACGCTAACGATTTTGTTTGATAATTACGCGGGATTGCCCGAACTGCAAACGTTGTGGGGATTCGCGGCGCTGATTCGTACTCCGGTGAACACAATTTTGTTTGATACCGGCAGCAATGGGCGCGTGTTATTAAAAAATATGCAGGCGCTGGGCATTGAGCCAATTGAAATAGATACGATATTTTTATCGCACAACCATTGGGATCACATCGGCGGTGTGGATTCGATTTTAGAACTTAATTCCAATGTGACGCTGGTGCTTCACGAGGGTTTTTCTAAACATTTGATTAACGATTTGCGTGGGCTGTGCCATACTTTAATTATCGTTGGTAATGAACCTTATGAGTTGGCACACGGCATTTATTCCACGGGAATTCTCGCTGCTGATCCGCCAGAACAAGCGTTGATCTTAGAGATTGGCGCATCGCTGGCAATTATCGGTGGCTGTTCGCATCCGGGCATTGCGCAATTAGTGGAACAGAGTCAAGCCTTTGTGAATAAGCCAGTGCGCTGGGCTATTGGCGGGTTTCATTTAATGTATTCTCATGACGCAGAAATTACTGCCGCAATTGCGCAATTACAGGCGCTGGGTGTATCAGAAGTCGCAGCGACGCATTGCACTGGCGATGCAGCGCGTATTGCGTTTCGTGCGGCATACGGCGCAGGATTTATTGAGGGTGGCGTGGGGCGAACCATTGAATTGTGTTGAATTAAGATTTGGCGCGTCAGCGCATACATATTAAAACAGGTTAATTGATGCGCAAAATGCAGATGTCTATTCGGTATCGGTGCGCGGCGATCTGGACGCTGGTGCTGCTGCTTGTGTTGGCGCTGGGCGCAGGTCTGGTGTTGCCGTGGATAACGCAAATTGCTGAGTTGGATCAACGCATTGCGACTAGCAGCGAGCAATTGATGCGTTATCAGCGTTTGGTGCAGACGCTGCCGGCGATCAAGGCGGAATTGGCGCAGGCGCAAAATCACGAGGCCGTTGAGGCGTTTTATTTCAAAGCACCGACTGCGGCGCTGATCGGGGCGCAGTTGCAGACGCAGGTGCAGGAAATCGTTGCGGCGGCGGAGGGGCGTTTAATCAGTACGCAATTGTTGCCGGAAGATAAGAACCAAACGCCGCCGCAAGTGCGGGTGCGTACCCAAATTCAGGGCACAATGAACACGTTGCGCGAAGTGTTGGAGCGGCTGGCGCAGGCGCAGCCGCTGTTATTTGTGGAACAGCTTTCAGTGCGTTCCAGTGCGCGAGCAGAACCAGTGCGGCCAGTTGGTCGCGCACCGCGTCAGGGCATGATGCCGCCGACCAATCCGGCAGGAGAGTTGACGTTGCAGTTGGATATTTTGGGTTTTGTGCTGGCGGGTAAACGGTCGTGATGCGCGGGACGCTGGCGCTGGTGATTGCGGGTTTTACGGCAATGCTGGGCTGGCAATGGCAATCTTGGCCACCGCCGCTGATCACGCCCAATGTTGCAACTGGCGCAGAAGTGAATCTGCCTGTGCCAAATGAACCGCTGCCGTTGCAGATGTCACCGCAGCCAGATCACGAACAGTATGCTGAGTTGCTGGAGCGCCCACTGTTTCGTCCCGACCGTAAACCTGAACCACCGCCTGATGCGCCAGCCGAACCTTCGGCAGCGCCAGAAATGAATGCTGATTTGAATACGTTAGATTTGACGGCGGTGATGCTGACGCCCAGCCTGATTTCCGCGTGGGTGCGCGATCCGGCACAGCCAACGTTGCGGCGGTTGCGGCTGGGCGATGAAGTGCACGGCTGGACGGTGCAGAAAATTTCGGAAGATCAAGTGATTCTGGTACGCGCCGACGAGGAACATTCGCTGACGCTGCGCGATTACAGTCAATCACCACCGCCACCTGCTGCGCCCGCACCGCCGAAAACGGCACATCGACCGCCAGCTCCTTCTTCTGTTCCGACGCGGCGTCAATTGCCGCGTCCGCCGTCGCCACCTCCAGCGCCGGGTCGCTAAATTATTGAAAATAGGATTGTGCTGCGTGATGTCACTGATGATGGTTGCTCGTGCTGGCGCGAATTGTCGCCACCTGAAAATGCTGATGCTGTTAAGCGTGTTGCTGGCGCTGACGGGCTGTGAACGCGGATTGTGGGACCCAACCGTGCGTGTGACGGGCAAAGGTCCGCAAGGGCATTTAATCGGTGCGGCGCAGGATCAAAAACGTGATGCGTTCAAAGATCGCGGCGGACTGGGTGCCGAAACCATTGCGCTGGGGCGCGACGATGCAGCGAAAACCACGGCAACGCTCCAAAAAGGCAGCGGCACTTTTTTGCGCAAAGTCACGCCGCCGCGAGTCGATACCACGCCGGGCGATGTGACACTGAATTTTGATGGGACGGATATTCGGGAAGTGGTCAAGGTCGTGCTCGGCGATTTGCTCAAAGTGAATTACACGCTGCATCCGGGCGTGCAGGGCACGGTGTCATTGCAAACCGGTCGTCCGCTGCGCCGTGAGCATCTGTTATCGACGTTGGAAACGCTGCTGCGCATGAATAACGCGGCGTTGATTGCCCAATCTGGTGACAGCTATGACGTGGTTCCCGTGACCAACGCGCTGCAAGGGAAGGTCGTCTCGCAACTCGGCGATTCCTCGCGCTCGCTGCCGTCGGGTTACAGCATTCAAATCGTGCCGTTGCGCTACATCGGCGCGGAGGAAATGAGCAGCATTTTGCAGCCGCTCGCGCCGGAAGGCAGCATGATTCGTGTTGATCCGCTGCGCAATTTGCTGGTAATCGCTGGCACCAGCCCGGAAATGGGCAATGTGCTGGAGACGATTCGCGTGTTCGATGTCGATTGGATGTCCGGGCTGTCGGTCGGCTTTTTCGTGCTGGAGTTTGCGAAAGCCAATGATGTGGTGACGCAGTTGCAGGCGCTGTTAACCGATGAAGGCGGAACCAGTCCGCTGAAAGGATTATTTCGTTTTGTGCCGGTGGAAAGTGCCAACGCGCTGCTCGTGGTCTCGCCGCAGGAGCGTTACATCGAACAAATGAAAAATTGGATTGAACGTCTGGATTTGGCGGAAGCCAGCGGCGATGCGTCAGAACGGCTGTTTGTGTATCGCGTGAAACACGGCGACGCTGAGGCGTTGGCGGGAATTTTGTCAGAATTGTTCGGCAACGCTGATGATCGTGAACAAAATAAAACCGCTGGCAGCGTTGCGCCCAACTTGCAGCGTTCCAGCATCAGTTCCAAAAAGAAAACCGACGGCAGCACGGCGGAGACCGAGAGCAAAAGCTCTTCTGCCGAGCGCCCAGCCGCTGCTTCATCGCGGGAAATTGAGATGTCGTCCAGCGTGAGCATCGTCGCCGATGAGGTGAATAATTCGCTGCTGGTGCGCTCCAATCCGCGTGATTTCAAAAAGATTCTGGATGCACTGAAACAGCTCGACATCGTGCCGCTGCAAGTGTTGGTGGAAGCGACGATTGTGGAAATCACGCTGGCGGGCAATCTGCAATACGGTGTGCAGTGGGAATTGTTCGGCACTGCGGCGAAAGGTCAGAGCAACATTTCGCTGGATGGCAATCTGCTCGACGGCGAAAAGCAGGGCATCAATATGTCGTTTCCGGGCTTCAACTGGACGGTGTTATCCAGTCCGACGGCGATCAAAGCGACATTGAGCGCATTAGCCGGGGAAAATCTGGTGAACGTGCTGTCATCGCCGTCGATCATGGTGATGGATAATCAAACCGCTACGATTCAAGTTGGGCAGGAAGTGCCAGTGGCGACGACGCAGCAGCAGGGCACAACAACCGACACCACGCGCTTGATTAACAGCATCGAATATAAAAAGACTGGCGTGATGCTCAAGGTTAAACCTCGCGTCACGCCGGGCGGTTTGGTGCAAATGGAGATTGAGCAGGAAGTCAGCACGGTCGCCAAAACCGACAGCTCTTCGTTGGATTCGCCGACCTTTCAAACCCGCAATATCACCAGCGTCGTTGCAGTGCGGTCGAATCAGGCGGTGGTGCTCGGCGGCTTAATTCAGGATCAGCAGAGCGACGGCAAGCAGGGAATTCCGGGGTTGTATCAACTGCCAGTGATTGGCGCGTTGTTTGGCGAGCGTTCCAAGGGCGCGAATCGCACCGAATTGGTGGTTGTGCTCACGCCCAAAGTGATGTCAACCGATCAAGACATTGATGCAGTGACCGAGGATTTTCGCGCCAAGGTGCGCGGGCTGAAAACCAAGTTTTAATCCGAGAGCGGCAGCGACCAGTAAAACGCTACTTGCAGCGCCGCGTTCGCCGGAAGACGAACATCACGGCTTTGTGTCCGACCCGCTTTATCAACGGATAAACGGTATTGACCGGGCACGAGCTTGGCGTAAAACCACGGTCCTTTGGACACCGCCGTCAGCAACGTTGTCCCCGTCATGTCGGCAATCCGCACGCGAATATCCGCCAAATAAGCGCCTGAACCCTGCTCGGCAAACAGCAGATGCAGGTTGTAATTGGCTTTCATCTGCAACATTTCCTCGCGCTCCGAAGTACCAATTCCGCCACTGAGATAAGGCACACCTTTGGCTGCGTCAGCATCATCGCCCACCGCATCGACGGCATCATCGCTGGCGCTGGGTTGCTCGTCCGCAGGCGCAGCTGCGGGTTCCAGTTCTGCCGATTCAGTCGGTACGGTTAACGCAGGCACGGCGTGTGATTTCAGCTCCACTTTGGGCAGCACCATCGGGCGCTGTGGCGTGGTAGATAACGTTGGTTCCGACACGGGCGCAGGTTTGAATTCCGGCGGAATTGCGGCTGCTTCGGGCGCGTCATTCACTTCGGCAGCAACCTCGGCAGCAACATCTTCATCGGCTGGCGCTTCATCGGAAATCGGCGTGGATAACGGCAAAATCGTTCCCGCTGGCAACACGGTTCCCGCAGGCAAAAGCGTTCCCGCTGGCAAAATTATTCCACCCGGCAATGGCGTATCCACCGACAACACGACTTCTGCCGACAGCACCATTCCCGTGGTCGATTCATTTGCCGATTGCGCACTCACGGAATGCGTAAACGCCACAATAATCGGCAGTATGTAAATTGCTTTATTAAACATGAATAAATCTCGCTGAATAGAATGAAATACGGACATTTTTTATTGCATCAACTGCGCGTAATAACTCCAATAGAATTTCCCGCCGCGCATTTCTGGCGCGTGGCATTGGCAAATTCCTGCCAGCGCAATTAAGCGTTCGCCATTAAATACCAACGGCACATAAGGTCGCCACCAAATTGGAATTCCCTGCGCCTGATACAAGCGTTTTAATTCACCTGTTTGTCCGCTGCCGCGCTGACAACGTATTCCCGTTACGCCAAAGCGTATTTGCACTATTTGCGATTCGATGCGCTCGGCTGGCAGCCATTCTAATTCACCCAATCCATGCGGCAATTCTAAAGTCGAACGGACTGCGCCAATTGACCATGCTATCGGCGCAGCATTCGGCGCTGGCGGTGGTGGCAATGGCGACAATGCAAATAAATCATTACGATAGCGGCGAACGATGCAGCCAGACCATTTCACCAATGGATTCGCATCAGCGCGAGCAGTCAAAACTTCATTCTGAATCCGCTGCAAATAACGTGTCTGTGGCGCAATAAAACCGCCGCGTTTTAACCATAATCGCAATACCGCATGTTGCAGCGTCAATTCTAATTGCAGCAATTGCGCGATATTCAATGTTCCGCGCCGACTTCCGCCAAGCTGAATCAAAGTTTGCGCTGCCAGTTGTTCAACCAATTGTGCTGCTTCTCCGCAATGATGCGCACTGCGTGATAACGTGGTGTTTGCGGCTGGCCAACGTTGCAGCAATTGCGGAATAATGTGATGCCGTAAATAGTTGCGATCAAAGGCAGTGCATTGATTGCTGGAATCTTCAATCCATGTTAATCGCTGCAATTTAGCATATTCAATTAATTGCGCTTGCGGCGTTGACAGTAATGGTCGCACCAATTGTCCAGCGCCTAATGTTGTGACTACTGGCATTGCGGCTAAACCCGCTATGCCGCTGCCGCGTAATAATGCCAGCAATAGCGTTTCTGCTTGATCGTCTTGATGATGTGCGGTCAGTAAACATTCGTTGGCATTTAATACGTCGATAAAGGCGCGATAACGCGCTTCTCGCGCAACCGCTTCAATACTTTCACCAATACGCGGTTGCAAATGCAAACGACGAATGACGAGCGGAATAGATAACGCTGCGCAATGGGTTTGACAATGCGCTGCCCATTGTGCGGAATCGGGATGTAATCCGTGATCGAGATGAATGGCATGTAATGCGCCCGGCAAGTGTTCGCGCACTGCTGCGGCAGCATTTAATAATACGGTTGAATCCAAGCCACCACTAAAGGCAATCCAACAGCGTGATGTTTTTTTGAATGGCGCAAAAAATGTGGTTAATGCTATTGGATGAAACGTTTTCATTTTCGATTTTGGCGCATTAATTCTGCGCTTTTGGCAAATCGCGCAGCGTTTCTTGAAATTGCAAATTGGACAGCGCCAGCTTGATTGATTCACTGACGGCAATGGCGAGGGTGCGCAATTCTCGAAACCGGTTGGCATCCAGCGCCGTGTGACTGCCGATATGCAGCAAACCCAGCGTCGTGCCGCGCACGGTCAGCGGCACACAGAAAAACGTTGGCGGCGTTTGATCGAGGAAATGCTGACAGGCCAGCGCATCGCCGTCGGCGGAGACTTCGTGCAATTTGCCGCGCCGCAGCGCCCAGCATTCGTGCGGCGAAAAAGTTGATGGCAACCAGTCTGCGGCATCGCCCCACACGGCAACGCAGCGCAAGTCCTCTTCAGTCCCGTTGCTTTCCCCGCTCACCGCCAGCGTTCCGAACATGTCGGCAAAGAGTGCCGCTGCGCCCTGCGCGATAATCGGATATGCCTCTTCACGAGTCAGGCACGACAGCAGCAAATCGTTCATGTGATTGAGGGCGCTCATCTGCGCGTCGTGACGTTTCAGCACGGCGAGACTGACGCACAATTGTGCTTCTATCACGCGCCGTTCTGAGATGTCGGTGTGCGTACCCGCCATCCATGTCGGTTGTCCAGCGGCATCCCGCGCCGTCACCCGTCCCCGCGCCAGAATCCAGCACCAGCCGCCGTCCTTGGTGCGCAAGCGATGTTCACTTTGGTAATAAGGCGTTGCACCAGAAAAATGCGCCTGCACTGCCGCCAAACAGGCTGGCAAATCATCAGGATGCACGCGCTGTTCCCAGCTTTTCACCGACGGCGCAATTTCGTCCAGCGTATAGCCCAGCATTTCCGCCCAGCGCCGATTCATCTGCTGCTCGCCGGTAGCGACATTCCAATCCCAAAATCCATCGTTGGCACCATCCAACACGCGCTGCAAGCGTTGTTCACTCGCCTGCAACGCCCGTTGCGCCAGCATCTGCGTCGTGATGTCTTCATGCGCAATCACCGCGCCCAATTGCGCCCCACTTAGCGGCAGCACCCGCATTTCAAACCAGCGTTGCTCGGTGGGCGAATCACAGGAATAAATCAAATTGAAAGTATCCCGCGTCCGCGCCAGCACCTGTTGAATGCCCTGCAACGCAGCCTGCGCGTCCACGCCGTCTTGACCAGACATCACGCGATTGCAGACCGTTAAATAATTGACACCGGGCTGGCAGTTCACATCGCCGCCATTTTCATCCGCAAACCGCTGCCAATTGGCGTTGACCAAAATAATCACGCCACGCTGGTCAAGCACAGCAATTTGTGCCGTCAACGAATCCAACACGTCTTTCAGCAGAATTTCCTGCGCCCGCCGCGCATCTTCGGCTACGCGCCGCGATTCAATATCAAGCAACGCGCTGAGTTTATGGGCGGATTCCAATTCTTCCGCGCTCCAGTGCCGACTGTGATGGGCAACGGTCTGCTGCCATGCAGCGAAGGATTGGCGCGGACTGATGCGCCCATCGGATTCGATATTCATCGCCTTGTCTGGATTGCCGCCCCAAGTGATATGGCGCAATTGCTCATCACGAAACCACATCAGCTTGAGCGGCAAGGTTGCTTCTAATGGCAACAACACCACGCCAGCGGCGCTACCAACCAGATTGTTGGCATCTTCCAGATGGGCGCTCAGGCAATCGGTGGCAAATAATTGATCTGCCGCGATGCCGGGCTCGGCGCTCAAACGCGCAACCAGCTCAAGAATCTGTGCGGGCGCTGGCGTCACGCCGCCGGTGCTGACGTGACCGTCTTGAATCACCGCCACGCCGTCCGCTTCAACTGCGCCCAGCAGCGCGGTTAATTCCGGCTCGTGCAGCAATTCCGTCAACCGTCGCCCGTTGCGCATCGCGGCAATCACCAGCTTGCGGCAGTGCTTGAGTTGTGCCGTTTTACGCTGGCGCTGGCGCTCTTCCAACAGCATGATTTGATGCGATAAATCTCGCGCCATCCACGCCACAATCTCGCGCAACTCGCCAGAAATCTGGCGCGGCATCGTGTGATGACAGGCAATCAACCCCCAAAGTTGCCCGTCGTTTAACAGCGATGCCGTCAACGTGGCCCGCACGCCCATATTGCGCAGATATTCCAAATGCACTGGCGACACGCTGCGCAACTGACTCAGCGACAAATCCAGCGGCTGCGCCGTGATGGGATTCAACACCGGCACCAGCGGCGAAGCCATGTAATCAATATCCACAATCACCCGCGTGGGGCTGCGCAAATACAGTTCTCGCGCCTGCGCCGGAATGTCGGAAGCGGGAAAATGCAAACCCAGATACGGCTCAAGATCGGCGCGTCGCGCTTCCGCCAGCACCTCGCCGTGCCAATCGTCGGCGTCGAGGCGATAAATCATCACGCGGTCATAGCCGGTGAGTTGGCGAAACAGCGCGGCAGCGGTTTGGAGACGAACGGGCAACTCCGCTTGTCGTTGCAGCGCCTCAAATCCGCGCACCGCCTGAATCAAAATGTCGCGCAGGTGCGGCGCATCCGCCAATACCGGTTCTAATTCCAAAATGGTCAACGCATCCGCGTGATGAATATGTCCATTAAAAAGTTGTATTCCAGACGGCGCTTGCCAATGAAATGCTGCTGGCGCAGCGGGTTGTTCGTGATCCCGCACCAATGCGAAATGCACCGCATTTGCCAACGCTTCACCCAATACCGTCGCCAATTCCTGTTCCAATAATGCACTCGGCGCGAAACCCAGCCATGTTTGGCAATTATCCGACACCTGCGTAATGCGCAGCGTTGCGCCATATAACGCCAATAAAACGCCGTGTGGTTGAATAGAACCGGGGATTTGAATTGGCTCCGCTTCGCATTGATTCAAATCGGGCAGCGCGGGATTTATAAAATAATCAGTCATGGTTTCATGCGCTCTACAAAGTTAAAAATAACAATTGCCGTTATTCAATACACATCGACAAATAGTTGCAATACAATCTAATGCTATCCCGCAGCCACCACCCGATTTCGCCCTCCTTCTTTTGCACGATACAACGCTGCGTCCGCTTGTTTTAATAACGCAGTTGCGCTAACGCCCAGTTCATTGGTCACAGCGACACCAATAGAAACGGTAATCGCCGGTAATTCGCCGCCTTGATGCAATACCCGCAACTGCATAATCGCACTGCGCAGTTTTTCTAAACATTTCTGCGCATTTTTAAGATCAGTATTCGGCAATACCAACGTCAATTCTTCGCCGCCATAGCGACACGCCAGATCACTCGCTCGCACCGTATCCCGCAATAATTGACCGATGGCTTGCAATACTGCATCTCCCGCATCGTGACCATAACTATCATTAAAACGTTTGAAATGATCGACATCCAACATTGCCACCGCCAACGATTCACCGCGTCGCTGGCAGCGATTGAGTTCACGCGGCAAGGTTTCATCTAAATAACGGCGATTAAATAATCCCGTCAAGCGGTCGCGCATCGCCTGCTCGCGCAGCCGTTCCTGTAATTGGATATTTGCCAGCGACAATTTAATTGCTTCACTCACCGTCATCAATAAAGTTTGTAATTCACGACACTGCGCGGTTGTGAGCGTTTCCATCGTATTGAGATGTAATAAACCGAGCGTTTCACCGCGTACACTAAGCGATGCACAAAAATAACTGCGCGGTGGCGAATGCGTAAAATGATGACACTGCGTAACAGAAGAATCATCAATGACTGCGTGGCATTCACCGCGCCGCACTGCCCAACAATCGTCAAATAAAAATTGGGATGGCAATCCATGATTTTCACCCCAAGTAGCGACACAATTTAATTGCGTGGGTTGATGATCATCGCGGATTGCTAATCCGCCGTTATAACCCGCAAACAGTTGGCGAGCGCTGCGTTCAACGACTGCATACGCCTCACTGCGTTTCTCGCATGACATCAGCCATTCATTTAAGCGATTCAGCGCCATCATTTGCGCATCATGGCGTTGAATTTCTTCTAAACTTAACTGCAATGCTGCTTCCGCCCGTCGCCGGTCAGTAATATCGTGAATGACAGAATGGAGCAATAAACGATCTTCCAAATGTAATGGGCTGGAATGCACTTCTACTTCACGCACTTCGCCATTAGCGAGGCGATGTTGAAAATGAAACACTGACCGCTGTTCCTGTTGTGCTAACAGCATTTCTCGCGCAAGTTGCTCTGGAGAAAGTATATTGATGTCATAAATTTTCATGCGATGCAGTTGCGCAATTGAATAGCCGTAATAATCGCTGGCAGCGTTATTGGCATCGACGATTTCTCCGCTAAGAGGATCAATCAACAGCTTAATCACTTTTGACTTGGTAAAGAGAATACGAAACCGCGCTTCACTGTGCGCAAGTGCCGCTTCATTGCGTTTGCGTTCAGTAATATCCGCAAAAGAAACCGCGACGGCTTGCACTGCTCCACTTTCCATATTACGAATGGGTTCGCTGTTCACCAATAACCAAGTAATGCTGTGATCTGGTTTTACAATGCCCATTTCTATATCGCGCTGCACAATACCAGTTCGCAGCGTCACCACTGAGGGCCATTCCGTGCTGCGAAAGGCGCTACCATCCGCCCGAATAATTCGCCATTGCCCATCATCAATAGCGCGTTCCTGATATTCCGTTGGGAATAAACCCAGAATACGAGCAGCCGCCGGATTGCTTGTAATGAGAGTGCCTTCGCAATTATAAACTGCTACCCCTTCTGCTAATGCTGCTAATGCAGAACGGTGACGTTCTTCACTATCGCGCAGCGCCGTTTCAGCGGCTTTGCGGTCGGTCAAATCAAGGACGGTGGCTAATAACAAATGCTGATGAGTGCGAATCAGTTGGTCAATATGAATTTCTACTTCACACAATTCGCCATTAGCGCGGCGATGCCACGCAGTTTTAGTGGTGATGAGTGCCGTTGGTTCGGTACTAATCGTGGCAAATAATTTCTGCAATACGTCACGCGGAGTAACGCTAAAATCCCAAGCATATTGTTGTCGCAACATGGCGCGAGATTGACCATAAAACTCAGCGGCAGCTTGATTCGCGTCGAGAATGCGTCCGCTATTGGGATCAATTAAAATTTTGATTAAATGCCGACTCTCAAAAATTGCGCGATACAGTCCAGCAGCATCTTCTAATGCTTGGCGCGTTGCGCGGCGCTCAGTGGCATCTTCATGATCCAAATGAGCCTTCCTATTTGATTAGATGTGAGTGCCTGAGCACGCATCAAACCCCAAAAACAAGTGCCATCCTTGCGTTTCAGTTCTACTTCGCCATTAAAAAGTTCACCGCGATTAATCGTTGAATATGCCCGCTGACCCAATGCTAAAAACTCGGCATAATTCGGATAAATAATCTCAGTCGAAACATCATTCATTTCACCGGCGCGTAACCAAATAACAGTTCAGCACCACGATTAACGCGAATAAAGCGGCGATCTTTTACAAAAAAGATGCCCACAAAAGCGTTATCCAGTAATATCCGATTTTCTTGTAGCAGTGTTTTGGTCTGCGCTTCGCTGGCGGTCAATTGTTGCTCGGATTGACGCAGCCGCTTATAAGGTTCTGTCATTGCTTCGGCATATACCGCCCAAAACACCAAACTTACGCCCCATGCTTTATAAATATGACCGAGTAAATTATTCAAATCAGCAAAGATAAAATGTTGTACTAAACTGAATTCACCTAGCAGCAAAATCAACAATCCGCTTGCCAATAAAGCATGAAAAACATCGCGTTTACGCTGCCAGTTTCTAGTGAGCAGCACCAATGCCGCCCTGAAATAACATCACTAAAATTTCAGCACCGAGCTTAAATGCTGTGATTTCGGGAACATTTAATGTATTTACCGTAAAACTTTGTGGCGCAGTTTCTGGAAATAAAATCCCATCAATAGTAATATACTAATGGATAGCATCGTGATAATAAGTAACGATGCGCGTTGACGATGCGTTAATATAATTTGTGCAGGCAATTCCGCTGCAGTTAAGAGTGCCAATGCGGTAATAAAACGGGCTGGGAGCCAGAAACTCATCGCTTGCATTAAGTCGTTGGTAGCAATGACATCTGGCATTCCGGGATAAGAGAGCGTTTGTGCAAAGTCGAGAGTAGCGGCAGCGAAAAAAGCACAGGCGAGGAGTTGTAAATGGGCGCTGCGAATATGCCCAAATGAAAACCAACCAACCGTAAAAATCATCAGTGCTGCGGCAATAGATAGCGCCTCCAGTAAATTATGTAACGGCAAATAACTGTGGAGGTCTTCAATAACAAATACTGGCAATAGCATGACCAGTAGGAATAATCCAACCGCTAGCCCCATTTGTATCAGCAAAGGTAGTGGTAAAAACAGGTGGCGAGTTGGTTTGTTGTCAGTCGATGAAGCAGAAGACCAGATCATCTATTTTTGCTCCACAATACATCTTGCTGCTTCCGGTTAATTGCTAATAGTCTATTCATTAAATCCCTGCAAGTGAATTGGATAATTTATGTTACACCGCGACGCGGCGTAACACAAAAGACAACATAAAATTAGCAGTTAGCTACTTTTAAAGCGCCCATAACCCATTAAACGTTTGTACCGAGCAGCAATGAGCGTATCTAGCGGAACTGCTGCGAGGGTATCCAACCGTTCAATTAACACCGCTTTAAGCGATTTGGCGACTGCATCTGGGTCACGATGCGCACCGCCAAGCGGTTCTTTAATAATGTGATCGACCAAACCCTGCTCCATTAGTTTATCCGAAGTAATCGCCATCGCTTCCGCCGCCAATTGCGCTTTATCTGCGCTTTTCCACAGAATAGAGGCGCAGCCTTCGGGTGAAATGACGGAATAGGTGCTGAATTGCAACATGCCCAGCCAATCACCGACACCAATGGCTAATGCGCCACCAGAACCGCCTTCTCCAACCACTGTGCATAGAATTGGTGTGCGCAATTGCGACATTTCACGCAAATTGCGGGCAATGGCTTCACTCTGACCGCGTTCTTCTGCGCCAATTCCGGGATATGCGCCGGGCGTATCAATAAACGTCAAAATCGGCAAATGAAAACGCTCGGCCATTTCCATTAAACGCAGTGCTTTGCGATAACCTTCTGGGCGCGGCATTCCGAAATTGCGGGCGATTTTTTCTTTGGTATCGCGTCCTTTTTGATGACCAATGACCATGACTGGACGCCCATCAAGACGCGCCAGTCCGCCAATAATTGCGCGATCATCGGCGAATGCACGATCACCGTGCAATTCATAAAAGTCATCGAATATGCGCCGGGTATAATCCAATAAATACGGGCGCTGCGGATGCCGCGATAACTGTGAAATCTGCCACGGTGTTAATCCCGAAAAAATCGTTTCGGTCATGGCAACGCATTTGGTGCGCAATCGTTCAATTTCATCTTGGATATTGATTTCATTATCGAAGCCCATTAAACGCAGCTCTTCAATTTTGGCTTCAAGCTCGGCGATGGGTTGTTCAAAATCGAGAAAGTTCAAGTTCACTTCCATTCAGCACCTAAATCATGGTTGGAATTAAGTCGATTTCAGAATCTAGCCTAGCGACGGCAATCCGTATAGGTTAGGTCGTTGCAGTGTCATACAGTGCCTGTAACAACACGGCACTTTCAATGCGATCAAATGCTGCTCGAACAGCATATTCATCTGCCAGCGCATCCTGAGTTTGCAGCCATTGCGTCAATGCTTGCGCGAGCGGATGTCCTTTAATTGCGGCATGACTCAACCACAGTGCACCGTTGTCGTTATCTCGTGCGATGCCGCACCCAGACAAATAACAACGTCCGAGATAGCACATTGCATCGGGATAACGTTGATTTGCGGCGCGAATCAGCCAAGAGACTGCTTCCGTTGGGCGCTCGGCATCGAAAAACAGCAATGCCAAATCGGTTTGCGCCAACGGATCGCCACCATCTGCTGCCAGCACCAGCGCGTGCTCGGCAGCCGTTAACGGTACACAAGCCAGCGGCAACACATCCGTCAAACTGACTTGGGTTTCCTCGCCTTGCTCGCTGATGACGGCGAGGCTGCCGCGATGGATATGACGCCACAGCGTGCGCTTGCTCAAACCAGTAAGCGCAGTGGCGGTATTGAGACTGATTGACGGCATGATGAATGTCCTGATGCAGCGCAAAAGTTCGCCTTGTCATGTGGATTGCTTCATCATTATCGACAGACAAACTGCGCTTCACACCCATTTAATGATTGGTTGCTGCTCATGACTGATGACGCCACTACTCCGCACATTCTCAGCAACGGTCACTATCGCGTGACCATTACCGCCAGCGGCGCGGGCTATTCTGCACTCGATTGGATCGCGCTCACGCGCTGGCGCAATGATCCCATTCAAGATGATCTCGGCAGCATCATTTATCTGCGTGATCTCGATACCGGCGATTTCTGGTCGCTGGGTCATCAGCCGACGCGCAGCGCGTCCACCCGTTATCACGCCGTCGGCAACGCCGAGCAATTTGTTTTAGAACATGAACATAACGAGATCGCTGCGCAAATGCTGCTGACGGTTGACCCAGCAGCAGATCGAGAATTGCGCCACATCACACTCACCAATCAGTCTGCGCAGCCGCGTCGAATTGAATTAACCAGTTATTTAGAAGTGGTGTTATTTCATCCTGATGGCGATGCGGCGCATCCGGCATTTGCGAAACTATTTATTCAAACTGAGCGCGATCCCATGACGGGAGCATTATTAGCGCGGCGGCGACCTCGCGCTGCGCATGAGCAATGGCCGTGGTTGGTGCATGGATTAGTTGGTGCGGTGGCGAGCGAATGGGAAACCGACCGCATGGCATTTATTGGACGCGGGCGCACGGTTGCCAATCCATTCGCATTAACTGACGCTGCGCCATTAACAGGAACGCTGGGCAATGTACTTGATCCGATCTTGGCACTGCGCACGGTGGTTGAATTGGCGGCGGGCGCAACGGTTGAATTAACTTTTATCACTGGCGCAGCAATGGAACGCGACACTGCGCTGGCACAAATTCCTTTTTCTGAGAATCAGAAAGCCCCCCTTTAGCAAAGGGGGGTTGTGGATTTATCTAATAAGCCCTCCTTTGATAAATCCCCCAGCCTTTGCTAAAGGGGGGGAAGAAGAAAAGCCCCCCTTTGAAAAAGGGGGTTGGGGGATTTAAAGGACGCGAATACACATTGAATTACATTGGAATGGCAGCGAATTACAGCGCCCGCCGTTGCCGTGGATTAACGTGATTGCAAATCCGCAGTTTGGGCTATTGATTAGTGAAACCGGCGCTGGCTATACCTGGTCGCGCAATAGCCAAGCCAATCGCCTCACGCCGTGGTCGAATGATCCGGTCAGCGATCCGCCCGGCGAGGCGTTTTATTTGCGCGATGCGGTGAGCGGCGCAGCGTGGTCGCCGTTGCCTGCACCGTGCCCAGCGCCGGTGAATTATCAAACTCGGCACGGCTTTCGGTTATTCCACTTTTCACTGTGATTTCAACGAGCTGGCGCAGGAGCGACCGTTTTTGTCACCGCGACGCGCCGCTGCGCGTGCTCCGACTCCAGCTCACCAACACCGGCGACGTGCCGCGCCAGCTCTCGGCGTTCAGTTATCAGCGGCTGGTCATGGGCAATCAGCCGCAAACCGACAGCGCCATCGTCACTGCGCACGACGCCGAGCGCGACGTTCTGACTGCCGTCAATCCGCAGGCGGGCGATTTTGCGGCGGAATTGTGTTTGCGGCAGCGCGGCTGTTTGGTGCGGAAATTGAGGCGCGAGCGCACAGCGGCGACCGGCTCAGTTTTATCGGGCGTCACCGCGATTTGACTGCGCCAGCCGCGCTGGAGCCGAACGCGCAGCTCGATAATCGCACCGGCAGCGGGCTTGATCCGTGTTTGGCGCAGCAGCTCAGTTTCACCCTCGCGCCCGCGCAGACGGCGACGGTGGTCTGGTTATTCGGCGAGGTGATGAGTGAGGCGGAGTTGACGGCGCTGCTGGCGCAGTGTCTAGACGCGCCAGCGATTGCGGCTGCGCTCGCTTCGGCGCAGGAGTTTTGGCGCGATGTGGTGACGCGGATTCAGGTGCAGACGCCGGAGCCAGCCATTGATTTGATGCTCAACGGCTGGATCACTTATCAAAATCTCGGCTGCCGGATTTGGGCGCGGTCGGCGCTGTATCAGTCCGGCGGTGCATTCGGTTATCGGGATCAATTGCAGGATGCAGCCGCGCTGGTCGTCATGCGTCCGGAGTTGACGCGCCAGCAGATTTTGCTGCACGCCGCGCAGCAATTCGTCGAAGGCGACGTGCTGCATTGGTGGCATCCCGCACCGATTGGACGCGGGCTGCGCACGCGGTTTGCGGATGATCTGCTGTGGCTGCCGTTCGTCACTGCGCACTACGTCCGCGTCACTGGCGATGCCGCGATTCTCGACGAAATGATCCCATTTCTGACTGCGCCGCTGCTCGCGCCCGGCGAAGATGAAGCCTATTTGCAGCCGCAGCCGAGCGGTGAAGTCGCTGATTTATATGAGCATTGCTGCCGGACGTTGGAGCGGTCGCTGGCAGTCGGCGCACACGGTTTGCCGTTGATGGGCACCGGCGATTGGAATGACGGGATGAACCGGATCGGGCGCGAGGGACGCGGCGAAAGCGTGTGGATGGGCTTTTTTCTGTATCGCATCCTCGGCGATTTCATGCCGTTGTGCGCAGCGCGAGGCGATGACGCAGCAGTGGCGCGTTATTCCGCGCATCAAACTGCGCTGGCCGCCGCTCTCGCAACCAGCGGCTGGGATGGCGCTTGGTATCGCCGCGCTTATGACGATGACGGGCTGGCGCTGGGTTCGGCGCACAATGCCGAATGTCGGATTGATGCGTTGGCGCAATCTTGGGCGGTGATTTCGGGCGCAGTTCCGGCGGATCGCGCTGCGCAAGCGATGGACGCGCTGGAGACGCAGTTGGTTGATGAGGACAATGGCTTGATTCGTTTGCTCACGCCGCCGTTTATCGACACGCCGCAAGACCCCGGCTACATCAAAGGTTATGTCGCTGGCGTGCGCGAAAACGGTGGGCAATACACTCATGCCGCATGTTGGGCGGTGCTGGCGCTGGCAAAATTGGGTCGGCGCGAGCGGGCAGCGCGATTGTTGGCAATGCTCAGTCCGGTCAGTCACACCGCGACGCCGGCAGCGGTGGCGCGGTATCGGCTCGAACCGTATGCGCTGGCGGCGGATGTGTACGGCGCAGAGCCGCACATCGGGCGCGGGGCTGGAGTTGGTACACCGGCTCGGCGGGGTGGTGGGCGCGAGTGGCGCTGGAGGCGGTGCTGGGAATCACGATTGAAAATGGGCGGACGTTGGTGATTGCGCCCTGTATTCCGAGCGAATGGTCGGGTTATCGCGTTATCTATCGGCTGCCGGATGATGTGACGACCTGCGTGATTGAAATCAAGAATGGAGCTGGCGCGGGGCGCGTGATTGGCGCGTGGTTAAATCCCCCCAACCCCCCTTTTCCAAAGGGGGGCTTGATTGCGGTGAATGATGGAGTGGCGCGAGTACAATTGCCGGCGAGTGGCGGCGAATATCAGATTACAATTCAATTGGGTTAAATAATGACCGACCAGAATTCAGATTTTGCGGATTGCAGTTTGCATGAACCTTATGCGTTGCAGGTGTTGGGCAATGAGATGGAGCCAGAATTTCCCGATCAGTGCATTGTGATTATTCGCCCGACGGATGTGTGCAAACATCAAGATTATGTGTTTGCTGAAGTGGAGAATGTGCGCTGGTTTCGCCAATACAGCAAAGATGAAAACGGCAATGAGCGGTTAATTGCGCTCAATCCGCTCTATCCTGAAATTGCGCTGACGGGTGTGAAGTGGGCGGTGCTGGGCGTTATTATTCAGCGCAATATCCGGCGGCAGATTAAGCATTACACATAAGCATTTTTGATGGCTTTATTTTTGAGTTTTGTTTGATACATCTTTTTGTCAGACTGGTGAATTAAAGCATCGAAATCTATCGCGTCATCAGGATAAATGCTAACTCCAATGCTTGCATGAATTGTAATCAATTCTTCAGAATTTAGTTGACAGGGTTGCGCGACAGCCTCACACAACTTATCAACTATTTTTTGAGCATTTTCTAAAGAGCCAACATCCTGCAAAATGATTAAAAACTCATCGCCGCCCAATCGACCTACATCATCCATCTCTCGAATTGTTTGCAGTAATCGTTTAGCAACGATTTGTAGCAATACATCTCCGGCTTTGTGTCCTAAACTGTCATTCACTTCTTTAAATCCATCTAAATCGCAAAACAGCAGTGCTAATTTAGCTTGATTTCGTGCTGCCAACGCCAATGCTTTTTTCAGTTTCTCCAAGATCAAAGCCCGATTAGGCAAAGCAGTTAAATTATCGTACAGCGCAGCTTGTTCCAATTTCTTTTCTAACGCCTTTTTTTCCGTAATATCACGCGCCATACAAATGATAAAGTTGGATTCTTCACTCTGACTTTTGAATGGTGCGTTAATCCATTCGCACAGAATTTTCTGTCCATCTTTCTTCAAATTCAAGTTTTCATGGTAAACCACTTGCTGTTCCCTATGCACCGCAGCAAAAACTTTTTGTACTGCATCCTGTTCGCCAATTGGAACAACCAGTAATACATTTTTGCCAAGCACTTCGTTTGCTTTCCATAAAAAAGTTTTTTCAGCTTCAAAATTCCATTTTAGGATGTGGTTTTTATCATTCAATATAATTAACACTAATGGCGCATGATTGAACATCGTATTTAATCTTGCTTCGCTAATTTTTGCTTTGCGATAAAAATAAAATAGCACTAAAATAATCAGTGAAATACCAACAAAATTGCCGCAGTGTAATAAAATTTAATCTTTAATTGTTTTAGGTCTAAGTCTGGATTAGAAAGATAAAGCAATTTTGTGACATCGAAATGCTCGGGCAACATCCCTAAATAATGATAGGTTTGTGCAATGTGCTGCCAACGCCCAACATTCATGTAACCGGGATCAATTAACTCTGGTTGCATTAAATCGTGCATTGCCTGTGCTTCAAATTGCAAATGCGCAATCGTATGACGCTGAGTGTATTTTTGATAAATCAATTGAACAATTTCGTCTGAATTTTGCATGGCATAACGCCATCCATGCAGTGTTGCTTCTCGAAAAGCCTTGACGCGCTGCGGATGCAGTTCTAATTCGTTTTCAGTGGTGAAAAAATTATCGCCATAAAAATCAATACCGCTCATGCGCGGGCTAAATAGATTATAAGCATGTTCCAATTGCTGAAGTTGATAGAGTTCATCTGTGGAATAAATCGACATTGCATCGGTTTTGCCATTGAGCAAATCGTTTAAGTCAAAACTATGATGCTGCATCACAAATGCTTTCTGTGTAAAACCTTCTTGATATAAATAAGCCAGCAATTCTGCCGAACTCGGTTCTATCATAACGTGATGACCAACCAGTTTATGAATGTGATTTATTCCCGAATCGCTTAATGTCACCAAGCTAAGTGGTGAATGTTGAAAAATAACCCCTAATACAATGACTGGATCGCCGCGATAGCGATTCAAAATCAATTCGCTGGTGCCAATACCAAATTGGGCGCGACCTGCAACTACTTCTTGCGTTGAATCGACTCCGGGCGCAGCTTCAATAATGGTGACATCCAGCCCCGCTTCCCGATAAAAGCCCTTTTCTTGCGCGGCATAATAACCAGCAAATTGAAATTGATGCTTCCATTTAAGTTGTAACGTTACAGGATCAAGTTGAGGTGCGGCACTCACTGCTAAATCTGGCAGCGCAATCAATAAAAAAGATATGATTAAATAAATAATATCTTTTTAGGTGGCGACAGTTGTATCATAAGCTGATGCACTTGATTGTTATCCTGTTAGTTGTTGCTTCAACTGCGTCATTCAGTCTTTTTATTAACGACGCGAAATGACAAATTAAATCGCTCTTTGCCGGTGCGTGCAATTTGCGTTACTGGTGATTTAAATGCCACTCCTTCAATGCTCGGTGCTTGTTCTAAAAGTGCAATTAATGCGGTGGCTTGTGCCGATTCACCACGCACATCCACCAGCCCTGATTATATTCAAGCGTTTGAATCCAAGTGTCATCCGGCAGGCGTTCAGTCAATTCTAATAATAGCGCCAGCAACGACGTTTGCTCCTGCTGTTGACGCAGCACCGCAGTTCCGCTTTCACGCGCCTGCGTCAATGCTTGCCGCACTTCATCCACCGCAATCGCTTGCGCCCGCACGCGTCGCAATTCGGCATCCAATGCCTCGGCGTGACGGGTTTTTTGCCAAATCGGGGTGATCAGCGTCGCCACCATCAGCACCATCGCGGCAATAAACAAGCCATGCGTCAAACCAAATTGGTGACTGCGTCGCCGTGGGCGTTGTTCCGGCGGCAATAGATTTGCGCCCGCCCACGCACCCGCCCAATCAATCCGTTCAATCGGCGCACCGGCGCGGTTTAAATAGGTCAGCCAGTCGGTGACGCGATCGCGGCGACACAGCGCCAGCTCCAAGGTGATGCGCGTCGGCTGCGGTGCAGAAGACGGCAGCAGCGCGTAATCAAACACGACATCCTCGGCTTGAAACGGCGATAACCGATCCAGTTCGTGGCGCATGACCTGCGGCAAATTGCTCTGCACCTGCGCTGGCAACGACACCCGTCGCGTTAACACTGCTTCGGCGGGAATGCGCAGATTGATGCAGTGCGACAATTTGCGGCACTGACTCAGAACCACTTCCGGCAATGGGGCGCTGCGTTCCAGATCAATCTCGCCGACTGCTTCGCTGTTCTCACCGGCGAGCAACGTCAATTGCGCGGTGGTTGCGTCTGTCACCGTGATCAATAAGGTGCGTTGGCGCTGCGCCAGCGCCCGCTGCATGGTTGCTGGTAAACACGCAGCAAATTGCGCAGCGTTAATCCGCGATAACGTTTTAGAAAATAAGCTGAAACTGGCGGAATTCATCATCGTGATTCATCGTGCAAAGTGGATTCGGACGCAGCGTCGCGCCCACCAAAACGCCGCCAGTGCACCACATACGGCAGCTCTTGATTGGGCGTGAGTTCGAGCACGGCTTCCATCCGCTGCGTTGATGACGGTGCGGGAGTCAGAGCGGCTGACGCAGTGATGACCACGCGATACAGCGGACCGCCACGATTTTGATGACGCGGTGTTTGCTGCTCAAGTTGCTGCAACTGCGCGTCTTCCAATGAAATTCCCTGCGTGGCGGCGAGCACCGTCGCCGAGGCAAATTCCATCTCAACATTTTTGCCCTCGCCTGCCAGCGTCAATTCCGGCGCGAGCTGTTGATACAGCGTTGCGGTTATGCCGAGCACTTGGCGCAATTCATCAATGGCAATAAACGGCTCATCTTTCGCGCCGAACACTGCGCCAGCAGCTTGATAATCATCATCTTCTGCGCCGTTGAGCTGTGCCAAATGGTCTGGATCGCGCCAATCGACGATGCGATCCGCAAGCGTTGCCGCGTCATCTTCAGGCACGGCGAGCGCGACTAATAGTGCCTTGAGCTGGGCAGAATCTGCTTGATTCAGATTGATGCGCGACAGTTCATTGAACACGGCAATCGTCATGCTGCTGTCAGCAAACGTCCATTCATGCGCCGCACCATCGGGCAACCATTCCGTTGTGAGCAGCGCATCAGCGTCATCTGCGCCAACGCCTGTTGCCTCCGCCATTTCCACTATCGGCAGTGGCTGGCTCAATTGCCATGCGGTGTACGCCAGCGCTGCGTCGCTCGCCAAACGCCAGCGGGTTTCCGCCAGTTGATGATCGGTCAATGCCAATTCGGTGCGCTGGGTGGCAGTCATGCTGACCGCCATCACCGTGAGCAACGTTAATACCCACAACACCAGCATCAAGGCGATGCCGCGTTGCCGCTGCGGTGGAGAAATAGGCGTGTTCATTTAATTGAGCTGGCGCGGCAATGCGATCACGAGATCAGGCCACGCCTGAAAAGGCGTGGTTAATCGAATGCGCAGCAGCAGCGGTAAATGCGGTTGGTCAAACCAGTCTTCATGCCAACTGGGTTCGCTTTCGTCTTCGGTTTTGCCGTAATAAGCCAGCGCAAAAGTGTCCACTTGATCGAGGAGCGAGGTGCGCCCAAACGCGCCAGCGGCTGCGTCCATTTCCATCGGCAGTTGCGCAAGCGACGCGGTTGCATCCTTGTCCAGCGGTGTCCATGTCGGAACCCCGTTGCCGCCGTTGAGAATTTCTGGATGCAACAGCCAGCGGGTCAGGATTAACGCCTGCGTTTTTCCTTGTTGCTCAACGCTTAAACGCAGCGCGTAACGCCCAGCAATGCCAACGTGTTCTGACAACGGCGCGGCACATTCGAGATGTGTACTGTCACCGCGAAACAGCACGACGGAATTTTCCGCCGCAGTGATAGTTGTGAACTCGGTTTGACTGAGCACGCGCATTAAAAAACCCTGTGCCAGCCGCAATTCGCCGGTGTGTTCCGCTGCTGCATCCACCGCTTCCCAAGCGCGAGTGCCGAGCCGTAAACCGGAAAACAGTAGCAGCGTGATCAAGCTAATCAGCGCCAGTGCAATCAGCAATTCCACCAGCGTAAATCCGCGATGAAGCATGAAATTGGGCGTCATTGCGGCGTGGATTCCAATTGCGCTGCATCCACTGCCGCAGCGAGGCGCAGCGTTGAAAAGGTGACGCGCCGCGCTTGTGCGCCGTCTTGCCATAGCACGGTTGCCGTGAGGCGATAAGGCGTTAAATCCCCCGCGCCGCCTGTTTCATCAATCCCCCCGCCCCCCTTTTTCCAAGGGGGGAGATGATGGAAGCCCCCCTTTAACAAAGGGGGGTTGGGGGGATTGCAATTCAACGGGAATCACGGTGATTTCCCATGCAAAACCGTTTTCCGGTTCGCCGGTGATCGTGCCTTCTTCCAACGGGAATTCCACGCCGAGCGCGTTGAGTTTGGATTCGGCGAGCGCGGCGGCTTGGCTGTATTGACTGGATAAAATGGCGGTGCGGCTGGCGCGGGCAAAGATGTTCATTAACACGCCGAGCGTGATGGCGAGAATCGCAAAGGCGACTAGCACTTCGAGCAGCGAAAAGCCGCGCTGCCGAGTGCGCGTCATGGCGCAGCCCAAGGCGCAACGGTGATTCGTCCAGTCAACCAAGTGATGCCAACCTGATAACCGTGATCGTGATATGCCAAGATGATCCGCCCGCCGGTAGAACTGCCATCAGGAAAAAAACGAATCACCCCGCGCTGCGTGTCGTGCAGATCGCGGGCGGCAGTTTCTAATTGCATCGTCAAACCCGACGGCAAATTGAGGTTACGATAACCCTGAAGTGCAAGCTGTCGTGCTTCGACATCCACTTGCAATTCAGTTTCTGTGCCTTGCCGAATTGCAGATTCCCGTGCTAAACGCAGCGTTGCCGCAGTGCGCCGCGCCGCCGATTTCAATTCCAATCCCGGAAAAGCGGCAGAAAACAGCGCCGGCACTGCGGTCATCAGCAGTGCCGCAATTGCTAACACAACCAGCAATTCAACGAGGGTAAAACCAGTGGGACGCATCAATTCAATCTCGGCAATGGCTTAATTAGGATTTAAACAGATTGATCGTTATCAGTGAGTATGGCGTTTATTGCTGATCTGCGTGTTATTGTTAGGTGCTTAAACCTGCTGCATTTTCTATTCAGGAGATATGTTGATGAGTCAGTTCGGTATTGTGGCAAGAGCGCGGATTTTATTTGCCATTTTAGGTATTTTGGTGATTGCAATGGGTGGCGGTGGCATGTATGTCGCCCAACACATTCGCACCTCGGTAGAGGAAATGATCACGCATCAGGATCAACTGCAAGAACTTGCATCAGAATTCAAAATCAATGTGATCCAAATTCAACAATGGTTCACTGATATTAGCGCCACGCGGGGACGCGATGGTTTGGATGACGGCTTCACGCAAGCCCAGCAGTATTTTGAGGCAGCTCGCGCCAATATCACCGCGCTGGCAGCACTCGACAGCACCGTGTCTGCTGCCGCGCTCACCCAAGCATTGACTGAGTATTACAACAAAGGGCAGCAGATGGCGCAGCTTTATGTTGCGCAAGGTCCAGAAGGTGGCAATGCGTTTATGAGCACCTTTGACGCTGCGGCAGAAATGATGGGCGAAAAGCTGGAAACGCTGATCACGCGCATTCAAACGGAAAAAAGTACTGCACAACAGCAACTTAATTTTAATTTGACGCTGGGCACTTCTGCCAGTTTGATCGCAACGCTGGTGCTAATTGCCGGTTTGCTCGGTGCGTTATGGGCGCTGGCGCGTCAGCTCAAGCCGCTGGTGGCGTTGCAGCAGTTATCAATGCGCATGGCTGACAACGATTTTCGCGGCGCAGCAGTTGTCGTTCATGGCAATACTGAAATCGCTGCGCTGAGTGTAGCGTTCCAGCATTTACAAACCAGTTTAACCAACTCTTTTCAGCGGATTGCGAGCAATATCAAACAGGTGCATGAGGTTACGCGCCAGCTCCAAAGCATTGCCGCTGCGACGTTAAGCAACGCCAATCGTGAACAACTGGAAGTCACGCAAGTTGCGACTGCGATTAACGAAATGGCAGCGACGGTCGCGCGAAATTGCCCGCAACAGCGCCGTCGTTTCCGACGCAGCATCTGATGCCAAACGCGATGTCGTACTCAGTCAAGGCGTGGTGCGTACCGCAGTCAATTCAATCAATGGCTTGACTGGTGAAGTCATTCGCGGTGCTGAGCAATGACCCGTTGGAAAGCGACAGCGAACGCATCGGTTCAGTGTTGGATGTCATTCGCGGCATTGCCGAGCAGACCAATTTGCTGGCGCTCAACGCAGCGATTGAAGCCGCCCGCGCTGGTGAGCAGGGACGCGGATTTGCAGTCGCCGCCGAAGTGCGGGCGCTTGCCAGTCGCACTCAACTTTCCACAAAGAAATTCAAGACATGATCGAGCAGATTCAACGCGGTTCCCGCGATGTCGCTGGCGCGATGCGGCAGGGGCGCGAGCAGGCAGTCTTGACCATTGAGCAAACGGATAAAGTGGATCGGGCGTTGAAAGAAATCGGTTCGGCGGTGACGACGATTAGCGATTTAACAATTCAAATTGCGACGGCAGCAGAACAGCAGGGTCACGTTTCCAATGAAATTGATCACAGCACAAGCACCATCAAATTGTCGGTCGATCAAACCACTGGCGGCGTTGAAGAAACTATTCAGGCTTGCACGCGGTTGATGACCTTGGTCGAAGCATTTAACGGTGAAATGGCGATGTTTCATTTTGCGACATGAGTTTTAGTTATCGGTTTTCAGTTGTCAGTAAAAAAGCGGTGTTACTGACCACTGAAAACTTATTTGAACAATTCACTCTTCAATACGATGCGTCCATAAATGCAACGCCTGTTTCCGCCATTCCGTTGGCGTATTAAAAGCGCCGTCTGCGCTAATCCGTAATTGAATTGCGCCCGCCATCGCCGTATTGAGTGTTTTAATGTGCCGCGCTGCGATGCGTTTTTGCACGGCTTTGGTCGGAAACCGGAATTGATTGGCATATCCCGCTGAAAAGAAAACCCATTCCGGTTTGACTGCGTTAAGAAACGCCGCGCCGCTGGAGGTGTTGCTGCCGTGATGACCGGCAACCAATACCGTGCTTTCCAGTGCCGCGCCGTATCGCGCTACCAATTCGCGCTCAACTTTTTGATCGGCATCGCCGGTGAGCAAAATAGATCGTCCGGCAGTGTCAATCCGCAATACACACGACGAATGATTGCCCAATTCAAAGGCTTGTTCTGGATGCAAAAATTGAAACCGCACACCAGCCCAATTCCACTGCTCGCCCGCCAGACAGCGCGTCGCGCCAGCAAAGGCCAAACGGATTGGCTCGCCACTTTGCACCTGCGCCAGCGTCACCCGTTTTGCCAATCCCGCCAAACCGCCCGCGTGATCTTGATCGGCGTGACTGACCACGACGCGCTCCACTCGCGTAATGTCCTGCGCCAGCAAAAACGGAGCGATGACCGCGCTGCCGCTGTTAAAACCGTTGGGCGAACCGGGGCCGGTATCAAAAACCAACGTTCCTTCAGCGGTTTGCACCACTGCGGCAAGTCCTTGTCCCACGTCGAGCAGGGTCAACCACAATTCGCCAACTGCCGGACGCAGTGGTTGCGTCGTCACCAATGGCAACAGCAGCACCACGCCCAGCCAGCGCCCCGGCAATCCTCGCGGTGCGAGCAATAACGCTGCGCCAATGCCCGCCACTGGCCACGTCCACAGCGGCGGTGTTGGCAGCGTGGGCGCAATGTTCGGCAGCGTTGCAATCCACGCCAAACCGTCCATGCAGAGATTGAGCAGTTGCGCAGTCCACAGTAACGGCGCGGTCAATCCCGGAATCAGGCTGAATAAACTGACGCTCAATACCAGCGGCAGCAGCACCGAAAACAGTGGCACTGCCAGCAGATTGACCGCTGGCGCAATGACCGACACCTGTCCGAATAACACCGTGAGCAGCGGTAATAATCCCAGCGTCACTGCCCACTGCGCCCGTCCCCATTGCGTCCACAGATCGCGGCGCGGCAGGCGTTGTCCGAGATAAAACAGCAGCACGGCAACTGCGCCAAAGGACAGCCAAAAGCCGTAAGCCAGCACCGTGCTGGGATCAACCAGCAACACGCCGACCAGTGCCAGCGTGAGGGCGTGATAAGGGCGCAACGTGCGTTGCCAAAACAGTGCGCCCAATAAAATCAACAGCATAATGAGCGCCCGCTGCGTTGAGATCGCAAATCCGGCTAACCCGGCATAACCCAGCGCCGCGATCATTCCGACCACTGCGCCGGCGCGTGGCGTCGCCAGCAGTTGCGTCAAACGCGCACTGCGTGACCACAGCCAGCGCGTGAAGCCGATAAACACGCCGGCGATCATCGCCACGTTCCAGCCAGAAATCGCAATCAAATGACTGGTTCCGGTGCGCGTGAGCGTGTCCCAATCGGCGACTTGCAGCCTGCTGGTTTCGCCAATCGTGAGCGCCTGCAACAGTCCGCGTTGGTCAATCGCGCCGGCGACCTGCGTCAAATGTGCGGCGATGTGCTGCCGCCACTGCGCCAGCCAGTAATTGCCAGCACTCGCATCTAAACGTTCATTCACCACGGCATTTCGGACGGTCGCTTGGCGCACCGTGCCGGTCGCTTTGATGCCCTGCGCAAACAGCACCCGTTCACCGTCAATGCCGCTGGGATTGGCGCTGCTGTGACGCGGTTTTAAGCGCACTGCCAGTCGCCAGCGTTCACCAGCGTTCAGTGCTGGCGCGGGTTGATACCACGCCAGCCGCACCAGTCCAGTGAATTCAATGGGTTGCTCGCGGTGCGTGGCGGTTTCGACCTGAAATAAAAAGCGGGTGCTCTGGGTCGTGACTGCCGGAATGGCGGCAATGCGCCCTTCGACGATCAGCGGTTCTCGCGCCAGTGCATCGGGAAATGGATGACACAACAGGGCGCAGGCGTGAATCGCTGCCCACGTCATGCCGAGCAGCGCCAGCAGTGGTAAACGCAGGATATTTGAGAAATTTTCCCAACTGCTTGGTTTGATTAAATCCCCCCAACCCCCCTTTTTCAAAGGGGGGCTTTTCGTGCCCTTTGCGAAAATGGGGCTTTTCATACTCTTTGGGAAAGGGTTTTTCTTCCTCCCCCCTTGGAAAAAGGGGGGTTGGGGGGGATTTATGAGCACCAGCAGCAGCACCAGCGTAATCAACGCTGCGGCGAGCGTGGTTTCCGAATCGACACCTGACGGCAGAGCTGGCAGTTGATAAAAGGCAATGACACCGCTCGCAAATGCCAATCCAGCAGGAATAAAACTGAATGGTGGTCGGGGATGGAGTGGGCTGATGAGCACAGGTAATGCGCTGTTTAGCGATCGGAATTCACGAAATGACAGATGTCTGTTTTATACTGGCAACCATCAGAAAACCGCAAAAACGAGCGCAATTTCAACGTGAAAAAATGGTTACAGCAGGTGATTCCTACTCCGAAAATGATTCGGGAAAACGCTCGTTTGACCGACATCTTCGGCAAATTGTTACATGATCCAAATCTGTGGCATCTCAACCGGCGTTCGGTCGCTGGCGCAATGGCGTGGTTTGTTCGCCATGTTTTGACGATCCCGATGCAGTCAATCATCGCAGCGGGATTAGCCATTTTGTTTCGCGTGAATCTGCCGATTTCGGTGGCGATGGTGTGGGTGACGAATCCTGTCACCAGTCCGCCGATGTTTTATGTCGCCTACGTCATCGGCTGCTGGATTTTAGGAATGCACGCCGAGGGCTTTAACGTGCACTTCTGGCTGGATTGGCACAATTGGATCGGCGTGATTGAACCGCTGCTGCTCGGTAGCCTGATTTGCGGCGCAGTCTGTGGTGCGCTGGGTTATTTTGCCGTGCATGGAATTTGGCGGTGGATGCTGCTGCATCGGATTTATAAACGAAAACAACGCTTTCAGGTTTCCGCTGCATCTCGCGTCAACACGCCGTCATCCAATCGCCAAATCTGATCCATTCGCGCCGCCAGCTCTGGGTCGTGAGTCACGATGACCAAACTGGTGCCGATGTCGCGGTTCAATTCCAACATCACTCGTACACGCCGCCGGCAGTCACGCGATCGAGATTGCCCGTCGGCTCATCCGCCAGCAAACACGCGGATGCGTCACCAACGCCCGCGCCACGGCAGCGCGTTGACGCTCACCACCGGACAATTCGCCGGGTTTGTGCGTTCCGCGATGACTTAAACCGACGCGCTCCAGCAATTCTTCCGCCATTGCTCGCGCTTTTGCCGGCTGCGCTCCGCCGATTAACAACGGCAGCGCGACGTTTTCAATCGCGGTGAATTCCGGCAGCAAGTGGTGGAATTGATAGACAAAACCCAGATGCTGATTGCGCCGCAAGCCGCGCTGTTTTTCCGACAGTTCTGATGTCCGCGCCGAGCCACTGGATGTTGCCAGCGGTGGGACGATCTAAACCGCCCACGCAATGCAGCAACGTACTTTTGCCGGAGCCGGACGCGCCGATGATGGCGATGCGCTCGCCGCGCCCCACGCTGAAGGTCACGCCGCGCAACACGGCGACATCCTGCGGGCCTTGCTGAAAGGTTTTCACCAGTCCGTGCACGTCTAAAACTGGAATGCGTTCATTCATAACGCAGTGCCTCCGCTGGCTGGGTTTGGGCGGCTCGCCATGCCGGATACAGCGTTGCCAGCACTGACATGACAAAAGCACCGCCGCTGATGGTGAGCACGTCGGCGAGGTGCACATCAGAGGGCAATTCGCTGATGTAATAAATCGTTGGATCAAGGAAATGAACGCCGAACAGCTGCTCAATTGCGCCGACCACCACCTCCACATTCAGCGCCAGCACGACGCCGATGATCATGCCCAGCAACGTGCCAATTAAACCGATGCCGTGCCCTGCACCACGAACACGCCATCACTCGCGCTGGCGATAAACCCAGCGTCCGCAACACGGCGATGTCAGATTGTTTGTCCGTCACGACCATCACCAGCGTCGAGACGATGTTGAACGCAGCCACGGCGACGATGAGAAATAGAATGATGCTCATCATGCGTTTCTCCATCGCTAAGGCACTGAAAAAGTTGCTGTGTACCTGCGTCCAGTCCAGTAACCGATAGCTGCCGCCAAGATCGTAGGCAATTTCTCGCGCCAGCCGAGGCGCTTCCCACATGTCGGTCAATTTGAGCCGCACCCCGGACACTGATTCACCGAGATTCAATAACTTAGCGCCGTCGGTCATGTCGATGAATGCGGCGTTGCGGTCGTAATCAGCCATGCCGACGCGAAGATGCCGCTCACGGTGAACCGTTTGAGGCGCGGCATGATGCCGACCGGCGTGGAACTAACTTGTGGCGACACCACCGTCACCTTGTCGCCGACTGCAACGCCGAGATATTCAGCGAGATCGCGCCCCAGAATGATGTGAAATTCACCAGCAACCAGATCATCGACTGAAGCGTTATCAAGCATTTGGCGGCGCAGATCGGCAACCTGATCTTCTTCCGTTGGAACGATGCCGCGAATCAGTGCGCCGCTCACTGCTGCGCCGTTGATCAGCATTCCTGCACTTCGACAAACGGCGCAGCGCCGACCACATCGGGATGCGCTCGCACCTGCGCCAGCACTTGATGCCAGTTCGCCATTCCGGTGTAGGGATCGGTCAAGGTAGCGTGTGACGCCATGCTGAGAATGCGTTGCTGAATTTCCTTGTGAAAGCCGTTCATTACAGAAAGCACGACAATCAGCGCGACGATGCCGAGCGTGATGCCGACCATCGAAGTGCCGGAAATAAAGGAGATGAAATGGTTACGGCGTTTGGCGCGGGTGTAGCGCAGACCGATAAACAGGGGGATGGGATGAAACATAGGCGCGAGATTTAATCATAAAGTGCGCAGTGCTGCGCGGGATTCAGGTGTCATGTTATCAAGTTGCGCCGCAAGACCCCGTTTCTTCAGGTCGGTGGTTGGCACATAGTATGGTAGTCGCCTCATCAATAGGGCTGTAAAGAATTTTATCCTTTATTTACAAAGGATTAATAAATCTCGCCCTACTGACAGAATCACCACCGAAATAAAAAATCCGCACGTGGATTTCAAGTTTCCTGATGGTTTTGAATTTCTACTGCGGTATAGACCACCAACATTCCCCAAATCACTTTATTGACGATGTCGCCGATATTTACCGTAAGTTCCCGCAATACCACGCCAACATCGGGATCAAATACAATCGCATAAAAAAATCCCGCTGGAAAAATCATCCATCCAATTAAAAAGAAGAAAAACATATAAGCCAGCGCATCGCGTTGGGTCGTCCCCATGTCGTTAACTGATAATTGACGCAACACTTTGAAAATTGAAAATGTCAGATAAGAAAATAGCAATCCGCTAATTGTAAACCAAAATAATCCGAGGAACGGCAATCCTTCTCCAACATGAGCAAGTGTGGAATTTTCACCCAAATAACCAGTGAGAATCATGCCAGCGTCGGTTAATAATAAAACACGCAAAAATTGCATTCCAACCCGCTCTAAACCCATGAGCAATGGAAACATGCTAATTAACACCATTGTGGTAATTAACCAATAAGCGTAACGCAATGCGAGCGGTAACGAACTGATTGCCGCAGTCATTTCTGCAACACCGGTTGCACCAGCAGCAAATGATTGCAATTGCGAGAAAAAGTAAAAATGCAGAATACTGGATACTGCGCAAATGCCAACGTTAAGAAATGCGAGTAATTTTAACTGACCAGTTAATTGTGGAATTTGCGTAAAAAAGTATAGCACTGCGCCCAAACCAGCGATGCCACAAACCAGAAATGAAAAGTAGGTTAAGTTAAATAACGTGGTCATTTAATCAGTCCGCCATGAGTCAAAAATCAATGTGGTGTGTTGTTGTTATTTGCACGTTATTCAACGCATGTTGAATAAAATCTAAAACCGATTCATCGTGATAAGGCTTGACAAAATAATGGTTAACGCCAGCCTGTAATGCTTCACGGCGATGTCGTTCAGTGGAGCGCGATGTAATCATCGCAATCGGTAAATTGCGCATTTCAGGGCGAGCGCGTAAATGTGTTGTCAATTCTAAGCCGTTCATTTGCGGCATTTCCATGTCAACTAATAGCACGTCAATCGTTTCTTTGCGTAAGGTATTAAGCGCATCCATGCCATCACGCGCAGTCAGTGCGCGATAACCACTATCCGTAACTAATTGCGCCAATAACTGTCGCATGGATAGCGAATCATCAACAATTAAAATTGTTGGTAATTTAATTTGCGCAGTTGCCGTTTCCAGAGAATTAACGATGCAATCAGTACGCGTTGTTAGTCGTAATAAAGCGCGTAATTCAACAATGGGCACGACACGTCCATCACCAAGAATTGACGCATTTATTACGCCCGGAATAAATGGCACCAACTCGCCCAGTGATTTCACCACCAATTCACGGCTATCAATGAGTACATCAACCAATACTGCGTGATCGCCATGATCCGCTTGCATGACCAGCACGACGCCCTTTGTCATCTCAAGTGGTGCTGGCAACCCCATCAATGTATTGAGATGTAGTAGCGGATAAACTGCGTCATGGTAATGAAACTGCCAATCATTACCGTGCACAGTTATTTCACCTTCAGCGGCGAGCACGGCGAAGCGCACGTCATTAATTGGCAATGCCAGCGGTGCATCGTTGCAGTCAATTAGTAGACAGCGGATAGTTAATAATGATGATGGTAAGCGAGCACAAAGTTGATAACCATGACCGCATTCTGATGTAATGGTTAATATGCCATTGAGTGCATGAATTGTATTGGCAACCACGTCCATACCGACGCCGCGCCCCGAAATCTGTGTGACCTGTTCACGAGTAGAAAACCCCGGTCGCAGCGTGAATAATATCAATTCATTTGGTGTCAATTCAGTATTTGCAGTAATCAGCCCGGAAGCAATGGCTTTGGCTTGAATGCGTTCAATATCTAAGCCTGCGCCGTCATCACTAAATGTCACTTCAATTTGATCGCCGAGCTGTTGAAATGAAATAACTAATTGGCCTTGCTGCGGTTTACCGATTACTTGGCGCTGCGCTGGCGATTCAATACCATGATCAATGGCATTGCGCAGAATGTGCATTAACGCCGGAATGAGGCGATTTAATACTTCGCCATCAATGCGCACGGTGTCACCGCGTATTTCAAGCGTCGCTTCTTTATTGGTAGCGCGACAGGTTTGGCGCACAGTGCGCTGTAATCGTCCAATAATGGTGTGCACCGGTACGCGGCGCGTATCCATCGTTAATTGTCTAATTTCTTGACTTAGTTTGAATTGCTGCTGGCTTAATTCTTCCAAGCTGCTGACGTGATTGGCGACTGTGCGGGCGAGCTGTCGGGCATCATTGACGCCTTCATTAAGTCGCCGTGTCGTAATAGACATTTCGTCATAATGTTCTAATTCTAATGGATCAAATGCCAATTCAGCGCCAATGGTTTCGCTACCGAGACCGCGTAAATCAACCAGTTTTTCCAATTCATTGACTTGCCGCAAATTGTGCAATTCAACGTCATCTACTTCGGTTTGGGTGCGTTGAATTTGTTTTAATTGTTCTTCCGATTGTGCCAGCGCCAGCGCCAGCTCGCCCATCAAGCGCAATAGGTCATCAATCGCGCGAGCGGGAATTTGCAAATAAGTTTCATCGACATCATGGGCAATCGTTGTTTGCTGCGGCGTTTCGACTGCATCCGATAAAGTGACGGGTTCGGCATTACTTGCGGGTGGAAATAAGGAAATGTCGTGTTGAAAAGATGGCGGCGCAGCGTATTCAAGCGCCATTGCTCCATCCTGTTCAATGCGGCACACCCAATCCAATACTTGCTGCATTAACGGGCGAAATGTTGCTGCATCGTGATATTCAATGCCGTTAATAACATCGAACATCGCTGCTAAACCATCGGCGGCAGCAACCAACGTTTCGCCCAATGCCGGATTCGGAGCCAGCGCGTTATCGGCTAAAAACTCCAGCACATCCTCTAAATAATGACCGAGCACGGCGACGGCGCGAACGCCGCACACATTGGCGGAACCTTTGAGCGTGTGGGCGTAACGCTGCGCCTGTTGCAGCGCGTCGTCGATGATGCCGCCGCCGAGAATGACTTGTATCACGCTGGCTAAACGTTGTGTTAAATCAACACCTTCGCGGCAAAATCCCGCAAAAACGCTGGCTTCAATATCTTCCGCTGGCGTCAACGCTAAATCGGCATCTGCAACCTGCGTTGCTCGCAGCGGCACGATTTCACTTTCTAGCGCCAGCGGGTCTTGATACAGCGCCTCGGCGAGTTCCGCAGCGCACTCTGCCACCAGCGGCTGCGTCCAATGTGCGCAGGTCAACGTGGCAACGAGCGCCCGGCGCGGAGATTCCGCTAATGGATCAGCGAGATAGTCCTGCATCCGTTGCGGCAAATGGGTGAGATTTTCGAGCAGTAATTCTGGCCACGCAGCCAGCGGCGACTGGATGCTGAGTTGTTGACCTAATCCGGCGCATAACGCAGCAAATGCCGCAAATCCGGCATCGGCAGAGGCTTCAGTGAAGCGGCTTAAAATATCTTGGCAAGCAGCGATGGCTGCGGTGCGGGCGCTGACTTGCTGCGCTTGAGCGATTTTGGACAGGTGGTGCAGAAAATCTTGGCAACTGTCATCAGCGGCAGCGGACAAAATCGCTAGTAATTCAAGCGCATCGGCGGAGAGTTGGCGGTTATCAGTTGTCAGTGCGCATTCATCAATTGGTTGGTCATCATCGGAAAAAAGCGGCGGCTGGTTTTGAAAACTGCCAACTGCCAACTGACAACTTTCCTCTCCGCGCCACAACGCCAGCGTCGCTTCACTCAACGGCGGATCAAACACTTCGGCGCTCGCCGCTTCAAGCAGCGCCGCGATCATCTCCGGTTCATTTGGTGCGGCAAGATGCGCGTCGAGCAACGCAATCACCTGCAACGCAATCATTATTCCGTCATTCTGATCTGCGTCGCAGTGCGGCAAACCGCTGACAAAACCGTCAATCAGCGCCAGCAATTCGGTGATGTGTGCGCCAGCTTCTTCCGCCGCTGACCAAAGTTCGCCCAACAATTCAGCGAACGCATTTGCCGCAGTCAATCGCGCTTCCTGCGTTGCTGCGACATCGCCCGCCAGCACCACTGCTTCACGCAAATCGGGAATTGCGGGATAAAAAACCTCAGCAAAAGCAGTTGCGTTCATCGCTGACCGGGCGCAGGCAAACGAAATAGCCCAATGGAATCGAGCAGTTGCTTGGAATAACCGACCAAACTATTGGTTTCCTGCGCCTGCTGACTGATTTGCTCGGTCGTTTCTACCGTGCTGGCACGCATCGCATCGACTCGCGTCATCAGCGAGCGATTCGCAGCAACCTGCGTTTGTGCCCGTTCATCAATTTGGTGCACTGCATCGACCAAATTCGCCGTCGTCTGCTGCGTCGCCAGCATTCGCTCACCAGCGCCCTCAATCGCCCGCGATTCGTGACCGACGGCTTCAGTTGCTTGATTCACCGTTTGAATGGTGTCTTGCGTTTCGACTTGGATATTGCGAATCAGCGTGGCGATTTGACTGGTGGCATTGCGGGAACTGTCCGCCAAACGCTGCACTTCCTGCGCGACGACTGCGAAACCGCGTCCCGCTTCGCCCGCAGTTGCTGCCTGCATTGACGCATTGATCGCCAAAATGTGGGTGCGCTCAGAAAAGCTGTTGATGATGTCCACAATGCCGCTGATTTCCTGCGAACGTTCACCTAACCGCTTGATGCGCTTGCCCGTTTCTTGAATCGACGAGCGAATGCTGTCCATGCCCTGCACTGCGCCTTTGACCGAAGTCAACGCTTCATCATTGGACGCAATCGCTTTATTGGCGGCACTGCTGCAAAACTGCGCCAGCTCGGCAATTCCATCAATGGCTTCGACCGTTTGCGCCAAGTCATTGGCAGCGCGTTCAATTTCCACCCGTTCGGCATCCGCCACGGCGACCACTTGTCGCCCTTGTTCCTGCACTTGCAGCGAGGCTTGACCGACACGCTCGGCAATCTCGCGCACCTGCACCAGCACCCGCGCACTTTCGGAAGTGATGCGATTGAGCGCATCGCTCAACGGTCCGGTGATGTCCTCTTTTACCGGCAGTTTTAGCGTTAAATCACGCGCTTGACTGATTTTGCTGCTGATTTCCAGCATGGCGATAATCGAATCGTTGAGCTGATCGTTTTGGCGTTCCAGAAAATCCAAACCGCGATTAAACGCAATGACGGTGTTGCCCAATTCATCTTCTGCGCCCGGCTCCAGCCGTTCGGAAAAATCGCGGCGCGATTCCATGCCGGCGAGTGCTCCACGAATGCGTTTGAGACCGTCTCGAATGCGCTCGGCAGGATGCAAAATGAAGCGTTTCGCCAGCCGCACGATGGAAATGTAAAACACCAAACCCGTCAGTAACGCGCTCAATAACAACACGCCGACGAGCAGCGCCATCGCCACTTGGCGCTGATGCGCATTCGCAGCAACGACTGCGTCAACACGCTGATTCAAATAATCGGTGGTTTTTTCGGGCGAAGTTTGCGCCAGCAGCGCCGCAAGCTCCTGATTTTGAGCTGGATTGAGTTGTTGCCATAAATCGGCGCGTTCTTCATATAACCCATTGATACTTAATAGCACTGCGCCAGAAACGAGAAAAAAGACCAATAACACCAAGGCAGTGGTGACAATGGTTAATTTTGCTGAAATCGAAATGTCGTTGAGCGTCATCAAACATCTCCCGCTGCCAAAAAATCGTTTTTAATCAAACTCGCTTCTGCTGCCAGCAGCCTGAGCAATTCGCCAAAATCCAGCGCAATGTATTCGATTCCGTCAACCGTCAGCCCAGCACAAATCAAGGTTGATAACAGTCCGGGCAACGGCGGGAGCGGCTCAGTTGGCGTGTCTGGCGGCACGGTAATTCCAGTGATTTCGTCAATGCCCAATGCGACGCTGCTCTCGCGGCGACCCAGCGCCAGCAAATAACGGTGCGTGGTTGCCGACTGCGGATTCAGCACTGCGGCTAAATCATAAACTGCGGCGAGATCACCGCGAAAACTGGCAAGTCCCAAACACCAGTGCTGCGTAAATGGCAAGCGAGTGCAAGGCAGTGGCGGATACACTTCGGCGGGCATTCCTTCTGGCAGCAAAAACCAGCGTTGCCCAATCCGCAACGCATGACGAAATTCACCGGCTGGCGCTTCTTCCGCTGGCGCTGCAACGTCGTTCATTACACTGCCTCACCGTCAACCAATTGCTTGATATATTTCAAAATATCGGCATCGGCGTAGGGTTTAACGACATAACCTTTTGCGCCCTGCAACTGCGCCCACATTTTGTCGGCTTTCTGATTTTTACTGCTGACCACGACGACCGGAATGTGCTCGGTGCTGGGGTCTTCACGCAGCGCCCGCGTCGCATGAAAACCGTCGATGTCCTCCATCACGATGTCCATAAAAATCAAATCGGTCGCTCGGTTTGCGCTCGCGCCACTACTTCGCGCCCAGAAATTGCCGTTGCCACACTGTGACCGGCGCGGATTAAGACCTCGCGCAGATGATTGCGCTCGGTTGCAGAATCATCGACTACCAGTAATTTTGCCATGTTGATCCTCTCAGTTTTTCGCGTGACACATTGAAAATGTTATGGTTATTGATAGCGTCACACGCAACTTAACTCAGATAACGTTTCAAGGTTGTGTTCAGGTGCTCAATTGAGAGCGGTTTAGTGAGATAAACATCCGCAGAAGCAAAGGTGCCGCGCAGTTTGTCGAAGCGTGAGGTTTTACCCGTCAACAGCACCACTGGCGCTGCAATCCGCAATTTGCGTTTGAGAATCCGGCAGACTTCGTAACCGTTGATGCCCGGCAACATGACATCCAGAAAAATTAACTGATAACCCGCTCTTGCACTCGCGTCAGTGCCTCTTCGCCGGTGATTGCAAAATCAACGAATGACCGGCTTTCAGCAGCCGCACTTCCATCATGGTGCGCACTGATTCGCTGTCGTCTACCACCAAAATGCGTTTAGCGAAGGAGCGGTCACGGGCGCAGACTGCGTTTTGTTGTAATCCGCCATTGCCTGCGCTGAAGGGTCATCGCGGATCGCCAGCTCCGGGGCGAAGTGATACACGTCCGAAACCAGTTCATCGAGGGTTTTCAAAATGCGGCTGGCGAGCGTCGGGCGTTTGAAAAAGATGCTACCACGTCGCTGGCAAATGCGGCTGGTGCATCGGTGCTGCCAACACGCACCACTGGGAAATTAGCCGAAAAAACTCGGCGCAGCTCGCGCCAACATTGGAGACCGAGCGGAAGGTCATCGTTGATGATGCAAATATCAGGAGGTTTGCGTTTGTGACCAGAGAAGTAATGCTGCGGTCTGACTGCGGATAACTGAAAAGCGCGAATCAAACTCTTTTCTTCGTTTTCAGGAAAGCCGCAAGCGCGATCGTAAATTGCTTTTGTTTGCTCATGTGAATTGACATCTCAGGCGTTGATCTCTTTCTCGCTGGCAGGAAAGAAATCAACGCTCGCGTGCGTTTAATCAGCTCTGCTGGTGATAGCTGAGAACGCGCTCAACTTCATTTCTTGAACCCAAAATCACCGGCACGCGCTGATGCAGCGATTCCGGTTGCAGCTCCAAAATCCGTTCAGTGCCGGTAATTGAACTGCCGCCAGCCTGCTCGACGATGAATGACATTGGATTCGCTTCGTAAAGCAACCGCAATTTGCCTTCCAGTCCTTTCTCTTTCATTTTTGCATCAACGGGATACATGAAGATGCCGCCGCGAGTGAGATGCGATGCACTTCGGCAACCATCGACGCGATCCAGCGCATGTTGAAATCACTTTCACGCGGGCCCTCTGTGCCGTCCAAACATTCCTGCACATAACGCTGAATCGGCGGCTCCCAAAACCGCATATTTGACGCATTGATGGCAAATTCGCGGGTATCGGCCGGAATCGTCATATTCGGATGCGTCAAAATGAACTCACCGATGTTTTGATCCAGCGTGAAGCCATTAACGCCATTGCCGGTGGTCAACACCATCATGGTTGACGGGCCGTAAAGCGCATAACCGGCAGCAACTTGCTGAGTTCCGGCTTGCAGGAAATCGCGCTCAGTTGCTGCTGCGCCACCGCCCGGGCAGCGCAGAATGGAGAAAATGGTTCCCACCGAAACATTGACATCCATGTTCGAGGAGCCGTCGAGTGGATCGAAGGTTAATAGATATTTGCCACGCGGATATTTCGCTGGAATCGGATAAATCTCATCCATTTCCTCAGATGCCATTGCGGCCAAATGCCCAGCCCATTCATTCGATTTCAGAAACACATCATTCGACAGAATATCCATCTTTTTCTGCGTTTCGCCCTGCACATTCTCACTGCCTGCGCTGCCGAGTACGCCGATCAATGCGCCGTGATTAACCAGATTGCTGATGACCTTACAGGCCGTGACCACGTCATTGAGCAATGAAGTGAAATCGCCAGTCGCGCCGGTCATGTGGCGTTGTTCTTCAATAATGAACTGCGTAATGCTTGTACCGTTGTGCATGATGTCCTCGTGTTTTTTGAAAGCACGTCTGTCTTTATTGGGTGGCACAGTATAGCCCGTAGCGCCAGCCGCTCGCCCCACTCTAATTCAGCCAGCCGCACCATGCGCCCAGTTTGTGCGTCACGAATCAACGAGGTGCGCTGCTCGCCGCAAGCTCCAACCAAGCAAACATCGGGCTGCGTCGTCAAAGCGCGGCGCAGTTGCAATGCCGTTCGCGCTGGGCGACGCGCTGCCCGATTCGCGCTGGTGGAGACAATCGCCCCGCCATAACTGCGACACAGCGCCGCAGCCAATGGATGCGCTGTGACGCGCACCGCCAGCGTGGCAAATTGTCCCGTCAACCAGCGCGGTGTCGTGGGCAACACCGGCACTAACCACGTATTTGGGCCTGGCCAACTCGCCACAATTTCCGCTTGGCGCTCAGTCGGCAGCGATCCGATAAACGGCAATAACTGAATAATATCAGCGGCAATCACAATCAAACCCTTCGCAGGCTCGCGTTGCTTCATCGCCAACACGCGGGCGACTGCCAGCGGATTCCACGGATCGCAGCCGAGGCCATAAACCGCTTCGGTTGGATACGCCACGACGCCGCCGTGTCGGAGCGCCAGCACTGCGCGGCGTAAATGATGTGATGAATAGCGCATTTGAGCATTATTCATGGTTGAAGCGTGGTTAATCAATTACACCCGCAATAACAATCTTGCTGGGTCTTCCAACGTCTCTTTAATGGCGACCAAGAATTGCACTGCATCGCGCCCATCAATAATACGATGATCGTAAGTCAAGGCGAGATACATCATTGGCGCAATCACGATTTGCCCGTTTTCGGCAATGGGGCGTTCTTGGATTTTGTGCATTCCGAGAATGGCGCTTTGCGGCGGATTCAGAATTGGCGTGGATAACAGCGAACCGAATACGCCGCCGTTGGTAATGGAAAAAGTACCGCCATTCAATTCTTCAAAACTCAGGCTGCCGTCTTTGGCTTTTTGTCCAAATTGCGCAATACCGCGCTCAATATCTGCCATGCTCAATTGATCGCAATTGCGCAGAATTGGCACGACTAAACCACGCGGTGAACTCACGGCAATCCCAATATCGAAATAGCCGTGATAGACAATATCATCGCCGTCAAGCGTCGCATTTAATACCGGAAAACGCTGCAATGCTTCGACCACTGCCTGCACGAAAAATGACATGAAACCTAAACGCACTCCATGCCGCGTTTCAAATAGCGTTTTGTATTGATCGCGCAGCGCCAGCACTGCTCGCAAATTGATTTCATTAAACGTGGTTAATAACGCTGCGTTGTGTTGCGCCTGCACCAACCGCTCGGCAATGCGGGCGCGGAGCCGTGTCATCGGCACGCGCTGCTCGGGACGACTGGCGTCACCGCTGAGACTCGGCGCGGCAGCGGGCGTTTCCGCAGTCAAGGTCAGCGCGTCTGGGTCATGTTCTGGCGCAGCCCGTTCGCGTTGATCGAGCCAAGCAACAACATCGGCTTTATGAATCCGTCCATCTTTACCGCTGCCAGAAATCTGTTGTGGATCAAGGTTCATTTCCTTGATGAGTCGGCGAGCGGCAGGGGCGAGCGGGGCTTCAAATCCCCCCACCCCCCCTTTTTCAAAGGGGGGCTTTTGCTCCCCCTTTAGCAAAGGGGGCTGGGGGGATTTATTAAAGGGGGGCTTCTCTTCCTCCCCCCTTTGTAAAAGGGGGGCAGGGGGGGATTTCGGGATTTCTCCACTCGCCGCAATCTGCGCCAGCAGCTCTTCCGCCCGCACGACATCGCCAACCTTGACCTGATGCGCACCGAGAATGCCCGACGCTGGCGCAGGAACCTCAAGCACGACTTTATCTGTTTCTAAATCAACGAGATTATCCCCCTCGCACACTGCCTCGCCGGGCTGTTTGTGCCATGCGGCGACGGTGGCATCAGCGACCGATTCGGGAAGGATGGGAACGCGAACATCATGGCTCATTGTGGTGGAATCCTTTGATTCATATTGAGATTAAAGTGACCGGTCAGGGCTTCATCCAGCAGCCGCTCATGCTGTTCGAGATGCACGGCGCGATGTCCCACTGCTGGCGCAGCAGATGCCGGACGACCGACGTAATACGGACGTTTACCCGCTTGCATCAAATGATGAAAACGATGTTTGATCTGATCCCAAGCGCCTTGATTTTGCGCTTCTTCTTGACACCAGATGATTTGTTCGGTGGTCGGATACTGCGCAATCACTGCCGCAAACGCCTCTTTTGGGAACGGATACAGTTGCTCAATCCGCACAATGGCGACATTGGTCAAACCTCGCGCCCGCCGCGCTTCCAATAAATCGAAATACACCTTGCCGCAACAGAAAATCAGCCGTTCAATTCCGGCGGGATCAAGCGCGTCAACCTCTTGAATCACCGTTTGAAATTGACCACTGACCAACTCATCCAACGCCGACACCGCAATACGATGGCGCAGCAGACTTTTGGGTGTCATGACAATCAACGGCTTGCGGTAATGGCGCAACATTTGGCGGCGCAGCAGATGAAACATTTGCGCCGGCGTGGTCGGTACGCACACCTGAATGTTGTGATCGGCACACAGTTGTAAAAACCGCTCCAACCGCGCTGAAGAATGTTCCGCGCCCTGCCCTTCCAACCCGTGCGGCAACAGCATCACCAGCCCACAATCCAAGCCCCATTTGCTGCCGCCGGAGGTGATGAACTGGTCGATTACCACCTGCGCACCGTTGGCAAAATCGCCAAATTGCGCTTCCCACAGCGTGAGCGCATCCGGTTCGGCCGTCGCAAAACCGTATTCATAACCGAGCACGGCCTCTTCCGACAAAATCGAATCGATGGCGATAAACGCGCCTTGCTGGTCGTGTAAATGTTGCAGTGGCGTATAAGAAACACCGTTGTTTTGATCGTGAATTTTAGCGTGGCGATGCACAAAAGTGCCGCGCCCCACATCTTGCCCCGACAGTCGCACCGCAATTCCGCTATCGAGCAGGCTGGCATAAGCGAGATTTTCTGCCATGCCCCAATTCAGCAGTTGATCGCCTTGTCCCATGCGTCGCCGTTCTTCCCACAACTTTTCAACCCGAGGATGCAGCGCGAAACCTTCCGGCAAACGCAGCATCATTTCAGTCAATGCCCGCAGTTGCTCGCGGGCAACGCCAGTATCAATCTCTTGATTCCACGGCATTCCTCGGCAAAAGCTCCAATCGACACGCGGCGGTTGATTCTTCAAACCGTGCAGCACCGGACGCGCAATCACCACGCCCTGCGCAATGGCGTCGCGGTAATTGGTGAGCAGCACGTCGGCAGCGCTGCGGTCAATCAGTCCGGCAGCAATCAGACGCTCGGCGTACACGGTGCGCGGCGTCGGATGGTTGCGGATTTTTTGATACATCATCGGCTGGGTCACGGCGGGTTCATCGGCTTCGTTGTGGCCGAGGCGGCGATAACACACCAGATCAATGATCACATCTTTATGAAATTGGTTGCGAAAATCCAACGCCATCCGCGTCACGAAAATCACCGCTTCGGGATCATCGCCGTTGACGTGAAACACCGGCGCAGCGACCAGTTTGCCAACATCGGTGCAATAAGCACTGGAACGCGCATCGAGCGGGTGGCTGGTGGTGAAGCCGATTTGATTGTTGATGACGATGTGCACGGTGCCGCCAGTGTTGTAACTGCGGGTTTGCGACAGTTGCAGCGTTTCCATCACCACGCCCTGTCCCGCAAACGCAGCATCGCCGTGAATCAACACTGGCAGCACCTGATCGCCAGTGCGATCCAAACGCCGCCGTTGTCGCGCCCGCACCGAGCCTTCAATTACTGGATTGATGATTTCCAAATGCGAAGGATTGAAGCCGAGCACCAAATGCACCGAACCGCCGGGCGTGTCGATGTCAGTGGCAAAACCCATGTGATATTTGACATCGCCAGCCAGTTGCCGACATTCGGCGCGAACCTCCACACGTCCCTCAAATTCGTCAAAAATGTCGGTTGGCGGTTTGCCGAAAATGTTGGTTAGCACGTTAAGCCGTCCGCGATGCGCCATACCAATGACGATTTCCTGCTGACCTTTGCGCCCAGCGCGTTGAATCAGCTCGTCGAGCAGCGGAATCAGCGCCTCGCCGCCTTCCAACGAAAACCGTTTTTGTCCAACAAACCGCTGATGCAGATAGGTTTCAAAGCCCTCGGCAGCCGTCAGCAGTTTCAGCAGCCAGTGCCGATCCGCAGTCTCCAGCTCCGGCGTGGCGCGATAACCTTCCAGCCGCTTTTGAATCCAGCGCCGTTCCTGCGTGTTGGTGATGTGCAGATATTCCGAGCCGACGCTGCCGCAATAGGTTTGCTCCACGATGGCGATGATCTCGCGCAGCGTCATCCGGTCTGGTGCGTAAAGCGATCCGGTGTGAAAAACCAAATCAAAATCATGGTGTTCTAAATTGTGATACGCCGGATCGAGATCGACGATGTGCGGCGTGTCGCGCAGTTTGATGGGATCGAGATTGGCGACCTGATGCCCGCGATAACGGTAGCCCGTAATCAGCGCCAGCACTGCGGACTGTTTTTCCGCTGCGCCGGGCGCGAGATGTTCGACAGTGCTGGCGCTGGCGAGGGAACGGCTTTCCTGCGCCAGCCGCAGGAAATTGTCCCGAATCGGGCGATGCGGAATGTCTGGTGTCGTGGACGGCGTAGCGTTTGCTGCCAACTGTTCAAAACGCACCCGCCATGCCAAATCAATACTTTCAGGATCAGCAAGATAGCGTTCGTAAAGGTCTTCAATAAACGCAGCGTTATCGCCGTTCAAAGCGCCAGAGCTGCTGAAAAATTCCAAGATGGCAGACATGTTTGATGGCCTGACTGGCTCGTGGGAAAAAGTGTGACGATAAACGCCACACTGTGGCGATCAAACTTTTTTCAAATAGCAGGCTTTCAACATGAAGTTGCCCACATCCAATTTGCAATCAACTTCGTGATCGCCGTCGCCCAAGCGAATGTTTTTCGCTTTGCTGCCGACTTTCAAAGTGATTGATGAGCCTTTCACTTTCAAATCTTTAATCAATACGACCGTATCGCCATCGCTCAACACCGAACCATTGGCATCTTTGACGATACGCCCGGCGCTGTCATCCATTTCGGTCGTTGCAGTCATTAACCATTCATGCCCGCAATCAGCACAAACGTAATGATCGCCATCAGGATAGGTATTTTCTAAAGTACAGCGGGGACAGGAAGGAATCATTTGTGTGTCATTTTCGAGTGAAAAAAAGAGCGTCAATTATGCAGGAATGACATACGCACTGAATGGCGTTTGTTTGAAATTGACGAATTTAATACCGTGCGATTTGTGGCAGCAGTTCGATCAGTTGAATGCGGCGTTTTTCGATTTAACTGCCACGATCAAATCAACATTTTCATTCAGCATTCAATTATTCACCAACCACTTGCTGCGCCAGCGCCCGCACCCGCTGCACCATCGCTGCCAAACCGTTGCGCCGCGACATGCTCAAATGTTGATCCAGACCAATTCGTGCAAAAAACGCTTCGGCATCAAATGCCAAAATTGCGGCAGCCGGTTGCCCCGAATAAATCTGCTGCAACAGCGCAATTAACCCGCGCACCAGATTGGCGTCGCTATCCGCAATAAATTCAATGATGTCGGTGGTGCCCGGCGCAATCCGCGCTGCGATGTGCACCGTGCTTTGACAACCGTGCACTGCCGTTGCTGCGGTTTTCAGTTCCTCGGGCATCGGTGGCAATTTGTCACCTAAATCAATCACATGTTGATGACGCATCGGCCAATCTGGCAAAAATTCAAACACTTCAGCAATGTCATTCGCTGCTGCGGTCGGTGAGGCAGCAGCGGTTAATTTGAAATCCCCCCAACCCCCCTTTTGCAAAGGGGGGCTTTGCGATGACTTTGCTGAAGGGGGGCTTTGTTTAGCGCGGGCGGCTGCGATGATGTCGGTTAATGCTTCTGCCAAGCGGTCGATGTCGTCTAAGTTGTTGTAAACGCCGAAGGAAGCGCGAGCAGTCGCCGCAATGCCGAACCGATCCATCAGCGGCTGGCAGCAGTGATGCCCGGTGCGAATGCAAATCCCGCGCAGATCAAGCTGCGTTCCAATATCGAGCGTTGCCAGCGGCGGATCGACCACAATCCACGACACCACGCCGCTTTTGTGCTGCGCTGTGCCCTTGATTTCTAAACCAGAAATGGCACTCAACCGCGCAGTGGCATGTTGCAGTAAACGCTGCTCGTGGGCGCTGATCTGCGCCAGCCCAATTGCTTGAATCCAATCAATGGCTGCTGCCAACCCAATTGCGCCAGAAATGTTCGGCGTTCCCGCTTCATATTTGCTGGGCAGCGGCGCGTAAGTCGTCTGCGCAAACGTGACCTGTTCGATCATGTCGCCACCGCCTTGATATGGCGGCATCGCGTCGAGCAGATGGCGTTTGCCGTACAGCACGCCAATTCCCGTCGGGCCGTACAATTTATGACCAGAAAACACATAAAAATCAGCATCTAATTCCTGCACATCGGTCACCGTGAGCGATCCACTGCGCTCCATCAATCAACACCAGTGCGCCCGCAGCGTGAGCGGCAGCGATGATTTCCCGCACCGGATTGATCGTGCCGAGCGCGTTAGACACTTGATTTACCGCAACTAAACGGGTGCGCGGAGACAGCAGTTGCCGATACGCATCAAGCTGAATTTCGCCAGCATCGTTGATCGGAATCACGCGAATTTGTGCGCCGGTTTTCTCGGCGACGAGCTGCCACGGCACGATGTTGGAATGGTGTTCAAGCGTGGACAAAATAATCTCGTCGCCGGGCTGAAGATTTGCCGCACCCCAGCAAGCAGCAACTAAATTGATCGACTCAGTCGCGCCGCGAGTAAACACGCATTCCGCCGGATCAGCGGCATTGAGAAAACGCGCCACGGTCAGCCGCGCTTCTTCGTAAAGCCGAGTTGCTGTTTGCGAAAGTTGATACACGCCACGATGAATGTTGGCGTGTGATTGGCGGTGATAATCATTCACTGCCGCAATCACCGCTGTCGGTTGCTGAGTGCTGGCAGCACTGTCTAAATAAATCAATGGCAAACCGTGCGCAGTGGTCTCAAAAATCGGGAATTGCGCCCGCACTGCGGCAACGTTAAGCATGGGTAATGGTTTCATTGTGAATTAAACCGAGCGGGAATTGGCGGCAAAACGTTGGAGCGATGGAGCGGATGAATTGAAAACTCATTTCACCCGCAAATGCGCAAAGCACTCATTACGCAGATTGTTGCGCAATGCTCTTTTTTACTTCATCCATATCCAATTCTTTGGCTTTGGTGAGTAATTCGCGCAAACCACCTTCCGGCAATGCGCCAGCTTGGGAAAAGATGATGATCTGGTCGCGGAAAATCATCAGCGTGGGAATCGAACGAATCTGGAAATGCGCAGCAATATCTTGATGCTCTTCCGTATTCACTTTAGCGAATACGATGTCATCAAAATCTGCGGAGACTTTTTCATACACCGGCGCAAATGAACGACAGGGACCGCACCATGGCGCCCAAAAATCAACCATCACAAAATCATGCTTCTGCACTGTTGCTTCAAAAGTTGCGGTCGTGAGTTCAATAACAGCCATGCGTAAATCCTCTTGCTTAAATGGTTATCATAATAAGCGTGATGCGGTTGAAAAAAGTTTTCATTTTTCAGTGACCGTAGTATTTGCGATTGACAGCTTTTTTCAACCGCATCACACCTAAAGCGTTAAACAATCAGTTATTGCAAAAAGTGGCGTTTTATAGCGCAGCAAGTTGGCTAATGATGCGGTCACGAATGTCGTCAACGCTGCCAATTCCTGCCACTTTAATATAAGCCGGAGCGCCAGCAGCGCCTTCTATTGACCAACTGCTGTAATAGTGAATCAGCGGCTCGGTTTGCTCGTGATACACATTCAATCGCGCTTTTACCGTGTCTTCACGGTCATCATCGCGTTGAATCAATGCTCGCCGGTTTCGTTATCAATTCCTTCTTGACGCGGCGGATTAAAAACAACGTGATAGGTGCGCCCAGATGCCAAATGCACGCGCCGCCCAGACATGCGGCGAATGATTTCTTCATCGGGAACGTCGATTTCCACCACTGCGTCGATACTGACACCAGCGGCTTTCAACGCATCAGCCTGCGGCAAGGTGCGCGGAAAACCGTCAAATAAATAACCGCTGGCGCAGTCGGCATCAGTAATGCGTTGTTTAACCATGCCCATGATGATGTCATCGGAAACCAGTCCGCCTTCATCCATGATTTTCTTTGCCGCAATGCCCAATTCGCTGCCCGCTTTGACGTGAGCGCGGAGCATGTCGCCAGTCGAAATCTGCGGAATGTGAAAATGAGTTTTGATGAAATTGGCTTGAGTGCCTTTGCCAGCACCGGGACCGCCTAACAGAATGATGCGCATGAGCTTATTCCTGTTCTAAAAAAAACTAATCAACATTGATTAAGTGGTTTGATCCGCACTTGATTAGCGCAGTACAGCGTCCAATTCAAGCTCCTCGACTTGCTGATACAGCATAAACGCTTGATTGAATTGTCAGTGATTACTGACAACTTTTTTCAACTGAGTAAATCCTACGCATTTCATCGAAGCGCATTATTCGGTTCCAAACATCAATGCAGTCAATACGAAATCGACGCCGAGCACCACCAGTGCGGCATGAACCACTGAGCGGGTGGTGGCACGACTGACGCCTTCTGCGGTCGGCACGCTTTCATAACCCTGAAACAGCGCGATCCACGTCACGACCACGCCAAACACCAGACTTTTGATGACACCGTTGACGACATCTTCTTGAAAATCAACCTTCGCCTGCATCTGGCTCCAAAATGCGCCGTCATCAACGCCGAGCAGTCCGACGCCCACGAAATAACCACCGATGACGCCGACTGCGCTGAACAATCCCGCCAGCAAGGGCATCGCCAAGATGCCGCCGAATAAACGCGGCGTCAAAATCCGGCGCACTGGATCAACTGCCATCATTTCTAAACCCGCCAATTGTTCGGTCGCTTTCATCAGCCCAATTTCTGCGGTGAGCGCCGAACCAGCGCGTCCGGCCACCAGCAGTGCCGTCACCACTGGACCAAGTTCGCGCACCAGCGACGTCGCCACCATCACGCCTAAACTTTGCGCCGCGCCGAACTGCGCCAGCACGTAATAACCCTGCAATCCCAGCACCATGCCGACAAATAGCCCGGAAATTCCGACGATCAGCAGCGATAACACGCCGATATTAAACAGTTGTGCAGTGAATAAGCGAGGACGCCACAGAATTTCGCCAACGCCGAGAATGCAATTGAGCAGCAGCAAATGCGCTCGTCCAATGCGTTGCAGCGTGGTGATGGTGCTGCGCCCAATTTGCGCCAAGCTATTGAATATCATTAGGATGATCCTCCAGCGCGTAGATCATCAGCCAACGCTGGCGCGGGATAATGAAAATGCAGCGGACCGTCAGGTCGTCCGTCCATAAATTGCCGCACCTGCGCCGATTGATCCGCCGCAATTTCCGCTGGCGTTCCGTGCGCGATCACCTTCCCGCCATAAATGAGATAAAGCGCATCAGCGATGCTCGCCGTTTCGCGGACATCGTGCGAAACCAAAATGCTGGTCAATCCGGCATCATCATTCAATTGACGAATGAGCGTCACCAATACGCCCATTGAAATTGGGTCTTGCCCGGTAAAAGGTTCGTCGTATAGCAACATCATTGGATCAAGCGCAATGGCGCGAGCCAGCGCCACTCGTCGCGCCATTCCACCAGATAATTCATGCGGCATTAAATCTCGTGCGCCGCGCAATCCGACTGCTTCTAATTTCAGCAACACCAATTTACGCAATAGCGACGGTGATAACTTGACATGCTCGCGCAATGGATAAGCGACGTTTTCAAATACGGTTAAATCGGTTAATAACGCGCCGCTTTGAAAGAGCATTCCCATGCGCTGCCGCAATTGAAATAAATCTTTCTTTTTCAAATGCTGGATATTTTCGCCATCCACTTCAATTAACCCGGCATTTGGCTGCAATTGCCCGGTCATCAATTTGAGCAGCGTCGTTTTACCGCTGCCGCTTGGCCCCATAATGCCGGTAACAGAACCGCGCTGAATATCGAGATCAAGCTGATCAAAAATCACCCGTTCACCGCGCCGAAATGTGAGTCCGCGAATTTTGATCAATCCCCCAACCCCCCTTTGCTAAAGGGGGGCTTTGCTGCTGGCGCAGCAGTGGTATCAACATCCATTACGCTTCTGCGCCCCGTGCTGCAATATATGCCAGTGCCTTATCAATTCGGCGCAGTGTCGCCTCTTTACCAACCAATAATAGCGTTTCATCAATTCCCGGCGACGCAGCACGACCAACAACTGCCACCCGCAATGGCTGGGCAACTTTTCCCATATTCACTTGCAACGTTTCTGCCACGCGCTCCACCGTGTGTTTTAACGTTTCCGCCGTCCAATCGTCATTCGCCAGCAATTCAAAGGCAGCGCGGATTTGTTCTAATGGCTCGCGGGCAACTAAACGCAAATGCTTTTTCGCTGACGCTTCATCGAATTCATCGAAATCACGGTAACAAAACGCGCTGATTTCTGCCAATTCAGTCAATGTTTTAGCGCGAGCAGCTTGGGCTTTAATCACCGCAGTTAATGCTGGGCCGGTGGAAGGGTCAATACCAAGATGACCTAAATGCGGACGCAGCAGACGATCAATTCGCTGCGGATCGGCATGTTGCAAATACTGTTGATTGAGCCAATCGAGTTTATCGGTATTAAATGCAGACGCAGCTTTATTCACGTCGCCAATATCGAATAATTCAATCATTTGTTCAATCGAGAACACTTCTTGATCGCCGTGTGACCAACCCAGCCGCACTAAATAATTCAATAAGGCTTCGGGTAAATAGCCTTGATCGCGGTACGCAATCACACTCACTGCGCCATGCCGTTTAGAAAGGCGAGCGCCGTCATCACCCAAGATCATTGGCACATGCGCATAACGTGGCGGTTCATGTCCCATTGCCCGCAAAATGTTAATTTGGCGCGGTGTATTATTGAGATGATCGTCACCACGAATGACGTGCGTAATGCGCATATCGGCATCATCGACGACGACGCTTAAATTATACGTTGGTGCGCCATCGCTGCGGCGAATAATGAGATCATCTAATTCAGCATTGGCAAATGGAACCCGTCCACGAATAAGATCATCGACGATGACCACGCCATCAGGTGGATTTTTGAAGCGAATGACATGCGGCGCGTCGGGATCAATGGTGCGCTGGCAACAATGCCCGTCATAACGCGGTTTTTGTTTATGCGCCATTTGATCAACGCGCAGCTTTTCTAATCGCTCTTTAGAACAATCGCAGCGATACGCTAATCCCCGCGCTAATAAATCATCAATGACTGCGTTGTAGCGATCAAAACGCTGAGTTTGATAAAACGGGCCTTCGTCATAATCCAATCCCAGCCACGTCATTCCTTCTAAAATTGCATTCACTGATTCGGCAGTTGAACGCTCTAAATCGGTGTCTTCAATGCGCAATACGAATTGACCGCCGTGTTTGCGGGCGTAGAGATAGCAAAATAGCGCAGTGCGAGCGCCGCCAACGTGTAGATAGCCGGTTGGAGATGGAGCGAAACGGGTGCGAACAGTCATGGGCATGAAATCGGTTGAATGAATTGGGAACTGCGGATTTTAACAGTGCGGTTGCGGGCTGTCTGGAAATCGCTAATTGCCTGTTGGATAAATCCCCCCAACCCCCCTTTTCCAAAGGGGGCTTTTTGTGCTCATTTTTCACAGGGGCTTTTTCTCTTTCTCCCCCCTTTGAAAAAGGGGGGCTGGGGGGGATTTTCAAAACAAGCCCATTTCTTCAATCAGGCGCAGCGTGTATTCCGCATCTTCGACGCTGAGTTTATTCAGCGCATAACCGACGTGAATCAGCACGTAATCGCCGACGGCTGCATCGTCAATCAGCGCCAGCGAAATCGTTTTGCTCACGCCGCCGACGGTCACAATCGCTTGGTCGCTGCCGGTTTCGATCTGCGTGATTTGTGCAGGAATGGCTAGACACATGACAGAACCTCTTGAAAAATTGGCAGTTATTCAATTGGAGACACTGCCGCCAACGCCTGCTGTGCAATTTCTAACTCTTCATTGGTCGGAATGACCAGCACTTGCACGGCGCTGGCTGGCGTACTGATTCGTCGCTCGCCGCTCGGTTTTCGCGCTGCGTTTAACGTGTCATCCAGCACGATGCCCAGCCGCTCCAAATCGGCACAGGCGCGTTGGCGAATTCCCGCCGCGTTTTCGCCAATTCCTCCAGTGAAAACAATCGCATCCACTGCGCCGAGTTCGGCAGAATATGCGCCGATGTACTTTTTTAACCGATGCGCCGTGATACCAATTGCCAGCTCCGCCGCTGCATCGCCAGCCGCAGCGCGGAGATCAATTTCGCGCATGTCATTCACGCCGCAAATGCCGAGCAAACCGCTTTGACGATTGAGCAATTGATCCACGCCGTCTGCGTCTAAACCTAGATTTTTCAACGCATAAATCGCCACTGCCGGATCAATGTCGCCGCAGCGCGTGCCCATCACCAGCCCTTCCAACGGCGTTAATCCCATCGACGTATCGACGCACTGACCGTTGCGAATGGCGCTGGCGCTGGCACCGTTGCCGAGATGCAGCGTGATCAAATTGCACTTTGCCAACGGTTTGCCGAGCAGCGCAGCGGCGCGTTTGGCAACGTAATGATGCGAAGTGCCGTGAAAACCGTAACGGCGAATTCGGTGCTCGGTGTAGAGAAATTCAGGAATGGCGTAGCGGTACGCGGTCGGCGGCATGGTTTGATGAAACGCAGTATCAAAAACGGCCACCGACGGCACACTCGGAAACAACTGTCGTGCCACTGCGATTCCCGCCAAATGCCCCGGATTGTGCAGCGGCGCAAGCGGAATCACGCTCTCAATCTCCGCGACGACTGCGTCATCAACAATCATCGGATGATTGAAATTCGGACCGCCGTGCACGACGCGATGCCCAATTGCCGCCAATTCCGTGACATCCGCCAGCAATCCGCGCTCGCGCAAATCAGCAATTAATAGATCAAGCCCCGCTTGATGCGTCGGAATTGGCCGCGTTTCCTGCCGCGATTGCGCCGCGCCCGCTGCATCGTACCAATTCAACTTGAGTTCGCCAGCTTCCTCGCCAATCCGCGCAATTAAACCATGCGCCAGCACTCGCCATTCCGCGCTATCAAACAATTGATATTTAATTGAAGAACTGCCGGCATTCAGCACCAAAACTTTCATTGCGCTGCCTCCAGACTTTCCTCATTGCCAATGGCTAATTGACCATTGATCACTTCTTGCGCTGCGTCCTGCGCCTGAATTGCGGTAATCGCGACCGTATTCACAATATCGGTGACAGTGCAGCCACGACTTAAATCATTGACGGGTTTATTCAATCCCTGCAACACCGGACCAATAGCGACTGCATTGGCGCTGCGTTGCACCGCTTTATAAGTGTTATTGCCGGTATTGAGATCGGGGAAAATCAATACTGTTGCATGACCAGCGACTTCACTATCCGGCATTTTTGAATGCCCAATTTCAATATCAACTGCTGCGTCATATTGAATCGGCCCTTCGATTTTAAGATCGGGACGGCGCTCGCGGGCAATACGCACTGCTTCACGCACCTTTTCGACATCTTCGCCTTTACCGGAATCGCCGCTGGAATACGACAACATCGCAATGCGTGGCTCAATTCCAAATGCAATTGCAGTTGCGGCAGAACTAATTGCAATGTCGGCTAATTCATCCGCGTTGGGATTCGGATTGACTGCGCAATCACCGTAAACCAATACGCGATCCGGTAAACACATGAAAAACACGCTGGAAACCAGTTTAACCTCTGGTTTGGTTCTCACCGTTTCAAATGCCGGACGAATAGTGTGCTGGGTCGTGTGCATTGCGCCGGAAACCATGCCATCAGCATCGCCGCAATACACCATTAACGTGCCGAAATAACTGACATCTTCCAGCGCATCGCAGGCCATTTGCAGTGAAATACCCTTATGCTGGCGCAATTCAAAATAGGTTCGCGCATAACGCTCGCGCTCTGGTGAAGTGACCGGATCGAGAATGCGAATGTTGTCGAGTTTCAAACCCAGTTCGCCAATTCGCCGGCGAATTCGATCTGAATTGCCGAGCAGCGTCAGCTCGGCGACACCGCGCAGCGTGAGGATTTCTGCTGCCCGCAAAATGCGCTCATCGCTGCCTTCGGGTAATACGATGCGCTGCTGGCGTGATTTGGCGCGACGAATTAATTCGTATTCAAACATCAATGGCGTAATTCGGTCGGAATGACGCACGGCAATACGCCGCCGCAATTCTTCTACTTCAATGTGATTTTCAAATAATCCCAGCGCCGCTGCGATTTTGCGGACATCGGTCGGCAAAATAGTCGCTTCCACGCGGTGCAAATTCATCACCGTCGTAAAGGTGTCGGTCGGGACTTGCAAAATAGCGACCTTGGTACGGCGCAATCCTTCAATTAAACGACGCACCGTTTCGGCTGGGCGCAAGCCACCAGTCAACAGCAATCCGGCAACTCGCGGAAATGATGAGGACACATCGGCGGCGAGGCTGGCCAAAATAATGTCCGAGCGGTCGCCGGGCGTGATAATCAAGCAACCGTCTTCGATGTAGCGCAGAAAATCTGGAATCTCCATCGCCGCAATTTTGTAGCAGGTCACGACCTGATGCAGCGCGTCATCTTCGCCATACAGCGTTTCCGTATTGAGTGAACGCTGAATTTCGCTGATGGTCGGTCGCGCCAGCGCCGCTTGATGCGGCAACACATAAACCGTTTCCGTCGCCGTCAACAGATCGCGGGCGAGATTTTTCACTGCGTCAACGTGCTCGGCAGCCACGCCATTGACCACGCTGGCGAGAAAATCGCCGCCGCGCTCGCGCATCAGCTCGTGTGCGATGTGCAGCGCGTCCACCGCCTCCTGCGGATTGCGCCCAAAACCCTTGACCACCACAATCAAACTGCAACCGAAATTGATCGCCAAATCCGCATTGAAATCGAATTCCAATGACGGAATTAAACCGTTGTAATCGGTGCCAGCGCATACGACTAAATCACAGCGTTCTTCTAACGCCTTAAACTTATTCATCACCAGTTTAATCAATTCATCGTAATGACCACTGCCAATTAATTGCCGCGCTGTTTCCACTGTACAGCCGTAAAACATTTCCGCTGGAAATGGCAATTCATAACGACTCTGGATTAACGCAGTGAGATTGTCTGGTTCATCGGCTTTTGGTGCGAATGGACGAAAAAAACCTACTCGTCGATTCACTGCCGATAACATTTCCATCATGCCCAAAACGACAACCGATTTGCCACTGCCGGAACCCGCTCCGGCGATATAAATACTCTGCATGAACTACTCACTGGTTAAAGGATAAAAATATAACAGACGGAATAGCATTCCGCGCTGCTGAAAACTATCTGGCGACGATTTCTAATCGGCGATTTCGTGCTCGTCCGTCGTCGTTGGCATTCGTGGTTAACGGCGCGAGTCCGCCCACACCCATTGCGGATAATCGTGTGCTATTAATTCTGTATTGACGAATTAATAATTGCATCACCGCTTCGGCACGTTGCGTGGAAAGCGTTAAATTCTTATTGAAATTACCCTGATTATCGGTGTGACCAACCAGATACACTGATAACTTTGGCTGTTCATTGAATAAACGTGCAATCTGTTCCAATTGCGCCGCAGCTTCCGGGCGAATGGTTGCTTGATCATCGGTAAATTGAATGCCATAAATTACTGCGTGTCCGTTCGCCGTGAGATCGCGCAATAATTCTGCTGCGCTCAATACTGGAAATAGCGCAGTATTCTCGGCAACAGATTCTGTGAATTGCGGTTTTTCTTCAGGTTTGGATTGGGTTTGATTCGTTGATACGCGCAGTTCTTCAATAAACACTGCGACGCGTTCGCCAGCCTGTGAATCAGCATAATTATCTTGATACGCAGCGAAAATGAAAATATAGGATTCACCTTCAGTATTGCGCCGTTGCACGACTTGAATGCGCGGCTCTTTCACTGAGCCTTCAGAATAAACTGATTTTAATAGATAACTTTCAGTAAATTGTTTCCCCTGCGCTGCATCATAATAAAATGCTGCTACTTCTTTTCCGCATTTCTTAAAATCAATACACTGAAAAATAGATTGATAACCCAACTCAACCAACGCTTCCTGATAATGACGGATTACTTCCAGTGAGTCTATTTGCGGCGGCGCAAGATATAACCATTGGGAGCATTGGCCTTCTGCTTGGATTGATGTTGTCCAACCGTTTTTTTTCCATGGTCCAGTCGGAATTTCACTGCGCACTGCGGCGCGTTGCCGATAGCCAATCAATACAGAATCTGCGACACGCAGCAATCCGGGCATGTCTGCTGCATTCGGAATCTCTTCTAAAGCAAATGCTGGCGCTGTCATGGTGAATAGCGCCAGCATCAAACTCATGCAATAATCGTATTCAAACCACCGACGCATCATTCCGTTGCTCATGCTTTATCGGCGCTGCAATGGCATTCCACCCCCAGCGCAACCAATTCAATAGGCGCACTGCCAGCCATAATGCCCACGCCAGCATCAATGCGCGATATACCCATAATGGCAGCGAATAAATCTCCACTTTCGGCAAGGCGTTATCTGTGCGATCTTGATACCAATTCAATACATGCGCAGTCGAATCATTACCTGCAATGTGCATATCGGGATAACCCAATAAACCCTGTTGAATTGCAATTAACAACGCAATTAACGCCGCCAGCGTCAATCCCGCCAATCCCGTGTGCAGCAGCCACAAACGCCAGCCGGTCGGTGCGGTGTGCAATTGCCGCTGCCGCTGATGTGCGCCGAGAGCAAATAACCAGCCAACAATCAACAGGTTCGCCCACACTTGCGCCACACTCAGCCCCACGCCGAGCAGCAGCCAATCGCGGGTGCGTAACGGCGTCAAGCGGCTGCGACCCAGCGCCAGCGCCAATCCTGTCACCACCAGCAATACGCCCCACACCAACACTGCCGGCCCCAGCAGCGGGCCAGTCGTCAATAAAATCCAGCGATCAGTCGGCATCTGCACCCGCACATTGAGATTCACCGCTGGCTGTCCCACATCCGGCAGCCTCGGCGTGAAATGAACGCCCAGCGGCTGCGGATCGCGCCACGTCAGCGTCACCTGCTGGCTGCCGGGCACCAGCGGTAATTCAACTGCAATCGTCCCATCCGCTGCCGCAATTGGCACCGGCAGCGCCCGTCCATCAAGCGCAATTCGCAGCGGCTCAACGCCCGCTGGCAACGGCAGCAGATGATTTCCACCGCGACTGCTGCGCAGCGCCAACGTCAGCGTCACCGTGCTCCCGCGCTGCCCCGGCGCGATCTGCGCCGCGACGCGATCAAATGTCAGCGTTGCGCCGGGCACTCCCAACGGGCGCGTCAACTCCAGCGTCAACTGCTCACCAGCGCGGGGTCGCCACTGCGGCAGCCACTGCGCCAGCGGCTCGCGTTGATACACCGGCGCGAGTCCATGCCAAGTCAAATGCCACAACGTGCTCAGATCAAGCGTCCACAGCTCGCTCACTCGCGGATCGGCGCTCGCCGTCAACGTCAATTCACTGACCGGATCAAGCCGCGCCGTCCACGTCAATTCGGTCACGCCCGGCGGCAGCGCCGCGAGCACTTGCCCGTCAACCACCGCCACTCCCGCCGTTTGCACCGCTTCACGGGCAGCAGCGTGATCGGCAGCAGCACCGCAAATTCTGGCGCTGACAAGCGCAGCACTCGCGTTTCCACCTGCCATTCCACGCCGAATCGCAACCGCCGTTCGACGCGCAGCAACGGCGGCAATGCCTCCTGCGTCAGCGTCGCCACCGGCGCAGCATCTGCCGTCGCCAATCGAATGAATTGCAACTGCGTCACCGTCGTTTCCGCCTCCAAACCGGCGACGCGCCAGCCGTCAACGTCCACTGTCACCAGATGCGGCGCTAACGGCAGCGGCACATCAAGCTGCGCTGCCGCCGGAATTGCGCCGCGCAAAATCACTTGATGCTGACCGGCAGCGAGCGGCACAACCAATTGCCCCGCCGCGTCGCGCTGCATCAGCTCCAGCGTCGCGCCATCCACTTCAATCTGCTGCGGCGACCACGCGCCACTGCCGCCCGGCACTGGCGCAGCGACTGCGGTTGCTGCGTCCAGCGTCAATTCCAGCGTTAAAACAGTCGCATCCGCTCGCACCGCCAGCCGCGCCAATTCGACGCAGTGCGGCACACAATCCGGCGGCGCGAGGAGCCGCTCGCGCAATTCTTGCAACAGCTTTGGTGACGGCAATTCCTCCGCCAGCGTCGGCTCGGAATGCAGCCCGCCGGTCAGCGCCGCCACCAACACCAGCGCCGTTTTCATTCCCGCTACCGTCGGCTGCGGCAGTTGCCAACCGCTCAAGCGCCAGCCGAGTAGCCCCATCAACAGACTGCCGAGCAGCGCCACTCCCAATTGCAGCGGCGGCGTCAGCAGCCAGAGTTGCGCCGCTTCCGTCGCGCCGACCGGCCCGCTCCATGCCAGCGTCACCTGCTGCCAGTGCCAAGTCGGAACGCCGACGCCAGTTTGGATTTGCGCTTGCGGATCAATCACTTCCAACGGTTGCGGCGGCGCTGAAGCTGGGCTGGCGCTCTTGCGCCGCGCTGCCGATGACAGCATCTCGCGGGCGATTGGCGCTGCGGGGAGCGCGTCCACTGCGTCCTCAGTCAAACCGGAAACCTGCGGCGCGAACTGCACTTCGGCGTTGCCAAAACCGTCACCGGCTCGCGCCAACGCCGCGGGGTGCGCGAGTTGCGGATAAATGCCGGTGCGCACCTGCGTGATGACAAATGACAAGCCAATCAACAGCAGCGCCAGCACGCTCCCGCGCCAATAGCCCGTCACTACTTGCTGCACCCAGCGCCCGCCGAATGCTGCGGTCAGCACCGCCCGGCGCAACGCAGTCGCAGCGAGCAGATGCAGCCAGACTTGCTGCGGCGCGTCCGGCGCTTGCCACGTCAACACCAGCGCGAGCAAAGCAACTGCGCCCCAGCTCGCGCCCCACAGTCGTGCTGCGCCGATGACGACGATCAGCAATAAAAACAAATCCAGCAACGTCCAGCGCGTCAGCCACGTATTCGGCACGTTATCGACGCCAGAAATCGCCAACACGTCCCAGCCCGGCGGCAGATGCAGCGTGGTCTGGGCAGAATCAAACCGCAGCGCCCAGCCCGATGCCGGTAACTGATTAATTGGCAGCTCTAAACGCCCGTCGGCGCTGACGTTCACCTGCCCGCGTCGCACCTCCACGCCAGCGGCTGCGCCGTCGCCGAGCTGGTTAATCGGCACTGCTTGCCCGGCGATTTGCACCTGACCGAGCTGCAATCGCGCATCCGCTTCCAGCCGCCAAGTGCGCGTCAATTGCCCGCTGATCCGATCCTGCACGCTGTAGCCGCTGCCGGTGAAATCCAGCCACAGCTCGCGGTTGAGTTGCAGCCGGTCGGGATCGGGCGTTGGATCGCCGCGCCGTTGCTCATCCAGCCGCAGCGTGTCACCAGCAGCGAGGCGATACACCGGCAACGCTGACCACTCCGCCGGGAGTTGGGTTTGCTGCGGATCAAGTGCTGGCGCTCCGCTGACCGTGACCTGCCGCAAATCTGGTCGCGCCGCGAATGCCCAAATCTCCACCGCCGGCCAAGGCGCGGGGCGCGGCGTCAAAGTCAGTGGGACGTTGAGATCGGGATGCGCGGTGGCAACCTCCAGCGTCCACTGCCCCGGACGCACCTGCACCCGCAACATGCCGTCTGGCTCCAAGCGTGCTGGCAGCGGACTGTTCAGATCAAACGGCACGCCGTCGCCAATCGGCACCGGGCCGAGTTGGATTTCTCGCGCCCGTCCGCCAACGGTGAGTTCCAACCGCGTCCGCATTTGCAGCGGCAGCTCGTCCTCAATCCGCCGCAGCACCGTCACGCGCAGCCAATCGCCCGCTGCATCGGCTGGCGCGGCGGTCGGATCGCGCAGCCACAGCCGTCCATCCGGCTCCAAACGCGGCTGCGGTTGCAGTTGCCCGTTGCGGCGCAGCGTGAATAAGCCGGTCGCGGCTGGCACCGGCAACGCATCCGGCAGCGTCGCCGTCGCCCACTGAAATTGCCCAGTTAAACGATGTTCACCGGCATCAAGCCGCACTGCCGGATGTCCGGCATGTGGCAGCACCGGCAGCGGCTGGTCGCCGTCGCGGACGGTTTGCGGCCAGAGCGCGGCATCGCCCGGCAGCGCGATCCAAGTGGTCGCCAATACCGTCCACGTTTGCGCAAAATGCCCGCCGTTGCTGTCGAGATCGAGTTCTAAACGCCCCGCCCACGCGCAGCGCCGTTCGCCACTGCGCAGATCAAGCGGACAATGACGGCGATCTTGACCGTCGGCAGCGAGCACCCACGGGAGCCAAGGTTGCAATTGCGGCGGAATCCACGCGGGAATGGGGAGAGTTTGAAGAAATGGCGCGGGTATTGAATTGGCGGCGGCTGGCGCGGAATGCGTCAGTGCCGCCAAATGAATCACGCTCAAGAATAAAGCGAGGTGCCAATTGTGATAAACACGGGATCGCATCTGCTGATACATTTTTGGCGCGGCATTGAATGGTGAAAAGGTGTGATCAATTAAATACGGAATTGACGCAGCCGCGCTTGCAATCCATTCGCCAATTGCGCCAATTGTTCACTCGAATTGGCAATTGTCCGCGAGCCTTGCGCAGTCATTTCTACCGATTGCGTGATGTTATTCACATTGCGATTAATTTCTTCTGCGACTGCGCTTTGTTCTTCCGCCGCGCTGGCAATTTGCGTATTCATATCATCAATCCGCACAATTGCCGTCGCAATTGAATTCAACGCCGCGCCAGCTTGTCCGGCTTGCGCCACCGTTTCAACGGAACGGGAACGACTTTGCTGCATCGCCGTCACCGCACTTTCTGCGCCAGCTTGCAGCCGTTCAATCATCGTTTGAATTTCTTTGGTGGATTCTTGGGTGCGACTCGCCAACGTCCGCACTTCGTCGGCGACCACCGCAAACCCGCGTCCCTGCTCACCAGCGCGGGCAGCTTCAATTGCCGCGTTGAGCGCCAGCAAATTGGTCTGCTCGGCGATGCTACGAATCACATCCAGCACCTTGCCGATGGTGTCGGAATCGGTTTCCAACCGGCGAATCACCTCCGCCGCTGCGTCGATGTCACGGGCGAGCGCCTCAATCGCTGCGACCGTGTTTTGCACGATCCGCTCACCTTTACCCGCTTCCTGATTGGCATCGCGGGCAGCATGAGCGGCACTGTTGGCATTCCGCGACACTTCCTGCACCGTCGCCGTCATTTCGTGCATCGCAGTCGCCACCTGCTCAGTTTCCGTGCGCTGACGCTCCACCTGCGCCTTGGCCTCTTCGCTGCCGTCCGACAGATGCGCGGCTGCCGTCGTGAGCTGGGTCACGGCGTCAGTGGTTTGGCGCACAAGCGTATGAATTTTATCAACAAAGCGATTAAATGCACTGGCAAGGTGAGTAATTTCATCATTGCCTTGTACCGGCAATTGGCGCGTCAAATCGCCCTCACCGCTGGCGATGTCTTCCAATACGGCGACCACCTCACGCAGCGGATGCGCGATGCTGCGGCTCAATAGCCAAATCAACGCGATCATTAACACCAATCCGGCGATGCTGATGAATAACATTTGCTGCATCAAAGTTGTCAGCACTTTCAATACTTCATTCATTGGCAATGCCATTGCAATTGACCAAGATTTGCCGGTATCGCCAAGCGCAATTGGTTCGCTAATAATCAGCGTTTTACTCGGATATAGACTGCTTTCGCGTTGCGTCATAAAGGGTTGCGCGTTAGCGACCGCCGCGATGAAACGCGGCAAATCCTCGCCCAACACATCGCTTTCCGTCTCGCGCATGTTGCGCCCCAAGCGCGTTGAATCGGGATGCGCAATTACGGTGCCGCCATGACTAAAAAACGCAAAAGTGCCATTCAAAATTTTAATTTGCTTGGCTTCTTCCTGAAGGCTGGCAATCAATAAATCAACGCCTACCACGCCGATAAAACGTCCGTTTTCAATGACTGGCGCCACAATTGAGGTAATTAGTTTGGTGACGCCGCCCACCGGATACAGATACGGCTCCAAAATCACTGGCTTGCGGGTTTGTTTCGCCAGCAGGTAATAATCGCCCGCACCCGGCGTGTCGTAATCCACCAGCGGTTCCAACGCAATTTTGCTGCCGTTGCGATACCAATACGGCACATAACGCCCGCTCGCATCGTGCCCCGCCGTGCCCACAAATTGTGCGTCGCGCCCATCAAACGCATTCGGTTCCCAGCCCGTCCATGCTGCCAGCAGTTGCGGATGATCGGCGAGATAACGCTCCAGAATTTGGTTGAAATAATCACGACGATTGCTTTCAGGAATTTGTGCTCGGGTTTCTACCACGCTAACCAGTGCTTTGATGCTCGCTAAATCTTCAGTGAGATGGCTGACCATGCGTTCACCTTCGATGCGCGCAAGCTGGCGCGTCGATTCCAAAGCGTTCGCAGTCGCAGTTTCCTGCACCAACACCCGCGCCAGCAGCGCAGTGCCCAGCAGCATGACCACCGTCAGCGGCACAAGGGTAAACAGCAATTTGCGCACCATCGGTAAGCGGTTCAACATCGTCTTTCTACCTGTCATCGTGATTAAAGCGATTGATCTAATTACAGTTTTATCGTCTGGCGTCCAGCAATGATTGCGCTAGGCGCTGCGTCCTTCCAACACCACGACGCTGCGGGCGCGTACCAGCAGCGGTGCAAAATCCACTGTGATCTGATCGCCCGGGGCGCTGACATCCAACGGCGACGCCCGACTGGTATCCAGCGCCAATTGCCAGCGATCCAACCGCCAACGCAGTTCCGGTAGCCGTGGCAGTTCAAAGTGGCAGGCAGCGTCGCCCATGTTGAGCATGATGTGCAGCGGCGCTTCACTTTGATGCGCGGGAGCCAAGGTTAGCGCCAGCGTCGCTGCCAGCGGATCATTCCATGCTGGCGCATTGAGCGTGGTGCCATGCCAGACTACATCCGGTAATTCTGATCCTGCTTGCGGCTGCCCCGACAGAAAATGTCGCCGCCGTAAACTCGGATGACGTTTGCGCAGCGCAATCAGTTCACGGACAAAGCGCAACATCTCGGTATTGCGTTCGAGCAGCGTCCAATCAAACCAACCCAGTGCATTATCTTGACACCAAGTGTTGTTATTGCCGTGTTGAGTGCGCAACACTTCATCACCAGCGAGCAACATCGGAATACCTTGGCTGAGAAACAGTAACGTCAGCAGATTTTTGGCTTGCCGCTGGCGCAGCGCCAGTACTTGCAGATCGTTGGTGTCGCCTTCAATGCCGCAGTTCCAACTGAGATTGTCGTTGCTGCCATCGCGGTTTTTTCACAATTGGCAAGGTTGTTCTTGCGGTTATAACTGACTAAATCCCATAACGTGAAGCCATCGTGACAGGTGACAAAGTTGATCGAATTCGTAGGCTGGCGCAGGTTCGCTTGATACAGATCGCTGCTGCCGGACAAGCGGGTGGCGACTTCAGCAATCAATCCCACATCGCCGCGCACGAAACGGCGAATGGTGTCGCGGTAACGTCCGTTCCATTCCATCCACCGATAGCCGGGAAAACTGCCCACTTGATACAACCCAGCAGCATCCCATGCTTCAGCGATAATTTTGGTCGCTGCCAGCGTGTCGGACAATTCGATTTCCCACAGCACCGGCGGATTTGCCAGCGGATGACCGTCGGAATCTCGCGCCATCGCGCTGGCGAGATCAAAACGGAAGCCGTCAACGTGCATTTCGCGCACCCAGTATTCGAGTGCATCCACGATGAAATGGGCGACGATGGGATGATTGGCGTTGACGGTGTTCCCGCAGCCGGTGAAATCCAGATATTTGGATTTGTCGAGCGCGTCAAGACAATAAAAGGTTTCGTTGCCAATGCCTTTGAAACTCAACGTCGGTCCATCCACGCCACCTTCGCTGGTGTGGTTGAAAACCACATCAAGAATGACGCCAATTTTTGCGCGATGCAGCGCCTTGACCATCTCGCGGAATTCGCTCAGATGTGTGCCCAGTTCTGGCGTGACGCAGTAGCCCGGATGCGGCGAAAAGAAGCCGAAGCTGCTGTAGCCCCAATAATTTTTCAGTCCCGCGTCCCACACTGCTTCGGGCACATCCTGCTCGTCAAACGCCATGATCGGCATCAGTTCGACGTGGGTAATGCCCAGTTGTTGCAAATAGGGAATTTTCTCAATCAAGCCCAGAAAAGTGCCGGGATGCGTGACGCCAGAACTGGGATGACGGGTAAAACCGCTGACGTGCAGTTCGTAAATCACTGCCTGCTCGGATGGCAGGCGCAGTGGAATGTCGCCTTCCCAGTCGTATTCTTCGGCAATCACCAAACCGCGTGGCGAATCGTGCGGTAACACGCCATCGTGTACACGCCGAAACCGTTGCCAATCGCAGACATTGACTGCTCGCGCCCAAGGATCAACCAATTCCACGCTGGCATCAAAACGCCAGCCATGCGCTTGCGGTTGATTGGGACCTTCCATGCGCCAGGTGTAATGCGTACCGGGCGGCAAATCGACAACGAGAACATGCCACGAAAAAAAGGTGTGGTTGATTTGTGGATCAAGTCGGATGATTTGAAACGGCGCAGCGCTGCTGGCATCAGTGTAGAGCAGCAGTTCGGCGCCGCAGGCATGGCGACTGAAAATTGAGAAGTTAACACCGTTGTCTTCAACAGTGGCTCCAAGCGGATAACGGCGTCCAGCAAGGGTGGTGTAGGGAGTGTGGTACACGGACATAGTGGGTCAATATGAATGAAGCGTGGAAGATCAGTATCAACAGCAGTGGGAATTGAATGAAGAGATTATTGCAATCAGCACTCATCAAAATTTGGTGCAATGCCCGTAAACTGAAGACCATTACTAGATAATAACGTTATCATAACACGCAGAATGATCACGCTGCCGTTGCGGTCAAAAAGAGACCTAAAAGCAACGCTATTCATATCAGGTTATCGATCAGAGATTGAGAAAATAACGTGTTGTTTATTCACTTTTTCTTATTGAAACCAACAAGCGGTATGCCCCATGAAACCAAGCGAATTTGATAATCGCCGCCAATATCCTCGCAAACGACTGGAAGGTTGTGAGGTTCAGCTTAAACCAATCGATGGGTCGCTCAACAATATGGCTCCATGCAGCTATGGCAGTCTGTCACGCGATATTAGTGATGGTGGAATGCGCATCTGGACCGATCAACTTTATTCGATCACTACTCGACTGCTGGTGTCGTTTGAAAACAATGCGCAAGCTGAATGGTCAAGTGTGACCACGCGGGTGGGGGTGGTGATGTGGGTGAGTCCCGATAGCACTGAAGGGCATTATTTGATCGGGATTAAATTTGGCGATGAAGATGAAATTGACGACACCCCGCCGTGGTAAATGTTGGTGGTTTGGCGCAGAGCACGTTAAACGGCGGTGATGCGAGCACGCACGTCAAGCGCCACTTTCAATGCCCTCAATCCGGTGTTGCCATCCACCAGTGGCGGTTGTTGTGTCCGCACACAGCGCACGAATTCCGCAAGTTCTAAATCCAACGGTTTAATCGGTTCGATCACGATCTGCTCACGCATAATCTCTGGGCGAGTCGTTCCAGAAACCGTGCAAGTTTCAGCGACATCAATCGTTTGTGTCACAAAATCCAGTGACAAATAGCGGCGTGGTTGAAACACCCGAATGCGCCGCGTGGTTTTATCGGAAACGCGGCTGGCAACCACATTCGCCACCGTGCCGTTGGCAAATTCCAAACGGGCGTTGGCAATGTCCACATGCGGTGTGAGTATTGATGCGCCCACTGCCGAAATGGCGCTGATTTCCGCATCAACTAACGAGAGGATGATGTCGATGTCGTGGATCATCAGATCAGAAACCACATCGACATCCGTCGCCCGTTCAACGAAACTTCCCATGCGCTGCGCTTCGAGATATAGCGGAGAATCAATGCGTTGCGCCAGCGCCATCACGCCCGCATTAAAGCGTTCGACATGACCAATTTGCAGCAGTGCTCCGTGTTCCTGCGCCAGCCGGACAATCTCTGCGCCCTCAGCAAACGTGGGTGCAATCGGCTTTTCGAGTAATACCGGAATGCCGTGCATCAACAATGGTGCAGCAACTTCCAAGTGTGCAGTTGTGGGCACAACAACGCTCACTGCATCAACTTTTCCAATTAAATCCGCTGGTTGAGCAAAGAAAGCGCAGCCTGCTTCGGCTGCGATGGTCTGTGCGCGTTCGGGATTGCTGTCCACCACGCCAACCAGTTCGACTGCGGTCATGCGCGAGTAAATCAGCGCATGAAAACGCCCCAGATAACCCACGCCAACCACGCCGACGCGCAGACGTTTAGATGAATCTGTGGGTTCTAACATGTTGGCATGACTCAAACGCTCAACCACCAACACCCGCCGTAGGTGGCGTTTGGGTGGTCGCAATGGGGTTATCGTTTGCTCCAGAGTAGAGGATGACCTGATACGTCAGCGTCACACACATTCCGATGGAGACAAACAGTAAGAGGATTAAAAACGGGTCGGGCTTTCGGCGGTAAGGTTTAGAAGGAATCAGCATTGTGGCAATCACTTGGAGTAAACTTTTAGAAAGATGATACAACGTAATCAAGTCATTAGAAAGGCGACCACCTAAATGCTCAGGTTTACGCTGCGTCTCATGTGAAAGTGAAATCGCAACTTGTATTATTGCTGAAATCTGCAAAAAACTGCTGCGCTTTTGTGATGCCCGTCTGAAAATTTCGATCAAATACATCATGCCCATTTATGCCATTGGCGACATTCAAGGTTGTTTAACCGAGCTGCAAATCCTGCTCCATCAACTCCAGTTCAATCCGCAACAGGATCGTCTCTGGTTGGTGGGTGATCTGGTGAATCGCGGTCCTGATTCACTCGCTGTTTTGCGCTTTATTCGCACCCTCGGCGATGCTGCGGTTGTTGTACTCGGCAATCACGATTTACATCTGCTGGCGCTGGCAGCCGGTAATCTTAAACATGCAAATAAAAGCAATTTGGATGCCGTATTACAGGCGCCGGATCGAGATGAATTGCTGCATTGGCTGCGCCAGCGCCCACTGTTGCATCACGATGCCGCACGCGAATTAACGCTGATTCATGCTGGACTGCCGCCGCAATGGACACTTGCCGATGCGCGGGCTGCTGCCTCCGAATTGGAAAACGTGTTGCGCAGTGACGATTATCAGACGTTTTTGCTGGCGGTTTACGGCAATCAGCCAGCGCAGTGGTCGCCCAATTTAACCGGCATTGACCGCCTGCGCTTTATCACCAACTGTTTAACAAGATTGCGGTTTTGCACACCAGACGGACGGCTGGCGCTGAAAGAAAAGGGTGAAATCGGTAGCCAAACGCCGGGGCTGATTCCTTGGTTTCAAGTGGCAAATCGTCGCACTCGCCACGACCGCATCATTTTTGGGCATTGGTCAACGCTGGGGTATTACGCGGGCGATAACGTGTGGGCGATTGATAGCGGCTGTTTGTGGGGCGGAACACTGACTGCGCTGCGCGTGGAACCGCTGCCGCTGACGCCGATCCATTTGAAATGCAACGGTTATCTCACGCCCGGTCAAGATTGACTGCGGTCACGTGCGGCGTCGCCATTCAACAAAGGTCATCGCTAACGCATTCTGCGCATCGGCGGAGTGCGCAACGCGACTCACTTCCTGCCATTCCGCGATTCCATGCGGGAAAATACACATCGCCGTCGATCTCGACGTGAACCTGCGTGAGTTGGAGGCAATCGCCAGCGGCAGCGTTTCGCATACAACGCCGCGCCGCCAACGATCATCAATTCCGCTTCGCCAGCCGTTGCCGCCAGCGCCGCTGCGAGCGAATTGACCACGATGCGCCAGCTGCGCGAAAGTGCGGATCACGCGATAACACCAGATGCCGCCGTCGTGGTAACAGCCCGGGCAGCGATTCCCACGTCCGCCGTCCCATCAAAATGGTTTTATCCAACGTTAACTGTTTGAAATGCGCCAAATCCGCTGGCAACCGCCACGGCAGCGCGTTATCGCGTCCAATGACGCCGTTATCTGCCACCGCAGCGACGATCACCAAACGCAGCGCGTTCATTCAGACCGCGGCAGTTGCCGTCAATTCTTCGGCACTCGGCGCTGACCACAGCCGCTCAAGTGGTAAAAATCACGCACTTTTTGCAGCATCACGTGCACCACCACACCGTTGAGATCAACCAGCGCCCATTCGCCACTGGTTAATCCTTCGTGCCTAGCGGCGTTTCGCCAGCTTCTTTTGACCGAAACGCAACGGTTTCCGCAATGGCTTTGACATGCCGATCTGAAGTGCCGGACGCCACCACCATATAATCGGTGATTGCCGTTTTGCCGCGCACATCCAATACATTCACATCACGCGCTTTCATATCGTCTAGCGTTTCAATCACGAGCTGGCGGAGTTGTTCAACTTCCATTATTAAATTGTCTCAATTTTGCGTAAAAATTTGATCGAGCGAAGAATAGAAAAATGAGCTGTTTTAACGATACAACTGCTCACGTTCAATCAATGCCAGCACTGCATCAGGCAGTAAATAACGAGGACTAAAACCCTGCGCAATCAATTGGCGAATCTGCGTTGATGAAATCGCCAATTGTGTCGCCTGCGAATACCACAAAATCCGTCCTGCTGGCGCTGCAGTCAACGCAGCTTGTTCTGCACAACCGTGCATTTGCAATAATGTCGCCAGCGCATCATCAATCGGAGCATCGCCCGGTCGCGCCATTACCACTAAATGCGCCAATTTGAGAATGTCATGCGGACGATGCCATGTCAAAAAATTGGCAAACGCATCAGCACCGAGCAGCAAACATAACGGAATATCGCCGCCCAATTCAGCGCGTAACGCCATTAAGGTGTCATAAGAAAAGGAGCTGCCGGAACGCTCCAACTCACGGGTATCTAACGTTAAATCAGTTTGATCGACCAATGCCGCTTTTAGCATTTGCACTCGCTGCGCGGTACTGGCTTGCGGTTGCGGACGATGCACGGCTACCTTGAGCGGCATCATCCGTATTTCATTGAATGACAATCCTTGTAAACAATCCAATGCTGGGCGCAAATGCCCAAAATGAATTGGATCAAAAGTGCCACCGAGAATGCCAATCATTATGGAATACGCACCATCAATTGTGCGATTTCAATAATAGCTTGAGGATTTTCAAATTGATCACCCAAAAGCGATAAAACTGCCAAGTGAATGACGTGCGCATATAACGCACTCCGCGTGTTGGAACCGGCGGATAATAGGCTTGTTGATAGGGTTCTTTATTCTTAGCAGCCATAGAATTGTCTCTGATTGAAGATGAATGGCGATGGTATCAATCGGGAAGAATTGACCAACCAAACCGCAGTTTGGCTTGATAGATAAAGACATGATGTAGAATGTATTTCATCCAATGACCTGCCAATCCAATCTCCCCAAAAGTCAAATTCATATCGCGTCCGTATTCAGGGTAGGTATCGTAATCAGGCACCACTGGGAATACGGTCATCGTTGCAGCTGTGCCCTTAAAAATATCGGAACCGGTTGAGCAACACAGGCTGCACCCATTTCACCCATTGACGCAGTATGCGTTGGTTCTGGCGCACCTTTTAATACCATATCGCGGATACTTTCAGCCACAGCTTTTCCAATCGTTGCTGAGGGCATTCCAGTACGCGGTGGCGTCGGACTAATTTGAATACCGCTCGGGCTTTTCATTACCTTACTAATCGGATGTGGTGGTGCAAATGCAATACCAATGGCAAAGATATTCTGATACTGCGGCGTTTGATAGGTGCGCGGCCAATCGGCTTTACTCCAATCTTCAAACGGCTTGGGATTATAATCTGCATCGACCTTCATAAAACCATTGGGCGCAAATAACTGATCAGTGATGTCGTTATTCGATGAATCAAAAGCCTTTAGTCCTACACCAGCAAATGGTGGAATTAACATCGAGAAATCAAAATTGATTTCATGCTGGCTGCCATCGAGCAATTCATAGTGAATTTTGCCGGGTTCAATCTTGCTGACATGGGCGCGAGTAATCCACTCCATATCGCGTTCAACCATTAACGATTCCGCAAAAATCTTGCCATTCGTTACATAACCACCGCGAGTGATGTGCACACCACCCATTCCGAAATCACCTAATTCGTATTCGTTACTAATCCACACCAAACGCCCACGTTCACGCACTCCAGCTTCACGCAACGCATGATCGACGTTATAAATGTATTCAAATGCTGCGCCTTGACAGGTGCACATTCCATGACCAGTGCCCACAACGAAAGTGCGCTCGGCGCCATTCTTCATGGCTTCAATTTGTTTTTGCAATTGCGAATTGGCTTCCAGTGCATGACCGGGTGTGCAAACGGATACGGTATAACCGTTATCTGGTCCCAATCCCGGCGTTGCACCAAAGTTTAATTTTGGTCCAGTTGCATTGATGAGATAATCGTATTCAATCATCTCGGTTTGACCAGCCCGTGCCATCTCAGTGTATTCAATGGTAACGAATGGATTTGCCCGTTCCGTATTGCCTTCAGGATGAATAGACAGCGCCTTGGCTTGATGAAAATCGACATGGATTTTTTTATAGATCGGTGCCAATTCAAATGTCACTTGGCGCTCGGTCATTTCACCCACGCCCACCCAGATATTCGAGGGAATCCAATTCCATTTGGCATTGGGCGATACCACAATCACCTGATGCTTTTTACCGAGCCATTTGCCGAGGTATCTGGCGGCGGTGTGCCCAGAAATACCTGCTCCAAGAATGACGATACGTGCCATAAGAGAAAACTCCGAGTGCATGAAAACATTGGCGGATTCACCGCAATCATCGCCAAAACAGCAGCAATCAAACTGTCGGCGCTATTCTTATCAAGATGCGTCAATCTTGTCGAGAACTAGAAAAGAATGCTTATATTCTAAAATATGCGAGCTATTGTTTCGGCATTCAAACTATCGGCTTAACTGCGCACCTGACCGTCACCCAGCACGATGAATTTCACTGAGGTCAGCCCTTCTAATCCCACTGGACCTCGCGCATGGAATTTATCCGTACTAATACCGATTTCCGCACCCAGCCCGTATTCAAAACCATCGGCAAATCGCGTTGAAGCATTCACCATGACGAACTGGAATCAACTTCGCGCAAAAACCGCTGCGCTCGGCTGTAATTCTCGGTCACAATTGCATCAGTATGCGCCGAGCTATGTTGCGCAATATGCGCAATTGCAGCGTCAATACCATCCACCACTCGAATTGACAAAATTGGCGCGAGATATTCAGTATCCCAATCGGCTTCGGTCGCAGCCACTGCATCGGTAATTGCGCAAGTGGTTGAACAGCCGCGCAATTCCACGCCTTTTTCTCGATACGCTGCGGCTAAACGCGGCAAAATATCTGCAGCAATTGCTGCATCAACTAATAGCGTTTCCATCGTGTTGCAAGTGCCATAACGCTGGGTTTTTGCATTCATTGCGATATTAAATGCTTTATCCAAATCGGCAGAGTGATCAATATAAACGTGACAAATACCGTCTAAATGTTTAATCACCGGCACACGCGCTTCACGACTAATACGTTCAATTAAACTTTTTCCACCACGCGGAATAATCACATCAATGGCTTCTGGCATCGTCACCATTGCGCCAACTGCTGCGCGATCAGTTGTTGCGACCACTTGCACACCGTCACCGGCAACCCCGTCTGCGCTAAACCTAATTGAATGCAACGCGCCAGCACTTGATTTGATTCAAACGCTTCTGATCCACCGCGCAATACCGTTGCATTGCCAGCTTTTAAGCACAACGCCGCTGCGTCTACCGTCACATTTGGGCGCGATTCATAAATGATCCAATGACGCCTAATGGCACGCGCATTCGTCCCACTTGAATTCCTGATGGCCGCGCATTGAGATCAGTAATTGCGCCAATCGGATCGGGCAAAGCGATGATTTCGCGCACTCCGCAATCATGCGTCAATTCGCGCTGGTGTGAGTTCTAATCGATCTAATAATGCTGCATCTAAACCTTTTGCTGCGCCTGCTTGCAAATCACGTTGATTCGCTTGCGTAATGGCATCACGCTCTTGATTCAATGCGTCAGCAATTGCTGCCAGCGCCGCATTTTTTTGACCCGTAGTTGCTCGCGCTAATACCCGCGATGCAATACGCGCACGTTGCCCCAAATCGGTCATGTAAATGGCAATGTCAGTGATTACGGAAGTCATCTTTTTTCATTCCAAAAAAATAGCGGATCAATTACCAAGGCATCACTTTATTCACAAAATTCATGGGGCGACTGATGTTTTGATTCATAATTGCGAGATCATTACGCATTGATGTCGTGGCTAACGTCATGCTTTGCATCGAACGATCCATATTCTGAATGCTAATTAACATCGGCTCCAAGGTATTCACATTCCGTGACATTGAATCGACACTCACCGACATGACTTGCACATGACGGCTCATTAACGTCACGTTTTCTGACATTGCTTGCATATTATTTGACATGTGCGTCATGTTGGTATCAACGCTCACGGTGAGATAGTGCATATCCTTGGCTAAACTAAAGATGAGATAGAAACCATAAGCCGCCAAAATAATAAAGGCGAATAGCGTCGGATAAACAATTAACTCCCAGCGTTTTGCGCTGGTTTCAAAGGCTTGTGACAGTCGATCAATGGCAAACGCATTGAGTTGTGAATCAGTTGCAGCAGTGTTAATTGCATCCAAATCAGCGGATTCTTTTCGTGCGTCATTCGTTAACGTTTCAGTCGTCATAATGAATTAACCTAACTGACGAGATGCGGATAAAGTGCTGCTGCTAATCCCATAAACTCGCGGGCAGCTTTGCCGCGTGATTCGAGTTCAAAAACCGCTAATCCTTCGCTGAATGAGCGCCGAAAAACGGTGCGCTGAGAAAGGCGTGGTTTTATAAAACGAATACCCGGTAAAGCCATTAATGCAGCAGCAGTTTCATTGGTTTCATGGACGCCATGATGCGTATCGCCGCGATTGATAAAACCAATGATGTCGAGCGGTTTTTTTCGTTCAATTGATGTGATCAATTGCAAATAACGCTGCGTTGACCATAAATCAGCTTGCGATGGCGGAACCGGCACGACCACGCGATCACAGAGCGTCAGTGCCAGCCGCATACTTTCCATGTCTGAAGTGCCCACGTCGATCAGGGTTTCCGCAGCCGTCTGCAAGTGCTTGGCAGTTAACACGTTTTTTCCTTGCGTGGTGAGTGCTGGCGTGAACCGCTCTTCATTGCGCACTTCAATCACATCGGAAAGCGTAGCCTGCGGATCAACATCGACCAACATCACGTTGACCTCGGCGAGCGCCAGCCACACTGCGAGATTAAAGGTCAGAGTGCTTTTACCCGAACCGCCTTTGAGACTGCCGACAATCGTAATCATGGAGAGTAAACGCCTTACTTCGCAGTGGGCGGTGTGGGTTCCATGCGGGTATATTCTGCTGGAACACGAAATAAATCATCAGGTTGTGCGCCAAGTTGGATATGTTCCAACGCCTGCACGTTATCGCCGGGGAACTGCTCGCGCACTGCCAGTTTGAGCTGCGGGTCATACCATTGCAGCGTCCGCAGCGGCGCTTGCTCAGGAACCGTGACCACCATTTCCCATTTCTCCACATCACGCCCGTTGAGCGTTTCCGTGCCGAGCATCGTTAATTCCATCGTTTGACCGTTGGGCATGACATATTTCACCGGCAATCCGCGTTGCACATCGAGCCACTGCGCTCCGGTCAAGGTTTTGCCGTCTCGCGTCACGGTCATTTCCCACTTGATCGCATCGCGTCCGCCTACCTGTTCCGCACCGATGCGCTGACAGGTCACGTCTTGCAGTCCCGCGCATGGATTATCTTCTGCTGAAGGTGGGGGCGGTGGCGCAGTGTTTTCACCCGCAGGTGCAGCATTTTCTAAATAGCGTTTATCCGCCGGAAACAGAATCCATTCCACGCGCCGCTGCTGATCGTGAATCCGTACCACTTCACGCCCATCCTGCTTCATCTCGATCCGCACCCGACCATCACCGATGAACATCTTGCCGGTTGCCGCTGGCACATCCGGTCCGCTCGTGGTGATGTCTGCCGAAAATTGCACGGTGTCCGCTGCCTGCGCAGTGAGCGTTAACGCTGCGCCCGCGAGGATTAAAATCTGCATTGTTCTTTGAATTTTCACGTTTTATTCTCCTCGTTGAATCGTCAATGGCGGATTAGCGATCCAGCGGACGCCACCCAGATGGTGACTGTCGCTGCGCTTTTTCGCGTTCTGAAAGCGGTCTGAAATGGTAATTGCCCGTGTCATCAGGAAAGCGTTGATCGTGTTGACCGGGAGGCGGATCACCGCGAAACCGATACACCGGCTCGGTTGAAAATTCCCTCTGTTCTTCAGTATGCAAGGAAGGAAAAGGAAAGCCCCCCTTTGAAAAAGGGGGGTTGGGGGGATTTTCCTCAGCCGCAGCGCCAAACACTACCAATCCCACCACTGCCAGCCATGCGCGATAGTGGCGCACGAAATTTAGGATTTATCCTGATCACTCTCATCATCAGTTTTTAACCGAATCCCACGACGAGATGGCTTCTTTTGCGGTGCAGCAGCAGGTTTAGGCGCTGGCGCTTCGGCAGGCGCAACCGTTTTTTTCGTGACAGAACGACTTGGTTTTGTTGGAGATTCCGTTGCTGGCACTTCGACTTCAGACATCGGCACTTCTTCTTCCGGCACTGGCGTCACGACAGGTGGCGGCGATGATTTTGGCGTTATCGCTGGCTTCTTCGATTTTTGCGGCAGCAGCCCTTTGAACGCTTCCCACAGCAACAGCCCAATCCCGCGCAGCAAATAAAACGCCAGCGTCATAATTTCGGCGATCCAGCCAAACAGTCCGCGTCCCGTTTTGCCCTTCTTATTCATCAACCGACAGGGCAGCGAAACGCCGGGCGGTGCGCTCGCTCCCGCGATTTCGCACATGTCTTTGCTGGCAGCGACGCAACCCAGCGGAATGACGATTAACGTCAGCACCGTTGACACCAACACGCCGGATAGCAGTGAGATCGCCATGCCTTGGAAAATCGGATCGGTGATGATGACGCTCGAACCTGCGACCAGCGCCAGCGCGGTAATCAAAATCGGGCGGGTGCGGATTTTGCAGGCGCGAATCATCGCTTCATCGACTGGAACGCCGGTGTGAATTTCGTGAATCGCAAAATCGACCAGCAGAATCGAATTGCGCACGATAATTCCCGCCAGCGCGATCCAGCCGATCATTGAGGTCGCAGTAAATTCACCGCCCATGCCGAGTGCAAACATCAATGAGTGCGCGGGAATAATGCCCAGCAAGGTCAATGGAATCGGCGCCATGATGACCAGCGGAATGCGGAAATTGCCGAATTCCCACACGACCAAAATGTAAATCAGCACCAACGCGACGACGAACGCTGCGCCCATATCACGGAAGGTTTCGTAAGTGACCGTCCACTCGCCCGCCCATTCCCACGACATCTGATTGCTCTCTGGCGGTGGACCGAGCCAGTAAAAACCATCATCAAAGCTGCCACCAAGCGCCGGTTGGCTGCCATCAGGCGCCGTGTAATTCTGCGCCGCCATCAAATCCTGAATCTGGAACATCGCGTACACCGGCGCAGCGAGCCGTCCGCCTACATCGGCAACGACATATTCCACTGGACGCAAGTCCTTGTGATAAATGATGTCTTCTTCTGCCATACGCTGGAATTGTCCCAGCTCGCTCAACGGCACGGTTTGCTGCTGATTCGACCGAATCGGCAGATCGCCGAGGCGCTGAATCTGCGACCGTTCCGCCAGCGGCACCTGCAACACAATCTGAATCGGCTCGTGACCACTTTGGCGACCCGCTTGCTGCTTGATGTCACCCATTGGTGCGCCGCCGAGCGCCATCGCCAAATTGCGGTTGATCGTATCGACCGAAATTCCGCGCCGCACCGCCTTCTCGGTATCGACATCGAAGCGCCAATAATCGTAGGGAGCGCGGAGATAGTTATCGACATCTCGCGTACTTTCGGCTTGCTCAAAAAAGCTGGTGACATCGCGGGCAAACTCGCGGCGCAATTCTGGAGATGGACCGTGAATTTCGGCGACGACCGACTGCAACACCGGCGGTCCGGGCGGCATTTCCACGACGGCAATTTTAGCGCCAGCGTCCCGCGCTAACTGGGCGAGCAATTCCCGCGCTTGCGTCGCAATTTGGTGACTGGTGCGCTGGCGATCATGTTTATCAGTCAGTTGCACCTGCAATTCGCCATTCCACGGGTCTTGACGCAGGTAGTAATGACGCACCATACCGTTGAAATCGAACGGACGCGCCGTGCCGGCGTAAAGCTGAATGGCGATCACTTCCGGCAAAGTGCGCAACTGTTCCGCCATGCGCTGCGCCAGATTCGCCGTGACCGGCAGCGCCGTGCCTTCGGGCATGTCGATAACCACCGAGAATTCCGGCTTGTTATCCAGCGGCATCATTTTGACTGCGACCAGATGAAAATAGAAAAACGAACACGCCAGCAGAAAACTTCCCCACAGCACCATGCGGAAAGTCCGGCGCTTGCTGCGATCCTCGATCAACGGCGTGAGAATGCGCCGGAAAAAACGCTCCATCCGTTCTGCGCCCTTGTGCTCGCGGACTTCAGCGGCTTCGAGATAGCGCATTGATGGACGCAGCCAACTGGAAATAGCGAGATAAGGCGTAAACGCAAACGCAGCGAACAGTGAAATGAACATTGCGACCGAGCCGAGCACCGGAATCGGTGCCATGTACGGACCCATCATGCCGCTGACAAAACCCATCGGCAGCAGTGCCGCAATCACCGTGAAGGTCGCCAAAATGGTTGGATTGCCGACTTCGCGCACTGCATCGACGGCGGTGTCTTCATCGGTGCGCCCAGCTTCTAGCCAGCGCCGGTAGATGTTTTCAATTACGACAATCGCGTCATCGACCAGAATGCCGATGGAGAAAATCAGCGCGAATAAACTCACGCGGTCAATCGTGAAATTACTGACCCACGCGGTGAACACGGTCATAAACAGCACGACCGGAATCACCAGCATGACCACAATTGCTGGGCGCAGCGCACGAAATGCCAGCAATACCAACACCACGACGAATGACGTGGCTTTGATGAGTTTGAAAATCAGTTCGGAAACTTTTTGATCGGCAGTTTGCCCGTAATTGCGCGTGACGCTGATTTCAACATTGTCAGGAATTCGCGAGCCTTTCAGTTCCTCAACGCGATCTAAAATTGCCTGCGCCACTGTGACACCGTTGGTCAATTCTTTCTTTGCAACGGCAATCGTGACTGCGGGTTGCCCATCAGCGCGGGTTTTCGTGTCGTCTGCCGGACCGGTGTAATACGCCACCAGTTGTTTGGCATCTTCCGATCCCAGTGCGACATCAGCAACATCGCGCATGTACACCGGCATGTCATTGAACGTGCCCACCACCAGCCGCTTGATGTCTTCAGCACTGGTCAAAAATGCGCCAGTGGTCACACTGAAATGTGAACCGCTGGCTTCCACGCCGCCAGCCGTCGCCTCAGCATTGGCACTTTTCAGCGTCTGCGCGACCTGATCGAGACTGATTTGATAACCGGCTAATTTTTCCGGCGAAACGTTAATCGTGACCTGCTCGTGGCGACCGCCGACGATAAAGGCATTGCCGGTGTTTTTGACTTGTTTAATCGCCTGCAACGTGTCCTGCGCCAGCAACCGCAATTGCCCATCATCGACATCGGGCACGCCGTCTTTATCCAAATCCTTTGACCACAGCGTCAATGTCACCACCGGCACATCGTCAATGCCTTTGCTTTTCACCAGCGGCGGCGACATGCCCGGCGGAATTTTGTCCATGTTCGAGGCGAGTTTGTCATTCACCTTGACCAGCGACGGCCCCATCTTTTGACCAACTTCATATTCAATCGTAACAATGCCTTGCCCGCGCTGCGACGCGGAGTAGACGTGTTTGATACCGGGAATTTCGCTCATAATCCGTTCGAGCGGTTGGGTCGCTAAATTGGCGACCTGCTGCGCTGATGCGCCCGGATAATCAATCATGATGTCGATCATCGGCACTGAGATTTGCGGGTCTTCTTGGCGCGGCGTCATCAGCAGCCCCAGCAGCCCCATCATCAGCATGGCGACATAAAACAACGGCGACAGCGGCGACCGAATGAAAAATTTCGCCGCACGTCCGGCCAACCCCAGATATTCGTCATCGGTTCTAAATGCCGATTGTGGCGGCTGGCTGTCGGGTTGCACTTGCGGAATCACTTTGTCGTTCATGAAAAATCCTGATTATTCGGGCAGTTGCCACAACGCGGCAGCATCAGCAGTCAAAATAGCGTTTTAGTGGCTCGCGCCATCTTTTGCCCAGCCAGCGCTGATATTCGGACCGGGATTAACCAACACGCGCTCACCGACTTTTAAACCGCTGAGTACTGTCACCAAACCATCGCCGAGTTCTTCACCGACACGAATCAGCCGCAGCGTTGGTTCGCCGTTGTCTGAAATGACATAAACCCCCGGCAAGCTGCCGTTGTAGCGCACTGCCGTGCTCGGAATGATCGGATTCGCAGCAGCAGTCACGGTGGTATCCGGCACCAAAACCCGTGCATACATGCCCGGTTCAGATACGCCTTGCGGCAGATCAAACTTAATTTTCACCGTGTGCCGTTGCGGATCGGCCATTGGGAAAATGTGCGCCACGCGCACCGGCACGCGGCGATTGGTGGGATCAAGTTCGGCTTCCACCATTTGCCCCTCTTTCAGCGCGGAGCGGAGCCGAGCCGGAATTTCAACTTCCACCTGCAAATACTCCACGTCGGCAAAATTCAGCAGCGGCGTTCCGGGCTGCACTGTGTCGCCAACTTCCACAAACTTTTTCACGATCACGCCAGTAAACGGCGCAATGCTGCGGGCATCGCGGATTTTAGAATCCAGTGCCTGCAATTCCGCTTGTAGCTGCGCCATCGCATTCCGCGCTTCCTGAATCTGAATGCCAGAAGCAAACAAATCCGCAGAACGTTCCGTCGAGCGATCCCGATCACCCATGAAGCTCTCGCGGGCGGGTGAACATCTGATCGAAAAGATTGGGCAAACCCATGCCACCGGGCGCAGTGCGGACTGTGGAGACTCAATTTCTCGCCCGTATTGCACACCAGCGTTGCGCAACTGCGCATCCGCAGTGGCCATTTGCGCTAACAATGCTCGCCGATTCGCCAGCAATTCTTCATCGCCAATGGCAACCAGCAAGGCGCTGTTTTCAAAGAATCACCTCGCGCCCAGCAATAAAGGTCACGCGCCCCGGCAATTGCGCCGCCAGCGTGACTTCTTGTACGCAACCACCGTGCCGCCAAGTGACACCGTTGGCGCACCTTGTGCTTGTTGCACGACGACCGAGTCGCCAAACGCCTGACGCGCTGCGGATCAGCCAAACTAAAAGAGTGGAGACGGAGAGGGTTAGCAGACACGCGGCAGAAGCGATTTTTCTCTGTATTCCCATCGGATTGCACACCAAACGCTGTTTTTGAGTCCAAATGCCCGCCGGTGCACATCGCGGACGGATGTTGAGCAGGCGGGCGGCATTTCTAAAGCGAAGTCGATCTTAATCACGATCAATGTTTTTAAATGCGTCAAACAGCAACATTTTCTGTGTTGACCGCTTGCCTATTATCGTTGCGCGATTTTTGAAAGCGTAACATGACAAACTACAAAAGTCCGCCACGCTGCCGTACCTGCGCCACTGTGCAGCAGCGACCAGTCAACCGCACGACACTGGGAATCAATGTTCAGCATTATTTCATTGCCATCGCAATACTTATCGCGCTCGGTGTAACATCCTGACGCCTTTTTAGAATGAAAAACGCACTTTTGAGAACCAAAGCCATGACTTCATCATCCGATGCCATTGCGCAACGCTTACACGAATTGGAATTGCATTTAGGGCAAGAAAATCCGGTATTACTCAATGCCGTGCAAAGTTTTCGCGCACTCGATCAAATTGCTTATCGCGTGGGGCTTTTAGAAACGAATCAGTCTTTTGCAAACCAAATTCCATGGTGGCCGTTAATTTCAATTCTCGGCACTTTTTCTGCTGGCAAATCAACTTTTGTGAATAATTATCTGGGGCAAAAACTCCAGCGCACCGGCAATCAAGCAGTGGATGATCGTTTTACGGTGATCGTGTATAGCCCGAACCCGTGAGTCATTCATTGCCCGGTGTCTCACTGATTCTGATCCGCGTTTTCCGTTTTATCGCATGTCGCAGGACATTAACGCCGCAGCGAATGGTGAAGGCAATCGCATCGACGCTTATTTGCAATTGAAAACCTGTTGCAGTGAACGATTGCGCGGCAAATTTTAATTGATTCTCCCGGCTTTGATGCTGATGCCCAGCGCACGCCGTATTGCGCATTAGTAACCACATGATTGATTTATCGGATTTAGTGCTGGTGCTATTTGATGCGCGGCATCCTGAACCGGGCGCAATGCGCGACACGCTAAAGCATTTAGTGAAAGAAACGATTAACCGCCCAGATTCTGGAAAGTTTCTGTATATTCTCAATCAATTAGATTCCGCTGCAATGAAGATAATCCTGAAGATGTAGTAGCAGCATGGCTGCGGGCAATGGGTGAAGCTGGATTAACTGCGGGGCGCTTTTATACGATTTACAGTCCCGATTCACCACACGCAAATTCCCGATGAACATCGCCGCCAGCGTTTTGAAAAAAAGCGCGATGAAGACCTCGGTGAAATTTATCAGCGCATGGAGCGGGTGGAAATTGAACGCGCTTATCGTATCGTCGCTGCGCTGCGCAAAAGTGCCGCTGATTTAGAACAAAATGCGATGCCGCTATTAACCACAGCATTGCAGCGCTGGCGTAATCGTACATTACTTGCTGATGCCGTGATGATGATTGTACTTATTGTGAGTTTTATGAGTTGGAGTGTGAATGCTGGGCATTGGCACGGTTTGAATTATCAAGCGCAATGGTTGGATGTGCTCAATTCAATTGAAGGTGGCGTGGCGTGGTTTGAGACGCTATTAATACTCGCATTGATTGGCGGGCATTTTGGAATGCGTAAACTGGCGGTAATGAGTGTGCTGCCGTGGTTGCGCCAGCAGATTGAACAACGTCATCCGCCGGGCAATGTATTAGCAACTTTTCATCGCAATTCACGGTTTTGGCGCACGATTTTATTAGGGCGTCCAATTGGTTGGAATCGCCAATCCGCGCTGAAGTGGATGAAGTGCTGCAAGGTTGTGAAAGTTATATTCAAACGCTTAATGAACGTTTTACCAATCCGCGAGGTGTCCGCGAGCCGGTGGCTACTGCGCCGCGCCAGTTTTTCAAATTTGGAATGGGGAGTTGAATCATGCGCCAGCCGCTTCCGCCATCACTACCGATCACCGTGCCGCCACATCCGCAGTGGCCGAGTTTGACTGCCGACGAGAAGGCTGATCTGAAAGCGGAAATTCTCGCGCTACTGCGAGCCAACAATGCTGTGCTGGTGGCGCATTACTACACCGATGATGATTTACAGGAACTTGCTGAAACCAGCGGCGGCTGCGTTGCCGATTCATTGGAAATGGCGCGGTTTGGCGCTGCGACCGATGCTGCGACGCTGGTCGTGTGCGGTGTGCGCTTTATGGGCGAGACCGCGAAGATTCTCAATCCCGAAAAACGGGTGTTGATGCCGGATTTGCGGGCGACATGCTCGTTGGATGAAGGTTGCCAGCGGAAACGTTCAGTGCTTTTTGCGATGCGCATCCTGATCACACGGTGGTCGTGTATGAACACCAGCGCCGAGTAAAGGCGCGAGCAGATTGGGTGGTGACTTCCAGCATCGCGCTGCCGATCGTCGAACATTTGAAAGCGCAGCATCAGAAAATTCTGTGGGCACCGGATAAACATCTCGGTCATTACATTGAGCGCGTGACTGGCGCAGAGATGCTGCTGTGGAATGGCTCCTGTGTCGTGCATGAGGAATTTAAGGCAGTGGCGCTGGCGCGAGTGCGCAAACTTCATCCCGATGCGGCGGTGCTCGTGCACCCAGAAGCGCCGGATGACATTGTCGATCAAGCCAATGTGATTGGCTCGACGACGCAGCTGATTAACGCAGTGTTACGTTGCCAAATCAAACGTTTATCGTTGCGACCGATGCCGGAATTTTCTGGAAAATGCGCCAGCTCGCGCCGCACAAAACGCTGATTCCTGCGCCGACTGCGGGCGAAGGTGCGACCTGCGAAAGTTGCGCTCATTGCCCGTGGATGGGCATGAATGCGTTGCATAATTTGGCGCAGGTATTGCGCAATGGCGATCAAGAAATTGTGATTGACGCAGCAATTCGAGAACGCGCAGTGATTCCTATTCAACGGATGCTTGATTTTGCGCGAATGCGTGGAATTGGTGGGCGTTAATCGCGTTGAATAAACCTGCGCTTTTTAATTGCTGTTATCGGAATTAAATCACTATTACAAAAACTGGCATCGGCATTTGAAGCAATACCGATGTCAGTTTTTTCGATCAAGATTTCAGCGATGCCATATCAATGACAAAGCGGTATTTCACATCGCTTTTAACTGTGCGATCATAAGCGTGGTTAACGTCTTTCATCGCAATCATTTCGATGTCACAAGTGATGTTGTGTTGGCCGCAAAAATCAAGCATTTCTTGCGTTTCTGGCAAACCACCAATCAATGAGCCAGCCAGCGAACGCCGCCGAAAAATCAATGGAATACCGCTGACTTGAGTTAATGATTCAACTGCGCCAACAATAACCATTGTGCCATCACGTTTTAATAGCGCCATATACGGATCAACATCGTGACCAACCGGGATGGTATTAAGTAAAAAATCAAAGCTATTGTGCGCGGCTGCCATCATTTGCGCATCTTTTGATAATAAGACTTCATTCGCACCCAGCTTCTGCGCGTCCGCGCCTTTTTCCGGTGAAGTAGTAATCATCACGACGTAAGCGCCCATCGCGTGGGCAAATTTAACGCCCATGTGCCCAAGACCGCCCAATCCAATAATACCGACCTTTTGCCCAGCGCCAACTTTCCAATGCTTCAGCGGTGAATAAGTCGTAATACCAGCACAGAGTAATGGCGCTGCCGCCGCTGGATCAAGATTATCTGGAATGCGCAATACAAAGTGTTCATCCACGGTAATTTTTTCTGAATAACCGCCAAAAGTCAGCCTATGCGGAGTGCCGCCGATTTTATCTTCACCACCATAAGTGCCGGTAAATCCGTTATTGCAATACTGCTCCAATCCATCATTGCATGAATCGCAATGTCCGCAGCTATCGACTAAACAACCAACTCCAACTAAATCTCCAACTTTATATTGATTAACTTCATTGCCGACTGCGCACACGCGCCCGATGATCTCATGTCCGGGCACAAATGGATATTGCGTCCAGCCCCATTCATTGCGTGCCGAATGAATATCGGAATGGCAAATGCCGCAATATAGAATATCAATTGCAACATCGCTGGGACGAGGATCGCGCCGTTCAAATACGAAAGGAACTAACTCACTGGTTGCGGAATGCGTGGCGTAGCTATGAACGTGAATAGTCATGGTTTGTTTCTCATCGTTGAAGGTTGTCGATTGAAAGTGAGAGTTTAATCATCAAAACACAAGACATAAAAAAACCGCCTCAGACATTCTGAAAGCGGTTTTTTATCCATTGATAAAACAGAAATTAAGACTGCGTTGTAGTTGCTACGGTTTCTGTTTTAGCGCGTCCTTTCATCGCTTTAGGATCAGCAATTAACGGACGATAAATTTCAACACGATCACCATCTGCAAGGACAGTATTCAATGCGGAAACTTTGCCAAACACGCCAACTTTTTGCTGCTCAAGATCAATGTCTGGGCATTGCGTAAGAATACCAGAACGATCAATTGCATCCTGAATGGTGGAACCTTCTGGCACATCTACTGTGAGCCAGAGCTGGCGTTTTGCCAGCGCATAAATAATGTTGATATTCATTAAAATGTCCTCAGACGCTATGCGCACCAGCCATTTGAATACTCTTACCGGCGCGGAGGTCAAGCAGGCGCTTGCCGACGACCACCAATCCAGTCACGAGAAATCCGCCCGGTGGCAGCACCATCATCAATACGCCCATATCAGCGGGCATGATGCGCAATTCCATAAAAGTAAACGCTGGCCCTAATAACAATGACGCATCTGCAAACAGTGTTCCAGAGCCAGTAATTTCGCGGACTGCGCCAATTAACGTCAATGCCAGCGTGAATCCCAATCCCATGAAAATACCATCCATTAACGCTGGCATGACCGGTTCTTTAGAAGCGAATGATTCCAGACGCGCCAATGGTAAACAGTTTGATACGATCAATGGAATAAACAGCCCCAGCACTTTATACAACTCGTGCATCCACGCATTCATTGTTAAATCAACAAAGGTAACGTTTGCAGCAACGATCAAGATGTAAACGGGAATACGGACTTCTTGCGTAATATAATTGCGGAACGCGGCAACCATTAAGTTAGATGCAGCCATCACGACCGCAGTCGCTAATCCCATGCCTAATCCATTGGTGGCGCTGGTGGTCATTGCCATTGTGGGGCACATGCCGAGCAGCATCACTAATACGCCGTTGTTATCCCATAGACCATCGCGGATGATCCGACCGTAATTTGCAGTTGCCATCAATTGATCTCCAGCAATTGCGCTCGATGCGCATCGAAGAATTCCAATCCGCGACGAATCGCTTTAACCGTGCCGCGTGGCGTAATGGTTGCGCCAGTGAATTGGTCAAATTGACCGCCATCTTTTTTCACTTTCCACTTTTCGACCGGTGGATTGCCCAATGACAATCCAGTGAATTGAAGAATCCAATCACCCTTTTTAGTTTCGATTTTGTCGCCTAATCCAGGTGTTTCTTTATGGCTTAATACGCGCACACCGAGAAGGCGTCCTTCCGCATCAACACCGATCATAAACTTCATTTGTCCGGCATAACCGGAACCAAAAGTTTCATACGCGACACCAGTCACTAAACCGGCTTTACGAGCGCGATAGACCGTGATGTCATGTCCTTCGTCATCCTGCATCATCAGAGTATCCAGCACTGGATTGTTATCGTGAATTTCGGCTGGCATCACTTGACCTAATGAATTCTGGCGATCTTCCATTGCCCGAGTTGCAATTGAATCGCGTGTCACCCATTCAGTGAGTGCGAGAAAAATGCCAAAACCTAAGCAAAAAATGCCGAGAATAATCGCGTGTGTTGTGGTGTTTTCTCTATTGAAATGAAACGTCATGCTTGCACCTTAATCGGCAATGGCTCGCCTTTACTGGTACGCCCAAACAAACGTGGACGAGTGTATTGGTCAATAATGGGCGTGAGTGAATTCATCAATAGCACTGCAAATGCCATCCCTTCGGGATAACCAGCAAAGGTACGAATCACCCAAGTTAATAGCCCAATGCCAATTCCGAAAATGATTTGTCCGCGTATTGAGACGGGTGAAGTGACGTAATCGGTGGCGATGAAAAAAGCGCCGAGAAAAGTCGCACCAGAAAAGACATGGAACAAACCGGGAGCAAATCGACTTGCGTCGAGCAGATTAAATACCGTTCCCATGATAAATAGCGTTCCCAGCACCATCGCCGGAATGTGCCAAGTGATAATTCGTCGCCGAATTAAATACAGTCCGCCCAGCAGAATGAGAATGGCTGAAGTTTCACCCAAACTGCCGGGTTTATAGCCAGTCGCTAAATCCATTAAATCGGGGGTGTAGGTGAGATTACTGCCGCGTCCGTATTCAACGAGCGATTGCGAGACCGGAATGCCGCGTGACAATTCAGTTTTGACGTAACCGAGCGCCGTCGCTGCGGTCACGCCATCGGGCATTTCACCGCCAAAAGTAATGGCGACCGATTGCGTGATGTCTGGTGAGCCAGCGCTAAACAGCGGATGTGGTGCAATCCATGCGGTCATCACGACCGGAAATGACACCAGCAGCGCGACGCGGGCCACCATCGCTGGATTAAATAAATTCTGTCCCAGTCCGCCAAAGGCTTGTTTTGCCAACAGAATTGCAAACACTGCGCCGAGCAGCCCGATCCACCACGGCGCCCACGGCGGCAGCGTCATCGCCAGCAGCCAGCCAGTGAGAATCGCCGAGCCGTCGGTCAGGGTACGCAGCAGTGGGCGTCCAGCCAGCAACAGCGCAATGCCTTCCAGCGCGACGCAGGAGCCGATGGTCACGGCAAATAGAAAAATTGACGGCCAACCAAAGAGATAGAGATTAAATAGCGTGGCTGGAGTCAGCGCCAGCACCACCAGAAACATGGTGCGCTGCACGGTGTTGGTGCTGTGCGCAAACGGACCACTTTGCAAAATGCTCGCCACATCGCTCATGGCTGTACCTCACCAGTCGCAGGTTTGGGTTTACGGTTCGCTGCACGTTGCGCCGCGATTCGGGCTTGACGCGCTGCGTTGGCTTCCACCAATTGCTTGGTGCGCTCGGTTTTGCGCTGCTCCCGATCCTGCGCATTCAACGCGCCCTTGGCGTAATTGAAATAGTGCACCAGCGGAATATGCGACGGACAAACCCATGAACAACTGCCGCAGGACACGCAATCGAGTAAACCCAGTTTGACTGCGCCTTCCAAATTGTCGTGGCGAATATTTGCTGCCAATTCGACTGGTGTCAGACCGCACGCGCAGATGTTGACGCAAGCGCCGCAGCGGATGCAGGGATCAGCGGGACGGTCGTTAATTTCGGTCGCAGTCAGCGCCAAAATGCCAGACATGCCTTTGACAACCGGCACATCCAAATTCGGCAGCGGCGTGCCCATCATCGGTCCACCTTGAATAATCCGCTCTGGGCGCTGCGCAAAACTGCCACAGAAATCAATCAGTTCTGTTACTGGCGTTCCCAGTGCGACTTCAACATTTTTCGGAGTGCGAATCGCTTCGCCGCTCACCGTGACCACGCGCCGCAGCAGCGGACGACCGAAGCGCACGGCTTCATGCACAGCGCGAGCAGTAGCGACGTTATGCACGACCACGCCCAAATCTGCGGTCAATTTCCGTGCTGGCGTTTCCTGTCCGGTGATCGCCAGCGTCAGATGACGCTCAGAACCCATCGGATATTTCACCGGCAGCACGGCAATTTCAATCTGCGAAAAGGATTCGGCAGCAACTGTCATTGCGGCAATCGCATGAGGTTTGTTTTCCTCAATCGCCACCACGATGCGCGGTGCGCCCAGCGCATACGCCATGATGCGAGCGCCATCGATGATCTCGACTGCGTGTTCGCGCATCAGGCGGTCGTCGCAGGTGAGATACGGCTCGCATTCCGCGCCGTTAATCAACAGCGTTTCAATTTTGTAACGAATGCCGAGATTGAGTTTGACTGCCGACGGAAAGGTCGCGCCGCCCATGCCGACAATGCCGGATTCCGCCACGCGGTCGGCGATGACTGCGGGCGCAACGGCAAACGGATCAGCAATTGGATCGGGCAATGCAGCCCATTCTTCTTGACCATCGGGTTCAATGACGATGGTTGATTGCGGCAACCCAGACGGATGCGGCGCTGGCACTTCAGTCACTGCGGCGATCACGCCGGAGGTCGGCGCGTGTGCTGCGCGGAGACTTGACCTTGACGGCGAGCGATCAATTGACCTTTTTTCACGGCATCGCCTGCCGCAACCAAAATTTCCGCTGGTGCGCCGATGTGCTGTTGCACCGGAATGTAGAGACGCGCAGGCAGCGGCATCGGTTCTATCGCCTGCTCGCCGCTGAGTTCCTTGTGATAGTCGGGGTGAATACCGCCCCGGATGGGAAAGAGTTTCATGGTTTAGCGACTCCAAAACAGGAACCACCGACCGCTCTATTTTTGCAACGAGCGGCGGCGGAAAGTAAATCTCAATGCAATTTATTGGCAGCCGGTTTTGGCCAATGCCAAGTCGCCAAGGTGCGCGGAATCTCGACCATCGTAATTGCGTCAGTCGGACAGGCTTCGGCACATTTGCCGCAACCGTGACAAACCTCAGCAACGACGGTGTGCATCAATTTGCTCGCGCCGATGATGCCGTCTACCGAACATTCTTTAACGCAGCGGGTGCAACCAATGCACAACGTCTCGTCAATCAGTGCATACACCGGCACTCGCGCTTCCTGATGACTGAGATCGACGCTCACGCCCAGCCGTTTGGCGAGCTGTTCTGCGACTGCCTTGCCACCGGGCGGACACAGCGTGACTGGCGCTTCACCTTTCGCAAGTGCCACTGCTGCCTGAGCGCAGCCGACAAACCCGCATTGTCCGCATTGCGAACCGGGCAACATCGCCTGCAACTCCTGTTCCAACGGGTCTTCATCAACGGCGAGTAACCGTGCTGCAACCCCTAACAGGCCACCGAGTGCCACGCCCATGACGGTCAAACTTCCTACTGCGGTAAACATTGTTTCAGCCCCCCGTTGATGATTTACGTCGTGCTAATGCCCGAAAAACCTAAAAATGCCAATGCCAGCAGGCTGGCGACGATGAAACCAATCGGCGGTCCAGCAAATAAACGCGGCACTTCCGCCAGCGCCAGCCGCTCACGCAGTCCGGCGAAAATCACCATGACCAAGCTGTAGCCGAGCGAAGAGGCAAAAGCGAACAATGTCGCAGCGATAAATGTCATCTTTCCTTCAACCAAAATCAGTGCCACGCCCAATACCGCACAATTGGTGGTAATCAGCGGCAGATAAATGCCCAGCATTTGAAACAGCGGTGGCGACACTTTCCGCACGGTCATTTCAGTAAATTGCACTGCGCCAGCGATGATTAAAATAAAGGTCACGGTGCGCAGATAACCGAGGTGATAGGGTTCCAGCAGATATTGCTCAACGCCCCAGTTGCCCATTGACGACACGGTAATCACGAACGTCGTCGCCAGCCCCATGCCGATAGCGGTGTCGATGCGCGTGGTAACGCCCATGAACGAACACAGCCCGAGAAACCGCGCCAAAATCACATTGTTGACCAGCGCCGCTCCGACCATTAACAGGATGTATTCTTGCATCGTTTTAACTCTCTAATGAACTGATTTTACAGGCTTCTTCTGCATCAGCACGGCGCAGAAAACGTGGGGCAAGTTGACCACGCGTACTGAGCCACCGTGCAATCCAGCGTGCTAAAAGCAAACCAAATGCCAACCCGCTTGCCATCGCAATCATGGTCACGCCATCGCTCTGGGCGATATTTTGTGCCACCGCGCCAGCACTCAACATGATGACCAACGGCAGCGCATAGGCTGTAACCGATGCTTTGAGCAGCGCCCGCCCGTCCACACCAATGATGACCCGCTCGCCGACGACCAACTGTGCTGCGTTGACCAACTCAAACCGCCGTATTTCGAGCCGATTCGCCGCCGTACCGATCCCTTTTGCGCCACACAACCCAGATGCAGCGCAGCCACCGCAGGAACTGGTGAGTTCTGGCTCCAGCCACACGCGGTCGCCTTTCACTGCGACCACTCGCGCCACACCTTCAACAAGATCGGCAGAAAAAGGGTCAATTGGGTGTTCCGGTACGGGTGCATTTAACGGCATGGCGGATGACCTCATGATTAGTAATTTTCCAACAAAATCAGTGGTTATTATGAATGGTGCACCGCACAAAAATACTATACTCCTGACCTGCGCAGACATGCAAGTCAGTTTATTGTGCAGCGCATCAAAGTTGCACCTGCGCACCAAGCTCCACCACGCGATTGGGTGGCAAACCGAAATACGCAGTCGGACTGCTGGCATTGCGGAATAACGCGATAAACAATTTTTGTCGCCAAATCGCCATTGCTGCGCCTTGTGTCGGCACCAGCGTTTCGCGGCCGAGGAAAAACGTCGTGTTGGCGGGATCGCAGTTGACATCTTGGTTCTGACACAGATGAGTTGCTTCGGCGACGTTCAGCGTGTCCATGAAGCCGAACTCCATGTGCGCCTGATAAAAGCGCGGGCTGATGGAGTCAATGCGCATCCGTTTGTCCGCAGCGATGTAGGGCTTGCTCAACACTGCGAGATGCAAAATCACCACGCGCTCATGCAAGCATTTGAAATGTTTGAGACTGTGCAGCAGCGCGTGTGGCACCTGACGAGAACGCGCCGAGAGATACACCGCTGTTCCTGAGACCGTTGGAATGTTGGCAGCTTCGATCTGCGCCATGAATTCCGCCAGCGGCAAACTATTGTGGGTCAACCGTTCCAGAATCAGCGCCCGTCCGCGTTTCCAAGTGCTCATCAGCACAAAGACCAGCGCCGCAAACACCAGCGGAAACCATCCGCCTTCGCTCAATTTGGGGAGATTAGCTGCGAAAAACGCCAGATCAATCGCTAAAAATAGACCGAGCACCGTGAATGTCCGCACGCTGCCCCAGCGCCAGCGGCGACGCGCCACAACAAACACCAGCACGGTGGTGATGCTCATGGTTCCGGTCACTGCTACGCCGTAAGCGGCAGCCAATTTGTCGGAACTACCGAAGCTCAACACCAGCGCGATGACCGCGATGAAGAGCAACCAATTGATCGCTGGCACATAAATCTGCCCACGTTCGGCGCTAGAAGTGTGTTGCACCACCATGCGTGGCAAATAGCCGAGTTGAATCGCCTGCCGCGTCATCGAAAATGCTCCCGAAATCACGGCTTGTGACGCAATCACGGTGGCGACCGTCGCCAGCAGCACCAAAGGCAGTAACGCCCATGCTGGCGCGAGATGAAAAAACGGATCGGTGACGGTTTGCGGCTGCGCCAGTAGCAGTGCGCCCTGCCCAAAATAGTTCAACGTCAATGCGGGCAACACCAGAGCGCCCCACGCCAATTGCACCGGTCCGCGCCCAAAATGTCCCATGTCGGCATACAGCGCCTCGGTTCCCGTCACTGCCAGCACGATTGATCCCAATGAAAAAAATGCCAATGCCGGATGTGCCACGAAAAAATTCAGCGCGTAAATTGGCGACAACGCTGCGAGCACTGCCGGTTCCGCAATGATGCCGTCGATTCCCAACACCGCGAGCGTCAGAAACCAGATTGCCATGATCGGCCCAAACCAGTTGCCGACCTGTGCTGTGCCGTGGCGTTGTACGGCAAATAGCCCGCACAAAATCGCCAGCGTTATCGGAAGAATCCACTCTTCCAAGTCGGGCGTGACCATTTTCAAGCCCTCCACAGCGGAGAGCACCGAGATTGCTGGCGTGATAATGCCGTCGCCGTAAAACAGCGCCGCGCCAAATAATCCCAGCAAAATCAAACGTTGCCCGATGGGTTGATTGGCGATGCGCCGTTGCACCAGCGCAATCAGCGCCATGATTCCACCCTCGCCACGATTGTCCGCTCGCAGAATGAGAACGACGTATTTCAGCGTGACCACAATCAGCAATGACCAAAACACCAGCGACAACACGCCGAGGATGTTTTCAGCATCGACCGGCACTGGATGACGATCATTGGCAAACACGGTTTTGATGGCGTACAGCGGACTGGTGCCGATGTCGCCATAAACAATGCCCAAAGCCGCCATTGACAACACGCCCAAGCGGGCGCGAGGCGCTAACGCAGGAGAGGATAAATTCATGGCTTGACCTGCCGCTTATTTCGGCGTTGCAGAATTGGATTCTGCGCGTGGTGTTGCTGGCGCGGCATGAGATGCAGCGTCGTCTGCTGGATCGCTAGAATCAGCCATTGCTTTACGAAAACCTTTAATCGCTGCGCCTAAATCGCTGCCGATATTGCCCAGTTTTTTGGTGCCGAATACCAAAATCACCACCACTAAAACCACCAAAATGTGCCCAATACTTAATCCAGCAAAACCCATGACATCACCCTCAGTTAAAAGTATTGCGCCGATAGTGGCGCGGTAATTCGTGATAACCGCAATTCAACAATGAAAGCGACATTGCGGGATGTAAAACCAGACAGGATGCTAGTCGTCGCCTCATTGCCGGTCAATTGACATCCCGCCGTCGATTGGGAATGACGCCCGACGCGCTAGAATGCGCCTTTGAATTCCGCGTTGGTCGCGCCTTTGCGCCAACGCAACCGTAACCCGCTGGGAGTTTGACCTGATGACCGATTCTACCAGTCCACTTGCCGCTGGCGCTCCGTTGCCGGTTTATAAACGCGGTCTTGATCTTGTCCGCGATCCGCTGCTCAACAAGGGCACCGGTTTTACAGTCAATGAACGTGCCACCTTGGGCTTGCGCGGGCTGGTGCCGCCGCAAGTGGTTGATATTGAAGATCAAGAGCGGCGCATTTTGCAAAATTTCCAGCGCCAGCACGATGATCTGGATCGCTACACTTATCTGGAAACGCTCCACGACCGCAACGAAACGCTTTATTACCGCGTGCTGTTGTCGCATCTCAACGAGATGACGCCGATCATTTACACGCCGGTTGTTGGGCTGGCGTGCAGCCAGTTTTCTCATATTTATCAACGCAGTCGCGGCATGTATTTCAGCGCCGATGATGTCGCGCACTTTGCGGAAATGGCGCAAAACTGGCCGGAAGATGAGGTCGAAATCATCGTGGTGTCCGACGGCAGCCGGATTCTCGGTTTAGGCGATCTGGGCGCGAACGGGATGGGCATTCCCATCGGCAAGCTGTCGCTGTATGTGGTCGGCGCAGGATTGGAACCGCGCCGGACATTGCCGATTTTGTTGGATATGGGCACCAATAATCAGGCGCTGCGCGACGATCCGCTGTATCTCGGACGCCGCCTGCCGCGTTTGACCGGTCCGGCGTATGAAACGGTGGTAGAGGCATTTATTCGCGCCGTTCACGCTCGTTGGCCACATGCGCTGATTCAGTTTGAAGATTTTTCTAACGATCAAGCGTTTCAATTGCTGGAGCGGTATCGCCGCCAAGTGCTGTGTTTTAACGATGATATTCAAGGCACTGGCGCAGTCACGCTGGCGGGCATTCTCAGTGCGCTGCGGATTACCAAACAGACGTTGAGCGAGCAGCGGATTGTGTTTTTGGGTGCTGGCGCGGCAGCGCGGGGCATCGCGGATACCTTCGTCGCGGGGATGATGGCGGAATCAGGCATGACGCTGGATGCAGCGCGGCGGCAGATTTGGACGCTGGATTCGCAAGGTTTGGTGACGCTGGATCGGCTTGATAGCCTGTCGGAACACAAGCGCCCCTTCGCGCAGGATTCTGCGCCGTTGCCGGATTTATTGGCGGTGATACACGCAGTGCGCCCCACGATTTTGATTGGTGTCAGCGGGCAAGCGGGCAGTTTCAGCGAAGCGGTGGTGCGGGCGATGCACAGTTATTGCGAACGCCCGATTTTATTTCCGCTGTCAAATCCGACCAGCAAAGCGGAATGCACGGCGGAGCAAGCGTATGAATGGACGAATGGCGCAGCGTTATTTGCCAGCGGCAGTCCGTTTCCGCCAGTCACTCGCGGCGGACATCTGCTCGTGCCAGGACAATGCAACAACATGTACATCTTCCCCGGCGTGGGTCAGGGCGTGGTCAGTTGCCAAGCCAGCAAAGTGACGGATGCGATGTTTTATGTTGCTGCTCGCACTCTCGCCGGACTGGTTGGCGAGGACAGTTTGGCGGTTGGACGGCTGTATCCCGATCTCACGCTGATCCGCGAGATTTCCGTACAGATTGCCGTTGCAGTATGTGAATTGGCGTTTGCGGAAGGTTTAGCCGGAATTGAACGCCCAGCGGATTTAGAGGCGTTTATTCGAGCGCGAATGTTTATTCCCGAATATCTGCCTTATGTTGCTGTTTGATTTTATTGACAATTAACGCCGCGTCATGCGGCGTTGTTGCAAACAGACAACCGCAAATCCATATTTGACGGAAGTTGGCAGTTGGCGCAGTAAATACGCCAGTGACTGAAAACTGATAACTTCCGCAGCACCTTAATGTTCAAGGTTTTTTGCCATGGATTTTGATTCAACCATCGTTCAGCCGGTGATGGTCGAACCGATGAGTCTGGAAAGTTTGCGTCTTGGTTTGCAGCCGCGTTATCGGCTGGAGCGCGAACTTGGCGCAGGCGGCATGGGACAGGTCTTTTTGGCGACGGATACGGATTTAGAACGGCGCGTTGCCATCAAAACCATTTTGCCGGAATTGGTTTGCGATGCCGATTGGGTGTCGCGGCTGCGCCTCGAAGCCCGAGTTGCAGCGGGGCTACAACATCCGAATTTGGTGCAAGTGTTTGAAATTCTCACCGTCGGCGCAACGCCGGTGATCGTGATGGAATATGTGCCGGGACGCACATTGACCGAAATGCTCGGCGAAGGCTGGCTCACGCCGCTGCATCTCACCAGTTTGATGGCTGAAATCTGCGATGGCATTGCCTACGCCCACGCTCGCGGCGTGATTCACCGTGATCTCAAACCCGCCAACATTCTGCTGAGTCGCGCCGGACAACCGAAAGTCAGCGATTTTGGGCTGGCAGTGCGCCGTCAAGCTGGCGAACAGTATCGTCATCATGTCGGCGATGAACGCATTATCGGCAGTCCGTTTTTTATGTCACCGGAACAAGCGTTAAACGGCAGCCAGCTTCCCGATACGCGCTCGGATATTTATTCACTCGGCGCCACTCTGTATTACGGCTTGACTGGTCGCGCTCCCGTCAACGGGAAAACAACCGAGGATGTGATCGGCGCAGTCATTCATCAAACGCCCCCGCGACCGTCAACGCTGGGAATCAACATCTCCCCGGATTTAGAAGCCATCTGCTTCAAAGCGTTGCTTAAAGACCCAGCACAACGCTATGCCACTGCCGCTGAAATGGCGGAGGATTTGCGACGTTCACTCGGTGGATTGCCCGTCACTGCTCGCCGTTATCATCTGTGGGAAGCTGCTGGGCGAGCGATGAAGGCGCGTAAAGAAGCACTCGCAGTGGGGCTGGCATTGATTCTGTTAATGATGACGGGATTATATGCGGCAGTGTCGCTGCTCACGACCACCGCAGAAAATGCCTTAATGGGTGAAATTCGTCGTAAAGTCATCGACATTGCCACGCTTTCCACCATGATGATTGATCCTACGCTGGTTGAAACCGCAATTGATTCAGGATCACGCAATCACGTCCGCGCTCGGCAACTTGCTGCCCAATTGAACACAATTTGCCACTCCACGACTGGAGTGCGTTTTCTCTACATTCTGCGCCAGCCGCGCCGCAACGATCCCCAATTAGAATTTGTTGTCACCAATGCCAGTTTTTTATCCGATGCCGAATTAGATTTGAATCAAAACGGTCTCGTTGATACCGATGAAGCACCATCAATGCCAGGCGATCCTTTTGATGCCACGCCTTATCCGGCGATGTTGCTGGGTTTTCAAAAACCAACGGCAGATAAAACAACTGAAAATCTGGATCAATGGGGAATTGCGTTGTCTGGTTACGCGCCAATCCGAGGTAATGATGGTCATTCTATTGGCGTGTTAGGCGTGGATATTAGCTCGCTACAATTACGTGCCGATTTTGAGAGCCTCGAACAGTCGCGTAATTTGGCGCTATTGGTAACAGTGGGACTTGCGGTGTTGTCGTTAATTTTGCTGCTCTCAACACTGGTTGGACTGTGGAACCGCGACCGCCTACCCACAGCAGTAACTCCATGAAATTATTATTGTTGACTGGCTCATGCTGCCCAGAGTGGCGGATTGATTACCGAAAACAACTGCTGCATCTGCTGGGTTCATCGCATCAGCTTGTAACGTTAATCGTCGCCGCTGGCGATCCGCTCGCCGCAGTAGCAGAGCAGCAGCAGATTCCAGTGCAGTTGTTGCTGCCAGAATTAAACCAATCACGGCGGAAGATACAGGCAGCACTGAGCGATCCAGCATTTCAAATGCGGTTTTCCGCTTGGCTGAAACTGCTGCGCCAGCGTGAGCCCGATCTCGGCATCTGTTTTTACGGTGACTGGCTGCCGCCAGTGCTGTTTGAATTGCCAACACGTGGTTTCTCAATTTTCATCCCGGACCGTTGCCAGCATTGAAAGGAATGGAACCAGATACTTTTGCCATTTTAGAAGGACGAGCGTCCACTCACGGCACGGTGCATCTCGTCACAGAAAAATTTGATGAGGTGCGATTGTGGCAATCACGCCCGAATTGCCACTCACCAACTGCATGACGCCGCCGCAAGTGTTTCGAGCATTAACGCAGCTAGGCGTTACCACGCTGGTGGACACCATCACCGCCATTGAAGCCGGTAACGTCGTTTATCAACCGCAAGATTTAACGCAAGCGACTGACGCCACGCGCCAGCGAGCACGTTTAGAAGCCTATTTAGATTTCCAACATGACGACGCAGCGATGATTGATCGCCGCCGCCGCGCATTTTTGAGCCAAGATATGGCATTCGTCTCAAGGCGAAAATCAAACAACAGGTTTACGAGGTGCTGGATGTCGAAACGTGGCTGGGTCATTTCGGCGGCAAACTTGGCGAGTGGCGCGGTGACTATCGGGGAACGGGTTTATTTGCGGGCGCACCGATGATGCGCATTTCTAACGGCATTGCCATCGTGCGCCTTGGTCATCCGATTGATTCTAAAGTGATGAGCGCACCACCGCCGCATCCTGAAGTGCGTTTTGACTGCTTACACCCAGCACTGACTTCTTTGCTCATTGTCCGGCAGAGTCTGGAAGATATTGTGGACGCTTATTTCGTATGAAAAAAATAGTTTTAACAATCAGTTGCGGGCGTGCTGGCGCTTGGTTGGTTTGGCGTTACTCTCCTGCGCCAGAGGCAGCTGCTGCGCTGCCAACTGCGCCAAGTGCATTCAAGATGTGCAAATGCAACTGTTTCTTGGCGGCGTGCGGTTGGCTTAGTGCTCGGAATCATCGTGCTGCTGCTGGGTCAGCGCCGATCATCGCGGGTTCTCAAGCGCATCGGCTTTGCGCTTTCCGTATGTGCCGCCGTGCTTTATCTCAAAGGTTTGCCGTTTGGCGCGTTTCATTCACCGCTGGCGACGACATCACGTTGAGTTATCCCACGTTTGCTGTGCGCGATGGCAATAGCGCGGTTTACCTCACCGACACTGCGCAGCGCCGTATTCTCAAAACCAATCACGACGGACAATTCCAATATCGTATTGACGGTGGCAGCCGGGAGCAGGGGCGCTTTTTCTATGCCAACGATCTTGCGGTGGATGAAGCTGGGCGGCTGTTTGTGCTCAATGTCGTGACTGATCGCCGGGGTTTTTATGTGGATCGAGAAGAAATTCTGCGGTTTACCCCCGATGGTCACATTATGACGGCATGGTGTATCAGCGCCTGTTTCGTCCAGAAGAAAAAAAACCGGAGCTGGGACTGCGCGGCGAAGTGGTCGGATTAAACATCACCGCTGGCGTGTTGTCGTGGTTTCAAGTGACCGCGACTGAAATCACTGCGCAGCACCATGTCATTGCGACCGGTGAGACCCAGCGCGGAAATCAATATCCACTGCCTCATGCCAATTTCAGAATTGGCGACATTGTCCAAGCTGGCGCAGATGCTGTGATTTATTCCGACAAGCAGGGGCAGGTGGTGCGGCTGGAACGCACCGGACAAACCGCACTGTTATTTGCCACGCACGACGCGACGCCAGACGGTCAGCCGCGAATTGTGCCTTGGGAACTCGGTATTGATCAGCGCCGATCATCGCGGGTTCTCAAGCGCATCGGCTTTGCGCTTTCCGTATGTGCCGCCGTGCTTTATCTCAAAGGTTTGCCGTTTGGCGCGTTTCATTCACCGCTGGCGAACTGACATCACGTTCAGTTATCCGACGTTTGCTGTGCGCGATGGCAATAGCGCGGTTTACCTCACCGACACTGCGCAGCGCCGTATTCTCAAAACCGATCACGCACGGGCAATTCCAATATCGTATTGACGGTGGCAGCCGGGAGCCGGGGCGCTTTTTCTATGCCAAGATCTGGCTGTCGATGAAGCCGGACGCCTGTTTGTGCTCAATGTCGTGACTGATCGCCATTTAGTCATCGAAAAAATTAAAGAGATCATCACGTTAGCACCAGACGCCCTCGATACCGAGCATTTCAGCAACATTAATAATCTCAGCGATTTTGGCAATAGCGATTACATGGCGCTGCGCAATACGTTAACCGCAATGTTTGTCAACAACGATGCGAATTGGAGCGAAGGTTATTATTTCGCACTGTATCGCGTTAGCAATGAACGTCTTTACGGTTTTATGTATATGAATGCGCAAATCGGAATGTTTCATCCTTTCGATTGGCTCGACACTGGCAGCGTTTATGATCAAGCACTTGCAGGTAAAGTTGCCGCCGAAGCAGTAACAGATGTTACCGGATCATGGATTTATGGCGTTGGTCCAATTAAAGATAAAGATGGCAATGTTGTAGCGCTGATTGAATCGGGAACTGATCTCTATATTTTTCAATTAGAAAACGAGGAATTGATTCGTGAAATGGTCGTTAATCTGACCACCATGTTAATTGTATTAATTCTAGTTTTAGTTGAAGTTGCATACATGGTCGATGTGCTTAAACAACGTGCAATGCGCCATCGAAAGAGCAGCATTATTTCTGATGTTCTATTAGTTCGTCCATTGAGTTTTTTGTTTTTTAGCAGCGTGGCAGTTTCTGTATCATTTATTCCGTTGATGATGAAACGCCTTTATCAACCCGTACCCGGTTATCTATGGAAATGGTATTAGCTCTTCCGCTATCACTGGAACTTTTTGGTCTTGGCATGGCAAGCATTTTAGGCAGTATTTTAGTCGCTCGTTTTGGTTGGAAAATGGTGTTTTATGTTGGTGCTGATCTCGCAGTGACCGGATTATTACTTTCGGGTGGCGCAGATTCAATGCAGCTTCTCGGTATCGCCAGATTGTTAACCGGAATAGGCAGTGGTTTGGTCTTTTTTGCCCTGCGTTCATTAGTTAATTCAGAACATGACATCATTATTCGCAATCAAGGATTTAGCCATTTTTATTCTGGAATGACGGCAGGTACAGCCGTTGGCGCAGTGTTTGGTGGTGCGCTGGCGGAACGCATTGGCTATTCACCAGTATTTCTGGTTTCAGCGTTATTTGTGGTTATTGTCGTGGTTTTCCAATTAATCTTCTTAAAACAACCATCTATCGCCAAATCGAATACTGCATTGCATCTTGCACCGCGACTTGGAATGGGGCAAGCATTGCGCTTATTGATCACCGATCCACACAACCTAGCACTCTTTTTGCTAATTGTATTTCCTGCTTATATTGCAGCAGCGTTTACTTTTTACTATTTTCCATTATTTGCGGAAAGCCAAGGATTAAGCACGGGAACGATTGGATTATTTATTATTTTTGGTTCGCTCTGCGTGATTTATCTCGGTCCAGTGCTCACCAATTATATCGGGCGTTCCGTTGGCTCACATCGTGGGATGTTCATTGGTACCATCTTTTGCGGTGGCGGTTTAATTTTATTTGGGTTATTAGGTGATTTACCTTGGGCAGTGCTGGCAATTATCACGATGGGGATTGCCGAAGGATTTAGTGTTCCAGCACAAAACGATGTTTTTCTACAATCCAAAGTCGCGCTTGAAGCAGGTGAAGATCAAGCCATTAGTTATTATGATTTATTGGGTAATCTTGGTGAAATGCTCGGTCCATTAGCGTTTGCCGCTGCCATTACCATTAGTACGCTTTCTGGTCCGCTCTTTATTGGCTGCATCATTATGAGTTTTGGCGTGTTGTTTTTTTTCATCACTCGCCACCACGCAACAACTCCGGCTGCCGGTGCGACCACTTGACAGGGATTTTTTTCGCCCGTGCAAGGTCGCATCAGTGGTTAATGTCGCTAGAATGTTCACAGCGATCAGCCACTCGTCGCTGTTTCGACTGCTTTTGATCCACTTGGCGCACGACAGGCAGCACAAACGCCTGTCTCCCCTTCATCCAATGCGCACCGGCACGGGTTTTGTAACTCCGCCCACGCGCTGAAATCTGGCATATCGTTTGCTTATGATGCGTGCACAGAACATTTTTATCGTCGGCCCAATGGGTGCCGGCAAAAGTACGGTTGGTCGGCAACTGGCAGAAGTCCTGTCTTATACGTTCAAGGACAGCGATCAAGAAATCCAGCGGCGTACCGGTGTCGATATTCCAACCATCTTTGAATTTGAAGGCGAATCTGGGTTTCGCCACCGCGAACGTCAAATCATTGAAGAGCTGGTGAATGAAGAACGCATCGTGCTGGCGACCGGCGGCGGCGCGGTTCTCAGCCCGGAAAATCGCCAAAATCTCTCCGCTCGCGGCGTGGTGATTTATCTCCATTGCAGCCCAGAACAGCAGTTTTCGCGCACTTCCCGCGACCGCAATCGCCCGCTATTGGAGACCGAAGACCCACTAGAAAAACTGCGGCAGGTCATGGAAGAACGCGAGCCGCTGTATCGCCAAGTCGCTGATATGGTGGTGTCAACGGAGAAGCGCGGCACCAGTGCGGTGATTAAAGAAATCATGCGCCGTCTGACTTCTGAAGACGCTTGAGCGCGGAGGTTGTCGATCATGCACACGCTCAAAGTTGATCTGGGATCGCGCAGTTATCCCATCCACATCGGCAGCGGGCTGCTGGCAGAGGCGGCGCTGTATCGCCCGCATCTGGCTGGCGCTCAAGTGTTGATTGTCACCAATGAGACGGTCGCGCCGCTGTATTTGGCGACGCTGCGCTCGGCGTTGACCGGCGTCACGGTGCGCGAGGTGATTCTGCCCGACGGCGAGCAGTACAAAACGCTGGAGGTGTGGAACCAGATTTTTGACGCGCTGCTGACGGCGCGGATGAGCCGCGATTGCACGGTGATTGCGCTCGGCGGTGGCGTGATCGGCGATATGGCGGGCTTTGCGGCAGCTTGTTATCAGCGCGGCGTCGCGTTCATTCAGGTGCCAACCACGCTGCTGGCGCAGGTCGATTCGTCGGTCGGCGGCAAAACCGGCGTCAATCATCCGCTGGGCAAAAATATGATCGGCGCGTTTTATCAGCCTCGCGCCGTGATTGCCGACACGGCGACGCTCGCCACGCTGCCGCAGCGCGAGTTGTCGGCGGGATTGGCGGAGGTGCTGAAATACGGTTTTATCCGCGATGCTGCGTTTTTAGACTGGCTGGAGGCGCAATTGCCGGCGTTGCTGGCGCGAGAACCGGCGGCGCTGGCGCACGCGATCCGGCGCTCGTGCGAGGTGAAGGCGGAGATCGTCGCCGCCGATGAGCACGAATCTGGGCAGCGGGCGCTGCTCAATTTCGGTCACACCTTCGGTCATGCGATTGAAACCGGCACCGGTTACGGCAACTGGCTGCACGGCGAGGCGGTCGGCGCGGGGATGGTGTTGGCGGCTGAGTTATCGGCGCGGCTGGGCTGGTTGACGGCGGAGGCGCTGGCGCGAGTGCGGCGGGTGATTGCTGCTGCGGGTTTGCCAGTTGCGCCGCCGAGCGATTTATCTGCCGAGCGGTTTTTGGAATTGATGGCGGTGGATAAAAAAGTGCTCAACGGGCAATTGCGGCTGGTGTTATTGCAGCAATTGGGCACGGCAGTTGTCACGGGTGAGGTGGCACCGGAATTGTTACGCGCTACGCTGGATTAAATGTGCGGTTTCAATTGGAGGGATTTTGCTTAACTAACCTGCCACATTTTTTGGTTTTAGCATGAGTTTCCTCTGTAGATGTTCCAAGTTTGGTAGTGCCATAGTTAATAGGACAAAAACCTAATCTCTTTGCAAAGCAAAGAATAAAAGCCACGAAATCCTGTTGATCATGGCACTAAACCCAATTCAGTCCACCGAACCACGCGAGGAAACAGTTAAATGGCAAAAGGGTTTATTTACATTTGTCGCAATATGGCAATGCCCGGTTTATTAAAAATCGGCTATTCCGTAAAAGTTCCGACAGAGCGAGTCGATGAACTTTTTACCACTGGTGTTCCAGAGCCTTTCAAACTTGAATACTACTGTCTCGCTGAAAATGCAAAAAGACTCGAAACCCAAATTCATCAAAACCTCTCTGTCTACCGCCACAGAGCGGATCGTGAGTTTTTTCGTATCGAATTAGAAAATGCAATCCAATCTATTGCAAACTTATGCAAACCTGAACACGAGTGGCGCGATGAACAATATCAACCACTTAGCAGTCAAATAGCACGGATCAATGGTCAAAAGATAAACGGAATCACAATTGTGAGCAGACATGACAGCGAAAGGGAAATCACTGAAATGATCAATTTTTCTGAATCCGCATATCAGCAATCTTTAGCATCGTATGTTTACTCTCTTTTCTACGACAGCAATTCTTGTTGTTGTAACTTTGAATTTGCCAATGAAGTTGAACAATTCGGCTATATCGCAGATGATATTCTTGAAATTGCATTGGAAACAATTAGTCAATTCGAGTGGTTTGGACAAATACAACATGGAAAACCACTCACAGATATAGAAGTTGACGATGACGATATACCTTGGTAGCAAGGTATCAGAGAAAAAAGCCGGAATCCCCGGCTTTTTTTATCAATAAAACGGCAGCACCCGCTCGATTAAAAACTGCTGCAACGCCGTCAATTCAGGATCGCGCCCCGCGACCGCCACGAGATAATTCAAAATGCGCGGCACATCAGCGAGATATTGCGATTTGCCGTCGCGCAAATGCAGCCGCGCAAAGATGCCGCACACTTTGAGATGCCGCTGCATTCCCATCCGATCAAACCACCGCAGAAATTGCTCCGGCTGCTCCGTCCGCAAAATCCCCGTTTGCCGAGCGAGCTGGTGATAACCGAGCGCCCATTCCGTCACTCGCTGCTCTGGCCACGCGATGTAGCAATCGCGCAACAGCGATACCAAATCGTAAGTCACCGGCCCCAGCACAGCGTCTTGAAAATCCAACACGCCGGGATTGCCGCGCTTGGTGAACATCAGGTTGCGCGAGTGAAAATCGCGGTGAACGCAGACCTGCGGTTGTTCAAGCGCGTTGGCAATCAACAGGTTATTGACCTGCGCCAGCAGCGTTTGCTCGGCAGCAGTCAGCTCTAAACCGAGCAATTTTTCAATAAACCATTCATCAAACAGCGCCAGCTCGCGTTGTAAAAATGCCGCATCGTAAACGGGCAAGTCGGCAGTCGCGCCGCAGGCTTGAATGATCGCCAGTGCGCCGAGCGCGTCGCCATACAGCCGGTCGGCAGTGGCGGCGGTGAGCACGTCGAGATAAGTCTGGTTGCCAAAATCGGTGAGCAGTAAAAAACCTTGCGTTTGATCTGCGGCATAAATTTCCGGCGTGTTGAGACCGATGCCGCGCCAGTCCCGCGCTAACTCGGCAAAGCGTCCGCAATGTTCTGGCGGCGGCGCGTCCATCACAATTAAGGTGCGCTCCGGCTGGGTGACGCGCCAATAGCGGCGAAAACTGGCATCCGCTGAAGCGGGCGCGAGTGTCCAATTGTCAGTGCGCAGTTGCGCGGTCAGCCACTCGCGTAATGCCGCAGTTCGTGCATGATTATCAATCACTTAATTGCTCCATTCGCCGTAAAATTCGATGATCGACCATCTGCATCAGGATTGCCGACCGGATTGGTCTGTGCCATGTTTGCAGCATCACATCCATGCGTCCACCACCAGCCACGAGCTTGTTCATTGCAATGTCGATTTTGGTTGATTTCAAACGCAGTGCGTGGGCGATGCTTTTCGTGACTGTTGTCACTCCGGCAACCGCTGCCGACGCGCCCCAGCGCAGTTCTGAACCGCCGCCAGTTCCCGCGATCACTGCCACACCGCCAGTTGAAAATGCCGAGATTCCAATCAATCCGCCCCGACTCGCGCCAGCGCCGATTGACACCACTCGCGCCAAGTTGCCGTCGTTGCCTGCGAATTCGCCACTTTTGCCCGCACTGCTGCCGACGTTACCGGTCAATCCTCCGGCTGGCGCAGCGGCTGCCGAAGCACTGCCGATGTTGCGCGGTGACACGCCGCAGTTGCCGATTGCCGATGCCGCGCAGCAGGAGCAGCGGCTGCATCAAGGTTTGCAGTGGGAAGTGTGCGGCCCGATTCCTGGCGCTGGCGCGATCAATCCGCGAGTGCAATTCACAGAGACGAAACAGCAACCCATTGACATCGTTGCCAATCGCATCGACGGCAATCAACGCACCAACATCATTGAATTACAAGGTGATATTGCGCTGTGCCAGCAGAATCAGCGGGTGGAAGCCGACTGGTCGCGTTATGACCGCCGCAGCGGACAGATCAACGCTGCGGTGCGCTGTATTTGGAAACGCCGCAATTGCGCCTGACGGGTGACGCAGCGGAATACAACCTGACCACCAACAGGGCAGCATCGACCACGCCCGTTATCGGTTATCGGGCAATGCCAATCTGCGCGGCGAGGCTGAACATGCGTGGTTATTGCCGGAGCAAGTCAGTCGCTATCAAAACATTCTGTACACCACCTGCCCGCCGGGACGTTCCGATTGGTCGTTGAAAGCCAGCACGCTGGAGCTGGATCAAGTGAGCGGCATGGGCACGGCGCATCATGCGCGGCTGCGCATTGCGGATATTCCGATTTTCTACACGCCTTATCTGCGTTTCCCGATTGATGGGCGACGGCGCAGCGGATTGTTAACGCCCAGCTTTGGCTCGTCCGACGAAACTGGAACCGACATCACGCTGCCGTATTACTGGAACATCGCGCCCAATTTGGATGCGACGTTGACACCGCGTTACATGAGCACTCGCGGACTGATGCTGGGCGCACAGGTGCGTTATCTCAGCGCGATGCAGGAGTTGGAAGTGAATGCGGAAGTGTTACCGCATGATCGCCGAGCGCCCGAGCAAGGTTTACGCGATGCGCTGCGGATCGAACAGCACGGTCAATTTGGGGCGCGGTGGTCGTCAGTGGTGGATTATTCGGCAGTGTCCGATGACCAGTATTTGCAGGAATTTGGCAATCGACTGGACATCACCAGTCTGCGCAATCTCACGCGCCGCGCAGATTTGACTTACACCGGCGACGGCTGGAATCTGCTGACACGAATGCAGGAATTTCAAACAGTTGACACCGGTATCGCGCCAGCAGATCGTCCTTACGGACAGTTGCCGCACCTCGCATTTACGGTCGATCCAATCGCTGGCACGATTGGTTGGAATACAGCATCAACACGCAATACGACTATTTTGATCACAACGCAGCCGTGCACGGCAGTCGTTTCGTCGCCGTCCCCAGCCTGCGTCTGCCGCTGCGCCAGAGCTTTGGTTATTTGATTCCGCGCACTCGGCTGTTTTACACCGAATACGATTTAGTCGATCAAACCGCTGGCTGGGCAACGGAACCAACGTATTTAATTCCCAGTTTTGACCTTGACGGCAAATTGATTTTGAGCGCGAACATCGCTGGTTTAACGAACGCATGTTGCAAACACTGGAACCGCGTCTGTATTACGTGCGCACCGCTTATGCCGACCAATCAGAAAATCCGCGTTTTGATACCACTGCGTTGGATTTCAGTTTTGCCAGCCTGTTTCGCGCCAGCCGTTTCACCGGTTACGACCGCATCAGCGACGAACATCGGCTCACGCTCGGTCTCACCTCGCGCACGATTGCCAGTCAACGCGGCACCGAATTGTTTCGCGCCAGCTTGGGTCAGGTATTTTATTTTGCAGATCGGCGGGTGCAATTGGACGGCGATGCTGTGGACAGCGATACGCAATCGGCGCTGGCGGGTGAATTATCGGCGCTGCTCACGCCGAATTGGAGCGCAGTACTCAATGCGCAATGGAATCCACAACGCGCTAATTCAAAATGGGAAAAACAGGTTTTACAACTGCGTTATGCCCCTGATTCCAATCATTTGCTCAATCTGGCGTATCGTTACAACCTCGGCACGCAAACCGCTGAACGCTACGAAGATACGGATTTGGCGTTTCAAATTCCGCTGGGTTCGCGGTGAAATTGGTGGGGCGCTGGCTGTATTCGCTGCTCAACGATGAAACAGTGGAAGCGTTCGCTGGCGTGGAGATTGGGCGCTGTTGCTGGCGCTTGCGGCTGCTGGGACAACATCTCAAACGCAGCGCCGATCAACCCGGCAGCACCAGCGTGATGCTGCAACTGGAATTAGCGGGGCTGGGTTCTTTTGGAAACCGCATTGATCAACTGCTCGAACGAGGCATTTATGGTTATCAAACCAACTAATCGACTGCATCTACTGATGGTCGCGGTCTTACTGACATTCAGCGCCAGCACGCCGTCGCCCAACTCGGCAACGAATCGCTCGATGCGATCATCGCAGTGGTCAACGACGATGTGGTGGTGCGCAGCGAATTGAATAAGGAAATCAATTTGGTACTGCCGCAGTTGCGCCAGCAGGGAACCGCTGAACCGCCGCGAGCGCAGTTGGAAAAACAGGTGCTCGACCGACTGATTTTGAAACGGTTGCAGCGATTACGCGCCAAAGAAGTCGGGATTGAAATCAATGATGCGACGCTCAACGAGGCGCTTACCAGCATTGCCAAACGCAATAATCTTAATCTCGATGATTTGCAAAAAACGTTGGAAGCTGGCGGCATTCGTTTTAATGATTTCCGCGAAGATACGCGCTCGCAGATTCTCAACAGTCGTCTGCAAAATCAGGAAGTTGTCAGCAAAATTCGCGTCACCGAGCAGAAATGATCGCTTTTAGCCAAAGAATCAAGCCAGTTAATGAACGCGAGCAGGTGCGGTTGCAGCATATTTTGGTCGCGCTGCCGGAAAATCCCACGCCGGAACAAATCAGCACTGCCGAAGCAAAAGCCAATCGTCTGGTGGCTGAATTGCGGCGCGGCGCAGATTTCAGTGAGCGGCAGTGCGCGAATCTGATGGACGCAATGCGCTCGAAGGCGGCGATCTCGGTTGGTTTGAAATGGGCGCAGTGCCGGCGTTGGTGGGCGATTTGGCGACCACGATGACGGAAGGTGAAATCAGTGCTCCGCTGCGCAACGCCAGCGGGTTTCACATTATTAAACTGCGCGACATCAAGGGCGCAACACCGAAAAATGTCAATCAAACCAAAGCACGACATATTTTAATCCGCACCAATGAATTGGTTTCGGATGAGGACGCGAAACGGCGGTTGTCACAACTGCGCCAGCGGGTGCTCAACGGCGAGGATTTTGCGACGCTCGCTCGCGCACATTCCGATGACACCGGTTCGGCGCTCAAAGGCGGTGATCTCGGCTGGGTGAATCCCGGCGATACCGTGCCGGATTTTGAAAACACCATGAATGTGCTCGCGCCTAACGCAGTCAGTGAACCGTTCAAAACGCCGTTTGGTTGGCATCTGGTGCAGGTGTTGGAGCGGCGGAGTCAGGACACCAGCGCCGATTTGTTGCGGGTCAAAGCACGGGAAGCGTTGCAGCGCCGAAAAGCGGAGGAGGCGACTGAAGAATGGTTGCGGCAGTTACGCGACGAGGCTTATGTGGAAATTCGGCTCGATTCTGCACATGATTGATTTTATTCAACGTCTTGCCATTACGCCGGGCGAACCGGCGGGCATCGGTCCAGATTTGGTGGTGCGGCTGGCTGCAAATCTCCCTAACCGCCCGGTTTTGACAAATCCCCCCAACTGCCCGGTTTTGACAAATCCCCCCAACCCCCCTTTTCCAAAGGGGGGCTTAAACCTCCCTCTTTTGCAAAATCCAGCCCTTTTGAAAAAGGAAGACCTAAATCTCCCCCCTTTGAAAAAGGGGGGCTGGGGGGGATTTCAACTCGTCGCTGTCGCCGATCCCGATTTGTTGGCAGCGCGAGCGCAGCGACTTGGGCTGGCGCTGGAGATTTTGCCGTTTGATCCTGCCGCTGCGCCGCAACCGAGCGTTGCCGGTCAACTGTATGTTTTACCAGTCAAATTGCGCCAGCCGGTGATTGCCGGTCAGCTCAATTCTGCCAATGCCGATTATGTGCTGGAAACGCTGGCGCGAGCCTGTGACGGTTGTTTAGACGGAACTTTTGCGGGCGTGGTCACTGCGCCAGTGCACAAGGGCGTGATTAACGACGCAGGGCTGCCGTTTACTGGTCACACCGAATTTTTCGCCGAACGCTGCGCTGCCCAGCCGGTGATGCTGCTGGCGACGCCGGAATTGCGCGTGGCGCTGGTGACGACACATTTGCCGCTGGTCGAGGTCAGTCGCGCCATCACTGCCGCACATCTCACCGCTGTGATTCGCATTTTGCACCGCGATTTGGTGCACCGATTTGGTGTGATCGCGCCGCGCATTGTGGTCTGCGGCCTCAATCCACACGCCGGCGAAGGCGGTCATCTGGGGCGCGAGGAAATCGACATCATCATTCCGGTGTTGGAAACGCTGCGGGCAGAAGGAATGCAGTTGATCGGTCCGCTGCCTGCCGACACCGTATTTGTGCCGACGCGCTTGGCTGGCGCAGACGCAGTGCTGGCGATGTATCACGATCAAGGGCTGCCGGTACTCAAACATCTCGGTTTTGGACGCGCAGTGAATGTGACGCTGGGGCTGCCGATTATTCGCACCTCGGTCGATCACGGCACGGCGTTGGAACTGGCGGGAACCAATCGCGCCGATCTCGGCAGCCTGAATGCCGCCGTCGCGCTGGCGCAATCACTGGTTTAATGCACTACGGAAATCACGCATGTTGTCATCAGATCGCAGCAGTCAACGACGAGTATTTATTGACACTTGGCAACGCGCCCAAGCCGGATTGCCATTAGAACCACTGCAAATGCAGATTTTTGATATTCTGCGCCAACATCCTGAATATCAATCATTTATGAATATGAATGATGACGCGCTGGCGCAGGATTTTTCACCAGAATTGGGCATGACCAATCCCTTTTTACACATGGGTTTGCATTTAGCTATTCGTGAACAAATCGGTATTGATCAACCGGTCGGTATTCGGTCGCTGCATCACAAATTATTACGCCGTTTGCGCAATCCGCATGAAACAGAACATCGCATGATGGATTGCTTGGCAGAAGGGATTTGGACGCTACAACGCAATCAACAACCTTTCAGCGAAACTGATTATTTGAACTGCATTAAACAAGCGCAAAAAAAATCATGACACCGCGCCAACATTTCACCGATTAAACGGAGTATTTATAAATGCAAAATCGTCCTTTAATTAAAACTGCAATTCCAAAACGCCGCTATCAAATTGGCAACTATACTGCTGCGTTATTGGGTGAAATTGACAGCGGTGATCATCAGTCTTATCGCTACATCTTGGCATGGGTTCCCACTGGACAGCGCGATCCAGTGCTTTACGTATGCGCCGAGCATACGCCACCGAATGAACGCGCAGATGGCGCCTATCGGTTGCGGGTTGTGAATGAAAACATGACTGAAGTATTAGACACTGGTGACGGCTGGGGCGACTTAGAAACCTTTGCTGAACAGGCACTTAATTTGGGAATGCAAATGCTGGGATTAATGCAAGCGCGAATTGATCGGCTATTATGAAGCAAGACACAACTTATTGATCTTTTGATAATGATGTCACCTGTCACTTTTAGCCAACATCCTACTTGGGGTGCATTACGTTGGCTTTTTGTTTTTCGCTGCCTAATTTTACTTGGTTTAATTTGGGTATTTTCATCGCCATTTATGGCGCCAGTGATTGATAAAGGCAACGTTCGCATTAGTTGGTTTATTCTACAGTGTTATTCACTGTTAATGCTGCTTGGTGGTTTGAGTCTGTTCAGACAACGACCACAGCGAGTGCGGCAAGTACAAATTGCTATTTTTATTGATATTGTCGTTTATACCCTATTGATGCACACGGCAGGCGGTATTGCTAGCGGTTTGGGGATGTTACTGGCGGTCGCAGTCGCAGCGGCGGCGCTGATGATGGAAGGACGGCTGTCGTTGCTGTTTGCTGCGATTGCGTCGTTGGCAGTGATCGCGCAGCAGAGTTATTCGGTGCTACAAAATCAACCGCTGGCAACCACGTTCACGCAAGCGGGTTTATTGGGGCTGCTCTTTTTTACCGTCGCAGTGATGGCGCATGTGCTGTATCGGCGGGTGCGTTCGGCAGAGGCACTTGCGGCGCGGCGCAAGGTGGATATTGATGATCTGTCCAAACTCAATGATTTCATTATTCACAGTATTCACACCGGCATTTTGGTCGTCGATGGCGAGCGGCGTTTGCGACTGCTGAATCAAGCGGCGCTTGACGTGTTGGAAGTGAAACAGTTTCGGCGCGGCGTGGCGCTGGCTGCGTTATCGCCGGAGTTGGATCGCTGGCTGGCGCGTTCAAATGTCAGCACGCCAACCGATTGGCTGCTGCACTGCAACCGCCGCGAAATTCGCGTTTCTCCGAAACCGCTCGGCGTCGATCGCGCCAACGGCATCATTCTTTATCTGCGTGATAATCAAGAAGTTATGAAAGAAGCGCAGCAGATTAAACTCGCTGCGCTGGGCACATTAACTGCCAGCATTGCGCATAACATTCGCAATCCGTTGAGTGCGATGACTCATGCCAGTCAGTTATTAGCGGAAAATCCGGCGCTTACCGACGATGACCGCCATTTGCTGGACATCATTCGCCGTAACGGAGCGCGGATTGAAGACACGGTGCACAGCGTGTTGCAGCTCTCGCGGCGTCATCAGCGCGAGCCAGCGCAGTTGGTGTTGGCGACTTGGTTGGAAGAATTCGCCGCTGAATTTTGCGAACGTCACGATCTCGATCCCGCGACGTTGCAATTGCGGCTGCATTCGACCGCAGTGACGGTAAATGTTGATCCGCGCCATCTGCATCAAATCATTGCGAATTTGTGCGAAAACGCGCTGATTCACGGACAGCGCAGCGGACAATCGCCACTGATTATTCTGCGCAGCACTGGAATTGCGGGAACAGTGCAATTGGCGGTGTGCGATGTCGGCGCAGGCATTGCGCCAGCGGTGGTCAATGAAATTTTCAATCCGTTTTATACGACCAAAACGAATGGCACGGGATTGGGGTTGTATATCGCCCGCGAGCTGGCGGAAACCAACGGCATTAGTTTGACGTACACGCCGCATGAGCCGCGTGGCAGTTGCTTTCTGCTGGTGTTTGCGGGCTGATGAAAAATCAACCTTTTCCGCCGCGAGAAACCCAAGTGACCACCCAATCCAGAGCGGATGTCGGCAATAACCGTTTCAGTACTGCGAACAAATGCGTCGGCACGGTGACGGCATAGCGCGAACGCGGATGTGGACTTTCGAGCGCGTGAATGAGTTTTTGCAACACTGCTTCTGGCGGCAGCGTGAACGGCTGCGCTGGACCCGGTTTCGTCAATCGCGCTTCGGCGCGTTCATAGGCAGCGCGATGAACACTGTGTTCGCGGTCGATATTGGCGAGAAAAGCGCGGTGCGCATTGGCGCGAAATTGACTGAGAATCGGACCCGGTTCGATAAGCGACACGCTGATTCCGCTGCCGCGCAGTTCCAACCGCAATGTGTCGGTCAAACCTTCCAGCGCGTATTTACTGGCGACATACGCGCCGCGATATGCCAGCGGCATGAAACCGAGCACCGAACTGTTGTGCACGATGCGCCCGAAACCTTGCTGACGCATGAACGGAATCACCAAACAGGTTAATTCGTGCGTTCCCAGCAGATTGGTTTCCAGTTGCGCCCGCAGTACTTCGCGGCGCACGTCTTCCACTGCGCCGGGCTGCCCATAAGCGCCATTATTAAATAACGCATCCAATCGCCCGCCCGTCAGCGCCAGCGTTTCGGCAACACCAGCGCGAATGCTGGCGGAATCATCAAGATCAAGCGCAATCGCCGTAAATCCCTCGCGTTGCAGTTGCGCGACTGACTCTGCTCGCCGCGCCGAAGCGATCACTTGCCAACCGCGCTGCGCCAGCCCTCGCGCACAATGCAAGCCGATCCCGCTGGAGCAGCCGGTGATAAGAATGGAACGAGGCATCGTTGAAAGCATCTGCGGTGATCCAGAATTGATGAATAGATTGTTGACCAAACATTACGCTAATCGGTCGTTTTTACCGCAACCATTACAAGCGATGCGCGGGCGATGTATCCTTGTCTGCCTCTTTTTTGCGGCAATCACCGCGTTTTCTTCATTTTGATTAGGACTCATCTGACCAATGGCAGAGCAGCCGGACGGTTTAATTACGATTCAAGACTTTGTACGCTGGGGCGCGAGTCGCTTCAATGCCGCAAAGTTATCTTTTGGACATGGCACTGACAACGCCATCGACGAGGCAACGCATCTGGTACTGAGTGCGCTGCATCTAGCGCCAGCATTGCCACCGGGTTTGCGCGAATGTCGTTTAACGCCGGCGGAGCGCGTTGCAGTGTGTGAATTGATTGAGCGCCGCATTGCCGAGCGATTACCGGCATCTTATTTATCCGGTCGCGCTTGGTTTGCCGGTTTGGAATTTACAGTTAATCAACAGGTTCTGATTCCACGCTCACCGATTGCGGAACTGGTGGAAGCGGGTTTTGATCCGTGGATTGACAGCGAACGCATCACGCGTGTGCTCGATTTGTGCACCGGCAGCGGCTGCATCGGCATTGCCGCCGCGATTTATTTGCCGGATGTAGACGTTGATTTAGTGGACATTTCGCCCGCTGCGCTGGAAATAGCCCAGCACAATGTCGCGCAGCATCATCTCACCGACCGGGTACAAGTGCTTGAATCCGATCTTTTTACAGCACTCAGCGAACATCATTACGATGTGATTGTCTCTAATCCGCCCTACGTTTCTCGCGCCGAATTGGACAGTCTGCCGGCGGAATATCACAACGAGCCGGCGCTGGGATTGTTTGGCGGCGAAGATGGTCTTGATCTCGTGATGAACATTCTCAGCGTCGCTGCCGACTATCTCAACGACGGCGGCATTTTGATCGTCGAAGTGGGCAATTCAGCGCCAACACTGGAATCACGTTTGCCCAAAGTGCCGTTTACTTGGCTGGAATTTGAACGTGGCGGCGAGGGCGTTTTTCTATTGACCCGCGCTCAATTGCTTGAATCACAAGCACAAATTGATGAGGCACTTCGCGCATGAGTCTGCAACGTGCTCGCAGCGTCGATGAATACGTCGAATGGGTAAAACAAGCGGTGTTTGAAGTCGATGATCTGCGTGATTGTTTGGAATACGAAACCGAAAACTTGGCCACATTTCCCGCATTTCTCGACCCGCTCGACGCAGGCATTAAAGCGTTGTATGCCGCAATGACCTCTGGGAATTACAGCTTTGGGCGCGAAGATTTGCCTTTTATTAATCTAGCGCATCAATACGCAGACGAGATTCCATTTCATACCCTGCTTAAACAAATTAATGAAACCCATCAGCACGGGCTAGATGTGGGCGGGGAAACTGCCTAAATAGGCATTACGATTGATGCCGAGCGAATACCAAAACGGTATCTAACGGCAGGAGCAAACACCGTGGAACAAAGCGTTTCTTTTGATCTTGAATTGATTCGGCGTTATGACCAAAGCGGGCCGCGCTATACGTCATATCCGACCGCAGTTGAGTTTTCCGAAGCCTTCGATGAAACCGCATATAAAGCCGCTTGTGCGCGTAGTAATGACAGCGGACGACCACTCTCTATTTATTTTCACATTCCGTTTTGTGACACGGTGTGTTTTTACTGCGCTTGCAATAAAATTGCGACCAAAGATCGTTCGCTCGCACCACCATATTTAGAGCGGGTATATCGTGAATTGGCGATGCAGTCCGCATTATTTGATCGCTCGCGGCGCGTTGAACAATTACATTGGGGTGGCGGCACACCGACTTTTCTCAGTCACGCGCAGATGAGCGAATTGATGGATGTCACGCGCCGTCATTTCGATTTAGCTGGCGATGATGTAGGCGAATTTTCAATTGAGATTGATCCGCGTGAAGCAGATGCGTCCACCGTTAAATTGCTGCGCAATATCGGCTTTAATCGCATGAGTCTTGGCGTACAAGACTTTGATCTCAAAGTACAAACTGCTGTGAATCGAGTACAAACCGAAGCGGAAACAATGGCGGTGCTTGACGCAGCGATTGCCGAAGGTTTTCGCTCAACCAGCATTGATCTAATCTACGGCTTGCCATTTCAAACCGTTGCAAGTTTCAGCAACACGCTGGAACGCGTGATTGCAGTGAATCCGCAGCGGCTGTCAATTTTCAATTACGCGCATTTGCCGGAACGCTTCAAACCGCAGCGCCGGATCAATGACGCAGATTTGCCCGCGCCAGAAGTGAAACTGGATATTCTGCAATCGACCATTTCCCGCTTAACTGAAGCAGGTTATGTCTACATCGGCATGGATCATTTTGCGCGTCCTGACGATGAATTGGCGCTGGCGCAGCAGGCGGGAACGTTGTATCGCAATTTCCAAGGTTATTCGACTCATGCGGATTGCGATTTAATTGGCATTGGTGTGACATCAATCGGCAAGGTCGATAACACCTATGGACAGAATCGCCGCGAATTGGAAGAGTATTACGCTGACATTGATGCTGGGCATTTGGCAGTCTTTCGTGGCATTGAATTGAACCGTGACGATCTCATTCGCCGCGATATGATTACCAAATTGATTTGTCATTTCCAGTTGGATATTCGCGTTGCCGAAGCAACTTGGGGTATTCAATTTGCGGATTATTTCGCTGATGCGTTGACCAAACTTCAGGGCATGGCGAATGACGGATTGGTGGAGATTACACCCACGCAGATTCGCATTTTGGCGCGAGGACGTTTGCTGGTGCGCAACATTTGTATGGCATTTGATGCGTATTTAGCGACAAAAACCGGTCCAATTGGGTTTTCCAAAGTCATTTAGACGGTGGAGCCTTGACAGGTCGCAAGCTATACTGAACGGCTTTTGAAGGCGCAAACGTGGTGTTTGCGCCAGAATCCAACAATACGTCGGCTGCGGAATTGATCCGGCAACGACGGGAGAAAATTGAATGCAAGTTTCGGTGGAAGCGGGCGAAGGGCTAGAGCGACGGATGAAGATCGAGTTGCCTTTTGCGCAGATGACGGTCGAAGTTGACAAGCGTTTACAACAGCTTGCGCGGACTGCCGCGTTGCCCGGCTTCCGCCCGGGACGAGCGCCGATGAAGGTGGTGCGCCAGCGGTTTGTCGATCGGGTGCAACAAGACGTGATGGGCGAATTGGTGCAATCAAGTTATAACGATGCAGTGGAACAGGAATCGCTGACGCCTGCCGGAATGCCGCAGATTGAACTCGATATTAATCTTACAGATCAACGTTTTGCATACACTGCAACGTTTGAAGTGATGCCTGAATTTGAATTGGTATCGCTCGCGGATCAATCGCTGAAGCGTCCGGTGTGCGAATTGACCGATGCGGATGTGGATGGAGTCATTGAGCGGCTGCGCGAGCAGCGGAAAACTTGGACGTCAGTTGAACGCGCTTGTCAGCTCGGCGATCAAGTACTGATTACGTTTGACGGCACTATCGAGGGCGAACCATTTGAAGGTGGGTCGGGTTCGAATGTCACGCTGGAGTTGGGCAGCGCGGAAATGATTGAAGGTTTTGAAGCTGGGTTGATCGGTGCGACGAGCGGCGAGCAGCGCGACCTTGAATTGACTTTTCCTGAAGATTATCACGCCGATCATCTCGCTGGAAAGCCAGTGCATTTTGCAGTGACGATCAATGCGGTGATGGAGCCAACGCTACCGATTATTGATGCAGAGTTCATTCAAGCATTTGGAATTGACGACGGTGATTTAGCGCGATTCCGTGCTGATGTGCAAGGGAATATGGAACGCGAATTGAAAGATCGCGTGAGAACGCTATTGAAAGAGCGCGTCATGGATGTGCTTTATGCTGCCAATTCATTTGATTTGCCGTCAGCATTGGTCAAGGAAGAAGTGGCTGATATCACGGAGAGTATGAACAAAAAATTCGATCCCAGATTAGTGGGATTGTTTCCAGTTGATTTCTTTGAATCCAAAGCAAAAAAACGAGTAGCACTTGGTCTTATTCTCGGCAAAATTATTACCGAACAAGGGCTGAAAGTTGAAGCGAATCAGATCAAAGCACGCATTCAACAGATGGCGTCAACTTACGATGATCCGCAGGAAGTGCTGGAGTATTACAGCAAACGCGAGCGCATTAAAACAGTTGAAGCAGTGTTGCTTGAAGATGCCGTCGTTGATTGGGTGATGGAGCAGGTTCAGGTGGAAGATGAAGCACTTGATTTTGCAACCTTGGTGAATCCAGAAATCGCATAACATCAACGCTCAATTTGAGTATTCAATTGCGCAGAATGTCGTGATTTTCAAACGACATTTTGCGACTAGAGTTCAGTTGTTACAGGTTAAATCCTTAATATGATCGCCACTTCCCAACATCGTACTGACTGGCAGCCACAAGGAATGCTAGTACCCATTGTCATTGAGCAAACAGCACGCGGTGAACGTTCATTTGATATCTATTCACGGCTATTAAAAGAGCGAGTGATTTTTCTGGTTGGTCCAGTTGAAGATCACATGTCGAATTTAGTTGTTGCTCAATTGCTGTTTTTAGAATCGGAAAATCCTGACAAGGATATTCATCTGTATATCAATTCGCCCGGCGGTTCCGTAACGGCAGGAATGGCAATTTATGACACCATGCGGTTTATTCGTCCCGATGTCAGCACCATGTGTATTGGTCAAGCAGCAAGCATGGGTGCGTTATTACTTGCCGGTGGCGCTAAAGACAAACGCTTTTGTTTACCGCATTCGCGGATGATGATTCATCAACCGCTCGGTGGTTTTCAAGGGCAAGCGACCGATATTGATATTCATGCCCGCGAAATCCTCACGATCCGCGATACCCTAAACCGGATTCTCGCTGAACACACTGGACAACCGATTGAAAAGATTGCTGAAGACACTGAACGCGATCGGTTTATGAACGGTGAAATGGCGCAGGCTTATGGATTGATCGACAAGGTCATCACCGAACGCGGTCCAGCTCCCGGTAAGACTTAATTCAGATGTCTTTCATGCTTCAATCGACATCGAGCGGGACTGCTGGTATCGCGTCCTTAAACGAACCACTGGAGACCCATCTTCGATGAGTGGAAATAATCACGGCAAAAGCGACGAAGGTAAATTGCTTTACTGTTCGTTTTGCGGCAAAAGCCAGCATGAAGTGCGCAAACTCATTGCTGGTCCTTCGGTATTCATTTGCGACGAATGCGTCGAACTCTGCAACGACATTATCCGCGAGGAGATGCAGGACAGCGTTGGCGAAAACACCAGTCATCTGCCAAAACCGCGTGAAATTAAGGCGCGTTTGGATGAATTTGTCATCGGGCAAGAGAAGGCCAAAAAAGTCCTCTCGGTTGCAGTGTATAACCATTACAAACGGTTAGAAGTTGCTGAAGCGAAAGAAGATATTGAGATCGCTAAAAGCAACATCATGCTGATTGGGCCAACCGGCTCCGGCAAAACGCTGCTGGCAGAAACGCTGGCGCGGCTGCTCAATGTGCCCTTTACCATCGCTGACGCAACGACCCTGACCGAAGCTGGCTATGTCGGCGAAGATGTTGAAAACATCATTCAGAAACTGCTGCAAAAATGCGATTACGACGTTGACAAGGCACAAACCGGCATCGTCTACATCGATGAAATTGATAAGATTTCGCGTAAATCAGACAATCCGTCGATTACCCGCGACGTCTCAGGCGAAGGCGTGCAGCAGGCGCTGTTAAAACTGATTGAAGGCACGATTGCCTCGGTGCCGCCGCAGGGTGGGCGCAAACATCCGCAGCAGGAATTTCTGCAAGTCGATACGTCTAACATCCTGTTTATTGTGGGCGGTGCGTTCGCTGGGCTGGATAAGGTGATTCAAAATCGCTCGCGCAAAACCGGTATCGGTTTTTCGGCAGAAGTGCACAGCAAAGATGACAGCCGTCAAATCAGCGAAATCCTGAGCACGGTCGAACCGGAAGATTTAATTCGTTACGGTTTAATTCCAGAATTTGTCGGACGGCTGCCGGTATTGGCGACGTTAGAAGAATTGGATGAGCCGGCATTGGTGCGTATTCTGACCGAGCCAAAACATGCGCTAGTGAAGCAATATGCGCGGCTATTTGAAATGGAAGGTGTACAAATGGAATTGCGTGAAGATGCCCTCGGTGGAATAGCGCGTAAAGCAATGGAGCGTAAAACTGGCGCTCGCGGGCTGCGTACCATTATGGAACAAGTGTTATTGGATACGATGTACGATCTGCCATCAATGGATCACGTCAGTAAAGTCGTCATTGATGCGTCAGTGATTGCTGGTGATAACAAACCATTCCTCATTTATGACTGCATCAGCATGGAAAAACAGGCTGCTGGCGCCGAATAACGCATCAATCAGCAATTATCGCAGCGCACCAATCATGGGCGCTGCATGAATGAAATGTTCCGTCCACCATTCCGATCCTCGTTGTCTTCCATTCCGATTTTTTGCGACAGTGATGCGCGATTCTTATCCGAATACGCACATCACCTGTTTTATTGATTATCCTTTGAATGAGCGCAGATTTTCATGGCACTACACAATCCCGCTGCTGCACCACTCGCTTCTCAAGAAGTTCCGGTTCTTCCATTGCGGGACGTGGTGGTTTATCCCCACATGGTGATTCCGCTATTCGTTGGACGCGACAAATCTATTCATGCACTTGATGGCGCAATGACCACTGATAAGCAAATTTTGCTTGTCGCACAGAAAAGCGCCGAAGTAGATGATCCGAGTGTCAAAGATTTATACGATATTGGGACGCTGGCGAATATTTTGCAGTTACTTAAATTGCCGGATGGCACAGTGAAAGTATTGGTTGAAGGTCATCAACGAGCTGTTATTCAAAGCTTTGTCACCACTGAGACTTCTTTTTCCGCAATCATTAAGCCATTAGATGAAATCTTTAATGCCGATGAGCGCGAGCAAGAAGTGCTGATGCGTTCAGCGATGAATCTGTTCGATCAATACGTCAAACTCAATAAAAAAATACCGCCAGAAGTACTCACCTCACTGGCAAACATTGATGATGCGGGACGATTAGCCGATACGATGGCAGCGCACATGTCGCTGAAGCTCGATGAAAAACAGCGCGTGTTGGAAATCATTGATGTGCAGGCGCGACTTGAACATTTGATGGGATTGATGGAGTCTGAAAGCGATATTTTCCAAATGGAAAAGCGCATCCGTGGACGGGTGAAGCGGCAGATGGAAAAAAATCAGCGCGAGTATTATTTGAATGAGCAAATGAAGGCGATTCAGAAAGAACTCGGTGAATTGGAAGATGCGCCCAATGAAATCGAAGACCTCGCTCGGCGTATTCAAGCCGCAGGAATGCCCACTGAAGTCAAAACCAAGGCGCTGGCAGAATTAAATAAGCTCAAATTAATGTCGCCGATGTCTGCTGAAGCAACAGTGGTGCGTAATTACATTGACACGCTGGTTGGTGTTCCATGGAAAAAACGCACACGCATTCATAATGATTTGCAAGTCGCTGAGGCGGTATTGGATAAAGATCATTATGGATTAGAACGGGTAAAAGAACGTATTCTGGAATATCTCGCAGTGCAGCAGCGAGTGCGGAAATTGAAAGGACCAATTTTGTGTTTGGTTGGACCGCCGGGTGTCGGTAAAACGTCACTCGGTCAATCGATTGCGCGGGCGACGAATCGCAAATTTGTGCGCATGTCGCTCGGTGGAGTGCGCGATGAAGCGGAAATACGCGGTCATCGGCGCACTTACATTGGCGCATTGCCCGGCAAAATCATTCAGAATCTATCGAAAGCTGCGTCACGCAATGCGTTCTTTTTGCTGGATGAAATCGACAAAATGGCAATGGATTTTCGTGGTGATCCAGCGTCGGCGCTATTAGAAGTGCTTGATCCTGAACAGAATCATACTTTTGTTGATCATTATCTTGAGGTAGATTTCGATCTTTCTGAAGTCATGTTTGTTGCAACTGCGAATACGCTCAACATTCCGCCAGCATTATTAGATCGCATGGAAGTGATTCGGTTGTCTGGTTATACCGAAGATGAAAAAGTCGCAATTGCCGAGCGGTATTTAGTGCCCAAGCAGACCAAAAATAATGGTCTAAAAGATGGTGAATTGGTGATTCGTGAGAGTGCGCTGCGCGATATTATTCGCCATTACACCCGTGAGGCAGGTGTACGCAATTTGGAACGTGAGATTTCCAAAATTTGCCGCAAGGTTGTTAAAGAAGTGCTCTTAAAAAAGCGCGATACTTCTACGATTGTTAATGCCAAGATATTGGAGAAATACCTCGGTGTGCAGCGTTTTCATTACGGTCGTGCCGATGAATACGATCAAATTGGACAGGTGACGGGGCTGGCGTGGACGGAAGTCGGTGGCGAATTGCTGCGGATTGAATCAGCACTGGTGCCTGGCAAGGGCAAATTTACGTATACGGGTCAACTCGGCGATGTGATGCAGGAGTCGATTCAGGCAGCGATGACAGTGGTGCGGGCGCGAGCGGATGCGCTGGGTGTGCCACCCGATTTTCACAATAATTTCGATATACACATTCACGTTCCCGAAGGCGCGACGCCGAAAGATGGGCCGAGCGCAGGCGTGGCGATGTGCACGGCGCTGGTGTCGGCGCTCACGAAAATTCCGGTACGTTCCAACGTGGCGATGACTGGCGAGATCACGCTGCGTGGCGAGGTGTTGCCGATTGGCGGACTGAAAGAAAAGCTGCTGGCTGCGCATCGTGGCGGAATTGAAACGGTGATTATTCCGCTGGAAAATGCGCGGGATTTGACCGAAATTCCTAAAAATATCAAGCAACATTTGAAAATCCATCCGGTACGATGGATCGACGAGGTGTTGAATCTAGCGCTGGTTGAGCATCCAACGGCGCTGGGTGGTTCAGGTGCGAATGAAGATGCGATCACGGTTGCAGCGGTAGACTCGCCGGAGATGCCGACCGATGCAGTTGACGATCAGGCAGTGCAGTTGCGTCATTAAAAGCCAACACTGCGACATGAATGACTGAAAAGTTGGTTGCTCCAACACGATTCCCGTCTTAGGATGCGCCATCATTTGAGAATGGTCGTGTGATTTGACCTTCCGAATATCTGAATCGATCATCGCTGTTTAATGAGGAACAAAACACATGAATAAATCGGAACTCATCGAGAAGATGGCGGATGCTGCGGATATTTCTAAGGCTGCCGCCGCCCGTGCCCTAGATATGATGATTGATGAAATTGCTCATACCCTGAAGGAAGGGGGCACGGTGTCATTGATTGGTTTCGGTACCTTTTTAGTCAAGGAACGGGCAGCGCGGATGGGTCGCAATCCACAGACTGGGGCAAGCATTGAAATCAAGGCATCAAAAACACCTGCTTTCAAGGCTGGTAAAGCACTCAAAGATGCCATACAATAGTCGCCTGTTGTTACCTAAGGGTGTTTAGCTCAGATGGTAGAGCATCGCCCTTACAAGGCGAGGGTCGTAGGTTCGATCCCTACAACACCCACCAAGTTGTAATACTGAAAGTTTGGAGCGGTAGTTCAGTTGGTTAGAATACCGGCCTGTCACGCCGGGGGTCGCGGGTTCGAGCCCCGTCCGCTCCGCCAAACGACATAGCACGGGGCACCCATTGGGTGCCCCGTTTTTGTTTCTAAATCTCTTAATTATTTCGACCTGCCGCCATGCTTCAGACTATCCGCACACGCACTCAAGGTTGGGTTGCTTGGGTCATCGTCGCGCTCATCAGCATTCCCTTTGCCCTCTGGGGTATTCAGTCTTATTTCGATGTCGGCAGTGAACCTGTTGCCGCCACAATCAACGGCATTGAAATTTCCAATCGTGATCTGGATCGGCGCGTTCAAGAAACGCGAATCAAATTGCGCGAACAACTCGGCAACAGTGACAAATTCGCTACCTTTGAGGATCAGCGGCTGCGCACCGAGGTGCTCGAAAACCTCATTCAAGAACTGCTGCTGCGCGATGTCACTCAGCAACTGGGACTGCGAGTTTCTGATCAAGATGTTCAATTACAGATACTTTCTGAACCTGCTTTTCAAAAAGATGGGCGCTTTCATCGGGAAACCTATGAACGAATGCTGCAACTTCAGGGATTAACGCCCGTGCAATTTGAAGCGCAGGTGCGCCAGCAAATGACCGGTACACAACTGATCCGCGCCGTCGCAGGCAGCGAATTCGTCACTCGCGCTGAATTTTCGCAATATCAACGGTTGATCCAGCAACAGCGCGAACTGGTTTATACGCAATTTCATACCGCAGATTTTGCCCCCGCCACGCCGCCCGATGATGCTGCGAGCGGCGCGTTTTACAACACCAACACCGCTCGTTTTCAAACGCCAGAGCAAGTCAAACTCGATTACATCCTGCTTGATGCCAGCGCATTGGCAACGCAAACGGTCATCAGTGATGACGAACTGCGCCAGCATTACACCGCCAACCCGGCGCGGTTTATTCAACCCGAACGCCGTCAAATCAGTCATTTACTGTTGAAAGTTGCTAGCGATGCCGATGATGCAGCCGCAAATGAGGTGCTCACCAAACTCAACGACATTCGGGCACGCATTCTCGCGGGCGAAGCCTTCGCCGATTTAGCCAAGCAATTCTCCGCCGATGCCGGCAGTGCGGCGCAGGGCGGTTCACTCGGTGACGTGGAAAAAGGTGTGATGGTTCCGGCATTTGAGCAAGCCGCATTTGCCTTGCCGGTTGGCGAAGTGAGCGCACCAGTCCGTACCCAATTTGGTTATCACCTGATTGTTGTCACCGCAATCACGCCGCCAGTGACGAAACCTTTTGAGGAAGTGCGCGAGCAATTGCTGGCGGAATTGCGCAAACAACGCAGCGATGCGCAGTTTTATGAACTCGGCGAGCGGCTGGCAAATCTAGCGTATGAATCGCCGGATCGGTTGGAACCTGCTGCGGAAGCACTGGGTTTGACGGTGCAGAAAAGCGACTGGCTGGCGCGTACCGGCGGCACGGGCATTCTCAGTCAGCCGAAGGTGCTGGCGGCAGCGTTCAGTGAAGAAGTGCTCACCGAGGGCGCAACAGCGAATTGATTGAGCCAGAACGCGATTCGCTGCAAGCTGTGGTGGTGCGCGTGGCGGAACATCGGGCAGCAGACGTTAAACCGTTGGCGGAAGTGCGCGATGAGATTATCGCTGCGATCAAAGCTAAAACCGCCAGTGCAGCGACTGAAGCTGCGGCGAGTGCTGCCGCGAAGCAATTACGCGAAGGCGCGGATTGGACGGCAGTGCTCGGCAATGCCAAATTGGAAACACCGGGTTTGGTGACGCGACAAACGGACAAAATTCCCGCCGAAGTGCTGGAAACCGCATTTACGCTGCCGTTGCCGACTGAGGGCGCAGTGAGTGTGGGCACGGCGCGGCTGGCGCAGGGTGATATGGCGGTGGTGCGGCTGTTGCGGGTTCAGGATGGTGAAATCACTGCGAATGCCGATCTGAAAACCGCACCGGAAGCAGCGATGTTGGCGCAGGTGCTGGCGCGTCAGGTCTACGCAGAAATGCTGAAAGATATGGAGCGCCGCGCTGAGATTGAACGGACTGCGCCGCGCCCTGAAGATCAGCTTTAAGCAATTTTGATTTGCCAAAAAAACCCGCAACGGCTTGATGCCTTTAGCCCCCTTTGGAAAAGGGGGGTTGGGGGATTTATGAAATCAAGCAGTTGCAGTGCTCAACAACGCCACTCTGCTGTTGTAATAAAAAGCCTTGTTGATAAATCCCCCAACCCCCTTTTCCAAAGGGGGGCTACTGTTCGACTTATCCCAGACCGAGAATGTGATAACCGGTATCAACGTAGAGCACGTCACCAGTGATGCCTGATGCCAAATCGGAACACAGAAACGCTGCCGCGTTGCCCACTTCCTGAATCGTCACGTTGCGGCGCAGCGGAGTTCGTTCTTCCACTTTTTTGAGCATGTCGCGGAAATCAGCAATTCCCGCCGCCGCCAATGTGCGAATTGGGCCAGCGGAAACAGCATTCACGCGAGTCCCTTTTGGTCCCAGCGATGCAGCCAAATAACGCACATTCGCTTCCAAACTGGCTTTGGCCACGCCCATCACGTTGTAATTCGGCACGGCACGCACTGCGCCCAGATAACTCATCGTGACCAACGCGCCGTTGCGTCCATCCATCAGCGCCCGACCTGCTTTCGCCAGCGCCGCAAAGCTGTAGGCGCTGATGTCGTGCGCAGCAGCGAAACCTTCCCGCGTCACTGCATCCACATAATCGCCTTCCAACTGCTCGCGGGGCGCAAATGCGATGGAATGCACGATGGCATCCAGACCGTCCCATTTTTCCGCTAACGCTTTGAATGTCGATTCAATTTCTGCATCGCTGCCGACATCGAGCGGCAGCACCAGATTTGAGCCGCATTGCCCCGCTAAATCCTCAACGCGAGATTTGAGTTTGTCGTTTTGATAAGTCAGCGCAATCTCCGCGCCAGCGCGGTGCATCGCATCTGCGCAGCCCCACGCGATCGAGCGATTGCTGGCGACACCGGTCACTAAAATCTTTTTGCCGTCTAAAAATCCCATGTTTTTAATTTCCATCGTGCAGTTAAGAATAGAATTCATCGGGAACGCTCCCGAATGCGGGCGTTAACAGTATCGAAACTTATCTCAAAGGGCGACTCGAAATAATGAACGCAATGTGGCGCTTGATGTGTGGACTGCTGGCGCTGGTACTGACCGGATGCAGCGATGAACCTTGGAATGATCCCTATCCTGCTGCCGACGCTGACAGCAAAACGGTCTACAGCGCGTTCGATGAGCGCCCGAAACATCTTGATCCTGCGCGTTCTTACAGCGCCAACGAATACGCTTTTCTCGCGCAGATTTACGAACCGCCGCTGCAATATCATTTTTTACTGCGCCCTTATCGTTTGATTCCGCTGTCCGCTGCCGAAGTGCCGACGCCGCAGTATTTCAACGCAGCGGGCGAAGCCGTTGCCGAATGACGCGCCAGCAATCGACATCGCCCGCAGTGATTACCTCATTCGTATTCAGCCGGGCATTCGGTTTCAACCGCATCCGGCGCTGGCGCAGGATGCCGCTGGGCAGTTTCGTTATCACGCGCTGACTGCCGCAGATGTGAACGGCATCACGCGGTTGGCGGATTTCCCGAAAACCGGCAGCCGCGAGCTGATCGCGGAAGATTTCGTGTATCAAATCAAACGGCTGGCTGCGCCGTGGCTGCATTCGCCGATTGCTGGCGTGATGGGACAACACATTCTCGGTTTTCAGGAATTCGCCGAGCAGTTGGCGCTCGCTCCGCCGCCCACGGCGTTGGCGCAGGTTGCTGCGCTGCGCCAGTCCAACATTGCCGGCGTTGCAGTGGTGGATCGCTACCGTTTCCGCATCAGTCTCAATGGCAAATATCCGCAATTTGCGTATTGGCTGGCGATGCCGTTTTTCGCGCCGCTGCCGTGGGAAGCCGAGGTGTTTTATGCGCAGCCCGGATTGGCGGAGCGCAATATCACGTTGGATTGGTATCCGGTCGGCACTGGCGCGTTTTGGTTGAGCGAAAACAATCCGAATCTGCGCATGGTGTTGACGCGCAACCCGAATTTCCACGCGGAGTTTTATCCCGGCGATGGAATGCCCGGCGATGCCGAATCCGGCATTCTCGCCGACGCGGGTCAACCGCTGCCGCTGCTGGATCGTGCGATCTATAGCCTTGAAAAAGAAGATATTCCACGTTGGAACAAGTTTCTCCAAGGCTATTACGACAGCTCCGGCATTGCCTCCGACGCCTTCGATCAAGCAGTGCAAATCGCCGCTGATGGGCAGCCGATTCTGACCGACACGATGCGCGACCAAGGTATTCGGCTGCTCACTTCGGTAGAACCGGCGAATTATTATTTGGGATTCAACATGCTCGACGCGGTGGTTGGCGGTGACAGCGAGCGGGCGCGGCTGCTGCGGCAAGCCATTTCAATTGCCGTTGATTACGAAGAGTTTATTTCGATTTTCGCCAACGGGCGCGGCGTGGTGGCGCACGGCCCGCTGCCGCCGGGCATTTTCGGCTACCGCGAGGATGCAGCGGGGATCAATCCGCTGGTTTACGACTGGCGCGACGGGCGAGCGGTGCGGCGTCCGCTGGCGGCGGCGCAGGCATTGATGGCGCAGGCCGGTTATCCGAATGGCATTGACCGCGAGACTGGGCGCACGTTGACCATCAATTACGAAGCAGTCGCCACTGGGCCGGATGATCGAGCGCGATTGAATTGGATGCGCAAACAATTCGCCAAACTCGGCATTGAATTAGTCGTTCGCGCTACGGACTACAACCGTTTTCAGGACAAATTGCGCACGGGCGCGGCGCAAATTTTCATGCTGGGTTGGAATGCCGATTATCCCGATCCAGAGAATTTCCTATTTCTGCTATACGGACCAAATGGCAAAGTCGCGCATCAGGGCGAAAACGCGGCTAATTACGCCAATTCCGAATTTGACCGGTTATTTGAAGAAATGAAGTTCATGGACGACAGCCTCGAACGGCAGGTCATTATTGATCGACTGATTGAAATTGCCCGCGCTGATGCGCCTTGGGTGTGGGGCTTTTTTCCTAAATCATTCAGTTTGCATCATCAATGGATGTATAACCTGCATCCCAATCAAATGGCGAATAACACTTGAAATATCGGCGGATTGATCCGACACTGCGCCAGCAATTACGTCATGTGTGGAATCAGCCAATTCGCTGGCCATTATGGATTGGCGCAGGATTATTGGTGTTATTGGTATTGCCAGCGTGGTGGCTGGTGCGCCAGCGCGAACGGCGCACCGCATTAAAGTCAGAATGAAATAAGGTGCTTCTCAAGTGTGCGCGTAGATATTACCAATTACGCGATAAAAGCCGCCTTTTGACGCTTCTTTAATTCCATCCACGAGATAGAATTTTCCTTCTTGTCGTAAATTACGCGGAAATTGCACATACCAATCTTGATAGCCAGACGAAACCACTTTAATTCGCAACTTCGCACCTTCTTTAATGCACTGCAAAACAATTCCAGCGGTGTTTGCTGGCGCTGCTTCGAGCATATCACTTGCAACCAATTGAGTTGGTGACGTGGGTGCTGTAATTTTACGAGCGGTCATCGTTTGACCGTTCATTACAGCTTCAATCGCAGCTTCACTCACATCAATACAAGCTAAAGAACCGTCAGTTGTAACAATATAGAGCTTTTCATCGAGATACTGCATTGAATACGCTGAACCACAACCCGTCGCTAATTTCCACAAGCGTTCACCAGTAGGTCTAAAACAATAGAGTGAAGAATAACTATCTCCTGCGAAAATGTATTGTTCATCTGGTGAAACAGCGCACGAAAAAACCGCGTTATCGGCTTTACAAATTTGTTTTTCTTCTCCCTGCCGAGTCAATACGGTGACGTTAGAATTTCCAGTTCCAGCATAAACGTATTCTTGACCTAACCAGCCAAACAATACGCGACTAACCGCTTTTTTCCAAATCGCAGTGCCATTGCCCCAACCGTCAAAACAACTCACGCAATCTGAATCACCATAGAAAATTCGACCATCTTCATCACAGCGCACCATCCACGCATGTATTCCCGCACTTTTTGCCGACCACTGACATTCATCTTCATAGTTAATCGTGGTTAAGGTTCCACCTGAATCTGAAACGCCCAACAGTCCATTGCGAATATCTAACCAAAAAATATCAATATTTTCGTTGATTTCATACGCCAAGCGCGGAATCTTTCCTGATAAATCATAAACATTCCCATCATCGCAACCGATATAAATCCAATTGCTATCGCCAACAATACATTTCACTCCTTCTGCAAAACGATATTGATTGATGATTTCGCCTTCGGGCGTGAGCTTGTAGACCAAACCGGCTTGATTCCCGACCCAGCACGTTTGTTGGTCAATAAAGATTCCAAACGCTCTCGAACCAGAATTAAATTTCCACACTATCGGAACAGTATGTTTAATCGTTGACGGTTGACTGACAATTTCGCGGCGCGTGATGGTGCGTTTTTTGCGCACACCTTTAATCGCTTCGGTATAACCTTTTCTTTTTTTCTCATTGACTTTTTTCAAAGCCATTTTTTCCGCTTCCTGCGGCGTAGCATAAGAAGATGTGCTTTTGGAGCCATCAGTTCCAATTCGACCATATTGAATGGTTACGCTGCAATCTTCTGTGGTGACTGCATAAAATTTATGGGAAATCCCGTTGGTTTCTTCTTCAGATAATTCCAAATAATACTGAGTCATTGGATAGACCTTGTTTTGAACAAATCAGAAATGAAGTAGCCAATTTCAACAAGGTTTAGCATTGCTTCGTTTGAGAGAATGTAAACCTTGTCTTTTATTTTTAAGGCGCGTTATCGTTAATACGTTCTAAACGACTACGCGCCAGCCGCGCTTCGGTGCTATTCGGAAAACGACTTATTAACTGTTCCAACGAAATTTTCGCCTGAGCGAAAGCCTTTTGATCGTATTGAATAGAACCAATTCGTAGTAACGCATTCGCAATTTTAGGGCTATTCGGATGATTTTGAATGAGCTGATTAAAGGCTTCTAGCGCGGCAGGATAATCGCGTTGTACATAATTAGTTTCGCCCAGCCAATACTGCGCACTGTCAGTAAATTCGCCTTGCGGATAACTTTGCAATAATTGAGTAAATGCCGTTTTTGCTGCGTCATAATTGCGCTCTTTTAATAACGCAAAAGCTGTTGCATACGCATCACGTTCATTGCCGCTTTGCGTTTCTGGCTGCGGCAGTGCTGGAATTCCAATCGGACCGGTTGACGGTGGCGCAATTGGTGCAGCCACAGGTGCTGGCGCAGGTTCATCGGTGCTGGTTCCACTCGCATCAACGACACTATTCGGCAATGGTGTTTGCGGCGCAGTAGAATGATTTGTGCCAAGTCGCGCATCAATATCGAGATATTGATCGCGTTGCTGGCGCTGCAATTTGTCGATATTGAGTTTTTGTGTTTCAACTAAGCCGCGCAATTCTTGCATTTCAGCTTGCAATCGCTGCACTTGCAATAATAAATCAGAGCCACTCTGATTCTCGAAAATACGTTCAAGTCGTCCTACGCGCCCTTCAAGATCATCTGCTGCGTACACTGGAAATGTGAATGCAGCAGTGATTATCCATCCTGACAATATCAAAAAACGTTTCATTCTTTTCTATTCCTCGAAATATGCTTAAAAGCAGCATTTTGTTATAACCCATTCCGCGCTGGAATGAATACACCGTCGAGCGTGGTTTGAAGATTTTGCGTTAATTCTGCAATGAGTGAAGTATGACGCTGTTGCAAAGTGATTTTTAAATTGCGTTTTTCTTCAATCACTGCATCTAAAATTTCAGCCCGCATTTTTTCACGCGACACAGATTCATCAATTTCAATTGCGACTTTATCAACCGCAATCCAAGTTGCAACACCTGCGCCAATTCCGCACAAATCGCCACTGGACCAGACGGTGCGCAGATCGCAGCGCCGGTTGCAGCGCCAGCCAATACGCTCCCGCCTTTTTTTGCTGCCATTTTTGCAGCCACTGCTGCGGCGACCTGAACGCTCTTTTTTGCGCCAACTTTGGCGACGACGGCAGCGACGACCTTTTTCGAGACCACGACAGTTGCAACGCCGATGACAGCGCCACTTGTGCCTGCCGCCAGTGTTCGCCAGACATCACGATCAAAATCGCCGAGCAGTTCGGGATTGATGGCGCTGCGCACACACGGACTCGCTTTGACCTGCGCGTCGATTTGTTCTCTGGTGCGCTGCGATAAGTTCGCCATTTGCGTCAGCGTATCGCTCACCAGCGCCTGATCGACTTTGTCCAATTGCGTGTGAAATCCAGTGGATACAAAGAGATGCTGTTCAAGTTGCTGCGCCATCATTTCTGCAAAATTTGCCGGTTGCCAGCGCCGCGAGTCGCTCATATTCGCCGATAACGGTGAAATACCAATCCAGATAATCATCGACTTGCGCTTCCACTGGCGCAAACAGCAAATCCACTTCGCGGTCAATTCGGCGCTCACTGTCCTGCGTTGCGGTATTTTGATGTGCCACCAATTCCGCATTCAATTCGGATTGCACCGCTGCATTTTGCGTGGTTTGGTGTTGACACGGATCAACCCAATTCAGCACTTCAGCCGTCGCTGGCGCGAGCTGTTGCGGATCAAGATCGCGCAAGCGCAGCGACGCATATAAAAACGGCAGCGCCAGCACGAGAATCGTCACGATGAACGTTTTGGCAAAGGTGCTTTCGCCCAGCACGGATTCGGCGCGAATGGCTCGCGCTTCAACCAGACTCAGCACGCCCAATTGCAAATCGTAAAAATGATTGATAGCAACTCAATTGCAATAAAAACAACAGCCAAGCTGCTAATCGCCATTCATAACCCGGCAGATTGGGAATGATTTGCTGCGCCAGCGCCCAACTTCCTTGCTCCAACGCACTCAAACTGCCGACCAGCCAGCCGCTCCAACTGCAACTCATTATCTGACTGCCGGATGCAAATGCTTGTTCTGCAACAACATGCCAACTGGTTTGGCGCAGATCGGGCGCTCCGATCACAAAAAAATTCAGAATGAAAAATGCCAGCGTTAATAGGCTCAGATTCGCCAACCACAGTGGCCAGCGGCGCACGAACACGCCGAGCACTTCTGGGCGCACTTGCGCTGCCACTTTCCGGCGCAAATAGCCATAACCCACTGCCAAAATGACTGCATCGGTAAACAGCACCAGCCAATGTAAGGCGCTCAAATTCACACTCAGCGCCAGCAGTAGCGCAGCAAAACCCAGCGCCAGCGGAATGTGCAAAATCACGCCGAGGTGTCCATTCCACAATAATTGGCGCGTTTGGCTGTGTTCGTGGACTGCGCCCAGCAATGCCACGCGGCGCTTGAATAAAAATGATTCGCGTTGCGCGGTCCAAATGGGATAAGCCAGCAGCACCACGATCATCGGCGCAATCCAACACGGCGCAGCGCGAAATGCTTCTGCGAGAATGAGCAATCCCAGCGTGGTCAGAATCAGCCAGAATACGTTGACCCAGCGTTGTGGCTCGGCTGGCGCTGCTGAATTTTGAGATAATCGTTCCATAAATCCTCTAAAAATAAACACTTCAATGAAAAATCCCGTCGGCGGAAACCAGCAGGCTGATGATGTTGACCTGTTTCGCCAGCAGGTGCAGGACGCAACGCCGCTGGCGCATTGTCCAGCGATTGCGCCTGAACGTCCCAAACCGTCGCCGTTTCCGCGTCCGCTGCCGATTGCACCGCCCGATGAAGTTGCGCCGCTGATTCCGTCTCAATCCACGATTAAGACTCACGATTACTTGCTGTTTTGCCGTCCCGGAATACAACGGCGCGTCTTGGGCGATTTACAACGCGGCGCGATTGAAGTTGAGCTAGAAGTTGATTTACATGGACTTTATGCCGAACACGCTCGCCAGTTGATCGCGGAATTTCTCGCCGAATGTGGTCGCCGGCGCATTCGCTGCGCCCGCATTATTCACGGCAAAGGTTATCGTTCTGCCGAGCAGCAGCCGGTACTTAAACAGGGCGTTAATTACTGGTTGCGGCAATATGAGCAAGTGCTGGCGTTTTGTTCTGCAACGCGCCGCGATGGTGGAACCGGCGCGGTTTATGTGCTGTTGCGCAATCCCGACAAACAACGCCAGCGCCAGCAGCGCTGATGCGTAAAATTAAAGCGTGTGCGGACCGTTTATTCGTGAACGTTTCCGCTGCATTTTTGAATCATTCTCTTTCACAATCAAACAGTAAACTCTAATGGCACAATACATTTTTACCATGAACCGGGTCGGCAAAATCGTGCCACCCAAGCGCGTCATCCTGCGTGACATCTCGCTATCGTTTTACCCCGGCGCAAAGATCGGCGTGCTGGGTTTGAATGGTTCCGGCAAATCGACGCTGCTGAAAATCATGGCTGGCTTGGATACCGACATCGAAGGCGAAGCGCGTCCGCAGTCCGGGATTAAAGTCGGTTTTCTGTCGCAGGAACCGCAGCTTGATCCCGCCAAAACCGTGCGCGGCAACGTCGAAGAAGCGCTCGGTCATATCACGGCAGCGCTGGCACGACTCGATGAGGTTTATGCCGCTTATGCCGATGCCGATGCTGATTTTGATGCGCTGGCGAAAGAGCAAGCCGATCTCGAAAACCTGATTGAAGCCACTGACGGGCACAATTTAGAACGGACTTTGGAAGTCGCAGCCGAGGCGTTACGGCTGCCGGCGTGGGATGCCGATGTGACGCGGCTGTCTGGTGGCGAACGGCGGCGCGTCGCGTTGTGTCGGCTGCTGTTGTCAAAACCCGACATGCTGCTGCTCGACGAACCAACCAATCATTTGGACGCAGAATCGGTCGCGTGGTTGGAGCGGTTTCTCCACGAATATCCCGGCACGGTGGTCGCCGTCACCCATGATCGCTATTTCCTCGACAACGTCGCGGGTTGGATTCTCGAATTGGATCGCGGCTACGGCATTCCTTGGGAAGGCAATTATTCTTCTTGGCTCGATCAAAAAGAGCAGCGTTTGGAATTAGAACAAAAGCAGGAACAAGCGCGAATTAAAGCGATGAAGCACGAATTGGAATGGGTACGCGCCAATCCCAAAGGTCGTCACGCTAAGAGCAAGGCACGAATGGCGCGATTTGATGAATTGCAATCGCAGGAATTCCAAGCCCGGAATGAAACCAACGAGATTTATATTCCACCCGGTCCGCGTTTGGGTGAATTGGTGATTGAGGCAATTGATCTCAAAAAAGCCTACGGTGACAATCTGTTATATGAGAATCTGTCATTTAATTTACCGCAGGGCGGTATTGTCGGCATCATCGGTCCGAATGGCGCAGGCAAAACCACGCTCTTTCGCTTATTAACTGGACAAGAACAACCCTGCGCAGGCGAATTGCGGATTGGTGAAACGGTGCAGATTGCGTATGTCGATCAAAGCCGCGACGCATTAGATGATAATAAAACCATCTGGGAAGAAATTTCCGATGGTTCAGATACCATCATGTTGGACGCTATGAAATGCCATCACGGGCGTATTGCGGGCGTTTCAATTTCAAAGGTGGCGATCAACAAAAGCGCATCGGTGATTTATCGGTGGCGAGCGCAATCGCGTTCATCTCGCCAAGTTATTAAAAAGTGGCGGCAATTTATTATTGCTTGACGAGCCAACCAATGATTTAGATATTGAAACGCTCCGTGCTTTGGAAGAGGCGTTATTAACCTTTCCCGGCTGCGCAGTTGTGATTAGCCATGATCGCTGGTTTTTAGATCGCATCGCCACGCATATTTTGGCATTTGAAGGCGATTCGCAAGTGACTTGGTTTGAAGGCAATTACGCTGATTATGAAGCGGATCGTCATCGCCGTTTGGGTTCTGATGCCGATCAACCACATCGGTTAAAATATCGGCGTTTAACTGCCTAGTTCATTCCATTATTTACGATTTGGAGCGCCAGCAATGTTTGGATTTAAAGCCATTATTTTTGATGTTGATGGCACACTTGCCGATACTGAACGCGATGGTCATCGCCCCGCATTTAATGCCGCTTTTGCTGAAGCGCAATTGGATTGGCATTGGGATGTAGCGCGATATGGTGAATTATTAACGGTCACTGGTGGTAAAGAACGCATCCGCTATTTTATGGACAGCGATGCGATTCGTTTATGAAGTGCAGATGAAGCAGCATTTATCGCCGATCTGCATCGCGCCAAAACACGGCATTACGTCAATGCTGCAAACCGGCGCAATTCCGCTGCGTTCTGGCGTCGTTCGGCTTGCGCGAAGCACGCGCAGCAGGAATTCGGCTGGCGATTGCGACCACGACCACGCCGGAAAATGTCGCCGAACTGCTTGATAACTGTGGCGTTCCGGGTTTGCGCGATTGGTTTGACGTGATTGCGGCAGGCGATGTCGTGCCAGCGAAAAAACCCGCGCCAGACATTTTCACGCTGGCGCTGGCGGAATTGGGTTTGCGGGCGGATGAATGCGTTGTGGTTGAAGATTCCGATAACGGCGCACGTGCAGCATTGGCGGCTGGCTTAAAAGCACTGGTGGTCACGCTCAACGATTACACCGCCACGCATGAATTTGATGGAGTGCCGTTGGTGGTCGATCAATTGGGCGATTCTGAACAGCCAGCGCGAGCGTTGGTTGGTTCGCTGGCGATGCGATGTTTGTCGATTTAGCGGTATTGGAGCGGCTGCATCGCCAAACTTATCCGATTGAATAATCAGTGGAAAAAACTGCGCCCCGCGCCAGTTCACCGAAATTCGGGGCTGGCGCGGGGCGCATTAACGCGCAATCAATTAGGCGGATTCTTCCGTTGCCCAGACTTTCGCCTGCGCCGGTTCAAAACTTGGTGGCGAATGAGTGTGAGCAATTTGCTCCGGTGCGATAAAAAAGAACCCGCAGGTGTGCGGGGTCAAATTTCAGCAGCGACGCGGGATATTTGCGGCAACTCGGCGGACGAAAATGATAAACCGCGCAACTGCTCAAACCATCGATCGAATCGCAAAAAGGGACAGGGATACGGCAATTTGCAGCAATCACCGCACGATTGCAATTGCCGCGCCGCTGGGATCAACGGCAATAGCGAAGTCAATAAACGTTTGATTTTTTGGAACATATTTTCTTTTCTCGGAAAGGAAATACCACCTGATTTAATCAGGCGTTATAAAATGGTTAAGTGATGCTAATGAAAAGCTCTGGCACTGTCACTGATTAGCTTTAATGACATACACAACATTTGCAATTCATATCGCTAATTCCGTTGCGTTCACTGCATTTGCCAGCCGCGCATAGCTTTCAACATCAAGGTTTTCAGCGCGTAATTTAGGGTCAATTTCCGTTGCTGCAAAGTGTGCGGGTGTGACGAATTCAGCAAGACTATTGCGCAGCGTTTTGCGCCGTTGTCCAAATGCAGCAGCAACCAAACGAAAATGAAGTTCCGGATTATCAATCGGATACGGCAATGGTTGCAGCGGGCGCAAACGTAAAAAGGCGGATTCCACTTTTGGCGTGGGCGTAAACGCGCCAGCACCAATGCGGAATAAACAGCTCGCTTGACAACGGCTTTGCACCATGATTGACAGCCGTCCATAAACCTTGTTGCCCGGCGCAGCCACGATGCGCTCAACCACTTCTTTTTGCAGCATCAGATGCAGGTCAATGATGCTATCTGCTTGATCCAGAAAGTGAAACATCAGCGGCGTTGAAATATTGTAAGGCAGATTGCCAATCACGCGCAGCCGTTCACCGGCGCTGACTAACGTGCGCAAATCAAATTGGAGCGCATCGCTGTTATGAATGCGCAACGTATTGCTGCCAAACCGCTGGCGCAGCGGTTCAATTAAATCCCGATCCAATTCAATGACATCAAGCGCACCCGCTGCGGTTAATAAACCTGCGGTGATTGCGCCCTGACCGGGACCGATTTCGACCAATCGCTCGCCGGGTTGCGCAGCGATGGCAGCGTGAATACGGGCGATTACGCTGGGATCATGCAGGAAATTTTGCCCAAAACGTTTGCGTGGTTGATGTGTCATCGCGTCAATGGTGCTCATGCAGAAAAAGCTAATCAGAATACGTGATTACGTGGTCTGATGGATGCGCATAAAAAAAGCGCCGCAAATACGGCGCTTGATTTTCGGCATTCCAGACTGCGGCAGTCTGGAATGAATAATAGACTAGATCAGCCAGCTAGAATCACCGATTAAATCGCTAAAACCGGTCAATTTAATTCCGGCAGCGGCAGCATCGGCAGCCGAGACATTGAAATAAACATCCGTCATTTCAACGAGATGACCATCAGCAAACGTGGCACTGCTGCGTTCTAACAGCAAATTGCCGGCGTCGATGGATGGCTTTTCATCAAAGCTGGTTTTCAAACTGGTCACGCCAACCGCTGCCAAACTGAATAATTCGCCGTCATCGGTGGCGTGATTGCCGTTGATGTCCCGCCAAATGCTCAAACTGGAAAAATCCAAATCTGCTGCATCAACGATGCCGTTACCAGTGCTATCAAAGCTGCTGAGTTTGGCGAAACCGTCGCCTTTTTTCAGACCACCGAACAATTCGGAAATGCCGTCAATTTTGCCGTTGTGGTTGCTATCAACTGCTAAAAAGCCGTCATCAGCCGACAGCCAGCCGGAAGTGATTGGCGTACCGTTGCCAAACAAATCAAAGGTCGCAGTGGATGCAGCGCGGGCGATGGTGTGAATGCCGTCGCCAGTCAGATCGATCACGATTGGCGTGATACCGGCGTCTTTCGTCATATCACTTTGACCTGATACCAAAGTAAAAGGATCGGTTTTAGTGATGTTCGTTGTGGCTTTTGCATCGCCAGCGACATCGGAATCGAGCGTGTCTTTAGAATTGCTATAGGCATCTTTTACTGCCCATTTCCAGTCGCTCATGTTGTTCGAACGGTTGTAGTTCCAGTGCGAAACATTTTCTTTATTGAACTCTAAGACGTAAGTGCCGGGATCGAGATTGCTGAACTCGTATTGACCAGCAGTAGCAGTTTTATCTGTGCCAGTGGTGGTGGTCGCTACCAAGGTGTCATCAGTAGTATTGATCACGCCGTCTGCGCCGACGCCATACAGTTTGACAGTCACACCGCCAACGCCCAATTCGCCGCTATCTTGAATGTAGTTGTGATTCTGATCATCCCAGACTTTGTCGCCTACTTTGGCTTTCTGATACACACCAGCGTCAATCGTAGTATCCGCTTCACCAGCATCCAGCGTCACGATCTCGCTTTTACCCGTGCTGGTATTGGCATCAGAATCTTTCGCATCATCGCTGCCAGCATTTTGTGCAGTCAGAACATAACCGCTGCCTGCGGTGCTGGCATCAAAGGTGACTTGATATTCACCTGCTGCCAAATCACTGAAACTGTACTTACCGTTGGCATCGGTGGTGGTCGTTTTCGTAATGTTGTCGCCTGTGGTATCGAGCACACCATCTGCGCCGCCACCCGTCAGCGTCACCTTGACTTTGGCGATTCCAACTTCACCAGTGTCTTGCACTCCATCGCCGTCCTTATCCAACCAAACGTAATCACCAAGGCTAGCGTTGTTCACTACCGGCGGCGCTGCAGCGGTGTAGTTCGCTGCATCGGAATCCGTCACGGTTTTCCCAGCAGCTTTCGCAACTACCGTTCCAATGTTGGTGCGCAAGCCGGTCGCCGTAACGGTTTCGCTCGCTGTATACACCCAAGTCTCGGTGACATCTAAACGATTATTGTTATTCGTATCGCCACTGACAAAAGTGAGTGAAGCAATTTTGTCATCTGTCACCGTGACGTTATCTAATGCGACATCACCCGTATTCTTATTCTTAACTTCATAGGTATAAATTGCGGTGTCACCGATATTCAACGAAATGCCGGGAGCGTTATCTGCATCATCATTCGCTGTTTCAATAGTCGTTGTCCCAGCCGCTGGCGCACTGCTCGACAGATCGCCTTCTTTTGAATTCTCGGTTTCAAGCAATGATTTCGTTGCAGTGTAATTGCCACTATTTACCGCAGTCTTTGTCATCTGAATGACTTCAGCCGCACTGTATTTGTAATCGACATTCGGATTGGACGCATTCAATAAACCCGCAACCGATTGACGCAATAACGCGTTTACACCGCCACCGCCAGTATCTAAAGCACTCAGCAGGGTTGGAGTACCGCGCAATTCAATTCCGAAAATCGCTTCAACGCTGTCACCTGTCGTATAACCGGTTGCTTCCCAATCTCTGACATCTTTGGTGCAAGCATGAGTTTTCCAGAAACCAGGGGAAAAACCTTCACTGCCGCTGCCAGAAGTATTCGTTTCAGTCATGCTGCCGCGCACGTACTTTTCAATGTCCACACCAACATTGGCGGGCGGCGGTGGTAATTCACCAAAGTTATTGTTCTGGCTGTTAGCACCAGCAGCCAACACGATGCCACTCAACGTATCGTTGACGCTATTATTACCGCCGGTTGAGCCAACGCTATCTTTACCGTCTAAATAATCATCCGGTTGCGATTCAACAACGGTATAAGTTCCGGCAGCTAATTTAGTGAACTCATAATAACCAACATCATCGGTTGTTGCGGTTGCAACGGTATTTCCATCTGCATCCAATAGCGTCACGGTCACGCCGCCAATTGCGGTTTCGCCTACACCTTTAACACCGTCATCGTGAGCGTCTTCATAACATAACCGGATAATTGCGCGGGTTGCGGCAATTCACCAAATTATTGTTTTTACTGTCATCACCAGCATCAGCGTGACACTGATTTTATCGGTATCAGGAGTAATCACCGCACCGTTACTTGCCGTGTCTTTACCGTCTAAATAATCATCCGGTTGCGATTCAACAACGGTATAGGTTCCAGCAGCTAAACCAGTGAACTCATAATAACCAACATCATCGGTTGTTGCGGTTGCAACGGTATTTCCATCTGCATCCAATAGCGTCACGGTCACGCCGCCAATTGCGGTTTCGCCTACACCTTTAACACCGTCATCGTGAGCGTCTTCATAAACATAACCGGATAATTGCGCGGGTTGCGGCAATTCACCAAAGTTGTTATTTTTACTGTCATCACCAGCATCAGCGTGACACTGATTTTATCGGTATCAGGAGTAATCACCGCACCGTTACTTGCCGTGTCTTTACCGTCTAAATAATCATCCGGTTGCGATTCAACAACGGTATAGGTTCCAGCAGCTAAACCAGTGAACTCATAATAACCAACATCATCGGTTGTTGCGGTTGCAACGGTATTTCCATCTGCATCCAATAGCGTCACGGTCACGCCGCCAATTGCGGTTTCGCCTACACCTTTAACACCGTCATCGTGAGCGTCTTCATAAACATAACCGGATAATTGCGCGGGTTGCGGCAATTCACCGAAATTGTTGTTTTTACTGTCATCACCAGCAATCAGCGTGACACTGATTTTATCGGTATCAGGAGTAATCACCGCACCGTTACTTGCCGTGTCTTTACCGTCTAAATAATCATCCGGTTGCGATTCAACAACGGTATAGTTCCAGCAGCTAAAGTGAACTCATAATAACCAACATCATCGGTTGTTGCGGTTGCAACGGTATTTCCATCTGCATCCAATAGCGTCACGGTCACGCCGCCAATTGCGGTTTCGCCTACACCTTTAACACCGTCATCGTGAGCGTCTTCATAAACATAACCGGATAATTGCGCGGGTTGCGGCAATTCACCGAAATTGTTGTTTTTACTGTCATCACCAGCAATCAGCGTGACACTGATTTTATCGGTATCAGGAGTAATCACCGCACCGTTACTTGCCGTGTCTTTACCGTCTAAATAATCATCCGGTTGCGATTCAACAACGGTATAGGTTCCAGCAGCTAAACCAGTGAACTCATAATAACCAACATCATCGGTTGTTGCGGTTGCAACGGTATTTCCATCTGCATCCAATAGCGTCACGGTCACGCCGCCAATTGCGGTTTCGCCTACACCTTTAACACCGTCATCGTGAGCGTCTTCATAAACATAACCGGATAATTGCGCGGGTTGCGGCAATTCACCGAAATTGTTGTTTTTACTGTCATCACCAGCAATCAGCGTGACACTGATTTTATCGGTATCAGGAGTAATCACCGCACCGTTACTTGCCGTGTCTTTACCGTCTAAATAATCATCCGGTTGCGATTCAACAACGGTATAGGTTCCAGCGCTAAACCAGTGAACTCATAATAACCAACATCATCGGTTGTTGCGGTTGCAACGGTATTTCCATCTGCATCCAATAGCGTCACGGTCACGCCGCCAATTGCGGTTTCGCCTACACCTTTAACACCGTCATCGTGAGCGTCTTCATAAACATAACCGGATAATTGCGCGGGTTGCGGCAATTCACCGAAATTGTTGTTTTTACTGTCATCACCAGCAATCAGCGTGACACTGATTTTATCGGTATCAGGAGTAATCACCGCACCGTTACTTGCCGTGTCTTTACCGTCTAAATAATCATCCGGTTGCGATTCAACAACGGTATAGGTTCCAGCAGCTAAACCAGTGAACTCATAATAACCAACATCATCGGTTGTTGCGGTTGCAACGGTATTTCCATCTGCATCCAATAGCGTCACGGTCACGCCGCCAATTGCGGTTTCGCCTACACCTTTAACACCGTCATCGTGAGCGTCTTCATAAACATAACCGGATAATTGCGCGGGTTGCGGCAATTCACCGAAATTGTTGTTTTTACTGTCATCACCAGCAATCAGCGTGACACTGATTTTATCGGTATCAGGAGTAATCACCGCACCGTTACTTGCCGTGTCTTTACCGTCTAAATAATCATCCGGTTGCGATTCAACAACGGTATAGGTTCCAGCAGCTAAACCAGTGAACTCATAATAACCAACATCATCGGTTGTTGCGGTTGCAACGGTATTTCCATCTACATCCAATAGCGTCACGGTCACGCCGCCAATTGCGGTTTCATCGTCACCTTTAGTGCCGTCATCGCCTGCATCAACGTAAACAAAACCGGACAATTGCGCAGGCTGCGGCAATTCACCGAAATTGTTATTGGTACTGCTATCGCTAGAATTGAGCACGATGGTATTGATAACATCATTTCCTGCAACACCGCCACCCGGTGCGCCAGCCTTATCTTTTCCATCTAAATAATCAGTCGGCTGAGTTTCTTTGACGGTGTAAGTGCCGGGGCGCAAATCATCAAAGCTGTATTTGCCATTTTCATCGGTCTGAACGCTAATCGGAGCGATCACGCCTAAATCATCAGTGCCAGTCAAAGTAACAGTAACGCCACTAATACTCGATTCATTGCCATCTTTGATGCCATCGTCACTATTATCGATGTATACAAAACCGGATACGCTCGCAGGTTTTAATTCACCAAAGTTATTATTCAGTGAATTTTGACCTTCCGCTAAAACGATACCAGTAATGATGTCGTTGCCTGCCGTACCACCACCGAATTCGCCTGCTGTATCTTTGCCGTCTAAATAACCAGTCGGCTGGGCTTCAGAAACGCCATAAGTGCCGGGTTTTAAATCGTTAAACGTGTAAAAGCCATTGCCATTAGTTGTTGCAGTAATAGGATTGTTACTCGCATCAAGAACTGGATTGCCGCTAGCATCAAGCAAAGTAACAACAACGTTTTCAATCCCTGCTGCAACTCCATCCCATGCGCCATCGTTGCCTTCATCTTGATAAACAAAACCGGACAAACTCGCAGGCGTCGAATTCTGTTGTGATCTTCCAATCAAACCCGCGTCAATCGTTTGATTTGATTCGCCAGCAGCGAGTGTAATGACTTGGCTTAATCCGTCCTTATCTACATCAGAATCTGCACCATCATCACCTATGTTCGCAGGAGAGAATACATAACCATCTTTAGGTGCAAAATACACCTGATAATTGAAACCCGGCGCTAAACCTTTGAAATTATAATATCCACTGCTGTCGGTTACAGTTTGATTTAGCGTTTCAGTTATTTGATCGAATTTGCCGTCACTATTCAAATCACGCCATAAATAAACAGAGACGTCACTTAAACCAACTTCACCGTTGTTCTGAATACCGTCTGCATTGGCATCTGACCAAACATAATTGCCTAACTCAGCCGCCCGTACCATAGAGATAAGCGGCTGTGCATCGCCAGCTGGATCGATCACCATTGTGAAAAAAGCGTCTGACGGCAGAACGTTATTGGCAACGGCAGACTGCGACGCAGAAATGAGAAATTCAAAATCTGACTTACTGACAACCTGACGATTGTTATCAGTTAGATATATCTGCTCACTCGCAATCTGCTCGTCGGTAAAACCAATTATCTTCCAGATAGCCGTCTGAACTTCACCATAGTTGAATTGACCGCTGTATTTAGGGTCAGAGGTAAAATTCTGCGTTAATAGCCAGTTAAGTTGATTGACCTGTGTCAGCGTCAGCGCATTGAGACCCACTGCTTGGAAAGACGCAACGGCGTTACCCGCGTAGCTTTGTGCTTCGTAGGTCGTCGGCGAAGGATAAATTATAGATATGGGATTAAGACAGTATCCATCGTAGATGCCATTTGGAACCATTGCCGTATCTAAACTATTTGTAACAATAATATCGACGAAACTAGGTGCGCCAACATCTAGCTGGTAACCTAACGTAAGACTGTTAGGATTAAGAGCGGATGTGGTCAAGCGGATGGTAAATGTACTCATAATGACTTAATCCTCTGTTATTCTGTAAATTTCAGTTTATATTCGGTTTTTTATAAAACAAAGTGCTGAGTGCGAAAAGCGATATTTCATGTTTGTTTGCGCACATTTATTAATTTGATTGGTAGCTATCACTCAAATCCCTCTCTCCCTTGGATCAGGGAGAGAGGCGAGCAATAGGTTATTTATTGACTCGACGTGAAATTAATAATGCCAGCGAACCAATAGCGAGTAACGCAAGTGATTCTGGTTCAGGAACACTAGCAGTCGGCAAGCCAGCAAACACAGGAGCAGTTACAACAGCCAGCAACATGAGGGAAATGAATTGACGCATGGGATTCACCTTTATTGTGTGGAGTAAGTGGTTTAAGAGCACAACGGAATCGAACTGTTCGATCCTTAATTCCATTTAGCAATGCTTATGCCAATTAACATAAACCATTGATAACCTTGAAACAGCGTACCGCAGATTTCACTGAATAGGACGACGTTGATATTTCACTGTAAAATTTTTCAACACCATAACCAGTCCAAAATCCACGTTAACTGCACACTGCCTGAATGTTTGTATCATCAGACTGTAAAAAAATTCAACAGGCAGACAATAAAAAGGGTTAGCTTTTCAGCTAACCCTTTATTTTTACACCTCAATTCACTGTAAAAAATAGAGAATTGCTAGGCGCGATCAGTGGCCAGATGAACCTTCAGCACCGATGCCCGTCTCACAACGTACCCGCTGCGCGTCATACGCTGCACGGTCGATTTTGGCGCGTTCAGAATAATCAAAACGCGAGAAAAACCAGATACATACGAATGAAACCGGAATCGAAATAATCGCTGGGTTGTCAAGGAAAATCAGCCCAACGGGTTTGCCATCTGCGCCCACATTGCCGAACACATCGCCCCACACCGCTTTAGAAGCACGGTCAGTACGACGGCACTAATCAGCCCCGCAAAACCGCCAATCAACGCGCCGCGAGTCGTCATCTTGCTCCAGAAAATCGACGCAATGAGCACTGGGAAATTCGCGCTTGCTGCAATCGCAAACGCCAAACCAACCATGAATGCAACGTTCTGCTTTTCAAACACAATGCCTAAACCAATGGCGACTAAACCCAAACCAAAAGTGGCGTATTTAGAAACGCGAATTTCTGTCGTTTCATTACTGCGTCCACGCGCAATCACATTGGCATAAAGATCATGCGAAATTGCCGATGCGCCAGCTAACGTCAAACCGGAAACCACCGCCAAAATAGTGGCGAATGCAACCGCAGAAATGAAGCCGAGGAATAGATTGCCGCCGACTGCTTCAGCCAAACGAATAGCCACCATATTGGTGCCACCGTTAATTCCCGTAACCAATTGATCTTTCAATACCGAACCATCTGCTGCCAATGCCGCTGGCTTAAAGAATTCAGGGTGCTGCGCCAGCAATACAATTGCCGCAAAACCGATAATGAAAGTCAGAATGTAGAAATAACCAATAAACCCAGTGGCATAAAACACAGATTTACGCGCTTCTTTTGCATCTGGCACGGTGAAAAAGCGCATTAAAATATGCGGTAAACCGGCAGTGCCAAACATCAATGCTAATCCTAATGAAATCGCATTGATTGGGTCTTTAACCAATGATCCGGGCGACATGATGGCGGCAGCTTTAGGATGCGCTTCAACGGCTTGTCGGAACATTTCTTCTGGCGAAAAACCGAAGTAATACAATGCAGAGCCTGCCATGAAGGTTGCGCCACACAGCAATAACACTGCCTTAATAATCTGCACCCAAGTCGTTGCCGTCATGCCGCCGAAGATGACATAAATCATCATTAAAATGCCGACAAGAACTACTGCAATCCAATAATCCAATCCGAACAGCAATTGAATCAATTTGCCTGCGCCAACCATTTGCGCAATCAAATAAAACGATACAACGACCAATGAAGAAATCGCCGCCATCGTGCGAATTTGCGTTTGCCCAAAGCGATAAGAACTGACATCAGCAAAGGTGAATTTGCCGAGATTGCGAATCTGCTCGGCAATTAAAAACATGATGATCGGCCAGCCGACCAAAAAGCCGATGGAATAAATCAATCCATCATAACCGGATGAAAACACCAGCCCGGAAATACCGAGAAATGATGCTGCAGACATGTAATCACCGGCAATTGCCAGTCCGTTTTGAAAACCGGTAATGCCACCGCCAGCAGTATAAAAATCGCTCGCAGTACGGGTGCGTTTCGCTGCCCAATAGGTAATGCCGAGCGTACCGGCAACGAAAGCGACAAACATATAAATTGCAGTGAGATTCAGCGCCTGCTGTTCCACTGCGCCGGACAATGCCGGAGCTGCCGCTAGCATGAACGGCGTTAAGAGCGCGAATAACACGCCCCAAGTTGCATAACGTTTCATTGCAATGCCTCGCGAATTTCTTTAGTTAGCGCATCAAATTTGCCGTTGGCCTTGTAAACATAAATGCCAGTTAAAATAAATGCGGCAACAATAATGATGACACCGACGGGAATTCCGACCGTAGTCACCGCTCCTTCACTCAATGGCGTACCAAGTAATTTGGGCGCAAAAGCAATCACTAGAATAAAACCGTAATACATGGTTAACATCAATACGGTTAAATTCCACGCAAAGCATTTGCGGCTGCAAATCAATTCTTGATAACGCGGATGCGCTTTGACCGCATCAACCAAATCTTGGTGCATAAAAAACTCCTAAAACGACGTTTACAAAAACCCCGCCGGAAAAGGCGGGGCAGTAGATGATCGCATTAAAACGATCGACTCGGTGAACGCAACTTAAATTGCGTTGTATTACAAAACTTTAGATTCTAACGCCCGGCGCAGAGCTGTAACTGTCAAGAATGTTGACATAGTTAGCGCGTTCAAAATCTGCCGGATTGGTCACTGCCAGCGCACTGACGCGCCCACGAAAATCTTCAACGCTTTCAAAACCCTGCTCATTCATCCATTCCTGAATGCCGGCAAGAATCAGTGCCAACTGCGTTGGTCCGTTTTGCAGCAGGACGCTGCACAGTGCACCACATCCGCGCCAGCCAGCAGCAGCTTGATCGCATCTTCGGCAGTATGCACACCGCCAGTCGCACCCAGCGACAATCCTTCAATGCGTCCGTAAAGAATGGCAATCCATCGCATCGCCAGCAGCGTTTCTGCCGAAGTTGATGGGCGCAAAATGATTGCAGCCGCAAGCCCTGAATGTCGATGTCGGGCTGATAAAACCGATTGAACAGCGCCACGCCGTTTGCGCCAGCCGCAGCAGCCTGCGTCACCAAATGACCGAGCGAACTGAACGCTGGCGACAGTTTCAAATTGATCGGAATCTGAATTTGACCGCGCAGTTCACACAGCAGACTGAGATAACGTTCCTCAACCTCAACGCCGCTCTGCCGAATATCACCCGCAACATAATAAACATTCAATTCCAACGCATCTGCGCCTGCCTGTTCAATGGCGCTGGCATGGCGCACCCAGCCGCTGGGCGTCACGCCATTGAGACTGGCGATGACTGGAATTTCCAGTGTTTCCTTGAGCTTACGAATGTGATCGAGATATTGATCCAGCGCCCCAGCAAATTCCGGCTGCTGGGCAGAAAACCGCCGCTGGCTTCCGCAAAACCCGGGTCTTGATTCTGGAGAAACCGCGCCAGCGATTCCGTTTCTGCCGTGACTGCTTCCTCAAACAGCGACCACATAATCAGTGCGGCTGCGCCACTGTCTTCCAATTCGCGGGCAATGCTGAGACTTTTTGACAGCGGCGACGCAGAAGGCACCAGCGGATTTTTAAGCGTCAGTCCGAGATATTTGGTTGTGAGATTCATCTTGTTTTCCGTCAATTCACAGTGAGTTTGAATATCCACCGAAAAGAAAAGCAAAGCCCCCTTTGAAAAAGGGGGGTTGGGGGGATTTCCTATTCGGTTTTACCAACAGCCTTCTGGGTTGCCAGATGCGCCAACTGCTCGTACAGATCAAACCGTGTTTTGACGTGCTGTTGCGCCAATTGCAGATACCGCTCGGCAATTTCGGGCTGGGTGCGCGTCAACAAACTGAAGCGCGTTTCCGACGCGATGAAATCCCGATACGGAATACTCGGCGCTTTAGAATCAATCATTAACGGATTTTCACCGCGAGCTGCGCGACGTGGATCGTAACGGAACAACGACCAGTGTCCAGAGTTCACCGCCATATCTTGCTGGCGCAGATTATTCGACAGATCAACGCCATGCGCGATACACGGCGAGTACGCGATGATGACCGACGGGCCATCGTAGGATTCCGCTTCGATGAAGGCACGCACGGTTTGCATATCCTTCGCACCAAAAGCCACCTGCGCCACATAACAATGCTCATAAGCCATTGCCATCATGGACAAATCTTTCTTAAAGGTCGCCTTGCCACCAGCAGCAAATTTCGCTACTGCGCCCAGCGGTGTTGATTTCGAGTTCTGCCCACCGGTGTTGGAATAGACTTCGGTATCCAAAATCAACAGGTTAACGTTGCGCCCGCTGGCGAGAACGTGATCGACGCCGCCGTAGCCGATGTCATACGCCCAGCCGTCGCCGCCGATGATCCACACGCTGCGTTTTACTAACTGATTACACAGCGTTTCTAACAATCGAGCGCGGGGCGAAGTCAGCGTTTTCAGCTTTTCTTCCAACGCTGCAACGCGCTGGCGCTGCTCATAAATACCGGTTTCGCTGGATTGATCGGCGTTGAGCAAACCATCAACCAGCGTATCGCCGAGATCGCTCGCCAATTCCGCGACCAATTCCCGTGCCTGCGCGTTTGCTTGTCTACGCCAGCCGCATTCCCAGCCCGAACTCGGCATTGTCTTCAAACAACGAGTTACACCAGCTTGGCCCGCGTCCTTCTGGATTGGTGGTGTACGGCGTGGTTGGCAAATTGCCGCCGTAAATCGACGAGCAGCCAGTGGCGTTGGCAATCAGCATCGGTCGCCAAACAACTGCGTCGCCAATTTGACGTAAGGCGTTTCGCCGCAACCGACACACGCGCCGGAAATTCAAACAACGGCTGCATCATCATCGCGTGCTTGATTTTGCTGGCATCCAACTGGTGCGGTCGTATTCCGGCAGCGTCAGGAAGAAATCCCAACTGGTTTGCTCGGCAGCGTGAATCAGCGGCGCATCGACCATATTCAATGCCTTGCGCGTCGGATCGGCGCGATCACGAATCGGGCAACATCCACGCACAGTCCGCAGCCGGTGCAATCGTCCGGCGCGATCTGATAACTGACTTGATAACCTTCAGGAAAATCCTTGCCTTTGATCGTCGCGTGACGGAAACCGGCTGGCGCATTTTCAACGCCGCAGCGGGATACACCTTGGCGCGAATCGCTGCGTGAGGGCACACCATCGGACATTTGCCGCACTGGGAACACAGCGTTTCATCCCACTGCGGCAGCGCCAGCGCCAAATTGCGCTTCTCAAACTTGGTGGTTCCGGTCGGCCAAGTGCCATCAGCAGGCATCAAACTGACTGGCAAACTGTCGCCGTATCCGCCCAGCAGCGTTGCCGTGACTTTCTGCACAAACTCCGGCGCATCCGCTGGCACGGTCAAACCGCGATCAAAGGTGCTGGTGACAGTGCCGGGAATGGTGACTTGATGCAGTCCGGCGAGCGTCGCGTCAATCGCTTGATAGTTGCGATCCAGCAGCGCCTGACCTTTTTTGCCGTAGGTTTTTTTGACGGCATATTTAATCTTTTCAATCGCTTCGTCTTTCGGCAGCACGCCGGAAATGGCAAAGAAGCAGGTCTGCATGATGGTATTGATGCGCCGTCCCATGCCGGTCGCAGCAGCAATGCCGTAAGCATCAATGACGTAAAACTGAATCGCTTTCTCGATCACGTCTGCTGCATCTTGCGCGGCAGTTCATCCCAAATCTGCGCGGCTGGCGTGGCGGAATTCAGCAGGAAGACTGCGCCTTCCTTGGCTTTATCCAGCATGTCGTAGCGCGTGATAAAGGTCGGCTGGTGACAGGCGACAAAGCTGGCTTCATCGTTGCCGACCAAATAGGTGCTGCGAATCGGACGCGGTCCAAAGCGCAGATGGCTGATGGTCATCGCGCCGGCTTTTTTCGAGTCGTACTCGAAATAACCCTGACCGTAGTTGTCGGTTTCTTCAGCGATGATTTTGATTGAGTTTTTATTGGCCGACACCGTGCCGTCAGAACCAAGACCGTAGAACACGCAGGCAGTGACGCCGATGGTCGCATCCGACTTGAAATGCGCATCCCACGACAAACTGAGCTGGGTCACGTCGTCGATGATGCCGACGGTGAACTGGGTGCGCGGTTGCGCCAGCGCCAGCTCGTCGAACACGCCCTTGACCATTGCGGGCGTGAATTCTTTGGAACCCATGCCGTAACGTCCGCCAATCACGCGGGGCATCGTTGCCAGCCGGTCGGTCGCGTGTGCCTGCGCCAGCGCAGTCAACACATCTTTATAAAGCGGTTCGCCATCTGCGCCGGGTTCCTTGGTGCGATCCAACACTGCTAGCCGCGTCACGCTAGCGGGCAATGCTGCCAGCAACGCATCAGGAGCAAACGGACGGAACAATCGCGCTTTAATCAAGCCAACTTTCTCGCCGCGAGCGATGAGGTGTTCAACTGTTTCCTGTACTGCGCCGATGCCCGAACCCATCAGCAGAATGACGCGCTCGGCATCCGCTGCGCCTTCGTACTCAAACAAGCCGTATTGCCGCCCAGTCAGCTCGGCAAAGCGATCCATCGCGCCTTGCACGATGCCGGGCGTCGCAGTGTAAAAACTGTTAACGGTTTCGCGGCCTTGGAAATACACGTCGGGATTTTGCGAGGTGCCGCGCAGAATTGGGCGATCTGGATTGAGGGCGCGATCACGGCAGGCTTTGACCAAATCGTCATTGATCAAGGTGCGAATCACTTCCACCGGCAGCGTTCGACTTTGGCGACTTCGTGTGAAGTGCGGAAACCGTCGAAGAAATGCAGAAACGGGATGCGGCTTTCCAGCGTGGCGATCTGCGCGATCAACGCGAAATCCATCGCTTCCTGCACCGAAGCCGAGCACAACATCGCGTAACCGGTGCTGCGACATGCCATCACGTCAGAGTGATCGCCGAAAATCGACAAGCCTTGGGCTGCTAACGCTCGCGCTGAAACATGAAACACCGTCGGCGACAATTCGCCAGCGATTTTGTACATGTTCGGGATCATTAACAGCAGCCCTTGCGAGGCCGTAAAGGTGGTGGACAGTGAACCGGTTTGCAGTGCACCGTGAAGGGCGCCAACTGCGCCAGCTTCACTTTGCATTTCAACGACATCGGGCACTGTGCCCCACAGATTTTTCACGCCTTGAGCTGACCATTCATCAGACCATTCGCCCATATTGGAAGACGGCGTAATGGGGTAAATAACAATGACTTCACTGGTCAAATGCGCAACGTAGGCGGTAGCTTCATTACCGTCGAGCGTAACCATACTTTTCTGCGACATCGGTCTTATTCCGCAATCAATGGAAAGAATGATCCCGTCACCACATAGCAATCCGGCGGGATCAGCGCAAACCTGATAACTATATCCCGAAATCTCGCTGAGGGAATTGGTTTATGTTGCAGGTGCACAAAATTCGCGCAGCGGAGGCGATGACATGCGAAACGGCATTTTTACTAAACTAATCGCTAACGCACCTGATGCAGCGTCACCATCGCACTCCAACATGAGGTCTTTTTTATGGCACACGCACAATCGCAATCTTCATTTGTGACTTACGCTGACTATCAAACTTGGCCGGATTTTCCACGTTACGAACTTTTTGAGGGAAAGGTTTACGCCATGGCACCAGCACCCAGCATCAATCATCAACGTTTGGCATTAGGCATCGCCACGCAAATCAAGGAAGCGTTAAAAAGCAAATCTTGTCAGGTTTATAGCGCCAGTTGATGTGTTGTTTCCGCAAGCCAATGAAACCAATGAACAAATCACTACTGTCTTGCAGCCAGATGTGTTTATCGTGTGCGATCCGCACAAAATTGAGCAGCAGGCAGTGCGCGGTGCACCAGATTGGGTGGTGGAAGTGTTATCGCCGGGCACGGCAGCGCGTGACCACATCGCCAAACGGCGGATTTATGAAACGACGGGTGTCCGCGAGTATTGGTTGGTTGATCCTGAATCGCGGATGTTGATGGTTTATCAATTACAACAGGGGGTTTATGGCAAGCCGGAAGTGCAGGAGCTGATTGGCACCACGCCCATCGGCATTCTTCCTGAGATCGTGATTGAGTGGGACGGAATGCTGCCTGAAGATGTCGTTGTGCCATCGTGACGCGAAAGTGTTTTTTGCAAAAATCGCATCAGATAAATGCCGGATAATTGCCATTCACACCACCACAGGAATTAAACAATGTCTGATGCCAACACCTCATTTTGGAAGTCTACTGCACTGTTTTTATTACTCGCATTGATCGGCGTGTACGTTTTATACGATTGGTACGACGGCACGTTGCAAACGCGCTTGTCACAAAAAGAAACTTATATCGCGCAAACCGTGAGCTGGATCAAAGCTGGCGAAACGCGCCCGCTGCAACCGGAAGATGGTCAGGATGCCATTCGGTCCGCCATTTTGACGCTGGAGACGCGGAATAAACAGGATAAAGCTGATCTCGCACAACGACTTGCCGCTGCAACTGCGGCGCAAACCGAAACTGCGCAGAAACTCGAAACGCAACTGCCGCTCATGCCGCTGCACTCGCCGCTGAACAGGAAAAAACCGTGCAAGTCCGCAGTGAGTTGGAACGTCAAACCATCGCTCGCAATGAAATTGAAATGTTATACCGAGAAGCAAAGGCGCAAGCCGTTGATGTGCAATCTAAATTTGATCAGATGCGCGAATCCATTGTTGCCGTCACTGCCGAGCATCAAGCGCGAATTACTGAATTAGAACATCATCTTAATGAGCGGGTGACGCTGGCGCGAACCACGCCGTTGGATGCGGAAATGCTGCAAATGGCGCAGGCCGCTGGCGTGTTGCCGCCGAGCGAAACGATTGCTGAAGATCATCAGGAATTGACCGATCAGTTGGCGGAAGTGCAGTTGCGATTGGAAGAAGTGCAATCCCAGTTGGATGCAGCGCGGACTGAAACGACGACAGCGCGTGAACAATTTGCTGAGGTAAAACAGCAGTTTGATGATGCGCAGATCGCGCTGGCGCAGATGAAGACGCAGGCAGCAGAAGATGCGGTTGCTGCGGAAACGGCAACGCAGAAACTTGCTGAATTGACGCAGCAATTTGAGGACGCGCAAGTCGCGCTGGCGCAGATGAAAACGCAGGCTGCAAGCACCGTTGACGAGCTGGCGGAGAATGAGCGCCAGCGGTTGCGCCAACAGGCCATTTTTGATGCGCAAAGTGAACAGCTTGCTGCGTTGAAAACGCAGCAGGCAGCGGCGCAGCAAGAACGTGAGGAATTGCTGCAAAAACATCAGGATGCAGTGCAAGCGTTGACCGATACGTTGGCAGCGACCAAACAGCAGTTGGCGACGGTGGAGCATGAATTACAAACCGCACCAACTGCGGCAGTGCCAGCTCAACCGGTTGAAACAACGGCAGTTTTATCTGCGCCAGCGACCGAATCCGTAGCCGCAACTACGACGCAAGTTGCGTGTGCGGAAACGGAACAAGCGTTGAATCGGTTGCGGTCGTTATATGAGGGATTTGCGGCACTGGGCGCGACTTACACGCCACACGGCTTGTTGCTGCGCTTGAATGAAAACGAGGTGCGGTTTCAGCCGGGACAGGCGACGTTGCTGGGCGGTGAATTGCCGAGCGTGACGCGGATTGCGGAATTATTGAAAGAGCAACCAACGTTGACGGTGCGGGTTGAAGGACACACTGATCGCAGCGGCAATGACGAATTGAATAAAACGCTGTCGCAACAACGCGCTGAAGCAGTAAAACAGGCGTTAATAGCGCGAGGCGTGGATGCAGTGCGACTGACGGCGGAAGGCATCGGTTCGGCGCGTCCACTTGCAGACAATGCGACTGCCGCTGGGCGCAGTCAAAATCGGCGTGTTGAAGTATATGTTTCTGAATAAATAGGAAATTTGCTTTTTATGCGAACCCTCTTTGCCACTGGTGAAGAGGGTTTTTTTTGAATCAGGCGCTGGCGCGTTGCCGCAATAACTTGACTTGAAACAAGGTGTTGCGTTCTTCCTCTTCCAGCGACGATTGAATGAAATGAATGGTGCGACGATAACGCGGAATAATGTTGTATTTCAGTGCGTTGACGCGCTTTTGTGCTTTGCGTTGTTCGTCAAGCAAGCGATGCAGCGCAATTTCCACCTCGGCAAGTCGCGCCAGCAACACGGCAGCATCAGCGAGCATGTTGCGCGTGGTATCAAAACCCACACCAGTTCCCAATAAACCGATTGGTTTCAAAGCGATACGTTCACTGGTGACAGCCGGATATTCAACGCCGAGCGCCCGCCGTGGCAGGATATTCACCGTTAGCGCCGGTTGTGCGCCGAGCGTCGCCTGATACATTCCGCGTCCGCCAAGCCGCAGATGCGTCACCGCAAGTGATTGATAAGCCTCAGCTAATGCTTGCTGCGCCGTTTCCCGCAACCGCCGATATTCGCCGATGCGTTCATACACCAAGCGCGTTAATAACTCACGCTTGCGTTCTAATAAATCATGCCCTTCTTCCAGAAATTTAACCTGCTTTTTTAATTTCAGCAGCGTGTTTTTAGTCGGTGGAACCTTAATTAATTGTTGCGCCATGAGTGATCTCGCTTGGTGAAATTAACGGAATATGATCATATAAAATACGACAAACAAATACTTTACTCAGTCAGCATCGATAGACCTCGCGGCGATTACCGATTTTTACAACAAAAACCCGCACTGCATTATTTTCAATGCGACAAATCACCCGGTAATCTCCGACACGATATTTCCAAAACTCACCTCATTTTGAACCGTGAAGCGCAGCTCCAATACTGCGTGGATCGTCCAACATTGCAACACGTTCGCGTAAAAATGTCGTGATACGTTTAGCAATTGGTTTATCAAGTTTTGCCAAATCTTTCTTTGCAGCATCGTCTAATTCAATCCGCCAAACCAAGATCGCACTCCACTTCATCAAGTGTATAGGTCTTACTGCGCCCAGCATGATTTTCAATCAATCGCTGTTCTGCAACATATACATCTTCAATATCATCAAGATGCTCGCGGATTGCTTCAACCATATAATCGGTTGGAGTGCGCCCAGTCAATTCCGCTAACTGTTGCAAACGCTGGCTAATTTCATCTGGTAACTGAATAGAAACCGCAGCCATATTAAACTCCGTAATTCATCAAAATAGAAGCATTCAATGGTTAATTCCCGCGCTCAATTAAACAATCTATACCGCCCATTTCAAATTCACGACACACCAGCGGGCGTTGTTCATAAATACGGCAACGCAATGTGTCACGATCAAGCGCCGCGCACCAGCCATCATTTAACCGCTCCATCACAATTCCGCCCCAGCGATCACGGATAGTAAAACGCGATGGAACGCCCGTATCAGTTAAACACAGCACTTCTAAACGACAACAGGCAGCAGTGCAATTATCACAAGTAATTAACGGTGTGGTCATGGAGCGCAATTCCTATTTATTTTGTCGTTGAATTTTTACGCGAGCGTGAACGTTTTATTGTTGGCGCAGTTTCAATGACCAATGGTGTCGTGAGTTGTTGATAAAGACCAAATAATAACGCCACGCGCTCTTGCTCATGATTTAGTTTTTGTGCGGAATAAGCTGCGTCTACAACGCGATCTAATGCCTGATGCGCTTTCTTTAATAATGGCGGCATTGCTAATGCGTCATATAAATCAGCAAAGGATTGATCAGGAAATTTTGCGCGTGCATCTAACACCTTTTGCGCCGCAGCTTCAATAGCGTTGCGTTGCGATTCTGCGATGTTTGCTGGCCACGGAAAGTTATTGTAAACAATCCCCGCCGAATAGCGATAACGACTTTCAAGACGACCAGCCACAGCGCGAGTCCATGCCATGTGCATTACCGAAGATAATACGCCAAAATGATAAAGCGTTGCGTCAACAATCATTAAATTTGCATCGCCGCAAATTACCTTACTGTTTACATAACCAATTGGAATATAATTGCGGGTTTCCGATGAAACGCGAGGAATCAATAAATAAGATTGCTGCGGCTGGCGGATTTCGCTGAATAAAGTTGGATATTTGGCAAGTGCCTGAGTTGTGGGGCGTTTACTAGATAATCGAACGGCGCGTACTTTATTAACACGCTCTAAAACCGCAGGCATTGTCCGTAGTTCACTTGGACTAATTTCAACTAACCACAAGCAATAACGTTCTTGATTGTTAATAAATTCTTCACTGCCCAAAAACTTTCTAATCCAGTTCTCAGCTCTTGGTTCTCGGCGTAAAAGTTCTTCTTTATCCTGCGTTGAAAGTAATAAAAAACCACCATCATTTGGCATTGAACCAAACATAATTGATGGTGCAGCAAACAGCGGTTTAGAACGTGTCGTTAACACAACGTCGGGCGCTGCGATTAAATACGGATTGATATTACTAACTTCGGCAACAAGTTTAGCCTTGCCATTGTCATCATTAAACAGCGGCTTTTTTTCTACATCGTGCAAAGCAAAACCCACAATAACACAATGCACTGCTGCCAGACCTGTTGCCTCATTTGTCCATTGAAAAGTACGATGCGCAAAATGAATTTTAATACCACGCCGCAATAAATCACCCCACAAAACACCGACTTGTTCGCCTTGCGTAATCGAACTGGTAGACACAAATGCTGTTTTAATCTGGCGATTTTCTACCATGTAATCAGTGGCTTTGCGAAACCATGCCGTTACATAATCTAAATTGCCGACGCTTTTAACATCGCAAAAAACGCTCACTACATCCTGCTTTTGTTGCGTTGTCTGATAATTTTTACCCACAAATGGCGGATTGCCAAAAATAAAGTTTAATTTGCTGGGTTCAATTAACTCGCGCCAATCCACTTGCAACGCATTCCCATGATGAATAACTGGCGTTTGCTTCAATGGAATGCGTTTGTAATATACGCCCAATGCTTTTGACACTTCCATATTCATTTGATGATCGGTTAACCACAGCGCAGTTTGTGCAATTTGTGCCGGAAATTCTTCAACTTCAATGCCATAAAACTGTTGCACATTGCACCAAACATTGAATTCACCGACGCCAATCGCAAGGTCATGTGTTCGACCAAATAACCGTTTCAAAACTTCCAATTCCAATAACCGCAATTCTCGATAAGCGACCACTAAAAAATTGCCGCAACCACAGGCAGGATCAAGAAAAGTGAGTGCTGCCAGTTTTTGCTGAAACGCAAACAGTTTAATTTTTTGCTTGCCGATTTGCGTTAATTCTGTATGCAGCGCATCCAAAAATAACGGACGAATCAATTTCAAAATGTTCTGCTCGCTGGTGTAATGCTCACCAGCAGCGCGGCGTTGTTCTTTGCTTTTCACTGATTGAAATAACGCGCCAAAAATGGCTGGTGAAATATCGCGCCAATTCAACCGACAACAAGCTAATAATTGCTCACGCATTGCCTCATTAAATGCTGCCGTATTTAACCGCTTTTCAAATAATCGTCCATTGATATAAGGAAATGCCGCAAGTTGTTCATCTAAAGTTGTCAACCGTTGGGTTTCTGGTGTATTCAACACCTGAAACAAATGATCCAACCACTGCGCGAGATCATGTCCATCTTCCGCAGTGCGATTGGCAATTAAATCACGAAATTGATTCACCTCAAAAATGCTAGTCGCATCAGCGAATAAACAAAACACCAAACGCATCAAATAGATTTCAACTTCAGCGCCGGCATAACCAATGGTTTGCATTGTATTGTGAAGTTTACCCATTGCCTCCGCAGCGCGAATATTGACTGGGTCTTGTTCTTGGTACGCAGTGGTTTTATAACCGGCAATAAATCCAAAAAGATGCACGTTTTGATGTAATTCAGCCAACGCGAATTCGTGCCGAGTAGCCGCTTCGAGATCGTATAAACGGAAATGGGAAAAGTTACAAACCAATAAATAACGCGGCAAATCACAATCTTTTAATCCAGAAAAATAATCAATCGCTTGCGCATAGGCACGAGACAAATCTTTGCCCCGCGATTTTTGTTCAATCAATAAAACGCCTTTCCAGATTAAATCAATATAACCGCTGCGCCCATCAGCTTTATTTACCCGCTGTTCAAAACTGGCAACGCGACGACGCGGCACACCAAATATCCGAAAAAAATCATCGAGAAATGATTTACCTTCCGCATCTTCAGCGCATTCAGTTGCCCATTCTTGTGAGAATTTCAACGCCCGATCTTTAATTTCATTCCACGAAATAGGCATGTCATATTCCTATACTTACAATGTTACCGCATTTATAATTTAAACCACTTGATTCAAAAAGAACAAGGTGTTAAAAATTACTTAAAGTACGCAAAAAATTATGTGCACCATTTCATCAACATCGAGGTTAAACTATCTGCGTTACCTCTTAGATTGCGAGTATTGATGCGAGCAAGTCAAGACGTTTTGGGTTTTAGAGCAGCACGGCATCAGAAAAGATAACCGACTTTTTTGCTCATCATCGTATAAAATACCCACAATCATCTTCAATTCAGTCGAGAACAGAATGCACTATCTAAGCACACGGGGCGGCATCGCTCCCATTGGTTTTACCGACGCAGTAATGATGGGACTCGCCAGCGACGGCGGATTGCTCGTACCGGCAGAAATTCCACAGATTGACCCGCCAACATTGCGGGCATGGTCGGCGCTGCGGTTTCAGGATTTGGCACTGGAAATAATGACACCATTTGTTGGCAATGAAATCCCGCGCCATGAATTAAAAATACTTATTGAAAGCGCCTATTCGAGTTTTACACATCCCGAAATAACTCCGGTAATTAAGGCTGGTGATCTCAATATCCTAGAATTATTTCACGGTCCGACCGCAGCATTCAAAGATGTCGCACTGCAATTCCTCGGCAATCTATTCGAGTATTTATTGGCACGAGACGGCGGACAACTCAATATCGTGGGTGCAACATCTGGTGATACTGGTTCCGCAGCAATTGATGGAGTGCGCGGCAAATCCGGTATTCAGATTTTTATTCTGCATCCTAAAGGTCGTGTTTCGCCCATTCAAGAGCGACAAATGACTACCGTATTAGATGCAAATGTACACAACATTGCTGTGCGCGGAACTTTTGATGATGCACAAAACATCGTTAAAGCACTGTTTAATGATTTATCATTCAAATCAGCGTATCAACTCGGCGCAGTCAATTCGATTAACTGGGCACGAATTTTAGCGCAAACCGTGTATTATTTTTATGCGTGGGGACGAATGACTGGCGGCGATTCAACGCAGCAAATTAGTTTTGCCGTACCGACTGGAAATTTCGGTGATGTTTTCGCTGGTTATCTCGCTAAACGCATGGGTTTACCTATTGATCGGTTAATCATCGCCACCAATCGCAATGATATTCTAACGCGCTTTGTGAATACTGGAATTTATGCTGTTGGCGATACGGTTTATCAAACACTCAGCCCCGCGATGGATATTCAAATTGCATCAAATTTCGAGCGTTATTTATATTTTCTATACGATGGTGACGCCGCACAAATCCGTGCTTTACTCGCTGATTTGCAAACGACTGGTCAATTAACTGTTGACGCCGCACATCAGGCGCAGGTACGAATTGATTTTGATGCAAAGGCAGCGAGTGATGTTGAAACATTAGCGCAAATTCAAGCAACAGAAGCAGCAAGCGGTTATATTCTCTGTCCGCACACTGCGGTTGGTGTTCATGCAGCACAAAATCAATCCAATTGTGTGTGTTTAGCAACTGCGCATCCCGCTAAATTTAATGATGCAGTACAGAATGCAATCGGACGAGAAGCGCCATTACCTTCATCATTACAAGGCTTAATGGAAAAAGAAAGCCGCTGCATTGAATTAGCAGCGACTGTTGATGCAGTGAAAGCGCATTTAGAAGAGGCGTTATCACCAACGACACGTTAATCGTATTTTGTTGGATTGCGCTGTGCAATCCAACAATCAAAACATCAATCTTGCTTTGGCAGTTGGCAAAAGTTTGATTGCACTTTTGAATGACATTGAAGAAAAGAGAACTGAATATAATGACTGAAACAAGCCGCTATGTGCGCATTATGGATACAACGCTGCGCGACGGCGAACAAACGCAAGGCGTATCGTTTTCACCAGATGAAAAAGTGAACATTGCCAAAGCATTATTGGAATTAGTGCGCGTTGATCGTATTGAAGTTGCTTCGGCGCGAGTGTCATCTGGAGAAGCAGATGCAGTAGCGCGAATCATTGCGTGGGCGAGTGAACGCGGATTAGCAAATCGTGTGGAAGTATTAGGATTTGTCGATCATGGTTTAAGCGTGGAGTGGATTCGCAACGCTGGTGGACAAGTGATTAACTTATTGGCAAAAGGCAGTGAAAAACATTGTCACGGTCAATTAGGTAAAACGCTTGATCAACACATTGCTGATGTGCGTGAAAATATCGCATTAGCGCAGCAGTATGGATTGGCGGTTAATCTGTATTTAGAAGATTGGTCAAATGGTTATCGGGATAATCCGCATTATGTTTTTTCATTAGTAGCGCAATTAACCGATTGCAGAATTGGTCATTTTATGTTGCCGGATACGCTCGGCGTAATGACGCCAGATCGCGTATTTGCAGCGGTTTCCGATATGGTTGCAAGGTTTCCCACATTGCAATTCGATTTTCATCCGCATAACGATTACGGATTGGCAACTGCTAACGTACTCGCTGCTGCGCAAGCAGGCGCTGCGGCAGTGCATTGTACGGTGAATTGTTTAGGGGAACGTGCTGGTAATGCGTCATTGGCAGAAGTCGCAGTTAATTTGCGCGATCAACTCGGTTTTGAAATTGGAATTGATGAAACACACTTGGCGCGGGTGAGTGAGTTAGTCGAATACTTTTCTGGTAAACGCATTGCTGATAATGCACCTATTGTTGGCGCAGATGTATTTACCCAAACCGCTGGCATTCATGCTGACGGTGATAAAAAAGGCAGTCTTTATCATAGTCGTTTATCGCCAGAACGTTTTGCACGGCGACGCAATTACGCACTGGGCAAGTTGGCGGGTAAAGCATCACTAGCAAAGAATTTAGAGCGGCTTGATATTGATTTATCAGAAGAGAATCAACGTAAAGTCTTAAAGCGTATTATCGAATTGGGTGATTCAAAAAAGTCGATCACGCTAGAAGATTTACCGTTTATTATCGCTGAAGTGTTGGAAAGCAAAGATCACAATCACGCCGAACTATTGGCTTGCGCAGTGGCATCAACGCTGGATTTGGAATCAACTGCGAGTATTCGTTTGCGTATTGATGATGAGATTTATACCGCAGTTGGCGCGGGCAATGGTGGTTTTGATGCGTTTGTGAATGCGTTGTCTAAAGTGGTGAAACGGCGTGGTTTAACTTTGCCGACATTAATGAATTATGAGGTGCGAATTCCAAAAGGTGGGCGCACAGATGCGTTAACTGAATGCAGTATTAGCTGGAATACTGAACAAGGTGAATTGCGCACTCGTGGCGTTCATGCAAATCAGGTTTTTGCGGCAATTGCAGCGACAATGCGGATGTTAAATATCTTGATTCATCGGGTATTGCCAGCACCGCAATTGCCTGAACGTCAATCACCACTTTGAATACGAAATCTATCCATGACATCTTCCGCTCGTCCACTTCGCGCTCGCATTCATCTGGATGCTATTCGTCACAATTATCGTTACGCCAAACAATTAGCGCCGTATTCAAAAGTATTGGCGGTTGTTAAAGCCAATGCTTATGGGCATGGCGCAGTGATGGTGGCGCAGACATTGGCTGATATTGCGGATGGCTTTGCGGTTGCTTGTATTGATGAAGCAATGGAATTGCGCGACGCAGGAATCACGCAACCAATTGTTTTACTGGAAGGCGTATTTAATGCCAATGAATTGGCGCTCGTAGATCGAGCTGAATTAAGTGTGGTCGTTCATTGCCAAGAGCAATTGGCGTGGTTATTAGCTGCGCGTCCACTTCAAAAACTAAATTGTTGGATTAAAATCGATTCTGGAATGCACCGCGTTGGTTTTGAACCATCTGATTTTAATCGAGTTTATGCGGAATTACGCGCATGTCCTCATGTCGGCGAATTAGTTGCAATGAGTCATTTTGCGCGTGCCGATGAACCGAATTTACCGTATACCACGCAGCAAATTGCGGTATTTGAAAAAACATTATCAGGTCTGGCAATTCCGCGCAGTTTAGCCAATTCAGCTGCTATTCTCGCGTATTCAAATGCGCATGTTGAATGGACGCGCCCCGGTTTAATGCTTTACGGCGCGTCGCCATTTGCCGAGGCGCATCCGTTGGCGACGGCGCTGTGTCCGGCGATGACACTCGAATCAGCATTGATTGCAATACGGAATTTGCCGGCGGGCGAGCCGGTGGGTTATGGCGGGCGCTTTGTGAGCGAGCATCCAATGCGCGTGGGTGTGGTGGCGATTGGCTATGCCGATGGTTATCCGCGCCACGCGCCGACTGGAACACCGGTGGCGGTCAACGGGCAAATGACGCGGTTGATTGGGCGGGTGTCAATGGACATGATTACCGTTGATTTAACTGAAATTATTGATGCTCACGTCGGCGCTCCAGTGGAATTATGGGGCACAACGGTTGCTGCCAATGCGGTTGCTGCTGCCAGCGAAACGCTTGCGTATCAATTATTTACCGGCATTGGGCGACGGGTGGCGCATTGTTATGAAATTCCATCAACGCTTTGTGACTGAGCATTCCGATTGCTTTACAGAAATCATTCAATCAGCGATATTGTTGCGCAGCAACATATTCTGCGTATTCACTATTCACTGCATGTTAATTGAGTTATTTAAGGGCTTAAACATCAATGCTGCGTAAAATTTTAATCGCCAATCGCGGCGAAATTGCGGTGCGCGTCATTCGCGCCTGCGCTGAAATGGGTATTCGTTCGGCGGCAATTTATGCCGAAGCAGATCGTCATTCACTTCATGTCAAAAAAGCGGATGAAGCCTATAGCCTCGGCAGCGATCCGTTGGCCGGTTATCTCAATGTTCACAATATCGTCAATTTGGCGTTGGCGACTGGCTGCGATGCCGTGCATCCGGGCTACGGATTTTTGTCAGAAAATCCAGAGTTGGCAAGGGCTTGTGTGCGACGCGGGCTGACATTTATCGGTCCGACTGCCGAGGTGATTGCGCGGATGGGCGATAAAACCGAGGCGCGTTTGGCGATGCAAAAAGCGGGCGTTCCGGTCACGCCCGGCAGCCCCGGCAATCTGGAAAATATCGACGAGGCGCTGCACTGCGCGGCTGAAATCGGCTATCCAGTGATGCTCAAAGCCACTTCCGGCGGCGGTGGGCGCGGCATTCGGCGCTGCGATGATGCCGAAGCACTGCGCCACAATTATGAGCGCGTCATTTCGGAAGCGACTAAAGCATTCGGACGTGCCGAGGTGTTTTTAGAGAAATGCGTGGTGAATCCGAAGCATATTGAAGTGCAAATTTTGGCCGACCATCACGGCAATTGCATTCATTTATACGAACGCGATTGTTCTATTCAACGCCGCAATCAAAAGTTAATTGAAATTGCGCCATCGCCGCAGATTGATGAAGCAGAACGGCAATACGTTGGTGGACTGGCAGTATTAGCAGCGCGGGCGGTTGGTTATACCAATGCGGGAACCATTGAATTCCTGCGTGATGTTGATGGGCGGTTTTATTTCATGGAAATGAACACGCGCATTCAGGTTGAACACACCATTACTGAAACCATTACCGGCGTTGATTTAGTCGAAGAACAAATTCGAATTGCTGCCGGATTCCCACTGCGATTCAAACAGCATGAAATTCAACGACGCGGTTTTGCAATGCAATTCCGTATCAATGCCGAAGACCCAAAAAATAACTTTTTACCGAGCTTCGGGCGCATTTCGCGTTATTACGCGCCCGGCGGTCCCGGTGTGCGCACTGATGGCGCGATTTATACTGGTTATACTATTCCGCCGCATTATGATTCGATGCTGGCAAAAGTGATTGTATGGGCATTAAATTGGGATGATGTCGTCAGTCGTGGACATCGTGCTTTGCGCGATATTGGCGTATACGGCGTGAAAACAACTATTCCGTTTTATCAGGAAATTCTGCGTCATCCTGACTTTCGCTCTGGCAGTTTTAATACCAGTTTTTTAGAAATGCACCCTGAATTGCTGGAGTATTCAACCAAGCGTCGCCGTGAAGATGTTGCGGCGGTATTAGCTGCGGCAATTGCTGCTCATGCTGGTTTGTAATTTACATCACACATTCAATTAACACACTGAGTTAAGTTAAATCATGCCGAAAATCAAACTTACCGATGTCGTTTTACGCGATGCCCATCAATCACTCCATGCGACGCGGATGCGCACCGAAGATATGCTGCCTATTTGCGCCAAACTCGATGCTATTGGTTATTGGTCATTAGAATGTTGGGGCGGCGCAACCTTTGATGCCTGTGTGCGGTTCTTAAAAGAAGACCCGTGGGAACGTTTGCGCAAATTGCGTGACGCATTACCGAATACGCGCTTGCAAATGTTATTGCGCGGGCAAAATTTGCTCGGTTATCGCCATTATTCTGATGACGTGGTGCGGGCATTTATTGCTCGCGCTGCTGCGAATGGGATGGATGTTTTTCGCATCTTTGATGCGTTGAATGATTTGCGGAATTTGCAAACAGCAATTGAAGCCACCAAAGCGGCAGGAAAACATGCGCAGGGCACGATTTGTTATACCGTTAGTCCGGTGCATAATGTCGCTGGTTTTGTGGCAATGGGGCGTGAATTAGCAGCGATGGGTTGCGATTCAATTGCCGTTAAAGATATGGCGGGATTATTAACGCCGTATGTGACCGCTGAATTGGTGAAAGCCTTAAAAGATCACGTTGATTTGCCGCTGCATTTGCATTCTCACGCGACTTCTGGCTTGGCGGATATGTGTCATTTGAAAGCCATTGAAAATGGCTGTGATGGTTTGGATACTGCGATTTCTTCAATGGCTGGAGGTACTTCACATCCACCGACTGAAAGTTTAATTGCTGCGTTGCGCGGCACTGAATACGACACTGGTTTGAATTTAGAAGCTGTTCAAGAAATTGGGCTGTATTTTTATCAAGTGCGCAAAAAATACCATCAATTCGAGAGTGAATTCACTGGCGTTGATACCCGCGTACAAGTGAATCAAGTTCCCGGCGGCATGATTTCCAATCTCGCCAATCAATTGAAAGAACAGAATTCGCTGGAGCGGATGAGCGCAGTATTGGAAGAAATTCCCCGCGTCCGCAAAGACCTTGGTTATCCGCCACTGGTGACACCCACTTCGCAAATTGTCGGGACGCAAGCGGTATTAAATGTTTTAACCGATAAGCGTTATCAGACGATTACGAACGAAGTAAAACTGTATTTGCAAGGACGTTATGGACGTGCGCCAGCAGCAGTGAATCCGACATTGCAACAACAGGCGATCGGCAATGAAGATTTGATTGAATGTCGTCCGGCAGATTTATTAAAACCGGAATTAGAACGCTTGCGCCATGATATTGGCGAATTGGCACAATCTGATGAAGACACGCTGACTTATGCAATGTTCCCTGAAATTGGGCGCATTTTTCTGGAACAACGTGCTGCTGGTACATTGCAACCAGAATTATTGGAGCCATTACCAACTCAAAGTGAAATACGCACTGCGCCAACAGAATTTAATATCTCCGTACACGGAGAAACGTATCACGTTAAAGTCACGGGCAGCGGTCATAAAAGTCAGGCTGATCGGCATTTTTATTTCACCATTGACGATATACCAGAAGAAGTTGTCGTCGAAACACTGGATGAATTGGTATTGACTGGCGGTACTCAGGGCGCAGTTAAAAAAGCCATTGCGGGCAAGCGTCCGAAACCGAGTCAACCCGGTCATGTAGCAACGTCAATGCCGGGCAATATCGTTGATGTGTTAATTAAAGAAGGTGATTGTGTGACGGCTGGACAACCGCTATTGGTAACGGAAGCGATGAAGATGGAAACCGAAATTCAAGCGCCAATTAGTGGCACGGTAACGGCGCTTTATGTCATTAAAGGCGATGCAGTGAATCCCGATGAAGTGTTATTAGAAATCACGGCAACACCGCTCTGATTTTCTACAGTGATTGCGTCATGCTGCATTGCGGTATGACGCAGATTACGACGACTTTTTAATTTTGATTCATCAAGTTGTCACCATCCGCTCATACATTCGCAATCATCACAATCTAATATCTCTCGTCACCTAAAATGAAGCGTTGATGAGGGTTCGTAATGGTTGCATCTGCTTTAGCATTCACAGCGCCGCGTGGCGAGCGTTTATTTGTTGAACTCGCATCATCCGCACAAGATGTGCGCGATGCCCAAGCCTTACGTTATCGCGTTTTTGCCGAAGAAATGGGTGCAAATCTTCACGGTAATCTTGGGCATGATGTCGATGAGTTTGATGCCTATTGCCAACATTTGCTGGTGCGCGAAGCCAATACTGGGCGTATTGTCGGTTGCACTCGTTTATTAAGCGATCATCAGGCAGCGCGATTAGGACAATTTTATTCTGAAACTGAATTTGAATTAAACGCAATTCGCCAATTGCATGGACGCTTATTAGAAGTTGGGCGTACTTGTATTGCACCGGATTTTCGTCAAGGCGCAGCAATTGCCGTATTATGGTCTGGATTAGCGGCATTTATTCATTTGCATAGCTTTGATTATCTATTCGGTTGCGCCAGTATTCCACTCGGTGATAACGATTTACAAGCTGCCGCAATCATGAATCGGTTGCGGCGACATGCTTTAGCGCCAGAAACCTTGCGCGTAACACCGCATATTCCGCTGCAAACGCCACCTTTTACTGACGACAATTTAGATGCGCCGCTGCCACCATTGCTGCGAACCTATCTGCGACTTGGCGCGAAAGTGTGCGGCGAGCCGTGTCGTGACGCTGATTTTGGTGTCGCTGATGTATTGATTTTGCTGAACGTTGATGACATTAACGCCAGCTTTTCTCGCCACTTTTTTGAGCGGACGCACAACATTGAGTGCCGGCGCGATGACTGCGTTATGGCGCGGATTGCGGGTCGGGACGCATTTACTGACGGCAGCATTGTCGCAGTGGTGGTCGCAGTGCACCAGCGCAGCGGACGGCGTCCACTTTGGGTCGCGCAATTCATCCGCTGGTGGCACGAACGCTTGTGTCAGGTGCTGGAGGTGGAAGTGCGCATGAACGGGCAGATCGCGCCAATGCGCTGTTGGTCAGTAACCATATCTCGTGGCTGGATATTCCGGTCATCGGTGCGCAGGGCGAGATTGGTTTTTTGGCAAAAACGGATGTGCGCGAGTGGCCACTGATTGGCTGGCTGGCGGATCACGCTGGCACTTTGTTTATCGAACGCGGCGGTCATCAAGTTGCTCACATTGCTGCGCAGCTCGGTCATGCGATTGCTGGCGGACGCACCTTGATGATTTTCCCGGAAGGCACACCACCGACGGGCAAACAGTGGCGCGATTTCATGCGCGATTATTTCAGACTGCGCAAGCGCCCGGTGTGCAAATTCAACCCGTTGCCATCAGCTACCATCACGGCGACGATCCTGCGCCGGATTTGCGCGTTCCGTATATCGGCGATGACACGCTGCTGGCGAATCTGTGGCGCGTGATTCGGCATCCGCGTTTGATCGCTCGGCTGCATTTTCTGCCACCGCTGGCAATGGTCGAGGGCGAACAACGGCGAGCACTGGCAGAACGAGCGCGGCTGGCAGTGGCGACGGTGCTCGAAAATCGCCCGAACTGCCTGTTGATCAATCCCCCAACCCCTTTTTCAAAGGGGGGCTTTTCTTCCTCTTCCTCCCCCCTTTGGAAAAGGGGGGTCGGGGGGATTTGAAATCAGGCGGTTGGGATTTATCAGTCGTCACTGAAACTTATCCGCCGGAAATCAACGGTGTTGCCAACACGATGCAGCATTTAGTCACCGGATTGGCGGCACGAGGTCAGCACCTTCAACTCATTCGCCCGCGCCAGCCGTGGGATGCGCACCAGCCACAACCAGACCCAAATACGCTGTTATTAGTGCCGGGGCTGCCGCTGCCGGGTTATCGCGGGTTGCGCTTTGGACTGCCGGTGTATTGGCGACTGCGGCGGCATTGGTCACGAACTCGCCCAGATTTGATTTATATCGCCACCCAAGGCCCGCTCGGACACGCTGCGCTGGCCGCAGCACGCGCCTTGAAAATTCCCACTGTGACTGGATTTCACACGCAATTTCAACACTATAGCCAGCATTACGGGCTGGGAATTTTGACGCGACCGATCATCGAAACGCTGCGCCATTTTCATAACCGTTCCAACATGACGTTAGTGCCAACTGCCGCATTGCAAAAGGAATTAACCGCGAGCGGCTTCAATAATGTGCGGGTGTTTGGACGCGGCGTTGACGTTGAACGGTTTTCACCAGCGCGGCGCAGTGCCGAATTGCGGCAAGCGTGGGGCTGCGACGATCACAGTTTGGTGGTCATTCACGTCGGACGCATCGCCGCAGAGAAGAATCTTGATCTCGCATATCACGCTTTTCGCGCCATTTGCTGGAGCACCCAGCGGCGCGATTTGTCCTCGTTGGCAACGGTCCAGAGCGCGAGCACTGGCAGCGCACCTTTCCTGAAGTGCTCTGCGTCGGCGCAAAAGTCGGCGTAGAACTCGCGGCGCATTACGCCAGCGGCGACCTCTTTTTGTTTCCCAGCTTGACCGAGACTTTCGGCAATGTCGTCACCGAAGCAATGGCCAGCGGACTGCCGGTAATCGCGTTTGATGACGCAGCCGCTCATGCCTACATCACTTCTGGACACAACGGCGTCACCGTACCAGTCGGCGACCGCGCTGCATTTATCGCCGCAAGTGTCGCCGCAGCGCGTGATCAGCAACGGTTGCGCGAATTGGGATTAGCTGCGCGGCGCACCGCTGAGGATATTCGCTGGGAACGGGTGCTCGGCGTATTGGAAGGGCATTTCGCTGACGCGCTGCGCCGTTAACCTGCGCCCGCTCGTCACCAAATTGACCGCAATAATTCACCGCGCCGTCACCGTCTCCGCATCAGTTGGCAATGCTGATTATTGAACATAGGCACACTGTTTTTCTAAGGTGTGCCGCCGATGTCTGTAATCAAGCGTATGAATCCATTGAAATATCGCAGCCTGTTTATTTCTGACGTGCATCTAGGCAGTCGCGGTTGTCAAGCCAAGTATCTGCTGGATTTTTTGCAAGCCACGCAGTGCAAACAGTTGTATCTCGTCGGCGACATCGTTGATCTGTGGGAAATGCGCAACGGCATTTATTGGCCGGAAGCGCATAACGCAGTGGTGCGCGAGGTGCTCGACAAGGCGCGAAGCGGAACCGAGGTGATCTACATTCCCGGTAATCACGACGAGCTGCTGCGAGCGCATCTCGGCGCAGAGTTCGGTGCAGTGACCATCCGCGATGAGGTGATTCACGAATGCGCTAATGGAGAGCGGTTTTTGGTATTACACGGCGACCGTTTTGATGGCGTGGTGCAGCAAAGTCGCTGGCTGGCGCAGGTCGGCGCAAGTGCGTATGACAATTTGCTGGCGCTCAATGGTTTGCTGAATCGAATTCGGCGGCGCTTGGGGCTGCGTTATTGGTCATTAGCGGGTTATCTAAAACAGCGGGTAAAACACGCAGTGCAATACATTGGCAATTTTGAACAGGCGCTGGCATTAGAAGCGCAGCGAATTGGGTGAATGGAATGATTTGCGGACACATTCATCATGCGGAAATGCGAGAAATTGGCACGGCGTTATATTGCAATTGCGGCGATTGGGTGGAGAGCTGCACTGCGTTAGTTGAACACCACGACGGACAATTGGAATTGGTGCGTTGGGTAGATGTTGCAGCGGAAACAGTGGAAGTTGCATTGCCGGTGGCAGCTTAAAGTGATTTCTAAAGCGACGTATTATAATGGTGTATAAAATACCAAATTGCTTAATGATTTGTTCTTTTTTACCAACAGCGTAATAGCGTTTAAGGAAACACTGATTAAATAGCCAGCATCATTGCGATCTAAATGATAAAATAGGCATCAGTCGTAATGTAAATATGATACCAGCATGAAACAATGTTCTTTTGCACAATCAGAATTTTTAGCAAAAAAGAAAACGACGCGCCGTGAACGTTTTCTCAATGATATGGAAAAAATTGTTCCATGGTCAACTTTGGTTAAAGCATTGACACCTTATTACTACCCTGATAGTCAAGGTAAGCGTGGTCGTCCGCCAATAGGATTAGAGCGGATGTTAAGGATGTACTTTGTACAGCAATGGTATCACCTTGCTGATGAGGCACTGGAAGATGCAATTTACGATAGTCAATCATTACTGCAATTCATAGGTATTGATTTGAGTGTTGAAGCGGTACCAGATGCAACAACACTGTTGAAATTTCGCCATTTACTCGAACGTCATGCACTGACTACAGTGATTTTTTCTACAATCAATGCGCAGTTACGCGAGAAAGGATTGTTGTTAAATCAAGGGACAATCGTTGATGCGACCATTATCAATGCCCCTTCTTCAACAAAAAACGAAGCAAAAGAACGCGATCCAGAAATGCATTCTACTCGCAAGGGAAATCAATGGTATTTCGGAATGAAAGCACACATTGGTGTTGACGTTAGTTCTAGGTTAGTTCATACCGTGGTTGGCACGGCGGCAAATGAGCATGATGTCACTCAAGTTGAAAACATTTTACATGGTCAAGAACAAAAAGTTTTTGGTGATGCTGGCTACACTGGTGCAGATAAACGCGAAAAAGTTAAAAACAAATTTAATGAAAAAGTGGTCAGTTGGAATATCGCTGAAAAACGTTCTAAAGTTGAAAAAATGGATGATGGTTTGTTGAAAAATCTCACGCAACAGATTGAAAAAATTAAGGCGCAAATACGCGCGCGTGTTGAACATCCATTTCACATTATTAAAAATCTATTTATGCACCGTAAGGTACGTTATAAAGGGCTTGCGAAAAACACTGCGCAACTACAAACTTTGTTTGCTCTGGCTAATCTCTTAATAGCAAAAAAGGCGCTGTTAAAAGCCTAATATAGAGTTCACAGCATAAGAGTACCTTAATTTTACCTAATAAAGAGGTTGACTATTTTGAATCACTAAAGCAAAAACTATTTATTTAATATCCCCTCTATAAAAATATGCTTTTAAAAAGGCAACGTGGAGAACATTAAATAGATCAGCGGTTCCTTAATTCGGCAGGAACCAATTCGTTAATACCGCCATCAATTGCTTGGCTACCTGATACGAGCACTCGTACATAAGGCCATTCTTCATTTTCACCGATTTCGCCCACCACCGTATTTAATTCACCAGCAAGCGTTTGATCGGTATCCAACGGAATAAAGGCACTGTTAACGCCAGCTTTACCACTAACACCAAATAGATTGCCACCAATTGAAACAAACGTTTTACCTGTGGCATCAATTTCCACATTACCCTTTCCTGCCGAATTTCCAGCAACAATACTATTGCCAATTGTGCCCGACGTGGAGCTAGTGGCATTAATACCACCACCTGCATTTACTGCCGCATTACCTGCGATGGTGCTATTCAAAATTGCGAGACTTACAGAATCTGCATACAGTCCACCACCAGAATTGCGGGCTGTATTTTCAGATAGTGTGCTGTTTTCCAACGTCACAGCGCCCTTAACACTGCAAATACCGCCACCACTTCCTCCAGCAGAATTAAACCCAATAAAGCTATTCAATACAGTTAAATTGCCGTTGTCATTATAGAGTCCAGCACCACCTAAAGAAGAATAATTTTTCCATAAATTACTGTCTTTCAAGTTTAATGTGCCTGTGTTATAAATAGCACCGCCATGCAGGTTTTTATCACCATTTTCCCACAGCGTCAATTGGTTTGCAGTTAATACTCCAGCATTATAAATTGCTCCACCATAATAATATCCACTACTGCCGGTTAAAGACAACCGATTCAACGTTAACTGTTGTGCATTATTAATTGCGCCGCCATATTCATTTAAACCATCACGAAGCGTCATATCTTGAATAACTGCTCCGGCACTATTCACCAAAAAAATGCGCGTCTTTTTATTGCCGCTGATAGTTAATTTATCACTGCCTAAACCGTTAATCGTCAGCTTGTCTGTGATTCCAATTTGACTGGCAAGCGTGAGCGTTCCGCCGCTCAGACTGGACGCAAAATTGATGGTGTCGGACACAAAACTCGCATTCGCGTCCAACACCGCCTGCCGCAGCGAGCCGGAGCCGCTGTCGTCAAGATTGGTCACGATGTAGGTCGCAGCTCCGGCGGGCATCGCCAGCGTGGCACTGATGAGCAGGGCAGCGATTCTTGCCCAGATGATCAGCGGATGAAAGGCATGTTTACGGTAACGCATTGGCAACTCTCCAAATGATGAGACAAACGTGAGCGAGCGGAATGAAAAGTATAACGGTCAACCATAGGATCATGGCAAATTTGGTTTTAAAAGATGATGAGCCTTCTACTTATTTCTTGATTTACGAATGAAGCGAGTAGAATACTGAATAGCGATCAACACGACTGTTTAAGGTCAATTTCTAATGATTGAAATTCAAAACTATTGGTGCGAATTTGATGAATTACGGCGCATCGCGGGCGCAGAGAATGAAAACATGTTACGCGCTGCGTTTCAAAATTTGCTGCGTGATCTTGGTGAATAACAGCATCGAGAACGATTTCACGGTCAGTTTTTAATTCCTCAATGGCAAATTCTAAGAAAATAGCGATGCCGATCGCGGCTTAACTGTCACTCAAAAATTGTTATCAGCTTTGCAAGCACTTCATCCATGATTGACGGTGACACCGTCTCGAGTTTGCGAGCATGACGGGCTGTGAGATCAAGTGCCCGAGGCTGATCGCAGCGAATTACGCCCGCAGTCTGAGTGCCAGTCCCTATTAATGACACGGCAAAGCCAGCAGTACGGGCGAAATCACCCCCTTGAGTGATTGGTAGCACAATCGGCGTTCGCGTTAGCCGATTGAAAGCGAACGCTGAAACGATTAGCACGAGACGCATTCCTTGTTGCTCATGCCCAGCCGTTGGATCAAGCGAGACCAAATAAATATCGCCGCGTTTCATTACAGCAACTCACGACCGGCGGGGCTGTTCTCCAACCAAGTCCGTTCCTCGTTGCTGATCTCGGCGGTGGCATCACATTGAGCCAGTAAATCATCCAAGCAATAACGTGGGCGCAGCGGTTCAATCACGAGCCGACCTTGATCAATGGCAAGACTCACCGTTGTACCGCTTTGTAAATGCAGAAGATTAAGAATTGTCGGCGGTACGGCAAGCATGATGGAACCGCCGACTTTGCGCAGATTGGTGGTGTACATGAGATATGTCCGCAATGAAGTTATATCTCAGTATAACAACCGTCTGGGAGTGATGAAAAACTTCAATATAGGCTGGAATGAAGCGATTGAACGCAACATATTGTCATTGCATGTTTAATTTTTTAGACATTGAAAATTTCACAGTTCGCAAGTGTAACGGACTAGAATTTGGTCGCGCTAATACTCAGAGCTAATAGCGGTCGTATTGAAAGCATGAAGCAATTTATTTCGCGCAGCATACGCAGAAACAAAAAACGAAAATATAAACTGGTTGTTAGTTACATATTGGAATATCTAAAACTGGATTTTTTGATATGTCAACTGATGATAAACTATACACATCAAAAAGTAATTTTTAGAACTAATTTTAACTTCAAATCTAGGGTCAAAGTTTTATAACCAACCGGAAGTAACTTAATGGGTAGTGATCCTATTTATAGGGTAGCGCTGCGAATGCTGCCTATTTTTTGGTTAATAGCGTTGCATTATGTAGTGGCATCGGTTAAGTTATGCTGCACAGCGTGACCCGAGGATGATTTGAATCCCGCTGCTTGATAATGAATTGAGTGGCAAGAATTCTTGATAAATGTATAGGAGATAAAGACATGTATGGTAACGCTTGTTCATTAAAAGACGTTGATATTCTTAAAATCCAATCTCCGCGCCATAGTGTTGGTGGTCCCTATGTGGTTGTTTACAAAGATGTAGAGCAACGCTGGGCTATCGTGGCACTGGATTGGGATGGACGACCGCGCTTGGGCATTCGTTGGTTTTGGGGCAACAGTGGCAATCCTCTGTCAAGTGGTTATCCAACGTGGTTTGTCATTCCTAAACCCTTAACACGCAATATGCTCAACGGTTTAGCAATTAATCACAACATCGCTTGTAAAGTGAACAATTATTTGTGTGGCAAAATTAGCGGAGACGAATTGAAAACCGCCTTAACATCGGTGTCGGTTGGTAGTGATTCGGTAGACGATGGTGCAGAATAAAGATGACGATTTGCAGCGTTACTGATGATAGCGGAGTAGGTTTTGCGAATCTCACTGCTGACTGTCCGGCAAACAGCTTTATCGAACGTGATGCTCATTTTGCATTGGTCGATCCTAAAGCGTTGCGTGTATTAAACAAATATAGCGCTGTTATTAGGCTTTTCCCCCACAAACACATAATACGGCACGCGCACTCCCGGCAAATACGGCACGGGAGCGCGATGTTCACTCAATTCGTGATTGGGTAATAACTGCCGCAATGTATTTAATTGCGCAGGCTGCAAATGAACTCCATCGTGACCAAACCAGCGCGGCCACCACCAGCGCGTCAACGCAGCGTGGCGCACCAAACCCGCTGCCGGTTGCGCTTCTGAGACATAAAAATCCACCACGCCCAATTTTCCGCCCGGTTTGAGCAGCGCCAGCGCGTTGTGTAGCGCCCCTTCCCAGTTCGGAATCATCGTCAGCGCATACGAAAAATAAATTACATCAAATAGTTGCGTGGATTGATACGTCACCGCGTCCGCTTCAATCACCCGCACATTCGGCAAACTGGCGGTGCGTTGTCGCGCCAGCGCCAGCAATGCCGGACATAAATCCACCAATTCCACCGCGCCCAACTGCGCCAGCCGTTCGCCGAAAAACTCCACATTCCGCCCGGTGCCCGCGCCCAATTCCAGCACGCTCGCGCCCGGCAGCGGCGCTAATCGCTCCATCAAATCAGCGCGTCCGTGCAGCAAACGTTCCCGAAAAGCGTCGTATTGTGCTGCCTGTGGCGCATAAAACGCTGTCAACCGTTCAGCGAGACTGCCGCTTTTCGGTTGTCCGCGCAGCAGCCGCCATAACACCTGCAATTCACCTGCGTTCATGCGTCAAACTCCAACCAAATCAGCGATATGAAAACCGGCGTAAGTGTGCACACGATCTCGCTGCTGCAAATCTTGCGCGAGTCGCTCGTGAAAATGCAGGCGCTGGCGCAGTGGCGTTTGCGATGCGCCGAGGTCAATCAGATTGAGATAGTCCGGGTTGGCGTGGGCACTGCGAAACAGCACCCGCGCATCGGCAGTAGCGCGGTCGAGAATGGCGTTCCATTCCTCCGCCAGTGCTTCGGGATAATACGAACTCATCCAGTCCATGTGATCGAGCAGCACGAAACGGGAAATCCGCTCCTCAGTGGTTTGCAAAAACGCAGTCACGGTGCTGGTGTGCGGCACAATGCGCTCGGCTAAACCGGATTTAAGCGCATGAAAATTATCGCGTTTGAGATATTCCGGGCAGCAGGTCGGCGTGTAACTGCCGTTGATGTAGACCGTCCAAAAATAGTTCGTCCACACCGGCAGCTCGCGGAATACGTACTCGACCGCCTCGCGGATAAAACCGGCGACGCCGTGTTGATGCTGCGCTTGCACTTGCTGACGTTGCGCAGCGGGAACGCCCAACATGTTCATCGTGAGCTGGCGCGACAACGTCCAATTCATGCCCGCGCTCCACATCAGCGGCTGAACGCGGGTGTCATAAATATGTCGTTGTTCATCAAGTGCTTGTGCTTGAAACAGCTCGCCCACGCCTGCAGCCAAACGCGGACGCACTTTCAAATAAGTATGAAATGCTCGCGCCACCACGCCCGATAAACCCCGAAAATAAAATCCGCCGTGCTGCTGACTAAACCAGTGCAAATGCGTATCCCAGAACTGCTGCGCAAATGGCGATAATTCATCGCGCAGTGCGTCGTAATACAACTCGCGGAATTGCGAATGCACTCCGCGTCCGAATACCGCAAAAAAATCATCAAACGCTAATTGTTTAATGCCCGCCAATTTCAATTCTAATAACGCCGTTTGGCGCGGATTAGCATCTACTGCATGAATACGGCGCGGTGCGGCGAGCGCGTAATCCAACACATTGCAACCGGCACTGGTAATCACCAGCAATGAATCATTTGGTGTTAATTCCAGTGCCAAACGATCCACTGCTGGGTCTTCCCAACAAGTGTTGTAAACCAGTGAGCGGGAATAAATCGCGTTAAACACAACTTGGTCAATACGGTCGCGCAGAGTGAGGGTCGCTTTCATGGCGAGGTTCTCGATGACATCGGGCAGCGGCTAAATTGCACGAGTCTAAAATCAGGTCGTGACGTGGCAATGACTGGCAAATGACGATGCGGTGACGCGCTGGCGCTAAAAATTCGGTGTTACTTCAAACATTTCAGCGCAGTAACGCTTTCATCGTGTTGTCACCTTCCCGTGTTTTACTGGGAGCTAAATAATTTCAGGACGTTAATCCGTGCCTGATATTCCTAACTCCGAGAAACCCGCCATGTCCGATTTTCACTACAACGTTTTATTTTTATGCACCGGTAATTCCGCCCGCAGCATCATTGCTGAATGTTTGCTCAATCGCCTCGGCGTTGGGCATTTTCACGGTTTCAGTGCTGGCAGCCATCCTAAAGGGGAAATTCACCCGCTGGCATTAGAAATCCTCAAACGTAACAATCATTTAACTGAAAATCTGCGCAGCAAAGACTGGGCAGAATTCAGCACTCCAGATGCACCCAAAATGGATTTTGTGTTCACCGTGTGCGACCGCGCTGCGGCTGAAATGTGCCCGGTGTGGCCGGGACAACCGATGACAGCACACTGGGGAATTGAAGACCCCGCAGCCATTGTAGGCAGTGAAGTCGAGCAGATGATGGCGTTCCGTCACGCTTTTCGCGCCCTTGAAAACCGTATCGCGCTGTTCGTGAGTTTGCCGTTGCAATCGCTAGATCGTCTCAAACTCCAGCAGCAGCTTGATGCCATCGGTCAATCACGCAATACCGATCCTGCTTAAAACATCTGCGTTAATCCGCGCACGAGACTCACATGACCATCCGTAAAAGTGTCACCCTCGCCGCAATCTGCGTCACGCTGCTGGTCGCTGCGGCGCTGATTTTGGTCGCTCGCGCTGGCAATGCCCGCAGCGAAGCACGGCTGGCGCTCGCCGTGACCACTGATCGCGCCCTGATTTGGAATCAAGTTGCCGAGCGTCTGTTTGAGCAGATGGAAAACGGCATCGCGTCGTTTACCGATAATTTCCCGCTGCGCCAAGCCGTTAAAGCGCGGGACATCAATCAGTTGCAGCCGGAAATTACTTCGCTCACCAATTTGATCGGCGAGCAGGGTTATTTTGAGCAGCTTTATCTGTTTGATGCAGCGCAACAGCGGCTGTGCTGTGGCGACGCCACCACACTGCCGGATGTTGCCGCACTGCTCAAAATTAAGTCCGAAGATCAAAAACCGCTGCGGCGAATTGGGCGCAATGCGCAGGGCGAACCTGTCGCGTTGCTGGCGTTCCAGTTGGTAATGCGTCACGAACCGATTGGCACGGTGGTTTTTCAACAATCGCTCGCCAGTGCGCTGGAGCGGTTCAAAGTGGTTTCTGGCGCGGACATTTATCTGGTCAGCGGCGACGGTCAACTGTTCGCCGGAACGCGCCCTGAATTGTTCAAACAAATCAGCCCTAATCTGCCGCCGCTGGGCGAGCGCGTGTACACGCGAGTCAGTTCTGATACTGCGATCTATGCCACCGCAATTCTGCCTGTGCCGGGCGTTGACGGATTGCCGTTGGTGCATCTGATTAGTTTGAGCGATGAAACTGCGGCATTTATTGCGCAGCAACGCTTTGAATGGATTGCTTATAGCGGCGTTGGGCTGCTGCTGATTTTGGCGAGCTTCGGTTTATTTTGGTACATGCGCCGAGCGTTACGTCCACTGAATGACGCAGTGCAGACGGTTTCTGCGCTCGCCGAGGGCAATCTCAACGTTTCATTTGCGACCACGCGTAATGATGAAGTCGGACTTTTAATGACGGCGTTGCAGTCAATGGTGGAGCGCATTCACGGCATCGTCAGTCATTTACACAGCGCCAGCGGCGATTTGCATCATTCCGCTGGTGGAATGGCGCGGATGGCGCAGACCAGCAAGATTCAGTTTGATCGCCAGAAAACTGAAACCGGTCACGTCGATGTTGCGATTAACCAATTGGCAACCTCTGCGCAGGAAGTCACCAATCACACCAGCCGCGCTGTCACTGCGACTGAAGATGCTCGGCAGCGCATCGCCAGCAGTCGCCAAATTCTCACCGAAACCACCGGCATCATCGAACTGCTCGCCAGCGAAATTGAGCAGGCAGCAGGCGTGGTGCTTGGGCTTGCCGATCACAGTCAATCGGTCGGCAATGTTTTGGATGTCATTCGCAATATCGCCAGCCAAACCAATTTGCTGGCGCTGAATGCGTCGATTGAAGCCGCTCGCGCTGGCGAACATGGACGCGGGTTTGCGGTGGTCGCCGATGAAGTGCGGCAATTGGCGACGCGCACGCATCAATCCATTCAGGAAATTGAAACGATGATTCACTGTCTCAAAAGCAGTTCGAGTGAGGCAGTGACGGTGATTCACGCTAATCGGGATCGCGCCCAGCAGAGCGTCGCGCACTACGGTCAAGCAGTGCAAAATCTGGATGCGTTTTCTGAATCGGTGCAGGTGTTGATGGAATTAACGCACCAGATCGCCAGCGCCGCCGAAGAGGAAAGCCGCATGGTTGAAGAAATCGCTCGTGCAATCAATCAGATCACGTTGCTGGCGCAGGAACACGCCGCCGCCGCTGAAGATGGTTTTGGTCAGAGTGCGCAATTAAATGACCTTTCTCACGCGCTGCGCGAACGGGTCGCGTATTTTCGGATTCATTAGAGAAAAATCATGCACTTATGCGCCTTTAGTCACCAGCAAATCACGATGCCGGAAATCAGCAAAGACTCACTGGCGCAAACTGATTTCCTCAGCCGAGCGCGGGAAGCATTGGTTTATGCGCTGCAACCCGTCGTCAACATTCACACTGGCGGCGTTTACGGCTACGAGGCATTGCTGCGTGGTGTTAACGAGTTAGGTTTTGCCAATGTGCACGGCCTATTAGCGGAAGCATGGACGCTGGGTTGCGCGGCTGAACTCGACAGTTTTCTGCGCGAATTAGCCATTGTGCATTTTGTGCAATTACCGAATGCCGAACGTTATCGACTATTTTTTAATCTTGATCCGCAGTTATTAGCAATGGAGCGACCAGAGCAAACACTGGCGCTATTACAACGCTATCAACTCAATCCAGAAGTCATGTGTTTTGAATTATCAGAACGGACTGATCTCACTGCCAATTCCGGTATCGCGGCAGCAATTACGGCTTATCGCCATGCTCGGTTTCAATTTGCAATTGATGATTTTGGGAGCGGTTACGCGGGATTGCGGTTGCTTTACGAACATCCGCCGGAATTACTCAAAATCGACCGCTTTTTTATCAGCGGCATGGCTAAAGATCATCGCAAACGGTTATTTGTTGCCAATACCGTACAATTAGCGCATGTCATGGGAATTCAAGTGATTGCCGAAGGAGTAGAAACCGAAAAAGAATTGCTGGCTTGTCGAGAAGCAGGTTGTGATTTAGTTCAGGGTTATTTAATTTCCTATCCGCAACTGTGCATTGATGCCTTGCGCCAGAATTATGAGCAAATTAGTCATATTAACCAACGTGATCGGCGCGAAGTGCATAGCGATTTTGTGCTGATTGAAGAGCGATTAGAACGCATTCCGCCGCTGTTAATCAACGCTGGCATTAAAGCGATGTTTGAGGCATTCCGACAACATAAAGCACACACCATTATTCCGTTGCTCGATAATGCCGAACGTCCGCTGGGGCTGATTCATGAAGCAGATATTAAAGAGCATATCTATTCGATTTATGGGCGTGATTTAATTCTTAATCCAGCATTTGCGCGTTCATTACCTGATTTCGCTCGCCCTTGTCCCGTGATTGATATTCACGTTTCAGTTGAAGGATTACTCGCTGCATTTTCTGCGAATGTGAATCCAGCAGGATTGATTGTGACGCAGGATGCGCGTTATCTCGGTTTTATTTCTGCGACTGCGCTGTTGCAATTGATTGAACAAAAAAACCTCGCCGTCGCCCGCGATCAAAATCCATTAACCAAACTGCCCGGCAACATCCCAATTCACAGTTATGTATCGCGCATTCTTGAAGCACCGAATCAAATGCGGCATCTCGCATATTTTGATTTTGATCACTTCAAAGCCTTTAACGATCATTATGGTTTTCGTCTCGGCGACCGTGCGATTTTAATGTTTGCAGAGTTATTGCAAAAAGAATTAGCAAATAGTGCTTGGTTTATTGGACATATCGGCGGTGATGACTTTTTTGCAGGAATTGAAAACGCGGCAACAGAGCAGGTAGTGAGTCAAATACAACGCTTGCTCACTAAATTTAGTGCGGATGTGCAAAGCCTTTATGATCCAGAAGATCGGCAGCGGGGGTTTATTCGAGCGCGTGATCGCGCTGGTGATGAACGTGATATGCCGTTAATGCGTTGCAGTGCGGCATTAATTGAAATGCGCCCCGGCGATCATTATCGCTGCGTTGAAACCTTGGGACGAGTGATTGCGGGAATGAAACACCAAGCCAAAGCCAGTCAATCGGGATTAGTGTTTCGCCATGACCATGATGCGCGTGGATCAGCACAAACAATTATAGATGAAGTGCTGCCACCAACAATTGATTGCGATTATTCGTCTGAATCAAGCAATAATTGATGTTTTCTGTTAGGAACCGTATGATTATATTCCGCAACGCAGCTACCCACTGTTTTTAGCACGAGAGGCTTTGCAAGGCGTCATCACGGACATTCACCACCGCGCCCTACATCGCTAATCGGTTGGGCACTCAGAGGAGAATTGATGCTATGAACTTGAATTTACACAAAAATGCCCGCACAACTCCCGCGATCCGGCGTGAACTGCAACATTCCACTAAATCTGAGCGTGAACTCGCTCGCGAATATCATCTGAATCGGGCGACGGTGCGCAAATGGCGTCACCGCGAGACCACTGACGATGCGTCTCATTGTCCGCATTATCTACATACCACTTTGAAACCATTGGAAGAATTGATCGCCGTGGAGTTGCGCACGACGTTGTTGCTACCCATCGATGACTTGCTGGTCGTGCTGCGCACCTGTTTTAACCCTGAGGTATCGCGCTCAGGGCTACAGCGTTGCTTACGTCGCCACCATGTCTCCAACCTTAAAGAATTGATTCCAAAAGAAGACGGTGCGAAAAAACCACCTAAAAAGTTCAAAGATTACGCGCCCGGTTTTATCCACATGGATATTAAATACCTCCCTAAGATGCCGGATGAACAAGCCCATCGCTATCTTTTTGTCGCCATTGATCGGGCAACGCGTTGGGTCTATGCCAAGGTTTTTGCTCAGAAAACTGCCGCCAACGCCAGCGCGTTTCTCCAGCAAGTGATCGCTGCTGCCGCGTTTAAGATTGAAAAGGTGTTGACCGACAACGGTAAGGAGTTTACTGATCGTTTCTGCGCTACCGGCGAACGCGAACCGACTGGTCGCCATCGCTTTGATTTAGTTTGTAAAGAACACCAGATTGAGCATCGCCTAATTCCGCCCTCGCATCCGCAAACGAACGGAATGGTCGAGCGATTTAACGGACGGATTGCCGAGGTAGTGGCGACGACGCGCTTTGATTCTGGAAAGAAGTTAGAGGAAACGCTGCACCATTATGTGCGGATGTATAACCATCAGATACCCCAAAAAGCCCTTGGACATGTGTCACCGGTGCAAGCGTTGAAAAACTGGCAACAGAAGGAACCTGAACGCTTCAAAAAACAGGTCTACAATCTCTCGGGTCTTGACAACTAAATCAAAGCGATGGCGACCAGTCGGTTCGCGTTCGCCGGTAGCGCAGAAACGATCAGTAAACTCCTTACCGTTGTCGGTCAACACCTTTTCAATCTTAAACGCGGCAGCAGCGATCACTTGCTGGAGAAACGCGCTGGCGTTGGCGGCAGTTTTCTGAGCAAAAACCTTGGCATAGACCCAACGCGTTGCCCGATCAATAGCGACAAAAAGATAGCGATGGGCTTGTTCATCCGGCATCTTAGGGAGGTATTTAATATCCATGTGGATAAAACCGGGCGCGTAATCTTTGAACTTTTTAGGCGGTTTTTTCGCACCGTCTTCTTTTGGAATCAATTCTTTAAGGTTGGAGACGTGGTGGCGACGTAAGCAACGCTGTAGCCCTGAGCGCGACACCTCAGGGTTAAAACAGGTGCGCAGCACGACCAGCAAGTCATCGATAGGTAGCAACAACGTTGTGCGCAACTCCACTGCAATCAATTCTTCCAATGGTTTCAAAGTGGTATGTAGATAATGCGGACAATGAGACGCATCGTCAGTGGTCTCGCGGTGACGCCATTTGCGCACCGTCGCCCGATTCAGATGATATTCGCGGGCGAGTTCACGCTCAGATTTAGTGGAATGTTGCAGTTCACGCCGGATCGCGGGAGTTGTGCGGGCATTTTTGTGTAAATTCAAGTTCATAGCATCAATTCTCCTCTGAGTGCCCAACCGATTAGCGATGTAGGGCGCGGTGGTGAATGTCCGTGATGACGCCTTGCAAAGCCTCTCGTGCTAAAAATAGTGGGTAGCTGCGTTGCGGAATATAATCATACGGTTCCTGACATTTAGTTTGTAAAGAACACCAGATTGAGCATCGCCTAATTCCGCCCTCGCATCCGCAAACGAACGGAATGGTCGAGCGATTTAACGGACGGATTGCCGAGGTAGTGGCGACGACGCGCTTTGATTCTGGAAAGAAGTTAGAGGAAACGCTGCACCATTATGTGCGGATGTATAACCATCAGATACCCCAAAAAGCCCTTGGACATGTGTCACCGGTGCAAGCGTTGAAAAACTGGCAACAGAAGGAACCTGAACGCTTCAAAAAACAGGTCTACAATCTCTCGGGTCTTGACAACTACCAAATACTCAAGCCAATTCAATTAACATTCAATTGAATTTACAGCGCCAGCGTAATCCCACTCACCAATAACCCCGGCAACAAAGCACTGTCAGTCGCCCGCCCTTCGTAAGTTTCCGCCGACAACATCAATTCTCGCTCGCTCGTCAGTGCCTCCAAACCATCGCCCAACAGGTGATAGAGGCTATCGTCAAACCGCATCACCTTGACTGGACACACAATTTCCCCGTGTTCCACCCAATACGTGCCGAAGCGCGTCATCCCCGTCACTCGGCAATCATTCGGGTCTGACCAATTGCAATACCAGAGATTGCCGATAAACAGCCCGGTATCTAGTCGCGCCAGCACCTCCGTCAATGGCATCTCACCTGCTGCCAACGCCAACGCCTCCGGCGCATCGCCAGCCGCATTCACTGCCTCGCCATATTCCTGACCGCTGCGAGCGTCCACCAAACATTGACCAAACTTGCCGCCGTCAATCAGCGTCACTACTGCCGGTTTCACAAAACCCTCAGCCGTAAAACCTGCCGTCAATCCGCGCTCGTGCTCCTCGCGCAGCGTGATTTGTGGAGAAAATTGACGTTCACCGCGCACCAGTCGCAACAGCGGCGTTTGATGCGTGCGGTGATTGCGCAAATCGAAACCGCCCCAGCTCAACATGTGCATCAACTCGTTGACGGCTGCCGGCGCCAAATAAGCGCGATAACGCCCCGGCTCAATCGTGCGTGCCGGTCGCGCCATCACCCGCAACCCGTGGCGCTGCGTTTCCAAGCGGTGATGCAGCGCGGCAGCGTCCCAATGCAATCCGCCGAGACTGGCTTTCACCGCCTTATCCGTTTCCAGATAACAGCTCCAATCGAGATTGAAACTCTGGCTGTGATGCCAGTGGCGATGACCGAGCGAACTGGCAAGCCCAGTGCTGAGATCGCCGCTCGCCCAAATGCCGACCAAATCCAGCCCGTCCGCAGCTCTGATCAAATCCGCCATGACTTGAGCAGCAGGCGGTGACGCTTCACCAACGCGCCGGTCGCTGCTACTTGGCGTGGTTGAATACTGCAAATACGGATCATCGGGCATATCCGCCAACCGTTCGCGCAAGCGCGTCAACAGATGCCGCGTCTGACTGAGATCAGCGCGAAATTCGCCGCTGAGTTCGCAGCGCCCTTCCACCTGCCGCGCTCCATCAATCAACGTCAGCTCCAGCCCGGCACTTTGCACATGCCCAGCTTGGCGAATGCGATTGCGATTGAGCCGCACAAAATCCGAGACCTCGCCGCTGAGATTAGAAAACAGCACTTCACTGCCGGTCAGTCCGCTGTGTAAACGTTCCGTCAGAGTAAAAAAAGCGTCCTGATTCATTGGTGTTAATTCCTTAAAACGTGCTCAGAGTTGAGCATTGATATTGCCAACGGATTTATCTTGTTATGCAGTCTGCTGAATTAGTTTTCAAATTTAAAATAGAGATCAGCGCCCGCTTGCTCGCCGGTTTCAGTTTCAAATTCAATTTGCCGCGACACGTCATAACGTAAGCGCATTTTATCCGGCGCATGACCGAATCCCGCTTCATATTCCGCATAGATTTTTGGCGCTAAATAAGTGCCAATTGCCAATCCTGTATTTTGTGCACGATCACCATCCGCTGGCGCAATTCCCGTCATTAAATACTTGGTCATTTGCGCTGGAGTCATATTGGGATCGCTATCTGAAAAAAACGCCAATTTCGGAGTGCGCAACGTACCCAATACCCGCACACCCGCACTGACTGCACCACCATCACGTTCGGCCTGCAATAACAATCCCGGATTGTCCACAGGACTTTTTGCAAAAATCAGTCGCCCTTGGCGAATAGTTAATGCCGAACCCCATTCTGCGGATGCTAATCCCAACGCACTCGACAATTGATATTGACCATCAATAATTTGCAATTGCCCATCGCCAACCAGCGGTTTGCCCGGTAATTGCGACACCCGCACATCACCCTCCAACCGCCCGCGCACGCCAAATCCGTCAAGCGTCACTTCTTTTCCCAGCACCACGCGCAGGTCTAACGTCACCGGCAGCGGCGACTGCTGCGGCGCAGTGTTCAACACAATGTCGGGTGACGCCGACACCGTGCCCGCTGGCAATTTGCGCGGACGAATCCGTGCTTCTGGAACTTGAATCTCACCGCGCACCGTCGCCCCAGTTGCGCCAATGTCCACGTCCACCTGTGGCGACACCAGCGCGAAATACTCTTTCGTATTCGCCAGTTGCAGCCGTTTACCGCTGGCATGGAGCGTCGCTTGCCAATTGGTTTGATTCCACTGTGCTCCACCCGACAACGCCAATTGTCCACCGCCGAGCAGCGCCTGTCCGTTGAACTGCACGCGATTCGGTGCGGGCGTGGTCGCCGTCAGCGTTAAATCGGTCACATCCAGCGCCAGCGCCGTCACTGCAAAGGCGACTTTTTGCACCTGCATTTCTCCGCGCACTGACGGCTGCGCCAGCGTTCCCGCTATCGTGACATCGCCCGTTATCGCGCCGCGCAACCGATTGATTTCCGGCAGCAGCGTCTCCAACCGCGCCAATTCAGCAACTTGTACCTGAATTCGCCCGCGCAGCGGTTGCTCTGAACGCAGCGGCGCATCCATCCTCCAGCCGGGCAAGTGCATTTCCGTTTTGACGCTGCCAAGCCCTTTGATCGGCAGCACGAGCTGCGCGTTCAATTCGCTGGGCGTGATTGCTGCCGTCAACTGCGTTCCGCTCACCTCAAAATCCTCACGTCCGCTGTGCACCAAACCGGTTGGCCACTGCGCCGCCAGCGTTCCCGTCACCGCGCCGTTGACTGCCTGCGCCTGTCCGGTGAATTGCAGCGCACCTTTCAAACGCAGCGTTGACGGCAATAACCCAGCCAGCACTTCGGTTTCCACACGCGGCACGTCGAGCGTTGCCGACCAGTTTTGTGCCGACTGCTGCGCGAAGGTGACACAACCACGCGATCCGCCGCTGTGTTGCAGGCACAACGGCGTTAGCGTCAATTGTGGCGCTGCCCAGTCAAGCTGCAACGGGCGCTGCAATTGCCACTGTCCATATTTCGGCATCTGCCAGCTCGCGGTCGTTACTGCGCCGCGATAACCGCTGCTATTCGCCGATAACGCGCCGTTCGCCGTTAATTTGAGCGTCTGCGGCTTTCCGGTCAGCGTTAACTGCAACCGATGGTCGGGCAACGTGCCGTCGCCGCGCAGCGCCAGCGTTGTCCACGCCAATCCGCCCAATTGCAACTGCTTTCCGTCCAGTTGCAGCGCGAAACGTCCGGGCGCAGTCAGATCAACTTCACCGTTGCCGATCAGTCGCCCGAGCCGCTGTTCCGCAATGCGCACCGCGCTGGCATTCACAGCAAACTTGAATTGTGGCGCAGTCAGCAGTCCGCGCAGCCGTCCGTTCAATGTCAGTCGTCCGCTCGCGCCGGGCAACACCTGCGCCAAATCCGGCGCATTCAGCGCCAGCGTTAGATCACTTGCAGTCGTTGCCGTGGCAATCATGCCGTCAACCCGCAGGCTGCTCGAACCGACTTTTGCCGTCACGTCATTGAGTTGCACCTTGTCGCCGTGCAGATTCACTGCGCCGGCAGCATTCAACGGATAACCGCGCAACGTGCCGGTCAATTGCGCAATTGCCGTCGTGATCTCCAGCACGGAATCCGGCGTGGCAGCGGCTGGCAACTGTCCTTGCGTGGTCAAACGCCCGCTGATGCGCCCCGGCCATTCTGCGGCGATCACGCCCGGATTGATGTCAGTCCACGTCAATTGCGCTGTCCAATTCAGTGCTGGCTCCAGCGCCAGCGTTGCTTGCCCATTAAAATGACCATCAAGCGCATCAACGCGCAGCGCCGTCAAAGTGAGCTGTTGATCGTGCCACGCGCCGCGCAGATTCAGTGCGGCTGGCGGTAAATCAGCGCCCGCTGCGGTCGCTGTCAATTGATATTCCAGCGCCGTTGGAGTGCCGTTTACCGTGATTTGTCCCTGCGGCGAATGCAGTGATGACAATCCGCGCAGCGGCCAGCGCAACGCTTGCCAGTCGCCGTGCAATTGCAATTGTGGCGCGGCACCGCTGACATCCACCAGACCCGTCAGATGCAGCGCAATCGGCGCTGGCGCAGTAGGTGAAGTGCCTTGTTGTTCAGTGATTTGTACTTGATGCAGCGTCAATATGCCGTCTTGCCAGCCGAGGTCGAGCGCGATTGCTGCTGCGCCGGTTTCCGCTTGCTGGAGCTGAAGTTCACCGCTGAGAGAGGCGGTCGCCACTGTGCCGCGAGTGGCGAGGCGACCTTGCACCGTCAACGGCGGCAGCGTTGGAACCAGATTCGCCATGTCAACCTGCGCCAGCGTTAACGCGCCATCCCACGCCGGCGCAGTCAGCAGTTCCCGCACTTCTCCGTTAAAAGTTGCCGTCACTGCGCCGCTGGTGTTGAGCGTGAGTTGGAGCTGGCGCAGATCGCCGTTGCCGTGCGCGTGTCCGTGCCATTGCACCGCTGGCGCAGTGGTGAACATCCAATCGACATTCAGCGCCAGCGGATAATCCGCCGTGAGCGCGAGTTGACCGCTGATGCTGGCAGTGAGCGCCGGTTCCGGCAGTTGCCGTCAGATTGCGGAGTCGAGCTGGTGCTCGTGCCAAGTCGCTGCCAGCAGCAGCTGATTGATCCGCAGCGGTGGCGTGTCGCGCCAGCAGTGGCAATTTGCAAATTAACAATGGCTTGCGTGACGGCGAGCCGAAACGGCAAACGGAGCTGCGGCAATTGCAACGGAGATTCATCATCAGCACTCGGTGGCAGCGTCACTTCCACTTCGTCAGCACCAAGGTTGATCGTGAGTGTGCCGTTGACCAGCGTTAGTAATGACCAATCCATTGCCACTGCGCCGAACCGGAGCGTGACGGCAGGCAATGTCACGCTCAGTCCGCGCAGTTGCCAATCACCAAAAACGCCCTTCGGCAGCAGTGATTGCACCGGCAACAGCGCCTCCGCACCCGCGCACAGCAGCCGCAATCCGGTTTGCGTGACACATAAAAGCAGCAGCAGCGCGAGCGTGAGGCGTCCGCTCAGAGTCAGCAGCAGTTGTGCTGACCAGCGCCAGCGTTTCAGTCGCCGGGCCGGTGGCGCGGGCGCAGTTTTCGGGACAGATTCCGGTGCTGGCGCGGCAGTCGGTGTCAATTCCGCAGTGGTCATAAATCTGGGCCAATGACGAGATGCAGCCGCGCTGGTGGCAAGCCGTTCGCGTGGGCGTCTTCTGACAGCGCAAAGGCGAGATCAAAGCGAATTTGTCCAATTGGCGATGCCCAGCGCACTCCAACGCCGGCGCTTAATTCTGGCGCTGGCGCGTTGATTCGATCAAAGGCATTGCCGAAATCGGTGAACAGTGCGGCGCTCCAGCGTCCGGCGAGCTGGCGCTCTAATTCGATGCTGCCAACTGCAAGATAGCGTCCGCCGGAAACGGCAGTGCTGCCGGAAGCGCGAGGACCGAGCGCGTTAAAACCCCAGCCACGCAGCGATTGATCGCCGCCCGCGTAAAAACGCCGACTCTGCGGCAGGGCGTTGACCTGTTCGGTGAGCGTGACGCCGAGATCGGTGCGAGCGATGAGGCGATAACTTTTTGCAAATCCTTGAATCCATTTGTATTGCAGTTGTCCGCTGAGATAGGTTGCTTCCGCCAGCAGTCCTTCTAGCCCACCGAGCAGGCTGTATTTGATGCGGTAGCCGTGCTGGGTCAGGATTGGATCGTCAGTCACTGATTTTGACCACGAGAGCGTCGGCACCAGTGCGTTGGTTGCGCCCAAGCTGCCGCTGGCGGCATCTAAATCTTCATACGCATAATCAACGCCGAAGCTGCGCAGCCAGCCGTTGCGCCCAAGCTGACGTGCGCCAGCGCCAGCGTTTGCGACCAACCTTTGCCGGTGGCGTTGTCGGCAACCTGGAGTTGCGGTTTGATGCTGAGATAGTCGCGGGTCGGATCGTGAAGTGGAATGCGGTAATCCAGCGCCAGCGTCGATTCACTGGGAGCGAGGCTTAACGTGGAACGCAGGCGATGTCCCCAGCGATTGACATAACGGCGCTGCCAGTCCATGCGCAAACGCGGGCCAACGTCAGTGGCGTAACCCAAACCCAGCCGGTATTGATTCGGCAGATTGGGCGTCGCCACGACGGTGAGCGGAACCCAGCGTGCTGGCGTGGTGTGCGCCGTGTCGGGATGATTTCGATGGCGCTGAAATACTCGCTGCCGAGCAGCCGACTTTGCAGATTGAGCAGGCGATTGGGGTCGTAAATTGCGCCCGGCGCGAAGTTGAGATAACGACGCAGCAGCGCGGGATCGAGTAACTCCTGTTTGAACGTGACAGCCGAGGCGATAACGCGGACCAGTGTCGAGATGCAGATGAACCGCAGCGCGATTGGCAATCGGATCGACCACGACCTGATGGGCGATCCAGTGCGCGTCAACATAGCCTTCGCTGGCTGCAAGATCGTGGAGTCGCGTTTTGGAGCTTCATAATCGGCATGATGGAGCACGTCGCCCACGCGCAGCGGCAACGTGACCGGAAAAGCGGGATTGGTCGCGCCTTCGCCACTGATTTGATAATCGACCGTGCCGACCGTCACCGGAGCGCCGGGCGCGATGTGGTAATAGACCTGCCAGCGGTCGCCGTTTTGTTGTGGTTGCGCTGGCGCGTCAATCGCAGTTTGATAAAATCCGAATGGAATCAATGCGGAGCGGATTTGTTCGGCGGCGAGATGATGCAGATATTCCAAGCGTTCTGGCGTGAGATCGGGATCGGCGCGTTCTTGATAAATCGCCAACTGCGCCAGCACGTTCGCCAGCGGTTGCCCGTCAATACCGTCAACGGTGATTTCTAAATTGAGCGCGGCAGCGAACGTGGACAGCGACCACAATCCCCAACCGAGCAGGCGGCGCTGCCAGCGGCGGAGTTGGGAATGTGAATGAAAAATGAAAATCATTTTCCTATAGCATAACGATGAGCGCGATAACGAACGAATAAATGGCGCATGATGGCGGAAATAATATAAACGCAGCCCGCGCATAAAATCATGATTGGTCCCGCAGGTAAATCCGCCTGATATGACAATCCTAATCCTAACGTTGTGAATACGCTGCCGAGCACCGTCGCAATCAGCATCATGCTGGCTAATCCGCGCACATAATGACCCGCAATTGCGGCAGGCAGCGTTAAGAGCGCAATCACTAAAATCAGTCCAACGACCTGAATTAACAACACCACAGTCACGGCGACTAAACACAATAACAGTAAATAGAAAAATGCGACTGGAACGCCGCGCAGTCGTGCGAATTCTTCGTCAAAAGTAATCGCTAAAAACTGTCGGTAATATAGCGCCACAATCAGCAATAATCCAATATCTAAACTCGCCATTAACCAGAGTTCATGCGGTGGCACTAATAAAATGTTGCCAAATAAAAAGCTCATTAAATCGGTGCGTAGCCGGGCGTTTTTGCGATAAATAAAATGCCAATTGCCATGCCAATCGCCCACAATGCGCCGATTAACGTGTCTTCTTGCGCTTTCCACTGCAACCGCACTGCGCCAATTAATAATGCCGCAATAATGGCTGCCAGCAATGCGCCGAGCAGTGGATCAATCCCGTAATACAATGCTGCACCCATGCCGCCGAGCACTGAATGCGCAATGCCGCCCGCCATGAATGCAATGCGTTTAACGACGACGAAAGTTCCAATCACGCCACAGCCAATGCTGGCCAATAGCCCAGCCAGCAATGCAGTTTGTAAAAAGCTGTGTTCGAGTAGTGCGGAAATGAATTCAATCATGGTTGATGCCGATGTGCGACGCGGCGAATATGGCCGCCGTAAATTTGCAAAATAACTTGATCGTCTACTGCATCAGTGTCGTGATTAATTAGGGTGCGATTGAGGCAGGCAACGCGGCTGACGTATTCCGAAATAAACGCAATATCATGTGACACTAATAAAATTCGTTAGGCGCTGATTAAGCGTTGCTAATAATTGAAAAATATCGCCTTCAACGCGCTGATCAATGTTTGCAGTCGGTTCGTCGAGAATTAAAATTTCTGGCATTCCGACCAGCGCCCGCGCCAGCAATACGCGCTGCAATTGTCCACCAGATAAACTGCCAATATGACGTTCGGCGAATCCAAGCGCCTCCACTTCGGCGAGCGCCAGCGCGCTGCTTCTCGATCCGCTGCCCGTTGCCAGCCCCAGCGCGATCCAATCCCGATGCGTCCCATCGCCACCACTTGCGCGACCGTAATCGGAAAATCACGCGCAAACGTCGGGAATTGCGGCACATAACCGATGCGCTGGGCAGCCTGATGCGGCGGTTGTCCGAGCACTTCGATGCGCCCAGCTTGTGGTTCCAGCAAACCCAAAATCAGTTTTAACAGCGTACTTTTACCGCCAGCATTTGGACCGACCAAACCGACGAATTCGCCGGGATGATGCGCAGGTTGATCTGTTCCAGCACCCGTGATTCGCCATAAGAAAAGCTCACATTTTCAATCAAAATCGCGGGGTTAATGCTCATATCGACCAGACTCAACAGCGATTCGAGGGGATTGTTGCGGGTGCGCAGTATATCGCCTTACCACGCCCATCGCGCCGCGGCGCTCGTGGTACGATTTACGCATCTTTTTCTCGCCAATTTGCCGCAGGTTCGCGCCATGACCGCTCAATTTTCAGATTTTTCACTGCCGGATGCACTGCTGCGCGGTTTGGCCAGCGAGGGCTACGAACTGCCGTCGCCGGTGCAAACGCAGGTGATTCCGCTGGCGCTGGAGGGACGCGATTTGCTGGTGTCTGCGGCGACGGGTTCGGGCAAAACCGCTGCGTTTTTGTTGCCGATGATGCAGCGATTTTTGGCAAAACCAGCTCATGCAGGCGGTACGCGAGCGTTGATTTTATTGCCAACCAGGGAGCTGGCGCGACAGATTTATATTCATTTCATGCGCTTGGCGAGTTTTACCCGGCTCACCGCTGGCGTGATTACTGGCGGCGATGCGAAGGCGCACCAGATCGCCACGCTGCGCAAAAACCCAGAAATCCTGATTGCCACGCCGGGGCGCTTGCTCGAATTGTTGCAAAGCGGGCAGGTCGATTTGCGTGATTTGGAAGTGCTGGTGCTCGACGAGGCAGATCGAATGCTCGACATGGGATTTGCCGATGATGTGCTGGCGATCATTGGGCACTGTCGTCCCAGTCGGCAGTCGCTGCTATTTTCGGCGACGCTGCATCATCGCGGTTTAAGTGACATCACCGACCGAGTGCTGCGCGATCCGCAAGTGGTGGTCGTCAATGCGGTGCGCGAGCAACATCCTGATATTACACATCAATTGCTGTTGAGCGATAACACTGCGCACAAGCGCCAGCAACTGTTGTGGCTGTTGCAACACGAGACGTTCGCCAAGGCGCTGGTGTTCACCAATACCGCGAAGGTACGGTGGAACTCGGCAATTTTCTGATGGGTGCACAGCAGCGGGTGGCGGTGCTGCATGGCGAATTGGATCAGCGCGAACGCAATCGGGTGATGGGATTGCTGCACAGCGGGCGCGTGAACATTTTGATTGCGACTGATTTGGCAGCACGCGGGCTGGATGTACCGGGAATTGAGCGGGTGATTAACTTTGATTTACCGCGTTCTGGCGATGATTATCTGCATCGCACTGGACGCACCGGGCGAGCAGGTGAATTGGGCGTGGCGCTGTCATTGGTGAATAAAAGCGAATGGAATCGAATGGAAAGCATCGTCCGCTATCTCAACCTGAGCATTGAAACGCGGGCGATTGAAGGATTAAAAGCACAATTCAACGGAGTTGTGAAAGGAAAAGGCAAACCGTCGCCAGCCGTGCGCAAGGCGCGAGCCGCAGCGGATAAACCCGCTCCGCCCAAAGTGAAAGAGCGGCTGCGTGATCGCAAAAACATCGGGAAACGTCGCCAACCGAGCGGAGTCGCCGGTATTCCGGCAGGTCATACGCCGTTGGGCAAACGCAAATCCTGAACCCAGTTCACCGCAGATAGCGTCTAGCGATCATCAGTGTTTGAATATCGGTTATTTCTGTTTGTGAGCGCCGGCTGAATGGACGTCAACCTTCATATCGTTAATACACAACTGCAAACGCCCGCTTGGGATGTTCAATTACGGCTGACTGCTCGCGGCATCACGCTGGGGCGTCATCCTTCCAGTGACGTGCATCTGGACGATCCAGAACGAGTGATTTCCGGTCAACATGCCCGCCTTGAAGCGCGAAATGGCGGTCTCTGGATTACCGACATCAGTCGCAATGGCACTTACCTTAACAATGCCAATGATCCATTACCGTCGCAGCAACCCGTCGCTATTTCCGCTGGTGATCGGCTCGTCATTGGTAGCTTTAACATCACTATCACCGTTAACGGTCAACAGCTTTCAAGCGCGGTCGAGGTTGCGGATTCCCCGCAAGATGCCGCTGGATTACTGAACACCCAGCCCACACCCGACATTTTAGATTTGCTCAATCCCAGTATTGGCGGACAAACCGCAGCGGATTTCATTCCGCCCGCAGCACGCGGCGCATCAGCAACTGCCACTGCGTCCTTCAATTCCACACTGGACGGATTCGCCCCGGCTGCGCCAGCACGCGAAATGCGTCCACCGCCGACACCCGTTGAGCATGTGTGTTATCGCCCAGCAGCCATGCCCGATGATTATGATTTACTCAATGACGCATGGCGCAATGCCGCACCGCCAGCCAAATCGCCAGACACCATTGCCACTGCTTCTGCATCATCACCGCCATCGGCAGTGAATGCCGAAATGAATGCCTTTTTTGCTGGTTTAGGAATTGAACCACCAGCGACTGCGCCGCAAGCGGAGGTTTTATTTCGGCAAGCGGGCGAATTACTGCGCGTCTTCGCCACTGGTTTAAGCATGACGCTGATGGCGCGGGCGCAATTCAAAAATGAATTAAGACTTGGTGTCACAACGATTCGCGCTGCGGAAAACAATCCGTTTAAATTTTCAGTGGATAGCGATAGTTTATTGAAACAATTACTGCGATCAAATCCCGGATTTTTGCCAGCGGTCATTGCCGCACAAGCTGGATTTGATGACATTCAAGCGCATGAAATGGCAATGACCGCTGGATTGCAAGCGGCATTGCGGGCATTATTTGCGCGGTTTGATCCGACGAATTAGAACGGCAATTGAGCAATTCAGGAATCAATCCGTTTTACCCATGGCGCGAAAGCGCGGTGCTGGGAATTATTCGCCGAAACCTATGAACAAATGGCGGCGGAAGCCTCAGAAGATTTCATGCAGCTGTTTGATACTTCATTTGCTCGCGCTTATCAGGAACAAATTCGCCGACTGACTGAAATGCACCGGACATCACGCGGGTCATAATTACTACAGCTGTAGTCATGCGAGGAACTTGTTTTGAACATTCAAGTGCGCAAGCACGCCATTTTATTCTATTCATCATGTTGATCGTCTGGTTAACTGGCTGCGGAACCAAACCAAAATTGCCTGAATTACCGCCGCTGCCAATTGAAAAACCTGTTCCACAATTGAACATGCGCATTGCCGCAAAAGCGGATGCAAATCGTGATCCAGATGGTAAACCGCTGGCAATTGTGGTGCGCGTGTATGAATTAAAAAGTCACGGTGTTTTTGCAAAAGCAGATTTTTTTAGTTTGTATGACCACGAAAGCGCCGTTCTTCGGTGGCGATTAATTGCCCGCGATGAAGTGACGTTAGCACCGGAGCAGTTTTTACCGATTAAACGTCCGCTGAATCCCGATGCAACGTATATCGGCGTGATTGCCGCTTTCCGCGATATTGACCACGCCGCTGGCGCGATGTGATGCGCTTAAATCCATTGCAAGATAATCATTTAGAGATTGAAGTTGGTGCTGCGCCGTCTCAATCCGCAATCAATAAAGGAGCTGCATCGTGACTTGGAACAATCGGTGCTGTGGTCGGAAGGGCTGTTTTTACAACCACAGCATTTTCAACAGCATGATCGTTATTTGGAACATGTCATTGATGCCAAATCCAGCGTTGGCACTCCGGCAGCGTGGGGCGTGCAGCGGTTGCGGATCGACGAGGAATTGCTGGCGTTTGGCAAATTTTCAGTGACTGAAGTCGCGGGAATTCTGCCTGACGGCACGCCGTTTGACGCGCCAGCGCATGATCCGCTGCCACTGCCGTTAGAATTTGATGAGCGAATTCAACCACAAACGCTGTATCTCGCGCTGCCGCTGCGCCGCCCGGAGTGGCGGAAAGCGGCAGCGCCAGCGAAACCGAACGGTATTGCGGTATCGCGCCAGCGAACTGACGGTGCGCGATAACACGCTCGGCGCAGACACTGAAACCACACTCATCATCGGACGCTTGGATTTGCGGTTGATGTTGGAGCAGCAAGCGCGAGCGGGTTATGCCTGCTGCGGCGTTGGGCGCATTCTCGAATGCCGAGCGGATCGTCAACTGCGACTTGATCCGGCGTACATTCCGCCGTGCATTGACATTCGGATTGCGCCGCGTTTGAGCAATTTTATTCAGGAATTGAACGGGTTGCTGCATCGGCAAGCGGAATTACGCGCCGGACGGTGCGCGGCGTGGGACGCGGTGGCGTTGCGGATTGGGCCGATTTTCTGCTGCTGCAACTGCTCAATCGCGCCGAGCCGGTCGTCGTGCATTTTGACCAATTAGCGGGGCTGCATCCTGAGACGCTGTTTCGTTATCTACTCGGTCTTACTGGAGAATTGGCGACTTTTGCCAGCACCAGCAAACGTCCGCCGGAATTCCCGCCCTATCGTCACGACGATTTGAATGCGACCTTTACGCCGTTAATGGAACGGCTGCGCGAATTCCTCAATCGTGAATACGTTGAACGCGCCATTGCTATTCCAATTCAAGAACGGCAATTCGGTTTTCGGATTGCATTAGTTGAAGACCGAATGCTGTTAACCAATTCACGTTTCGTATTGGCAGCGCAAGCCAATTTAGATTCACAAACGCTGCGCAATCGTTTACCAACGCAAACCAAAATTGGCCCAGTCGAAAAGATTCAAGAATTGGTTAAATTGGCGCTGCCGGGAATTCCGCTGCGCCCGATGCCGACTGCACCGCTGGAGATTCCGTATCACGCGGGATTTGATTATTTTGAATTAGATCGCAGCAGTGAATTCTGGGCGCAATTGGTGACGGGCGGCGGATTTGGTCTGCATATCGGCGGCGATTTTCCCGGGCTGGCGTTAGAACTTTGGGCAATCCGCGAGTGATTTATGGCACATGACGATCCCTTTGCAGTTCCTGACGATGCCGGACCGACGGTCATTCGTCCGATGCCGGGCGGACGCTTAAATCCGCCTGCTGCGGGGATTGCGCAATCTCCGCAACTGCCGATTGATCAATCCCCCCAACCCCCCTTTTCCAAAGGGGGGCTTTCTGCGCCCTTTTCTCAAGGAGGGCTTTCCTCTTCTCCTTTTGAAACAGGAACTTCTTCAACTCCCCCCTTTGCAAAAGGGGGGCTGGGGGGGATTTCTTCCAATCCGCTGCTCGCGTGTGCCAACGGCATTTTGACTGTTGCTGCGCAGGTGCGCGGCACTGCCTCTCATCCCGATCCTGAAGGATTGCGCGATTGGTGCAGCAAATGCGCACTTTTGAAACCGATGCTCGCGTTCAAGGTTTGCTAGATGCAGTGGTGTTGCCAGCGCGATATGTGCTGTGCGCGTTGGTCGATGAAGCAGTGCTGGATACGCCGTGGGGGACGCAAAGTGTGTGGAGCAATCGCGGGCTGTTAATCAGCTTTCACAACGAAACGTGGGGCGGCGAAAAGTTCTTCACTGCGTTGGAGCGACTGCTCGCACAACCTCGCGCTAATCTTAACTTATTGGAATTGATGTATTTATGTTTGGCGCTCGGTTTTGAAGGGCGCTATCGGGTGCGCGAAGGTGGGCGCGATCAACTCAATCAAATGCGCGAGCAACTGTTTCAAACCATTCGCAGCCAGCGCGGCGAGCCGGAATCAGAACTCTCACCGCATTGGCAAGGCGTCGGCAAACCGCAAGACCCGCTGCGGCATTCGCTGCCGCTGTGGGTGTTTTCGACCTTGGCGGCGGTGACGCTGCTGGCACTATTTACGGTGTTTAGCTTTGCGCTCAACCGCGATTCTGATCCGGTGTATTTATCGTTGAATGCGCTCGACCAACGGCTGCCCGCACTGGCGGAGCGTGACGCGCCAGCGCCGTTAATTCCGGCAGAACCGGCGACAGCGTTGACGTTGCGGCGCTTATTGGCGGAGGACATCGTTGCTGGGCGGTTAACCGTGGTGGATCGTCCGCTGGGACAAACCGTGATTTTGCGCGGTGACGATTTATTCGCCTCCGGCAGCGTGGCGATTAAACCGCCATATTTGCTGCCGTTGCGCCACATTGCCGAGGCGCTGGCGCAATTGCAGGGCAAAGTTTTAGTCACCGGTCACACCGACAGCGTGCCAATTCAAACGCTGCGCTTTCCATCGAACTGGCATTTGTCACAAGAACGGGCGACTCGCGTCAGCAATTTGCTCGCGGAAATCACCGGCAGCCCAGCGCGTTTCAGTGCCGAAGGTCGCGCCGAAAGCGAACCGCTGGTGCCCGATAATCCCAAAGATGCTCGCAATCGCCGCGTAGAAGTGATGCTCATCACGCCCGCAAACACGACCGTTGCAACGCCGGGAGCGCAGCAGTGATGGCCATTCTCGCTTGGTTCGTTTCGCCATTTTTCTTAACGCTGCTCGGCATGAGCGCCACCGGACTGTTGATCTGGTTCGCTGGGCCATTTCTGCACTTCGGCAATTTCGATCCGCTGGCATCGGTTGAATATCGGGTGCTGGCAATCGTCGCGCTGTTTAGCGTGTGGGGAGTCATCGCGCTGATTTCGCTGTTGCTCGAACGCCGGCGCAATCAGCAACTGGTTGACCAATTGGCAACTGACGCGGAAACCGCACCCGATCCGACGCAGCAAGCCTCAGATGAAGAATTGCTGGTGCTGCGCGAACGCTTTACGCAGGCGCTGGCGACGCTGAAAGGCGCGACGGGTAAACGCAAACTCGGTGGACGCTGGGTGTATCAACTGCCGTGGTATCTCATCATCGGCCCGCCGGGCTGCGGCAAAACGACGGCATTGCTCAACGCTGGGCTGCGCTTTCCGCTCGCCGAACAGTTGGGTCAGGATGCAGTGGCTGGACTCGGCGGTACGCGCAATTGCGACTGGTGGTTTACCGATTCTGCCGTGCTGATTGACACCGCTGGGCGCTACACCACGCAAGACAGCGACCGTCTGGTGGATAAAACCGCGTGGCAAAACTTTTTGGCGCTGCTGAAAAAACACCGCCCGCGCCGTCCCATCAACGGCGTTTTGGTCGCGTTGAGTCTCGCGGATTTGCTGCAACAGCCGCAGGTTGACCGTGACCGGCAGGCGCTGGCGCTACGGCAGCGGGTGCAAGAACTGTGTCAAACGTTTCACACCGCGATGCCGGTGTATGTGCTGCTGATGAAGGCCGATCTGATTGCGGGATTCAATGAATTCTTTGCAGATTTGAGCAAAGAAGGACGCGAGCAGGTCTGGGGAATGACGTTTCCGCTGGCGCTGGGCGAAAACACTGCCGCGCCGATCAGCGCCGTTTCCGCCGAATTGAAATTGCTGCACACGCGTTTGGATGCGCAGTTGCTCACCCGTTTGGAGCAGGAGCGCGAACCAAGTAAACGCACGTTGCTGTTCAGTTTTCCCACGCAGTTTGCGGCGCTGACCGAAACGCTGGAGCAGTTTTTGACCGACGTGTTTACGCCGTCGCGGTTTGAAATTCATCCATTGGTGCGCGGAGTTTATTTCTGCAGCGGTACGCAAACTGGAACGCCAATCGACCGCATTTTGGGCGCGTATGCCGCGAACTTTGGGCTGGGACGACAAGGCGTGTTGCCGTTCAAAGGCACGAGCAAAAGCTATTTCCTCACGCGGCTGCTGCGCGATGTCGTGTTTCAGGAATCAGGGCTGGCGGGACTTGATCCGCAATTGGAACGGCGGCAGCAATGGTTGCGGCGCAGTGCCTACGCTGGCGCGGCGCTGGTGTTTCTGGTGGCGGCGACGGCGTGGACAACCAGTTATGTCCGCAATCGTTCGCTGATTGCCGAGACTGCGCAGCAGGTCGTCAACATCGAAAACCAACTGGGAACGCTGCCCACTGATGCCAATGATTTACTTGGGATTTTACCGCTGCTCGATGCAGCGCGTGAGCTGCCGCGTGGGTTTGCGCACCGCGTTGATCCGGTCGAAATGACCGAAGGTTTGGGGCTGTATCAAGGCGACAAACTCGGTTCGCAGGCACAACGCGCTTATCTGCACATTCTCAACCGCGTGTTATTGCCGCGCATTTTGCGGCGGTTGGAAGGACAAATCCGTCAAGCCAGCGCCGATCCCGCGCATCTTTATGACGCGCTGCGGGTGTATCTGCTGCTCGGTCAAGCCGACGTTCACACCCGAGCAGATGATCTCGCCGCAATCAAACTGTGGATTGAACAGGATTGGCAGCAGTCGTTGCCCACGACCACGACTGCCGCGCAACAAGCGGCGCTGCGCGGTCATCTCGCCGCGTTATTGGAATCCCGTTCAGCCACTTTGCCACCGGCGCTTAATCAAGAAGTGATTGATTCTGCTCGCAGTATTTTGAATCGCGCACCGCTGACCGAACGGGTTTATGAACAACTCAAGCGCGACGGCGTGGGCGCAGCAATTCCTGATTTCAGCATCAGCGCCAACGCTGGTGACTATGCCAACGTGCTGCTGGTGCGGCGCAGCGGACGACCGCTAACGCAAGGCATTCCGGCGCTGTACACCTTCGACGGTTATCACCAAGGTTTTGCGAAAACGACCAATCGCCTGATTCAAACCGTCGCCGCAGAAAGTTGGGTGCTGGGCGATGCCGCGCAGTTGCAGCCCGATTCGCCAGCCGCTGCGCAATTGTTCGCCGCAGTGCGCGACCGTTATTTTCAAGACTATGTGACTGAATGGAAAACGTTATTAGACGACATCGCGCTGATTCCGGTGCGCGATTTGCCCCACGCGGCGCAGGTGCTCAATCTGCTCGCTGATCCCGCAAAATCGCCACTGCGCTTGTTACTGGTGGCGGCTGCCGCGCAGACTCAATTGGATCAGCAACCGGCAGCGGATGCAGCGGCAACTCCTGCGCCAGCACCCGCATCAGCGGATTTTGGGCAACGGGTGGCGCGTTATTTTGGTGGCGATCAACCAGCTGCCGCGCCGGAAGCAGTAGCGACTGGTGAAGCGCCGGAGCTGTATGTGACGCGGCGGTTTGCGTGGCTGCATGATCTCGTCCGCGCCAACGCCAGCGGGCAAACGCAGCTCGATCAACTGCAAACCACGTTGAGCAAATTGGAACTGCATTTGACGGCAGTCGCTGCGGCGATGATGTCCGGGCGCACGTTGTTGGTCGCCAGTGAAACCACCGAAATTGCCGAGACCAAGGCGCTGGCGGACAAATTGCCCGCACCAGTGCGCGGTTTAATCGCAACGCTGGCGCAGGACAGCGCAACGCTGGAAGCTGGCGGAATGCGTTCTCAACTCAATACGTTATGGACAACCGACATTTTGCCGTTTTGTCGTGAAGCGATTAACGACCGTTATCCGTTTGTCAAAGACAGTGCGCGAGAAACCACGTTGTTTGATTTCGGAAAACTGCTCGGTCCCGGCGGAATGATTGACACTTTTTTTAAGCAACAGCTCGCGCCGTTGGTCAATACCAGTCGTGCTAAATGGCAATGGGCAGATGCGCGGATCGGAATTCCGGCGGACGTGCTGGCGCAATTTCAACGCGCTGCCGTGATCCGCGAGGCGTTTTTCACCGGCGCAGCGAAAACGCCAGCGGTGGAATTTGAATTAAAACCGCTGCGGATGGATGCGCAAGTCATTCAATTTATGCTTGATTTAGATGGACAAATGGTCGATTACCGGCAAGGTCCGCCGCGCAGCCAACGGTTGCAGTGGCCGATGCCAGAAGGTGCGGGACGGGTGCGGCTGATGTTTACCGATCTCACGGGCAACGGGCCGAGTGCAACGGAAGAAGGCGCATGGGCATGGTTTCGGCTGCTGGATCGGTCGGCGCTGAAACCGACGGCGCAGCCAGAGAAATTTCAGGTGACATTTGCGCTGGGCGGATTATCAGCGCGGTTTGAATTGCGGGCGGTGAGTGTGCGCAACCCATTTAATTTGCAGGAAATACGGGCATTTCGCTGCCCGGAGCGGCTGTGATGTTTGGCGGAAGAAATCCCCCCAACCCCCCTTTTACAAAGGGGGGCTTTTCCTCTTCTCCCCCCTTTGGAAAAGGGGGCAGGGGGGATTTGCCAGCCCGGGTTTTACGGCAAGTTGCCGGAACTCGGCGATTTTGTGCAACGCCGCTTGCCGTCTACGTTTATTCAACCGTGGGATCAGTGGTTGCGCGAATCGCTGGCCAGCAGTCGGGCGCAGCTCGGCGAGCAGTGGTTGGATGTTTATCTCGTCAGTCCGCTGTGGCGTTTTGTCTTGACGCCGGGCGTTGTCGGGCAATTGGCGTGGGCGGGCGTGTTGATGCCGAGCGTGGATCGCGTCGGGCGCTATTTTCCGCTGACCATTGCCAGCCAGCTTGATTCGGCAATCGACTGTTTTGATTGTTTTTGTAGCGCCGAAGATTGGTTTACGCGAGCCGAAGCAGTGGCGTTAATGGGACTGCAAGAAGGTTGTGATCTGGCGACCTTTGATGCGCAGGTGCTGGCGCTGGGAAGTGCGCAATGGTCAGTGGGCAGTGGTCAATCGGGGCAATTCGGCAGTCGGTGGCGGTCAAGCAGTGCTGAATTTTGTTATCCAGAACTGCCGCCGCCCGCCCAGTTTCGCGTGTTACTCGCTGGCGGCTGAACAACGCAGCAATTCTGCCTGCGTCGCTTGCGCCACAACGGACACATCACCCAGCGCCAGCGTCCGCCCTTGATCGAGCACCAGCACCTGATCGACCCAATCCAAACCCACTGGGCGATGGGTGATTAACAACACAGTGCGTCCGCGCATCAGCCGATTCAGCGCCTCCATCAGATCGCGCTCGGTCGCTGCATCCAGCCCTTCAGTCGGCTCATCCAACAGCAAAATCGGTGCGTCTTTCAACAAAGCGCGAGCAACTGCGATGCGTCGCCCCTGACCACCCGACAATCTCACGCCCGTTTCTCCGACCCAAGTGTCATAACCTTCGGGAAGTTCAGCAATAAAATCATGAATCTGCGCCACGCGGCAGGCATTTTCGAGCGCCGTTTGTGAGGCGTCTGGATTCGCCAGCAGCAGATTTTCGCGGATGGTCGCGTCAAATAAATGCGTGTGCTGGCTGACGACGGCGATATGACGGCGCAAATCATCGCCATGAAATTCGGCGAGATCGTGACCACCGAGACGCAGCGTCCCCGCGCCCGGCGTCCAAAAGCGCAGCAGCAAATTAAACAACGTACTTTTGCCCGAGCCAGTCGCACCAATCACCGCAGCGCGAGTGCCCGCCGGAATGTGCAAATTGATGTCGATCAACGCCGGTCGCGCTGCGTTGGGATAACTAAATGTGACCTGTTCACAACTGAGATCAAACTGGTGCGGCTGCGGCGATGCGCCGTTGGTTCGGTGACGGCTGGCGCAGTGTCAACGATTTCAAACAGCCGACGCGCTGCCGCGAGACTGCGCCCAAGTAATTGAAAGGCTTGCGGTAACGGCGCGACTGCTTCAAAACTCGCCAGCGTAAACAGCGCCAGCATTGCCAATTGCGGCGGCGCTAATTCGCCACTGCGCACCAGCGGAATCGCCAGCAGCAATAAACACCACAGACTCAAGCCAGCGCACACGCCGACTGCCGCCAGCGTCAACCCGTGATCGCTGCTCAACTGCGCTTGATCGGCAATCAAGCGCCGACTTAAACCGTCGATACGTTGCGCTTGCTGTTCGGTCATCCCATAAACGGTCAATTCCGCCATGCCCTGCACGCCGTCGATGACCGCAGTGCGCAGCGCACTTTCATCGGCAGTAATGCGTTGACCGGGCGCTTGTCCTCGCGCTTGCGACCAAATGGGCAACGCGACGCCTGCGAGCAGTAAAAAGCTCAATCCGCTCAGTGCCAGCACTGGTGAAAAGATGAATAAAAATAAAGTAAACAACAGGATGCTGACGGCAGCGACGATGGCCGGCACGAGTACGCGGACGTATAAATTATCGAGTGCGTCAATGTCGGCGCGAATGCGCGTGAGCAAGTCGCCGCTGTGATAAAACTGCAGTCGGGCTGGCGCGAGTGGTTCTAAATGGCTGTAAAACCAAACTCTTAAACTGGCGATCAAGCGAAAGGTTGCTTCGTGATTGATGACGCGCTCGCCGTAGCGCCCAGCGGTGCGCACCATCGCGCTGCCGCGTACTAAAGCTGCCGGTGCAAAATAATTCATGGCGATGCCGGTGACGCCAGCAGTGGCCATTGCGCTGAGAAACCAACCCGATGCAGTCATCAACATGACGTTGGCCAGCAGCGTGATGATCGCCAGCACCGTGCCGAGCAGCATCCACCACTGATACGGGCGAAATAATATCCACAGTCGTTGTAAATCAGTCATTTGGAAATTTTCAGTTGTCAGTTTTTAGTGGTCAGTGAGCATTCTGTTTACTGCTGATCACGGCGAATGCGCATTGATCTTGCGCTCAATTTCCACGACCACCAATCCATAACGCACTTGCCCAGCGGTTTTATCGCGGATCAACTCCCAACCCGTTGGCAACGTTGGGAAATCACTCGAACTGGCGGTTTCTAAATACACCCGCGCTCCCGCTGCCAACCAACCGTTATTTGCCAGTTTTTCAATTGCTGGCGCAAGTAAACTCGGCGGAATACGGCGGATCAAGAAACACCACATCAAACGGTCGCCCCGCGCCAGCCAGCCACTGCAACGCGTCGGTTTGCACAATGTTCATTTCGTTTGAAATTCCCAGCGTCTGCGCATTCGCCAACAACTGCGCTGCTGGTGCGGCGCGTTCCAGCAACACCACTTCACCGCTGCCGCGTGACCGCGCCTCAAATCCAGCGCCCCGCTGCCGGCAAACGCATCTAAACATCGCGCCCAACGATGATCGGCGCCAGCCAGTTAAACAGCGTTTCGCGCACCCGATCCGGCGTCGGACGCAGCCCGGCTGCTCGACAAACGGCAATCGGCGACCGCGAAATTGGCCGCCGATAATCCGCAATTGATTATTTGCCGCGTGTGTCGCTGCTTCTGACGCGATTTAGCTGCCGCCAACGGTGACAATCGCCAGCCGGTCGGGATGAATGCGCCGCGCAAACGCATCGCGGATTTGTTCGACCGTCACGGCTTCCACCCGCGCTGTGAACCGTTCCAAATGATCGAGCGGCAATCCGTAAAAACCGATCATCGCTAAATAATTGACAATGCTGCTGTTGCTGGCAATTTTGAGCGGAAAACCGCCGGTGATATTTTTCTTCGCTGCCGTTAATTGCGCTTCGGTCGGACCGGTTTCGATAAACCGCCGCAACGTGTCCAGCAACACTGTTTGCGCTTGATTGGCTTGGGAATTTTTCGTTTGCAAGCCCAGCGTAAAACCGCCGAGCTGCGCCAGCGGCACAAATGCACTCGACACGCTATACGACATCCCGCGTTTTTCACGAATCTCGTCCATCAAAATCGACACCAGCCCGCTGCCGCCGAGAATGTGATTGCCGACATACAGCGGAAAATAATCGGGATCGCCGCGCCGCATTCCGGGTTGACCGACCAGCACCGTCGTTTGGGTTGCGGTGAACGGAATCGCCTTGACACTGCTCGCGGTCAACTCGGCGACTGGCGGCAGCGCGGGCGCACGTTCACCAGTGGGCAATCCGGCCGTGATGCGCGTGGCAATTGCTTCTGCGCCCGCGCGATCTACTGCACCCACAATCGCAATCAGCGCGTTTTTCGCCTGATAAAAATGGGCATGAAATGCCTGCAACTCCTCGCGGGTCAACGCCGTGACCGTTACCGCAGTGCCTTGTGGATCAGTGGCATACGGATGATCGCCGAAGATCGCGGGCGACAACGCCAATGCTGCGACTTGTTCCGGCGATTCTTCGGCTTGACGCAGCGCAATCAGACGATTTTGGCGGACGCGCTCCAAATCTGCGGACGGAAAAGTCGGCGCGGTTAACACGGTCGTCAGCGTTTCCAGTGCCGTATCCATCGCTGGCTGCTGGGTCAACGTCCGCAATGACCATTCAGTCGTGTCTTGGTCAGTGCTGGAACTGAGCGACGCGCCAATCTGCTCCAACCGCTCGGCCAGCGCGTCGGCATTCCATTCGCCCGCACCTTGCGCCAGCAGCGCGGCAGTCATCGACGCCAAGCCCGATAATTTGCCATCGCGGGCGCTGCCAGCGTCAAACACCACTTTGACATCCAGCATCGGAATTTCCGGCGCAGCGACGAACAGCACTCGCGCCCCGTTGGGCGTTTGCCATGTTTGGATATTGGGCATGGCGTGGGCAGTTGACACGCTGGCGAGCAGCGCCAATAAACCCATTAACGGTAAAGAAAAGAAGCGATTAACGCGCATGAGAGAGGTCTCCGAGTTCTGGCGCAGCGGGCGCGGGTTGATCGGCAGCCAGCGGTTGCGGATCAAGCACGGCAACGGTGAGATGGTCTGCGATGAGATATTTCTGCGCCACTGCTTGCACCTGCGCGGACGTGACGGCAGCCAAATTGTCCACATAACTGTCGGCCAGTCGCCAATCGAGACCGATGGTCGCCAGCATTCCCAGCTCCATCGCTTGATAAAACAGCATGTCCTGTTGGAACACTTTGGCGGCGATGACTTGCGTACGCACTCGTGCCAGCTCCTCGGTGCTCACCAGCTCGGTTTGGACGCGAGCAATTTGGGCGCGAATTGCTTGCTCCACCTCGGCGATGCTGTGGTTTTTGCTGGGCACTGCATCAAATAAAAACAGTCCGGCGAGCCGTTGAAAGGCGCTGTAGCTGGCGCTGGCGGAAGCAGCGACTTGACTGCCGCGCACCAATTCCCGCGCAAACCGGGCGCTGTTGCCACCGTCGAGAATCGACGCCAGCATTTCCAGTGCGTAGGGTTCCCACGCTTCCGCTGCATCGGCGACCACCGGCGTTTTATAACCCATTAACACATAAGGTTCTTTCGCTGGCGCTTTGACAATCAAGCGTTTTTCGCCGCGTTGCTCCGGTTCAATCGGCAATTTCGGAGGCGTGATGGTTTCGGCTTGGAGCGGGCCAAAATACTGCGTTGCCAGCGCAAACACCTGTTCTGGATCGACATCACCCACAACTACCAATGTCGCGTTGTTGGGCGCATACCACAGCCGATACCACTCGCGCAGATCAGCGGCCTGCAACTGCTCCAAATCGCCGGGCCAACCAATCACCGGATTGCGATAAGGCGACACGTCATAAGCGATTGCGCCAAACCGCTCGGAGGTCAGGGCTTGCGGATCGTCTTCGGTGCGCATTCGCCGCTCTTCTTTGACGACTTCCAATTCTTTGGCGAATTCGGTTTGACCGAGCCTGAGATGCCGCATTCGATCTGCTTCTAATTCAAAGGCAATGGCTAGTCGGTCGCTGGCGAGATTCTCAAAATAAGCGGTGTAATCGTCGCCAGTGAACGCATTTTCTGAACCGCCGTTTTCCGCCACGATGCGCGAGAATTCGTTGGGCGCGAACCGTTCAGTACCTTGAAACATCATGTGTTCCAGCAGGTGAGAAATGCCGGTGATGCCGCTGTGTTCATAACTGGCGCCGATGCGATACCAGATTTGCGAGGTTAAAATTGGTGCTCGGTGATCGGGTTTCACCAAAATTTTCAAGCCATTATCTAACGTTCGTTCAACTACGGGCGCTGGCGCAGCAAGTGCGATCAGCGGCAACAATAACGGCACAAACAAAAAACGTCGCAGCATCATAAAATCCAAGGTGGAAGTTGATAAGAAGTGCATTAACTATAGGCGAAGCCACTGCCCCAACCTCGATCGCCAAACAGCGGCGCTTTTTCGCCGCTTAATAGTGCAAATGCTTGATTTAATTGATTGCTTTTTCTCAACAACAACCAAGTAACGATTCGTCTAAACTACCGAACCTGTCAAAAAATAGACATTTTCAATCATGCCACACCGTACCCTCAGCGATTCTGGTGTCGCCTTGCGCCGCCGTTCCCTTCTCGACTCCATCGACTCACCCGCTGATTTGCGGCGCTGCCGCAGAGTCAACTGTCTGACATTGCCCATGAACTGCGCAGTTTCCTCATCGAATGCGTGTCGCAAACTGGCGGCCATCTCGCAGCAGGATTAGGCGTGGTGGAGCTGACAATTGGTTTGCATTACGTCTTCGACACGCCGCACGACCGGCTGGTGTGGGATGTCGGTCATCAGGCCTATCCGCACAAAATCCTGACTGGTCGCCGCGAGCAGATGCTGCAACTGCGCAGCAAGGGGCCGTCGGGTTTTCCGAAACGCAGCGAAAGTGAATATGACTGTTTTGGCGTGGGTCATTCCAGCACGTCCATCGGCGCGGCACTCGGCATGGCGCTGGCGGCCAAGCAGCGCGGCGAACGGCGCACTGTGATTGCCGTGATTGGCGACGGCGCACTCGGCGCGGCATGGCGTTTGAGGCGCTCAACCACGCGGGTTCGATGGACGTTGATTTGATTGTCATTCTCAACGACAACGAAATGTCGATTTCGCCACCGGTCGGCGCAATCAGCGACCATTTGGCGCGCTGCTGTCGGGCAAGCTCTACAACACCGTGCGCGAGGGCAGTAAAACCGCGTTGGCCGGTTTACCGCAGTTGCGGCATCTGGTCGGGCGCTGGGAAGAGCACATGAAAGGGATGCTGATGCCCAGCACCTGTTTGAAGAGCTGGGTTTCAACTACATCGGCCGATTGACGGTCACGATCTTGATTCGGTGGTCGCCACGCTGCGTAATCTCAAAGGCATGACCGGACAACGGCTGCTGCATGTCGTCACCCAAAAAGGACGCGGCTATAAATTCGCCGAAGGTCAACCGACCATTTATCACGGCGTCACACCCTTTAACCGCGACACCGGCGAACTGCGCAAAGGCAGCAGCAGCGGACCGAGTTACACCCAAATTTTCGGCAGTTGGCTGTGCGACGCTGCGCCCGCGATCCGCGTTTGATGGCGATTACTCCGGCGATGTGCGAAGGCTCTGGATTGACGTTATTTGCCAAACGGTTTCCGAGCCGGTTTTTCGATGTTGGCATTGCCGAACAACACGCGGTGACGCTCGCCGCGGCATGGCGTGTGAAGGTTTGAAGCCGGTGGTGGCGATTTATTCGAGCTTTCTGCAACGCGCTTACGACCAACTGATTCACGATGTCTGCCTGCAAAATCTGGACGTGACTTTTGCCGTCGATCGCGGCGGTTTGGTCGGCCCTGACGGCGCGACTCACGCCGGCAGCTTTGATCTCAGTTTCAGTCGCCCGATTCCCAATCTCATCATTCTCGCGCCAGCCGACGAAAACGAATGTCGGCAAATGCTGAAAACCGCGTTTGAATACGAAGGTCCCGCGATGGTGCGTTATCCGCGTGGCGGCGGACCGGGCATAGACATTGATCCTCACGCGCCAGCGTTACCGATTGGGCGCGGCGAGATCATCCGCGACGGGCAGCGCGTCGCGCTGCTGGCGTTTGGCAGTTTGGTTCCAGCGGCGCTGGCAGCAGCGAAACGCTGGATGCCACCGTTGCCAACATGCGCTTTGTGAAACCGCTTGATAAAGAACTGATTTTGGACTTGCAGCGCGGCACGAGTTGCTGGTGACACTGGAGAAAACGCGATTGCCGGCGGCGCAGGCAGCGGCGTTGCCGAACTGCTCGCCGCGAACGGGGTGCTGGTGCGCTGTATTCATCTGGGTTTACCGGATTTTTACATCGAACACGCCGAACATGCCGCCCAGCTCGCCAGCGTCGGCCTCAACCGCGACGGGATTATTGCCAGCGTTCAGGCAGCGCTGGCGCAGTAACTGGACGGCGTGGCAATGCACGACTCTCCGCTGCGCGTCCTGAATCGGGTATTTGGTTTCGAGCGGTTTCGCGGCGCACAGGCGGAAATTATTGATCTGGTCATCAGCGGCGGCGATGCGCTGGTGTTGATGCCGACGGGTGGCGGCAAATCGCTGTGTTATCAAATCCCGGCGCTGCTGCGTCCGGGCACGGCGATCGTGATTTCGCCGCTGATTGCGCTGATGCAGGATCAGGTGGACGCGCTGCAACAATTTGGGGTGCGGGCAGCATTTCTGAATTCGTCACTCAGTTTGGAGCAGGCGCGACAAGTGGAGCGCCAGCTCATCGCTGGATCATTGGATTTGCTGTATATCGCCCCAGAACGATTGCTCACTGAGCGGTTTCAGGCGTTGCTGGAGCGCATTCCGCTGGCGCTGTTTGCCATTGATGAAGCGCACTGCGTCTCGAAATGGGGACACGATTTTCGCCCCGAATATATCCAACTTGATTTGCTGCACACCCGCTGGCCGCAGTGCCGCGTCTCGCGCTCACCGCCACTGCCGACACGCCGACCCGCAACGAAATCATCGCTCGCCTCCAACTCGAACAGGCGCAGCATTTCGTCTCCAGTTTTGATCGCCCGAACATCGTTATCGCGTGGTCGAAAAAGCCAATTCGCGCCAGCAACTGCTGAGTTTTTTGCGCCGCGAGCATCACGAAGACGCCGGAATTGTTTACTGTTTATCGCGGCGACGGGTGGAGGAAACCGCGCAGTTTCTCACCCAAAAAGGCGTGATCGCGCTGCCGTATCACGCCGGTTTGGATGCCGACACGCGCCGCCGTCACCAACTGCGGTTTCTGCGCGAAGACGGCGTCATCATGGTCGCCACCATCGCGTTTGGCATGGGCATTGATAAACCCGACGTGCGTTTTGTCGCCCATCTTGATTTGCCGAAAAGTCTCGAAGCCTATTATCAGGAAACCGGTCGCGCCGGACGTGACGGACAACCTGCGAATGCGTGGCTGGCTTACGGTCTCGGCGATGTCGTGATGCTGCGGCGGATGATCGAAAGCTCAGATGCAGATGAACAGTTCAAGCGGTTAGAACTGCGCAAACTCGACGGAATGCTGGGTTTTTGTGAAACCAGCGAATGTCGTCGCCAAGTGCTGCTCAATTATTTTGGCGAAACGCTGCCGACGCCGTGCGGCAATTGCGACACCTGTTTGGAGCCAGTCGCCACTTGGGACGGCACGAAAGCAGCACAAATGGCGCTGTCGTGTATTTATCGCACCGGGCAGCGATTTGGCGCTGGCTATCTCGCGGACGTGCTGCTCGGCAGTGATTCCGAGCGCATTCGCCAATTTGGTCACGACCGCGTGAGCACTTTCGGCATCGGCAAAATGGTCGATGGGCAACCGATGACGGTCGGGCAGTGGCGGTCGATTTACCGGCAACTGGTCACAGCGGGCTGGATTGCCGTGGATTTAGAAGGACATGGCGCGTTGCGACTGACCGAGCAGAGTCGTCCGCTGTTGCGCGGCGAGCAGCCGATTCGGTTGCGCCGCGATCCTGAACGCAAAACCACCCGAGCGACTCGCGCTGCTGCGGCAAAAAACGCCGCACCGAATGATCCCGAAGCAGCGGCATTATTGGCAGCATTGCGGGCGCGGCGACTGCAACTGGCGCAGGCGCAAAACGTCGCGGCGTATGTGATTTTTCCCGATACCACGCTGTTTGATATGGTGATTTATCGTCCGCGTGATGCTGAGGAATTCGGGCGCATCAGTGGTGTCGGGCAAATGAAGCTGGCGCGATTTGGCGCAGAATTTCTGGAAGTGCTCGCAGCGCATGAAGCACAACACGGACGTCCGTCAGTGACGCTGCCATTGCCGCCGCCGCGTTCCACTGCGCCGCGAATTGCACGGGCGCGGGGTGAATTGAGCGAGACGGAGCAAACGACGCTGGTGTTGTTTCGGCAAGGGCTGACGCCGGAGCAAATTGCTGAAAAACGCAATTTCGTACATTCAACGATTTACGGTCATTTGGCGCGGTGTATTGAAGCGGGAAAGCTGGCGCTGGAGGCAGTGGTCACAGTGGATGCAGAAACGCGGCAGCGCATTGAATCCGCGTTTGCGCAATTGCCGGACGATGCGCTGGCGGGATCAAAGCAAGTGTTTGATTTATTTGAAGGACGTTACAGTTACGGGTTGCTGCAATGTGTGCGGGCGGGGATGCGGCGGTGATTAAGTTGTCAGTGGTCAGTCAATTCACGCGGATTTTTCGGAGTGAGTCATGGATGACAAACGATCCGTCAGCGAGTCGCGTACCGATTTTTCGTGCATCGCTTGATGCGCCCGAAAAAACTGGAAAAAACGCGAGTGCCTGCGCTTTTCAAACAATCGCGCACGGGTTTCTTAGGAGTTACTCAGTTGGATTGTTAAGTGTATGATTTTAATGAGGTCATTTTGTGCATTGCACAATATCAACACTTTAGATTTCAATTGCGTAACCACTAAATACTTAACTTAAACTGCGTAATTCCTCACAAACTCCAAAAACAGCGGAGAGCTTCATTGAGGAATATAATTACACGGAAAACGACACCGCACTGCCAACATCTAGAGGCTTTGCTTCGCTCTGCAGCGACCACAAAAAAACGTCAGCAACACAGACCCGATCGGTAGACCGAGCTGCGAACAGGTGCCACTTTATGGACACTACCAATCAACATTCTGACGAAATAAACGCCGCGATTTATGTCACGCGCCCCTTTCTGCCGCCATTGGCGGAGTTGTTGCCGTACCTCGAACAAATCTGGTCGAATCGTCAACTGACCAACGGCGGTCCATTTCACGTCCAGTTCGAGCAGGCGCTCTGCGACTATCTGGGCGTTGAGCACATCTCCCTGTTTGCCAACGGCACCCTGGCGCTGATCACCGCGCTCCAGGCGTTGCGCATCACGGGCGAAGTCATCACGACTCCCTACAGCTTTGTCGCCACCGCCCATGCCTTGCTATGGAACGGTATCAAGCCGGTATTCGTGGACATCCACCCCGACACGCTCAATCTCGATCCGGACAAAATCGAGGCCGCCATCACCCCGCAAACCACCGCCATCCTCCCCGTCCATGTCTACGGCCGCCCCTGCGACACCGACAGGATTCAGGCCATCGCTGACACCTATGGACTCAAGGTGATTTACGACGCCGCGCATGCCTTTGCCGTGGAGGACGAAGGTGGCAGCATCCTGCGGCACGGCGACCTGTCTATTTTGAGCTTCCATGCCACCAAGGTCTTCACCACCTTCGAGGGTGGCGCCATCGTCAGCCCGGACGCCAAAACCAAGAAACGTATCGATTACCTGAAAAATTTCGGCTTTGCCGACGAAGTCACCGTCGTCGCGCCCGGTATCAATGGCAAAATGAATGAGTTTCAGGCGGCGGTTGGGCTGGCGCAGCTTCGGCATATCGACCAGGCACTCGCCGAACGTGCCGCAATCGACCGGCGATATCGCGAGATGCTCGCCGACATACCGGGCATTCGCTGTCTTTCGCCACCGCCATCACGCCGGCACAATCATGCCTATTTCGTCATTCTGGTCGAGCCGGAGTATCCATTGTCTCGCGATGAGCTTTATCTGAAGCTCAGAGAAAATGGCATCTATGCTCGACGATATTTTTATCCGTTGATTAGCGAGTTTCCGATGTATCGGGGTATGCCGAGTGCTCGACCGGCAGGATTGCCAATCGCGATAGATACGGCGCGCGAGGTCATCTGTTTGCCGATTTTTCCCGGAATGACTGACGAAATTCGGCTCAAAGTCATTGATATTATCAGGTTCTGAAATGAGCTACTTGTCGCAGAGTGCAATAGATGAAATTGGATTTTTATCCATTGGAAAGAATGTAAAAATATCCAGTAAAGCTTCAATATATGGCCCTGATCGAATATCGATTGGAAGCAATGTAAGAATAGATGATTATTGCATTATTTCCGCTAGCAATAGGGAATTTCGTATTGGCTCATTTGTCCACATCGCCGCTTATTCATTGATCGTAGGCAATGAGCGAGTTGAAATGATGGATTTCTCTGGCTTGTCGAGCAGGGTTTCTGTTTACTCAAGCAGCGATGATTATTCTGGAACATGGATGACCAACCCTACGGTTCCAGATGAATTTTACCGGCGTAAAACATGCGCCAGTAACAATTGGAAAGCACGTCATTGTAGGAGCAGGCTCAATCATATTACCGGGTTCGTCTCTCGAAGAAGGTGTTGCGGTCGGAGCTTTGAGTTTGATTAAAGGGCGATGTAAAGAATTTGGGGTTTATTTCGGATCTCCGGCAAAGCGAATCTCAGAGAGAAAAAAAGATATTTTACGTTTAGAAAGTGAGTTTTTGGCTTCTGTTATGGACTCTAAAGGAAAGATCGCTTGAAGTTGGTTCTATTATGGACTTATTTAACCCAAGCCTATGTCGCCCTATTCGGCATTATTCTGATGCCGGTCTACTTACGTTACCTCGGCGACGAAGCCTTTGGGCTTGTCGGTTTCTACGTCATGCTTCAGGCGTGGATGCAGGTACTGGATATGGGGCTCACTCCGGCACTCTCGCGCGACATGTCCCGTTTGCGGGCGGGGACACTTACCGCCCGCGAAGCTGGGTCGAGGTTGCGCACCCTGGAATGGACTCTAGGGTGTATGGCCTGCCTCGCGACAATCTTGATGTGGGTGTCGAGTAACTGGATCGGTCAACATTGGCTTTCCGCCGTCGCGCTGGACCACTCCGTTGTGGCTCAAAGCATCACACTGATCGGGTGCGCAGTCGCCTTGCGCTGGCTGAGCGGGATTTACAGAGCCTCACTGGTCGGACTGGAGCGGCAGGGCTGGGTGAACGGACTGGCAGCCGGGTTTACGACCCTGCGTTTTGCCGGAGTGGTTCCACTCCTGATCTTTTTCAGTACCAAACCGGAGGACTTTTTTACCTTTCAGACCACGGTCGGCGTGATCGAACTACTAACGTTCGCCACCATCGTTCACTGGGTTTTGTCACCTATCCATGTATCTTGGCGGCCTGATTTCCGAACGCTAGGCGCCATGCTACCGATGGCGGGCAGCATGGCGTTTCTTTCTGCCATGTGGATCGTGCTAACCCAGATCGACAAGCTGATATTGTCTTCCATTTTGCCATTGGATGAGTATGGCTACTTCATGCTTGCCGTCATGGCGGCAAACGGGGTTTTGGTACTGGCTCCGCCACTCAATCAAGTGATGCAACCACGAATGACGATCCTCGCGGAGCAGATTGAGCAAGTGCGTTTTGTCGAGTTGTATCGTCTGACCAGCCAATTAAGCGCCGTGATGTTCGTCGGTGTTGGCGGCGGGCTTGCATTCTTTGCCGAACCACTACTGCGAATCTGGAGCGGGAGCGCCAGAATCGCCGAAACCGCCGCGCCGATTCTCTTCTGGTACGGGCTAGCGAATGCCGTGGTCGGCATCCTTACGCCACCGTTCATGTTGCAGTTCGCGAAGGGTCGATTGCGCCTGCATGTCATCGGCAACCTGATTCTGCTGGTCACGCTCGTGCCCGCGCTCGTCTTTGCCGCGACTCGCTGGGGTGCAGTCGGTGCCGGGCAGGTCTTTTTCATCACGAACTTTTTATTCTTTCTGTTTTGGATTCCACTTGTGCATCACCGCTTTCTTCCCTGTGGGGCTTGGCTCTGGTCCTTTCTGGACATCGTTCCGATTGGTATGGGAATGCTGAGTTGGCTTGCCTTTGCAGCGCAAATCCTGCCCGAAACAGCGCCCGTGTTCTGGGCTTTGATCTGGATCGGTGTTTCAATCGTGATTGCGACCAGCTTAGGCGTCGTTCTCGGGAATCGCTCCCGCAGGTATGTATGGCAATGGTTTGCAAGGAGGGCTGGATGACAAACCCGCGTATCAGTGTTTGCATCGTGACTTATAACCACGAGCGTTATATCCATGACTGCATCATGAGTGTGCTGGCGCAGACACGGGATGTCTCGCTTGAAATTCTGGTGGTGACGACGTCTCCGATGACAATACCAGCCTGATCGTAGGCGATCTTGCATTACGATTTCCCGATACTATTCGATATTATCGGCATGAAATTCGCTTGGGGCCAGCAGGGAATTATCAATTTCTCATCGAGAGGTCAAAAGGCGAATATATCGCTCATCTGGATGGCGATGATTACTGGTTGCCTGGAAAGTTAAAAGCACAATCCAAACGCTTAGACGACGAACCGGACTGCCCCGCGATTTATTCCAACGCGCTATGCATTAACGACGAAGGCTGTCTGTTGGGGCTGTTCAATAATCTCCAGCCAGATCGATTCGATTTAATGGGACTGCTCAAACGTGGCAATTTTCTGAACCATAGTTCGATGTTGTATCGAGCCTGCTATCGGGGTGAGCTTTTGTCATGGACGCCGGACTTCATCGACTATCGGATTCATCTTTATTTGTCGCGCTTTGGGAACATCGGATATTTGAACGCTCCTTTTGTAGGATATCGTATCAATTCGAGTGGATCGATGGTGGTTCATCAAAATGATAAAGTGAGATTATTTTACTGGATCGCACTGTGTGATATCCCGCCCCCACTCGTGCGCCCCGAAGACTTGAGCAAAGGGATGGCCGAGTTCATGCGCTCGATCTTTTTTCGTTCCGTCAGGATTCGATCCATGCATCTGCTCAAGATATGGTGGCCCCGCATCCTTGATCAGGCGCCCGCTGGCAGAGCACGACTGATCGCCCAGGCATGCTGGTCCATTCTGCGAACCGCGACGACAGAGGACGATTTCCATACTCTGCCGTCGACTGACCGGCAACACGATGATAGGTGCTGTACCGCGATGAATCTCCGCCGCCTCATTGCGCCTGGCGCAGGCTCTGTTCTACCGCATTTCGCTACGCCGAGCGCGTATCTTGCGTTATCTGCGGGCGACACCCAAGCGCCTTCCTACCCTACTCGCGGACTGACATGCCAAGGCTGGTGGAGGTTCTCGTAGGTGTCGGCAGTAATCTCAAGGCATTCGAATGTCCTTGGTGCGGCTGTCACGACAGGGAGCGCCATGTGTTCATGTACATGACTGGCGGGATTTCTGCCGGACCTTTCTGGCAAGAGAGTCCTGCATTTCGCGCCGGAGAAACGCCTGACCGGAAAAATCCTCGCTGCATCGCCGGATATTTATATTCAATGCGACATCGACCCTCAAGCCGTAGACGTTATTGAAGGTCGACATGTTGAACATCCCCTTTGATGAAGCGAGCTTCACTCTCCTGATCGCCAACCACGTCATGGAGATTGTGTCAGACGATGCCCAGGCACTGCGTGAGATTCACCGCGTGCTGAAGCCGGGCGGCTTCGCAATCCTGCAAACTCCATTCAGCGCCAGGCTAGACAACACATGGGAAGACGCTGGCATCGACAGCGACGAAGCGCGCCTTGAAAGCCTACGGGCAGGAGGATCATGTTCGTCTCTATGGCCGGGATATTTTCGAGCGATTCACTGCTGTGGGTTTTGAATCTTGTGTTGGCACACATGACGACCTGCTTCCAGGATACGACGCCATGAAATATGGCATAAATGAGAGGGAGCCATTTTTCCTATTCAAGCGACCGGACTGATGACAAGCAGCGATGACTGTAATATCAACGATTATTTCGCTGCATGACGAATTTTGCGTACTTCCAAGACAGACAGCCATGATCGATCTGTCAATACAATATGTCGTTTCTTTTTGAGAAATTTCTCACGTGTTAAGTTCTGAAATCATTCAAACCGCCGTGAACCGTCTCATCGGCGTGGCGCACTCGCCTGTCAAGGTCATCTTATTTGGCTCTTATGCCAGGGGTGACGCCGAGAAACCTCGGACCTCGATCTGCTTCGTCGTTGAGGACGAAGTGCCGAACATGGCGGAAGAATATGACCGTTTGCGTGGGGCGATCGGGTCTGTCGGGACGGGCGTCGATCTGCTCATCTATCCCATCAATGAGTTCGAGCGCCGCCGGAACTGGCAAACCTCACCGGTCTTCGATGCGGTCAGAGGCGGCAAGGTGATGTCATGAACGCCGCGCTTGATGAGGCCAGCCAACTGTTTCGCGCGACCACGAGAGACAAGCATTTAGCGGCCACCATGCCGCCCCTATTCAGGAATATGAACGCATGAAGCCTTCGTTCGCGCTCGACGCTCACCGCGAAACCATCCGCCGGATCGTTCATGCGCATCGGGCGAGTCATCCGCGTGTCTTTGGCTCTGTTCTGCATTGGCCTGGATACCAATGAAAGCGATTCTGGATCTGCTCGTCGAACCAGCGGCAGAGCCTCTCTACTCGATATCGCCCGTCTCCAGGTGGAATTGGAATATCACTTGGGTGTTCGCGTCGATGTGCTGACCCCGCGTGCCTTGCCTGATCGATTTCGTGAGCAGGTTCTCCATGAGGCCCGCGCGATATGAATCAAAAGGCGATGCGCCTACCGGATTATCTGTCACATATTCTGGCGGCGATTGACCGGATTCAACGCTATACGTGCGGCAGATCGCGGAAGCATTCCTTGCAGACGAGCAACTCCAGGATGCAGTCGTGCGGAATATCGAGATCATCGGCGAAGCCTCGCGGAATATTGCCATCCATGCGCCGATCTTCGTTGCGCAGCATGCTGAAATTCCCTGGTTGGCACTCTATGCGATGCGGAATCGTGTGACACATGGTGGGCAGTAGACTTGCTCGTCGTCTGGAATGTCGTGTTGCGTGACCTGCCTATCCTTGACGCACAGATTCAGTCGCTTCTGACTGAGAGTGAGCATTGGACGGGTGACACGCCGCAATAAACCACGCAGTCATCTCCGCACATCTGGCCATTTGGATGCCTGGCTAAGATTTCGCGCTTCTAACGAATCCC
>NZ_PPGH01000032.1 GCF_002958735.1 Chromatium okenii | reverse complement strand
TTTATAGTGGCTTGCGCCGCGTGTATGGTTTAGAGCACACCATCGCTAATTTACCGACGTGTTACTTTCACGATGTATTGGATTTATTAGTGGAAGTGGAGCGCGTATCGCGGCGCTTTCAAGGCGTAATCTTGGATTCAGAAAAACGCTTCTTTACTCGCGTGTTGCGTCCAATGCTGCCATTCGATGAACGCGAATGGTTGCGCCAACTGGATCAAGAAATGGCGCAATTAGAACAGCAGCATGACCGCACTTTACAACTGCTTGCACAGTATGGGAATTCAGGTGATTGCGGAAAGCGGCGAAACTGAAAAAGCATTCCAAGTCCAAGTATCAACAAATGCTTGGGCTTGCGCCTGATCCTCTTTACCGATGTTATTATGGAACCGCTGATCTATTTAATGTTCTCCACGTTGCCTTTTTAAAAGCATATTTTTATAGAGGGGATATTAAATAAATAGTTTTTGCTTTAGTGATTCAAAATAGTCAACCTCTTTATTAGGTAAAATTAAGGTACTCTTATGCTGTGAACTCTATATTAGGCTTTTAACAGCGCCTTTTTTGCTATTAAGAGATTAGCCAGAGCAAACAAAGTTTGTAGTTGCGCAGTGTTTTTCGCAAGCCCTTTATAACGTACCTTACGGTGCATAAATAGATTTTTAATAATGTGAAATGGATGTTCAACACGCGCGCGTATTTGCGCCTTAATTTTTTCAATCTGTTGCGTGAGATTCTTCAACAAACCATCATCCATTTTTTCAACTTTAGAACGTTTTTCAGCGATATTCCAACTGACCACTTTTTCATTAAATTTGTTTTTAACTTTTTCGCGTTTATCTGCACCAGTGTAGCCAGCATCACCAAAAACTTTTTGTTCTTGACCATGTAAAATGTTTTCAACTTGAGTGACATCATGCTCATTTGCCGCCGTGCCAACCACGGTATGCACTAACCCAGAACTAACGTCAACACCAATGTGTGCTTTCATTCCGAAATACCATTGATTTCCCTTGCGAGTAGAATGCATTTCTGGATCGCGTTCTTTTGCTTCGTTTTTTGTTGAAGAAGGGGCATTGATAATGGTCGCATCAACGATTGTCCCTTGATTTAACAACAATCCTTTCTCGCGTAACTGCGCATTGATTGTAGAAAAAATCACTGTAGTCAGTGCATGACGTTCGAGTAAATGGCGAAATTTCAACAGTGTTGTTGCATCTGGTACCGCTTCAACACTCAAATCAATACCTATGAATTGCAGTAATGATTGACTATCATAAATTGCATCTTCCAGTGCCTCATCAGCAAGATGATACCATTGCTGTACAAAGTACATCCTTAACATCCGCTCTAATCCTATTGGCGGACGACCACGCTTACCTTGACTATCAGGGTAGTAATAAGGTGTCAATGCTTTAACCAAAGTTGACCATGGAACAATTTTTTCCATATCATTGAGAAAACGTTCACGGCGCGTCGTTTTCTTTTTTGCTAAAAATTCTGATTGTGCAAAAGAAAATTGTTTCATGCTGGTATCATATTTACATTACGACTGATGCCTATTTTATCATTTAGATCGCAACGATGCTGGCTATTTAATCAGTGTTTCCTTATAAATCTGAAAATAATTGCGCTTAGAATTAACACAGATCAATCGTGTCATCTTTGAGCTTATTCCGCAGAATCCCTAAATTTTCGCCATAATACAGTTCATTCATGGTTCATTATTCCAGCAAGATAATTTAAGGAACCGCTAATTAAATGCCATTTTTGGCATCTTTCTCTACATAATTTTTTGATTTGCCTGACTGCGGTTTGGCAATCAAGGAATTATTCGGTGTTTCCTTAATTCGATCACAATGATGTTGGCGGAAGTGCGTTGGGTTTGCCAACAGCGGCAACCCAACTACGACTCGTCAACTTCTCACTTGCCGCCGTTTTGCCCAACCCAGCCCCCAAACCCCAGCCAACAGTAGTGCAATGCTGCTCGGTACCGGCACGCTGTTGAGTTACTCGGGGCGTTGACGCTGAAGATCAGGTTGTCGATTGCGAGGGCGTGGTCGAAACTTGCATCGTTATTTTCAACCCAACGAATCCACAGCGTACTTTCGGCAGTCCAGTCGAGCGAGACGCTGCCGCCACGTCCGGCGACGCGGCCCGCAACATTTCCATCGACGACCGCTGCCGTACTTGTTCCAACTAGGGATGTCCAATCGAAATTGCCGCCGGGCGCAGTCCAAGTGGACACACCAGCGAAGGTCGCGCCGATGCCGTACTGCAAAGCCATCGTTTGATTCGGATTGGTTCCACCGCCGTTGCGCCACTGTTCGCCATCGAAACTGAGGTCAAAGCCTGACAAGGCACTGCCGGTGGAGTTGGCGAAGGAGACAGCGATCCAACCGGAAACCGCGCCGGAACCAAGACCGCCGAGGGCGCGGTCGCGTTGGCTCCGAAGCTCTTGAAGCCACCGGTATTGCTGATGCCATTGTCGGCACTGTAGGTGGTGATCGCGGCACCAGTGGAATTAAACAGGTTCCAGCCAGCGAGCGTGGAATCGTTGATCCAGCCCAAGCCAGTGCCAGAGATCGGCAGGCCGTCGAAATTCTGAGAAGGTATAGGCGGAAGACGACACGACGAGTGCGGCGTGAGTCGGTAGCGAGACAAGCGCAAATAAGCGAGAGCCGCAAAACGGCGAGAGACGGCATTGGTTGCATGGATCATCGTGGTGGACAGCAGGCGGTTTTTATGTGCGGCAAGCAGTGTGCGTTTTCATCATCTTGATTCCTAAATTGAGACGCGATGCTGGAGCGTGGGAGCCAGAAAAAACCGCCGCGTTCGGAAAGAGGCGCGGCGGTTGCATCAAGCGTTCGCCCTATCCATCCACGTCAATTTGCTTACGCGGTGTGGGACTTGCGGCGGCGGGCAACACCCATACCGGTCAAGCCGAGGGTCAACAACGCGAGGGTGGCGGGTTCGGGAACTGCGCCGCTGCTGGCTATGTTATAGGTGAAATCGTCCATGACCCACGGATTAACTCCAGTTTGGTAAATTTTCAGCTGATCAATGCCGCTCCAGTTCAGCTCGATCCAAGTTGGACTACTGCTGTTAATCGCTTGATTACTATTTTGAAACAGTCCTTACACCGTCATTGAACCCTTCAAAGCGAATGGATGCGGTGGATCGAGATATAGTCCAGTAAGCACCCACAAAATTGAAAGTGTCAGTATTAGCCCACTGAATGTTGCTACCCATACTTGGCTGCCATATGCGGCTTTTGAACCTGATGCAGAGCCTGTAAGGTAGCCTACTCCAAAACTTTCATCAGCAAGATACGTATCGCCCCAGTTAAATCCGCTATATCCGGCGCTTAATGCATCACCAGCCCCAACAGTCGAGTCTTCAAACGTTACGACATTCGCCTGAACCATCGTGGTGGACAGCAGCAGGAAAGAGCAATCAGTGTACGTTTCATCATTTAATCCCAAAGTTGACAGAAAAAAATAACTTCAAAAACAAAGCGCGATGTTGTCGGGGTGACTGTGCGCCCAGACAAATTCCGCCCGCGCATGGTTGGCGGAGTTTCACGCGCTCGGGACGAAATGGTTTAAGCCTTGCGACGGCGGGAGATACCAGACCAGCCAAGCCGAGGGTCAACAACGCGAGAGTGGCGGGTTCAGGGACGGTCGGAGTCGGTGTCAGGTCGTAGTTATAGGTGATGGCGGCAGAGCCTTTGATGGAGCCGGAGAGGTTGGAAACAGTACTAGTGCCATATAGAAACGCGGAGTAGTTTCCTTGAGCACTTAGGGAGAAATCCGTCGTGCCGGTAACAACGGCGAGAATGCCTGAGTCCATATTGGTGAGATCAAAGTGGGACGAGTTGGAAACGGTGAACTGGGTGGTGCCGGTGAATCCTGGTCCACCACCCGTGGTAGTACCACCGCCCATCCCCATATAAGAAGTACTATTTACATACAGCACACTGCTGCCATTGGGACCGAATCCGCCTCCGCTGGGAAGGGTTGCAGAGGCTGCCACTATCAGATTCCACACGATATCGAACGAGGTCAGGGTTCCGAGGGCGGCGTCGAAAGGCGAAACAGTGCCGACAGGGAGCTGGCGAGCAGCAGAGGCGCAGTGTTGGTCGGTCCTCTGGAGATGTTGAATGTGACAGTATCCGTGATACTGGCGGCCATGACCGTCCCCAACCGCTCAGGGTGGTGAAGGACAGCAGGCAGGAAAAAGCAACTAGTGTACGTTTCATTTTCATCGTGATAACTCCCAAATTTGATAGTAAAGAATAGCCTCGAAAATCAGGCACATCCCAGCTAAATTCATGCCAAATATTTTTTTATTTAATAATTCAATGAATTATAAAATTGGATTGGTTTGGGTGAGACAAGATTGTAAAATTTTTCGACTTTTCAATGATGAAACGAGCGCAAAACTTCGACACAATTGGCTTGAAACCAGCTTTTTATCATGGCGCTACTAACGCAGCTTGACACCTAACTACTTGATTTTACTGAAATCCATTTTGTGCAGCGCACCATCGTGTTTTCATAAAAATCAATACTTTATGCCTTCAACGGCACAAGTCTAAAAAGGCATTTTCGCAGTGTAAAAATTATTGACACTCTGCGTAAACTATACTGACGGCAAAAAATAATTGGTAGTGATAATATCTGTAGGATAAAATTAAAATACCGCTATGTACTTCAGTTGGAGTTATTTTTATGCACTGTCCTAAATGTCACTCTCAATCTCTCGTCAAAAACGGTTTTAACGCTACCAATAAGCAAATGTACCGATGTAAAGACTGCGGACGACAATTTGTATTAAGCCCTGATAAAAGCATGATCTCTGATGAAAAGAAATCTTTGATTGACCGCTTGCTTTTAGAGCGGGTTTCTTTAGCTGCTATTACTCGAATTGTTGGCGTCTCAAAATTTTGGCTGCAACGCTATGTCAACAAAAAACACGAATCAATTCCACGTCACGTTGAAGTGAGTAAAAAGCGCCGGGGATGAATCACGATTGAGTGTGATGAAATGTAGTTATTTGTACATACAAAAATAAACAATGGCTTTGGTTGTCGATTGACACTTGCACACGTGACATTATTGGCGCGTATATTGTGGATAGCAGTGAGAAATCTGCACGTGGATTATGGGAATCTTTGCTTCTTATTTATCGCTAATGCGCAGTAAGTTATACCGATTTTTTGGCAGCTTATGGAATGATATTCCTATCAAAACGCTATCGTGCTGTTGGCAAAGAAAGTGGACGAACAAATCATATTGAAGCGATTGAACTGTGCGTTTCAGCAGCGCATCTCTCGATTTAGTGAGAAAAACTTTATCATTCCAAGCTCAAGTATCAACAAATGCTTGGGCTTGCGCCTGATCCTCTTTGCCGATGTTGTTATAAATCTGAAAATAATTGCGCTTAGAATTAACACAGATCAATCGTGTCATCTTTGAGCCTATTCCACAAAATCTAAATTGTCGCCATAATACAGTTCATTCATCACTCTCCATCTAATTCAATTCCCCCCTTTGAAAAAAGGGGGGCGAGGGGGATTTAAGGCCGCCCGTCGGTCACTGCTTCCTTGGGTGGACGCAACAAATCAGCGCGACTCACGCCGAGCGCAACCACTGACGCGCTGGCGACGTAAATCGTCGAATAGGTTCCGAACACCACGCCAATAATTAACGCCAATGAAAAACCATGCAGCGTTGGTCCGCCAAAGAAATACAGCGTCACCACCACTAAAAATACCGTTCCAGCGGTAATAATGGTTCGCGTCATGGTTTCATTCACCGATTGATCCATGATTTCAATGACCGTGCCGCGCCGCACTTTGCGGAAATTCTCTCGAATTCGATCAAAAACAACGACGGTATCATTCAGTGAATAACCGATGACGGTAAGCACTGCGGCCAATACGGTGAGATCAAAATCAATTTGAAATAGCGAGAATGCGCCGACCACAATCGTTGCATCGTGCATGGTCGCAATCACTGCGCCAACAGAAAAACGCCATTCAAACCGCAATGCGACATAAATCAGAATGCCAATGAGTGAAAATAGCACCGACAATCCGCTTTGATCCGCCAATTCTTTACCGACTTGCGGACCGACGAATTCAACTCGGCGCAACTCAACTTGATCCGGTGCGGCAGCATTTAAGGCATTAAATACTCGCTTGCTAAGTTCATGGTCGTTGGTATCACCCACGGGCGGAATGCGTAATAACACATCACGCGGTGTTCCGAATTGCTGCGCCATGACGTTTTCAAAACCGGCAGTGCTTAAAGCCTTGCGCACCTCGGCAAGATCAACTGCCGTTTTATAATTGACTTCCACGACTGTACCGCCGGTGAAATCCAAACCGAGATTTAATCCTTGAATCGCCAGTGACAGCAGGCTCGTGACAATGAGCACTGCAGAAAAGATCATCGCTTTCCGGCGCTGCGATAAAAAGTTGAATTGAGGAAGTTTAATTGCTCGCATAATGGGTTCTCTTAAACAGGCAGGGTTTTCAAACGTTTGCCGCCATACGCCAAATTGATTAAGGCGCGGCTACAATTAATTGCGGTGAACATGGAGCTGGCTAAACCAATAATGAGCGTGACCGCAAAACCTTTCACTGGACCCGTGCCAAAACTGAATAGGACAATTGCCGCAATTAACGTGGTGACGTGACCGTCAACAATCGTTGAAAAGGCTTTTTCAAAGCCGGCAGCAATACTGGCTTGCGGTGAATTACCGTTTTTGATTTCTTCGCGCATTCGCTCGAAAATCAACACGTTAGCATCAACTGACATGCCCAGCGTGAGCACCATTCCCGCAATGCCGGGCATGGTCAGCGTTGCGCCGAGCAGCCCCAGCACTGCTGCGATCATCACCAAATTGACGACCAGCGCGACGTTGGCGATCAAGCCGAATACGCGGTAATAAAAGCCCATAAACAGCACCACCGCGCCCATGCCAATCAGCACCGACAGGATGCCTTGGTCGATGTTGTCCTGTCCCAAACTGGGGCCGATGGTGCGCTCTTCGACGATCTGAATCGGGGCAGCCAATGCGCCCGAACGCAGCAGCAGCGCGGTATCGTGGGCTTCGGCGCTGCTCTCCAACCCAGTCGTTTGGAAGCGCGAGCCGAACGGTTCGCGGATGGTGGCGACGCTAATCACTTCCTCCACTTTGCGCGTGGTTTTGACCGGTTTACCGTCCACCATCGCCGTGGTGGTGCGATTTTCGATAAACACCACCGCCATCGGTTTGCCGACATTTTCGGTCGTCATATCGCGCATTCGCCGCGCACCCTGACCGTCGAGATTGACAAACACCGTTGGCGTACCGCTTTGATTATCAAAGCCGGATGACGCATCGGTGATTTGATCGCCGGTGACGATGACGCGGCGTTTGAGCAAAATCGGTTTGCCGTCGCGTTCGTAATAGAGCTTGCTGGCGACCGGAACCTTGCCCGCCACTGCATCCGCCACGCTGCCTTCGGTATCGACGAGGCGATATTCCAAAGTTGCCGTCGCGCCGAGAATTTCCTTCAACCGACCGGGGTCTTGTGCACCGGGCAACTGCACCACAATGCGCCGCTCGCCTTGACGGGCAATGCTCGGCTCGGCGATGCCCAACGCATTCACGCGATTGCGCAGCGTCGTAATGTTTTGTTCTAACGCGAAATCTTTAATCTGGCGCTGCGCGGTCGGCAACAAACTGAGCTGGGCAATAAAGCGGTCGCCGTCCTCACTGGTTTCGATCTGCATATCCTGCGTGTCGCGCTGCAACGCTTTCACGGCAGCGGCGCGAGATTCCGCATCGTCAAATTTGGCGATGATGTGATTGCTGTCGCGGGTCAGCGTCAGATAACGGATTTTCTTATCGCGCAATTGCGTCCGCATGTCGCCGAGATTGCGCTCCAGCGCCTGCTCCAACGCTGCATCCAAATCGACATCAATCACGACATGAATGCCGCCGCGCAGATCGAGACCGAGATTCATCGGCTTCAAACCCAGCGCTGGCATCCAGCCGGGCAAATCCGCTGACAACGTCAGCGCAGTGTGATAACGCGTTGATAACGTTTGCTCAATTGCCTCCTGTCCGCGCAATTGATCGCTGGCAGCAGCGAAACGAATCAGCACTTTGCCACCGTCGCGCAATTTGATTTCCTTGACGGGAATGCTGGCGTTATCCAACGCGGCGCGGATTTCGCCGACGCTGGCTTCGGTCACGGTCACACCGCGAGCGGCGGTAATTTCAATCGAGGGGTCTTGAGAATAAAGATTCGGCCACGCCAGCAGCAGACTGACCAAAATCACGCTTAAAATCAGCAGGTTCTTCCACAACGGGTATCGGTTCATCGGCAGTTCCAAGTTGCAAAAACGCGGGATCGCATAAGGCAAATAAACAAACAGCGCCGACATTGACAGATGGCGGCGCTGTTGAAACCACACGCGAGGAGGTTAAAGGTCTTTCAGTGTGCCTTTGGGCATCACGGATTCCACCGCAGAGCGCCGCACCTTGACCTGAATGCCTTCGGCAATTTCCACCAGTACAAAGTTGTCGCCAATTTCCGCGATGCGCCCAGCCATGCCGCCGACGGTGACGATTTCATCGTTTTTCGCCAGCGAATCCACCATCTTCTGATGTTCTTTTTGGCGTTTGGTCTGCGGACGAATCAGCAGGAAATAAAACACTACGGCAAACAGTACCAGCGGCAGCAGCGCCATGATGGAGCCGCCAGCGGAGGCAGCAGCGTCGCCGGTTTGGGCGATGGCATCGGAAATAAAAAAGCTCATGTTAAGTTCCTGATTAAAAGTGAAATCAACGGGATAGATTCGGTGGCAATTTATCGGGTCAGTCATGGGTAACGAACAACCCGCCAGCGAATGATTTGGAACCAGGTAAAACGCCGTTCGAGGCGGTTTTTACGCGGTTTTGGTCTTGTTTGTAAATGCCAAGCAGTACGTCAATCGTGCGTGAGATGTTGTCATCAATCGCTGCTTTTAAGTTTTTGCACGCTTAACGCGTGAAGTGTAAAAATACGACATGAATCCAGAAACCACCCTGAAAACGCTCAAAGTCCGCATCAAGGACAAACACGCTCCATTACTGCGCCAATGGGCGTTTGAGTGCAATCAAATCTGGAATGAAGCGAATGCCATCACGGCTGAATACTCATACATGCCTATTCCCGAAGTAGGTTGGATGCGGTTTAATTTTTCGGCGTTTGATTTAGCCAAAAGTCAGGCTATTTTCGCAAAATCACGCGGTTTCACGATTCATTCGCAAACAGTGCAGGAAGTGACCGAAGCACACGCTAAAGCGCGTAAGCAATTCAAAAAAGACAAGCTGCGCTGGCGAGTGTCTGGTGGTAGTCGCCGTGCATTGGGCTGGGTTCCGTTTAAGTCTGGCGCTGCAGTGTGGAAAAACGGTCAAGTTCGTTACAACAAGCACTTCTTCAAGGTCTGGGACAGCTACAGTTTATCGCAATTTGCGTTTCGATCTGGTTCATTTACCGAGGATTCGCGCGGGCGCTGGTATTTTAATGTCGTGGTGCAAGTACCCGTTATTGAAATGTCAGGTCGTGGTGAAATCGGTATTGATCTTGGTCTTAAAAAAGTAGCGACCTGCAGTAATGGCTTAAAGCTCGAATCAAAACAGTTTTATCGCAATGCTGAACAGCAACTTGGTATTGCCCAACGTGCTAATAAAAAGAAGCGCGTTAAAGCGATTCATGCCAAACTCAAAAACCGTCGAGCTAACCATTTACACTAATTCACCACTAAAATTGTGCGTGAGAATTCATTGATCGTTGTCGGCAACGTCAGTAGTTCCAAATTGGTAAAAACCAAGATGGCAAAGTCCGTTTTGGATGCCGGTTGGTTCATGCTGAAAACACAACTTGATGCGAAATCCAAAAGGTCAATGTATAGCATTCAATAAGTTAACAATTTTTAACATTGGTTACTAATCATTGATTAGACATGATCGCTACATCATGGTTATTATGTTTGCAACAACGTGTACCTTATGGCGAGAACCAAGCCCGCGTTGTTAATTTAAGCTCTTTAACAAGTTCGAGTATGCGGTTGCTAAGGAACCGCTGATCTATTTAATGTTCTCCACGTTGCCTTTTTAAAAGCATATTTTTATAGAGGGGATATTAAATAAATAGTTTTTGCTTTAGTGATTCAAAATAGTCAACCTCTTTATTAGGTAAAATTAAGGTACTCTTATGCTGTGAACTCTATATTAGGCTTTTAACAGCGCCTTTTTTGCTATTAAGAGATTAGCCAGAGCAAACAAAGTTTGTAGTTGCGCAGTGTTTTTCGCAAGCCCTTTATAACGTACCTTACGGTGCATAAATAGATTTTTAATAATGTGAAATGGATGTTCAACACGCGCGCGTATTTGCGCCTTAATTTTTTCAATCTGTTGCGTGAGATTCTTCAACAAACCATCATCCATTTTTTCAACTTTAGAACGTTTTTCAGCGATATTCCAACTGACCACTTTTTCATTAAATTTGTTTTTAACTTTTTCGCGTTTATCTGCACCAGTGTAGCCAGCATCACCAAAAACTTTTTGTTCTTGACCATGTAAAATGTTTTCAACTTGAGTGACATCATGCTCATTTGCCGCCGTGCCAACCACGGTATGCACTAACCCAGAACTAACGTCAACACCAATGTGTGCTTTCATTCCGAAATACCATTGATTTCCCTTGCGAGTAGAATGCATTTCTGGATCGCGTTCTTTTGCTTCGTTTTTTGTTGAAGAAGGGGCATTGATAATGGTCGCATCAACGATTGTCCCTTGATTTAACAACAATCCTTTCTCGCGTAACTGCGCATTGATTGTAGAAAAAATCACTGTAGTCAGTGCATGACGTTCGAGTAAATGGCGAAATTTCAACAGTGTTGTTGCATCTGGTACCGCTTCAACACTCAAATCAATACCTATGAATTGCAGTAATGATTGACTATCATAAATTGCATCTTCCAGTGCCTCATCAGCAAGATGATACCATTGCTGTACAAAGTACATCCTTAACATCCGCTCTAATCCTATTGGCGGACGACCACGCTTACCTTGACTATCAGGGTAGTAATAAGGTGTCAATGCTTTAACCAAAGTTGACCATGGAACAATTTTTTCCATATCATTGAGAAAACGTTCACGGCGCGTCGTTTTCTTTTTTGCTAAAAATTCTGATTGTGCAAAAGAAAATTGTTTCATGCTGGTATCATATTTACATTACGACTGATGCCTATTTTATCATTTAGATCGCAACGATGCTGGCTATTTAATCAGTGTTTCCCTAACACGAGTTGTTAGCGTAAAACTTGAAACGCATCTAAGAGTTGGAGCACGAAGTGTTTATTTCGTGCCTTGGTAGATACACCCGACAACGCCGGTCACGGATTAAGTTGTCGCAGTTAACGAAAGTTAAGAAAAATGTATCGGAAGATACTGCGCTGGTGCTTCTCGCTGACCGAATAGCTCGACCGCGAGAAGCTAAGAATAATCAGCAGGATTGACCAGTGATGCCGGAGCTGGCAGCACTGAGCAGGTAAATGTAGCGGTCGGTGATGGTCGCCGGTTCGGGATGCGTGTGCGGGTCTTCGCCGGGATACAGGTGGGCGCGTAACGCAGTGCGGACGATACCGGGATCGAAGCTGTTGACGCGAATGTGACCGCCAGCGCGGGTTTCATCGGCGAGCACCTGCATTAAGCCTTCAATGCCGAATTTGGCAGCGGCGAACGCGCCCCAATAGGCTTGACCGCGTCGTCCCACGCGGTCAGCAGTGAACACGATGGATGCCGCAGTGGACGCTCGCAGCAGCGGCAAACAGGCTTGGGTCAATAAAAACGGCGCAGTTAAATTGATGCGAATCACGCGTTCCCACTCGGTCGCGTCGTAATCGTCAATGCGGCTGAGATAGGGCGCGAACGCCGCGCAGTGCGCCAGCCCATCTAAACGCCCGAAAGTGTCGCCGATGATGTTCGCCGCAGCGATGAAATCGACTTCGGTTGCCGTTTCCAAATTCAGCGGCAACATTGCTGGCTCTGGTGCGCCAGCAGCGACGATAGCGTCATAAACCGCTTCCAAATCATCCGCTTTGAATGCAGACAGAATCACGGTTGCGCCAGCATGGGCGCAGGCCAGCGCCACCGCTTGCCCAATCCCTTCGGTTGCGCCAGTGACGAGAATAATCCGCTCCGCCAGCGGCAGTGAATTTTGCTCCATCATCTTGTTTCTCAGGCGGTTTCGCGGACGCAGGCGACCAGATAATTGACATCAAGCTGGCGCGGACTGAGGCGATAAGTGCGGGTTAATGGGTTGTAAGTCATACCGATCAAATCGAGCGTGCGCAGCGGCGTTTTGCGAATCCAACTGTCCAATTCGGATGGGCGAATGAACCGCGCATAATCGTGCGTTCCTTTCGGCAAGAGACCGAGCAGATATTCCGCGCCGACAATCGCAAACAGAAAGGATTTGGGATTGCGATTCAGCGTCGAAAAAAACACTTTGCCGCCGGGACGCACCAGCCGCGCACAGGCTTCGACCACTGACGCCGGATTCGGACGTGTTCCAGCATTTCCATACAGGTCACGACATCGAAACTGCCCGGCTGCTCGGCAGCCAGCGCCTCGGTGTGATTTGCCGATATTCCACTTCAACGCCACTTTCCAACGTGTGCAATTCCGCCACCCGCAGCGGCATCGCGCCCATGTCGATGCCAATCACTTGCGCTCCGCGTAACGCCATGCTTTCCGACAAAATTCCGCCGCCGCAACCGACATCAAGCACCCGTTTGTCGGCTAATCCGCCTGCGGTGCGGTCGATGTATTCCAAACGCAGCGGATTGATTCGTGCAGCGGTTTGAACTCGCTGTTTGGGTCCCACCAGCGGGCGCGAGTTCTTCAAATTTGCTGATTTCCACTGGATCAACGTTGTGTGCAGTGTGGGTCATGAGTATTTAACCTGTTGGGATTGAAAGAAGTTTTCAGTTTCAGTAAAAAAGTACGGTTGTGCTCACTGACAACTTAGTTGGCAATCGCCAGCCGAGCTAAGACATTCGCAAATGCGGTTTGATAGTCCTCATTGCCACGACTGCGCGGTGCGTAATAACGAATCGGACGACCAGCAGCAAAGGCTTCCGCCAGCTTGATGTCAGTGCGAATGCCACCGAGCAACCGTGCCAGCCCAAATTGTCCAACCACCTGCTCCTGCACCCGGCGATGTTGAATGATGCGCGAGTCGAGCTGCACCGGCAGCAATCCCAGTAACCGCAATTCGGCATTGGTCGTCATCGCAATCCGAAAAAATAGCCGCGCCAGCTGGCGCACTCCTTCGCCAGACAGAGGATGCGGCACAAATGGAATCAATGCCCACTGCGCAGCAGTCAACGCATTGCGCAGCAGCCGATCCAATGACGGCGGCGAATCAATCACAATTCGTGCATAACTGCTGGTAATGGTGGAATCCGTCAAAGCGCGGGCGAGGATGTGATCGTCATTCGGTGCGTTGTCGTGCTGAAACTCCGGGTCCGCTGGCACGAGATCGAGCAGTTCCCACGCAGTGCGCACAATCGCCGCCGTCAGTGGCAGCGTCGCGCCAGCAGCAGTAAATAAATGATGCGCAGTGAGCTGGCTGGCGCTGGT
>NZ_PPGH01000031.1 GCF_002958735.1 Chromatium okenii | reverse complement strand
ATCTGAGTCACGGAATGCAGCACTGGCAGCCGACTGCCGTCAGTGCGGGTGAAATGCAGTTCAATCGGTGCGGCGGCGCCACGTTTAAGCGCCTGAATTTGTTCGGCTAACAGCGCCTGCCCTTTCGTGGTGAGCAGCGTCATTGACGTTGAGTTGATCAATGTGTCCTTGCGGGTGCGTCCGAGCAGCGCCAGCGCCGTCTCGTTCATTTCGATGATGCGTCCGTCTGGAGTGATGGTGTGATAACCGCATGGCGCATTTTCATACAAGTGAAATCAAACGATTGCGCGATTCCACCAACTCGCGCTCCGATAGAAATCGCGCTACTGCTGCGCCGTAAATATCCGCAAATGCCTGAACGATGCTGAGGTCTTGGTGGTTGTAATCGCTGTCTTTATTGGCGAGCGCAATCATGCCCATCAATTGCCCTTGCGAAACACAAGGCACACCCATGAATTTGCGAATCGGTAAATGTCCGGGCGGAGTGCCAACACTCGCCGGATGTGAAAATGGGTCATTGGCAATAATGGGAAAACGGTTGTCGAGCACCCAGCCACCCAAACCGCTAGGCTTTTCAAAAACCACAGTTTTTCCTGCAACTTGACACTGCGCAAAGATGTTGCGGGTCATGGTCGGTGTGACGAGAAAACCAGTAGCGGGATCACGATAACCGACAAATCCAAACTCGCTGCCGGTCAGAGTGCGGCAGTGATCGAGCGTTAAATGCGACAGTTCTTCGATGTTTGAGGTATTCAGGCAGGCGTGTAACGCAGTAAATAATTCAGTTTGCCACGGCAGTTGTTCAGCAGTTTTACGCTCTGGAAATGCGGGAATTGGCGCAAGACGCGGCAGATGTTCCGCAAAAATACGGCAAATGTGCTCTAAAACCGCAATTACTGCTGGCGTGGTGTCGTCAAAGATGCGTGGAACCGCAATCAGCAATCCACTGGTCAATGGGAAATGGTCTGCTGCCGCGCTAAGAGGAATGTGCACCGCGCCGCTGATACGCAAATACTCTTCCAAATCAGTCGCTTGATAACTGCTGGCGGCGTAGTTTTTCACCCACAGCGTATGCCCGCTGGTGTAAGCCTGAAACGCCGCAACCGTTCCGGGCGCACTGGGCGCTAACACCTTGTTACTCGCACCCGCCATGCCCAGCGACAATCGCACCACCAATTTATCGTCAATTGCCGGATCAGGCAGACAGAGCGCCGCTCGCGGAATGCCCAAGCTGCTGGTCGTGCGAATAACTAAATACAGTGCATCAAGCAATTTACCGCACACCGCAAGTGTCTCGGTGAATTCATGCACGAGTGGGTGAGTTGCAGCGATTTCAGGAGTCATGGGAAGGTGATTTGTCGGTAATGCAGCAGCGGATATTTGAATTATCAACCGACTATAACAAAAAGGGGCGCTGTTGCGCCCCGTGCTTATCGTTTAATTAACGATGAAAGCGATTAGTTGATCTTGGGATCAAGTTCGCCTTTGATGTAGCGATTGGTCATCACTTCTAATGACAGCGCGGTCATCTTGCTGGCATTGCCCGCAGTACCAAAGGCTTCATAACGCGCCTTGCAAATGCCTTTCATTGCTTTGGTTGCAGCAATGAAATACTTGCGTGGATCGAATTCTTTTGGGTTATCCGCCAAGAACTTGCGAATCGCGCCAGTGGATGACATGCGCAAATCGGTATCAATGTTGACCTTGCGCACACCGTGTTTAATTGCCCTCAACGATTTCCTCAACCGGAACGCCATAGGTCTCACCCATTGCGCCGCCGTATTGATTGATAATCGCCAACCAATCCTGCGGAACTGATGATGAACCGTGCATTACCAAATGCGTGGCGGGAATACGAGCGTGGATTTCTTTAATCCGGTTAATCGCCAAAATGTCGCCAGTGGGCGGACGCGTAAATTTATACGCGCCATGACTGGTTCCAATTGCAATTGCCAGCGCATCCACGCCAGTTTTCTTTACGAAATCTGCTGCTTCTTCAGGATCAGTCAATAATTGACTGTGATCTAAAGTGCCTTCTGCACCAACGCCATCTTCTTCGCCAGCCTCCAGTTTCTAATGAACCAAGGCAGCCCAATTCACCCTCAACCGATACGCCGCAATCGTGCGCCAATTCAACCACGCGGCGGGTGACTTCCACGTTGTATTCATAAGTCGTTGGAGTTTTACCATCGACGCCGAGCGAACCATCCATCATGACTGATGAAAAGCCCAATTGAATAGAACGTTGGCAAATTGCTGGCGAAGTGCCATGATCTTGGTGCATACACACCGGAATATGCGGCCACTCTTCAATTGCGGCCAAAATTAAATGGCGCAGAAACGGTGCGCCAGCGTATTTGCGAGCGCCAGCAGACGCTTGCACAATCACTGGAGAATCGGTTTCATCAGCCGCTTCCATAATGGCGCGCATCTGTTCCATGTTATTCACGTTATACGCAGGAACGCCATAACCGTATTCAGCGGCATGATCAAGCATTTGACGCATTGAAATTAAAGCCATGCAATTTTTCCTCGTTGGTGGATGAATCAATCAGTGGTTATTCTCCAATTGGAGATAACATTATTTTTACCAAAAACGTTCAATCTTCATTCAATAAGCGATGCTCACCAACACGCATAATCTTCATAATGTTGGTTTGCCCTTCCACGCCAGAACGGTCGCCTTTAGTAATGATGACCAAATCACCATTGCGCACCGTGCCTCGCCGCAGCAATTCTTCAATCACTTCATAATTCACTTCGTGCATGTCGGTACTTGCTACATCGAAGCTCACCGGATACGCGCCGCGAAACAATTTCACTTTGCGGCGCGTCGGTGCGAATCGCGTCATCGCATAAATAGGAATGCCGGAGCGAATACGCGACATCCATTTCACTGTGGAACCAGTTTCGGTTAATGCGGCAATTGCTTTGACGCCCAAATGATTGGCGGTATACATCGCTGCCATTGCAATGGCTTCATCCACACGACCGAATACTGAATCAAGCCGATGTCCAGAGCGTGTCGTGCCTTTTTCCGCTTCGATGCAAATACGATCCAATGCTTCTACAACCTTGACCGGATAGCGCCCAATCGAACTTTCTGCCGATAACATCACTGCATCAGTACCATCGAGCACTGCATTGGCAACATCGAATACTTCAGCGCGAGTTGGAATTGGATGCTCAATCATCGACTGCATCATCTGTGTCGCAGTAATCACAACACTATTCAATTCTCGTGCGCGACTAATCAATCGTTTTTTGCACTGCTGGCAATTCCGCATCGCCAATTTCAACGCCTAAATCTCCGCGAGCAACCATAATGGCATCGGAAGCGTTAATGATGTCATCAATTTGATTGAGTGCTTCGGCACGTTCAATCTTGGCAATGATTCCACCGCGTCCACCGGCAGCATAAATAATTCTCGCGCCAGCCGCACATCATCGCCATTGCGCACGAAAGAGACCGCAAATAATCCGCGTCGATTTCAGCCGCAAAACGAATATCATCCTTATCTTTATCAGTTAAGGCTGGCGCAGGACAATCCGCCACCTTTTTTATTGATGCCTTTGTTATTCGACAGCGTTCCACCGACAACCACAGTGCAATCAATACGACCATTGGCGACCGCAATCACCTTTAATTCAATTGCACCATCATCAAGTAATAGTGTATCGCCAATAACAACATCATTCGCAAGTTCAATATAGTAGTGCCAACTTTGTAAACTGTCGCCAGCATCAATTGCACAGGCGGTATCAATCGCAAAATTCGCACCGAGCGCAAGTTCAATGTTGCCTTCAGTGAATTTGCCAATACGAATTTTCGGCCCTTGCAAATCCATTAACACTGCTACTTCGTGATTGATGGCGAGCCCCCGTTCACGAAAACGTTCGGCGCGTTCACGATGGCGAGCGTGGCTGTCATGCGACAAATTGAGACGAACCACATCGACGCCTGCTGCGATGAAGTTGTCCATAACTGCCGGATCATCCGTCGCTGGACCGAGCGTTGCGACAATTTTGGTACGTCTTGGCATGATTAATTTTCCGTTAGCGGGCGCCGGCTATACCAACGCACCTGAATGCAATCAACTCTTTGCGCGTTCTTCGAGCATCGCTACTGCAGGCAATGTTTTTCCTTCCAAATATTCAAGGAACGCACCGCCAGCTGTGGAAATGTAGGACACCTTGTCATAAATATCGTATTTCTGAATTGCAGCAATGGTGTCGCCGCCACCCGCGAGACTAAAACCAGCGGCATTTGCAATTGCCATTGAAACGGTTTTTGTACCCGCACCGAATTGATCGAATTCGAATACGCCAACCGGTCCATTCCACACAATTGTTCCGGCTTTAGCAATGATGTCAGCCAATTCCTGCGCGGATTGCGGACCAATATCAAAAATCATATCGTCTTCTGTAACATCAGCAGCAGCTTTAATGATTGCAGGTTCATTTTCATTGAATTGCTTGCCGCACACCACATCAACTGCAATAGGAATAGTCGCGCCCCGCGCCGTCATTTTTTCCATTAACGCCTTGGCAGTTGGAATTAAATCGTGTTCACATAATGATTTGCCGACCGGAAAACCAGAAGCTGCGAGAAAAGTATTCGCAATACCGCCACCAACGACCATCTGGTCAACCTTTTCTGATAGGGCTTCTAATACCGTCAATTTGGTTGAAACTTTCGAGCCACCAACAATAGCAACCATTGGGCGAGCAGGATTTGCCAGCGCCTTTTGCAACGCATCCAATTCTTCAGCCAATAGCAAACCAGCACACGCAGTCGGTGCAAATTTACCTGCGCCATGCGTTGAAGCCTGCGCCCGATGTGCAGTACCAAACGCATCCATTACGAATACATCGCACAGCGCAGCGTATTGCTTCGACAACGCTTCGTTATCCTTGCCTTCGCCTTTATTGAAACGCACGTTATCCAGCAATACTAATTCGCCATCAGCCACATCTGGCGGATTATCAAGGTAATCTCGAATTAAACGAATTTCACTTCCCATCTTAGCACTGAGCACATCTGCTACGGGTTTAAGCGAATCTTCTTCTGAGAAAACGCCTTCTTCTGGACGACCTAAATGCGACATCACCATCACTTTCGCACCGGCTTTAATGCAGTGCTCAAAAGTTGGCATGGATGCAGTAATTCGCGCATCGGAAGTAACCTTGCCGTTTTTAATAGGCACATTGAGGTCAGAACGAATTAAAACACGCTTGCCAGTCAGATCAAGATCGGTGAGTTTAATGAATGACACGATGGTATTTCCTCTTGGGTGTGGCCATGTTGTTGTAAAAGCAATCCGCGAAACCTTGGGCATTACCTTTAGTTGCGTTTTTAGAAAAGCAGTGACATAGATGAAAAATCTTTCAACCGTTTTTTAGCAAGCTCAATATATTCTGGAGAAATTTCAATGCCAATAAAATGACGCCCCAATTTCTTAGCTGCAACAGCAGTTGTACCGCTGCCCATAAATGGATCAAGAATTATTTGTGCATTTTGTGCTGCTAATTACTCTTTCAATTAAAGCAACTGGGAAAGGAGCAGGATGTTCGTTCTTCATTTCTTGCATAAATTCCCAGATGTCACCCTGAGCATTTGCACCTTGCGCCAGTTCAAACTCTGGTTTACAAATCAAATAAATCACTTCGTAAGTTGGCAAAAAATATCCTTTATTAAAATTGATACCGCCTTTTCTTTTCCAGATGATAATTTGCCGCACTGGAAAGCCGGAAACAATATCTTGCCTGTCTTGCAACAAACCTGCTTGCACGCGCCATTTGTGATTATAAAAAATAGCGCCGTTATTTTTAATTAAACGGAACATCTCAGTAAGACAGGCGCGTTGCCATGCCGCATATTCATCGTGGGGCATATTATCGTGATAGTGCGAATAACCATGAATCAGACTCGCATTTGACCATTTGCCGCCACGACCATCTTTCATGCCGTTGCCCGTTGAATTTTTAAGATTATACGGCGGCGAAGTGACAACTAAATCGACAGATTCATCTGGCATTGATTGCATCACAGTAAGGCAATCGCCGCATAGAAACTGGTCTTGAAAATCTGAGGCTTTTATAACTGACTCACTGACATTCAAGCAATATAACCCCACGTTTTGAACTGTTCTTGCAAATCTGGTTCATCCTTAAAAGCAAGATAAAAAAGATATTCAACAGCTAAATCAAGCGCATCAGACCAAATTAAAGTGCCATGCTCTACGCGGAAATTCTTAAACGCCGAAAGAACTTTTAACTTTGAAAAAGTTTTTCTTTGATCATCAAAAATTAACTCTTTTAGATTGACCTGTCCAGATTTATCATTATTGAACAGAAGATTAATTTTATACTCACCAAGGTAATCTGCTTTCTTGATCTCTAACATATGGTATTTATCATTTATAAATTTTACGCAACTTTTTTATTGAACACATCTTGATCTAGTTCCAGAACATAAGAAAGTATTGTATCAACATTCAACTTCTCAGAGGCTTGCAAAATCTCAATGCCAGTGATTTTTCCTTCCGCCGTCGTATCAAGATTGACACCTTCAGCCATTTCAATAACGCCTTCTGGTACTTGATCACTGAACCTTAAATATAAAGCATCTATTTCTTGGTCATATTGAACGTTCATTAGTTAGCTCAATTCAATGAGCAGAGCAGCAAAAAACAAGAATTTTTAATCGCTGCTCTACTCATTTTTATGCAAACAACTTACTTGGCAACGTGCTCAACCATGCGCAGCATGTTGCAAGTGTAGCCGTATTCGTTGTCATACCAGCGACAACCTTCACAAAGGTCTTATCTAATGCAATGCCAGCCTCGGCATCGAAAATCGACGGCGTTGATTTACCACGAAAATCAGTGGAAACCACCTTTTCATCGGTATATGCCAACACGCCAGCCAAATCGCCCGTCTCAGAAGCAGCTTTCATTGCCTTGCAAATGTCGGCGTAATCCGCTTCTTTATTCAATTCAACCGTCAAATCAACGACGGAAACATCAGACGTGGGAACACGAAACGCCATGCCGGTCAGCTTCTTATTCAATTCCGGCAATACCACGCCCACTGCCTTCGCTGCGCCAGTAGAAGACGGAATGATGTTTTCTAAAATACCACGACCGCCGCGCCAATCTTTCATTGATGGACCATCGACAGTTTTTTGCGTCGCAGTTGCGGCGTGAACGGTGGTCATCAAGCCGCGCTTAATCCCCAATTGTCATTCAGAACTTTCGCAACTGGTGCCAAGCAATTGGTGGTGCAGGATGCAGCGGAAACAATCGCTTGACCGGCGTAGGTATTGTGATTCACGCCATAAACAAACATCGGCGTGGCGTCTTTCGACGGCGCAGATTGCACCACTTTCTTCGCTCCAGCCTGAATATGTTTCTGGCAGGAAGGTTCATCAAGAAAGAAGCCGGTGCATTCAATCACCAATTCTGCGCCAATCTCGTCCCATTTCAAATTGGCAGGATCGCGTTCTGCCGTTAAACGAATGGATTTGCCATTCACGATCATGGTGTTGCCATCAACAGCGATGTCACCGTTGAAATTGCCGTGTACTGAATCGTATTTCAGCATATAGGCTAAATAGTCAGGGTCGAGCAGGTCGTTAATGCCAACAACTTCAATTCCGGGGAAATCCTTGGCAATTGCACGAAACGCCATGCGACCAATCCGACCAAACCCATTGATGCCAACTTTAAGTGTCATGCGGTCAAGCTCCTAAATGGAATGAAAAACAGATGAAAAAATCAATCAAACTTGCGTGAACAAATTTGATTGATGTCATAAACACGAGTCTGGAATTTAGAGCACGCCTTTTACAACGGCGACCAGATTCTCAACGGTAAAGCCAAACTCTTTGAATAATGCGCCAGCCGGTGCGGATTCACCAAAGCGATCAACACCGAGTATCGCGCCTTGGGTGCCAACATATTTCCACCAGCCATCAGTCACTGCGGCTTCAACTGCAACCCGCGCCGTCACTGCTTTGGCAATACGGCTTCTTTATAGGCGGCATCTTGCGCATCAAACGCATTGGTGCAGGGCATTGATACCACGCGGATTTGTTTATCGCTCATGGCATCGGCAGCTTTCATTGCCAATTCCACTTCGGAACCGGTGGCAATAATGATTGCATCGGGAGTGCCAGCACAATCACGCAATACATAACCGCCCCGCGCAATATCGGCAATTTGCGTTGCCGTGCGCGGCATGTGGGCGAGATTTTGCCGCGAGAAAATTAAACAACTCGGACCGGTTTTGCGCTCAATTGCGAGTTTCCACGAAACTGCTGATTCCACTGCATCACACGGACGCCAAACGCTCATGTTTGGAATCATGCGCAGCGTTGGAATCTGTTCAACGGGTTGATGCGTTGGGCCATCTTCGCCTAAACCAATTGAATCGTGCGTGTACACAAAAATCGACGGCACTTTCATTAACGCTGCCATGCGTAACGCATTCGAGCGTATTCGGAAAACATTAAAAAGGTTGCGCCATAAGGAATAAAACCGCCATGCAGCGAAATGCCGTTCATCATTGCCGACATGCCGAATTCACGCACGCCGTAATAAACGTAATTGCCAGCCTCGCTGCCTTTACCAACGCCTTTGCAGCCGCTCCATAACGTTAAATTGGAACCGGCTAAATCCGCAGAACCGCCGAGTAATTCGGCAGCAATGGACCAAATCCATTCAACGCATTCTGCGAGGCTTTGCGCGAGGCGATGGTTTCGCCTTTATCAATCACTGACTGCACAAATGCGCCAGCTTGTGCTTCCCAATCGGCTGGCAAATCGCCCGCCATGCGGCGCTTGAATTCCGCAGCTTCCGCCGGATAAGCGGCAGCGTAGGCGGCAAACTTGTCGTTCCACGCCGTTTCAGCCGCTGCGCCGCGTGCTTTCGCATCCCAGCCCTGCGCGACATTCTCTGGAATCACAAACGGCGCGTGGTTCCAGCCGAGGTTGGCGCGGGTCAACGCAATTTCAGCATCGCCGAGTGCTGCGCCGTGACATTCTTCTTTGCCCTGCTTGTTGGGCGAGCCGTAGCCGATGATGGTCTGGCAGCAAATCAAACTCGGTTTATCGGTGACGGCGCGAGCCTGCTCAATCGCCGCTTTGACTGCCGCTGCATCGTGCCCGTCAACCTTCGGAATCACATGCCAGCCGTAGGCTTCAAACCGCTGCGGCGTGTTATCGAGGAACCAGCCGGGCGTGGTGCCGTGACCGCGCACTTCGCCGTCAATCGAAATGTTGTTGTCGTCGTAAATCGCAACCAACTTGCCCAAACCCAACGCGCCAGCCAGCGAGCAGGCTTCATGGGAAATGCCTTCCATCAAACAGCCGTCGCCGAGAAAAACGTAGGTGTTGTGGTCAACGATGCTGTGATCGGGCTTATTGAATTGATTGGCCAGCGCGTGTTCTGCCAGCGCCATGCCGACGGCGTTGGTGATGCCCTGCCCCAGCGGGCCGGTGGTGGTTTCCACGCCGGGCGCGTAGCCATATTCGGGATGGCCGGGCGTTTTGGAATGCAACTGGCGAAATTGCTTCAAATCCTCGAGGCTTAACTCGTAGCCGGTGAGATGCAGCAGCGCATAAATCAGCATGGAGCCGTGACCGTTGGACAGCACAAAGCGGTCACGATCAGCCCACTGCGGGTTGGTCGGGTTGTGGCGCATAAAATCGTTCCACAACACTTCGGCGATGTCCGCCATGCCCATCGGTGCGCCCGGATGACCGGAATTAGCCTGTTGCACCGCGTCCATTGCCAGAGCACGGACAGCATTGGCGAGTTCTTTGCGTGAGGACATGAAGCCCCTCCTGAGAGTGATGAAAAAAAATCAAAACTGACTGACCGTGACCAGCGGCAGCAGGTTTTGAGACGAGACAATAACCAAGTTGCAATTTTACGCGATTGGAAACACAAGTGGCTGATTTTTATAAAAACCCTATTGTGCATTGCACAATAGAATTCTTGATTGATCATGCGCAATGTTAATGATGCAGCCGCGTCATTTTGCGCAAATGCTGGTGCGAAACGATAACACGCTCAAAAGATGCGCATTTTGAGCTAAAAACCCGTCATTCGGAATTCAAACAAACTGATACCAGCACAAGCTATTTTATCAGTTGCTTATATTAGCGCCGCACTAATCTTCGTGTACTCGCGCCTTGACTGAACTGGCAGCTTTAAGCACTGCGCCACTTGATCGAACAGCCGATGCTGGGAATTTGCTCGGCGGGACCGCTGCCGGTTTCGGCGACCTGTTTCATTGCTTCAAACAGATCGCGGCGCACTTCTGGCGGTGCGGTTTCGGTGCGACTGGCATCAAACCGCCCCCGATATTGCAGCGCGAGGTCAGCGTTGTAGCCGAAGAAATCCGGCGTACACACTGCGCCATAAGCACGAGCAACTTCCTGACTTTCATCGAATAAATATGGAAATGGAAAATCAAATTCGGCCGCAATGCGCTGCATGTTCTCGAACGAATCTTCAGGATAATCCTGCGGATCGTTCGACATGATCGCCACGCAGCCAATGCCGAGCGTCGCCAACTCCCGCGCCTCGCGGACAATCCGCTCCCGTATCGCTTTGACGCAGGGACAATGGTTGCAAATAAACATTACCAGCAGTCCGCGCTCGCCGACGCAGTCAGCCCGAGACCACGTTTTGCCATCAATCCCGAGTAGTGAAAAATCCGGTGCAGCTTGACCAAAGTCGCACGCTGGAGTTTCGAGAGCAGCCATAAATTCCTCCAAATGAATGCGTTAGTGAAAAAATGAAGTCGAGGCTGGTTGAGTGATTCTTGTAACCGAACGCAATTTTGCACATTCCTAACACCCAGCAAGTCGTTATCATAGATCGTTCTTTCAACCACGCTGCATAGCGTTGCGATCAGGCTACCGAACAACTATGAGCAAGGATTATATTTTCACTTCCGAATCTGTTTCCGAAGGTCATCCCGATAAAATGGCGGATCAGATTTCTGATGCAGTTCTCGACGAGATTTATCGGCGCGATCCCAATCATGCCAAGGCGCGAGTCGCCTGTGAAACGCTGGTGAAAACCGGCTTTGTCATGCTGGCTGGCGAAATCACTGTCACCGATGCCAATCTCAAAATTGACTATGAAAAAGTCGTGCGGCGAGTCGTGAAAGACATCGGCTATGACAATTCAGATGTTGGTTTTGATGGCAATAACTGCGGCGTATTGATTGCACTCGGCGAACAATCAAAAGACATCAATCAGGGTGTGGATCGAGCAACCGAAGAAGCGCAGGGTGCTGGCGATCAAGGGTTGATGTTTGGTTATGCCACCAACGAGACCGATCTATTAATGCCAGCGCCAATTGATTACGCGCATCGTTTAGTCAAACGTCAAGCAGAAGTGCGCAAAAACGGCACTCTGCCTTGGCTGCGTCCCGATGCCAAATCACAGATCACCATTCGTTATAGCGATGGCAAACCAGTCGCATTGATGCGGTGGTTTTATCGACGCAGCATAGCGATACAGTAAGTGAACGCGATCTGCATGAAGGCGTGATGGAAGAGATTATTAAACCGGTATTAACTAGCACCGGCTGGCTGAATAGCAACACGCGCTATCATATCAATCCAACAGGTAAATTTGTGATTGGTGGTCCAGTGGGTGATTGCGGATTAACTGGGCGCAAGATCATTGTGGATACCTATGGCGGAATGGCGCGTCATGGTGGCGGTGCATTCTCTGGTAAAGACCCCTCAAAAGTAGATCGCTCCGCTGCCTATGCTGGGCGTTATGTGGCGAAAAATATCGTTGCCGCAGGTCTCGCAGATAAATGCGAAATTCAGGTGTCCTATGCCATTGGCGTTGCGGAACCGACCTCGGTTTCTATTGAGACGTTTGGCACTGCAAAAGTGAGTGAAGAACGTATTATTGAACTCATTCGTGCGCATTTCGATTTGCGTCCCTATGGCATTATGCAAATGCTCGATTTAACTAACCGCGACCTGATTAAATATCAGGATACTGCTGCCTATGGTCATTTTGGTCGTACCGAACCGGGCTTTACTTGGGAACGTACCGATAAAGCGGAGATGTTGCGTGCTGCTGCTGGTCTGTAATTAAACCAGCATCGCTAAACCCCAAATACGGGGTTTAGCGAACGTTACTACTTTTAACCTATTCAAATACAAATCTTCATCCTTTAAGTAAATCTCTCAATTCATCACAAAATATATGATGCGTTTTATTTACTTGTGTCAATCTGAAATAGAGTAGAAAATTATCATATTCCATTGACCATTTTGATTGAGAATACTGATGCCTAATCTTCCAAATGTATTGTATCCATTGACTTTTCCACTGCGTTTAGTGCCGGGTGTAATGCACAGCCATGCACTGGCAACAATGCTCAATCAGGTAATGAAAGAAGCAATCGTTGAAGGCGAACTGGATTTTTTACAAGGTCGCCGCGTAGCGATTGAAATTGATGATATTGGTGTGCGCTATTTGTTGGGATTGACGAATGGGCATATTCAAGGTTACGGCAATGATGCGCCAGCAGATGCGAGTATTTCCGGTGGATTGCGGAATTTTTATTGCTGGCAGCGCGTCGTGAGGACGCAGATACACTATTTTTTCAGCGGCGTTTACGCATGTCAGGTGACACCGAACTGGGCTTATATTTGAAGAACTTTTTTGATGCGTTTGAACCACCAGCACGCTGGCAACCGTTAACGCGAGCACTAGATCGAATCGCAAATATGCGGTTTCCAGGGAGTTAATTTTAATGGATAAAAGCAACGTAACTTCGTTGCAACATCTAATTGAAAAAAGCCGATCGTGGTCAGTAAGATGCACCATGATCGGCTTTTTCATGCACTCAAAAACGCGCTATCTAACGAATGTTTTCTGGCTCATCATTTTGTAAATAAGCCTCTTCTTCTGGTGTTAAATCCACTTCGTCAAACCCGTCAATCATCGGCATAACATGAGCGCGGAATGAATGACCAGTGGTTAACATATACACATGAATTAACACAAAAGTAAGAATGGTAAATGCTGCGCCGGTATGCACCAACGCCACTCCATCCAACAATTGCGTTGCATGAGGAATATCGCGCCACACAAAGTAGAACAAATAAATCAATCCTGATCCCAAATTAACGGGAATAAGACGATCTTGAGCATTAAATAGGTGAGCGCCTGCAAGGGATTGTGTTTGCGCCAAAATGCCTTGCGATAAGGATGATGTTCACCTTTGAAAATGCCGAGAATATAAAAGCGCAATACACCCCACATGCCTTTCACTGTTGGAATGAAATGCCGCCAATTGCGTGGTAAACAACCAGAAAATACTGAATGCCCACAATAAGAGCAACGCAAACGCAGCGAGCGTATGTAAAGTGACGGCATGTTCAAAGTTGAGTATATGGTGGAAGCCATGCACACCAAATCCAGTGAACATTAAGAACATAATTAGCACATTTGTGACCAGTGCCAAAAACGTTCAAAGAGCGTGAAAATTCTGACGCGACGAGTAGCCATCAGTGTTGTGCTCCTTTCGATGAGAAAATGCGAATTAAAGCGTGACTAATAATGGCTAATACAGTGCCAAGCACGGCAATCACACCAATTAAATCAACCCAGTAATTTTGATCGCGCCCGGGTAAGTAAAGACCTTCGACGCCATTTAACCGCCCATTTTTAGAATGGCAGTTTTCGCAGGTTAACGCATTTTCTTTGGGCGCAACCATGTGTGTAATTGGCCAATAGGACAGCGTTTCGACAAAACCGAATTGACCGGAATAAGGCAAACCGAATTCTTTCATGCCATGTGCAATGGCTTTTCCCATATCGTAATTACCCCAATAAGAATCGGTATCTTCTCCCCACAAATGGCTATAAACCAAGGTACCATTACCAATATCGGCGGGCATCCATGTGCGCATTTGTTTAAATGGCCAAATACGCGAACGACCATCATCACGCGAACCAGTAAAATCATTGATCGCAACTGGTTTGGTGACATCGAACTTGGTATCAATTGTGGTGTATTGCATTTGACCATTAAACCAACGGTATAAGGGCACTAAATTTTCACCATAAGTGAATGTGCCTTTAATTGATTTATAGGTATAACGATGCTCGCCATTCCTTGCGTATAACCGTGTTCATGGTAGCCTTCACCATTGCGTGTTTTACCCGCAGTGCGCCAATCCCAATCAGTAATGGTTGCAATACCACCACGCGCAAATTCAGGAATATGGCAGGTCTGACAAGCAAGCTAGAAATGTGATCGTTACGTTTGAAAGCGGCAAGAGAATCAACAGGATGTGGTTCAAGACCATGACAAGATTCGCAGGTTGCGACATCGCGGCGCTGCCCTGGTTTACCAATCCCATTGTGATCCTTGGCTTCTAATTGATAACGACTTCCGGCCCAAATATGTTGTTTGGTGACATGACAGGCAGTGCAGGCAAAGTTTAAACCATCGACGCCCATGTGCACATCCAATTGACGCGTCGGACTTTTTAATGCTGAAGAAAGATCACCATGTTTAACGTTATCGCCGCCACCGCCATTAAAATGACAAGTGCCGCAATTGGCGCGCTGCGGCAAATTAACGCTTTGCGCAACCAGTGCTAAATCAATTGGAGGTTTACCTTCAAACATGACTGTACAGGCTGGACTACCGGCATTATTCGGCATTTTATAATAGGTGCCGGTGGTTTCATGGCAGACTAAACAATCAATGTTATTTTCATTAGTGAAGTCAAAACTTTCATCTTTCCAACCATAACCTGCATGACACTGGGCGCACATGCCTTCATTCCCACGTGCATTGGTGCAGAAGTTGTTAATAAGATGTTTTTTACCCAAAAGTTGACCAGTTTCTGGATTGCGCCATTCCCATGTCCAATGGATGTTTTTCATAAAATGCTTGCCTGTTTCAGTATGGCAACTGAGACAGGCTTTAGTCACTTCTGGTCCTGAAGCAAATGGTTTTTTTAACGCTTCAAATTTACTGTGATCTGCTGTCCCGCCAGTTAGCGGACCGGAAATTTGTGCTGGCACTGGCTCCACTGTCGCTGGAGGTGTCGGCCAATTATCCGTCGCTGGGATTGAAGTCACTGCGAATAATCCTAGCAATGCTAAGAGGATTCCGATGGTAGATCGCATAAAACACGCTCCAATTGAAATCATAAAACCAAGGCGATCAGGGCATTTGCGCTCGCCAATTGCGCATCAAAGCTGGATCATCCTGCAAGGAATCAATCACAATTTCCATGATTTGCGGCAAGCGCAGCGGCAAATCGACAAGATGCCGCGCTTGACGCGCCTGATCGTGATTCGGAAACTTGCGTTATCCGTGAATTAAAACTGAGCTTTTTATTTGGAGAACTGATGTGCTAGAACAAATCATTGAACGTTTGCTTTATGCCAGCCGCTGGCTACTAGCGCCGATTTATCTCGGATTGTCATTGACGCTCGTTGCGTTGGCTTTCCGTCTTTTTCAAGAATTTATCACCTATTTAGCCACATTTTGGAAATTGGTGAATCTGATATGGTGTTAGTCGTGCTGGCACTCATTGATCTTTCATTGGTTGCCAGTTTAGTAGTGATGGTGATGTTTTCGGGTTATGAAAACTTCGTTTCACGGATTGATGTACGCGAAGGCGACGATCAATTAGATTGGCTAGGTAAAATGGATTCGGGAACGCTAAAACTCAAGATTGCTGCATCAATTGTGGCGATTTCTTCAATTCACTTATTGCAAGAATTTGTGAATATCCCGCAGGTGCCAAATGATAAACTGATGTGGTATGTGATCATTCATTTAACCTTTGTGGTTTCGGCGCTGCTCATGGGTTTTTTAGATCGCATTGCTTTTGCATCACATCGCCCACCTAGTAGCCATGAGGTCAAAGATTCATCGCATTAAATGGCGATTTTTAACCATAAAAAACGCCGCATTAGTGCGGCGTATCATCATCTCTAAAAACGAAATACGTTACTTTTTGTTGGTGTCAAAGTTGATCAGTGTATAAGCAGGGCAGCTCCGTAAATACGCAGTCCCAACCAACACCAGACCGAGCAAACCCAGCCAGTCGTGCGTGATCAACCCAAACAAATCACTGCTGCACCGCCGCAAAACGCACATTCCGATCCGTCTCACCGATATTCTTAGGCATATTCATGTTTTTGATTTCTCTTTCATTTTGAGTGAATGTTAGCTGCATGGTGGTTAACCACGCGGTTTGAGTGTACGCGAATCGCCGTGATAAATCCTTGTTATTTTGCATTGCTGCGTTTGGTCGTTTCACTCCTTGTTGTATTGAATGCGTCGTTACGACAATTTAGCAGTAGATAGGACTCAGAAATCGCTTTTTAAGTGCACGTTTTAATCTTTGTCGTATTGGATTAAGGCGAATTTAAAAGTTGTCTGTTGTCAGTACGAAACGCCATGCCACTGAGCACTGGCAATTTTTTCAACTGCGTAACGCCTAGATTTTCGGAACAGGAAAGACGATACAAATCACGATCTGGTAGCATGGTTCAATCGTTAATTCGCTAACGTCCTGAATCTGAGCACCTATGTTTGAATTTAGAAAAAAAGGCAAAGCGCCTGATTCCTCCGTTGTCGTCTCGACTCGCCCAGAGCCAGCAGATGCTGAACCAGAGACGCCGAATCTGACTCGTGGTTTGGCAAAAAGTGGTTCAAATCCAAAGCGGATGCCGCTGATGCCGAGCCAGCACTCACCGAAGCAGCAATCGAAAATGCCATCGCTGCTGAACCCGCACCCAAAAAGCCATGGTTCGGCAAAAAGTGGTTCAAATCCAAAGCTGAAACTGAACCCACCGACGAAATCGCTCCACCTGCTGCCATCGCGCCAGCACCACCACAACCTGCGCCATTACCGCCGCCAGTCAACATCGTTGCTGCGCCGGAAACTGATGACGAACCCAAACGCGGTGTTTTATCCCGATTGCGCGAGCGGCTGGCGCGTTCCCGCTCCAATTTGGGCGACGGTCTCGGCACGCTGTTTCTCGGGCGCAAACGCATCGACGATGAATTGATGGAGGAGCTGGAAACGCTGCTGATTACTGCCGATGTCGGCGTGACGGCAACGGCGCGGATCATTGCTGATTTGACCGAGCGGGTGAAACGCAAAACGCTCGCCGATCCGCAGGCATTGTTGCTGGCGCTGAAAGCCGATTTGCGTGAATTGCTGCTGACTGCCGAGCAGCCGGTGCGCCAGCCTGCGCCCGGTAAACCGCAAGTGATTCTGATGGTTGGCGTCAATGGCGCAGGTAAAACCACGACCATCGGCAAACTCGCCAAACGGCTGCAAGCCGAGGGCAACACCGTGATGCTCGCTGCCGGTGACACTTTCCGCGCTGCGGCAGTGGAACAATTGGAAGCGTGGGGCGAGCGCAATCAGATTCCGGTGATTGCCCAGCACACCGGCGCAGATTCCGCTTCGGTGATTTTCGATGCGCTGCAAGCTGCGACCGCTCGCGGCGTGGATGTGCTGATTGCCGACACTGCCGGGCGACTGCATACCAAAACCAATTTGATGGACGAATTGAGCAAGGTCGCACGGGTGCTGAAGAAAATTGATCCCGAAGCGCCGCACGAAGTGATGCTGGTGGTGGACGCGACCACCGGGCAAAACGCGATTAACCAAGCCGAGCATTTTCATCGCGCCGTTGGTTTGACCGGCATCACCCTGACCAAACTCGATGGCACGGCAAAAGGCGGCATTTTATTTGCGATTGCCGAACGGTTGCAGCTGCCGATTCGATTCATTGGCGTGGGCGAATCATCGATGATCTGCGCCCGTTTGATGCCGATGAATTCGTCAATGCCCTGCTGGGCTAGGAGCGCCAGCGCGTGATTCTGTTTGAGCACGTTTTCAAGCGTTATCCCGAACGCGGCGAGGCGCTCACCAACATCAGTTTCGAGATGAAAGTCGGCGAAATGGCGTTTTTGACTGGGCATTCCGGCGCAGGCAAAAGCACGTTGCTGCGTTTAATCGGACTGTTGGAGCGTCCAACTCGCGGGCAAATTCTGGTCAACGGGCGCGATTTGGCGACGCTGCCGCAGGCGCAAATTCCCTATCACCGCCGCGAAGTGGGCATGATTTTTCAAGACCATCGGCTGCTGCCGGACCGCAGCGTCTTTGACAACGTGGCGCTGCCGCTGGTGGTCGCCGGATTACCGCACAAAGAAGTCGGGCGGCGCGTTCGTGCGGCGCTCGATCAAGTCGGATTGCTCAAACGCGAGCGGGCGATTCCGGTCGCACTTTCTGGCGGCGAGCAGCAGCGCGTGGGCATCGCTCGCGCAGTGGTCGGGCGTCCGCCGGTGCTGCTGGCGGATGAACCGACCGGCAATCTCGACCCAGAACTGTCGAAAGAGATTTTTCAGCTATTCGAGCGGTTTCAATATGTTGGCGTCACGCTGCTGATTGCAACCCACGATCTGGCGTTAGTAAAAATATGCACCACCGCACTTTCACGCTCGGCGACGGGCGCTTAATCAACGACACTCGTGGCTGGTAAATCATGCTGAAACCGCGTTTCCGCCGTCGCCGTCTGCCCAATCTCGCTGATCAATTCGCGATCTGGTTAAACCAGCATGTGCAAAGTGCGCTGGCGACGCTGGGGCGGTTGTTGGATACGCCGCTGCCGACCGGAATGACGGTGGCGGTGATTGGCATTTCGCTGGCGCTGCCGGGAGCGTTGTATGTGCTGGCGGATAATTTGCGGACGCTGGCGGGCGGCTGGGATCAAACAGCAGCGATTTCGCTGTTTTTGCAATACGACGTTGATGATGCAGCAGCGAATAATCTTGCCGACCGTTTGCGCAAATTGCCAGAAATCGCGCAGGTGCAGGTCATCACCCGCGAAAGTGCGTTAGATGAATTTCGGGCGCTCGGCGGATTTGAGGAGGCGCTGGAACAGTTGAAAAACAATCCGTTGCCGGTGGTGCTGGCGATTTATCCGCAGCCGGGCTATTCCACGCCAGAACAATTAGAAGTGATGCAAGACAAGCTGTTAAACTGAAAGAAGCTGATTTTGCGCGGATGGATACGGTGTGGTTGCAACGGTTTCAGGCAATTTTGGATTTAATTCAGGTCGGCGTTTTGCTGCTCGGTGTGCTGCTTGGAATCGGGGTACTGTTGATTATCGGTAACACGATTCGGTTAGAAATTCTCAATCGCTGCATCGAGATCGAAATCATGGAGTTGGTTGGTGCGACTGCCGCATTTATTCGACGTCCGTTTTTATACGCTGGTGCGTGGTATGGACTCTTGGGCGGATTAACGGCGTGGTTGCTGGTGACGCTGGCGCTGGTGCTGCTGCAACCTCCAGTGTCGCGGTTGGCAAGTCTGTATCGCAGCGATTTTGAGCTGGCGGGGCTGGGTGTTACGGCGACGTTCATCGTTCTCGCCAGCAGTATTTCGCTGGGTTTAATCGGCAGTTGGGTTGCCGTCAATCGTCATCTGCGCGGCGCAGAGCCGAGTTAGATGTCACCACGAGCAGTTTGCGCAACGGTTGCTACAACGCCTCATCAATTGGGGCGTTTTTTATGTAAACGATTGAAATATCGCAAAATCAAGACACGAGGCAGATCATGCAACACTGGTTTTTTCTGGCAGGCGCCATCGCGCTGGAAGTCGTGGGCACAACGTTCATGAAACTTTCTGATGGATTGACCAAACCGATACATTTTTCTTAACTTTCGTTAACTGCGACAACTTGATCCGTAACCGGCGTTGTCGGGTGTATCTACCAAGGCACGAAAAAAACACTTCGTGCTCTAACTGTCAGGAACCGTATGATTATATTCCGCAACGCAGCTACCCACTATTTTTAGCACGAGAGGCTTTGCAAGGCGTCATCACGGACATTCACCACCCGCGCCCTACATCGCTAATCGGTTGGGCACTCAGAGGAGAATTGATGCTATAAACTTGAATTTACACAAAAATGCCCGCACAACTCCCGCGATCCGGCGTGAACTGCAACATTCCACTAAATCTGAGCGTGAACTCGCCCGCGAATATCATCTGAATCGAGCGACGGTGCGCAAATGGCGTCACCGCGAGACCACTGACGATGCGTCTCATTGTCCGCATTATCTACATACCACTTTGAAACCATTGGAAGAATTGATCGCCGTGGAGTTGCGCACGACGTTGTTGCTACCCATCGATGACTTATTGGTCGTGCTCCGCACATGCTTTAACCCCGATGTGTCGCGCTCAGGGTTACAGCGTTGCTTACGTCGCCACCACGTCTCTAACCTTAAGGAATTGATTCCAAAAGAAGACGGTGCGAAAAAACCACCTAAAAAGTTCAAAGATTACGCGCCCGGTTTTATCCACATTGATATTAAATACCTCCCCAAAATGCCGGATGAACAAGCCCATCGCTACCTCTTTGTCGCCATTGATCGGGCAACGCGTTGGGTCTATGCCAAGGTTTTTGCTCAGAAAACTGCCGCCAACGCCAGCGCGTTTCTCAAGGAAGTGATTGCCGCTGCCGCATTTAAGATTGACAAGGTGTTGACCGATAACGGCAAGGAATTCACGGATCGTTTCTGCGCTACCGGTGAACGCGAACCGACTGGTCGTCATCGCTTTGATTTAGTTTGTAAAGAACACCAGATTGAGCATCGCCTAATTCCGCCCTCGCATCCGCAAACGAACGCATGGTCGAGCGATTTAACGGACGGATTGCCGAGGTGGTGGCGACGACGCGCTTTGATTCTGCAAAGAATTTAGAGGAAACGCTACACCATTATGTGCGGATGTATAACCATCAGATACCCCAAAAAGCCCTTGGACATGTGTCACCGGTGCAAGCGTTGAAAAACTGGCAACAGAAGGAACCTGAACGCTTCAAAAAACAGGTTACAATCTCTCGGGTCTTGACAGCCGCTATTACTCGAATCGTTGGCATCTCAAAATCTTGGCTACAACGCTATGTAAACAAAAAATACGAATCAGTTCCACGTCACGTTGAAGTGAGTAAAAAGCGCCGGGGACGACTCACGATTGAGTGTGATGAAATGTGGTCATTTGTACATAAACTCAAGAATAAACAATGGCTTTGGTTGGCGATCGATACTCGCACACGTGAAATTGTTGGCGCTTACATTGGAGATAGAAGTGAAAAATCTGCACGTGGATTATGGAATTCTTTGCCTCCTGTTTATCGCCAATGCGCAATAAGTTATACCGATTTTTGGGCAGCTTATGGAATGATATTTCCATCGAAACGCCATCGTGCTGTCGGCAAAGAAAGTGGACGAACAAATCATATTGAGCGATTGAACTGTACGTTTCGGCAGCGTATCTCTCGATTAGTAAGAAAAACCCTATCATTTTCTAAAAAAACTTACCAACCATATCGGAGCAATTTATTTCATACATTCACTATAATGCAACGCTATCAACCAGAAAAAATAGGTAAATTCGCAAATCTACCCTATCAATAGGATCACTACCGAAAATCAACCTTTTCCGCCGCGTGACACCCAAGTCACCACCCAATCCAATGCAGACGTCGGCAATAACCGTTTCAGCACTGCG
>NZ_PPGH01000030.1 GCF_002958735.1 Chromatium okenii | reverse complement strand
GTCGGATACAGCGGCGCGTGACCGAGCGCAGCGCGATAGACCTCAATTTTTGGATAACGGGCGTGTTTAAACCCTTCCACCAGAATCAGATCGAGCCGCGCCGTTTCAAACCGCGCCAGCATCGGCGTCAAGATCGGGATCAACGCTGGCGCAGGTTCTTCAACTTGCAGCGCCCAGCGTTCCCGCGATGCCAGCAGCGTTTGTGCGCGCCCGCTGCCCGAATTTCAAAACTGTCCTTGCCGGGCACGTCGAGATCAAAACTGTGATGGGCATGTTTGAGATAACCACGCGCACTCCTCGGTCATGCAGCAGCGCGACCAGTTGCCGCAACAACGTCGTTTTGCCGCTGCCGCTGGGCGCAACCACGCCGATCACGGGAATTGCGAAAATCACACTCGTTCCCACATGACCGTTTCGCCGTCAGCGCCAGCAGCTTTTAGCAACGCAATCAACGGCATGGCGCGGTGTGCGAGACTGACGTGCTGCCCGGCGTCGCCCGCTGGTGCAGCATTCGTCGTGGTGGGATCAAGCGACAGATCGGGATACTCGGACACAGCAGCTTCTAAACAGGCAAGCGCAGACGGAATGTCGGCAGCGAGCAGTGCACCGGGGACGCGCCCGCTGTGTCCCATTAGTTTTAATCAGCGTGATGGCTACATCGCCGAACATGGTGATGGTCGCGTAGGCTGGGGTTTGGAATTTAATCAGCATGAATCTCTCGATTGGCGCTTGCCAATAGCGGCGGCAGTGCGAAATAGGATAGCGCAAGCGCCAGAGCTGCGATTCTTTCAATCCGCGTGGTAGGCGCTAGAATGCGGCGTATCTCCTTTTATTCCGATTATTTGAGCCATCCATGACCGACGCCGTTGATCCGCCCCGCACCAATTTTATCCGCCAGATCATCGACGCGGATTTGGCTGCTGGCAAACATGACCGAATCGCCACCCGTTTTCCGCCCGAACCGAACGGCTATCTGCACATTGGTCACGCCAAATCCATCGCATTGAATTTCGGGCTGGCGCTGGATTATCACGGCACCTGCAATCTGCGTTTTGATGACACCAATCCATTAAAAGAAGACGTTGAATTTGTCGATTCGATTCAAGCGGATGTGCGCTGGCTGGGTTTTGATTGGGGCGACCGGCGGTTTTTCGCTTCTGATTATTTCGAGCAGCTGTATCAATTCGCCATTGAATTGATTGAACAGAATTTGGCTTATGTCTGCGATCTCAGCGCCGAAGACACTCGCACCTATCGCGGCACTTTGACCGAGCCGGGGCGCGATAGTCCGTACCGCGAGCGTTCAGTGGCGGAGAATCTCGATCTGTTTGCCCGAATGCGCAGCGGTGAATTTGGTGACGGCAGCCGCACGCTCCGTGCTCGCATCGACATGCGTTCACCGAATATCAATCTGCGCGATCCAGTGCTGTATCGCATCAAACACGGCGTGATTCACCACCAAACCGGCAGCGCGTGGTGTTTGTATCCAACTTACGACTACACCCATCCGCTGTCCGATGCGCTCGAAGGCATCACCCATTCGCTGTGCACGCTGGAATTTGAAGATCATCGCCCGCTGTACGACTGGTGCATTGACCACGTTTCCGTGCCCAGCAAGCCGCGCCAAATCGAATTCAGTCGGCTGAATTTGGAATACACGGTGATGAGCAAACGGCGTTTGACCGAATTGGTCAGCGAGCAACTGGTCAACGGCTGGGATGATCCGCGAATGCCGACGCTCGCGGGATTGCGGCGACGCGGTTACACCCCGGCAGCGATTCGGGAGTTTTGCGAGCGGGTCGGCGTGACCAAATCTGACAATCTGGTGGAAATGGCGCTGTTGGAAAGCGCGATCCGCGACGATTTGGACGCCAGCGCACCGCGTCGGATGGCGGTATTGCGTCCGCTCAAAGTGGTGTTGACCAATTACCCGGCCGACAACCACGAACTGGTCACCCTTTCCAATCATCCGAAAGACGCCAGCATGGGTAACCGCGAATTGCCGTTTAGTGCGGAACTGTGGATTGACCACAACGATTTTGCGGAGCAGCCGCCGAAGGATTTCAAGCGGCTGATTCCGGGCGGCGAAGTGCGGTTGCGCGGCGCGTATGTCATTCGCTGCGATGAGGTGATTAAAGACGCGGCTGGCGCAGTGCTTGAACTCCGCGCCAGCGTCGATTTCGCCACGCTGGGCAAAAATCCCGAAGGGCGCAAAGTCAAGGGCGTGATTCATTGGGTTGCCGCAGCAACGGCGATTCCGGCGGAAATTCGGCTGTATGACCGACTGTTTCGCGTCCCCACGCCGGGCGCTGGCGGAACGGATTATCGCGCTGATTTGAATCCGAATTCGTTGCAAGTGCTCACCGATTGCATGGTGGAGCCGGCGTTGGCGGACGTAACAGCAGGCGAGCGGTTTCAGTTTGAGCGCGAAGGTTATTTCGTCGCCGATCCCGACACTGCGCCAGCGCGTCCAGTGTTCAATTTGACCGTCGGGCTGCGCGATATTTGGGGCAAAAATCGACCATGAACAGCGATTTACCACCGCCACCGCTTGCTTTGCTTCCAGCGCACGAGCGCCACATTGCTGATTTCGGCGTTCGCGCTTACGCCTCAGTCGCCTCACCAGCAGCGATTTTGCGGGTGTTTCGGACAGAAGCTGCACAAACACTGGCGATCAGTCGCCGCCTCAACCGTGCGCAAGGTTTGCAACGGGTGTCCATTCCACGCTTTCCGGGGATCGAAAGCGAAAGTTGTCACTGGTCGGTGTACATGACGCTTGATCATTTGGTGATGGTTAACACGGCGATTACTGCGTTGATTCACGCGATTTGCGTCGATTCTGCGCCCGGCGTGGAAATCGAACTGGCGGATGTGTGGCCGCATGAAGACGCTGGCGCAGATCGCATTCACGCCCTGAGCGCCGTCGTCGAACGGTATTCGCGGTTGATTGAGCGCCTTGGTCCGTTGCGGTCGCGGACACGTTATCCGCATCCGTGGTTTGGTGCGCTCACGGCTCGGCATTGGCACGCGCTGGCAGCGATTCATAACCGCACCCATCGCATTCAAATCGAAAAAATTGTGCGGCGCTTAAAACCATGAAATGCCAGATCACACCACAATCATCATTGATTGCCCTGATGCTATTCGCGCCGTTGTCCGTGGTGCTCGCTGATCCCAACGCGCCAGCTCCATGGGTGTTAACCGTTCCGTTGGAAATCGCCACTGCGACCGATTGGCACCTGACCGGCAGCCTGTGCGCCCGTCACGAAATTCCGCTGGCATTTCGGATCAACGGCGAAATCCGCGAGCGCCGCGTCGATGTTGGCGATGCAGTGACTGCTGGACAGGTGCTGTTTCAACTTGATCCGCGTGACGTGATTGAACAGCGGATTGCCGCAGAAGCAACGGTCGCCAGTGCTCGTGCCGAAACCGAAAACGCCCAGCGCGAACGCGAGCGGCTGGCGGATATGCTGCGGAAAAAACTGGTCAGTCAACAGGATTACGACCGCGCTGCGACTGCGGCTCGCGCTGCCAGTGGGCAGTTGACTGCGGCGCAAGCGGTGTTGCAACAAGCACGTTATGCGATTGAATATGCAACGTTAACTGCGCCAGCCGCCGGCGTGATGGTCGCAGTAAACGGACAACAAGGACAGGTGATTGCTGCCGGTCAAATCGTGGCGACGGTGGCAGAAGCTGGCGCTCGTGAAATCGAAGTTGCCGTGCCGGAAACGCGGCGCACCAAAGTGCCGTTAACGGCGCTAGCGCTGGTTTTAGGACAAGCAAAACCGCTGCCGGTGACGCTGCGTGAAGTGGCAGAAACGGCTGATCCGGTGATGCGCACTTGGGCGGCGAGGTATCAGTTCGATGATCCGGCGGCAGCGCCGGCGCTGGGAACGACGATCACGCTGCGGTTTGCTGCCGAAACGACCACGCAGCGGTTGCGTGTGCCGCTCGGCGCAGTGTTGGAGCGAGCAGAAGGGCGATGGTGTGGCGCGTAGTTGATGGGCGAGTACAACCAGAAGCGGTGACGGTGCTGGCGCTGGATGATGAATTTGCGGAGATTCAAACCACCTTGCCGCTGGGAACGCCAGTAGTGGCGCTGGGTGTCAATCGGCTGCAACCCGGTCAAGCAGTGCGGATGCGCTAAACCGTGCTGACAATGGACAAGCTGTTTTGCATAACGCTTAGAATTAAAACTGTTACGCTAACTCACTCTAAATAGCGAGATTTTCGTAGGAGAAGCTGATGAGCGAACTGTCTCTGCAAGGATTTCTAGTCGAGTGTGAACGCGAACAATTGCACCGAGTACAGGCGATTCAACCCGACGGCGCACTGTTGGGTGGCGTGGAAGGTGATCCGCATATTCGTTTTGCCAGCGCCAATCTTGCCGACTGGATCGGAATTGCATGGGAAGAAGTGCTTGGACAACCGTTAACGGCGTTATTGCCCGATTTTCCGCCACCTATGCCCGGCACGACGAGCACGGTGAATGCTGAAAATTGGATGCACTCTTCGACCGAAAAACGCCTCTTTCGTCATCTGTTTGATGGCGCGTTCGGCAGTTTAGACGGATTGCTGTCGTGCAATGAACATACGTGGTTACTGGAGCTGGAGCCGTCACTTCCCGCCGCACAACAGCACGATGCCTATCGTCCAGTGCCGCATCATCTGTATCGAATGCCGTACACCGAGCCAGATTGGAGGCAGCAAGGCCAAGCGCTGGCGGATGAATTACGCGCTGCCACTGGCTTTGATCGGGTGATGATTTACCGTTTCCGCGAGGACGGCTGCGGCGAAGTGATTACCGAAAGTCTACTGAGCAATTTATCGCCCTATTTGGGACTGCGTTATCCCGCTTCTGATATTCCACAAATTGCCCGCACGCTCTATCTGCGTAATCGTCACCGCCAAATTGCTAATGTTGCTGCGTCACCAGTGGCGATTCACAGCCACGATGACGCGCAAGTTGATCTTACGTTGTCGGATTTACGCGCAGTGTCGCCAGTGCATCTGACGTATTTGAAAAACATGGGCGTTACAGCTTCATTATCATTTTCGCTAACACTTTACGGACGACTGTGGGGACTGATTGCTTGTCATCATCACGCACCGCGCAACTTGCCGCTGGCAGTGCGCGAACGCTGCGCAGAAATGGCGCAGGTATTCACGCTGGCGATTGGCGGATACCAAAATCACCGGCGGTTGATGGAAGTGAATGGCAGCGATCACGAAATCGTCAATTTGCTCGATGCGCTCCAAGATGCCGAAGTCAGTTCCACGTCTACTAATCGACATCTCAAACGCGCATCCACCACGCCCAGCCAAACCTTGGGACGGGCATTGTTATCGTTGGTGAGCGCAGAAGGCGCGGCGCTGGTGGACGATAAACACATCATCACCTTTGGTGTTGCTCTTGATCATGTGCAGATTCGGGAGCAACTGGCGTGGTTGCAGAACAATTTGGTCGATCAAGTGTTTGCCACCGATGCGTTATCCGCGTTGTTTCCGCCAGCAGTGGAATATGCGGATCGCGCCAGTGGTTTACTGGCGGTGCGCGTGGGGAGATTTACTCACGTCGGCGCACAGAGCGAACGCACCTTTTTGTGGTGGCGACCGGAACAGCCGCGCACCGTGTACTGGGCTGGCGATCCACGCAAAGATGTCGTGTCTTTCGATGCAGAAATGCAACATTTAACGCCGCGTTCGTCATTTGAACGTTGGATTGAAACCAGTTCTCGCCATTCCGAACCGTGGAGCGATAGCGATTTACTGCGGGCGAAAAAGTTTCGCAATTTAGTCTTACGCGCCGTGAATGCCGAAGTGTTGCAGTGAGAATAAGCTAACGCTGCGCCGCGAATGCAAAGTGTCAAATTTTTCGACACTGTTGATGCCTGAATTAACCAAAACACTACAGCAGTGAGACAGACAAAAAGGGCGATGTGAATCAACACATCGCCCTTTTTGCTTGAGATAAGAACTAATTAGACTTGATTTAACGTGCTAGGCAATTCGTGCGTCCGTAATCTGCGCGGAAAGTCACGAGATCAGTGCCGTCAACATCGCCATCCTTGTCAAAATCCGCATTGGCGTTATAACGCGCTTGACCAGTGCGTGATCCAAAAGCAGCGCCAAAGACCGTTTTATCGGCGTCATCGACATCGCCATCACTGTCAAAATTTCCGACACAGAGCGCAAGCGCTGCGGCTGGCCATTCAATAGAATTCACTGCCTTGGCTAAATTGAGCCGTCCATTTGCAGTCGCTCTTGAATCAGTTTCATCAACAGGAGCAATTGGATCAGTTGTCGTGACAATTCGAGCAATGCGGTCTGCCATTGGTTCATCAAACACACTTGCCAAGAAACCAACTGCACCAGTGACGTGTGGCGTTGCCATTGAGGTTCCGCTCATCCACGCATAAAAATCATGTTCAACTGTCATTTGACCAATACCGATGTTATCTAAATAAACACCATCCTCTACGACAGAACCATCGGTACGGAAGACAAACATAATCCGAGCATCATTGGTATACAGCGATTTATCAAACAACTGGAAACTATAGTTGCTCCATGCACCACCGCTGCTGCCCGTGATGTAACCTTGATATGAATACTTTTCACCAAAGGTCTGCCACTTGTTAGCTCCTTCCATATCATCCGTGAACACAGTTGCACCATTTACAGTGACACTGATGTCATCAAGATAATATCCATCGAAAGTTGTTCCGCCATTGGTTCCAAGCTCAAAAATGATTTTTGCATCATCTAGCAAACAGGTATCTGGTAAAGAAACTTGGAATAGCGTCCAGTCTCCTAATTCAAAGTCAACATAACCAAGGCTTTCAAAACCTTGGCTCTCATTGCCACACAACACCGACAACGCATCATAACCAGTTTCTGCGCGGCCTTTGAGATAAAAATTGAGCATTGCAGAATCAGATGGCGCTGTAGATAAATCTATCCCTTGGCTTATGATTCCAGAGAGACTGTTGTTAGTATAGTTGCCATTAGGGCTATCAGACCATGCTTTCGATCCGCTATGTTTTTGCTCAGTGGTCATTTTCCAAATAACCGGATTTGTCAGAAAGACATCGAGAAAATCATAATCCTCTTCTAACTCATGTCGTGCATTAAATCCAACTGACAGTGACCCGATTTTCTGTCCAGCCAAGTTAATTGGCGGGCTAACAAGGACAGAAAATTGATCATCGCTATAGTCTCCAGCCGGGCTATCAGTCCAAGCATGGTTTGTTGCAGTTGTAGCCGTAATTGCCCAAGGTGCATCAGCAAACCAACCATTTGTTCCCAATTCGACATCATCAAAAAACACATCACCTGCTTGGGGAATGTAAGTGGTTAGCCAATAGGTGCTTAGAATTGCGCTGCCGGGCGCTCCTAAATCCACTGAAGTTGCACCATAATTGGAATACCAAGCCAGTGAATCAGTATCATCAGTTGCCGCGACGCTAATCACATTCGGTAAATCATAACTCGCGGGATAACTTGAATAGTCATCGTTATCATTTTCTTCATTACCAGCAGCAGCAACGAAGGCAATACCGACATCTCCTAAGTTTTTAATTGCGGCTGCCATCACTGAATTTTCGCATTCATAGCACCCGTAAGACGCATTCACCGCAACGATATTTGTGCCCTTGTTTTTCATGGTGAGAATGTATTGCAACGCAGCTAATTCTGCATCGTCATACATGTAGCCATCAGGTGAAAACCCTTGTAACGCCATGATGCGTCCGCGCCAATTGATTCCGGTAACACCTTTACCATTATTCCCTTCAGCAGCAATGATGCCGGCAACATGGGTGCCATGCGCAAAAACAGCGGCGGGATCGCTATCACCAAATCCCGTGTCAATGCCATGAATGTCATCAATGTAACCATTCTTGTCATTATCAACGCCATCGCCGGCGATTTCGCCCGGATTTACCCACATGCTATTTTTTAAATCAGAGTGCTCATAATCAACACCGGTATCCACAACTGCAATCACCACATCTTTGGAATCCGTGTGCTGCGTCCAAGCCGCAGGTGTTTGAATATCAGCACCGGACGTTCCTCCCGTTTGTCCGGTATTATTCAGTGACCACTGATACTGAAAAAACGTGTCATTTGGTAATAACGTATCACTCGCCACAACAGTTGGACGCTTGCCGTAATTCAATGAAGTGGCCTGAACACGAGAATCCTTGCTGAGACTCTTCATCAATTGCGCACTACTCACGCCTTTACCGCCGCGCACTAATGCGAAAACTTGTCCAGTTCGCGCCGTCAATTGATCAAAACCCTTGACCACTGTTGCTGCTTTCGCACCGAGTGCGCTATTTGCAACGATTTTTGTAACGCCTTTCTTAAACAATACCAATACTTCGCCGTCTTTATAATGCGGCTTTTTTGGAGTTGATGCTGTAGCGGTGCCATCTTTAGAAGATGGCTGAGTCGGCTCAGGAACCGTTAATAAGCGATCACCTTGGGCATTGGGTGTCACGTTATTGGGAACGAGTTGTGAGCGGTTCATTGGCGCTGCGGGATGATTCAATACAGGAGCAGAACCATCTTGTTTTAAGGTCATCACTGTCGGCGTTAACACTAGATCGGTACTGCTGGCTGAATACGAATTCATCGCTGGCAATATGCTAACAATAGCAGCAGCGCACAAAGTAGAACTTTTGAAGCGAGTGAAATAAGAATGGCGCATGATTATTGCTCCTTGGCGTTGGTTTCAATACGGTTTTTTGCAAATAAAAACCCAAACAATCCAGCAGCTAATAACAACAGCGAACCGGGTTGGGGAATTCCGGTTCCGGTTATTGGTGCGCCAGTGACACTCACTCCTGCTAAATTAATCCCGCTGCTAGTAGATATTCGGGAATCTAAAATAACTTTGTTATCCAGAACAAAATTATCGCCGCTACCATCAAAAAGCGTCAGTGCTGTCGTCGCTATTCCCGTTGCAGTAATTCCCTTAAATTGCACACTTGCTAAAAGAATGTCATTACCAATGCGTGTATCTGAAAACATTCCACCACTCACCATTAAACTCGAAGCCGCAGTAGAAAATTTAGAAAAATCCCAGCCACTTGCATCTTTGTTGATTATTTCTAACACACTATCATCATAGGTAATTTTAAATCCCATACTAATTAACCCAGGGCTTTCAACTCCAGAGATGTAAATATCTGCCCATGTCGTTTCATTAAAGTCAAGACTCAAGCTATCTTCATAGCTACCATCTCGACCAAAATCAATGTTAAAAATCAGATCCGCTGCGGCTGGTGTCGAAAGCGCAAACAGCAATACAGTTATGGGTATCATTTGGTTGATATTCATAAAAACGAACTCCTATTCACTTAAAAATAACGATCAATCAAAGTGTGACTTAATGTGTTACCAAATTCTTATTTGGTAATTGCACAAATAAAAATGCAAAAAAAGTACCAAATTTTAATTTGATACAAATCATTCAGTTAAAAGCATGGCTTGCATATATGACGCCAAGATGTAAAAAAAGCTGACACCCTGAAGTCGTCAGCTTGCGTGAATTCCAAAAAGTGCAGCGTTTAATGACGAATGACGCGATTGCGTCCTGCATCTTTCGCTTGATACACCGCGCTATCGGCACGGGCAATCATTTGTAGCAAACTTCCTTCTAATTCAGTGGTAAAGCCCACGCTCACCGCTAATGGAACCGCCATTCCAGCGGTTTGAAAATGAAGCCCAGCAATGGTGGCGCGAATGCGTTCAAACACCAACTTTGCATCGTCGTCGCGTTTGAGAACGACAACGCAGAAGAATTCCTCACCGCCATAACGTCCAACAATGTCCGAAGCACGTAGCGTTTTTTGTAGCGTTGTGGCGATGATTTTGAGTGCCTCGTCGCCGATTAGATGACCGAAATTGTCGTTGACCCGTTTAAAGTGATCGACATCAATCATGCCAAGCGCAATCTTAAAATGACCGCGCAGCGCGTTGGCGTGGAGCGATTCCGCCAGCTCCAACGCGTGACGGCGATTGGAAATTCCAGTTAAAAAATCACGGGTGGCGGCTTCGCGCAGTTGCCGCACGTAATCAATCATGTTGGTGTTTTGCGTGACGCGGCAGAAAAACTCTTCAGCTTGAAATGGTTTGGCGATGAAGTCGTTCGCGCCAGTTTTCAGCAGCAGCGCCGGAAGTCCGGGACGCGACGCATCGACATGCCGATGATGGCAAATCCTCGCGGCGATGCTGTTGGCGAATGGTCTCAATCAGCTCTAACCCGTTCATTTCGGCATTTGACATCGGTAATAATCAAGCTGATGTCTGGGTGCTGCGCCAACAATTCGAGCGCCTCACGCCCATGACAAGCCGTCAGCGTTTGATAGCGATAACTGTCGAGCAAACTTTGCAAATAACTGCGAAAACTGGGCGAATCGTCAACCACCAGCACCTTGACTTGGCGGTTGTGCCACAGCCGTCCGAGCGTTTGCGCGACTGCTCGATTTCATTGCGATTGTGCTTGATGAAGTAATCAACGACCTGCTTCGACAGCATCATCTCGCGCTGCTTCATGTCCAGCGAGCCAGTCAAAACCACGACCGGAATGTGGTAACGCCGCAGCAGATCAACGACTTCACCGTGTGGTGCGTCGGGCAAATGCAAATCCAACACCGCAGTAAAAAACCGCGTCGCATCCTGTTTAAGTTCGCGCTCGGCTTCCGCAAATGATCCGGTTTCTACGGTGTTTAAGTGATGAACATCATCGAGATAAGCGGATAACAGGCTGCGCATGGCGCGACTGTCTTCGACGATAATACTGTCCCTGCTGTAGCGGTTCCAGTATTATTTTTATTTTTATCAAATGGTTGAGTCATTAAAGCGAATGCCTGTTGCGGTATAGCGGCTGCCGCTTGCCAGTATGTGGCGCATCTGCTGCCAGATGCGCCGCACTCAACAATCGTTAGTCTTTGGGCGGAACTGCGTCGAGATGCCAGATGTCACGGCTGTATTCGGCAATGGTGCGGTCTGATGAAAAATGACCGCTGCGAGCAGTATTCAAAATGCTCATCCGCAGCCAGCGTTTCGATTCCGATACGCTGCCGCAGCTTGCTCCTGCATGTCGATATAGCTGCGGAAATCTGCTGCCGTCATCCACGGATCATGCGGGTTGCGAATGGACAAAATGACCTGATCGAACACGCCGGGCGCGAACTGATTGAAATGTCCAGATTCCAGCAAATTCATCACCTCCAGCAACGCCGGATCGCTGGCGATGATGCCGTTGGGATCATAATGATGGCGGCGCGCTTCCACGCCCGCAGCGGTCATGCCAAACAGGAAGAAATTGTCTTCACCGACCTGCTCGCGGATTTCGATATTCGCGCCATCCAGCGTGCCGATGGTGATTGCGCCGTTCATCATGAATTTCATGTTGCCGGTGCCAGACGCTTCCTTGCCCGCAGTCGAAATCTGTTCGATAAATCCGTGCCGGGCGCGATGATTTCCATCAGCGAGACGCGGTAATCCGGCACAAACGCCACGCGCAGCAAACCGTTTGGTCATCGGATCGTTGTTGACCGAACGGGCAACGTGATTGATGAGCTTGATAATTTGCTTGGCCATCACATAACCGGGCGCAGCTTTGCCACCAATCAACACGCAGCGCGGCGTCCAATTAGACGTGTCGCCGCGTTTGATGCGGTTGTACAGATGCACGACGTGGAGAACGTTGAGAAGCTGGCGCTTGTATTCGTGAATACGTTTGACCTGCACATCAAAAATGCCATCTAGCGGAAATTCCACGCGACAGAGCTGCGCGACGTGCTCGGCGAGGCGGCGCTTATTGTCTTGTTTGATGTCGTGCCAGCGAGCGCGAAATGCTGCGTCCTCGGCGTAAGGTTCCAACCGCTTGAGTTGACTGAGATCGCGCACCCAATCCGTGCCAATCGTTTCATTGAGCAGATCGCGCAGTTTGGGATTGCACATCGCCAGCCAGCGCCGCTGAGTAACGCCGTTGGTTTTGTTATTAAATTTCTTCGGCCATAAATCGTGGAAATCGCGGAACAGTCCGTCGATCAACAATTCCGAATGCAGTGCCGCAACGCCGTTGACCGAGAAGCTGCCGACGATAGCCAGATACGCCATCCGCACCTGCGGGTCATAACCTTCTTCAATCAAGGACATTCGGCGCTGGCGCTCGTTATCGCCCGGCCAGCGAGTCGCCACTTCTGCCAAAAAGCGGGCGTTGATTTCAAAGATAATTTCCAGAATGCGCGGTAGCAACTGGCGGAACAGACGCACCGGCCAGCGTTCCAACGCTTCCGGCAGCAGCGTGTGATTGGTGTACGCCATCGTTTGCCGCACGATCGGCCACGCGGTATCCCAATCTAAATCGTGCTCGTCCATGAGCTGGCGCATCAGTTCGGCGACCGAAACTGCGGGATGGGTGTCGTTGAGTTGGAAGCAGTTCAGTTCCGCAAAGCGGGTGAAATCATTGCCATGCAAACGAATCCAATCGCGCAACACATCTTTGATGCTGGCGCTGGCGAGGAAAAACTGCTGGCGCAAGCGCAATTCTTTACCGCATTCGCTGGCGTCATTCGGATAGAGCACCATCGTGATGTGCTCGGCTTCATTCTTCTGCGCCCACTGATTCGGGATAGCTGCCGCGTTGAATTCGTCGAGATTGAATTCATCCGTCGCTGCCGATTTCCACAACCGCAGCGTGTTCACGGTGTCGTTGCGATAACCGGGCACGGGCACATCGTAAGGCACGGCGAGCACATCATTGGTATCCACCCAGCGCACGGTTTTCCGTCCAAATCGGTCGGTGCTGGTTTCGGTGCGTCCACCAAAAGGAATGCGCTGGGTAAATTCTGGGCGTTCCATTTCCCACGGATTGCCGTCGCGCAGCCAATGATCCGGCTCTTCCAATTGTTCATTGTTTTCAATCAACTGACGAAACATGCCGTATTCATAACGCAGTCCATAACCGCGTACCGGCAGTTGCAACGTGGCGCAGGAATCCAGAAAACAGGCGGCGAGTCGTCCCAAACCGCCGTTGCCGAGACCGGCATCGGGTTCGTTGCTGGCGATTTCTTCCAGCGCCAGCCCCATGCCATAAAGCCCCTGTTCTGCTGCGTTATTGATGCCGAGATTAAGCATCGCATTTGACAGCGCCCGTCCCATCAAAAACTCCAGCGACAAGTAATAAGTGCGTTTGCAATCCGCTTCGTCATAGGCTTGACGAGTCAGCCGCCAG
>NZ_PPGH01000029.1 GCF_002958735.1 Chromatium okenii | reverse complement strand
GATCACGGTTTCTAATAATAGAAATAGCATCAGTTATCGATTTGCTTGAAGCGATGGAATAAAACGAATTGTAAAAAATAGCTTTCATTTTATTGACTATTCTTTCGTCATCAATATCCATAGCTTCCATTGTGGCTTTATTAACAAAAAAATATGCACCATAACCATTTTTCCTGTGATAGAAAAGATCGTAAAACGCACGAATAAAAAAACTGACTTGGCTATCGTGTTTCGTTTTTCTAGGAACATACTGACCTGTTTCATTAGGCATTACATTCGATAACGTCTGCGGTGGTTGATCGCATTGATTAGCCATGATGATTCCTAAATCCCACATAATAGAACAACTATCCCGCATTTTCAAGCTATGCGAGTGCTTACTCCACAGTATAAAACATTTTGCTTAAATAGATATAGTATGAGCGGCACTGACGCTCTAATTAACCTCCCTCTGAGTTTTAACGATTAACCACCATTAAACAACCGTCTCAGTTAAATGGGACAATTAAACCAATCAAGAATCGCCTGAAAAGCAGACAGCAGGTCTGCTGGTGAGGCAAATTCACCATCAATAATTTCAACCTTACACAGCAAATGTTGACCAAGGCGTAGCGTTGACTTCCACGATTGGACTGTCTGTTGCAGTCAATCAGAAACGCCAATGGCAAGATTCACCAGCATTGTTAGTCGCTGTTCAGCGATCAATTCCGCCTTGTACTAATGGTGCAGAAGGAACCCTCTGTCAGTCAGCCTAGCAAGTAGAACGCTCATATTTCACCTCAGTTCACCTCAACATCATCGTAAGCCGTTGTTACTAAATGAAACACGTAAAACACTAATGTGTTTTGTGTGTTTCTTATCATGGTGCTGTAAGTCGTTGATTTCCAAAGTTAGAAACACTAGAAACACTAGAAACACCATAAACACTAACAAAAGACATGTCCCCGTAAATCCCACTGTAGTTTAGTGGGGCGATCACCGTTGCTGATCTGCCGTTGATATGATTTCCATCTCTTCCACGTCTTTCGGGTGTTTCAGGTGTTTCAGGTGTTTTCGCATTGTTTATCAATAGCTTGTGTTGAAACGCCTGTTGTGTTTCAGGTGTTTCAAGTGTTTCCGCAGGCAATAAAGCATCTGCCTTAATGTGATACACCCGCACCTGTCTGCTGTTGATCCGCAGACTTACGGCTCGCTTATCGCCTGTCACTAACAACACACCTGCACTCTGTAACTCATTGAGTGCCCGCTTAAAATCAAATCCTTTTAGCGCCTCGTGCATACCCTCAGCAGTGAATTGGTACACGCGCCCAGCAGTCGATCATCGCGCCACCATCCAGCACGCTCGTAAACCTTTGATTCATAAGTAGGACGCTCATTGCCCTTGGAATCTAATTCCTTTGGTGGATTGGACTGAGAGAAACGCGAATCGCCATGCCGTTCTAAGAACCGCGCAACCTGATTGATGACCTGTGTACCTTCACTGTTGGCTGTTACACCAGTTACACGCTCATCGCACCAAAGTTGAAAACCGACTTTTGCCGCATTGATTGCCGTGCCTGGTTGCCAACCGGTTAAGCCATATTCAGTAGCGAGTTCACCCGCGAGTGCCACAAGTGCAAACCGCGCTGCTACTCGAATCACCTGCCCTGATGCGCCTTCCGTTGGAAACATTGCCTTAAAGGTTTCAAGCCTGTTACTCCAGTCACACGTATCTCGTGTAACACGCTCTAAAAATTGCCGTCCAACATGCCATGTTGTTTCTTAACTGCATTGCGGATGGAGTCGGAAAACTTTGCGCCGTCAGCAGCGCCGTGTAAGTTGTCCCATGCACCAAATTTGCGTTTGACTGGAATATCTAGCATCCGCACAGATTGCCCTGCTTTGGTGGTTTGCCCTGCATCCGCCATAATGGTTTCAATGGTTCTTTCACCACTGGAAAGAGCAAAGCAACGCCACCGCGCTATTTCTCGCGCCGCGCCGGTTTTCGATGCGCGTTGTTTACCACGTCCATTGCCAATCAAATAAACGACTGCGCCCACTTCCTTTGGATCCGCCTCGCCGATTTCATCCAATGCCAATAGGCTGTCATTAAATGCAGTAGCGATAGCCTCCATGCCATTTGCAGTGCTTTTCCAAGAGCGTCGATATTTAGCGCCACCCCAGATTGAACACGCAGCATCAACGGATGTTGTTTTGCCACTGCTACTGTTATCGAAGAAATGAAATCCGCCTCCATCAGTGTTGGTTAATTCCAGTAATGGACCACTAAATCCGGCGGACAAAGCGAGCGCAAGGATCGGATTATCAACGGCTTTTGCAGCTATTTCATCGCGCCATTCTTCAATTGAACCGGCTGTAGTGTAATCATTGGATCGCGTCTCAGCGGATTGAAATACAACGGCGCTGGCGGAATTGCCAATAACAGCATCGGGCAAAATAAATGAATCGCCACTCCATCCAGTTTGAGTAGCAGACAACATCCGTTTTTTAGGGTGCTGGCTTTGGATATATTCAGATAAAGCGGCCTTGTTTTTAGGATGAATTTCAACACCCATTGATAACAGGATGCTGCGCAATTCATCGCATGATCCACTGAACATCGCCATTGGCACAGACCACTCACGCCAATCTTCAAATGATGTTTTGAATCGCAAAAGCCGACCGCAATTGTTCTTTTGCTCATCGCGTGTCATTGCATCGCAGTGAATTGGACTGCATATCCAGTGATTGGATAAGCTAAACCCAACATCCTTGTCGCCGCTCTTGGTGCATTGATAAACACCCGGTGCATATTTGCGCCCGCGCTCCTCTGCCCAATCATCCAAGACAAAATAACAAGGTCGGTTATCCGCTGGCGGAAATAAGGCGTTATCAGGTGTTACACCAGCATCAGGCGTAACTGGTGTTTTTAGTGTTTGGTCAATCCAAACAGCATCCGCAGGGTTCCAATCGACAACATCAGCGGCGTCATATTTTTCTGGAAACTTGGAAACATCCAGAATCTGAATTGATGTAGCGCCAGCGGCTTGCACAAACTTGGCAACCGCTGCGGCGTACCCTTTGCCGGCTTGGTCGTTATCCGGCCATATCCGTACCACGCGCCCCTTTAATGGCGACCAATCAGTTTTGTCAGGTGATTTCGCACCGTTTAGGCTGGTGACAGTGACAGCATCAGGAAACAACACGGCGGCGGCGTCGGCGGCTTTTTCGCCTTCACACGCAATCACGGTTGCATCGGGTTGAGCGGTGAGTTGGTCAAGGTGATACAGGGGCGCTTGCCCGGCGGCAGTTGCCATAACCAACCCTTGTCGAATTGCGTTAACGGGCGGAATTCCTTTCCGCTGTTAGTCTCAAATCGGAGAATGGTGGTGATCAGACGACCGCTGGCATTGCGGTATTCCCATTGTTTTGAGGGCGCACCGAGCTGAAAGTGCACAGTTGGGCGGGTTGCCATTGGACGCGCTGCTGATTTTTTTTCTTTTTAGGCATTGGCGCTGGTGTTGTGCCAATAAAGTCATCAATGATGATTTGCGTTGCCTTGCCGTTGTTGACGCCTCTGAGATAGGCGACTAGCCCGACAAGATCGCCTTTATCTCCGGTTGCCCAATCTTGCCAGCGACCGGTGTCAAGGTTGATCTTGAATGATCCGGTTTTGCTATCACTGCGGTTAGGGTTGAGTACAACCCATTCATTGCCCACTTTTTTTCCTGTAGGCAGATAGCGGGCGCAGATCGCAGCGGTGTAATGCGCGTTGCGATCAGAAAATTCTCTGAATGATTCAGTGCGTTCGATGTTGGTGGTGTTCACAGCGCACCTCCAAAGATCAAGGCGATCAATGGATAGCAGACAAGCGCCACCAATAATGTGTTGATTTGGCTGTGGATTACAGCATTTTTGTTGCGGATGGTCGTGCGGTCTAGCGTGATGGGTGGTTTCATAAGTCACTCCACAAGCGTTGGCAGTGACCGGTAGACGTTATGAAGGGCGATCTATACGAAATAACCGCAAAGGGTTAAAATAAAGATTGCCGTCCAAAGACCGTGCATCGGTCATTGGTTTACGTGATATCGGTTATGGGCGAACACGCGGAATTAGCATTCCTTGCTGAAAAAAAGCCCCGTTAGCAACCTTGCCAGTGGGGTTTTATTTTTTCTATCCTACTGAAATCGTCACGAGCAATCTATAGCTTGATTCCATGACGGCGCATCCATTTTAGTCTTGTTTTTTTTGAATGATAGGCACGAGTGGCGGTCGCGGCACTCTTGACGTGGCAGTAGCTTAACAAAAAACGCTTGTCGGTGGTGTTGAAATCGGTAGAATCGCCAGCGCGGTTAATCGAGGTGTAAGTTTAGAAGAAGGCGCTTTTCTGTGGTGTTTTTGGTCAAAACTTGACCTAACTTTTTAAGCGAGCAATATGGGTATAATTTTTTATCTGCAACCGGTTGATTTACAGGTAGAAAAAAATTCACTGAAGGGTTCGCATCGAGACCCGTTTTTAAGGGGATTAAGACATCAACTATTCACCGTTAAATTCCGTTCGCATCGAGACCCGTTTTTAAGGGATTAAGACTTTAGCTAGGATCCTTAGTGCGCAAATTACCAACGTTCGCATCGAGACCCGTTTTTAAGGGGATTAAGACTTTAGCTAGGATCCTTAGTGCGCAAATTACCAACGTTCGCATCGAGACCCGTTTTTAAGGGGATTAAGACTAAGCTGGCGTTGGTATAAAGCGAGGTGCGCCTAGTTCGCATCGAGACCCGTTTTTAAGGGGATTAAGACATCCAGTGCAGTCCAATATCCTCAAGCGCGTTGTTCGCATCGAGACCCGTTTTTAAGGGGATTAAGACTGCTGGTGATAAGCATAGACGCCGGGGCGATCGGTTCGCATCGAGACCCGTTTTTAAGGGGATTTAAGAGTCAATAAATCGAAAACTCGCGCAATCTATGCCGAGTTTTTTTATTAGGTCTGGCAATGTAAAAACTAAGTTTTACCATTGCCGCTGATGAATTAAGTGATACGTCTTAAACGATTCCCGAATCGTCATCTTTTAATCTTCTGCATATCTCATTGGCTGTCTGGCGGCTAATTCCATAGGCAACGGCTAAGTTGGCGACCGATTCGCCGTTGCTGCGACGTTGTTTTAACTCAGTGATTTGGTTTGCCGATAATTTAGGTGCACGACCTAACCGCTTTCCCGCTGCTTTGGCTGCGGCGATCCCTTCCTGCTGACGGGTGCGAATCATTGCCCGTTCAAATTGCGCAAAAGCACCTAGCATTTGCAGCACTAACGTTTGCATTGCATCGTTTGTCCCAGCCGCAAATGTCAGATTTTCATTGTGAAAAATCACCGTCACATTGCGAGCATTCAGGTCTGTAACGATCTTTTTCGAGGTCGGCTAAATTCCGCGCTAGGCGGTCAATTGAATGCAGATGCAGGGTGTCACCTTCTCTGAGATACGTTAAACACTGCTGCAATGCCGGGCGCTGGTCGTATGCGCCACTTAATTTGTCTTCAAATCGTTTATGAAGGGCGATTCCTTCAAGCTGCCGCGCCGTGTTCTGATCGATGCTGCTCACTCTGATATAACCGACCTGTTGCCCGTTAGTTTCCATGATGTCCCTTGGATTGATTTGGGTTAATTTGGGTTGATTCGTCAGATTTACTTTAAGACTTTGATTGACAAGATGTCAAATAATTGAAAATTACTTTTTTCTGACAACGATAAATGCTGGAAACACAGCACTCGTGGGTGGCGGGGAAATTGTCAATAAAAGGGTACTTTTTTGATGCAGCAAAATATGAGCACATACAAGTTGCAACAACGCATTGAATTGATGCGCTAATTTGTCGTAACGAGTGGTCAAGAGCGGGAAATGTTTAAGGCGATTGAAGAATTTTTCGACGAGGTGCAATGATTGCTTGCGATGTCAGCGGGTTGATGTGAAGCCAGCATTGATCTGACTGGTGACTTGATCCCACGTTTGGCGTTGCGCTTCAGGATAAGTGAAGTCGAAGCCGATGAATTGATCGTCAATCTGTAACCGCTTGATATAGAAACCAAGCCTTGCTCAACACCGGAGACCACATACCAGTTGTTGCCGAGCTTTTTATAGGTCACAACCCGCAGCGGATGATCGCCGATTCCGTCCCGTGCCACTTCCTCAAACTCTGCATCCAGACTGCCGTTGAGTAAAAGGTTAGTGCCGAATGCTGCCAGTGTCGTCCGCGCATCTCTGGACACAAACCGCTGACCATCACCGTTATCCGCTTCACCTTGTGGATAGAGCAACTGAGCGGGATAACGCACGGAGAACTGAAAGCGAGCGTTGAGATACGCAGCGGTTTCTGGAGCTGGGATTGATACCGGACTGGTTGTGACGGGGCAAGGCATGAAACCACGCCCGACCCAACCAATGGCGATACCGATAATAAGCGCAATCACCGCTGACCAGATTGGGCGCGGTGACTTGATTAGTTCGTCAGATTTCAACATCTGCGTAATTGATTACACATGAACCTGTCCAATGACTTTGATCTCCAGATAAAGGTTATCTATCAGATTCAAGTGCTGTGATTTTTATGGAACCTGTTGTGGGCAACATAAATGATTATTTAATCCACTTTCACCTTCACTTTTACCTTCTTTTCAAACACCTGTAACACTACGTCTTCCAGCATCACAATTATACCGCCATCACTATTCACTTGAGCGCCCAACTTGCCGGTCATTGATGCGATCCATTGTGACCACTCTGTTTTTGCTTTCTGTAATTTTTTCCATGTCTTCGTTTTTAATGTCGTTACCACCAGCGCCCTCTCAGTTTGAATACCGATCTTCATTCCTGTCTTCACGACAACTGGCTTAGGTAAATAATCAAATTTCACAGTAAGTTGAAGACGACCACTTACGATATTCTCCGCCGTTAATGGCGCATCAACTGGCAGAACCGGTTTGGGTTCTTTGGGTTTTTTGATTTTTTTTGGTCGTTTGGGTTTCCGTAACCTGGCTAAATTTAATTGTGTCCACTTTTCCCGTGCAGCAGCTGCTTCAACCTCAGTCACTTCACCAGCGGGTTGCCCTTGAAGATCAATCCGTACCGCACCGGCTTCCATCGCTCTGAGATACGCCCTTCGGTTGCAATAAACATACATAGCGCCATTTACCGCTCTCGCGGTGTGACCTGCTTCCCGTAAGTCTTGATAAATTCTGATTTTCAACGGGCGTGGTTTGCTCAGATCAAAGCAAGCCGGATATAGCGCAACAAGATCAAGCCGTAGAGTGTGTTTGGGTTGCGTCTCAGATTCGTCATTTGGGACTGACATCTTCAGATTATCTCTCTAATTTCATGTTGATAGAGCTTCTGCGTTATATTAACAAGATCAACGTGGTATCGCGCAGATAACCGCATGACTGCCAAGATCACCACGTAACCTTCCGCATTCAACCAAAAATTAAGACAGCACGGTAACTGATACAGATGGCTATCAAAAAATCAGATCTCTACGCATCACTATGGGCTTCATGCGATCAACTACGCGGCGGTATGGATGCCAGTCAATACAAAGATTACGTTTTATTCATGCTGTTTATCAAGTATATCAGTGACAAATACGGCAATAGTGGCGACTATGCTTCAGTTGAAATTCCCGCAGGTGCGAGTTTTACTGACATGATTGCGCTCAAAGGTAAACCCGATATTGGCGATCAAATCAATAAATCAATTATTGCACCACTGGTTAATTCTAATCAGGATCGCTTATCAAAAAGTGATTTTCCCGACTTCAATGATCCGAATAAACTCGGTGAAGGTTCGGCAATGGTTGAGCGCCTCACTAACCTGATTAGCATTTTTGAAAAACCCGAATTAGATTTTTCACACAATCGCGCTGAACACGACGATATTCTTGGTGATGCCTATGAATATCTGATGCGCCACTTTGCCACTGAAAGCGGTAAAAGTAAGGGACAATTTTATACTCCGGCTGAAGTCAGCCGGGTAATTGCCCAAGTAATCGGCATTTCATCCACTAATACCAAAGCCTCCACGACCGCTTATGATCCAACTTGCGGCTCTGGATCGCTGTTGCTTAAAGTTGCGGCACAAGCAAATAAAGAAATTACCCTTGAAGGTCAAGAAAAAGATGTCACTACAGCGGGTTTAGCCCGTATGAATATGATTTTGCATGATTTCCAACAGCTAATATCCAATCTGGCAACACTTTAGCTGCACCGAAGTTTAAGAATGGCGAAGAACTACGGACTTATGATTATGTGGTTGCCAATCCGCCATTTTCAGATAAAACATGGAGCACCGGTCTTACTCCATCCAATGATCCGTACCAGCGTTTTAAGTGGGGTGAGCCACCCACCAAACAAGGTGATTATGCTTATTTGTTGCACATTATTCGCAGCATGAAAAGCACTGGTAAAGCGGCTTGTATTCTGCCGCATGGTGTTTTATTTCGTGGAAATGCAGAAGCCGTGATTCGTCAGCAGCTCGTGCAATCAGGTATCCTGAAAGGAATCATTGGACTGCCAGCCAACCTTTTTTATGGTGCGGGTATTCCTGCCTGTATTTTAGTTCTTGATAAAGAAAACTCTGCTCGTCAAAGCATTTTCATGGTAGATGCCAGCAAGGGATTTATTAAAGACGGCAATAAAAATCGGCTCCGCGAACAAGATATTCATCGCATTGTTGACACCTTTAATCATGAAATAGACACCCCGCGTTATGCCCGCATGGTATCAATTACGGAAATCGCTGATTCAAAAAACGATTTTAATCTCAATCTACCGCGCTACATTGATACCACCGAACCGGAAGATGTACAGGATATTGCCGCCCATCTGTACGGCGGCATTCCAGCGCGTGATCTCGATGCGCTGGCTGATTATTGGCAAGTGTTGCCCAGTATTCGTGCCGCTTTATTTACAACGCTGCGCTCCGGTTATTCTCGTCTTACTTTGCCAGTTGCTGAGATTAAGCCAGCTATTTTTCAGCATTCTGAATTTACTGCTTTTCAACAATCGGCACAGCAACACTTTGATGATTGGCGTCAGCGCATTACGCCGCAACTCAATAACTTTGATCTTGACGGTTATCCTAAAACCCTCATTGAATCCATCGCCGAATCCCTATTGAATAGCTTCAAATCAGAAAAATTATTGGATGCTTATGATCTTTATCAGCACCTAATGGATTATTGGGGCGAAATCATGCAAGACGATTGCTATTTGATCGCCGCTGAAGGTTGGGTTGCGACAACTCGCCGCATTATTGAAACCGATCCCAAAGGCAAGGGTAAAGACAAGGGTTGGATGTGCGATTTGATTCCTAAATCGCTCGTGGTGAATCGTTATTTTGTGGCAGAACAAAATGCTCTTGCAGAAAAACAAGGCGAGCTTGACACGGCAACTGCTGACCGAATTGAATTGGAAGAAGAACACGGCGGTGAAGAAGGTTATTTTGGCGCACTTGATAAAATCGGGAAGACTGAAATCAGCGCAAGGTTGAAAGAAATTAAAACAGATAGAGATGCGCTGGATGAAAGCGCGGTGTTGAAGCGTTGGCTACAATTCACTGAACTAGAAACAGCGTTGAAGCGTGAAATAAAAGAACAGAATGCCGCGCTGGATAAATTGGCATTTGAGAAATATCCACAACTCACTACCGACGAAATAAAAACGTTGGTGATTGAAGATAAATGGATGACTCGTTTATCCATCGCGGTGCAGGGAGAATTGGATCGGGTCTCGCAAACGCTCACCGGACGCATTTGTGAATTGGCAGAACGCTATGCCATGCCATTGCCGCAACTCATGGACGAATTAACGGAGTTGTCAGCGCGGGTCGATACGCATCTCAAGAAAATGGGGTTTGAGTCGATTGGAAAATAAACCCGTTGGCATGTTTCAATTCTGCATTTAACTATCGGAGTCATGGCTATGCAAGCATTAGAAATTAACGCCAACATCGATCAACAAGGAAACATTCATTTACCTGAACAGTATTGCGCTTTTTATGATCAGCAAGTAAAGATCATTATTTTGATGAATGATGACAATACCACGCAATCTATTGCGCAGCTTTCAGAACCAGCTTTATCGGAAGTCTGGAATAATGCGGATGATGCTGTCTATAACCAAGTATCAATTTAATGATGCGTAATAACTCCAACGTCCTCCAACTCGTGCTTACGCGAACAATTCAACGAGATACGCATCAATGACCATTCCGCACGGCTACAAGCTGACAGATGTCGGAGTGATTCCTGAAGATTGGGATGTTAAATGCCTTGGCGAGGTTGGTGAGGCGTTAATTGGACTTACCTATAAACCAACTGAGGTTCGAGAACATGGGACACTTGTTCTGCGCTCATCGAACATCCAAGATGATGCCCTTGCGTTTGATAACAACGTTTTCGTTGAAGCCGATATTCCAGAGCGCATTATGGTACGCCCAGATGATGTACTGATCTGCGTGAGGAACGGCAGTCGTGATTTGATAGGCAAATCGGCGCTGCTTGATAAGCGGACGAACGGGATGACATTTGGAGCTTTCATGGCTGTCTACCGTAGCCCAATTGGAAAGTTTGTTAGTTATCTATTTCAGTCGGTCATACTCAAGCACCAAATCAATGAACACCTCGGTGCTACCATCAATCAAATTACAAACAAGAGTCTCAATTCATTCAGAGTTCCCGTCCCTCCTATTACTGAACAAATCGCAATTGCTACCGTTTTATCTGATATTGATGCGCTCATCACCAAACTCGACCAATTGATTGCTAAAAATCGGTTAATAAAACAGGGCGCAATGCAGGAATTGCTGACGGGTAAAACACGGCTGCCGGGGTTTAGTGGGGTGTGGGAAGTGAGAAAATTTGAGGATGTGGCTGAAATTGATCCTGAAAATCTCAGCGCCAATACTGATTCACAGTATAGTTTTCAATACATCGCTTTGGAAGATATAGATCGGGGAAAGTTAATGAGTTACTCAGAAAAAACATTCTCGAGTGCTCCTTCTCGGGCTAAGAGGCGCATAAGGATCGGAGATATTTTAGTTTCTACTGTTCGACCAAATTTGCAGTCTCATTTACTTTTTTCTGAACTGGGAAGCGATTGGGTTTGCTCAACGGGATTTAGTGTTGTGCGATGCAAATCTGAATTCGCAATTCCAGCTTATTTGTATGCTCATCTTTTTGCTGCCAAAATAAATCATCAAATTTATACTTTAATTACTGGATCGAATTATCCGGCTATCAATAGTAAGGATGTCCAAGCACTAACTGTTGATTTTCCGCCGATTGCTGAACAAACCGCCATTGCTAAAATCCTCTCCGACATGGACGCTGAAATCACCGCACTTGAAGCCCGCTGCAATAAAACCCGCGCCCTCAAGCAAGGCATGATGCAGGAATTACTGACTGGAAAAACTCGACTGGCATAAACATTGCTTGCAACCGGAATTAAATAATGAATATCTCGTTTTCTGTAAAAGATGACATCTTATTGTCACTCCGTGAAAATGCTCAGGATTTCACGCAACAGATGCGGTTTTTTGCAGCATTGCACTGGTATCGAAAAAATAAGCTCTCTTTAGGTCAAGCCGCAGAACTTGCTGGTTACAGCAAATTAGATTTCATTGACCAAATGAAAGCAGAAAAAGAACCGATATTTGATTATAACGCAACAGAACTCAGTGAAATGATCGCCGACGTTGCCAAACTGCCATGATCGTCGTTGTCAACACTACCCCGCTCATTTCTTTAGCGTGCATCGGACAACTTGATTTACTCAAAAAGCTGTTTGGGCAAATTATTATTGCTGAAGCGGTTTATCAAGAAATCAAAGCAAAACAGAGCTTTGCCTACAATCAGATAGATAACGATTGGATCACAGTTAAAACAATTCAAGGACAATTGTATAAGCAAATTTTGCTTGCACAACTTGATGCTGGTGAAGCAGAAACCATTATTTTAGCAAAAGAAATGAACGCTGATTTTGTCATTATTGACGAAAATTTAGGTTATCGCAGCGCAACCAATGCCGGTTTAACAGCCATTAGAACCCTGTCAATTTTGTTGCGTGCCAAATAAAAGGGATATATTTTATCCTTAAAACCATTATTGGATGGCATGATTACCCAAGGACGCTGGTATTCAAACGCGGTTTATCTTTCCTGTTTGCAACAAGCAGGAGAACAAGAATGATCCGCCCGAACGTGCCACCCAAAACCGTGTTATTGCTTTATTGAAACAACTTGGCTACCGCAATCTAGGCGACTGGCATCACCGCAATAATAACCGCGCTATTGAAACCGAGCTGCTGCGGGAAAATTTACACCAACGCCGCTATTCCGCTGCGCAGATTTCCGCCGCTTTGCGCAAATTAGAAATCGCCGCCGATGCCAGCGGTATCACGCTATATCAAACCAATTTACGCACCTATCAATTGCTACGCTATGGCGTACCGGTACAAATTGCCGTCGGTAAATCTCACGATACCGTACACCTGATTGATTGGAACAATTTAGAAAATAACGATTTTGCCTTTGCCGAAGAAGTCACGTTAAAACACGGCTCTGAACGTCGTCCCGATCTCGTGCTATATCTCAACGGAATTGCCATTGC
>NZ_PPGH01000028.1 GCF_002958735.1 Chromatium okenii | reverse complement strand
CATCGGCGGTGCTTTCGACCACGCGGTCAGGTTCAGTGGCAAATCTGAATCGCTCTAATTGGCTGGTGATCCGCCCTTCGTGGTAAATGTTGACCGCTTGCGTGGTCAGTTCAGATAGCGAATGCCCAGTGCTTTGGTGATCGTGTGTGCGTGAACGTCTTGGCTATCGTAACGATCAGGCGTGTAATTGCTGGCAATTTGCTCAAAGGTTGCCTCACTCAACGCTGGGCGATCTTTAACATCCGCAACGAATTCGCTTTCAATTGAATCCCAAATCTTTTTTCGATAAGCGTTGAATTCAGAATCATTGACTTCTTTCCGGTCAATCTCAACATCAAATAAATCCTGACTCAGGCAGAGAATTCCTGCCGTAGTATTGAACACGCCGCTTTCTGACTACCTCGAATACCGCAGCAACCACATCATAGCTGCTCGCTTCAATGATGCTGCCATGATCCAAATGAGCGCAGTAAAGGGCATCCGCCAATTCTTCTTTAGCAGTGCGTGGAGCAGGCTTTTTGAGTGTTCCAGTGATAGCAACCTCATATCCAGTCGCCGTGCGATCACGGGCAAGCATTTGATGGAAGTCGCTGGCGCATTTTGTGCCGTCATAAATGCCAAACCATTTAGTAAAGTGCTTCACTTCAATCGACACGCCGGATTCAACTGCGGGACTAAAAATGATCCAATCATATTGAACCACCAGCCCATTGACATCCTTAAACCATGCCCGTTGATTAGGATCACCGCTGGTTGCATAACCACCTCTTGAATTGATAACCAATCCCTTTTTGCCGGGGCATTGCGCCCGAAGATGCCGATCAACGCGCAGTGATTCTTTTGCACCCGAGCAGGCGATGAATACCCGTCCACCATCATTCACTTCGTTAGATGCAGACCACCAAATCCGCTTTTCTGAACGGTGAATTTTCATGGGTTTAGGCGGGTTATGGTCAACAACATCAATGACATAAGGCTTTGCGCCATTGTGTCGAAAAGCAGCAACGGTCAAATCATTCAGGTTGGCGTCAACTCCCGCAAAAATGCCATGCTTCACCGTCGCTTTAATTGCATCAAAGAATTGCCGGGTAATAGCGCCAGCCGTGCTTTTCAGGGTTCCATCGGGATCATATAGAACTCGGACAACATGAGCGATTTCATCAGTGAGAATAGCCTTTGCAGCATCCAATGATTTACGGATGTTTATCTTACCGATTGAATTGATGCAAGCCACAATCTTTTCGACCAAAGCACATTCATCGACCGCCATATCTTGATAATGCGTTGCCCCTTCAAACCGGCTAACGAGATTATCGACCAACGATGTCGAATAAGTTAGGGCAACAACATTGTTTATTTGGTCAAAAATCGTCTTTAAGACCAATTGCGTTTTACCCGATCCCATTGGTGCACGAATTAGAAAACAGCGATGCCCCTGCGCCCACAAAGTGCGCATGGCGGGGATTACTTCCTGAATCGAATCAAGGGTGAGGTTGGCATTCAGTTGATTATCTTCTCGCGCCCGGCGCATTGCCGTGGTAATCGCTTCGTCAAGCGCATCTGATAACGCCAGCTTAGTCTCATCGGTACATTCAGGAATAGCGCCGCACACCGCATCAATCAACTCTGGTGAAGTGATTTCAAGCGGGAGTCTGGGCACTTGTCGCAATAGCACTTTCCGCGCTACCTGAACGGGATTCTCAGCCTTTTCAATCAAGACCAAACAGTCTTTAATTGCTGCCGGTAACACCAACTCCCGCTGGGCGCTGGGCGCAGGCAGTGTGTCTGGCGCTGCATTAATTTCATCCGCAAAAGCAGATGCTTTTTCCATTGCCTGTGCTAAATCGCTTTTTATGGTCGCAGAATCAGTGATCGTGCTCAAAACACTCACCGATGCCAATGATTCAAAACATGTTTTGAAATCATCCGCTGGCGCTTCTTTCTCTAAAAAATAGGTTTCATTCGTGCCGCTGTCGAATACAAAACAGCCGATTTCAGTGCGATCAATGAAAGCAGCAAATGATTTTGATTCAATACGGAAGGGCGATTGAATGCGGGTTTTCTGTTGTCCACTATCAAGCCATTGTTTGACTGTGATAATGCCGTTAGCGGTTTCGAGTTCAGTTTGCAGCGTGAGGACGTTATCAACGCGCCCGGTGAAGCTACCTGCGCCGCTGCGGGTGATCGTGGTCTTGGTGCGTTTGGCATGGGATTGAATGGCACCGCCTGCGCCGGTTCGATGATGACGCTGCCACCACCTAGGTTGCTGATTTGATAGTCGCCCTTAGCGCATTGCAGCGGCGCATTGACTGCTGGCGGACTATCGAAAATTTCCCGCTCGGTGCTGTAAACCGATAAATCTAAGACTGTGCGATTTAGGCGTTTTTTGCCGTGCTTATCGGTTGCCGTAAACATCAAATCAGCAGCGCCAGCAGCAACTGTTAACGCCAGCCGGATGGAGTCTTGATCGATGTCAGTTGCAAGGCGTAACCAGTAATGACGGCTTGGTGTGCCATTGAATGCGGGCAAGCCGTCGGGCAGCAACACGCGGGAAGATGATGACGAATAAGCAAGCCGCTCGGCGCTGCTGATACCGGGGACGAGCCGCTCTAATTGTGCAAAGAAATCATCATCGCTGGCGGTTTCAAGCTGCGCGGGCATTGAAGGCTGGCGATCACGGTCGACAAACAGCAGTCCGCCGCTGGTGAAGTTTTCTTTGAAGCGCCCAATGGTAGTTTTGCCATTGATGTGGTGCACACCAAGCTGGCGTTCGCCTACATTCAGCCGCTCCCGCAGGTCTTATCAGGCAGGATTTGATAGGGAAGATCACCGCACTCGACGCAATGCCCGTAAATGAGCGTTTGCGCTGGCGTCAGGCTTGCGAGCAGGGTTGATAGTTCAGATAACGACGCGACACGATGGCGCAGCGCGGTATAACGCCCTGAATGCCCTGCAACTTCTTTGGTGACTTCGCCATTGGCAAGCGTGTAAGTCTTACCGGCAGGCTTGCCATCGATGCGCGTGCAGACAGTTAAGTAGCAGGTTGAAGTTTGCGCTGTATCTTTCTGATTTGATACTGCTTTCTGATTTGAGTTTGTTGCGGCGTTGCTGTAAGATTGCGTCATTGTCTGAAACCTGACAAAGACACGTTTGATCAATTTACCTTTACATCCAAGTGGCGATCACTCTATATTTCGCCCTGACATGGTTTGTTGAGATTGAAGCTAAGGCGTCAACTGCAACAGAGATTAAGGTTATTCTCAAACTGTGTCGTGTCTAAAAGGCTCGTTTGCACTTTTCTACTCTGCAGAATCGAAGGAAGTGTTAATGAGTGATGGTGAATAAAATGGGTATTGAACCAAACCCTAGCGCCGCTTCATTGCGGCGTTTTCGCGTCTGATTATTAAACTTTACTCAAACATTGCAAACGGCTGCACAGAATCGCGTAGGACGCATTTTGAGCACGTTCTCAGCGCCAGCAGTGTTCATGCGATGGACAACAAAAAACCGCTGTTACGCGGCTGTTGAGTGAACTGACCCCTGGGTCAGTTGAGGATTACAAGGGCAGTGAATCCTCAGCATCCTTTGCGTATTTCTCAACCCATGCTGCAATGTTTGCAGAAAGACAGGAGACTTGAGTCCTGTTGAAAGTCCCTCCTAATTCAGTCTCAATCATCGATTTTACTCCACCCCAATCGTTCGTTTCCTTATAAAACAACGCGCAGCGTTGGCGTAGATCAGCCGGAACCATCGTGATTGAGTCAATGACCAATCCCGTTGCGCCGGCAGCATCGTGATCGACAACAGCAGCCTTGCGAGCGCGCTTCTTACCAGCACCAGCGTTTTCCCCAATTGGGGAATCAGCGCCAGCTTTTTCTACAATTGTAGACTCACCAGCGCCAGCTTCAATGGCACTCAAACGCACTTCAAATGCCGCAAAGTGTTGTTGCATCGTATCGATACGCGCCAGCATGTCATCAAACATCCGATCAATCCGCGTTACAACATCATCCAATTGTGCTGATACCGCTGGCGCTGGCGCTACGGATTCAAGCGCATCCAATGCCATTAGAATCACGTCCGCTTGTGACGGTGCATTGTGAATCGACATGAGCCGTTGCATACGATCCCGCGCTTCAATTGGCAGTCTAAATGACATCATTTTGCGCTCATCTTTCATTGGTTCAATCCCTTGTCTTGATACTGTCTTGACGGTGTAAGACAGTTGATCTTGTTGTGCAATACCTTATCTTTACGCTGTATTGCAACACTTGCCGCGTGGTGCAAAAGATCATCCAAAGAAAGGCGGTTTTTCAATTCAACACAATCCGTCGCATTCATTGCGCAATCAATCTGCGCCAGCGCCATGTTCACTCGCTGCAAATCAAGTGTATTCATGCTGCCACCAACATTCTGCTAATTTGTGTCGGATGAAATACGCGCCCTTTGCGAGATTGAAACCCGCGTTTTTCCAATTCCGTTGCAATCTTCCTGAGCGACAAACCAGCCTTTCTTAATTCGATCACCGCATTGATGATGATGCGCTCGGCTTGATTGACTGTTAGCACTTTAACGCCTTCGTCATTAGCCGCTGCATCGTTACCAAAGGGCACTTGTCCGCCGGTTTTTTCACCTTTCGATTTTTTGTGTTGCAGTGCCGTCTTGGTGCGTTCAGACACTTGATCGCGTTCAAATTCTGCCATTACAGCCATCATGCGAAACACCATCTTCCCCGCTGCGGACGTGGTATCGATGCGCTCGCTGATTGAAACCATATCAATCTCACGCTTGGCTAGTGATTCTGAGATTTCGATCAAGTGTTTTGTTGACCGGGCGAACCGGCTAATTGAGTAAGCAATCACCGCGTCCCCTTTCTTTGCAGCAGCGAGTGCGGCAGCTAATCCGGGGCGATCCTGTTTTGTGCCACTGATCCCAGCATCCTCAAAAATCTCGCCCAGCTCATACCCATTCAATTCTGCCCACGCAGCGATCTTGGCTTTCTGCGCGTCTAGCGATACGCCGTCGATTGCCTGCCCACTTGTCGAAACCCTGATATATCCGATTGCCGTTGCCATTGTCTTGATCCTGTCTTGTTTGTTGTAAGACACAATAAACCCTAGTCTTGTTTATGTCAATACGCTGTATTACAGATTGATGTTTGCAAGTGTCAAGACAGGATCAAGACAACGGGAAAGGGGCGATGTCGCCCTGTCAAAAGTGCGGGATTTGTTACGGATAGGACGAAGTGTGACGATTTGCACGGCGAACGATCACCCATGCCCTGACAGTTTTTTGACACACAAAAAAACCGCCTCGAGGACGGTTGACGATTTGCGCTGGCGCTGGGATTAGCGACGGGAATGAATTGGCAGATTGAAACTATCCGCCGTCGGATAATTATTGAGATTGAAACGTGTCGACGTCGACACACTGTTGAGGATTGAAACCTACTGACGTTAGTAGGTTGTTGAGATTGAAACTTCCCGCCGGCGTGACATTGTGGCGTGTTCGATTTGGTTCGGATTCGTAAAAAGTGCAGTTTTCTGTAGTTGAAACGACCAGATTTTTTTTTGATAAACGCGGATCAACCACGCATGAAACACGGTCGGTTTATCAGACTTGTCTGGAGTACCTTTTTGCAGCGCCAGCGGTAACTTTTACAATAACGTGTTGCAAATCAATCACCTAAGTTACTTCGTGTACAGCGACCGCTGATAGCTAAAATAACCTGTAGTAAATCAGCGGCTTACAGTACCTGACCGCTGCCGCGTTGCTTTGCCGTTGCGATGTCCGCGCATGGACTGGGCATTGATACCCGCAGGCGCGTTGAATTGCGCCCACGTTATCGCTGGCGCTGGGCGATCAAGCGGCAGCACGGTAATGGTTACGGATGTGTCGATAAACATCGCCCCATGTTTGCGGATTGCCAGCGGCGCTCAGGAATTCTGAACGCGCCACCGCGTCATGTTCGCCAATGTCAGCGAGATACCGATTTGCGAATTCCAGAATTTCGGGACATGCGTGTTCAGGCTCGGCAAGGATCGCTGCCTTGTGTTGGCTGCTCCCGTTATTATTATATTCACGGGAGCTGTCTGATTTGCCCCATTTTGCTGGATTCTCGGCGATCTCAACATCATCGGTTTGCGCAGGCTTAAAATCGGTTTGCTGTCTGATTTGCCCCGTTTTGCTGGATTTGAAAGTTTGCCGCTCACTCCATGATGCCCCCTTAGCTGTCTGATTCTCAGCAACCAATCGGGCAGCAAGGGCGATCATGTATTTACCGCCGGGGATTTTCACCTGACTGGATTCGGTGGTCTTTTCCTCAGCCGCTAATTTATAAACGCGGTTGCCGCTGTCACCGTAGCCACCAGCCAGTAGCCAAAATTCCCTAGGATGGAGTTCACGGTGCGGATCACCTGACTGGATTCGGTGGTCTTTTCCTCAGCCGCTAATTTATAAACGCGGGCTTTCTGCACACCAAGAGAAGGGCACAGGTAACGGCGGATTGCGGCAGCGTCATGTTCGCCAATGTCAGCGAGATACCGATTTGCGAATTCCAGAATTTCGGGACATGCGTGTTCAGGCTCGGCAAGGATCGCTGCCTTGTGTTGGCTGCTCCCGTTATTATTATATTCACGGGAGCTGTCTGATTTGCCCCATTTTGCTGGATTCTCGGCGATCTCAACATCATCGGTTTGCGCAGGCTTAAAATCGGTTTGCTGTCTGATTTGCCCCGTTTTGCTGGATTTGAAAGTTTGCCGCTCACTCCATGATGCCCCCTTAGCTGTCTGATTCTCAGCAACCAATCGGGCAGCAAGGGCGATCATGTATTTACCGCCGGGGATTTTCACCTGACGGATTCGGTGGTCTTTTCCTCAGCCGCTAATTTATAAACGCGGTTGCCGCTGTCACCGGTAGCCACCAGCCAGTAGCCAAAATTCCCTAGGATGGAGTTCACGGTGCGGATCACCTGACTGGATTCGGTGGTCTTTTCCTCAGCCGCTAATTTATAAAACGCGGGCTTTCTGCACACCAAGAGAAGGGCACAGGTAACGGCGGATTGCGGCAGCGTCATGTTCGCCAATGTCAGCGAGATACCGATTTGCGAATTCCAGAATTTCGGGACATGCGTGTTCAGGCTCGGCAAGGATCGCTGCCTTGTGTTGGCAGCTCCCGTTATTATTATATTCACGGGAGCTGTCTGATTTGCCCCATTTTGCTGGATTCTCGGCGATCTCAACATCATCGGTTTGCGCAGGCTTAAAATCGGTTTGCTGTCTGATTTGCCCCGTTTTGCTGGATTTGAAAGTTTGCCGCTCACTCCATGATGCCCCCTTAGCTGTCTGATTCTCAGCAACCAATCGGGCAGCAAGGGCGATCATGTATTTACCGCCGGGGATTTTCACCTGACTGGATTCGGTGGTCTTTTCCTCAGCCGCTAATTTATAAACGCGGTTGCCGCTGTCACCGGTAGCCACCAGCCAGTAGCCAAAATTCCCTAGGATGGAGTTCACGGTGCGGATCACCTGACTGGATTCGGTGGCTTTTCCTCAGCCGCTAATTTATAAACGCGGGCTTTCTGCACACCAAGAGAAGGGCACAGGTAACGGCGGATTGCGGCAGCGTCATCATGTGTCGCGAGCCGGTTGAGTAAATCGACTGCGCCTGCGGCAGTGATCCCTTAATCTCGTCCGATGTCACGAGCCGACCTTTCCGTTTGCGGGTGCTTTGCAGATTGAAGAAATCCAAACCCAATTCCTGATAGAACACGCGGCAGGCTTGGGCGACTGCTTTGCGATTGCGCCGCAACATGACATCCAACACACCGATGTCATCGGCGGTGCTTTCGACCACGCGGTCAGGTTCAGTGGCAAATCTGAATCGCTCTAATTGGCTGGTGATCCGCCCTTCGTGGTAAATGTTGACCGCTTGCGTGGTCAGTTCAGAGAGCGGAATGCCCAGTGCTTTGGTGATCGTGTGTGCGTGAACGTCTTGGCTATCGTAACGATCAGGCGTGTAATTGCTGGCAATTTGCTCAAAGGTTGCCTCACTCAACGCTGGGCGATCTTTAACATCCGCAACGAATTCGCTTTCAATTGAATCCCAAATCTTTTTTCGATAAGCGTTGAATTCAGAATCATTGACTTCTTTCCGGTCAATCTCAACATCAAATAAATCCTGACTCATGCAGCAGAATTCCTGCCCGTAGTATTGAACACGCCGCTTTCTGACTACCTCGAATACCGCAGCAACCACATCATAGCTGCTCGCTTCAATGATGCTGCCATGATCCAAATGAGCGCAGTAAAGGGCATCCGCCAATTCTTCTTTAGCAGTGCGTGGAGCAGGCTTTTTGAGTGTTCCAGTGATAGCAACCTCATATCCAGTCGCCGTGCGATCACGGGCAAGCATTTGATGGAAGTCGCTGGCGCATTTTGTGCCGTCATAAATGCCAAACCATTTAGTAAAGTGCTTCACTTCAATCGACACGCCGGATTCAACTGCGGGACTAAAAATGATCCAATCATATTGAACCACCAGCCCATTGACATCCTTAAACCATGCCCGTTGATTAGGATCACCGCTGGTTGCATAACCACCTCTTGAATTGATAACCAATCCCTTTTTGCCGGGGCATTGCGCCCGAAGATGCCGATCAACGCGCAGTGATTCTTTTGCACCCGAGCAGGCGATGAATACCCGTCCACCATCATTCACTTCGTTAGATGCAGACCACCAAATCCGCTTTTCTGAACGGTGAATTTTCATGGGTTTAGGCGGGTTATGGTCAACAACATCAATGACATAAGGCTTTGCGCCATTGTGTCGAAAAGCAGCAACGGTCAAATCATTCAGGTTGGCGTCAACTCCCGCAAAAATGCCATGCTTCACCGTCGCTTTAATTGCATCAAAGAATTGCCGGGTAATAGCGCCAGCCGTGCTTTTCAGGGTTCCATCGGGATCATATAGAACTCGGACAACATGAGCGATTTCATCAGCGAGAATAGCCTTTGCAGCATCCAATGATTTACGGATGTTTATCTTACCGATTGAATTGATGCAAGCCACAATCTTTTCGACCAAAGCACATTCATTGACCGCCATATCTTGATAATGCGTTGCCCCTTCAAACCGGCTAACGAGATTATCGACCAACGTTGTCGAATAAGTTAGGGCAACAACATTGTTTATTTGGTCAAAAATCGTCTTTAAGACCAATTGCGTTTTACCCGATCCCATTGGTGCACGAATTAGAAAACAGCGATGCCCCTGCGCCCACAAAGTGCGCATGGCGGGGATTACTTCCTGAATCGAATCAAGGGTGAGGTTGGCATTCAGTTGATTATCTTCTCGCGCCCGGCGTATTGCCGTGGTAATCGCTTCGTCAAGCGCACCTGATAACGCCAGCCTAGTCTCATCGGTACATTCAGGAATAGCGCCGCACACCGCATCAATCAACTCTGGTGAAGTGATTTCAAGCGGGAGTCTGGGCACTTGTCGCAATAGCACTTTCCGCGCTACCTGAACGGGATTCTCAGCCTTTCAATCAAGACCAAACAGTCTTTAATTGCTGCCGGTAACACAAACTCCCGCTGGGCGCTGGGCGCAGGCAGTGTGTCTGGCTGCGCATTAATTTCATCCGCAAAAGCAGATGCTTTTTCCATTGCCTGTGCTAAATCGCTTTTTATGGCGCAGAATCAGTGATCGTGCTCAAAACACTCACCGATGCCAATGATTCAAAACATGTTTTGAAATCATCCGCTGGCGCTTCTTTCTCTAAAAAATAGGTTTCATTCGTGCCGCTGTCGAATACAAAACAGCCGATTTCAGTGCGATCAATGAAAGCAGCAAATGATTTTGATTCAATACGGAAGGGCGATTGAATGCGGGTTTTCTGTTGTCCACTATCAAGCCATTGTTTGACTGTGATAATGCCGTTAGCGGTTTCGAGTTCAGTTTGCAGCGTGAGGACGTTATCAACGCGCCCGGTGAAGCTACCTGCGCCGCTGCGGGTGATCGTGGTCTTGGTGCGTTTGGCATGGGATTGAATGGCACCCGCCCACGCCGGTTCGATGATGACGCTGCCACCACCTAGGTTGCTGATTTGATAGTCGCCCTTAGCGCATTGCAGCGGCGCATTGACTGCTGGCGGACTATCGAAAATTTCCCGCTCGGTGCTGTAAACCGATAAATCTAAGACTGTGCGATTTAGGCGTTTTTTGCCGTGCTTATCGGTTGCCGTAAACATCAAATCAGCAGCGCCAGCAGCAACTGTTAACGCCAGCCGGATGGAGTCTTGATCGATGTCAGTTGCAAGGCGTAACCAGTAATGACGGCTTGGTGTGCCATTGAATGCGGGCAAGCCGTCGGGCAGCAACACGCGGGAAGATGATGACGAATAAGCAAGCCGCTCGGCGCTGCTGATACCGGGGACGAGCCGCTCTAATTGTGCAAAGAAATCATCATCGCTGGCGGTTTCAAGCTGCGCGGGCATTGAAGGCTGGCGATCACGGTCGACAAACAGCAGTCCGCCGCTGGTGAAGTTTTCTTTGAAGCGCCCAATGGTAGTTTTGCCATTGATGTGGTGCACACCAAGCTGGCGTTTGCCTACATTCAGCCGCTCCCGCAGGGTCTTATCAGGCAGGATTTGATAGGGAAGATCACCGCACTCGACGCAATGCCCGTAAATGAGCGTTTGCGCTGGCGTCAGGCTTGCGAGCAGGGTTGATAGTTCAGATAACGACGCGACACGATGGCGCAGCGCGGTATAACGCCCTGAATGCCCTGCAACTTCTTTGGTGACTTCGCCATTGGCAAGCGTGTAAGTCTTACCGGCAGGCTTGCCATCGATGCGCGTGCAGACAGTTAAGTAGCAGGTTGAAGTTTGCGCTGTATCTTTCTGATTTGATACTGCTTTCTGATTTGAGTTTGTTGCGGCGTTGCTGTAAGATTGCGTCATTGTCTGAAACCTGACAAAGACACGTTTGATCAATTTACCTTTACATCCAAGTGGCGATCACTCTATATTTCGCCCTGACATGGTTTGTTGAGATTGAAGCTAAGGCGTCAACTGCAACAGAGATTAAGGTTATTCTCAAACTGTGTCGTGTCTAAAAGGCTCGTTTGCACTTTCTGTCCCGAGAAGAAGAGAAGTGTTAATGAGTTGAGGTTGATATGAAGAAAATGAGTGAACGCAAAAGAGCCGCTTAACTGCGGTTTTTTTGCGTGTCCGTGATTTAATGCCTTTCGGAATACACTGTCAAGTGAGTATGCTTCACAGAATCGCGTAGGACGCATTTTGAGCACGTTCTCAGCGCCAGCAGTGTTCATGCGACGGACAAAAAAAACCGCTGTTACGCGGCTTGTGTACGGCATCACAGTTGTTTATCCGCTGCCCGTTTCCAGTTTTCTAAATTGTTTGACAGATTTTGCTTAAAACTAAAACTGAACCGCTTTCCAGTCGCGTTCCCGATATACGCTTGAATTTCCTCATTTGTCTTTTTTGCTGCTTTCATGGCGACGGCGACGAGTCTAACGTCTAACGACACTTCTTTAACACTGGTTAACTCACTCACTGCGCCAGCTTCGATCGCACTCAACCGCGCTTCAAATGCCGCAAAACTTGCTTGCATGGCAGCGAGTTGATTCAGTACATCTTCAAACATTTTATCAATCCGCGTTACAACATCATCCAATTGTGCTGATACCGCTGGCGCTGGCGCTACGGATTCAAGCGCATCCAATGCCATTAGAATCACGTCCGCTTGTGACGGTGCATTGTGAATCGACATGAGCCGTTGCATACGATCCCGCGCTTCAATTGGCAGTCTAAATGACATCATTTTGCGCTCATCTTTCATTGGTTCAATCCCTTGTCTTGATACTGTCTTGACGGTGTAAGACAGTTGATCTTGTTGTGCAATACCTTATCTTTACGCTGTATTGCAACACTTGCCGCGTGGTGCAAAAGATCATCCAAAGAAAGGCGGTTTTTCAATTCAACACAATCCGTCGCATTCATTGCGCAATCAATCTGCGCCAGCGCCATGTTCACTCGCTGCAAATCAAGTGTATTCATGCTGCCACCAACATTCTGCTAATTTGTGTCGGATGAAATACGCGCCCTTTGCGAGATTGAAACCCGCGTTTTTCCAATTCCGTTGCAATCTTCCTGAGCGACAAACCAGCCTTTCTTAATTCGATCACCGCATTGATGATGATGCGCTCGGCTTGATTGACTGTTAGCACTTTAACGCCTTCGTCATTAGCCGCTGCATCGTTACCAAAGGGCACTTGTCCGCCGGTTTTTTCACCTTTCGATTTTTTGTGTTGCAGTGCCGTCTTGGTGCGTTCAGACACTTGATCGCGTTCAAATTCTGCCATTACAGCCATCATGCGAAACACCATCTTCCCCGCTGCGGACGTGGTATCGATGCGCTCGCTGATTGAAACCATATCAATCTCACGCTTGGCTAGTGATTCTGAGATTTCGATCAAGTGTTTTGTTGACCGGGCGAACCGGCTAATTGAGTAAGCAATCACCGCGTCCCCTTTCTTTGCAGCAGCGAGTGCGGCAGCTAATCCGGGGCGATCCTGTTTTGTGCCACTGATCCCAGCATCCTCAAAAATCTCGCCCAGCTCATACCCATTCAATTCTGCCCACGCAGCGATCTTGGCTTTCTGCGCGTCTAGCGATACGCCGTCGATTGCCTGCCCACTTGTCGAAACCCTGATATATCCGATTGCCGTTGCCATTGTCTTGATCCTGTCTTGTTTGTTGTAAGACACAATAAACCCTAGTCTTGTTTATGTCAATACGCTGTATCACAGATTGATGTTTGCAAGTGTCAAGACAGGATCAAGACAACGGGAAAGGGGCGATGTCGCCCTGTCAAAAGTGCGGGATTTGTTACGGATAGGACGAAGTGTGACGATTTGCACGGCGAACGATCACCCATGCCCTGACAGTTTTTTGACACACAAAAAAACCGCCTCGAGGACGGTTGACGATTTGCGCTGGCGCTGGGATTAGCGACGGGAATGAATTGGCAGATTGAAACTATCCGCCGTCGGATAATTATTGAGATTGAAACGTGTCGACGTCGACACACTGTTGAGGATTGAAACCTACTGACGTTAGTAGGTTGTTGAGATTGAAACTTCCCGCCGGCGTGACATTGTGGCGTGTTCGATTTGGTTCGGATTCGTAAAAAGTGCAGTTTTCTGTAGTTGAAACGACCAGATTTTTTTTTGATAAACGCGGATCAACCACGCATGAAACACGGTCGGTTTATCAGACTTGTCTGGAGTACCTTTTTGCAGCGCCAGCGGTAACTTTTACAATAACGTGTTGCAAATCAATCACCTAAGTTACTTCGTGTACAGCGACCGCTGATAGCTAAAATAACCTGTAGTAAATCAGCGGCTTACAGTACCTGACCGCTGCCGCGTTGCTTTGCCGTTGCGATGTCCGCGCATGGACTGGGCATTGATACCCGCAGGCGCGTTGAATTGCGCCCACGTTATCGCTGGCGCTGGGCGATCAAGCGGCAGCACGGTAATGGTTACGGATGTGTCGATAAACATCGCCCCATGTTTGCGGATTGCCAGCGGCGCTCAGGAATTCTGAACGCGCCACCGCGTCATGTTCGCCAATGTCAGCGAGATACCGATTTGCGAATTCCAGAATTTCGGGACATGCGTGTTCAGGCTCGGCAAGGATCGCTGCCTTGTGTTGGCTGCTCCCGTTATTATTATATTCACGGGAGCTGTCTGATTTGCCCCATTTTGCTGGATTCTCGGCGATCTCAACATCATCGGTTGCGCAGGCTTAAAATCGGTTTGCTGTCTGATTTGCCCCGTTTTGCTGGATTTGAAAGTTTGCCGCTCACTCCATGATGCCCCTTAGCTGTCTGATTCTCAGCAACCAATCGGGCAGCAAGGGCGATCATGTATTTACCGCCGGGGATTTTCACCTGACTGGATTCGGTGGTCTTTTTCCTCAGCCGCTAATTTATAAACGCGGTTGCCGCTGTCACCGGTAGCCACCAGCCAGTAGCCAAAATTCCTAGGATGGAGTTCACGGTGCGGATCACCTGACTGGATTCGGTGGTCTTTTCCTCAGCCGCTAATTTATAAACGCGGGCTTTCTGCACACCAAGAGAAGGGCACAGGTAACGGCGGATTGCGGCAGCGTCATGTTCGCCAATGTCAGCGAGATACCGATTTGCGAATTCCAGAATTTCGGGACATGCGTGTTCAGGCTCGGCAAGGATCGCTGCCTTGTGTTGGCTGCTCCCGTTATTATTATATTCACGGGAGCTGTCTGATTTGCCCCATTTTGCTGGATTCTCGGCGATCTCAAACATCATCGGTTTGCGCAGGCTTAAAATCGGTTTGCTGTCTGATTTGCCCCGTTTTGCTGGATTTGAAAGTTTGCCGCTCACTCCATGATGCCCCCTTAGCTGTCTGATTCTCAGCAACCAATCGGGCAGCAAGGGCGATCATGTATTTACCGCCGGGGATTTTCACCTGACTGGATTCGGTGGTCTTTTCCTCAGCCGCTAATTTATAAACGCGGTTGCCGCTGTCACCGGTAGCCACCAGCCAGTAGCCAAAATTCCCTAGGATGGAGTTCACGGTGCGGATCACCTGACTGGATTC
>NZ_PPGH01000026.1 GCF_002958735.1 Chromatium okenii | reverse complement strand
TTTTGATCCCGTGCGGTGACGCCCATTTCATGCGCCAGCCGCCGAATCGTCTCAGCGGGAATGCCGTGATTGGCGCTGCCCATTCTGGTGTGTATTGTTCAACGCGCTCTTTCAATAATTGAAATGCGGGTTTTACTGGTGTGCCGTCATCAAGCGTATAGCTGCCATTAAACGGGGTTCCACGCCCGGCGTGTGAGTGCTAATGGCGATATTTAATTCTCGATCCCACCACAGTTTGTTTTGTGGATCAAAGCAGCCTTCTTCGATGTGCATTTCGGCGCGATAAAACAGCCCGTGATTATCGCGTTCTGGATCATCAATGACCAATTCGCGGAATTGGTGTATTGCACTAAAAACTCGCGGTCGTATAAACCCAGCTTGATAATTTCATTGGTAATCGCCAGCAGCAATGCGCCATCTGTGCCGGGTTTAATTGGTATCCATTCATCAGCAATTGCGGAATAGCCGGTGCGAATTGGATTGACGGAAATGAAGCGACCGCCGCGCCGTTTGAATGCAGCAATATCAATTTTAAGTGGATTGGAATGATGATCTTCGGCAGTGCCAATCATTACAAAGAGTTTGGCGCGTTCTAAATCGGGACCGCCGAATTCCCAGAATGAACCGCCGATGGTGTAAATCAATCCGGCAGCCATATTGACTGAGCAGAAACCGCCGTGCGCAGCGTAATTCGGTGTGCCGAATTGTTTGGCAAACATGCCAGTTAATGCTTGCATTTGATCGCGGCCAGTAAATAACGCGAACTTTTTTGGGTCTTCAGCGCGAAGTTTACTGAGTCGTTCAGTGAGCATTCCGAATGCTTCTTCCCATGAAATAACTTCAAATTCACTGCTGCCACGTTCTGCGCCAGCTTTACGCCGCAGCGGTTGCGTAATTCGCCCCGGTGAATACTGTTTCATAATTCCCGAACTGCCTTTGGCGCAAATGACGCCTTTATTCAATGGGTGATTCGGGTTGCCGTCGATATAGCGCACTTCGCCGTCGCGCAGGTGTACGCGAATCCCGCAGCGACAGGCGCACATATAACAAGTGGTTTCCTTGACCTCGACGCGGCCAATTTGACTGTCCGAGTGAGCAACTGGGTCTTGCATGGAATAACCACCTTTAATGAAATCTTGACGAAATAAGGGACGCATTCTAAGCATCAAACAACGGCAGTTTCAAACATACACCGTTTTTGAACGCCTGTTGCAGTGCATCAATTCGCCAATCCAAAGCGCACCTGCACATCACGCGGCGGCGCTAAATGCGGCGCAGTGGTAATCAGGAGATGCGCTCCAGCGCGGGCGTAATCTTCGGCGTTGTGAATGTGAATGCCACCAGCAGCAGCGAGTACGGCGTGAGAATCCATGCCGGCCAGCACCGCAGCAGCTTCGGCAACTGCTTGAACGGTAAACTTTTCTAATTGCAACACGTCAGCATCTGCCCATCGTACTGCTTCTTTCAAATTCACTACTTCGACAACGATGCGTTTTTCTGGCATTGCTGCCGTAGTCGCGCCAACGTTGTCGCCGCAGATTCCAAACCGAGAAATAGCCGATGCTCGGCGAAAATTAACAGCGTTTCAGACAGCCCGTTGCGGTGCATCACCGCGCCGCCAGCGCGAAAGGCTTTTGATGCAAGACGACGATTGCCGGGAACATTTTTGCGTGTTCCGGCGACCATCGCCATTGGATCACCACGACGCGCAGCTGCGACAATGCCCGCCGCACTGCTCGCCACGCCAGAGCACCATTCCACTAATGTTTGCGCAGTTTTCCAGCCACGATGCAACGCACCAGCACTGCCCTGTGCTTCCAACAACAGCGTTTCGGTCGGTGCGGAGGTACCCGAAGGAGCGTAAAGATGCGTCTGAGTACCGCACAATTGGAACATTCGCACTGCTTCCTCGGTGCCGCATACCACCATCGGATCGCGGGCGAAAAAGCGAATATGCCCCGAACAAGCGGCAATACCGAGCGAATCGGTCGTTAAATCGCCAAAAGGAACATCTTCGGCGAGCAGTTGATGCAGTTCATGGTCACTGAGAATAGAAGGCATTTGGTTCATAATTCAGTTGTTAGTTGTCAGTTAATTGTGGCAGTTATCAACGTCGATAGCATTTCAATCCAACCAGTGGAGTAAGAATTCTCTATGCACATTCTCTATCTTGATGATGATCCTCGAATGGAATCCACGTTGCGGCGTATTGTTAGACGACATGGTCATTCCTTTGAATTTTGCACCTCCATTCAAACCTGTAAAACAGCGGTATTGGTATTAACTCCCGATTTGTTACTGCTTGATCTCGGGCTGGGACAGGAAAGCGGACTAGATTTAATTGAATGGCTGGCGATAACTAAACAGCGCATTCCCGTCGCTTTTTTATCTGGCTATGGCGATGATCTTTTAGATACTGCGCAACGTATCGCCAAAGCACGCGGAATTGAAGTACGTGGTTTGGTATCTAAAGCACTATTAGCCAACGACTTGATGCCATTACTTAATCCACATCAACCATTACAACCACTGCATTCTCCATCAATCGCTCCAAATTATACTGCATTGTCACATTCGGAAGTACACAATCCACCATTCGATGCAGAATTATTGGCTGAACGGCTTAAAGCTGGAGCGTTGGAACCATTTTTTCAGCCCATTATTTCGTTGGTTGATGGTCGACCTTGCGGAGCAGAAGTGCTGGCACGACTGCGATTAGCGGACGGCTCGTTATTGGCAGCACGGGATTTTATTCCACTGGCAGAAACCGCCAACTTAATTGATCCTCTGACCCAAGATTTATTCGACAAAATTATCCTACTGCGTGAACGGTTACAACCATTAGACCTCAATTTTCTATCGGTAAATTTATCACATTTTACCATTGAAGAACCGCAAGCAATTGAACTATTGCAAACACTGGTGACGGGACTAGATGGCTGCTGTAGGGTGCAGGTTGAAATTACTGAAACTTGGGCGCGGAATGATCGCCAAGTATTACGCGATTTTGCGGCACGAGCACAATTGATGGGCGCATCGCTGGCCATTGATGATTTTGGCACTGGTTATGCGTCATTGCGCAATTTAGCAGAATTGCCATTTAATTTTCTGAAAATTGATTTGAGTTTTGTTTCAGAAATGTTTGATTCAATTAAAGCCATGACGGTATTGATGGCCGTGATCAGTTTTGGACAGCGCCTTGGTCTTAAACTCATTGCGGAAGGAGTCGAAACTGAAGCGCAACGTGATTTATTATTTCGTGCCGGATTAGATTTAGCGCAGGGTTATCTCTTTGGACGCCCGGGCAGTATTGAGCTACTTGAGGAATTGTGTTCACAATCACAGTTTTATCTTGATAATGGTGTTATTTTGCACAGTTTAAAATAACGCCATTGCGATCATGCTGGCGTATCATCAAATCACTAGATCGTTATATCACATTTCAATTTTTTAGGTGAAAAGCTGTTATGCCAATACCACAACTTTCCAACCATTTGTATCTTAAAAAGATTCTGTTCACTGTATTGCTGGCAGTGGCAGCAATCGCCGGTAATGTGCTGCATCTTTCACTCTTTTTTGGCGTTGATCTGTTATTCGGATCAATTGCTGCGTTATTGGCACTGGTTTGGTTGGGCAGAGCTTCCGGTATTTTAGTTGCCGCAGCAGGCGGAACCTATACTTTATTGCTATGGGATCATCCCTATGCGCTATTAATTTTTGTTGCAGAAGCTGCCGTTGTGGGCGGACAACGTGAATGGGCACGGCGACGCGGTCGCCCCTTGCCACCGCTGGCACTTGCCGATGCGTTGTATTGGTTATTTATTGGTATTCCGCTAGTCATTCTGTGTTATCGCGTTGGGCTGGAAATGAATTGGCCACAAACGTTATTGGTGGTATTCAAGCAATCACTCAACGGGATTTTCAATGCAGCAATCGTCAGTTTATTTATGTTATTCGTGGCGCTGATGCGACGACCACAGGGTGGAATGCACATCGCTGAATTGCATTTTTCCAGTCTGTTATTCGCTACGCTATTGCCGGGATTATTAATTGCTAGTTGGAATAGCCAGCGTTATGGTATTGAAATCGAAAACCGGCTCAGTGATCGGTTGCAATTATTCGCGCAATTAACGCTGCAAGAACTGGATAAACACGCTGCAGATGCACACCCAGAATTATTAGCAGCAGAAATTAAAAGGCTTCTACAAATTTATAACGCCAGCCTATTACAAAATGCAGATGTGCAAATGTACATCACCAGTGCCCAAATGCCGCCGCCATATCCAATTGATAGTGTGATGCGTTTACATCAAGCAGTACCAAAAGATAGATTTGATTCCCGAATGGAACGCTATCGTGAAGGACGTTATAACATTGCTGTACCATACCCAAAAACCGGTAGCGCATTGGTCATGTCAGTGAATGCGGCACCAATCATTGATCGCGTGCAAACCGAAGTACGACATACGCTGGCGCTGCTGATGGTATTAACATTATTGGCATTATTAATTGCGCAAATCGGCAGTCGTCATTTAGCACTATTACTGCAACGTTTAGTCACCAGTGCGCGGGCACTGCCAGTAGCAATCCGCGATCAAATTCCGTGGATTGCGCCACCTTCAAGTTTTTTTGTTGAAACAAATCAGTTAGCCGATACGCTCGCTGTTATCGGCAACGCCTTAACCATAAATTTTCGCTTACTCCATGTCGAACGCACCAACTTTCGCGCCTTTTTTGAGAGTATGGACGATTTAATTTTTGTGACCACATTGAATGGGAAAATTCTCGACATCAATCCAGCAGTGGAAAGTAAATTAGGTTATTCGGCAACAGAATTAGTTGGCAAATCCATCTCATTAATTCATCCCGCAGATGCTTTTGAAACCAGCAATAACACAGTGAGCGCAATGCGCAGCGGTTTAACCCATACTTGCAACCTGCCGCTGTTAATGAAAAACGGTGAACAATTGCCTTCAACAGCGCGAGTATGGCGTGGACATTGGAATGGTCAAGAATGCTTTTTTGGAATTAGTAAAGATCAAACTGCGGAATTGGCAGCGCGAGCTGCATTAAGTCGTGAGCGAGATTTATTTTCTGCAGGACCAGTGTTTACCATTACTTGGGATGTCGCAGAACACTGGCCAGTAATACAAGTCTCAAATAATGTGACTGATATTCTTGGCTATACGCCAGCAGAAATGTTAGATGCCGATTTCCGTTACGCTGATCTCATTCATCCTAACGATTTAAAAGCAGTGGTTGATGAAATCAATTGGTATATTAAATATCGCCGCGACACATTTGAGCAATCCTATCGCTTGCGTTTGTATTCTGGGGAATACCGCTGGTTTTACGATTTCACGCGCTTGATGCGCGATGCGAAAGGTCAGATTAATGAAATTCGCGGTTATCTTTTCGATCAAAGTCATTTGAAAGAAGCGCAGTTGGCGTTAATTCAAGAACGCCAGCGACTCGTCAATGTCATTAACGGCACACAGTTGGGTACTTGGGAATGGAACATTGCTACCGGCGAAGTAACAGTTAATACGTATTGGGCAAACATTTGTGGCTATACCATCGCCGAATTAGAACCGGTGTCCTATACCACTTGGCAGCAATTGGCACATCCACAAGAATTGGCGCGTTGTGAAGAACAACTGAAAATACATTTGGCTGATTCCGATCATCGCTATTCGTGTGAATTGCGAATGCGCCATAAAGATGGTTATTGGGTATGGGTACTTTCTGAAGGGAGCGTGGTCATCCGCGATGCGAATAATCAACCACAAATTATGGCGGGTACGCATACTAACATTAATGAACGCAAACATGCGGAAATCCAACTGCATCGCCGCGAATTGCTTGATCATTTATTAGTGGAGCTGGCTGGTGAACTGGTTAATTTAACGCCAACACTTGGTATTGATACGGTTATTGAACGCGCATTAGGGCGGCTGGGGCATCATCTTGATCGTACCTTTTTTTGCAAAATTGATCATGTTACCAATACCGTTAGCAAAACCCACGAATGGACGGCAGAAGGTGTTATTCCGCTACGCGACCAATGTCAGTGTATTGCAATTGATCGCTTTACTACATTTAGTAAATCGCTGCGTCGTAATGAAGCAGTGATAATTCCACAAGTTGCTGACCTGAATAGAAATTGGCAGGAAGAATGCGTATTATTCGTTGCTCAGAATACGCATCATTGTTGCTGATGCCGGTCATGGATGGCGGTCGTTTAATCGGCTTTTTAGGATTAGATGCAGTCAAATTGCCGCATCAGTTTACGAACAATAAAGTTGAATTTATGCGGGTATATGCCAATTTGCTGGCCAGCACTTTTCAACGTGAAGGCACTTATGAATCGTTGCGTGATAGCGTGGTGCGTTATGACTTACTTGCGCAGCAAACGCGCTCAATTGCATGGGAAGTCAATGCTGAAGGTCAATTCACTTATATCAGTCCTTTAGTGGAATCTATTTTGGGTTATCGCCCAGATGAATTGATTGGTAAACAGCATTTTTATGATCTCACTCCAGAAGCGGAACGCGAGGCATTTAAAGCACAAGCATTTGAAGTATTTGCGCGTCAGGGTCTGTTTCAAGATTTGGTTAATGTGGCACAACACCGCAATGGGCAACGGGTTTGGCTGCTCACGCACGGTCAACCGTTTTTTGATGCGAATGGCACATTGCTCGGTTATCGCGGCGCAGATCAAGACGTTACTGCTCGGCAAGAAGCCTTATCGCGGCTGCGTGAGTGAGCAGCGGTTTCGGATTGTGTTTGACCATGCGCCGCTGGGCATTGCCATTCCTGATGCCAAACGCGTTTTATTTACATCAATCACGCTTACGCCAAACTGTTGGGGCGTGAGCGTGAGGCGCTGCTGGGACAATGTATTGACGGCTTGATTCATCCTGATGATCGTCCTGAAATTGCAACACTTTTTGCGGAATTAGCCTCAGGAAAACGCACCAACTATCAGTTAATCGGCGCTATCTGCGTCCAAATGGCGAAGTGGTGTGGGGAGATGTGCGGGTCACGTTGATTCCGGGTTTGGATGGCGACATAGCGCTGCCGGTAACGATGGTGGAAGACATCACCGAACGTCTTGCGGCGCAGGAACATAATCAACGGTTGCAACGCGATCTCGACGCTGCCCGCGAACGCGCCACGATTGGACATCTTGCCAGCGGAATTTCCCATGATTTCAATAATTTGCTGGGCGTAATCGACGCAAATCTGCTTTATCTCAGCGAGGGCATCAACAGAACTGCTGATCCAGAAATTGCTGAAGTGCTGGAGGAAACGCAAAGCGCACTTGGTCACGCCAAAGTCATCACCGCCGGAATGCTGTCACTGAGTCGCGCTGGGGGCATTCAATGCGAACGGGTGGAATTGCGCGTTGTATTTGATGAATTAATTGGGATTTTGCGCCACCTGTTACCGCGCATTATTGATGCGCAATTCGATGTTGCTGCCGAGCTTACGCTTTCAGTAACGCTGCGTTTTTACAGCTGCGTTGCTCAATCTGGTGCTCAACGCCCGCGACGCGATGCCCGACGGCGGTCAACTCAAATTAACCGCCAGCGCCCAACCGACTGCGCCGGAATCGCCACCGCGTTTAGGTATTGCGCCGATTGGCGCTCACGTTGCCATTTGCATCAGCGACACCGGTCACGGAATGCGCCCGGAGACGCTGGAACGGATTTTTGAACCGCTGTTTTCGACCAAAGCCAAGCAACGCGGTCACGGGCTGGGACTATTTATGGTGCAGGAATTTGTCATTCGCAGCGGCGCAGCATTGACAGTGGATTCGCGGCTGGGTGAAGGCACGGAATTTCGTCTGCTGCTGCCCGGCGCAACAGAATTGCCGGATGACGCAGAGGATTTAAACGCGATGCTGTCGATGTCAATAAACAAGGTGCAACGAGTGCTATTGGTCGATGACGATCCACGAATACGCGAAGCCATTGGACGGTTATTGACTGCGCAGGGCTGGCGGTTTTGCACGGCGGAACATGGCGCAGATGCACTGCGACTTCTCAGCGCAGATAGCAATTTTGATTTCGTATTATCAGACATCGCCATGCCCATTATGGATGGCTTTAGTTTGTTTGAAAAAATGGCGAAAGAGCATCCGCAATTGCCGGTAATTTTAATGAGCGGTCAGGATTTACAACCAGACTGTCATATCGACTGCAAACACCATCACGCGCATTGTCCATCAGTATTGCGTAAACCATTGGACATGCAGCAATTACTGCATACCGTTGAATTGGTCTGTGCGGATGCACTGCCACGTTGTCAGCCGCATTGCGTTTTCAAATCAGAAACCGTAAGTTGGGTTGATGCAATCAACCCAATTTTAACGCATTAAAAAACATCTCTTTTGCGCAGATGCTGTCATTCAATCATTGCGATGTTGATCTGAATTGTTGGGTTGCCAACAGCGGCAACCCAACCTACGACTATTATCCCAACCGACGCAGTAATAATAATGCGCTAGAAATAAATAACAGTGGCGGAATAATCGCTGCAAGAACGGGATTCATTCCAAACAGCAGAGCTAAATAAGCAAAGGTACGGCTAATCAAATAATAGAGAATGCCGATTAAAATGCCGACAAATAACCGCCAACCCATGCCGCTGCTGCGCGATGAACCAAGTAATAACGGTGTTGCCAGTAAAATCATGGATAACATCAAAAACGGATAAACCACTTTAGCCCAAAACACTACTTCATAAGCGCCAGCATCCTGTTTATTAATTGCCATAAACCGAATATAACGGTATAAACTCCACGCTGGCAGTAAATGCGGATTTGCAATTACGATTTTAAGTAATCCCGGATCAAGCAACGAATCCCAACCCGTTTGTGCAATGCGCTCTACTTGCACACCGCCGTCACTAATTCGACTGCGGACAATGTCTTCTAATATCCAATGTGCATTCCGATAACGTGCTGCGCTGGCGTGAGTTTCAATCAACGTTTCTGTCGCTGCATCGAATTGATAAATGAAAATATCGCGTAAATCAGCGCCTGATTGAATTTCGCGGATGTTGACATAAGCACCTTCATCAATCGCCCAAAAACCATCGAGCGTTTGCTGCGCAATTTCTCCCGATAAGGCTTGGCGCCGCAATTGCACTCCGCGTTGTTCTGTCATTGGCGCAATGACTTCGCCGAGCACCAGCGCCAGCACGACTAATAACACGCCGCCGCGCAATCCGGCGAATACGATTTGCCACACTGATAATCCCGCAGCACGCATGGCGACCAATTCAGAGCGATTGGCTAATGCACCCAATCCAATTAACGCGCCAATTAATGTGGCAATTGGAAAAATCTGATAGGCGTAACGCGGTAAACTCAGCACCATAAAGAGCAGCGCATCCGTTAATTGGTAATTGGCAGTGCCAATGTTGTCTAAATCATCAGCAAGAATCACCACGCCTAATAGCGGCAGCAAAATGCCGAGCGTCAGTAAGGTGCCGCCAATCACTGCCCACGCGAGATAACGATCAATCAGGCGCATGTGTATTCAGGTCTGTTATTTGCCAAAGTGTTCAATCATCCTATCACTATCACGCCAACCGGCTGATGTTCCAACTTTGTGTGTGATTTCAACGTTTATTTGAGGAATGCTGACCATGAAAATGACTTTACGCACCGGCGCACTGGCAACCCAGACCACGCCTTGCCTTGTTCTCAGTGTTTTTGCGCAGGAGCCATTGAGCGGCGCAGCGGCAGATATTGATCGCGCCAGCAATGGGCGATTGAAGGCGTTGTGGGAAAAGGGCGATCTGAGCGGTGAAACGGGGCGCACGCTGCTGTTGTATGACGTGCCCGGCGTGACTGCCGAGCGGATATTGTTGATGGATTTCGGTAAATCATCAGCGTTGACGCGGGCGAATTACCGCAAAACGCTCGCCGCTGCGATCAACGCGATTCAGCAAATGCACGCGGGTGAAGCAGTGCTGGCGCTGCCTGCGATCTTGCCGGACGGCATGGATGCGTATCTGGCGCAGCGCGAGGCGGTGATGATCGCTGAAGAGCGGATTTATCGTTATACGCACACGAAAAACGATAAACATGCGCCGAAAATGCCGCTGACGGCGCTGGCGCTGTGGCTGGCAGAAGATGCCGATCCAGCCGTTGCCGAACGCGCCATTGCACACGGTGCGGCAATCGCGGGCGGAATGCGACTGGCGAAAGAATTGGGCAATTTGCCGGGCAACATTTGCACTCCGAGCTATTTGGCGGCGCAGGCAGTGGCGTTGGAAGAACGTTGTCAGGCATTGACGGTGGAAGTGCTGGAAGCAGAGGCGATGGCGGCGCTGGGCATGAATGCGTTGTTATCAGTCGCTCGCGGCAGTCGCCAGCCGCCCAAGTTGATCGTGATGACCTACGAAGGCGGCGCACCTGATGAGCAACCGATTGTTTTGGTTGGTAAAGGTTTGACTTTCGACGCAGGCGGAATTTCGCTCAAACCTGCAACCGAGATGGACGAGATGAAATACGACATGTGCGGCGGCGCGAGTGTGCTGGGCGTGATGGAGGCTGCCTGTGCGTTGAATTTGCCGCTCAATCTCGTGGGCGTTGTGCCGAGCAGCGAAAATCTGCCGGACGGCGACGCCAACAAACCCGGCGACATCGTGACCAGCATGTCCGGTCAAACCATTGAAATTCTGAATACTGACGCGGAAGGACGGCTGATTCTGTGCGACGCGCTGACTTACTGCAAACGCTTTGATCCCGCGTTAGTCATTGATATAGCAACCTTAACTGGCGCCTGCGTGATTGCGCTCGGCAAACATGCAACGGGATTATTTAGCAGCGACGAGGCGCTGGCTGCCGAATTATTGACCGCTGGCGATCGCGCTGGCGATCGGGCGTGGCGCTTGCCGTTGTGGGACGATTATCAACAGCAATTGGATACCAACTTTGCGGATATGGCGAATGTCGGTGGGCGCGAAGGTGGAGCGATTACAGCGGCTTGTTTTCTATCTCGTTTTACCAAGGAATATCGCTGGGCGCATTTAGATATTGCAGGCGTGGCGTGGCTCAGTGGTAAAGAAAAAGGCGGCACTGGTCGTCCAGTGGCATTATTAACGCAATTTCTATTAGAGCGCAGCGGTTTAATATAGGTTGTTAGCAATACGGAGTTGTTCATTGTGACAACTCCGATTGATAGTCAATCAATTCAAATGAGTTAATGCAAATGAGTATTGAATTACAGCAGGGCGCGAATACAGCAATTTTAGAACGTAATTTAATGATTTCTATCGGTTGGAATAAAGAATCAGCGATAGAAGCAGATGTTAGTGCATTTCTTATCAATTCATCGGGAACTGTACGCGACGATCAAGATTTTATTTTTTATAATCAAACGCAAACGGTTTGCGGCGGATTAGTGCTTGATCCTGAATATCACCGTGAACGTCGACTTTTTCGCGCTTTTTTAGATCGCATTCCTGATACTGTAAACAAACTTGTTTTCATCATCACCGTTGCGATTGATAGTGACATTGCGTTGCAGCCGCACTGCGGACAATTAGGAATGGTTTATATTGATATTTCCGATCAATCTAATCAACAACTGTTGCGGTTTAATTTACAACCAAGTGGAGAAGAACGTGCGCTCATGCTTGGTGAATTATATCGACACCAAGGCACATGGAAGTTTCGTGCTGTTGGTCAAGGTTACAATGGTGGACTTGACATATTAGCTGCATCGTTTGGCGTTAGTATTCAAAATCCTGTTGCCAACAGTCATATTGACCACGCTATTGCAGCATCTAGCACTTTACCGTCCAAGCAAGTTTGGACTGAAAAAGCCACTAAACTACAACGAGCGTTACGCCAATTTTTACCGCAAATTAAAGCGGCTGTGGCAAATGGTGCGAATGAAAGCAATACGCGGATGATTCTGGATCGTATTCTATTAGATGTCTTTGGTTATTCGATGGAAGAAGTCAAAGCCGAGCAGAAAATTCAAGGTCGAAAAGCAGATTATGTGCTTGCTATAGATGAAGAAGATGTGATTGTAGGTGAAAGCAAACGTGCAGGTTTGAAGTTAAGTGAAAAGCATGTTTTTCAAGCAACTTCTTACGGCGCTTATTCTGGAATTCGCTGGGCATTACTCACCAATCTATCAACGTGGCAGATTTATCATATTTCGATGCAGAATATCGTTGATGCAAATCTTGTATTTTCAGTTAATTTATTGCCAGAAATTAGTTTAGAAGACTGCGAAAAATTGATTTTAATTTCCCGCTTTGGCATGACGCAAAAAGGCGCTTTGGAAAAATGCTGGCGCGAAGTGAGTGCATTAACAAGAGAGAATTTGATTCAAGCAATTTTGACCGAAGATGTTGTTAAAGCGATTCGCATTGCCATTCGGCGAGATACGGGTTGCAATTTCGATAATGACCTTATTCAACAGACTTTACTGGATGTGCTTATTCATCCGTGACTGGAGGAAAGATTGGCATGATTGGAACAGCAGATGAATAATGTTATCGCTAAGTTTAATTGCGCATTGCGGATGATTATCGGCATTGCTCCGCTACTGTTAACTGCCTGCGCAACCAATGGCGTTAATTCGATTTGGTTAAAACCGGAAGGTGTGCCAGCGCCTTATCAGCATTTAATTGTGTTGGGAATTGCAAATCACCCCAAAATCCAACGGGCTTATGAAGATGCGTTTGTTCAAGCATTCAAAGCACAAGGATTAACAGCGCGTTCCAGTGAAGCATTGGTTCCTGCACTTAATCCCAAACGCAGTAAAACTATTCAATCTAGTTTAATTCGCGCTGGGCGGATGCAGTATTGGTGACACATTTGGTTGCTGAACCAACGAAAAGCGCAGAACCATTACCTGTGCGAGTAAATACAGTACCAGAAGTTTATCGCCAGCTTGTGCCCTATTATCAAGATGTTTATTTCAAAGTGATGCGCACTGGTTATTACAGCGGTTATCAAGAGTTGCGCTTGGAAAGTAATTGTTATGACACGAAAACTGGCGCACTGCTTTGGTCTGGACGCTCGCAACCGCTTGATCCTAATTCCGAACAAACGATTGGGCAGGTGGTGGCGCAAGTTGTGATGCAATTGCGCGATGATCGACTGCTGGCACTGCCGCGTGCTGATCGGCAGACGCAGACATATGATTGACGATCTGCATTGATATAATTCGGAAGTTGTCACTTGTCAGTTGGTAACGGAAACACGATGGTCACTAACAACTGAAAACTGACAACTTTTTTCAACCGCATAACTCTTATACTTGTTCAAACTTCCGATAAACTTATCAACGGTCATCTCAATATCGAATGGACGCCAACACGATTCGTATCATCTTGATCGTCATCGGCGCAGTGCTCATCTCACTGCTCTATTGGTGGGAACGTCAACGCAGCAAGGATAAGGATGCTGACGATGACGACGAGCACTGGGAAGATAACGACCGCCGGGAAGACGGCGATGAGCGCAGTGATGATGTCGCAAATCCGATGCGCCCTACGGTGTACGCGCCAGCAAAACGCAACCCACATCCGACAAACCAGATGCTGATGATCGTGCTGCATCGTCTGCTCGCGTTCAGTCGCCTAAAGCGGAATCTGATCAGCGCAGTCAATCTAATCAACGGTCTGCGCCAGCTAAACCCGCTGCTAAACCCGCTGCGCCGCCAAAACCTGCTGCAACAAAACAGTTGCTAAACCACCTGAACCGAAACCGGCGGAGGTCAAAGCGTCGCGTCATCAGCTCCGGCAGTGGTGGAAACGAAAAACCGGCGCTCGAACCGCTGTTGATTCAGGTCAGCGTCATGAGCGGACGCGGTCACACTTTTCGCGGCGCTTCGGTGTTGGATGTGGCGGAATCGTGCGGATTGCATCCGGGCAAAATGGACATTTTTCATTGCCTTGACGAATTCGAGGATGAAACGCGGGTTTATTTCAGCATGGCAATTTAGTCAAGCCGGGCACTTTTCCTTTTGATGCGATGGATGAATTCACCACGCCCGGTTTGGTGCTATTTGCGCAATTGTGCGGCAGACCTGAAGACATGACGATTCTCGATGAAATGATTGCCACTGCGCGTAAATTAGCGATTTCATTGCGCGGCGACGTTCTTGATGATATGCGCTGTTCGCTGACAGTGAAAAAGCAGGATGAAATGCGTAAAGCAGTCATTGCCAATCAACTACGGTGGGCAAAGGAAACGCAATCGTGAATAAACCTGAAGATTTAATTGAAATTATCGCTGCGCTCACTGCCGAAATTCGTGAGCATAACCATCGTTATTATGTCGTAAATGAACCAATCATTAGCGATGCAGCATACGATGATCTAATGCGTCAATTGCGCGATTTAGAAGCTGCGCATCCTGAATTGATTACTGCCGATTCACCAACGCAGCGTGTCGGCGCAACACCCAGCGCAGAATTTCTCGCTGTCACTCATCAAGTGCCAATGATTTCATTGGATAACGCCATGAATGACGACGAATTGCTGGCGTTCATGCGTAAATTAACGGACGCATTGGCAGAGAATGAACCGTTATTATTTATTGCCGAACCGAAATTGGATGGACTGGCGGTGAGTATTCGTTATGAACGCGGCGTTTTAGTGCAGGCAGCGACTCGCGGCGACGGCAGCACCGGCGAGGATGTGACGCATAACGTCCGCACCATTTCCAGCGTGCCGCTGCGGTTGCGCGGTGACGATTGCCCGGAGATTTTGGAAGTGCGCGGCGAGGTGTACATGACGCGCAGCGGGTTTGCGCAGATCAACGCGCAATTGGCGGATCGTGGACAAAAATGCTTTGCCAATCCACGCAATGCGGCTGCCGGTTCGTTGCGCCAGCTCGATCCGCAACTCACCGCAAAACGTCCGCTGGCGTTTTGTTGTTACGGCTGGGGCGCAGTGTCGATTGCGCCGGATAACAGTCAATTCAACATGTTGCAGCGTATTCGTGACTGGGGAGTGCCGATTTCACCGGAGTTGCAGCAGGTCGCCGGCATTGATGGCTGTCGGGCGTATTTCGACGCTCGGCGAGCGCCGCGAGGCGTTGGATTACGACATTGACGGCGTGGTGTTTAAGGTCGATGCGCTTGCCACGCAAACCGCGCTCGGCGCAACCAGTCATCATCCGCGCTGGGCGATTGCCGCAAATTTCCGGCGCAGGAAGCACTGACCACCGTCGAAGCGATTGATTTTCAAGTCGGTCGCACCGGCGCAGTGACGCCGGTTGCTCGGTTAAAACCGGTCGCAGTCGGCGTGTCATCGTCGCCAATGCCACGCTGCACAATCTCGACGAGGTGCATCGTAAAGATGTGCGCGTCGGCGATACCGTCAGTGTGCGCCGTGCTGGTGACGTGATTCCCGAAGTGGTTGGCGTGGTGCTGGAGCTGCGCCCGGCGGAGGCGCAACCGCTGGAGTTGCCAAGTCAATGTCCGGTGTGCGGCTCGGAAGTAGTACGCACTGAAGGCGTGGTGGTGGCGCGATGCAGCGGCGGGCTGTATTGCCCGGCGCAGCGCAAAGAGGCGTTGAAACATTTTGCATCGCGGCGGGCGTTCGACATCGTGGGGCTGGGCGACAAGCTGATTGAGCAACTGGTGGATGTGGACTGGGTGCGCGAGCCAGCCGATCTGTTTCAGTTGACGCATGACCAGTTGGCGCGACTGGAACGGATGGGAATGCAGTCAGCGACTAAATTGTTGTTGGCGATTGAAAAAGCCAAGGCGACGACCGTTGGCGCGATTTATTTTTGCGCTCGGAATCCGCGAAGTTGGCGAAACCACAGCGGCAGCATTAGCCACCAGTTTTGGTGGGCTGGCGCAGTTGATGACCGCAAATGCTGCGGAAGTGATGGAGCGGGTTGACGGCGTGGGACCGGTGGTTGCCGAGCAGTTGGTGCAGTTTTTTGCGCAGCCGCACAACCGCGAGGCGATTGCGCATTTGCAGGCAGCGGGTGTGCACTGGACGGAAACTGAGCCGTTGCCGCTGGTCGCTGCAACAGTCGATACGCGCCCACTGGCCGGAAAAACGGTGGTGATTACCGGCACGCTCAGTCGTTCCCGCGATGAAATTAAGGCGCAATTGCTGGCGCTGGGCGCGAAGGTGACAGGCAGCGTGTCGCGCAAAACTGATTATTTGCTGGCGGGTGAAGCGCCCGGCTCGAAATGGGATAAAGCGCAGGAATTGGGTGTGCAGATTCTGACTGAAGCGGAGTTAAATGTGCTGCAACCTGATGAACAACTTGGATTTTCTTTAACAGGTAACGGAATCAACGATGAGTGAATTAACGCCAGAACAAGAAATTTTGCTGCTGATGCGTCACACGCTCACGGCGATCATCCGCGATGTAACGCCGCAGCCGGGAATGCGGCATCCGCTTTCAAATGCGACGGTGGAGCAGGTAAAACATTGTTTAGCAGCGATTGCTGCGCGTGAGCAGACGCTGGCGACTGGTGGCAGCACGGAACGTCCGTATTTCGTTGATGAACCGCAGCCGGTGTCGATTCCGGTGAGTGCGATCAAAAAGCATAGCGATTAACGCACAAGATAGTTAAACTGCGCCCCAACGCTGACGTAGCTCAGTTGGCAGAGCAGCTGATTTGTAATCAGCAGGTCGTCGGTTCAAATCCGACCGTCAGCTCCACATCATTAACGGCTTGTATCCAATTCTGGTACAAGCCGTTTTTTTATGCGTTTGATTTGGCTGGCAGCGTTGCCAATCTTTTGCAACTGCGTTATTCCTGAGCTGGATTAAAAATTTCGATATGAACATTTTTGTTTTAGATGAAGATATAGAACAATGCGCACAGTATCATTGCGATCAGCACGTCGTAAAAATGATACTTGAAAGCGTACAGATGTTATGTACTGCACTCAATAAAAAAGGATTTAGCACACCCTATAAATCCACGCACATTCAAATCCATGCGTGCTTTGGGTAGAACATTCATTTGAGAATTTTTTATGGCTAAAAAATCTGGCGCTCGCATTAAATACTGAATACCGTTTTAGATTTGAGAAAGAGGTTGATCATCGTTCAATCGGGGTGCTAAATGCAATTGCAAATTATCGCTACGCAAGTCAAGGATTAACTGCATTTGCTCAAGCAATGCCAGATCAATACAAGATTCAAGGCGACGCAGTCGCTGCGTATAGGCAGTTTTATATCGGTGAAAAAATGAGATTTGCAAAATGGTCTAAAAGAAATGTTCCCGAATGGATTCAGCAATCGTAGCAAACCATGAAAAAATGATTTTGCTGGTGCGATGACAGTGCAATCCAATTAATGTGATATTGGCGTAAATTGTTGGGTTGCCAACAGCGGCAACCCAACCTACGACCGAGGATTTAGCGATGGACGACAGTATTCATCCATTAATACCGGGAACTCGTGTACATGAGTTTGTGATTCGGAATGTGCTCGGACGAGGCGGCGCAGGGATTGTCTATGCTGCCGACCACGAAATCCTCCGCGAAACCTTTGCCATCAAGGAGTTCCTGCCAAATCATCTGGCGCACGCGTCGTTGGAAACCGCGTTGCTGCGTTGCCCGGCAAGGCGGATGTTTACGACAAATTGCGGA
>NZ_PPGH01000025.1 GCF_002958735.1 Chromatium okenii | reverse complement strand
GGGTGAGGTTGGCATTCAGTTGATTATCTTCTCGCGCCCGGCGTATTGCCGTGGTAATCGCTTCGTCAAGCGCACCTGATAACGCCAGCTAGTCTCATCGGTACATTCAGGAATAGCGCCGCACACCGCAGCAATCAACTCTGGTGAAGTGATTTCAAGCGGGAGTCTGGGCACTTGTCGCAATAGCACTTTCCGCGCTACTGAACGGGATTCTCAGCCTTTCAATCAAGACCAAACAGTCTTTAATTGCTGCCGGTAACACCAAACTCCCGCTGGGCGCTGGGCGCAGGCAGTGTGTCTGGCTGCGCATTAATTTCATCCGCAAAAGCAGATGCTTTTTCCATTGCCTGTGCTAAATCGCTTTTTATGGTCGCAGAATCAGTGATCGTGCTCAAAACACTCACCGATGCCAATGATTCAAAACATGTTTTGAAATCATCCGCTGGCGCTTCTTTCTCTAAAAAATAGGTTTCATTCGTGCCGCTGTCGAATACAAAACAGCCGATTTCAGTGCGATCAATGAAAGCAGCAAATGATTTTGATTCAATACGGAAGGGCGATTGAATGCGGGTTTTCTGTTGTCCACTATCAAGCCATTGTTTGACTGTGATAATGCCGTTAGCGGTTTCGAGTTCATTTTGCAGCGTGAGGACGTTATCAACGCGCCCGGTGAAGCTACCTGCGCCGCTGCGGGTGATCGTGGTCTTGGTGCGTTTGGCATGGGATTGAATGGCACCCGCCACGCCGGTTCGATGATGACGCTGCACCACCTAGGTTGCTGATTTGATAGTCGCCCTTAGCGCATTGCAGCGGCGCATTGACTGCTGGCGGACTATCGAAAATTTCCCGCTCGGTGCTGTAAACCGATAAATCTAAGACTGTGCGATTTAGGCGTTTTTTGCCGTGCTTATCGGTTGCCGTAAACATCAAATCAGCAGCGCCAGCAGCAACTGTTAACGCCAGCCGGATGGAGTCTTGATCGATGTCAGTTGCAAGGCGTAACCAGTAATGACGGCTTGGTGTGCCATTGAATGCGGGCAAGCCGTCGGGCAGCAACACGCGGGAAGATGATGACGAATAAGCAAGCCGCTCGGCGCTGCTGATACCGGGGACGAGCCGCTCTAATTGTGCAAAGAAATCATCATCGCTGGCGGTTTCAAGCTGCGCGGGCATTGAAGGCTGGCGATCACGGTCGACAAACAGCAGTCCGCCGCTGGTGAAGTTTTCTTTGAAGCGCCCAATGGTAGTTTTGCCATTGATGTGGTGCACACCAAGCTGGCGTTTGCCTACATTCAGCCGCTCCCGCAGGGTCTTATCAGGCAGGATTTGATAGGGAAGATCACCGCACTCGACGCAATGCCCGTAAATGAGCGTTTGCGCTGGCGTCAGGCTTGCGAGCAGGGTTGATAGTTCAGATAACGACGCGACACGATGGCGCAGCGCGGTATAACGCCCTGAATGCCCTGCAACTTCTTTGGTGACTTCGCCATTGGCAAGCGTGTAAGTCTTACCGGCAGGCTTGCCATCGATGCGCGTGCAGACAGTTAAGTAGCAGGTTGAAGTTTGCGCTGTATCTTTCTGATTTGATACTGCTTTCTGATTTGAGTTTGTTGCGGCGTTGCTGTAAGATTGCGTCATTGTCTGAAACCTGACAAAGACACGTTTGATCAATTTACCTTTACATCCAAGTGGCGATCACTCTATATTTCGCCCTGACATGGTTTGTTGAGATTGAAGCTAAGGCGTCAACTGCAAACAGAGATTAAGGTATTCTCAAACTGTGTCGTGTCTAAAAGGCTCGTTTGCACTTTTCTACTCCGCCAAGAATCGAAGGAAGTGTTAATGAGTTGAGGTTGATATGAAGAAAATGAGTGAACGCAAAAGAGCCGCTTAACTGCGGTTTTTTTGCGTGTCCGTGATTTAATGCCTTTCGGAATACACTGTCAAGTGAGTATGCTTCACAGAATCGCGTAGGACGCATTTTGAGCACGTTCTCAGCGCCAGCAGTGTTCATGCGACGGACAATAAAAAACCGCTGTTACGCGGCTTGTGTACGGCATCACAGTTGTTTATCCGCTGCCCGTTTCCAGTTTTCTAAATTGTTTGACAGATTTTGCTTAAAACTAAAACTGAACCGCTTTCCAGTCGCGTTCCCGATATACGCTTGAATTTCCTCATTTGTCTTTTTTGCTGCTTTCATGGCGACGGCGACGAGTCTAACGTCTAACGACACTTCTTTAACACTGGTTAACTCACTCACTGCGCCAGCTTCGATCGCACTCAACCGCGCTTCAAATTCCGCAAAACTTGCTTGCATGGCAGCGAGTTGATTCAGTACATCTTCAAACATTTTATCAATCCGCGTTACAACATCATCCAATTGTGCTGATACCGCTGGCGCTGGCGCTACGGATTCAAGCGCATCCAATGCCATTAGAATCACGTCCGCTTGTGACGGTGCATTGTGAATCGACATGAGCCGTTGCATACGATCCGCGCTTCAATTGGCAGTCTAAATGACATCATTTTGCGCTCATCTTTCATTGGTTCAATCCCTTGTCTTGATACTGTCTTGACGGTGTAAGACAGTTGATCTTGTTGTGCAATACCTTATCTTTACGCTGTATTGCAACACTTGCCGCGTGGTGCAAAAGATCATCCAAAGAAAGGCGGTTTTTCAATTCAACACAATCCGTCGCATTCATTGCGCAATCAATCTGCGCCAGCGCCATGTTCACTCGCTGCAAATCAAGTGTATTCATGCTGCCACCAACATTCTGCTAATTTGTGTCGGATGAAATACGCGCCCTTTGCGAGATTGAAACCCGCGTTTTTCCAATTCCGTTGCAATCTTCCTGAGCGACAAACCAGCCTTTCTTAATTCGATCACCGCATTGATGATGATGCGCTCGGCTTGATTGACTGTTAGCACTTTAACGCCTTCGTCATTAGCCGCTGCATCGTTACCAAAGGGCACTTGTCCGCCGGTTTTTTCACCTTTCGATTTTTGTGTTGCAGTGCCGTCTTGGTGCGTTCAGACACTTGATCGCGTTCAAATTCTGCCATTACAGCCATCATGCGAAACACCATCTTCCCCGCTGCGGACGTGGTATCGATGCGCTCGCTGATTGAAACCATATCAATCTCACGCTTGGCTAGTGATTCTGAGATTTCGATCAAGTGTTTTGTTGACCGGGCGAACCGGCTAATTGAGTAAGCAATCACCGCGTCCCCTTTCTTTGCAGCAGCGAGTGCGGCAGCTAATCCGGGGCGATCCTGTTTTGTGCCACTGATCCCAGCATCCTCAAAAATCTCGCCCAGCTCATACCCATTCAATTCTGCCCACGCAGCGATCTTGGCTTTCTGCGCGTCTAGCGATACGCCGTCGATTGCCTGCCCACTTGTCGAAACCCTGATATATCCGATTGCCGTTGCCATTGTCTTGATCCTGTCTTGTTTGTTGTAAGACACAATAAACCCTAGTCTTGTTTATGTCAATACGCTGTATCACAGATTGATGTTTGCAAGTGTCAAGACAGGATCAAGACAACGGGAAGGGGCGATGTCGCCCTGTCAAAAGTGCGGGATTTGTTACGGATAGGACGAAGTGTGACGATTTGCACGGCGAACGATCACCCATGCCCTGACAGTTTTTTGACACACAAAAAAACCGCCTCGAGGACGGTGACGATTTGCGCTGGCGCTGGGATTAGCGACGGAAAGGAATTGGCGGGATCAATCAGCTTTCGATCATTGGCGATGCGTCGCTCAAGGTGATTCGTGACAAGCGTTTATACCGCGATACCAAAGGCAAAACGTTTGAGGATTTTTGCCAAGAAAGATTGGAATAACGCGAGTTCATGCTGATCGCAGAATTTCATTCGCCGGTTTAATTGAGAATTTGAAACCCATGGGTCCCAAAATCTACCAGCCAGAGAACGTCAAGCCCGTCCTTTAACTGCACTTCCAACGCCAGAATTGCAAGCTGAGGCGTGGAGTAACGCGCAATCAGCAGCAGGTAAAGATCACCTTCCGCTAAAGATTTGAGACCGCGCGGTCTCAAAAATCTACCAGCAACTGAACGTCAAGCCCGTCATGCTGATCGCAGAATTTCATTCGTAAGTCTGATTGAGAATTTGAAACCGCTCGGTTTCAAAAATCTACCAGCAAACTGAACGTCAAGCCCGTCATGCTGATCGCAGAATTTCATTCGCCGGTTTAATTGAGAATTTGAAACCCATGGGTCCCAAAAATCTACCAGCAACTGAACGTCAAGCCCGTCATGCTGATCGCAGAATTTCATTCGCCGGTTTAATTGAGAATTTGAAACCCATGGGTCCCAAAAATCTACCAGCCAGAGAACGTCAAGCCCGTCCTTTAACTGCACTTCCAACGCCAGAATTGCAAGCTGAGGCGTGGAGTAACGCGCAATCAGCAGCAGGTAAAGATCAGCCTTCCGCTAAAGAATTTGGTGCCAATTGGCACCAAAAATCTACCAGCAACTGAACGTCAAGCCCGTCATGTTGATAGAGCAATTTCATTCGTAAGTCTGATTGAAGATTTGAGACCCATGGGTCTCAAAAATCTACCAGCAACTGAACGTCAAGCCCGTCATGTTGATAGCTAAAATAACCTGTAGTAAATCAGCGGCTTACAGTACCTGACCGCTGCCGCGTTGCATTGCCGTTGCGATGTCCGCGCATGGACTGGGCATTGATACCCGCAGGCGCGTTGAATTGCGCCCACGTTATCGCTGGATTCTCGGCGATCAAGCGGCAGCACGGTAATGGTTACGGATGTGTCGATAAACATCGCCCCATGTTTGCGGATTGCCAGCGGCGCTCAGGAATTCTGAACACCGCGTCATGTTCGCCAATGTCAGCGAGATACCGATTTGCGAATTCCAGAATTTCGGGACATGCGTGTTCAGGCTCGGCAAGGATCGCGCTTGTGTTGGCAGCTCCCGTTATTACTATATTCACGGGAGCTGTCTGATTTGCCCCATTTTGCTGGATTCTCGGCGATCTCAACATCATCGGTTTGCGCAGGCTTAAAATCGGTTTGCTGTCTGATTTGCCCCGTTTTGCTGGATTTGAAAGTTTGCCGCTCACTCCATGATGCCCCCTTAGCTGTCTGATTCTCAGCAACCAATCGGGCAGCAAGGGCGATCATGTATTTACCGCCGGGGATTTTCACCTGACTGGATTCGGTGGTCTTTTCCTCAGCCGCTAATTTATAAACGCGGTTGCCGCTGTCACCGGTAGCCACCAGCCAGTAGCCAAAATTCCCTAGGATGGAGTTCACGGTGCGGATCACCTGACTGGATTCGGTGGTCTTTTCCTCAGCCGCTAATTTATAAACGCGGGCTTTCTGCACACCAAGAGAAGGGCACAGGTAACGGCGGATTGCGGCAGCGTCATCATGTGTCGCGAGCCGGTTGAGTAAATCGACTGCGCCTGCGGCAGTGATCCCTTAATCTCGTCCGATGTCACGAGCCGACCTTTCCGTTTGCGGGTGCTTTGCAGATTGAAGAAATCCAAACCCAATTCCTGATAGAACACGCGGCAGGCTTGGGCGACTGCTTTGCGATTGCGCCGCAACATGACATCCAACACACCGATGTCATCGGCGGTGCTTTCGACCACGCGGTCAGGTTCAGTGGCAAATCTGAATCGCTCTAATTGGCTGGTGATCCGCCCTTCGTGGTAAATGTTGACCGCTTGCGTGGTCAGTTCAGAGAGCGGAATGCCCAGTGCTTTGGTGATCGTGTGTGCGTGAACGTCTTGGCTATCGTAACGATCAGGCGTGTAATTGCTGGCAATTTGCTCAAAGGTTGCCTCACTCAACGCTGGGCGATCTTTAACATCCGCAACGAATTCGCTTTCAATTGAATCCCAAATCTTTTTTCGATAAGCGTTGAATTCAGAATCATTGACTTCTTTCCGGTCAATCTCAACATCAAATAAATCCTGACTCATGCAGCAGAATTCCTGCCCGTAGTATTGAACACGCCGCTTTCTGACTACCTCGAATACCGCAGCAACCACATCATAGCTGCTCGCTTCAATGATGCTGCCATGATCCAAATGAGCGCAGTAAAGGGCATCCGCCAATTCTTCTTTAGCAGTGCGTGGAGCAGGCTTTTTGAGTGTTCCAGTGATAGCAACCTCATATCCAGTCGCCGTGCGATCACGGGCAAGCATTTGATGGAAGTCGCTGGCGCATTTTGTGCCGTCATAAATGCCAAACCATTTAGTAAAGTGCTTCACTTCAATCGACACGCCGGATTCAACTGCGGGACTAAAAATGATCCAATCATATTGAACCACCAGCCCATTGACATCCTTAAACCATGCCCGTTGATTAGGATCACCGCTGGTTGCATAACCACCTCTTGAATTGATAACCAATCCCTTTTTGCCGGGGCATTGCGCCCGAAGATGCCGATCAACGCGCAGTGATTCTTTTGCACCCGAGCAGGCGATGAATACCCGTCCACCATCATTCACTTCGTTAGATGCAGACCACCAAATCCGCTTTTCTGAACGGTGAATTTTCATGGGTTTAGGCGGGTTATGGTCAACAACATCAATGACATAAGGCTTTGCGCCATTGTGTCGAAAAGCAGCAACGGTCAAATCATTCAGGTTGGCGTCAACTCCCGCAAAAATGCCATGCTTCACCGTCGCTTTAATTGCATCAAAGAATTGCCGGGTAATAGCGCCAGCCGTGCTTTTCAGGGTTCCATCGGGATCATATAGAACTCGGACAACATGAGCGATTTCATCAGCGAGAATAGCCTTTGCAGCATCCAATGATTTACGGATGTTTATCTTACCGATTGAATTGATGCAAGCCACAATCTTTTCGACCAAAGCACATTCATTGACCGCCATATCTTGATAATGCGTTGCCCCTTCAAACCGGCTAACGAGATTATCGACCAACGTTGTCGAATAAGTTAGGGCAACAACATTGTTTATTTGGTCAAAAATCGTCTTTAAGACCAATTGCGTTTTACCCGATCCCATTGGTGCACGAATTAGAAAACAGCGATGCCCCTGCGCCCACAAAGTGCGCATGGCGGGGATTACTTCCTGAATCGAATCAAGGGTGAGGTTGGCATTCAGTTGATTATCTTCTCGCGCCCGGCGTATTGCCGTGGTAATCGCTTCGTCAAGCGCACCTGATAACGCCAGCTTAGTATCATCGGTACATTCAGGAATAGCGCCGCACACCGCATCAATCAACTCTGGTGAAGTGATTTCAAGCGGGAGTCTGGGCACTTGTCGCAATAGCACTTTCCGCGCTACCTGAACGGGATTCTCAGCCTTTCAATCAAGACCAAACAGTCTTTAATTGCTGCCGGTAACACAAACTCCCGCTGGGCGCTGGGCGCAGGCAGTGTGTCTGGCTGCGCATTAATTTCATCCGCAAAAGCAGATGCTTTTTCCATTGCCTGTGCTAAATCGCTTTTTATGGCCGCAGAATCAGTGATCGTGCTCAAAACACTCACCGATGCCAATGATTCAAAACATGTTTTGAAATCATCCGCTGGCGCTTCTTTCTCTAAAAAATAGGTTTCATTCGTGCCGCTGTCGAATACAAAACAGCCGATTTCAGTGCGATCAATGAAAGCAGCAAATGATTTTGATTCAATACGGAAGGGCGATTGAATGCGGGTTTTCTGTTGTCCACTATCAAGCCATTGTTTGACTGTGATAATGCCGTTAGCGGTTTCGAGTTCAGTTTGCAGCGTGAGGACGTTATCAACGCGCCCGGTGAAGCTACCTGCGCCGCTGCGGGTGATCGTGGTCTTGGTGCGTTTGGCATGGGATTGAATGGCACCCGCCCACGCCGGTTCGATGATGACGCTGCCACCACCTAGGTTGCTGATTTGATAGTCGCCCTTAGCGCATTGCAGCGGCGCATTGACTGCTGGCGGACTATCGAAAATTTCCCGCTCGGTGCTGTAAACCGATAAATCTAAGACTGTGCGATTTAGGCGTTTTTTGCCGTGCTTATCGGTTGCCGTAAACATCAAATCAGCAGCGCCAGCAGCAACTGTTAACGCCAGCCGGATGGAGTCTTGATCGATGTCAGTTGCAAGGCGTAACCAGTAATGACGGCTTGGTGTGCCATTGAATGCGGGCAAGCCGTCGGGCAGCAACACGCGGGAAGATGATGACGAATAAGCAAGCCGCTCGGCGCTGCTGATACCGGGGACGAGCCGCTCTAATTGTGCAAAGAAATCATCATCGCTGGCGGTTTCAAGCTGCGCGGGCATTGAAGGCTGGCGATCACGGTCGACAAACAGCAGTCCGCCGCTGGTGAAGTTTTCTTTGAAGCGCCCAATGGTAGTTTTGCCATTGATGTGGTGCACACCAAGCTGGCGTTGCCTACATTCAGCCGCTCCCGCAGGGTCTTATCAGGCAGGATTTGATAGGGAAGATCACCGCACTCGACGCAATGCCCGTAAATGAGCGTTTGCGCTGGCGTCAGGCTTGCGAGCAGGGTTGATAGTTCAGATAACGACGCGACACGATGGCGCAGCGCGGTATAACGCCCTGAATGCCCTGCAACTTCTTTGGTGACTTCGCCATTGGCAAGCGTGTAAGTCTTACCGGCAGGCTTGCCATCGATGCGCGTGCAGACAGTTAAGTAGCAGGTTGAAGTTTGCGCTGTATCTTTCTGATTTGATACTGCTTTCTGATTTGAGTTTGTTGCGGCGTTGCTGTAAGATTGCGTCATTGTCTGAAACCTGACAAAGACACGTTTGATCAATTTACCTTTACATCCAAGTGGCGATCACTCTATATTTCGCCCTGACATGGTTTGTTGAGATTGAAGCTAAGGCGTCAACTGCAACAGAGATTAAGGTTATTCTCAAACTGTGTCGTGTCTAAAAGGCTCATTTGCACTTTCCTGTCCCGAGAAGAGAAGAGAAAGGTGTTAATGAGTTGAGGTTGATATGAAGAAAATGAGTGAACGCAAAAGAGCCGCTTAACTGCGGTTTTTTTGCGTGTCCGTGATTTAATGCCTTTCGGAATACACTGTCAAGTGAGTATGCTTCACAGAATCGCGTAGGACGCATTTTGAGCACGTTCTCAGCGCCAGCAGTGTTCATGCGACGGACAATAAAAAACCGCTGTTACGCGGCTTGTGTACGGCATCACAGTTGTTTATCCGCTGCCCGTTTCCAGTTTTCTAAATTGTTTGACAGATTTTGCTTAAAACTAAAACTGAACCGCTTTCCAGTCGCGTTCCCGATATACGCTTGAATTTCCTCATTTGTCTTTTTTGCTGCTTTCATGGCGACGGCGACGAGTCTAACGTCTAACGACACTTCTTTAACACTGGTTAACTCACTCACTGCGCCAGCTTCGATCGCACTCAACCGCGCTTCAAATGCCGCAAAACTTGCTTGCATGGCAGCCAGTTGATTCAGTACATCTTCAAACATTTTATCAATCTTATCCGCCGTCGCTGGTGCTGGTATGTCTGTTACTTCGTATGCGTCAATCAACATTTGCAAACAGACTTCGTTAGTAACACCTAGCGCCAGCTTGATTGAATCAAACCGCGTCTTGTGTTCGCTGCTGATAAATGTCGATACGCGCTGCTTTCCTTGACTGACTTGATAATCGTTATACGCTTTTTGCCGTTCAGTGTTGCTTGCCATTTGTTACAACCTTACGTTACTGACTAGCGCATACAGTAACAGAATCAACGTTACTGTCAAACAGTTTGTAACAGTCTGGAATCGCGTCAATCATGCGAACTAATTGCGACGGCATGAACACTTTTCCAGTGCGTGATTTAATTCCGTCTTCGCATAACGCTGCTGCTATTTTGCGCCAGCTCAAACCTTCTTTACGTAGCTTTTTGACGCGAGCGATAACGCCTTGTTCATTATCGTTAACTGTTAGTGTTTTGTTACTGCACTCGAAACCGTAACGCGGTCTACCGATACGCTCGCCTCGTGCCTTTTTGTTAGCTAAACAACCAGTTACACGCTCTACAATCAAATCACGCTCAAACTCAGCCATTACTGCCATGATACGGAAAACCATTTTTCCAGCGGCGCTAGTCGTATCAATGCGCTCGCTAACCGATACCATGTCAATTTCACGTGCTGCTAATTCTTCACTGATTTCGAGCAAGTGCTTTGTTGACCGCGCAAACCGGCTAATGGCGTAGGCGACAATCGCGTCACCTTTGTTAGCGACTGACAGCACGGCATCTAATCCTACTCGGTGTTGTTTCGTGCCGCTGATACCAGCGTCCTCATAAATACCGCCGAACTCATATCCGTTCAGTTCAATCCATGCTTGAATCTTTGCACGTTGTGCGTCCAGTGAGATTCCAGTAGTAGCTTGTTTGTCCGTTGATACGCGGATATATCCGTATGCCGTTGCCATTGCCGTCACCTTTTCGTTTTGTTACTGTTGCCGTTAGTTTATACGTTATGACATACGCGTCAAGTGTTATTTACTAACGTTTTGCCTAACACATAACATAACGATAGTAAAGTATAAAATAATTCGTCACAAATCTGAGTGGTTTCGTCACGGCGAACGATCACCCATGCCCTGACAGTTTTTTGACACACAAAAAAACCGCCTCGAGAGTGCGCGACGTCGCGCACTTGTGACTTTCAATCATCACCGCGAAGTCGCCAGCCTACCTATTCCCGAAGCCGACAAGGTTTTAGATTGGTGTGAAAAGATTTTCGCCGATACCGGACGGACGGTGACGATTTGCGCTGGCGCTGGGATTAGCGACGGAAAGGAATTGGCGGGATCAATCAGCTTTCGATCATTGGCGATGCGTCGCTCAAGGTGATTCGTGACAAGCGTTTATACCGCGATACCAAAGGCAAAACGTTTGAGGATTATTGCCAAGAAAGATTTGGAATAACGCGAGTTCATGCGCATAGACGCATTGCATTCGCAGGAATCTTGGATGATTTGTTACCCAGGGTAACAAAACCCTTCCAGCAACTGAACGTCAAGCGCGTCCGTTGACAGCACTTCCAACGCCAGAATTGCAAGCTGAGGCGTGGAGTAACGCGCAATCAGCAGCAGGTAAAGATCAACCTTCCGCTAAAGATTTGAGACCGCGCGGTCTCAAAAATCTACCAGCAACTGAACGTCAAGCCCGTCATGCTGATCGCAGAATTTCATTCGTAAGTCTGATTGAGAATTTGAAACCGCTCGGTTTCAAAAATCTACCAGCAACTGAACGTCAAGCCCGTCATGCTGATCGCAGAATTTCATTCGCCGGTTTAATTGAGAATTTGAAACCCATGGGTCCCAAAAATCTACCAGCAACTGAACGTCAAGCCCGTCATGCTGATCGCAGAATTTCATTCGCCGGTTTAATTGAGAATTTGAAACCCATGGGTCCCAAAAATCTACCAGCCAGAGAACGTCAAGCCCGTCCTTTAACTGCACTTCCAACGCCAGAATTGCAAGCTGAGGCGTGGAGTAACGCGCAATCAGCAGCAGGTAAAGATCAGCCTTCCGCTAAAGAATTTGGTGCCAATTGGCACCAAAAATCTACCAGCAACTGAACGTCAAGCCCGTCATGTTGATAGAGCAATTTCATTCGTAAGTCTGATTGAAGATTTGAGACCCATGGGTCTCAAAAATCTACCAGCAACTGAACGTCAAGCCCGTCATGTTGATAGCTAAAATAACCTGTAGTAAATCAGCGGCTTACAGTACCTGACCGCTGCCGCGTTGCATTGCCGTTGCGATGTCCGCGCATGGACTGGGCATTGATACCCGCAGGCGCGTTGAATTGCGCCCACGTTATCGCTGGATTCTCGGCGATCAAGCGGCAGCACGGTAATGGTTACGGATGTGTCGATAAACATCGCCCCATGTTTGCGGATTGCCAGCGGCGCTCAGGAATTCTGAACGCGCCACCGCGTCATGTTCGCCAATGTCAGCGAGATACGATTTGCGAATTCCAGAATTTCGGGACATGCGTGTTCAGGCTCGGCAAGGATCGCTGCTTGTGTTGGCAGCTCCGTTATTACTATATTCACGGGAGCTGTCTGATTTGCCCCATTTTGCTGGATTCTCGGCGATCTCAACATCATCGGTTTGCGCAGGCTTAAAATCGGTTTGCTGTCTGATTTGCCCCGTTTTGCTGGATTTGAAAGTTTGCCGCTCACTCCATGATGCCCCCTTAGCTGTCTGATTCTCAGCAACCAATCGGGCAGCAAGGGCGATCATGTATTTACCGCCGGGGATTTTCACCTGACTGGATTCGGTGGTCTTTTCCTCAGCCGCTAATTTATAAACGCGGTTGCCGCTGTCACCGGTAGCCACCAGCCAGTAGCCAAAATTCCCTAGGATGGAGTTCACGGTGCGGATCACCTGACTGGATTCGGTGGTCTTTTCCTCAGCCGCTAATTTATAAACGCGGGCTTTCTGCACACCAAGAGAAGGGCACAGGTAACGGCGGATTGCGGCAGCGTCATCATGTGTCGCGAGCCGGTTGAGTAAATCGACTGCGCCTGCGGCAGTGATCCCTTAATCTCGTCCGATGTCACGAGCCGACCTTTCCGTTTGCGGGTGCTTTGCAGATTGAAGAAATCCAAACCCAATTCCTGATAGAACACGCGCAGGCTTGGGCGACTGCTTTGCGATTGCGCCGCAACATGACATCCAACACACCGATGTCATCGGCGGTGCTTTCGACCACGCGGTCAGGTTCAGTGGCAAATCTGAATCGCTCTAATTGGCTGGTGATCCGCCCTTCGTGGTAAATGTTGACCGCTTGCGTGGTCAGTTCAGAGAGCGGAATGCCCAGTGCTTTGGTGATCGTGTGTGCGTGAACGTCTTGGCTATCGTAACGATCAGGCGTGTAATTGCTGGCAATTTGCTCAAAGGTTGCCTCACTCAACGCTGGGCGATCTTTAACATCCGCAACGAATTCGCTTTCAATTGAATCCCAAATCTTTTTTCGATAAGCGTTGAATTCAGAATCATTGACTTCTTTCCGGTCAATCTCAACATCAAATAAATCCTGACTCATGCAGCAGAATTCCTGCCCGTAGTATTGAACACGCCGCTTTCTGACTACCTCGAATACCGCAGCAACCACATCATAGCTGCTCGCTTCAATGATGCTGCCATGATCCAAATGAGCGCAGTAAAGGGCATCCGCCAATTCTTCTTTAGCAGTGCGTGGAGCAGGCTTTTTGAGTGTTCCAGTGATAGCAACCTCATATCCAGTCGCCGTGCGATCACGGGCAAGCATTTGATGGAAGTCGCTGGCGCATTTTGTGCCGTCATAAATGCCAAACCATTTAGTAAAGTGCTTCACTTCAATCGACACGCCGGATTCAACTGCGGGACTAAAAATGATCCAATCATATTGAACCACCAGCCCATTGACATCCTTAAACCATGCCCGTTGATTAGGATCACCGCTGGTTGCATAACCACCTCTTGAATTGATAACCAATCCCTTTTTGCCGGGGCATTGCGCCGAAGATGCCGATCAACGCGCAGTGATTCTTTTGCACCCGAGCAGGCGATGAATACCCGTCCACCATCATTCACTTCGTTAGATGCAGACCACCAAATCCGCTTTTCTGAACGGTGAATTTTCATGGGTTTAGGCGGTTATGGTCAACAACATCAATGACATAAGGCTTTGCGCCATTGTGTCGAAAAGCAGCAACGGTCAAATCATTCAGGTTGGCGTCAACTCCCGCAAAAATGCCATGCTTCACCGTCGCTTTAATGCATCAAAGAATTGCCGGGTAATAGCGCCAGCCGTGCTTTCAGGGTTCCATCGGGATCATATAGAACTCGGACAACATGAGCGATTTCATCAGCGAGAATAGCCTTTGCAGCAT
>NZ_PPGH01000023.1 GCF_002958735.1 Chromatium okenii | reverse complement strand
AGTGGCAACGTTATTAATTGGAGATGCGCCGGGATTTCGGCGGCTGTTGGCGCGACCAGCAACGGATGCCGCAGTGTACGAGTTGACGCTGGCGCTGTCTGACGTGTCGAATCGGCGCGAGGATTGGTTTGATTCGACGCTGCTGCAAGTGCCGCTGGCGCAATTGGTACGGATCGAAAGTACGGATTGGACGCTGGTGAAAGACGGAGCGGGCTGGCGTTTTGATGGCAACGCAGCGACGGTGAATCAGGAACAAGCCAAATCACTGGTGACGCGCTTGGCGAATCTCACTTATCGCAAGGTTTGACGGCAGACGATTTCGCTGATGAAACGCAGTCATCGCGCCAGTTCACGCTGACGCTGGCGGATGGTCGCAAACGGGTTTATCGGTTATCGCAATTGAAAGACAGCGCAGATTACGTGCTGCGTGATGGCGAACATCCGTGGCGGTTTCAGCTTTCAACTTATGACGTTGGCGATCTGCTGGCGCTGGAGGTGAAGAACAATGCTGATTTCTGAACTTTTGCGCTATTTACACGACAACCAACGCGCTGCGCTGCGCGATCTAGCCAGTCATTTCGACATCGAACCAGAAGCATTGCGCGGAATGTTGGAACTGTTAGAACGACGCGGAAGAGTACGCAAATTGCCAGCAAATACGCCCTGCGCGGGCGGTTGCTGTAGCTGCGATCCAGCATCAATTGAGATTTATGAGTGGATCGCAGCAGAACAGAATTAAGCGGCTGGCTTCGGCGGTGTTGGCGCAGCAGCTGGCGCAGTGCTGGCGCTCTCAGTTTTCGCCGGAGCAGTAGCAGTTTTATCGCCGCTGTCGTGAAGATTTTTCTGGTTGTTCTTTTTGAAATCCGTTTCATACCAACCGCCGCCTTTGAGCCGAAAACCGGCAGCAGACAGTTGTTTTTTCAATGTGGGCTGGCCACAGTTCGGACAATCAATCAATAGCGGATCGCTGATTTTTTGAATCTTTTCCAGCGCCTCGCCACAGTTTTCACAACGGTATTCATAAATCGGCATAGTGTGTATCCAGATAAGCCTTAAAGCATTAAAAGTGCTATCAATTTAGACCTTTTTTAATCCACAGCCGTAACGATCAATTCCGACTTCAGCCGCAGTCACAGCGCGGAAAATTGCCGTCCTTTATTCAACGTTTCCTGCCATTCTGATTCCGGCACTGAATCCGCAACAATTCCAGCGCCAGCTTGAATATGCAGCATTCCGTTTTGAAACCGCAGTGCGAATGGCAATTGCCGTATCCATATTACCATTCCATGCTAAATAACCGACTGCGCCGGAATAAATACCGCGTTTAACCGGCTCCAATTCGTCGATGATTTCCATTGCGCGAATTTTCGGTGCACCAGACACTGTTCCTGCCGGAAAAGTTGCTCGCAATACGTCAATTGCAGTCATTCCATCTTTTAATGTGCCAATTCACATTAGACACAATGTGCATGACATGTGAATAGCGTTCAACAATCATTTTATCGGTCAACCGCACACTACCAATTTCCGCGACGCGCCAGTGTCATTGCGTCCCAAATCAATCAGCATTAAATGCTCGGCGCGTTCTTTTGGATCGGCAAGCAATTCCGCTTCGAGCACCTGATCTTCCGCCTCGGTATGACCGCGCCGCCGCGTCCCAGCAATCGGCGCACCGTGACGATGCCATCTTCCAAGCGCGTCAAAATTTCCGGCGATGAACCGACGATTTGAAAGCCGCCGAGATCGAGAAAATACATATATGGCGAGGGGTTAAGTCCGCGCAGCGCCCGATATAAATCCAACGGTGCAGCAGTAAACGGAATGGACAGCCGCTGCGACAGTACGACCTGCATACAATCACCGGCGCTGATGTATTCCTTAATTTTATCAACTGCTTGTTTGAATCCATCCTCCGTAAAACCGGAGATAAAATCCGCTTCATGGACATCGCGGGCGTTGGCGCTGGGTTGGTGCGGCACTGCTTCGCGCATTCGAGCGGTTAATTCTGCCAATCGCGCCTCGCCAGCCTCCAGCGTATCGCCAGCCGTCGGATCAAGATGCACGATGATGTGCAGCCGTCCGCTCAGGTTGTCGAACACTACCACTTCATCGGACACCATCAGCAAAATATCTGGATTTTCAAGCAGATCGGGATTCGGACACTGCGCCAATTTCGGTTCGATGTAGCGAATGGTGTCGTAGCCGAAATAGCCCACCAGCCCGCCGGTGAAGCGCGGCAAACCCGCGACTTCGGCAACTTGAAACTGCTGCTGATAAGCATCAATCCACGCCAGCGGATCGGACGCAATAATGGTGTTAATTACTTGCCCATCGCGTTCAATCTGAATGGTGGTGCCATGAATCCGAATTAACGTCCGGCACGGTAAACCAATGATTGAATAGCGCCCCCATTTCTCACCACCTTGCACCGATTCAAATAGATATGAATACGGCGCAGCAGCGAGTTTGAGATAAACGCTCAATGGCGTATCGAGATCAGCGAGTATTTCGCAAGCAATGGGAATGCGGTTATAACCTTGTGCAGCAAGGGCTTGAAACGTTTTGGGGGTCATGGCGTGATTCCTAAATAGCGATGCTGGCGCATGAATTTAATTAAACAGTGGGTAGTGATCCTGTCAGTAGGGTGATAATTTCTTAATCCTTTATAACTAAAGGATAAAAGTCTTTACAACCCTATTGATGAAGTCATTACCACTTTGTGAATAAAGTTGGATTTAATCCAACACCAGCGACACCAAACCGTCCGCCAATTTCGGCTCAAACCACGTCGATTTTGGCGGCATCACTTCACCTGCATCTGCCACCGCCATTAAATCCGCCATGCCAGTCGGATGCAGCGCAAACGCCACTGCCATTTCACCGGAATCAACCCGCTTCACCAGCGCCTCCAAACCACGAATTCCGCCAATAAAATCAATGCGATCATCGCGGCGCGGATCGTGAATGCCAAACAGCGGCGCAATCACGTTGTCTTGCAGCAGACTGACATCAAGCCGCGCTACCGGATCGTCGTGGGGAATTCGCGCTGGGTCGAGCGTCAACCGATACCAATGCCCAGCCAGATACATTCCAAATTCGGTCGGGCGTGTCGGTTTGACTGGCGTGCGCTGCTTCGATGGCAAACGCGACCGCCAGATGATTCATCAGACCGTCAACGGTCATCCCGTGCAAATCTTTGATCACGCGGTTGTAATCGAGAATCTGCATCTGGTCGTGCGGGAAAATCACTGCCAGAAAACCCTGATGCGCAGTCGCTTCAACCGGATTCGCGGCGCGTCGCGCTGCTGCAACGCGTGATGCAGCAGCAGAACGATGATGACCGTCAGCAACGTAAAGTGCTTCAAGCGCGTCAAATGCGCGGTTAATTGCGCGATCTGCGCGGCATCACTGATTGTCCACAATTCATGGCGCACGCCGTCAGCAGCAGTCAAATCCACTTCGGCAGGATTGGCGCTGACAGCGGCGAGCACGTCATCAATTGCAGCGGTGGCGCGATAAACGAGAAATACCGGCCCAGTTTGCGCGTTGAGTGCCTCAATTTGGCGGACGCGATCATCTTCTTTTACTGGGCGCGTGAACTCGTGCTTTTTAATGCGGTCGGCGTCATAGGCCGCGACCGAGGCGCTGGTGACCAAACCCGTTTGCTGATGTGTGCCCATCGTCAAGCGATAGACGTAATAACACGGCGAGGAATCGCGGATGAGCACACCTTCCGCCAGCATCGTTTGCAGATTTTCCTGCGCCTTCGCGTACACCGTTGGGCTATACGGATCAATGCCTTCCGGTAAATCCACTTCCGGGCGCGAAATGTGCAGAAAACTCCACGGGCGACCTTCCACCATGCGCCGCGCTTCGGCAGCATTCATCACGTCATACGGCGGCGCGGCGATGTCAGCGGCGCGACCGGGCGCAGGACGTAAACCAGCAAAGGGTTCAATCAGGGACATAAAAAGCCTCTCGAATCGGTAGTAATAAAGAAATTTGATCGCAATTTAAGCAGTCGGCTGGCGCGATAAACCAGAGCATTCACATTAAATACGGAACATGCCATGAGCAATAGCAATTATCTTAAAGATTTAGTGTTATTTCGGAATGATCCCAGCAAAGTTGCACCGATTCGTGCTGCCGCGAACGTGGCGAAATCAATGCGCAATATGCAATGGGTTTAATTTGCGCTGAAGGGCGCGGCGTTAGCATTGATTTAGCACAAGCACATTATTGGCTCTCGTTGGCAATTGACCAAGGTGATCGTGACGCAGTGCGTTTGCGCGAAGTGGTCGGCTTCAAATGAATGATGCGGAATATCATGCAGCAAAACGGTTATACGCAGCCGGCGTTTTGCATTTCCCAGAATCGACACAACAGCATTAAATCAACTTGACTTCAGTTTGAAAAATAGCGGTTTGAACATGCAAAAAGGTTATTCGCGTTCATAAAAGACCATCCCAACCCGGTGAATATGCTCACGCAGCGCCGGGTTTTCGATAGTCTCAAATAACGATAAATCAACAGTATGAGGAATATCTGAATCATCCAATGCCCAAGCAATTGCCGACAGCGTGTCATAATCCAACGCATCTCCCAACAGCGTTAAATCAATATCTGAACCGTTGTGGTAATTGCCTTTAGCGCGAGAACCATAAATCACCGCCTTTTGCACTGCGGGATATTGATTCAAAATTGTGCGCACTATTGCACAGACGTTTTCTGATAAACCAAATTCCATTAGTGTTCCTCAGTCACACGCGCTAGAAAATACTGATAAAGCTCTGCAAATTCAGGGTAAAAGCGCGGAAAAATCGCCGCATAAATCCGCTCGGCAATGGCGCGATCATAGGCATGAGAAGTGAGATTTCTGGATTGAATCATCTCCATCCACAGCTCGCCATTTGTAATGATTTTACGCTTAAATGCTTCTCGTGTGTATCACGCGAACCAATTAAACCAACATGCCCCTGAAATTCAAGATAATCCTTTATCAGATTCCAAGCCAGCTCGTGCGTGTATTCAAATCCTTGAATCACGCCCTGCTTTTCTAATTTGCTGAGTGGTCTATTTTCTGTCAGTTCTCGGCTTTCTTTCAGTTCGTTCAAAGCCTTGCTGTAGTTATCAAACCGTTGTTTCCAACGAATATCCTGATTCATTGCGCTGCTTCCGTATCAGTTGGGTTGACTGTCAATCCTTTACGCCGCATGTGCCAATGTCATGTGAATTTCTAATGTCTCAAAAGGTACGCCAATGTTGGTATCATCTTGTTGTTCAATCAAACCAAGTTCAATTAACCGCGTTACGTCAGCATGTATGATTGCTTCATCGCGTTGAGTCATTTGCGCTAGTTTTATCACGCTGCAACATCCAATCCGTGCCAGCAGGTTAATCAGTTCTAACCGTGCTGGCGTGATGTCACTAAATAGCGTTTCTACTGAGTTAAAGCTCAAAATATAGTTAGGATTGCCACCAGCAGCGAGATCAGCAAGTGCTGCATCAAATACTGCACCAAAAGGTGCTACTTCAATAATTGCTTTCATGGTTTCCACCTTAGTATGTCTGCTCGGAAATCCCGAATCAGTTGTTCTGGTGTTGAAAAAAGATAACTTTCTTCTTGTCCATTAACGTGTCGATGGTCTCCTTTGCCACGTTCGTTGTCATAACGAACAACGCAAATCCCATTCACAATGTATGCTAATCGGTACTTGAAATGATGCTGACAAGGTAAAAGTGCTGTTGGCAATTTCCAAATAACGAGATGAACACTGCTACCATCATCACGGCGCTCACAGCGATTGAGTAGTGATATAGCTTTTGATTGAATATCGTTCATTTGCATGTGGTATAAATCGCTAGGCTGGCAACTCAAACTTTGAGTGATTCAATCCTACCATTTTACAAATCGCCTGCCGATTACTCCATGAGCCAGTTAATTGCGCAGCGCCGCTGCCGGCAGCCAGCGATATTCTAAATGTTCCGCGCACTGAGTTGAATGGTTCGCCGTTCATTTAATATCAGCGCAAACCAGTATTCACGATTAAACCGGACGTTTGGCGCATAACGACTGCGCCACACCGGAATAATCGGAAATAACACTGAATGCCGCAAATCAATTAACCCGCCGCCAACGCGTAAACCAGTTTCTTCATACACTTCTCGCGCTGCGGCTAAACGCGGCAATTCACCGCGTTCTAAACTGCCCGTTACCGATTGCCAAAATCCCGCCGGGCGCACTCCGCCGCAGCAGCAAAAATTCGCCGCTGCGGGTGCAAATCACCACGAGCACTGATTGAGCGCGTTTGAACTTTGGCACGGTAAGCGGCGCGTCGTTCAAGCGCGAGTCCGCAGCCGCAGCGCCAGCTCTTTCAACTGCGCTTCGTCCACTGCCGACGGCGCATCGTCAACAAACAGGCAGCCGTTTGGGTTTTCGGGAACGCCATCACGTCGCGGATTGAAGTCGCGCCGGTCATCAACATCACCAGCCGATCCAGCCCAAACGCCATGCCGCCGTGCGGAGGGCAGCCAAACTTCAATGCTTTCAATAAGAAACCAAAACGGTCTTCCGCCTGTTCCTCGCTGATCGCCAGCAGTTTGAAAACCTGTTGCTGCATCGCGGCGCTGTGAATACGAATGGAACCGCCGCCGATTTCCGTGCCATTCAAAACCATGTCGTAAGCCCGCGACAGACACGCGCCCGGATCGCGCTCCAATTGATCAATTTGATCGACCTTCGGCGCAGTGAACGGATGATGCAGCGCGACCCAGCGTTGATTGGCGGGATCGTGTTCAAACATCGGGAAATCAGTCACCCACAGCGGCTGCCAGCCCTCGCTCATCAAGCCGCGCTCTTGCCCCAGCTTGACCCGCAACGCGCCGATGGATTCGTTGACGACGTTGGTTTTATCTGCGCCAAAGAAAATCAAATCGCCGTCCACTGCGCCCGTGCGTTCCATGATGCCGGCGAGCGCCGCGGGGCAGATTCTTGACAATCGGCGATTGCAACCCGTCGCGCCCTTTCTCCGCCCAAGCGTTGACCTTGATATATGCCAGCCCTTTTGCGCCGTAAATGCCGACAAATTGGTGTAAGCGTCGATTTCTTTGCGGGTTAATTCGCCGCCCTTCGGTAAACGCAGCGCGACCACGCGCCCATTCGGGTCTTTGGCTGGCGCGGCAAAAACTTGAAAATCAACGTCTTGCATTAAATCCGCTAGATCAATCAATTCCAGCGGCACACGCAAATCGGGACGATCCGAACCAAAGCGGCGCATCGCCTCCTGATAGGTTAAACGCGGCAGCGGATCGGGCAACGTCACGCGCGAGCACGTCGCAAAACAGCTCGCGGATCATCGTCTCCATCAGCGTCATCAGCGCGTCTTCGTCCATAAACGAAACTTCGATGTCGAGCTGGGTAAATTCGGGCTGGCGATCAGCGCGGAGGTCTTCATCGCGGAAACAGCGAGCGACCTGATAATAGCGATCCATGCCCGCCATCATCAGTAACTGCTTGAATAATTGGGGCGATTGCGGCAGCGCGAAGAATTCGCCGGGATGGGTGCGGCTGGGCACGAGATAATCCCGCGCACCTTCGGGCGTCGATTTGGTGAGAATCGGCGTCTCAATATCCAGAAAACCGTTGCGATCCAAATAGTTGCGCATTGCTGCGTCACTTGCGCCCGCGTCCGCAGCCGGTTTTGCATTTCGGGACGCCGCAAATCGAGATACCGATAACGCAGCCGCAGCTCTTCCGACGCATCGGCAGCGTGTGTATCTAATTGAATTGGCGGCGTTTCCGAGCTGTTGAGCACTTCCAACTCCAGCCCCAGAATTTCAATCGCGCCGGTCGGCAACTCGGCGTTGACGGTGCCAGCCGGACGCGGGCGCACCGTGCCGGTGATTTTCAACACATATTCGCTGCGCACTTGCTCGGCGCGGTGAAAGACCTCGGCGCGGTCGGGATCAAACACGATCTGCACCAAACCTTCGCGGTCGCGCAAATCAATAAAAATCACGCCACCGTGATCGCGGCGGCGCTGCACCCAGCCGCATAACACGACCGTTTGTGCGTCGTGGCTGGCGGTTAATTCTCCACAATAATGCGTGCGCATTGCTAACTTACTCGCTGTATTCATTAGAAAAGTGATACCGGCGCTACTCCGCCGGACGGGTAAAAAATTGAGCATTCGCTCGGTCAAGGCGGATCGGCGTTGGTAAACCACGCCAATTCTGCCGCCGCCTCTTGGTAATAACGGTGATAGATCGCCAGCGTGGGATCGGCGGCGGTGCGCTCGGCAAAGGCGCAGAGCACTGGATGCTGGGCTTGGGCAAACGTGACGGGATCAAACGCTTTGTGCCAGCGCAGCAACGACGCAAAACCCACGATAAACCGCCCTGCTGCTGGGTTCTGCGCCGCTTTCAGCAACTGCGCCAGCACCGTTGGATAGTGTTTCAACGTGGTGTCTGCGTAGGTGCGCAACATCGGCGCTTCTGCGAGCAGGCAGCGTTCGACATCAAAATCGCTGCGATCAACGATTTTGCGCTGCTGATACACCAGCGGCGCAGTCGCGAAATGTCGCACTTCCAACCTTTGCGCGGCAGCAGCAATCGGCTTGATCGGCGGCGCGGCGATACGGATAAAACGGCATGGTGCGACACCGCAGCGGTTTTTCCGCCTGAATGGCGCAGCGATTTCTGGCGAGAGCGCCGGACAGGGAAACGATGGCGGCAGATATGCGGTCGGCGCAATCAACACGGCAACCCGTTTACGTTTCGCAATCTGCACCACCGTGCCCAATTGCGCAGTCAAATCAAAGGCGCGACTCACTTCCGGCACTGGCGTCCACACCAGCGCCAGCGGAAAACGTCCGGCATTCGCAAACGCATCCGCCACTGTCAACGGCAGCCAACCGTGACAACATTTGCCGCAGCCGGTGCAGGCAAAATGTTGTTCCGATGCTGGTGCAGTCGAACGTTGCACTTTCACCGAATTAAGCCGCACCGCAGCATTTTTTATATTTCTTGCCCGAAACCGCAGGTGCAAGGATCATTGCGGTTGATTTTGGCAACACGCACTGGCGGCGATTTCGGATTCATCTCGCTGCTTTCATACAGCCAGATGCCGTCTTCGCGGCGGAATTGCGACAATTCATGCTGGCATGAATTTTGCCGTGTTGTTGATAACGAAAGATAAATTCCACTTGTCCTGTTTGATCATCGACACCGCCGTCAATAACGCGCACCACTTTCAAGCCCAACCACGTGTTTCCGCCGCAGTGCGCTCGGCATCAGCACGATTAAATTCATCACGCGCTTCGGGCGCATCTGTGCGTTCCAAATGGTCTAACTGTCCAACGGCGTAGGCGGTGTAGCGCGAACGCATTCGCCTCTGCCGTTGGCGCAGGTGCACCAGCGAGAAAAGGGGCGCAGCATTCATCAAACTCACGACCAGAACCACAAGCACAAACCGCCATAAATCACTCCAAAGTTAACAATCGTCATTGAAAATGCAGCGGCAATTTTAGGCGTTACGCGATTGGATTGTAACGACCTGAATGTTTGCAGCATTTACGCTATCACCACTGTCAATCATCAAGATGAGAACTAATGCAATATGAATGATTTAACGATTCGCTGTGAACACAAACCCTCGCCCGCAAAACTGGAAGTGATGGGCATTGATGGCTGGCCGATGTGGAAAAAAGAACCGGCGCAGTTTGCGTGGCATTACGACCGCACTGAAACCTGTTATGTGCTGCGTGGGCGCTTCACGGTCACGCCGAATGGTGGCGAACCGGAAACCTTTGGGCGCGGCGATTTGATTACTTTTCCGGCTGGGCTGTCATGCACTTGGGACGTGCTCGAAGCCGTTGAAAAACACTATCGGTTTGATTAACTGAGAAAAAAATATCTGGCAAATGTCCTACTATATTGGTAGGATTTTAGTCAGACACAACCTCTGAGACAGGAACTGGAACATGGCTAAAGACTTTTTCCCTCATGCCGACTGGCACGATTGAAGCGTATATCAACAGCGCATATCAGATTCCGATGCTGACACCGGAAGAAGAAAAATCGCTGGCTGTGCAGGTGCGCGATCACAACGACATGCTGGCGGCGCGGCGGTTGGTCACTTCGCATTTGCGTTTTGTGATTCGGATTGCGCGGGTTATCTCGGCTATGGATTGCCGCTGCCGGATTTAATTCAAGAAGGAACAGTTGGTTTAATTAAAGCAGTACGCCGTTTCGAGCCGGATATGGGTGTGCGTTTCATTTGCTGTGCATTGGATTCGTGCCGAGATTCACGAATACATTTTGCGCAATTGGCGCATTGTAAAAATTGCCACCACCAAAGCGCAACGCAAATTGTTTTTTAATTTGCGCAGTTCAAAAAAACGCCTCGGTTGGTTTACGAAACAGGAAGTTGATGAAGTTGCCGCAGATTTGGGTGTAAAACCAGAAACTGTATTGCAAATGGAATCGCGGTTATCAAATCAGGATTTATCTTTTGATGGATTAGAAGATGACGACGATGATGCGCCTTCAGCGCCTTCCACTTATCTTCCTGATTTGCGCATGGAGCCAGCGCGAATGCTCGAATACGAAGACAGTGAACGCGATCAACATGATCGCTTGCATTACGCATTAGAAGGTTTGGATGAACGCAGTAAAACGATTTTGCAAGAACGCTGGCTGGCGGAGAAAAAGCAGACATTGCACGAATTAGCCGATCAGTTTGGCGTGTCGGCGGAGCGTATTCGCCAGATTGAAAAAATGCAATGAAAAAACTGCGGTTACAATTAGAAGTGTAGTCGCTTGACATTAAAAAGCCCCGCTGTCGGTATTGTGACAGCGGGGCTTTTTTTGTTATTTAAGACACGACGGGCAGCGTCAGTTTTAGTCGTAGCCCGCAAGATTTACGCAGTGAATGCGGCTGCCAATCAATTCCGCGATTATCTCAGAATTCTGTTTGAAATTTTCAACCTTGAGCGGCAGGATCTGCGCATTTATTTACGCGCTGCAAAATCGTAAAACGCAGCGCATTCTCTAAACAGGGTTCAAAATGTTGGCGCATCCAGTAATGCAAGATGAATAAAAATAAATTGGCACTGGGATTGAGTATTGAGACACTATGATTTTTGATAAAAATTAAGTTTGATTGATACGTCAGTTTTGAGATCAAGCTACAGCATGGTGACAGAGCAAAAAATGAAACATTCACTGGAATACTTTTCCCTGTATTACCTCAACATGTGGTTGACACATGATCGGCTTTACCATGAATCACTGAATAATGGGACTCACGAAGAAAAACTGGTTTTTATTAAGCAAGCGGCGACTTACTATAAAGTTGCCCGAAATTTACCAAAAGAATACGATGAAGATATTGGCTACGCGAGGTATGAACCGGTTATAAAAATCATTGACGAGGTGATCGCTTCTGATTTCTCGGTTGACACTGTGGAGTCGATCAAAAAGGTTCAAGATGAACTCTCCAGAGCGTATGGCGGTAGATGTGTTCTTTCAATCACTACCAAATTGCTGTGGCTAAAAATACGTGACCCAATCATCATTTATGACTCTCAAGCACGTAAAGCATTAAAAACTGATGATGGGGATTTATCGGGGTTTTATACAGCATGGCGAAACGAATACTGCGCACATAGCAAAGCAATCGCCACTATATGCGCCAAGCTAAGTAGTGTTTCGAATACTCTTGCGATCAAAAAATTGCTAATCCAAAATACGTCCAAAACATATCAATGCAGCCTTGGTTTCAAGAGAGAGTATTTGATATGTATTTGTGGCACATCGGACAGTAACATATAACCAAGTGGGTAGTGATCCTATTTATAGGGTAGCGCTTGCGAATGCTGCCTATTTTTTGGTTAATAGCGTTGCATTATGTAGTAGCATCGGTTAAGTTATGCTGCACAGCGTGACCCGAGGATGATTTGAATCCCGCTGCTTGATAATGAATTGAGTGGCAAGAATTCTTGATAAATGTATAGGAGATAAAGACATGTATGGTAACGCTTGTTCATTAAAAGACGTTGATATTCTTAAAATCCAATCTCCGCGCCATAGTGTTGGTGGCCCTATGTGGTTGTTTACAAAGATGTAGATCAACGCTGGGCTATCGTGGCACTGGATTGGGATGGACGACCGCGCTTGGGCATTCGTTGGTTTTGGGGCAACAGTGGCAATCCTCTGTCAAGTGGTTATCCAACGTGGTTTGTCATTCCTAAAACCCTTAACACGCAATATGCTCAACGGTTTAGCAATTAATCACAACATCGCTTGTAAAGTGAACAATTATTTGTGTGGCAAAATTAGCGGAGACGAATTGAAAACCGCCTTAACATCGGTGTCGGTTGGTAGTGATTCGGTAGACGATGGTGCAGAATAAAGATGACGATTTGCAGCATTACTGATGATGATAGCGGAGTAGGTTTTGCGAATCTCACTGCTGACTGTCCGGCAAACAGCTTTATCGAACGTGATGCTCATTTGCATTGGTCGATCCTAAAGCGTTGCGTGTATTAAACAAATATAGCGCTGTTATTAGGCTTTCCCCCAAAACACATAATACGGCACGCGCACTCCCGGCAAATACGGCACGGGAGCACGATGTTCACTCAATTCGTGATTGGTAATAACTGCCGCAATGTATTCAATTGCGCGTGTAAATGAACGCCATCGTGACCAAACCAACGCGGCCACCACCAGCGCGTCAACGCAGCGCGTGGCGCCACCAAACCCGCCGCCGGTTGCGCTTCTGAGACATAAAAATCCACCACGCCCAATTTCCCGCCCGGTTTGAGCAGCGCCAGCGCGTTTGTGTAGCGCACCTTCCCAGTTCGGAATCATCGTCAGCGCATACGAAAAATAAATCACATCAAAGTTGCGCGGATTGATACGTCACTGCATCCGCTTCAATCACCCGTACATTCGGCAAACTGGCGGTGCGTTGTCGCGCCAGCGCCAGCAATGCCGGACATAAATCCACCAATTCCACTGCGCCCAACTGCGCCAGCCGTTCGCCGAAAAACTCCACATTCCGCCCCGTGCCCGCGCCCAAATTCCAGCACGCTCGCGCCCGGCAGCGGCGCTAATCGCTCCATCAAATCAGCGCGTCCGTGCAGCAAACGTTCCCGAAAAGCGTCGTATTGTGCTGCCTGTGGCGCATAAAACGCTGTCAACCGTTC
>NZ_PPGH01000022.1 GCF_002958735.1 Chromatium okenii | reverse complement strand
GATCAAAAACATGCGTCACTTATATCAATTCGATTTAATCGAACCTCGTGATACGACATTAACCCTTGGTGAAGATGCCACTGGCACAATCACCATGATCTTGATGGATGAACATCGTCATTGTACTCAATTCATTTTGAGCAATGATGAATTCAATCATCTCTGCGACTGCGTTATAAACTGGAACTTGATTCCCCAATCAGATTCCAACATTTACGCCGATTAACAACGGTGTAATCCATGCAATCACATTCAAGTTCCCACTGGGTGAAATTGTCATTACTGATGGAGCACATTCCGCATTACAAGAATGTGCAATATCTCCACTCTTCCTATTGTTTCGGCATCGCCAAGGCAATTGGGGAGAGATCAGCAGCGAAGATCAACAGGAAAATGATCGTGCTGTAGTGGAAGGAAACAGAGTGCTGTCAGTCTATCCATTACAGGATGACTTGCGCATCTGGATCATTACGGAAGCGGATCGAACTGTTACCACTCTTCTCTTACCTGAAGAGTATTAACCCCCCTTTGAGGTGCTACGGCACCTCTTTAATTTGAGAAATCAATGATGAATCTGAATGCACTCAATCCTGCTCAACTGAAAGTGGTCACTGCACCATTGAGTAATATGCTGGTTCTGGCTGGAGCTGGTTCTGGTAAAACCCGTGTATTAGTGGAAAGAATCGGGTGGTTGATAGAACATCATCACATTCCAGTTGAATCCTTGTTAGTGGTGACATTTACCAACAAGGCAGCAACTGAATTGAAACACCGGTTAGAAGCTAACCTTGATACTGCATTGAATGGGTTATGGATTGGAACTTTCCATGGTTTGGCACATCGACTACTGAGAATACATTGGCAAGCGGCACAGTTAGATAAAGACTTCCAGATTCTCAATGCAGAGGATCAGCGTCGTTTATTGAAACGAGTGATGGCAACGATGCAGATTGATGACACTACTTACCCAATCAAATGGGTGTTGAGCGTTATCAACAATGCTAAGGAGAATGGACTTCATCCGCACCAAGTGGAAGTTGGAGAGGATGATGAAAAGTTAGCTGTTCTGCGCAATATCTATGCGGAATATGAATTGCAACGGCAACAGAATAAAGCCCTTGACTTCGCTGACTTATTGTTGAGTGCTTATGAATTATTGCGGGATCATCGGGATATTCGTCAACACTATCAAAGCCGCTTTCAACAGATTCTGGTTGATGAGTTCCAAGATACCAACACAATGCAATATATGTGGTTACGGATGTTATCTACCAGCAATAACTTCATCTGTGCAGTTGGAGATGATGACCAATCCATTTACGGATGGAGAGGAGCGAAGGTTGCGAATCTGAAGGCATTGAAACAAGATTATCTCAATGTGCAGGTATTACGATTGGAACAAAACTATCGTTCTACCAGCAACATTCTGAATGCTGCCAATGCCGTGATTGCACACAACCGGAATCGATTCGGTAAGAATCTGTGGACACAACAATCAACAGGTTCTTTGATTCAATGCTATACGGCTATTGATGCGGGTGATGAAGCCCGTTTCGTGATTGATCGCATTGGTCAAACATTGACCATGAATCACCGATGTTATCAAGATTATGCAATCTTATATCGGACTTCAGCACAATCACGGATGTTTGAAGAACGATTGATTAAAGCTGGCATTCCTTATCGCATCCATAATGGATTACGCTTCTTTGAACGAGCGGAAGTTCGAGATGCGTTGGGATATTTACGCTTGATCGCAAACTGCAATGATGACCTTGCCTTTGAGCGCATTGTGAATGTTCCGACTCGTGGAATTGGTGAACGCACCATTGAGTTATTGAGGAAACACGCACAGACATTATCGGGATCGTTATGGGAAGCAACACTGGATTTGATTGCAAAGAAAGGCTTGACCAAGAAAGTCAATGAATCACTCACAGCATTTGTGGCATTGATTCAATCTAATCACATTGGAAAGATGACGTTGGCAACACGATTGAATCAACTGCTGAAACAGACAGAGTTACCGGAGTTTTATCTCAAGCAACCCGATGGAAAGGGGGAGGAGCGCGTTGAGAATCTGGATCAGTTGGTGGAAACAGCCGCTCGCTTTGAACGGAGCTGGGACATGGAAGATGGTGATGTTTTAACGGTGTTCCTGAATCATGTTGCCTTGGAAGCAAACGAGATGAGCGATGATGACAACAACGATGCCGTGCAGTTAATGACACTTCACGCGGCAAAAGGGCTGGAATTCCCAGTGGTGTTCCTTGTCGGACTCGAGGAGGGATTATTCCCACACAGTATGTCGTTACATGATCGAGAACGTTTTTGAGGAGGAAAGACGATTGTGCTATGTCGGCATAACTCGTGCGATGGAACAATTGTTTATGACTCATGCGGAAAGCCGGTTGATTCATGGACGAGAATGGAATTCAAAACCATCTCGCTTTATGAATGAGATTCCAGGGGAATTAATTGAGCATATCCGTTTTAATAAGGTGGCTCAATATAATGAGGCAGTCATGCGAGTGAAAGAACGAATGGCAATGACCATGCAATAATCATTGATCGATTGGGAACATCATTACTGGTGTTTTCTGATCGATCATTAAACCATTCAATTATTAAGAATGGATTTATTTCATAACACAATAAAGTGCCTTATTCAGAACACCTGATGATTTTGTTAACTGAATCATGTATCTTTCAACACTTCCTTGTATTTGAGAACCGATTTATGTCAACCCTTGATGAACTGCTCCAACAACAGGAAATCCTGCAACAGGAAATCGATGCTGCCCGCAAACTGGAAAAGCGCAGTAAGATCAAAGAGTTAAGAGCTTCACTAGAGAAATATGCGCTTACCGCTGAAGATGTTTTCCCACAGTTGAAACCGAAAACACCGGTTAAACCACCTCTCCCACCTAAATATCGTGATCCTAATTCGGTCAAAACATGGAGTGGAGCCGGTCGTGCGCCTTGGTGGATGAAAGGTCGCAACTATGATGATTTCCTGATTGAACCATCATCTGAATGTCAAAGTTCTGAGGATCATAACCATTCATGATGGAATGAACCCAACACTGAACACCTGCGCAGACAGACTTATGCTCTTCATGCGCAGTGCCCACTGTTGTAACCAACGGTATTGCGGAATGAATGTTGTGCTCGATCTTAATTTGATTGTTTGGTCAAAAAAGCATTAACTTTTATTCAATGACAGTGCAAAATTGCTGCCTTGTAACTAATCCCCAATAGGAATCTTCATATTTATCTTCCAAGAAAGTTCCCAGAGTAAATTCACTGATTACTTTACGCCAAAACACAGACGCATCGTCAGCCCCAGTAATTTGTTTTACTTCCCAATGACCGGGAAACATGCGCCAGAGTTGATGCGCAAAATGTTTACCAAACAACTGCTTACGAAAGTATGGAATGATATAAAATTCACTAACCTCATACTTGTTATTAGACTTTGCTAATATCGCAGCGAGACCAGCGGGAGTGTTATCAATAATAAGAAGATACCCTTTTGTATTATCGCTAATCTGTGTATCAAGAGGAAATAATCCACATTCATTAGGCTTCTTTCTGGTAATACCTGAAAATTCACCTTCATAGCTCTGGGCAAGATTTAGGTAAACGTTGAGATTGTGTTCACCAACACTGATTATTTCCATGTTGTGCTCACCTTTAATCAGGATCATCAATGATGTTATCAAAAGTCTTGGTCAGGAATTTCATCAATGCTCACCTCAAAAAAAGGAACGGCTACAACAGCGACAACGGTAACAGATTCATTAACCCTTGAAAAGACAGGACAAACTGCCGAAAAGTTGTAGCTGTCTTGTAGCTGTTGTCACTAGTCTCAACTGAACCCATTCATTAAATCACTCTCACAACACACAAAGAGTTGTCAGCCCTGAACCTTGAAACAATCAAAACCCAAACCTAACGATAACGTAAAGTTCAGATAATAACTCAAGTCAACATCAACCCTAAAACCCACTCACAGCCGCAACACAACAAGAAACACCAGCCAAACCAACCAACCCAACCAGCTAGTCAAAATGCCATTGAGACCATTCAGAACAGCGCTTAAAGGCTCTTCCAACCCCAAGCAATGCGATGACACTGGAAAACCACCCCAAACCGTTCAGACTCACCCAAGTAATCAGACTCAACCACCAACCCACCCGAAGCCCCACTCAACACAGGAACAACCGATGTCCGATCCATCCCCCCTCACAGTCATTATCAAGGGGATTAACTGCCCTAGGCGACCCTGTGGGGACGGGCATTAAAGAGGTGCGGGTTCCTACGCACCCTGTCCAGAGGGCAACACAACGGCTTGAAACATCCAACCCTTTTGCAATGGTACGAAGGGACATCCCAACGGCTCGCATCTGCCGAGCTTGTTCCCCTTCTCTCGATTACTCTCTCGCACACCATCTTTGGTGTAATGATCCTGATAACGACCTTCTTTCATCCGGTCACGCGGTGGACGTGCTTTGTCCCGCTCCTTTCTACGCTGTGTCCGCAGTTCGTTAGGAATGATCGCCCGCAGCTCTGACTGCAACTCGTCAGGGATGATCTCTTGTATCCATTCAAACAGGGTTTCACGCTTGAATTGATAACGTGGGTCAACTGTTTTACCGTTGAATATGATCTTTTCACCACGCATTGATGCTTCAGCACGGTTAATTATTGGAAGCATCTGGCGTTGAACATCGTTCATTAGTCCCGGTGTATAGCGTCGTGCCAGTTTAAGCATTTCACTTTTGACACGCGCTGCTGGCACAAACCACGATAATGAAAGCAAGGTTAAGAATAGCCAGATGTCCCGATGACCTTCTGGAATACCACCACTGGGTAAATAATAATCCCCAATCTTCATTAAATCTTGGTGTACCAAAGACCACCACTGATAGATGCTGCCGTATTTTTTACGTCCGTTGGGTTTTGCACTGAAACTGTGCACTTGTGCTGACCTTGTTTTGGGAAGGCACCCATTCTGGCGTTTTCCCAATACGGCATCAGACAATTGATGCAGTGTCCAACGTTTCCCGGTCAGTTTTTTCCCAGTGACTTGAACTCCATTTTTGCTGTTGATCGTTCCGCACAGCCGCAATACCCGAGTGCAATCCTTGACAACCGGATCAGCTCCAATCGGCAAGAGTGCTTCAACCAATTTGTTCTGCACCATTTGCCAGACCGGTAGGGCTTTGGCTGGTACTGGTTTGATTAACCAATACAGGTGCATACCTCGCCCGCTGTAGATCACAAAGGAAGGTTCAGGCAGCTCCATTTCAATAAGTCGCTGTAATGCCTTGTCAATATCGACATTGCCATCAATATCGACATAACAGGCTCGCAACGATTTCAACTGGTTGGTTACACGCCAGCGATAGAATTCATTGACAGTGAGATAACGGTCTTGTTGACCTTGTTGGTCGGCGAGAAACTCCGGTAGGTTCGGTGAGTCAGAACGAAGTGTTTTCCAACCACCACTCGGCTTGTGCTGTTCCCAGAACACAGTGACACCATACGCACGGGGCGGGTGCAACAAATCGACATGCTCTTGTGCGGTGAGCAGCTGTGCCGGGAACGACTCTTCCTGCGCTTCAGACGCATTCAGTGTTGAGGAAATCGTTGGTTTTCAGTATGTGTGCTATGCCAAGTGCCATGTGGGCTTCCTTGACGCAATCACTGAGGCTCTTGTTACTTAGTGCAGATCGTGTAAACTTGAGCCTTGGTTGACGCCGGTTTTCTGTGTGTTTTTGCTATTGCTGTTGTTTTTTACAGTGTTAGCGCGGCGTTGATTGCGTACAGTGAAGGCAAAACCAGAAACTTGTGTTGGGTCTGTTGGTTTAGCCGGTTAAAAGAATTTAGTATGTTATAAAAAAAGCCGGTTCATTACTGAATCGGCTTTTTGTTGTGTTGAATATGATTTTTTATCTAACATCATTTCTTAATCCTCTGTAGTGTTATTTTTAATATAACAGAAATTGTTATTTCATTGATCAGGCACAGTTGCCTTCACCTTCTTTTCAAACACCTGTAACGACGCTTCTTCCAACATCACAATCGTTCCGGCATCACTGCCAACTTGAGCACCCAGCTTGCCAGTCATTGCAGCAACCCATTGTGTCCAGTCAACTTGTGCCTTCTCCAGTTTCTTCCAGACCTTCGGCTTCAAAGTTGTCACCACCAACGCAGTGTCAGTCTGAACACCAATCTTCATCCCTGACTTAACGATAACAGGTTGCGGCAGTTTAGTAAACTTCACTGTTAATTCAAGGCGACCGCTCACGATACTCTCCGGGGTCAAGGGTGCATCAAGTGGTGGAACGGGTTTCGGTTCCTGTACTGCCTTGGGCTTTTTTACCTTCTCAATCTTCTTTATCTTAACCGGTTTTGGCTTGAGTGGTATAGCTAAACGTTGCGCAGAAATCAATGCCAGCCTCGCACGCGGACTGTCACACTCAGCTTCAGTCACCTCACCGGCGGGTTGTCCCAGCAGATCAACCCGTACTGCTCCCGGCTGTATTGATTGAAGATAGCGGATGCGTCCGCAATAACGACCCAACACATGCTTGATGTCAGACCGTTTGTGACCAGCAGCGATCAAGTCCTTGTGAATCCTCAACTTCAGTGGACGCGGACGAGCTAGATCAAAACAAGCCGGATAGAGTGCGATGATGTCGAGCTGTGGTGCCAACCAGGTCTGCACTGGGATTGTATCAGTGTCTGGCTCGTTGGGTTCGTCACTTGGCACTGATGGCTTCAAGTCATCCATTCGTTTGATTTGATTCAAGTTTATTGATTGTAAGGATCATAACGTTTTGCCATTACCCCAAAGCTGACGTATTCTATGCTTATTATAAGCCCTCCGGCGAGGGCAATGAAATCTAGCAAAGCGACAAAGGATCGCTGATCTACTCAATGTTCTTCGCGTCTGATAACAGATAGTGATCCTAATTGATCGATCACTATCAAAATGTAGTACTCAAATCAATTGAATGCGTACATTGCTTTAACATCATTAAACTGGGATTTAACTGCAAAAAGGATATTAGTATGAGAACCGCATTTTATAGTATTGTGAAGATTTCTTGGTTGTGTGGAATAATCTATGCTATGACGTTTACATCTCATGCCTTTGCTAAAGAAAGATATGTCTGCGCCACTGTTTCAAAGATTCTCGAAACAGAAAGTGAGGATTGTATGTATTTCATAGTAAAAGGGAAAACTGTGGATGGGAAAAATCTTAGCATTTGTATAGATGATGATGGTAATGATTTTTCAAAAGATTCACAGTTAGCACTCTATTCTTTTGAAAAGAATAAAAAAATATACATCCTTATTGACGGTGATAGCGTAAGGAAAATAAAGAAGAAATGTCTTTAGATGGTAACGAGTGAACTCACTTTACTTTATCCTGATCGATAATAACGCATTGTCGATCAGAAATTTGCTATTATTAGCTGTAATCTTTATTGTCAGGATACAACCTCTTCAATTCCACCCTGATAAAGGTATTTCTGAAACCCATTAAATACCCTTCTAATTTCATCCGGCTGACCAAGATTATCTATTGCATCTGTAAGTGAAGAATTATATTTAAGCAACAACAATGGCGTTAACTTCTTTTCATCCAATTCATCAACGCCTAAATCTACATAATGCGACAACACGAAATCAAGAAAAACCTGTTGTTGACTATTAAAGATCGCGCTGATCTGTGCCATTGCCCGACCGACGCGCTCTTCTCGGGTGAGCGGTTGAGTAGCATAAGCGACATGCGCCAACACATCAAATAAATCGCTCTTCTCTGCGTTGATAAGTTGTTGCATTTCAAACAGTTGCTCTTTACCAAACCCTTTCTCAGCAAGTCCATCTAATAGCTTACGGCGTGTATCTGGTGCGCTCCACAAGGTGCGTAACTGGGTTTCATCATTGAAGAAGGCGGGCAGTGTACCGAATAACAGCTCCAAAAACTGCTGCGCTGACATCGGCGTTCCATCTTGATGCCAAAAGCTGGTTGCCATCTGGTATTGCAAGGTGCGCACCTTATCATCAGCCAGCTTCACCTTCACCTTGCGTTGACACACACAAGGGCGTTGCCCACACAGATAACAAGGTGGTGCTGGTTCCTGCACACCTTCGCGGGGACTACGGGAAGCACTCACCGGTTCAATTGGTTCACCATCCCATTCGGGATCATTAAAATGTTGATGTGCTTGTACGAAATCATAAACAGTGAAATACTCTTTGCCCTCATATAACCGCGTTCCTCGTCCAATAATTTGCTTGAATTCAATCATGGAATTGATTGGACGCAATAACACAATGTGACGAATGTTGCGGGCATCAACACCAGTTGAAAGTTTGTGCGAGGTGGTTAAGATAGTGGGAATGGTCTTTTCATTGTCTTGAAAGTCACGCAGATATTGTTCACCCAGTGCGCCTTCATCTGCCGTCACACGCTGGCAATACTGCGGATCATCACTCACCTTATTTTGGTTAATCAAGTCACGGATCATTAACGCATGTCCTTGATTTGCACAGAAAACCAGTGTTTTTTCATAGGGTTTAATCTGTGCCATGAATAATGAAACTAAGTAGGCTTCCCGTTCTCTTATTTCAATAATACGATTAAAATCATTTATTTGATATGTTTTATCAATATCAACTTGACCTTCCAGCACTAGATCATCTGCGGTATAACAGTATTCATCTAACGTGGTGGTGATTTGCTTCACTCGAAACGGAGTTAAAAATCCATCGTTAATGCCGGCTTTCAATGAATAAATAAACACCGGTTCACCAAAATAAGCATAGGTGTCTACATTATCTTTGCGCTTCGGAGTGGCAGTTAAACCCAATTGCACTGCTGGAGTAAAGTAATCCAGAATGCCGCGCCATGAGCTTTCATCATTGGCACCACCGCGATGACATTCGTCAACAATAATGACATCAAAGAAGTCGGGGGATAGTCACCAAAGTACGGTGCGAGTTGCCCGTCTGCCGCTGCTCCGCTCATGAAGGTCTGGAAAATGGTAAAAAATAGATTGCCGTTTTTGGGAACCTTGCCCTTTTTGCGAATATCTGCTGGTTCAATCCGAATCAACGCATCTTCAGGGAAGGCTGAAAAAGCGTTATAGGCTTGATTGGCAAGGATATTACGATCCGCAAGGAAAAGAATGCGCGGACGACGGGTGACTCTGTTGTGGTGTTTCCATGCGTGTAGATTCCAACGACTCTGAAATAATACCCAAGCGATTTGAAAAGCAATAAAGGTTTTACCGGTTCCAGTGGCAAGAGTTAATAAAATCCTGTCTTGACCGGCAGTGATAGCAGTTAGCACCTTTTTAATGGCAATATCTTGATAGTAACGCGGTTGGAAATAACCGCCACGATCTTCAAACGGAATGGCAGCAAAACGCTCATGCCAAACATTGTGTTGATTAAAGGTTAAATCCCACAGTTCTTGTGGTGTTGGATAGCGTTGAATTTCACCCTCAACACCAGTGCGCATATCAATTTGATAAATACCTTGCCCATTCGTGGCGTAAGCAAAACGCACGGCTAATTTATCAGCATAATCTTTTACTTGTCCCACGCCTTCAGTTAATGCTTCATGCCACGCTTTCGCTTCAATCACTGCCAACTTGTGATTGCGGTATTCCAACACATAATCAGCAAATAAAGGTTGAGCGCGTTTCCCAGTGCCTTGTAAACGTCCGAGTGTAATTGGATATTCACGCCGGATGCGACTCTCTGGAATAACACTCCAACCCGCTGCTTTTAATGCAGGATCAATATAATCAGCACGGGTTTCAGCTTCGTTCATTAACGACTACGCCACGGCTTGATATTGTTCGATCACAATCGCTTGAGGAATAATTGGATCAGTTTGTTCTGTAAGACATAACAATCGTTGTGATGTGTCATCATCGAAATACTCTTCGCCACAACTATTACAAATTAAAGCTGGCACATCTTTGATGAGTATTGTTTGACCGTTTTTATGAAACACAACTTCAGTATGTTTTGCCAATAAGTCGCCTTGCTTGCAGATTGCGCATTTCATTTGCGTTTTCTCCGAAAGTCACTATCCCACATTGCCGGATCGGGATAATACGCGGTAATGATAACGGTTGTTTCTTGACAGGTTGCAGCAACGACATGGAGTGGTTGTCCATTCACCCAGTGTAATAAAAGCCGACTTGGGCATGGTGTATCATCTGGATATTCGTTGATGATTTCACCTTGTCTTAAAGTTGTTAATATCGCTTCGCGTGAAATCATACGTTCCATCATACGAATTTGAACATGTTTTCTCCAAATGATTTGCATTGTTTTCTTTCACAATTGACCACTAAAGGCTTGATTTAAGAGGGATTTTTTCAAGTCATCAAGTGCGGCGAGTTTGCGTTGATAAATGGATTCGAGGTGTTGGGTTCTTGAAATCATATCATCAAGTTTTACAACTATTTCTGTTTGCTTTTTAATAAGCTCTGGATAACTAACAAAAAAATCAGAAATCTGGGCTTTTGTTATTGCCTGCCTTGTTGAACCACCTTCCTCACCAGTTTGGAGCAACTTATTTTTATATGGTTTTGAGACAAGTAAGTAGCTCAAAAATTTTGAGTTTAATATATGAGGTAATGGTCTAATAATAGAAACGTGTTGATTCACGCGAGCAGGCAACACATCATCAGGTACAATACAGCTTCTAGCTATTGAAGCTCCTGTTATATTCAAAAGAACATCGTTCGTTTTAACTTCAACATTTGATAAATCACTAGCTTGTATATCATCTAAAAATGCGAGCCTTTTATATTTGAATTTTATATCATAAACATTTAAGCTACGAATTAAAGAAATTCCCTCATTTTTATAAGAATCTTCGCCACCTCGCGGAGTTGCACCGCTGCCAATCTTTGTCGTGATTGCGCCAAGTTTATTACTCACCCACCCTTCACCCCGTTCAGTGAAAACAGATTGCAGATGACTTTCAAATAAAGCACGGGCATTTTTAAGGTTCTGTTCGGCATTCGCTTTGGCGGTGGCGATACCAGCAAAGGCTTGGTCAAGAATGGCAACGATGCGGCATTGTTCGGGGAGTGGGGGAGTAGGCACATGGATGGCATCCAGCATGTACTTCGTAATTTGGTTGATCATGGTATTTTCGCCAACACCGATTTGCTCACGAAAGGCTTCAGACCGAAAAAACCACGAAAGATAAGGGTTGTACTCGCTTCTGATTACCATCATGAACGTCCCGAAAGTCATTTTTTCGGGAAGGTCTCCAATTACCGCAGTCTTGCCAACCAAACGTTTACTGCCGTTACGGCTGCACATCAAAATATCCCCTTTACAAACGTACAGCAGCTTGTTTACAGAACATGTCACTCGCACAAGGTCTGACAGGTCTAGTTCATCATTCTGCACGTTTGAGGATCGCAGGACGATTGTTCCCACGTTGCTGACATCCTTAGGGGTGTAGGTAAGACCAATGAAATACTTAGCAACATCAGGCAGCCGTTTTATTTCCCAATCCGTTTTCATTACATTCCCTCGCTATTCGATCCCAATAAATCACGAATCACTGCCAACACTTCTGCACTTTCCGCATCCAATGCAATTATCTCATCCATAATATCGACTGGACTGCGATGAACGATTGCCTCGCCACCATTCGGATTCTTCACCGATAAATCATAAGTATTGGAATCAATACCGGAAACATCCACGCTCCAGCTTTGCAATGAATCCGCTTGAGTCTTTTGTAATTCGACAAACGCTTTCAGATCATCGTCATTCAATGGATTCGTTTTACCGAGATTCCGTCCCGGATCAAGCTGGTAATACCACACTTGGCGCGTTGCAATACCTTTCTCAAAGAACAGCACCACCGTTTTAACACCCGCACCTTGAAAGGTACCACCGGGACAATCAAGGACAGTATGCAAATTGCATGATTCCAATAACAACTTACGCAAACTCACAGAAGCATTATCGGTGTTTGATAGAAAAGTATTCTTAATCACCACTCCCGCACGACCGCCAACCCGTAGCATTTTAATGAAATGTTGCAGGAATAAAAACGCTGTTTCACCAGTACGAATCGGGAAGTTTTGCTGTACTTCTTTGCGTTCCTTGCCGCCAAACGGTGGATTAGCCAGAATGACATCAAACCGATCTTTCTCTTGAATATCAGCAAGATTCTCAGAAAGAGTATTGGTGTGTAGAATGTTAGGCGCATCAATGCCGTGCAAAATCATATTCATAATGGCAATGACATACGCCAATGACTTTTTTTCTTTGCCGTAAAAGGTACGCTCTTGCAGAATTGTTAAATGTTCGGTAGTCAGATTGGGCTGTTTCCTAAGAAAATCAAAGGCTTCGCACAGAAAACCCGCTGAACCAACTGCACCATCATAAATGCGTTCGTTAATTTGAGGATTCACCACCTGCACCATTGCCCGAATCAAAGGACGCGGCGTATAGTATTCTCCGCCATTGCGCCCAGCATTACCCATGTTTTTAATCTTGGTTTCATACAGGTGCGAGAGTTCATGCTTTTCTGTCTGCGACCGGAAACGCAACTCATCAATGCGATCAATGATTTCCCGTAAGTTATAGCCGCTGTGAATCTTGTTTTTAATCTCCGCGAAAATCTGCCCAATTTTATATTCAAGCGTATCTGCACCACTGGCACGTTGTTTGAATCCACGCAAATAGGGAAACAATTCATTATCCACAAATTCACGCAAATCATCGCCGTTCAATGCTAGATTGTGGTCAATGCCACCAAACATATCTTTTGGAGCTGCCCAAGATTCCCAACGAAAATCAGGATCAAGCAAAAAGGTATAGGTCTTATTATCGAATTGCGCTGCCAAAGCGCGATCTTGTTCTAAACCATCTAAATACTTCAAAAACAATAACCATGAAGTTTGTTCAGTGTAATCAAGCTCAGTGGTGCAACCGGCTTCTTTTCTGAGAATGTCATCAATGGACTTAAAGGCTTGCTCAAACATCGTTGTAGTGACCGTTGAATAGACGGGGGAAAGGGCGATGCTGGTCACTGTACGGGATCAGCAGCCAGTTGTCCGCACATCTTGCACCAACTCGCCTGCCAACTGCTGCAATCTGAGCTGCAATCTGACCAGACTGTGACATCATCCGACATCGAGGGCGGATCAAAGTTATTTAATAGCATCACAACCATTCAAGTTTTACGATCACTCTCCGCTAATCGTTGCCCTGCCTTAATAAGTCGATTGACATGACTCATAAACGACCTGGGTAAAGGTTCACCAACTTCTAATTGAATAGCATCGGCTATCTGTGCCCGTGTTGAACCCTCGCAACGCAGCTTCCATGCCATCAGTTTGATCTTGTCGTGGTACTTAACAGCACTCTTCCGAACCTGTTGCTTAGACGCACTCAGATCAAAATCATTAACGGAATCAACAGGGTTATCTGTGGTAACAACAGGCTCAACTAAATTATCAGATAATTTGTTATGATCGTTATCAGATAATTTATTGATCACTTCATAAATTGCCGTTCCTAGATTCGGATCAATGGCTTGCAGACAAGTTGCGACTTCTGGCGACACCCAGACACTGACCCGTTTCCACCCCTCTTCTTTTCGCCGATCACGCAAGCGTTGTTGCTGAATACGGTTATTATTGGTTTGTTGTCTATTGGTCATGTTTGAATCGCTCAGAATGGGTGAAATTGAGAATGTTCTTAATGGTCTGACGATGCCAATTCTTGCCTCGTGGCTTGTATCCTTGGGCAGTCAACACATCCGCAATCTTCTGTAATGATTGTCCGGTTTCCCGAAGTGTTTTAATCAATACAATAATCTTTTGTTCAATCTCATCAATCACCAATTCTTTAGGATTCATTGGATGCAGTTTGTATCCATAAGGAACTCCACCAGTGCGTTCACCTCGTGCTTTCTTTGAACTCAATGCCGCTGTCGTTCGGGCTTTAACCAAGAGAATTTCATACTCGGCAAAGGCATCGACAATCAAGCGGTTTGTCGGGTCATCACCTTCAGTGCCTTCACCCGCAACACTGATGATCCTTGCTCCGCGCTTCTCAACCAGCCGTTCAATCATCGCTATCAAGACGGGATCACCCCGACACAAGCGATCCCTTCGGGCAACCAGCAACACATCTCCGTTCTGCAATGAATCAATTGCTGCTAATAACCCTGGACGTTTATGAAGGGATACAGTTCCACTGATTCCTTCATCACTAAATACCGCATCAATCTTGTTGTTGAAGGCATGGCATTGATCAAGTTGGGCATCAATCCCGAACTCCTGCCACCCGGTCGAAGTTCGCAGATATACAATTGTTTTTGTTGGCATTGTAACAATTATCTGATAATTTAATGTGTTACATGATAAGAATTATCTGGTAATTTATCAAATTATCTTTAACTGATACAAGTCATCAATGATGATGAATGACAATAATGGCTATTCGATGAGGTCAATGAGGATGCGTTAAGCAGGATTGAGGAAAGGGTGATGTCGAAGTACGCCCGTGCGTTGACCCACAGAACACTGCTGAGACAAGCGAAAGAGCGATGAAGTGCAACCGAGCATCTGTGATCCATGAATTTATGAATCACTGCATCTGTGTCATCCAAGCCGGGCATCCCGGATCGGCACTGCCCAGCCGACCTTTCCAAGGTTTACCTGGCACTGCGGGGCATGTTGAGCACAAGGGCAACTCGGGGGATGGGATGATCGTTGCCACTCGGGCAAACCATGCCTAGGAAACCATGAAAAGCCTACAACAACGTGATTTTTACCCGTTACAAACCAAGCTCAACTTTCATATAGATGTAATTCAAACAGAAGCGCTTTAGCTTCTCCGTTGTGGGTAAAAGCCTCAATGGTGCGATATATGACGAACCGTGTTAAACACACAAGACTTTCACACTATTTTTATTAGGGTATTTTAATGAAGAAGTTTAATTATGATCTGCAAGAGGTCAAAAAGACCCTGCAAATGATGTGTTCTGGAAACACTTTTGAAATTCGTGCATTGCAAGCTCAATTAGATGGTAAAGATTACACTGGCATTGTCTCTGGCTTCTTTAATGATCCTGATCTAGCAGTCAAAGAATTAGCTCGGTCACCGCAGCAAGTGGTATTTACTACACACTCAACCCAGTTGATCCAACCTTACTGGCACGTGCAAATAATCGGTTACGCATAGCACGTAAAAATGAGGCTGTGGGTGATAAAGACATTACAGCACAGATAACACTCTTAATTGACATTGATCCGGTACGGCTTAGTGGAACATCTGCCACTGATGAGCAGAAACTGGCAGCACAAGGTGTAGTTAGCAAATCTGGACAGAGTTAGTTAAAACGCATGGCTTTCCCGAACCTATCAGTGCTGATTCAGGTAATGGTTATCATCTAATCTATCGGTTGGCAGAATCTACTAATGATAGCACCTTGATTAAAGACACATTAAAGGTGCTTGCCGAGCAGTTTGATACCGATATAGTCAAGGTTGACCCAACGGTTTATAACCCAAGTCGCATCTCCAAACTTTATGGCACAACAGCATGTAAAGGTGATGAAGTTCCTGAAATGGGAATTATCCATCGTCAAGCTAAGTTATTAGCGGTTCCCGATTCGATCATTCCATTGGAACTTGCCAAACTTCAAGCCTTTGTCAATTCAGAACACTAGTCAGAACTCGGTACTCACACCAGTTCAGACATCGGTATCAACACCGATTAAAGCTAAAGATGGACAAAATTGGTTAGATCAATGGTTAATGAATTACTTTCCTGAAGCTGGTGAAGCTGAACAATGGCTCAGTACACCAGGAGCACGGATTTGGAAGATTGATTGTCCTTGGAACCCAGCACATGGTCAGAAAGCATCAATCGTGCAACTTGCTAATGGTGCAATCTCTGCGCAGTGTTTCAGTGCCTCTTGTCATCATCATAACTGGCATTCATTGCGTGATCTTAAAGAACCGATTGGCAGAATAAGATGCGCGATGTTCAAGAACCTTGGTCAGACCCGCAACCTTTACCTCGTCAAGGTATTGCTCCACTCGATCCAATACTGATTCCCGAACCATTGCGTGGTTTTTTAATGGATATATCTACGCGGATGCAAGTTCCAGTTGATTTCCCGACAGTATCAATACTAACTGTTATTGGCTCTTTAATCGGTCATAAAGTAGTCGCTTTTCCTAACAGTATGATAACACTTGGGTCGTACCCGCTAATGTATGGGGATTATTAGTTGGTCCACCCGGAGTTAAGAAAACTCCAGCTTTAATGTCTACTTTGGGTTATTTACAAAAGTCACAAAAAGCTGCTAATGAGCAACATAAACAGGATATGCAGCAGTTCGCTGCGGATGAGAATGTCCATAAAATCAAGATCAAAGCTGCAGAAAAAGTATTAGAAAAGGCTATTAATTCATCAATAACTACCAATTCAGCAACAAAGCCGACTAACAACAATGCTAGTTCGGTGGCAGCAGCTCAACAGGCATTAGATGCTTTGTATCATAAAGCACCTAAAAAAGCCCCTTGGAAAAAGTATTATACGCAAGACACAACAATTGAAATGCTTCAGGTGATTCTTCAAGACAACCCGAATGGCACGTTAGTTTTGAGGGATGAAGTGGTTTCGTTAATCAGTTCTTTTGAAAAGAAAGGACATGAAAGTGATCGGGGTTTTTATCTCGAAGGTTGGAACGGGACAAACGCTTATACTGTTGAGCGTTTGAGTCGTGAATCAGTTGTTATTGATCAAGTGTGTCTGTCGCTTATTGGTACGACACAACCTGGTGCGTTTTCAAAGTACATCCGTGGCAGTCTTAACAATGGACATGAAGCAGATGGTTTAGTGCCAAGGTTTCAATTGATGGTTTGTCCAAAGATTGATCGTTATGTCCAACATGATGTCAAGCCAAATGAAACGTTCCAGAAACAGGTTAATGATTTATTGGAAAAGATTGATCGCTTTCAACCGAATAGCTTCTCTGATTTACGCAAAAAAGATAATTACATTGGTTATGGATTTTCATCAGAAGCACAAACTTATTTCAATAATTGGGAAGATGAGTTACAAAATCGTCTCCGTGATGGTAGTTTACCTCACGAAGCATTGGGAAATCACTTAGCTAAATATGGCTCGTTAATGGCTAAGTTAGCACTGCTCTTTCATATTATTGATTTAGTCAGCGGATATTTAGATTATTCAAATCAAAACTTTATTCAGACAGAAAATGTATTACGGGCAATTGCTTGGTGTGAATATCTCGAAACTCACGCATTCGCATTGTACGGTGTGGAAAAAAAATGGTGCCTTAACAGACACCACTAAAATGTTATTAGAAAAGATGAAAAGTGGTGCGCTCATAATTCATTTAGCATCTGGGAAATGAAAAATAAAGGTTGGAGCGGACTAAAAGATACTGATGAAATCAAGAAAGCTATTGAAGTGTTAGAACAACATGGCTGGGTGCGCGTACAGCACAACTCAGACACTAAGGGTCGTCCTTCAGAAACCATTCAAATTCATCCACGTATTAGTGACTTTAATGTTTTTGAAAACTAAAAATGCTTATCCAACATTCTGGCTCGACGCATTAAATCAACATCTTAATCCAGTTAAACCAGAAGAATCCGATAGTTTAGATTCAGATGATTGTGGATTTGATATTGAAAGTTTTACAAAAGATTTTAATAAAGAAGTCTTAGATATTATTTAATCATTCACAAAATAGTTTGATCCCACTACCCGCCCCCTCTCAGCAGGGAGGCTTTTTTTTACCCTCACCCGCAAACCATGCCTGGGAAACCTAGGAAAGGGTTAGCTGCCCTTACCCTACCACCCCCGCGCCTTTGAAAACTAATTATGGTAACAATCAATCTATTCAATTCTGATTGATTATCTCTGTATATGTTCTGAGCATATGAAATGGGTTTTCAAAAATTGATATAGATATTATATAATTAAGGACGATGTTTAATAATGGTGTTTACACTTTTTATTACTCCACTTCCTTAAACTTTTCTTGCGCTGTGCCTCCGCCATGAATGCTCACGCATTTGTGTCAGCCAAGATATCCCTGATCAAATCGGTGTTCCTTCACGGGAATGCCGATTTGATTGTCTCTTTTTATGGAGTCAATTATGTCGAGCCAAGAAATGGCTATCGTCATTGATGATGAGTCAACTAATCTAGCAATAAATCCGCTAGATACTCCCACAACGGTATTCAAAAACGACCTGGCGCGAAGAAGTGAGAACAGACAACTGTTACTGAATTGGATTCGGTCATCTTTGAAAGAAGGTATCGATTACGGTTCTATTCCAACCAAACGTGGACCTTCAAAGCCCAGTTTATTCAAACCGGTGCTGAGAAGATTTGCGGGATGTTAGGAATAACAGTTCACTTTCCTTCACTGAAGGAAACAGAACAAGCCTTTTTACAAGGTTTGATACCTGAATATGTGATGGTGCGTTGTGAGTTGAAAAACATTCACGGACAAACCCTCGCTGATGGAGTTGGAGCCCGTAGTCTTAAACAAGATTATGGTGACATTAATAAGTCGCTCAAGATGGCTGAGAAATCGGCCCATATTGATTCCGTATTAAGATTAGCGGGTCTCTCTGAAGTCTTTACACAAGACCTTGAGATATGAAAAACCTGAGAACGATGAATGAGAATAAACCCTCAACTTCATCTTCAACTTGTATTACAGAAGCGCAACATCGTGAATTATCCAATCAACTTACTAAGTTGAATCTGGATAAAGAACGATTCATTGCTACTGCAATAAGATTGCATCAGCAAAATCATTAGGATCAATACGATCCTTGAATGAACTGCCTGTTGCATTGTTTGACTTCGTTATGAAGAAACTGCCAGAACTTTCTGCCGCAGCTTAATCAACTTTGGAGAACATCATGGAACATGTTTTAGATAAACGTGTATTTAATATCGCTTACGGAAAAAAGTATCTGTCCTCCTCCGACCATTCTGATAAAAAAGTTTGGATCGCTGTTGAACGACTCACTATTGAGGAATCCAAATATGGAGAACGAATCTCAATTCGTCTCGACGCAATACCTACTGATCCGGCATTTACCGGGCTGTTAAGTGTATTCCCCATGAACCTCGCATGTTTCATCCCCCAGTACCACTGAAGATGACATCCGTTTTAATGAGGAGAACGATATGAGTATTACCCTATACCAGATTGCCGATGATTATCGTGACATTCTGTCATTGATGAATCTGATTATGATGACCAGCAACGCTTCACCAATTGGTGGCAAGAACACTGGATCAATTGCAACTGGATGACCAGTTTCACGGACAAGGCATTAGCAGTGGCTTGTTATACCCGTGAATTAGAACTGGAAGCTGAAGCTGTTAAAGCAACAGAGAACATTATTCGTTCCGGCGCAAACAACTTGAATCACGTTCTGAGTTCCTGCGGAATTATCTGATAACTCAACTCCAGAAAGTCAACAAGACTGAACTGAAGAGTAATCAGATCGTTGTCCGGCTTCGTAAGACACCCGCTCGAAATCATTGTGGACGATGAATCAATGATCCCTGATCAATTCAAGGAAGTTTGAGACCTTGACCATATTCGTAAGAATTGGATGCAGGAACAAACTTCGTTTAGGAGTTGATTCCATTCCCGGAGTTCACCTTGAAACTGGTGTGAGTTTAACCTTGCGTTAATTCATTACTGGTTTTAACCCACTGAGGGCTGGCATTTCGTCAGCCTTTTTTTATATCTCTCAATTGATGATGCGAATTGATCAGGAGTTGTTATGCTGAAATAACTGCAACACAACCAACCTATTGGTTCCCTTCATATATCGACTATTGATTATGAAGAAATCCAACGGCTCTATTGCGATGATGATGAATCATTACCCACTGATATGAATCCATCGGCAATACCTGCTGAATGGAGTCAATTCAATGATGATGACATTCCTTTTAACCCTTTTAGGATCAAAAACATGCGTCACTTATATCAATTCGATTTAATCGAACCTCGTGATACGACATTAACCCTTGG
>NZ_PPGH01000021.1 GCF_002958735.1 Chromatium okenii | reverse complement strand
AGCTAAAGCCTTACCAGTTTGGCAACTGGTGCAAAAAACAAATTGATCGCAACACTCGCATCGATTGGAGCTGATCCGGTAGCGAGGGATTGCACTCGGGTACTGCGCTTGTGCGGAACGATCAACAGCAAAAACGGGGCTGAAGTCACGGCGAAGGTACTGACAGGAAAACGGTGGACATTGCATCAATTGTCTGATGCTGTATTAGGAGAACGACCGGAGTGGAAACCATCCAATAAGCCAAGGTCAGCACGAATACGCAGTTTAGGTGCAGCACGAGAAGGTCGTAAATATAAAGGTAGTATTTATCATCGTTGGTATTTAGTTTATCAAGATTTAATGAAGATTGCGGATTGGTATTTTCTCGGTGGTATTCCCGAAGGTCATCGGGATACATGGTTATTTTTAGCCAGTGTTTCATTATCGTGGTTTGTGCCCTATGATCGTATTGAAGAAGAAATCATTAAGACAGCGCAAATGTGGACACCAGGATTAACAGTTAAAGAAGCGCGACGCACCATGCGCCCGATTATTCGGCGAGCACAAGCAGCAATGCGCGGTGAAAAGGTTGTATGGAATGGAATTGAAGTTGATCCACGTTATCGCTTTCGTCGTTCAACCTTATACAATTGGATGCAGGCGATTATTCCGGCTGAGTTATTACCACAGTTGCGGGCAATTATTCCTGATGAGCTGCGGGCACAACATAAGAAAGAGGCTGATGCTGGGCGTTGGGACGATCACTACACCAAGACAGGTGTGCGGGTTAGTAACGAAGATAAACGGACAACGGCAAGGCAGATGCGGGCAAAGGGGATGACTTATCAGGAGATCGCAACTGAGATGGATATGCCATTATCGACAATTGCGCGATGGTGCAACAAGATGTTGATTTGAAGAGATTTCTCGAAAACGCGCCTTGTATACCCGCCCCCGTAGGGTGTTGTTGGGCGTGTTATCCCCTGCTGTGTTTGCTGTTGGGTGTGTTTTTGATAACTGTGGTTTGTCGGTTGAGGACGATGTGGTTAGTGGCGTTAATTTGGGTTCTAACGCTGTCTGACGCTTTTTTGAGGGTTGACCCTTCAAAAGTGGTTAGGCTTCGGCTTGGAAGGCTCTAGGGCTTTCTCATGCGTTTTTACGGGGGTGTGGTCTTGGTGGTCTTGCTTTGTTCGATTCTTGATGTTGACAGCTGCATTCTACTCTGATTTGGAGTGGGTGGGTGATTTTTGGGTGGGGTTGGGCTTGGGCTGGTTGTTGGGTTTCGTGCAGTTTTAATTCAGGTTTTATTGGGTTTTTTAATTGGGTAGAGCAGGGCTTATTTTTTTGCTTTATTTAATTATTTACTCATTTCTTTATTTGGTTGGTTTGGTTTAACTGGCAGGTTTAATTCGGTTTTAATGGGTGTTTGATGGTTCTGGTTTATTGTGATGTCTGGGGTTTTTAATTGTGATGGTTGGGTTTTTTCAATAGCTTTGAGGTTGGGTTAATTGGTTCGAGTTAATTCGTTTTTGCTGGTTTTGGTTGTTCAATGGTTACAGTTTCATTCAGGTTTAATTCAATTCTAGGGCGGTTGTTCAATTCTGTTTTAATTCATCTGCGGCGTGGTTATTTGCTTTGGTGATTGTGTTTAATCGGTGGTTTTTTTGTTCAGTGTTAATTGTTTTTTATTTGGCGATTCATTCAGGTTCATTCAGTATTTGACAGGTTAATGATTGCGCATCACTCGGTTTTTCAGTGTGGCTTGCACAAACGCTCGTTTACTTTCTGAATGAACTTCCATGGTTTTTCAAGGGTTAGAATGTTGCATAAACGGGTTGCATAATGTGCTTAAACGTTAATGGAGGTTGTGCTCATGCGCTTTGGTTATGCTCGTGTTTCTACTCAAGATCAAGAAATTGCTTGTCAGATCAGTGCGTTAACTGCTGCTGGTTGTCAACGCATCTTTCAGGAAAAGGTTGGAGGTGGTCGTTGGAGTCGTCCCGAACTGGAACGGTTGTTGGATCACTTGCGTCCCGATGATGTCGTGGTGGTTTGGAAGTTGGATCGGTTGTCGCGTTCGTTGAAAGATTTGTTGGTGATTCTTGAGAAAATTGGCAATGCCGGTGCGGCGTTTCAAAGTCTGACTGAACCGGTTGACACCACAACTCCAGCCGGTCGGTTGATGATTCAAATGGTGGGTGCGTTCGCAGAATTTGAGCGTGAGATTCTCCGCGAACGGACGCAAGCGGGTTTGGTGGCAGCACGCAAAGAGGGAAGAATTGGTGGACGGCGCTTCAAATTGACACCATTACAACAGCGGGAAGTGGTCGCAATGGTGACTTCAGGGCACAAAACCAACGCCGATGTTGCTCGATTATTTCGGGTTCATCCGGCAACGATCACGAGAATTTTGGCGAGACATCGCCGATCACCAAGATGAATGTTTAATTTATACAGTTGGTTAACAACTTAAAGATTTAGCGAATTAGGTAAATCATCTTTTACGTTAAGGCATAAATCGTTATTGATGGAAATCGTTTTAGAGGCTGTCTAAAAACTAAGTTTCTGATTTTAATGTTAAAAATATTGACTTAAGAATTGATTTTGTTAAAAACAGGCAGTTTCTATTTGGAGATTTTGAAATGATCTCAGACAATAGTCAGTCCGCTGAACGATACCCAAGTGACCTCTCAGACGACGAATGGGAAATCCTCAGGCTCATCCTTGAAGAAATCGAACCTTATACAACAGGACGTCCGCGAACTAGTGATCTTCGTGAAATTATGAATGCCATTTTTTATCTGAATAAAACGGGTTGTACATGGCGGCATTTACCAAAGGATTTTCCTTCTTACCACCTTGTTAATTATTATTACAACAAGTGGACTGATAATTGCACATTCGAAAAAATCAATACGGCACTGCGTCGGCGTTTGCGCAAAAAAAAAGACCGAATGCCAGATCCAACGGGGGTGATCATTGATAGCCAAAGTGTCAAAGGTAGTCCGGAATCGTCGATAGATTCAGGATTTGATGGTGGCAAGTTAATTAAAGGTCGAAAACGACATATTATTGTCGATACAATGGGTTATCTGCTTGTTGTTTTGGTACATGCCGCCAACATTTTTGATGGTAAAGCAGCACGTCAGGTGATTACTAATTTATTTTTACTACTCCACACCGTCAAAATTATTTGGGCTGATGGCGCATATTCTGGTGACGAGTTGTTTGACTGGGTTTTATCCAAATTTAATTGTACGCTTGAAGTTGTTAATAAGAAAAAAGGAGTTAAAGGTTTCCATGTTTTACCTCGCCGTTGGGTCGTCGAGCGAACATTTGCTTGGCTTGGGCGATCACGTCGATTGAGTAAAGATTACGAGCGCAAGCCAACTTCAAGCGAAGCACAAGTTTATCTTGCATCTGGTCGTTTGCTGCTCCGGCATATTTGCAATAATCAGATAACGTATGAACCCAATTTTTAACCGACTTTTTTTGACAATTAACTAATTTTATTTTAGCGGTTAGTTTCTATACAGCCTCTTATATTCTAAAGTGTAAATCCTTCTTTCCGTAAAGAAGTAAATCTTTATTTATGTTAAAGCGTAAATCTTTCTTTGTGTAAAAAAGGAAATCATGCTTTATTCTCCGACTTGACTCGTCAAATCTCCACAGTTGAGGTGAGCGCAACATGGGTCAGATCATCGGTTTCGTATCGCAAAAAGGCGGAGTTGGTAAAAGTACATTGGCGCGGTTGCTTACTCGTGAATATGCCGCTAACGGTTGGCAGGTGAAAATCGCTGATCTCGACCCTGGTCAGGGCACTGTTTTCAAATGGCAACAACGGCAGGCGCAGGGATTATTGATGCCAGAAATTAAGGTTGAGCGATTTCGTATTGTTGAAAAAGCACTACCGGATGCAGTGAATTATGATTTATTCATCTTTGATGGAGCAGCGCAATCCAATAGTGGCACATTGGCAATTGCTCAACACAGTGATTTGATTGTATTGCCTACGGGTTTATCTTTTGATGATTTAGAACCCACCATTTTATTGGCACATGAATTGACTGCAAAGGGCATTGCAATAGAACGTATCTTATTGGTGTTTTGTCGGGTTGATGATAGTCAAGTTGAACTTTCTGAAAGTCTAATGTATGTGCAACAAGCCGGATACAATGTTATTCCAACTGCATTATTAGAACGAACTGCTTATCGGCGAGCGAATGATGCGGGCAAAGCATTAACTGAATGTGCTTTTTTAACATTGAGAATGAAAGCTGATGCAGTGGCACAAGCAATAATGAATCAGCTTGCTCAATTCACTCAGGATACAACACATGGCTAAACCACCACCTCCATCCAATAAAACTTCTGTTCCTTCTCCAGTGGCAGTAGTAGATAACTTGAAACAACCGCAAGCTGGCGATCTCAAACCGCTGAACTTCAAAGTTGATCCAGCATTCCACCGTGAGTTTAAGACCTACGCTGCTACGCACGGCATCAGTATGTTGGAGCTGTTACGCGAAGGCTTTGATTTGGTTAAACAAAATCGTGGAAAGATTTAAGGAAAGGCGTATTTAAGGAAATCGTCTTTTAAGGATTTCAGGAAAAAGATTTAACGAAATAAACCTTTCGTTATCATGGTAGATTTAAGGAAATAACGATTTAAGTAAAAAAGGTTTTAGTTAAAAAAGTATTTCTTTGGGCTGACTTCATGGATTAAAAGAGCAAGTCAGGTGTTTTAAGAAATGTCAATGTTATTCGATTATTTCAAGTTCATTCTGTAATACTGGTATGGATTTGTCGAGACATCCATCATCAGTGTATGGTTAAAGGAGCATTATCAATTGCGTTGACATTTTAATTACAGGTCGATGATATGCTTTATCAAGCATCTTCAATGGCATCAATCAATATCGAGAATCATCCAGTGAATCACTCAATCCGCAATACGAATATCAACATTCGTGCGCAACGTTGCCAGCGCGACCTCATCGATCAAGCTGCTGAGTTATTGGGTAAAACTCGCTCAGAATTTGTATTAGAAACCGCTTGTCGTGAAGCGCAAGAAGTGTTGTTGGATCAGCGCGTGTTGACACTCGACACTGAAAGTTTCCAAGCCGTTCAACTGTTATTGGATGCGCCGCCGAGTGACAATCCCAAGCTGCGGCAGCTGATGACTATGACAGTGCCTTGGGAAACATGAAATGGCAGTTTGTAGTGCTCCAACACGTTTGACGATTCACCACGATCTCACCCAGTTTGATAGCGGTGAACCCAGTCTTGATCAGTGGTTACAACAACGGGCAGTTCGCAATGAAGGTCGGGGCGCATCTCGCACCTATGTGATTGATGTTGAACACCGAGTGATTGGTTATTACTGTTTGGCAACTGCCTCGATTGCCAGTGATTTAGCACCAGGTCACTTGCGCCGGAATATGCCTGATCCTATTCCCGCGATGGTCTTAGGTCGTTTAGCAGTGGATCGTCATTGGCACGGTCAGGGTTTGGGCAAGGCATTATTGCGAGATGCCATCTTGCGCACAGTGCAGGTATCTGAATTTGTTGGAGTTAAAGCACTTCTAGTTCATGCGCTTTCTGAAGCAGCAACCCTGTTTTATCTCGCTCAAGGTTTCCATCCCTTTCCGCACAGTTCTAACACGCTATTTCTGCCACTTTCGGAGGTGAAGCAACCATAATGTCCGTGATGGGTAAGTAACAGCTTGCAATAATCTATACATATCTACTAAAATCTATACTTATGGAAAAAATTAGGTGAAAGTGTGTTACGCTTTAACTAAAAAGTGAAGTGGTCAAACCGTCGAGCGAAAACCAAACTCAAGATTGTAAAACTTCATTTTCGTATCGAAAGACATGGTCTGGACACGTTACAGCCTGACCTTAAATGCACACCAGAGCAAAGTTAGACCATAGTTTCATCATGGCTTTTGCGTTGACGGTGTGAATATATCAAAGCTAGATTTGTACGCTTTTGTATAGATTTTGTTAGATATTTAGTGGCGGATGAACCCATCACGGATAGTTATGGCGTTAACTCGTATATCATGCCGCCAATATACCGCAGAATATCCTGAAACACAGAATCGCGCAGATAGATGATTTGAACGATAAGCCCGAAGCACAACCCAAACGCACTCCGCAGCGTGAGCTCATTGAGCTTTATCCGACTGCTTTAACCTGAAGAAACCACGCCCGTTGAAAGTCGGTATTCGTCAAGACTTGCTGGCGGCGGGTCACGCTTCAAAATTGGTCAATTCCGTTGCCAGCGCATCGCTTATCTCAAGGCGATGCGAATCGGTACGGCACGGATTGATTTACAGGGGCAACCCGCTGGTGAAGTGACTGAGGCTGCTGCAATCATTGCACGGGACGAGCTTGTCAGGAACCGTATGATTATATTCCGCAACGCAGCTACCCACTATTTTTAGCACGAGAGGCTTTGCAAGCCGTCATCACGGACATTCACCACCGCGCCCTACATCGCTAATCGGGGGCACTCAGAGGAGAATTGATGCTATGAACTTGAATTTACACAAAAATGCCCGCACAACTCCCGCGATCCGGCGTGAACTGCAACATTCCACTAAATCTGAGCGTGACTCGCCCGCGAATATCATCTGAATCGAGCGACGGTGCGCAAATGGCGTCACCGCGAGACCACTGACGATGCGTCTCATTGTCCGCATCATCTACATACCACTTTGAAACCATTGGAAGAATTGATCGCCGTACCCAGATGACTTGCTGGTCGTGCTGCGCACCTGTTTTAACCCTGAGTGTCGCGCTCAGGGCTACAGCGTTGTTTACGTCGCCACCACGTCTCCAACCTTAAAGACTTGATTCCAAAAGAAGAAGGTGCGAAAAAACCGCCTAAACAGTTCAAAGATTACGCGCCGGTTTTATCCACATTGATATTAAATACCTCCCTAAATGCCGGATGAAAAAGTCATGCTACCTCTTTGTCGCCATTGATCGGGCAACGCGTTGGGTCTATGCCAAAGTTTTTGCTCAGAAAACTGCCGCCAACGCCAGCGCGTTTCTCCAGCAAGTGATCGCTGCTGCCGCGTTTAAGATGGAAAAGGTGTTGACCGACAACGGTAAGGAGTTTACGGATCGTTTCTGCGCCACCGGTGAACGCGAACCGACTGGTCGCCATCGCTTTGATTTAGTTTGTAAAAAACACCAGATTGAGCATCGCCTAATTCCGCCCTCGCATCCGCAAACGAACGGCATGGTCGAGCGATTTAACGGACGGATTGCCGAGGTGGTGGCGACGACGCGCTTTGATTCTGCACAAAATTTAGAAAAAACGCTGCACCATTATGTGCAGATGTATAACCATCAGATACCCCAAAAAGCCCTTGGACATGTGTCACCGGTGCAAGCGTTGAAAAACTGGCAACAGAAGGAACCTGAACGCTTCAAAAAACAGGTCTACAATCTCTCGGGTCTTGACATCGAATTACAAAAGACTCAAACGGATTCGTTGCAAAGCTGGAGCGTGGATGTTTCCGGTATTGATTCCAATACTTATGATTTATCAGTGAAGAATCCTAATGGTGGAGAGGCAATCATTCATCGTAGTCCAGTCGATATTATGGATGAGATGATTGCATTGGATGCGGAAAGTGCAGAAGTGTTGGCAGTGATTCGTGATTTACTGGGATCGAATAGCGAGAGAATGTAATGAAAGCGGATTGGCAAGTAAAGAAACTTGGTGATGTTCTGCAAAAGACCGAAACAATTAACCCTTCTCAATCACCAGAATGGATGTTTAATTATATTGATGTTTCTAGTGTTTCTAATTCAACATTTCAAATTGAAGAAACCCAACGCATCAAAGGCTCTGCTGCACCCAGTCGAGCTAGGAAAGTTGTAAAAGAAAATGACATCATTTTTGCAACTATTCGTCCCACCTTGCAAAGAATTGCTATTGTCCCAGAACATCTTGATAAACAAATTTGCAGTACGGGTTATTTTGTTATTAGACCTAAACCAGAAATTAACAATCGTTTTATTTTCTACTTTTTATTTACTGAAAAGTTCACCAAAAATATGGGAATTCTTCAGAAAGGAGCAAGCTATCCAGCGGTTACTGATGGTGATATAAAAGCGCAGATTATTCCTTTCCCGTCACTCCACGAACAACACCGCATCGTCGCCATTCTTGACCAAGCCTTTGCTGGTATCGCCACCGCCAAAGCGAATGCCGAACAGAACCTTAAAAATGCCCGTGCTTTATTTGAAAGTCATCTACAATCTGTTTTCACAGAACGTGGTGAGGGGTGGGTTGAGAAAAAGTTGGGAGATATTTGTTCTATCACATCCAGACTTGTTGATCCACGAAAAGATAATTTTATTGATTTGATTCACGTTGGTGCGGGAAACATTGAATCAAAAAAGGGTTGCTTTGTTGATCTCAAGACTGCTCGTGAAGAGGGTCTCATTTCAGGTAAATTTCTTTTTGATAAATCAATGGTTCTTTACAGCAAGATTCGACCGTACTTGATGAAAGTAGCTCGTCCCGATTTCAATGGTTTATGCAGTGCTGATATGTACCCACTCATGCCATTTCCAAATGAAATTACTCGTGATTACCTTTTTCATTTATTGCTTTGCAAATCCTTTACTGATTATGCGGTTCAAGGTTCGGCTCGTGCAGGAATGCCGAAGGTAAATCGGGAATATCTTTTTGAATATAGATCGTGGCTTCCTGACCTTAAAAATCAAGTTCAGTTTACCTTGCAATTTGATACTTTGCATAAAGAAACCCAGCACCTCGAATCCATTTATCAACGCAAACTCACCGCACTTGATGACTTGAAAAAATCCCTCTTAAATCAAGCATTTAGTGGCAATTTGTGAGCTGGCATGATTTTGGCTTACATGCGTTAAAATACTAATCTTGCATTCCAGTATTAAGCATACTAAACTAATGCTTAGTCAAGCGAGGGTATCTCATGCAAATAGTCAACATCCATGAAGCAAAAACTCACCTTTCCCGCTTATTAGAAGCGGTCGAACAAGGCAAGGAAGTCGTGATAGCCCGTGCCGGACAACCAATCGCACTGCTATCAGCCTACCAACCACGTTGAAAATCGCACCACCGGGTAGCATGGAAGGGAAAATCTGGATGGCAGATGATTTTAACGACCCTATTGATGATTTATTTGATTGCCTCGCAGATAACGACCACGCGCCACCAGCAGGGCAATAAATTCATGCGCCTATTATTGGATACGCATTTGATTTTGTGGTGGCAAGGTATGCCTGAGAAAGTGCCCGCTGCTGCCAAAGATTTAATCGAAAGCACATCAGAAGCAGTATATGTCAGTCGTGCCTCGTTATGGGAAATGGCGATTAAAGTGAATCAAGGCAAACTCGATTTGAATATGCCGACATTTTGTCAGCGAGTGGTTGCCGATGGTTTCACTTGGTTGCCAATCGACAATGCACATATCTTGCAAGCCAGCCAATTACCAACCTTTACCGATCATAAAGACCCGTTTGATCGTTTGCTGGTGGCACAATCTATTAGTGAGCCTCTCATTCTGCTAACGGTAGATCGTAAATTGGCGCGGTACGGAACCACAATTCGGATGATGTATGTAATGAATGAAGCTGAAACCCGCGCTGATTATATTGATCCTGCATTAAAAGCAGCGGGTTGGAGTGTTATTCCAGATAGTCGCATCCGGCGTGAATATCCAATTACACTCGGACGTTTACAAGGTACTGGGAAACGCGCTCAACCATTATTCGCTGATTATGTGTTGGAATACCGCAATCACAAGCTGGCAGTGATTGAAGCGAAAGCGTGGCATGAAGCATTCACTAAAGGCGTGGGACAAGTAAAAGATTATGCTGATAAATTAGAGGTGCGTTTTGCTTATGCCACGAATGGGCAAGGTATTTATCAAATTGATATGCGCACTGGTGTTGAGGGTGAAATTCAACGCTATCCAACACCACAAGAATTGTGGGATTTAACCTTTAATCAACACAATGTTTGGCATGAACGTTTTGCTGCCATTCCGTTTGAAGATCGTGGTGGTTATTTCCAACCGCGTTACTATCAAGATATTGCTATTAAAAAGGTGCTAACTGTTATCACTGCCGGTCAAGACAGGATTTTATTAACCCTTGCCACTGGAACCGGCAAAACCTTTATTGCTTTTCAAATCGCTTGGGTATTATTTCAGAGTCGTTGGAATCTACACGCATGGAAACACCACAACAGAGTCACCCGTCGTCCGCGCATTCTTTTCCTTGCAGATCGTAATATCCTTGCCAATCAAGCCTATAACGCTTTTTCAGCCTTCCCCGAAGATGCGTTGATTCGGATTGAACCGGCAGATATTCGCAGAGAAGGCAGGGTGCCAACGAATGGGAATCTTTTTTTTACCATTTTTCAAACCTTTATGAGTGGATCATCGGCAAATGGGCAGCCAGCACCGTACTTTGGTGACTATTCCCCCGACTTCTTTGATGTCATTATTGTCGACGAATGTCATCGCGGTGGTGCCAATGATGAAAGCTCATGGCGCGGCATTCTGGATTACTTTACTCCAGCAGTGCAATTGGGTTTAACTGCCACTCCAAAGCGCAAAGATAATGTAGACACCTATGCTTATTTTGGTGAGCCGGTGTTTATTTATTCATTGAAAGACGGCATTAACGATGGGTTTTTAACTCCGTTTCGAGTGAAGCAAATCACCACCACGTTAGATGAATACTGTTATACCGCAGATGATCTGGTGCTGGAAGGTCAAGTTGATATTGATAAAACATATCAAATAAATGATTTTAATCGTATTATTGAAATAAGAGAACGGGAATCCTACTTAGTTTCATTATTCATGGCACAGATTAAACCCTATGAAAAAACACTGGTTTTCTGTGCAAATCAAGGACATGCGTTAATGATCCGTGACTTGATTAACCAAAATAAGGTGAGTAATGATCCGCAGTATTGCCAGCGTGTGACGGCAGATGAAGGCGCACTGGGTGAACAATATCTGCGTGACTTTCAAGACAATGAAAAGACCATTCCACTATCTTAACCACCTCGCACAAACTCTCAACTGGTGTTGATGCCCGCAACATTCGTCACATTGTGTTATTGCGTCCAATCAAGTCCATGATTGAATTCAAGCAAATTATTGGACGAGGAACGCGGTTATATGAGGGCAAAGAGTATTTCACTGTTTATGATTTCGTACAGGCACATCAACATTTTAATGATCCCGAATGGGATGGTGAACCAATTGAACCGGTGAGTGGTTCCCGTAGTCCCCGCGAAGGTGTGCAGGAACCAGCACCACCTTGTTATCTGTGTGGGCAACGCCCTTGTGTGTGTCAATGCAAGCTCAAGGTGAAGCTGGCTGATGATAAGGTGCGCACCTTGCAACACCAGATGGCAACCAGCTTTTGGCATCAAGATGGAACACCGATGTCAGCGCAGCAGTTTTTGGAAGCTGTTATTCGGTACACTGCCCGCCTTCTTCAATGATGAAACCCAGTTACGCACCTTGTGGAGCGCACCAGATACACGCCGTAAGCTATTAGATGGACTTGCTGAGAAAGGGTTTGGTAAAGAGCAACTGTTTGAAATGCAACAACTTATCAACGCGGAGAAGAGCGATTTATTTGATGTGTTGGCGCATGTCGCTTATGCTACTCAACCGCTCACCCGAGAAGAGCGCGTCGGGCGGGCAATGGCACAGATCAGCGCGATCTTTAATAGTCAACAACAGGTTTTTCTTGATTTCGTGTTGTCGCATTATGTAGATTTAGGCGTTGATGAATTGGATGAAAAGAAGTTAACGCCATTGTTGTTGCTTAAATATAATTCTTCACTTACAGATGCAATAGATAATCTTGGTCAGCCGGATGAAATTAGAAGGGTATTTAATGGGTTTCAGAAATACCTTTATCAGGGTGGAATTGAAGAGGTTGTATCCTGACAATAAAGATTACAGCTAATAATAGCAAATTTCTGATCGACAATGCGTTATTATCGATCAGGATAAAGTAAAGTGAGTTCACTCGTTACCATCTAAAGACATTTCTTCTTTATTTTCCTTACGCTATCACCGTCAATAAGGATGTATATTTTTTTATTCTTTTCAAAAGAATAGAGTGCTAACTGTGAATCTTTTGAAAAATCATTACCATCATCATCTATACAAATGCTAAGATTTTTCCCATCCACAGTTTTCCCTTTTACTATGAAATACATACAATCCTCACTTTCTGTTTCGAGAATCTTTGAAACAGTGGCGCAGACATATCTTTCTTTAGCAAAGGCATGAGATGTAAACGTCATAGCATAGATTATTCCACACAACCAAGAAATCTTCACAATACTATAAAATGCGGTTCTCATACTAATATCCTTTTTGCAGTTAAATCCCAGTTTAATGATGTTAAAGCAATGTACGCATTCAATTGATTTGAGTACTACATTTTGATAGTGATCGATCAATTAGGATCACTATCTGTTATCAGACGCGAAGAACATTGAGTAGATCAGCGATCCTTTGTCGCTTTGCTAGATTTCATTGCCCTCGCCGGAGGGCTTATAATAAGCATAGAATACGTCAGCTTTGGGGTAATGGCAAAACGTTATGATCCTTACAATCAATAAACTTGAATCAAATCAAACGAATGGATGACTTGAAGCCATCAGTGCCAAGTGACGAACCCAACGAGCCAGACACTGATACAATCCCAGTGCAGACCTGGTTGGCACCACAGCTCGACATCATCGCACTCTATCCGGCTTGTTTTGATCTAGCTCGTCCGCGTCCACTGAAGTTGAGGATTCACAAGGACTTGATCGCTGCTGGTCACAAACGGTCTGACATCAAGCATGTGTTGGGTCGTTATTGCGGACGCATCCGCTATCTTCAATCAATACAGCCGGGAGCAGTACGGGTTGATCTGCTGGGACAACCCGCCGGTGAGGTGACTGAAGCTGAGTGTGACAGTCCGCGTGCGAGGCTGGCATTGATTTCTGCGCAACGTTTAGCTATACCACTCAAGCCAAAACCGGTTAAGATAAAGAAGATTGAGAAGGTAAAAAAGCCCAAGGCAGTACAGGAACCGAAACCCGTTCCACCACTTGATGCACCCTTGACCCCGGAGAGTATCGTGAGCGGTCGCCTTGAATTAACAGTGAAGTTTACTGAACTGCCGCAACCTGTTATCGTTAAGTCAGGGATGAAGATTGGTGTTCAGACTGACACTGCGTTGGTGGTGACAACTTTGAAGCCGAAGGTCTGGAAGAAACTGGAGAAGGCACAAGTTGACTGGACACAATGGGTTGCTGCAATGACTGGCAAGCTGGGTGCTCAAGTTGGCAGTGATGCCGGAACGATTGTGATGTTGGAAGAAGCGTCGTTACAGGTGTTTGAAAAGAAGGTGAAGGCAACTGTGCCTGATCAATGAAATAACAATTTCTGTTATATTAAAAATAACACTACAGAGGATTAAGAAATGATGTTAGATAAAAAATCATATTCAACACAACAAAAAGCCGATTCAGTAATGAACCGGCTTTTTTTATAACATACTAAATTCTTTTAACCGGCTAAACCAACAGACCCAACACAAGTTTCTGGTTTTGCCTTCACTGTACGCAATCAACGCTGACACTTAACAAATTGATCCGGTTTTATCCGTTTCAAAACAGCAAAAGTAACCGCGCTGACTAAGGCTCAAGTTTACACGATCCGCCCCTTGTAAAAAAGAGCCTTTTGTTGATTGCGTCAAGGTAGCTAACATGGCACTTGACAATAAAACCACTGAAAACAAAGACTTTTTCAACACCGGTTGTATTTCCGAAGCACAACAACAGCCCTTCACGTTACAACGCCTCAACACCCAAGGTCATTTTGACCAAGTACATCCACGCCCAGCACATGGTGTCGTAGTGTTCTGGGAAAAGCGCAAACCCAGTGGTGGCTGGCAAGTACACCGCGCCGATTCACCGCTGATTTCGCAATTCCTCGCTGCCCAAAAAGGTCAAGAAGACCGTTATTTCACTGTCAATCAGTTCCATCACTGGCGACGAGTATCGCTGCTGTCATCGTTGCGGACGTGTTATGTCGATATAGATGGTTGTGTCGATATTGATAAAGCATTACAGCTACTTATTGCTGCCAGGCTGCCTGCACCCTCGCAAGTGGTCTACAGCGGACGCGGAATGCACCTGTATTGGTTAATCAAGCCAGTGCCAGCTAAAGCCTTACCAGTTTGGCAACTGGTGCAAAACAAATTGATCGCAACACTCGCATCGATTGGAGCTGATCCGGTAGCGAGGGATTGCACTCGGGTACTGCGCTTGTGCGGAACGATCAACAGCAAAAACGGGGCTGAAGTCACGGCGAAGGTACTGACAGGAAAACGGTGGACATTGCATCAATTGTCTGATGCTGTATTAGGAGAACGACCGGAGTGGAAACCATCCAATAAGCCAAGGTCAGCACGAATACGCAGTTTAGGTGCAGCACGAGAAGGTCGTAAATATAAAGGTAGTATTTATCATCGTTGGTATTTAGTTTATCAAGATTTAATGAAGATTGCGGATTGGTATTTTCTCGGTGGTATTCCCGAAGGTCATCGGGATACATGGTTATTTTTAGCCAGTGTTTCATTATCGTGGTTTGTGCCCTATGATCGTATTGAAGAAGAAATCATTAAGACAGCGCAAATGTGGACACCAGGATTAACAGTTAAAGAAGCGCGACGCACCATGCGCCCGATTATTCGGCGAGCACAAGCAGCAATGCGCGGTGAAAAGGTTGTATGGAATGGAATTGAAGTTGATCCACGTTATCGCTTTCGTCGTTCAACCTTATACAATTGGATGCAGGCGATTATTCCGGCTGAGTTATTACCACAGTTGCGGGCAATTATTCCTGATGAGCTGCGGGCACAACATAAGAAAGAGGCTGATGCTGGGCGTTGGGACGATCACTACACCAAGACAGGTGTGCGGGTTAGTAACGAAGATAAACGGACAACGGCAAGGCAGATGCGGGCAAAGGGGATGACTTATCAGGAGATCGCAACTGAGATGGATATGCCATTATCGACAATTGCGCGATGGTGCAACAAGATGTTGATTTGAAGAGATTTCTCGAAAACGCGCCTTGTATACCCGCCCCCGTAGGGTGTTGTTGGGCGTGTTATCCCCTGCTGTGTTTGCTGTTGGGTGTGTTTTTGATAACTGTGGTTTGTCGGTTGAGGACGATGTGGTTAGTGGCGTTAATTTGGGTTCTAACGCTGTCTGACGCTTTTTTGAGGGTTGACCCTTCAAAAGTGGTTAGGCTTCGGCTTGGAAGGCTCTAGGGCTTTCTCATGCGTTTTTACGGGGGTGTGGTCTTGGTGGTCTTGCTTTGTTCGATTCTTGATGTTGACAGCTGCATTCTACTCTGATTTGGGCGGGTGGGTGATTTTTGGTGGGGTTGGGCTTGGGCTGGTTGTTGGGTTTCGTGCAGTTTTAATTCAGGTTTTATTGGGTTTTTTAATTGGGTAGAGCAGGGCTTATTTTGTTTGCGTTATTTAATTATTTACTCATTTCTTTATTTGGTTGTTTTGGTTTGGTTTAACTGGCAGAGTTAATTCGGTTTTAATGGGTGTTTGATGGTTCTGGTTTATTGTGATGTCTGTGGTTTTTAATTGTGATGGTTGGGTTTTTTCAATAGCTTTGAGTTGGGTTAATTAGTTCGAGTTAATTCGTTTTGCTGGTTTTGGTTTGTTCAATGGTTACATTTTCATTCAGGTTTAATTCAATTCTAGGGCGGTTGTTTCAATTCGGTTTTAATTCATCTGCGGCGTGGTTATTTGCTTTGGTGATTGTGTTTAATCGGTGGTTTTTTGGTTCAGTGTTAATTGTTTCATTCGGTGATGATTCATTCAGGTTCATTCAGTATTTGACTGCGCATCATTCGGTTTTTCGGTGTGGCTTGCACAAACGCTCGTTTACTTTCTGAATGAACTTCCATGGTTTTTCAAGGGTTAGAATGTTGCATAAACGGGTTGCATAATGTGCTTAAACGTTAATGGAGGTTGTGCTCATGCGCTTTGGTTATGCTCGTGTTTCTACTCAAGATCAAGAAATTGCTTGTCAGATCAGTGCGTTAACTGCTGCTGGTTGTGAGCGCATCTTTCAGGAAAAGGTTGGAGGTGGTCGTTGGAGTCGTCCCGAACTGGAACGGTTGTTGGATCACTTGCGTCCCGATGATGTCGTGGTGGTTTGGAAGTTGGATCGGCTGTCGCGTTCGTTGAAAGATTTGTTGGTGATTCTTGAGAAAATTGGCAATGCCGGTGCTGCGTTTCAAAGTTTGACTGAACCGGTTGACACCACAACTCCAGCCGGTCGATTGATGATTCAAATGGTGGGTGCGTTCGCAGAATTTGAGCGTGAGATTCTTCGTGAACGGACGCAAGCGGGTTTGGTGGCAGCACGCAAAGAGGGAAGAATTGGTGGACGGCGCTTCAAATTGACACCATTACAACAGGGAAGTGGTCGCAATGGTGACTTCAGGGCACAAAACCAACGCCGATGTTGCTCGATTATTTCGGGTTCATCCGGCAACGATCACGCGAATTTTAGCGAGACATCACCGATCACCAAGATAAATGTTTAGGTTATACAGTAGGTTAACAAGTTAAAGATTTAGCGAATTAGGTAAATCATCTTTTACATTAAGGCATAAATCGTTATTGATGGAAATCGTTTTATATTCTAAAGTGTAAATCCTTCTTTCCGTAAAGCAGTAAATCTTGATTTATGTTAAAGCGTAAATCTTTCTTTGTGTAAAAAAGGAAATCATGCTTTATTCTCCGACTTGACTCGTCAAATCTCCACAGTTGAGGTGAGCGCAACATGGGTCAGATCATCGGTTTTGTATCGCAAAAAGGCGGAGTTGGTAAAAGTACACTGGCACGGTTGCTTGCTCGTGAATATGCCGCTAACGGTTGGCAGGTGAAAATTGCTGATCTCGACCCTGGTCAGGGCACTGTTTTCAAATGGCAACAACGGCGGGCGCAGGGATTGTTGATGCCGGAAATTAAGGTTGAGCGATTTCGTACTGTTGAAAAAGCACTACCGGATGCAGTGAATTATGATTTATTCATCTTTGATGGAGCAGCGCAATCCAATAGTGGCACATTGGCAATTGCTCAACACAGTGATTTGATTGTATTGCCTACGGGTTTATCTGTTGATGATTTAGAACCCACCATTTTATTGGCACATGAATTGACTGCAAAGGGCATTGCAATAGAACGTATCTTATTGGTGTTTTGTCGGGTTGGTGATAGTCAAGTTGAACTTTCTGAAAGTCTAATGTATGTGCAACAAGCCGGATACAATGTTATTCCAACTGCATTATTAGAACGAACTGCTTATCGGCGAGCGAATGATGCGGGCAAAGCATTAACCGAATGTGCTTTTTTAACATTGAGAATGAAAGCTGATGCAGTGGCACAAGCAATAATGAATCAGCTTGCTCAATTCACTCAGGATACAACACATGGCTAAACCACCACCTCCATCCAATAAAACTCAGGTCTCTTCTTTAATGGCAGTAGTAGATAACCTGAAACAACCGCAAGCTGGCGATCTCAAGCCGCTGAACTTCAAAGTTGATCCAGCATTCCACCGTGAGTTTAAGACCTACGCTGCTACGCACGGCATCAGCATGTTGGAGCTGTTACGCGAAGGCTTTGATCTAGTTAAACAAAATCGTGGAAAGATTTAAGGAAATCGTCTTTTAAGGATTTAAGGAAAAGACTTGCGTTAAAACTTCTATGATACAAAACATCAGATCAATTTCATGGATTAAGGCGGCGCGTAAAGACTTTGAAGCATTTCCCGCTGCCGTACAAAGTGACATGTTAGATGCACTTACTATTGCCGCTGCAGGGAGTAAATCAGATAAAGCGAAACTTTTTAAGGGTATTGATAGAGGTGTGTTTGAGATTACACTGCGGTCGTTAATATGAATGATGATCTCGAACTAATACATGGAAGCGGTAATGTTTATCGTGACTTTGGGCGTTCCAATGCTGGATTAGAACAAGCGCGAGCGATTACCGCTGCAAAAATTATTTCACTTCTCGATGCGCGTCAGTGGTCAATTCGTGAAGCTGTAAGAATTACTGGGGCTTCGTATTCTGAATTGTCAAGGATTCGCAAAGCACAACTTCGCCGGTTTACGTTGGATCGCATGATTGCAATTCTCGGAAAGCTCGATGATGACGTGGAAGTAACTGTTACGTTTGCATCGCGCAAGCGTGGTATATCCGATGGTCTGAGCACTGGAATCATTGGGTAGTGCTCCGATCAATAACTGGTTCGTTCAGAAGACCGGAGCGGAACTCGGGCTGTCACTACAATGTATACTTCTTTAAGCATCTTTTTTCATCAATACAACCTTGAAGGGTTGGGCACTGCATTAAACGTGATAACTATGAAGCAGGTTCTTACTACATCCTTGTCATAACATCCATGAATCTATGAATACGGTCTTGCACGATCTATGTCATCTAAGAATTACACCGATCTAGCCCTTCCTTGAAACGGAACGTGAAAATAGGTGGTGTTTTTCTCTTTTCAAGTGCTGCTGCAAAAAAACTTTGCGATACCAAGACATCGGAACACCTCATCACTTGTCTCAGCAGTGTTCTGTGGGTCAACGCACGGGCGTACTTCGACATCACCCTTTTCTCAATCCTGCTTAATAAATCATCTTTTACTCCATCCAATAACCATCATTGTTATTCATCATCATTGATAACTTGTGTCAGTTAAAGATCGTTTGATAAATTACCAGATAATTCTTATCATGTAACACATTAAATTATCAGATAATTGTACAATGCCAACAAAAACAATTGCATATCTACGAACTTCGACCGGGTGGCAGGAGTTTGGGATTGATGCCCAACTAGATCAATGCCGTGCCTTCAACAACAAGATTGATGCGGTATTTAGTGATGAAGGAATTAGTGGGAATGTATCCCTTCATAAACGTCCCGGGTTATTAGCAGCACTTGATTCATTGCAGAACGGAGATGTGTTACTGGTTGCCCGAAGGGATCGTCTGTGTCGGGGTGATCCCGTTTTGATTGCGATGATTGAACGGCTGGTTGAGAAACGGGGAGCAAGGATCATCAGTGTTGCGGGTGAAGGTACTGAAGGTGATGACCCAACCAACCGCTTGATGAGACGGATTGTCGATGCCTTTGCAGAATATGAAATTCTCTTGGTTAAAGCCCGAACGACAGCGGCATTGAGTTCAAAGAAAGCACGAGGTGAACGCACCGGTGGAGTGCCTTATGGATACAAGTTGCATCCAATGAATCCTAAAGAATTGGTGATTGATGAGATTGAACAAGAGATTATTACATTGATTAAAACACTACGGGCAACCGGACAATCATTACAGAAGATTGCGGATGTATTGACTGCTCAAGGATATAAACCGAGAGGCAAGAATTGGCATCGTCAGACCATTAAGAACATTCTCAATTTCACCCATTCTGAGCGATTCAAACATGACCAATAGACAACAAACCAATAACCGTATTCAACAGCAACGTTTGCGTGATCGGCGAAAAGAAGAGGGTTGGAAGCGGGTCACTGTTTGGGTTTCACCGGAAGTAGCCAGTTGTCTGCAAGCCATTGATCCGAATCTAGGAACAGCAATTTATGAGGTGATCAATAAATTATCTGATAACTGTCAACAAGAATTGCCTGTTCATCAATATGAATTGCTTGATAGTGACAACAACAAATTATCTGATAATTTAGTTGAGCCTGTTGTTACCACAGATAACCCTGTTGATTCTGTTAATGATTTTGATCTGAGTGCGTCTGAACAACAGGTTAAGAAGAGTGGTGTGAAGTACCACGACAAGATCAAGCTGATGGCATGGAAGCTGCGCTGCGAGGGTTTAACACGGGCACAGATTGCCGATGCTGTTCAATTAGAAGTTGGTGAACCTTTACCAAGGTCTTTTATGAGTCATCTCAATCGACTTATCAATTCAGGGCAACGATTAGCGGAGGGTGATTGTGAAAGGTGAATGGTTGTGATGCTATTAAATAACTTTGATTCGCCCTCGATGTCGGATGATGTCACAGTCTGGTCAGATTGCAGCTCAGATTGCAGCAGTTGGCAGGCGAGTTGGTGCAAGATGTGCGGACAGCAGGCTGCCGATCCCGTACAGTGAACAGCATTGCCCTTTCCCCGGTCTATTCAACGGTCACTACAACGATGTTTGAGCAAGCCTTTAAGTCCATTGATGACATTCTCAGGAAAGAAGCCGGTTGCACCACTGAGCTTGATTACACTGAACAAACTTCATGGTTATTGTTTTTGAAGTATTTAGATGGTTTAGAACAAGATCGCGCCTTGGCAGCACAATTAAATAATGAAACGTATGCCTTTTTGCTTGATCCTGATTTCCGTTGGGAATCTTGGGCAGCTCCAAAAGATATGTTGGGTGGCATTGACCACAATCTGGCATTGAATGGTGAAGATTTGCGTGAATTTGTGGATAATGAATTGTTTCCCTATTTGCGCGGATTCAAACAACGTGCCAGTGGTGCAGATACGCTTGAATATAAAATTGGGCAGATATTCGCAGAGATTAAAAACAAGATTCACAGCGGCTATAACTTGCGGGAAATTATTGATCGCATTGATGAATTGCGTTTTCGTTCGCAGACTGAAAAACATGAACTCTCGCACCTGTATGAAGCCAAGATTAAAAACATGGGCAATGCTGGACGCAATGGTGGGGAATACTACACGCCGCGTCCTTTGATTCGCGCAATGGTGCAGGTGGTGAATCCTCAAATTAACGAACGCATTTATGATGGTGCAGTTGGTTCAGCGGGTTTTCTGTGCGAAGCCTTTGATTTTATTAGGAAACAGCCCAATCTGACTACCGAACATTTAACAATTCTGCAAGAGCGTACCTTTTACGGCAAAGAGAAAAAGTCATTGGCTTATGTCATTGCCATTATGAATATGATTTTGCACGGCATTGATGCGCCTAACATTCTACACACCAATACCCTTTCTGAGAATCTTGCGGATATTCAAGAGAAAGATCGGTTTGATGTCATTCTGGCTAATCCACCGTTTGGCGGCAAGGAACGCAAAGAAGTACAGCAAAACTTCCCGATTCGTACTGGTGAAACGGCGTTTTTATTCCTGCAACATTTCATTAAAATGCTACGGGTTGGCGGTCGTGCGGGAGTGGTGATTAAAAATACTTTTCTATCAAATACCGATAATGCTTCTGTGAGTTTGCGTAAGTTGTTATTGGAGACATGCAATTTGCATACCGTCCTTGATTGTCCCGGTGGTACCTTTCAAGGAGCGGGTGTTAAAACGGTGGTGCTGTTCTTTGAGAAAGGTATTGCAACGCGCCAAGTGTGGTATTACCAGCTTGATCCGGGGCGAAATCTCGGTAAAACGAATCCATTGAATGACGATGATCTGAAAGCGTTTGTCGAATTGCAAAAGACTCAAGCGGATTCGTTGCAAAGCTGGAGCGTGGATGTTTCCGGTATTGATTCCAATACTTATGATTTATCAGTGAAGAATCCGAATGGTGGTGAGGCAATCATTCATCGTAGTCCGGTCGATATTATGGATGAGATGATTGCATTGGATGCGGAAAGTGCAGAAGTGTTGGCAGTGATTCGTGATTTACTGGGATCGAATAACGAGGGAATGTAATGAAAACGGACTGGCAAGTAAAGAAACTTGGTGAAGTGTGTAGTTTCGATAAAATACAAGGTATTTACGATAATCTCCCTTATGTTGGACTTGAAAACATTGAATCAAATACAGCATATTTCAACGGTTCAATTGAACCGCAATCGGTAAAAAGTGCAACGTTCAAATTTTCGATACAACACGTTCTTTATGGTCGTTTGAGACCTTATCTCAATAAAGTACTTGCACCAGATTTTGATGGTCATTGCTCTACAGAAATTTTCCCAATAAAGCCTGCACAAGTCCTTTTGAGAGAGTATTTATTATATTGGTTTTTGTCTGATGACGTTGTTAATCGTATCAATGCAACTTGTACGGGTGCGCGAATGCCTCGTGCCAATATGAACGAAGTGCTGGAGTTTGATTTTTTACTTCCACCAATCCACGAACAACGCCGCATCGTTGCCATTCTTGACCAAGCCTTTGCTGGTATCGCCACCGCCAAAGCGAATGCCGAACGGAACCTTAAAAAATGCCCGTGCTTTATTTGAAAGT
>NZ_PPGH01000020.1 GCF_002958735.1 Chromatium okenii | reverse complement strand
ATCGCGGCTCGTGGCTCGATTTTGAATTTGACCCGAAAGACAACGTGTTTGTGCGTATCGACCGTCGTCGCAAATTGCCAGCGACGATTTTGCTGCGGGCGCTCGGTTACGGCGTGGAAGATATTCTCAGCCACTTTTTTGAAACGGACATGTTTCGCGTGCGCAGCAGCAGTGCTGGGCGCACCGTGACGTTGGATTTGGTTCCAGAACGACTGCGCGGCGAAACCGTGAGCTTCGATGTCAAAATCGGTGACACCGTGCTGGTAGACGCTGGGCGGCGCGTGACGCAAAAAACACATTCGTGAACTCCAGAATCCAGCGTTGAGCGGTGGAAGTCCGATTGAATTCATCTTCGGGCGCATTCTCGCGTACACGCAGAAAGACCCTAAAACTGGCGACGTGCTGGCTGAGGCGAATACTGAAATCACAGCCAGAATTGTTGGAAACGCTGTTCCAACGCGGCATCGAAACGCTCGAAACGCTGTTTGTAAACGATCTCGATCAAGGTCCGTATCTGTCGGAAACGCTGCGCATTGATCCCACCACAAACGAGTTGGAAGCGCAGATTGAAATCTATCGCATGATGCGCCCCGGCGAACCGCCACAACCAAAGAAGCAGCACAGAATCTCTTTCATAATCTGTTCTTTACGCCTGATCGTTACGATCTTTCTGGCGTGGGACGCATGAAATTTAACCGCCGCATTGGGCGCGATGCCGAAACCGGTCCCGGCGTGATTTATGACGGGCGCTACTTCAGCGGACGTTCGGACGAATTTTCCAAGAAATTGGTTGCAGAAACAAGGTGATAGCTCCGACATCATCGACACGCTGCGCATTTTGATTGAACTGCGCAACGGACGCGGCACGGTCGATGACATTGATCATCTCGGCAATCGGCGCATTCGCTGCGTCGGCGAAATGGCGGAAAACCAATTCCGTGTTGGTCTGGTGCGCGTGGAACGTGCGGTCAAAGAGCGGTTATCGCTCGCGGAATCAGAGGGTTTGATGCCGCAGGAATTGATTAACGCCAAGCGGTCTCGGCCGCGATAAAGAGTTTTTTGGCTCCAGCCAGCTCTCGCAGTTTATGGATCAAAACAATCCGCTGTCGGAAGTGACGCACAAGCGCCGCGTCTCGGCACTTGGTCCGGCGGTTTGGCGCGAGAACGCGCAGGTTTTGAAGTACGCGACGTGCATCCGACGCATTACGGTCGCGTGTGTCCGATTGAAACGCCAGAAGGCCCGAACATCGGCTTGATTAACTCGCTGGCGTGTGTACGCGCAAACCAATTCTTACGGCTTTTTAGAAACGCCGTATATCCGCGTTAAAGACAGCAAAGTCACCAAAGAAATCAATTACCTGTCGGCAATTGAAGAAGGTAATTTCGTCATCGCGCAGGCCAATGCAACGCTGGATGACGAGGGGCGACTGACTGACGCGCTGGTGTCCTGTCGTCATGCCAATGAATTTGCGATGCGTGCTCCAGAAGAAGTGCAATACATGGACGTGTCGCCGCGCCAAATCGTCTCAGTCGCCGCCTCGTTGATTCCGTTTTTGGAACACGACGACGCGAACCGGGCGCTAATGGGCTCGAACATGCAGCGGCAGGCAGTGCCCACGCTGCGCGTGGAAAAACGCTGGTCGGCACGGGCATGGAACGCGTGGTGGCACGAGATTCCGGCGTGTGTGTGGTGGCGCGGCGCGGCGGCGTGATCGAATCGGTGGATGCAGCGCGAATTGTCGTGCGCGTCAACGATAACGAAGCAGTCGCTGGCGTGGCCGGGCGTTGACATCTACAACCTGACCAAATACACCCGCTCAAACCAAAACACCTGCATCAATCAACATCCGCTGGTGAAACCGGGCAATGTTGTAGCGCGGCGTGACGTGCTGGCGGATGGTCCTTCAACCGACATGGGCGAGCTGGCGCTGGGACAAAACCTGCGCATCGCGTTTATGCCGTGGAATGGCTACAACTTCGAGGATTCGATTCTGATTTCGGAGCGCGTCGTACAGGAAGACCGCTTCACCAGCATTCACATCGAAGAGCTGTCTTGTCAGGCACGAGATACCAAATTGGGACCGGAAGAAATTACGAGCGATATTCCCAATGTTGGCGAGTCGGCGCTGTCCAAACTGGATGAATCCGGCATCGTGTACGTCGGCGCAGAAGTGCGCGACGGTGACATTCTGGTCGGCAAGGTCACGCCCAAAGGCGAAACCCAACTCACGCCAGAAGAAAAATTACTGCGGGCGATCTTTGGTGAGAAAGCCTCTGATGTGAAAGACACTTCGCTGCGCCTGCCTTCGGGTATGAACGGCACGGTGGTTGATGTGCAGGTATTCACCCGTGACGGCGTGGAGAAAGATAAGCGGGCGTTGCAGATTGAAGAGCTAGAACTTGACCGCGTGCGCAAAGATTTTGCTGATCAGCAGCGCATCATGGAAAACGATACGTTTCAACGTGTTGAGAAGATGCTCGTTGGCAAAGTTGCTGACGGCGGTCCGGGGAATTGCAAACCCGGCGCGAAAGTGACGAAGACCTATCTGCAAATTTGGTGGATAAAGGTGGGCGCGATCAGTGGTTTGAAATTCGGATGCAGGACGAAAATATCGCCACGCAGCTTGAAACCATTGCAGCGCAGGTCAAGCAGCAGCGCGACGAATTCCGCCAACGTTATGAAGATAAAAAGAAGAAGGTCAACAGTGGCGATGATCTTCCGCCCGGCGTACTCAAGATGGTCAAGGTGTATGTCGCGTTGAAGCGGCGGATTCAGCCCGGCGACAAGATGGCTGGGCGTCACGGCAACAAGGGTGTTGTTTCTAAAGTCGTTCCAGTGGAAGACATGCCATTTTCCGCCGACGGCGTTCCCGTAGACATGGTGTTGAATCCGCTCGGCGTTCCATCGTATGAACGTTGTCAGGTGCTCGAAACCCATCTGGGTTGGGCAGCCAACGGGCTGGGCGTCAAGATTGAACGGATGCTGCAAACGCAAGTCGCCATTGGCAAATTGCGCGAGTTTCTGCACGAAATCTACAACACCAGCGGTCGATCTGAAGATTTGCGAGCTTCTCAGATAACGAAATTCTGGAGCTGGCGCGAAATCTGACGCGAGGTGTGCCGATGGCAACGCCAGTGTTTGATGGCGCAACCGAGGAAGAAATCAAGGCGATGCTGAAGCTGGCAGACCGTGACAATTCGCGCAGGGTATTCCCAGCGGTCAAACCATTCTGTTTGACGACGCACTGGCGATCAGTTTGAACGCCCAGTCACGGTTGGCTACATGTACATGATTAAGCTCAACCATTTGGTTGACGACAAGATGCACGCCCGTTCAACTGCGTCCTTACAGTTTGGTCACGCAGCAGCCACTCGTGGTAAGGCGCAGTTTGGTGGGCAGCGGTTCGGCGAGATGGAAGTTTGGGCGCTGGAAGCCTACGGCGCGGCTTACACCTTGCAGGAAATGTTGACGGTGAAATCCGACGACGTGAACGGCGCACCAAGATGTATAAAAACATCGTCGATGGTGACCATCGCATGGAGGCGGGAATGCCGGAATCCTTCAACGTGCTGGTCAGGAAATCCGTTCGCTCGCCATCAACATCGAGCTACAGCAAGACTGAGCACGACGTTGTCACCAAATTTCCGCGCTTCTTTGTCATCAGGAGCGCGGAAACCGTCCTGATGCCAGTTCTTCCAGGTAGGAGATTAAGGTCTTGAAGACTTATTAAAAATCATCAAGCAGCAGGGTCAGGCGCTCGAATTCGACGCGATTAAAATCGGATTAGCCTCTCCCGAGATGATCCGTTCCTGGTCTTTCGGCGAAGTAAAAAAGCCCGAAACCATCAACTACCGCACCTTCAAGCCCGAGCGTGACGGTCTGTTTTGCGCCAAGATTTTTGGCCCAATCACCGATTACGAGTGCATCTGCGGCAAATACAAACGCCTCAAACATCGCGGCGTGGTCTGCGAAAAATGCGGCGTCGAAGTCACGCTGGCGAAGGTGCGCCGCGAGCGCATGGGTCATGTCGATCTCGCCAGCCCAGTGGCGCACATCTGGTTTTTGAAATCGCTGCCGTCACGGATCGGGCTGTTGCTCGATATGACGCTGCGCGACATTGAGCGCGTGCTGTATTTCGAGTCTTCGTGGTCATTGATCCGGGTTTGGTCGCCGAACTAGAACGCGGACAATTGCTCAATGATGAGCAATATCTCGACATTTTAGAAGTCAACGGCGACGAGTTTGACGCCAAAATGGGCGCGGAGGCGATTTACGAATTGCTGCGCACCATCGACATGGCTGCCGAAATTCGGCGGATGCGCGAGAAATTCAGAGCACCAATTCTGAGACCAAAATCAAGAAGTTAGCCAAGCGCCTCAAATTGATGGAGTCGCTGCTGGTATCCGGCAATCGCCCAGAATGGATGATTTTGACCGTGCTGCCGGTGTTGCCGCCGGAATTGCGCCCGTTGGTTCCACTTGATGGCGGACGTTTTGCAACCTCCGATCTCAACGATCTCTATCGGCGCGTGATTAACCGCAACAATCGTCTGAAACGCCTGCTCGATTTGATCGCGCCGGACATCATCGTCCGCAATGAAAAGCGCATGTTGCAGGAATCGGTTGACGCGCTGCTGGACAACGGTCGGCGTGGGCGGGCGATTACCGGCACCAATAAACGCCCGCTGAAATCGCTGGCGGACATGATTAAAGGCAAGCAAGGGCGCTTCCGCCAGAACTTGCTCGGCAAGCGCGTCGATTATTCGGGGCGCTCGGTGATTGTGGTCGGGCCGACGCTGATGCTGCATCAGTGCGGGCTGCCGAAGCGAATGGCGCTGGAACTGTTTAAGCCGTTTATTTTCAGCAAGTTGCAATCACGCGGGCTGGCGACGACGATCAAAGCTGCCAAGAAAATGGTGGAGCGCGGCACGCCCGAAGTGTGGGACATTTTGGAAGACGTGATCCGCGAACATCCGGTGATGCTCAACCGTGCACCAACGCTGCATCGGCTCGGCATTCAAGCCTTTGAGCCGGTATTGATTGAAGGCAAGGCGATTCAATTGCATCCGCTGGTGTGTACTGCGTTTAACGCGGATTTCGACGGCGACCAGATGGCGGTGCACGTTCCGCTGTCGCTGGAGGCGCAGTTGGAAGCGCGGGCGCTGATGATGGCGTCCAACAACATTCTGTCGCCAGCCAACGGCGAGCCAATCATTGTGCCGTCGCAGGACGTGGTGCTCGGGCTGTATTACATGACCCGCGAGCGCGTGAATGCTCGCGGCGAAGGCAGCATCTTTACCGACATCAACGAAGCGCGTCGCGCTTATGAAACCGGTCACGCCGAGCTGCACGCCCGCTGCAAAGTGCGCATCCGTGAAGTTATCAAAGGCAAAGATGGCGACCGGCGCGAAGTCATCAGCATCAAAGATACAACGGTCGGACGGGCGCTGGTGTTCGCCATCGTGCCGGACGGGCTGCCGTTTGATTTAGTCGATCGCGCACTGGGCAAAAAGCAGATTTCGCTGCTGATTAACATGTGCTATCGCCGCCTCGGACTGAAAGAAACCGTTGTTTTTGCTGACCAGATTATGTATCTCGGTTTCCGCATGGCGACCCGTTCCGGCGTCTCCATCGGTCTGGATGACATGGAAGTGCCGCACGACGAAGTTGATCGCAAGATGGACAAGGGCGCGTTGCTGGCTGCTGCCGAAGCAGAAGTGCAGGAAATTCAGCAGCAATACGCCTCCGGCTTGGTGACGAACGGCGAGCGTTATAACAAGGTCGTCGATATTTGGTCGCGCACCAACGATCAGGTCGCCAAGGCGATGATGATCAAACTCGGCAGCGAAACCGCCGAGTCCAATCCCGTGTTTGAAGCCAGCGGTTGGTCGGTGAATATCGTCAAGGCATTGAAAGTGCTGTCGGCCGTTGCCAGCGCGGGAATTGTTTAACACTTGGCAAACGCGGCTGAATGAGGCTGGGCGCACTGGCGTGCTGGAACGTTGACGCTGGCAGCATTTCAAGATCAAGTCGTGGCGCTGCTGGAAGAATATCGTCCGCAGGTTGATGCGATTGCGACCGTCGATCAAATCAAAGGTCACGGGCTGCGCGAGCGCGTGATTGCCGGATTTGGCGACATCAGAAAACGGGTCGCCGAGCGGCGCAAGCAGGATTCGTTCAACTCGATTTACATGATGGCCAACTCGGGCGCTCGCGGCTCGGCGCAGCAGATTCGTCAGCTCGCGGGAATGCGCGGACTGATGGCCAAGCCCGACGGCTCCATCATCGAAACGCCAATTACCGCCAATTTCCGCGAAGGTCTGAACGTGATTCAGTACTTCATTTCCACGCACGGAGCGCGGAAAGGTTTGGCGGATACCGCGCTCAAAACGGCGAACTCGGTTATCTCACGCGGCGACTGGTGATGTGGCGCAGGACATGGTGGTGCTCGAAGAAGATTGCGGCACAGACAAAGGCTTGCTGATGACGCCGATTTTGGAAGGCGCAGATGTCGTTGAACCGCTGCGCGATCGGATTCTCGGACGGGTTGCGGCAGTCGATGTGTTTCATCCGCTGACCACCGAACTGGTGTGCAAAGCCGGCACGCTGCTCGATGAAACTTGGGTTGAACATTTCGATGAGATTGGCATTGACCAATTGCGTGTGCGGTCGCCAATCAATTGCGAAGCGCGGCAGGGCGTGTGTGCGCAGTGTTACGGGCGCGATTTGGCGCGTGGTCATCGCGTCAACATGGGTGAAGCAGTCGGCGTCATCGCGGCGCAATCCATCGGCGAACCCGGAACCCAGCTCACGATGCGGACATTCCACATCGGTGGCGCGGCATCACGGGCTGCGGCAGTCAACAGCATCGACATTAAAAACAGTGGCTCGGTACGCCTGCACAACATCAAAACCGTGCAGCATCATTCCGGCAACAACTTGGTCGCAGTGTCGCGCTCTGGTGAATTGACCGTCATTGATGATCGCGGCATGGAAAAGGAACGTTACAAAGTTCCTTACGGCGCGACGCTTGCGGGTTGCCGATGGCGATCAAGCCAAACCCGGCGACGTGGTAGCGACTTGGGACCCGCACACGCATCCAGTGGTCACTGAAGTTGCGGGCAAGCTGGAGTTTGAGGACTTCTTCGAGGGCGTGACGGTGCAAAGTCAGGTGGATGATGTCACCGGCTTGGCGTCGCTGGCGGTAATTGATCCGAAACAACGTCCGCTGCCGGTAAGGATTTGCGTCCGACCGTGAAGCTGATGGATGAAAATGGCAATGAATTGAACATTGCGGGCACGGAATTGCCGGCGCGTATGCGCTGTCATCCGGCGCGATCGTCAGTGTGGCGAATGGCGCAGAAGTGGGCGTTGGCGACGTGCTGGCGCGCATTCCGCAGGAATCCAGTAAAACCCGTGACATCACCGGCGGTCTGCCGCGAGTGGCCGATTTGTTTGAAGCGCGGAAGCCGAAAGAAGCGGCGTTGCTGGCGGAAGCGAGCGGAACCATCGGTTTTGGCAAGGACACCAAAGGCAAGCAGCGGTTGATTATCACCAAGGACGACGGTGAAACGGTTGAAGAGCTGATTCCGAAATGGCGGCATGTCAACGTGTTCGACGGCGAGCGGGTGGAACGTGGCGAAGTGATCGCCGATGGTGAATTGGCGTCACACGACATTTTGCGGTTGAAGGTGTGACCGCGCTGGCTGAGTATTTAGTCAAGGAAATTCAAGACGTTTACCGGCTGCAGGGCGTGAAAATCAACGACAAACACATCGAGGTGATTGTCCGGCAGATGTGCGCAAAGTGGAGATTCTTCTTCGCCCGGTGATACGCGACTGCTGCGCGGCGAGCAGGTAGAACATTCGGTGTTGATGGATGAAAACGCTCGCGCCATGCGAAGGCAAGCAGCCAGCGTTGTATGAGCAATTGCTGCTGGGTATTACCAAAGCGTCATTGGCGACCGATTCGTTCATTTCTGCGGCATCGTTCCAAGAAACGACGCGGGTGCTGACTGAAGCATCGGTGCGCGGCTCCACTGACCGGCTGGCTGGGCTGAAAGAAAACGTCATCGTTGGGCGTTTGATTCCAGCGGGCACTGGTTTGTCGCATCATTTGGAGCGGCGGCGGCGGCGTCTGCAAGAATGCCAGACGGCGCGTCCCGAAGACCCTGATGTTGCACTGAAAAAAGCGTTTAAGGCCTCGAAAACGACTAAATGTTTCAGGTGTAAACGGCTCTAACACAACTGATTGCGGCGCTGGATTCAGCGCCGTATTTTTTTGTTGGTTTGGCTTAACCACGCGCAACAGCGTACTGCGCAAGGCTTAAACTCAGTGATAGGATGCTTGCTTTATGACGATCCTGAGAAGTGCGTAATGGCCTACGACAAGATTCAAATTCCCGCTGCAGGCGAGACCATTCGGTCAATGCTGATTTATCGCTCAACGTCCCAAATCAACCCATTATTCCGTTCATTGAAGGCGACGGCATCGGCATCGACATCACGCCAGTGATGCGCGATGTTGTTGATGCCGCAGTTGCCAAAGCCTATGGCGGTGCGCGCTCAATTCACTGGATGGAAGTTTACGCTGGTGAAAAATCCACCCAAATCTACGGCGCAGATGTGTGGTGCCAGCGGAAACGCTCGCCGCAGTGAAAGATTTCGTCGTGTCGATTAAAGGTCCGTTGACCACGCCAGTCGGTGGCGGCATTCGCTCACTCAACGTCACGCTGCGCCAAGAGCTTGATTTATATGTATGTCTGCGCCCGGTACGCTATTTCACCGGCACACCCAGCCCAGTGAAAGCGCCCGAACACACACGACATGGTGATTTTCCGCGAGAATTCCGAAGACATTTATGCTGGCATTGAATGGGCAGAAGGCACACCAGCTGCCAAGAAAATCATCGACTTTTTGCGCAATGAAATGGGTGTGACTAAAATTCGTTTTCCAGAAACTTCCGGTATCGGCATCAAGCCCGTGTCACGAGAAGGCACTGAGCGACTGGTGCGCAAAGCGATTCAGTACGCGATTGATAATGACGCCCGTCCGTGACTTTGGTGCACAAGGGCAACATTATGAAGTTCACCGAGGGCGCGTTTAAGCAATGGGGTTACGATTTGGCGAAAGCGAATTCGGCGCAGTGGAAATCGACGGCGGTCCGTGGTGCAGTTTTAAGAGCCGAAAACCGGTGCGGAAATCGTCGTGAAAGACGTGATTGCTGATGCGTTTTTGCAACAGATTTTGCTGCGCCCGAAAGATTACGCCGTGATTGCGACGCTCAATCTCAACGGCGATTACATTTCGGACGCGCTCGCAGCGCAGGTTGGCGGCATTGGCATGGCGCCGGCGCGAATCTGTCCGATTCCATCGCATGTTTGACGACGCACGGCACTGCGCCCAAATACGCGGGCAAAGATCAAGTCAATCCCAGTTCATTGATTTTGTCGGCAAAATGATGCTGCGGCATCTGGCTGGCTTGAAGCAGCAGAGTTGATTATCAAGGGCGTTGAAGGCGCGATTGCTGCAAAAACCGTGACTTACGATTTAGAACGGTTAATGGACGGCGCAACGAAATTGAGTTGTTCCGGTTTTGGCGCGGCAGTCATTGCGCAGATGTAACGTTTTTATTTTACCGAAATGCGAATACCAACTCATTTGGGTTGGCATCGCTGACCCAGCGTTGATTAAACTCAGGAGAATAAAATGGCGCTCATTGAAGAGATTAAAACACTAATCTATGAAATGGCTTTTGAACGAAATAAAGCTGAAAGCAGAGTCACTGAATTAGGTTTGCCTGTATTACACAACCATCTGATTAAAATACTAAAATGGGATGACAAGAACAATTACAGCAAACATATCTATGACATTAATAACTGGTTGTTTCAAATTCAAGACATCACTATTAAAAAGAAAGGCAAAAGGTTTAAGCCAGAACAATACTACCTATTTTTTTTAACGAACAAATTAAGTCTGTTGAAGATATAACAAAGAAAATTAACAGGTCATTAAGAGAATATAAGCAATTACCTGAAATTAATTCAGATGTTAGAGTTTATCAGTTACTAACTCAGGTTTATCAAAGAATATCACTTGATCTATCTAAAGATCAATTTGAAGGTATTGAAAAATACCTTTGATTATCGGCAATTACCGTTAAAATAATTTCTAAAGTAAGCGTTGAGCGTTTTCCATGTTTCGCGCATGATAACGCTCAATATTGATTGCACCATCTCATTTGAAAACTGGTAAACAGAACGAGAAATGAGCAAACTGCATCCGCAAGATGACCATGAATCGGTAGTGCAGGCAGCGCGTCCTAAATTACGGCGACCACCTTTATTTAAGGTACTGTTGTTAAACGACGATTACACCCCCATGGAATTCGTGTGTGGTTTTAGAGCGTTTTTTCGCCATGAACCACGAGAACGCCACGCAAATCATGCTGCATGTTCATCAACGTGGCGTCGGGGTCTGCGGCGTTTTCCCCAAAGACATCGCGAAACCAAGGTGTCACGCGTCAACGATTACGCCCGCAGTCATCAGCACCCGCTGATGTGCACAATGGAAGAAGCCTAACGGCAGGGAAAACCTGTTGCTGGGCGACCAACGCACTCATTTTCCCATTCACCTCGCTTGGAACAGGCCGATGTTGAGCAAAGACCTTGAATTCACGCTAAACCGAGCCTTCAAGGAGGCTCGCGCCAAACACCACGAGTACATGACGGTGGAACACATGTGTTGTCTTTGCTAGATAATCCAGCAGCTGCGAAGGTGTTGCAAGCTGCGGGCTGGACGCAGAACGCTGCGCAAAGACATCACGGCGTTTATTGACGAAACCACGCCGCTGCTTCCGTCTAAAGACACCAGCCGCGATACCCAGCCGACACTCGGTTTTCAGCGAGTGCTCCAACGCGCTGTGTTTCATGTGCAATCAGCGGGTAAAAAAGAAGTCACCGGCGCTAATGTGCTGGTTGCGCTATTTAGCGAACAGGATTCACAGCGTTTTCCTGCTGAATCAACAGAATATAACACGCTTGATGTCATCAATTACATTTCTCATGGCATTTCCAAAGTGCCCGGCGAAAATCAGGACGATGAAACGCCGCCAAGCGACGACGATCTGCATCCTGAAGAAAAGACAGCAGCAGTCCCAGTCCGCTTGATCGTTTTGCTTCTAATCTCAATGATTAGCGCGACAAGGCGCATTGATCCGCTGATCGGACGCGCCAGCGAAGTGGAACGCACCATTCAGATTCTGTGTCGGCGGCGCAAAAATAATCCGCTGTACGTGGGCGAGGCTGGCGTCGGTAAAACTGCGATTGCCGAAGGGCTGGCGAAGATGATCGTGGACGAGCAGGTGCCCGAAGTGTTGAGCGATGCGTGATTTACGCGCTCGATCTCGGCGGTTGGTCGCTGGCACCAAATATCGCGGCGATTTTGAAAAGCGGCTCAAAATGGTGCTGGCGCAGCTCAAACGCCTGCCCCACGCCATTCTTTTATTGACGAAATTCACACCGTGATTGGCGCAGGCTCGGCATCGGCGGCGTGATGGACGCCTCAAATCTAATTAAACCGTGCTGGCATCCGGCGATTTGCGCTGCATCGGTTCGACGACTTATCAGGAATATCGCGGCATTTTCGAGAAGGATCGGGCGTGGCGCGGCGTTTCCAGAAAATTGATGTAGAAGAACCGTCGGTCGAGGAAACGGTGGAAATTCTCAAAGGGACTGAAATCACGTTTTGAACAGCATCATCAAGTGAGTACACCAGCCGCGCTGCGTGCTGCCGCCGAATTATCCAACCGTTACATCAATGATCGCCATTTGCCGGATAAGGCGATTGATGTGATCGACGAGGCTGGGGCGCATGTGCAATTGAAAAGCCCGTCCAAACGCAAAAAGCGCATCGACGTTGCTGATGTAGAAGCGATTGTGGCGAAGATGGCGCGGATTCCGTCGAAGCGCGTGTCGGTGTCCGATACCGAATCGCTCAAAAATCTGGATCGTGACCTCAAGCTGGTGGTGTACGGACAAGACCCGCGATTGACGCGCTCACTGCTGCGATTCGCATGAATCGCTCCGGGCTGGGCAACGACGGCAAACCGATTGGCTCGTTCTGTTTACCGGTGACCGGCGTCGGCAAAACCGAAGTCACGCGCCAGCTCGCCCGCATTCTCGGCATGGAATTGTTGCGTTTTGACATGTCCGAATACATGGAGCGGCACACCGTGTCGCGGCTGATTGGTGCTCCGCCCGGTTATGTCGGTTTCGATCAAGGCGGATTGCTGACCGAACAAATCAATAAACATCCGCATTCAGTGCTGCTGCTCGACGAAATTGAAAAAGCGCATCCAGACGTATTCAATTTGCTATTGCAAGTCATGGATCACGGAACGCTGACTGACAATAACGGACGCAAAGCAGATTTTCGTAGCGTCGTATTGGTAATGACCACCAATGCTGGCGCAGAAGAAACGGCGCGGCGTTCAATTGGTTTTACCGAACAGGATCATTCAACAGACGGATTGGAAGCACTGAAACGCTATTTCTCACCGGAATTCCGCAATCGCTTGGATACCGTCGTGCAATTCGGATCGTGAATGAAGAAACCATTCGCAGCGTGGTTGATAAGTTTGTATTCGAGTTGGAACAGCAGTTGGAAGAAAAAAAGGTCAGTTTTACGATAGATGTTGATGCGCGAAGTGGATAGCAGTGAAGGCTACGATCCAAAAATGGGCGCGTCCCATGGCGCGAGTGATTCAAAATCACATTAAAAAAACTGGCGAATGAATTGCTATTTGGTGAATTGGTTGCTGGCGGCATGGTGCACGTTACCGTTGAATCTGACGCGCTGGCATTTATGATTAACGGCGAATCACGCTCGTTGTAATTGCGAATTGTTTTTAGAGATTAATCCATGACTGCACAAATTCTTGATGGCAAAGCCATTGCTGCCGAAATCCGCACCGATATTCGCCATCACGTTGAAACAATTCGCGCTTCTGGTGGGCGAGCACCGGGTTTAGCAGTGATTTTAGTCGGTGATAATTCCGCGTCACAGGTGTATGTGCGCAATAAACGAGCAGCCTGCGCCGAGGTTGGTTTTCATTCCGAATTGTGCGAATTACCCGAAACCGCCAGCCAAACTGAATTGCTTGATTTAATTGATCGACTCAACGCTGATCCGAATTGATGGGATTTTGGTGCAATTGCCGCTGCCCGCGCAAATGAATGAAGAAGCAGTGATTGAACGCATTTTGCCAACTAAAGATGTTGATGGTTTTCATCCGTATAACGTTGGGCGATTGGTATTGCGAATGCCGCTGCTGCGCCCATGCCACACCAAAAGGCGTGATGACCATGCTGGCGCGAACTGGGCGAGAATTGGCGGGATTGGATGCGGTAATCATCGGTCAATCGAACATCGTTGGGCGACCGATGGCGCTGGAACTGCTCGCAGCGCGATGCACTGTTACCATTTGTCACAGTCGCACCAAAGATTTAGCGGAAAAAGTACGGGCAGCAGATGTATTGGTGGCGGCAGTTGGACGGGCGCAATTTGTGCCCGGTGATTTGGATAAAAGAAGGCGCAATTGTAATTGATGTCGGTATCAATCGCGGTGCGGATGGCAAATTAGTTGGTGATGTTGATTTTGCGGCTTGCGCGGAACGTGCTGCGTGGATAACGCCAGTGCCCGGTGGTGTTGGCCCAATGACCAATTGCTAGCCTATTGGAAAATACGCTACAGGCTGCTGAAT
>NZ_PPGH01000019.1 GCF_002958735.1 Chromatium okenii | reverse complement strand
CGCCACCATGACGCGCCATTCCGCATAGGTATCCACAATGAATCTTGCGCCCAGTTAATCCGCAATCACCCACTGGACACCAATCACAAATTTACCTGTTGGATTGATATGATAGCGCGTGTTGCTATTGAGCCAGCCGGTGCTAGTTAATACCGGTTTAATAATCTCTTCCATCACGCCTTCATGCAGATCGCGTTCACTTACCGTATCGCTATGCTGCGTCGATAAAACCACCGCATCAATTGCGACTGGTTTGCCATCGCTATAACGAATGGTGATCTGTGATTTGGCATCGGGACGCAGCCAAGGCAGAGTGCCGTTTTTGCGCACTTCTGCTTGACGTTTGACTAAACGATGCGCGTAATCAATTGGCGCTGGCATTAATAGATCGGTCTCGTTGGTGGCATAACCAAACATCAACCCTTGATCGCCAGCACCCTGCGCTTCTTCGGTTGCTCGATCAACGCCTGATTGATGTCTTTTGATTGTTCGCCGAGCGCAATCAATACGCCGCAGTTATTGCCATCAAAACCAACATCTGAATTGTCATAGCCGATGTCTTTCACGACTCGCCGCACGACTTTTTCATAGTCAATTTTGAGATTGGCATCGGTGACAGTGATTTCGCCAGCCAGCATGACAAAGCCGGTTTTCACCAGCGTTTCACAGGCGACTCGCGCCTTGGCATGATTGGGATCGCGCCGATAAATCTCGTCGAGAACTGCATCAGAAATCTGATCCGCCATTTTATCGGGATGACCTTCGGAAACAGATTCGGAAGTGAAAATATAATCCTTGCTCATAGTTGTTCGGTAGCCTGATCGCAACGCTATGCAGCGTGGTTGAAAGAACGATCTATGATAACGACTTGCTGGGTGTTAGGAATGTGCAAAATTGCGTTCGGTTACAAGAATCACTCAACCAGCCTCGACTTCTTTTTTCACTAACGCATTCATTTGGAGGAATTTATGGCTGCTCTCGAAACTCCAGCGTGCGACTTTGGTCAAGCTGCACCGGATTTTTCACTACTCGGGATTGATGGCAAAACTTGGTCTCGGGCTGACTGCGTCGGCGAGCGCGGATGCTGGTAATGTTTATTTGCAACCATTGTCCCTGCGTCAAAGCGATACGGGAGCGGATTGTCCGCGAGGCGCGGGAGTGGCGACGCTCGGCATTGGCTGCGTGGCGATCATGTCGAACGATCCGCAGGATTATCCTGAAGATTCGTTCGAGAACATGCAGCGCATTGCGGCCGAATTTGATTTTCCATTTCCATATTTATTCGATGAAAGTCAGGAAGTTGCTCGTGCTTATGGCGCAGTGTGTACGCCGGATTTCTTCGGCTACAACGCTGACCTCGCGCTGCAATATCGGGGGCGGTTTGATGCCAGTCGCACCGAAACCGCACCGCCAGAGTGCGCCGCGATCTGTTTGAAGCAATGAAACAGGTCGCCGAAACCGGCAGCGGTCCCGCCGAGCAAATTCCCAGCATCGGCTGTTCGATCAAGTGGCGCAGTGCTTAAAGCTGCCAGTTCAGTCAAGGCGCGAGTACACGAAGATTAGTGCGGCGCTAATATAAGCAACTGATAAAATAGCTTGTGCTGGTATCAGTTTGTTTGAATTCCGAATGACGGGTTTTTAGCTCAAAATGCGCATCTTTTGAGCGTGTTATCGTTTCGCACCAGCATTTGCGCAAAATGACGCGGCTGCATCATTAACATTGCGCATGATCAATCAAGAATTCTATTGTGCAATGCACAATAGGGTTTTTATAAAAATCAGCCACTTGTGTTTCCAATCGCGTAAAATTGCAACTTGGTTATTGTCTCGTCTCAAAACCTGCTGCCGCTGGTCACGGTCAGTCAGTTTTGATTTTTTTTCATCACTCTCAGGAGGGGCTTCATGTCCTCACGCAAAGAACTCGCCAATGCTGTCCGTGCTCTGGCAATGGACGCGGTGCAACAGGCTAATTCCGGTCATCCGGGCGCACCGATGGGCATGGCGGACATCGCCGAAGTGTTGTGGAACGATTTTATGCGCCACAACCCGACCAACCCGCAGTGGGCTGATCGTGACCGCTTTGTGCTGTCCAACGGTCACGGCTCCATGCTGATTTATGCGCTGCTGCATCTCACCGGCTACGAGTTAAGCCTGAGGATTTGAAGCAATTTCGCCAGTTGCATTCCAAAACGCCCGGCCATCCCGAATATGGCTACGCGCCCGGCGTGGAAACCACCACCGGCCCGCTGGGGCAGGCATCACCAACGCCGTCGGCATGGCGCTGGCAGAACACGCGCTGGCCAATCAATTCAATAAGCCCGATCACAGCATCGTTGACCACAACACCTACGTTTTTCTCGGCGACGGCTGTTTGATGGAAGGCATTTCCATGAAGCCTGCTCGCTGGCTGGCGCGTTGGGTTTGGGCAAGTTGGTTGCGATTTACGACGACAACAACATTTCGATTGACGGCGAAGTGCGCGGTCACGGCAATACGCCCGGCTGGTTCCTCGATACACGCCCAAACGGTTTGAAGCCTACGGCTGGCATGTGATTCCGAAGGTTGACGGGCACGACGCAGCGGCAGTCAAAGCGGCGATTGAGCAGGCTCGCGCCGTCACCGATAAACCGAGTTTGATCTGCTGCCAGACCATCATCGGCTACGGCTCGCCCAACAAGCAGGGCAAAGAAGAATGTCACGGCGCAGCACTCGGCGATGCTGAAATTGCGTTGACCCGCGCCAACCTCGGCTGGAACCACGCCCGTTTGTGATTCCAGAGAATGTCGCGCAGGGCTGGGATGCAAAAACACGCGGCGCAGCGGCTGAAACGGCGTGGAACGACAAGTTTGCCGCCTACGCTGCCGCTTATCCGGCGGAAGCTGCGGAATTCAAGCGCCGCATGGCGGGCGATTTGCCAGCCGATTGGGAAGCACAAGCTGGCGCATTTGTGCAGCAGTGATTGATAAAGGCGAAACCATCGCCTCGCGCAAAGCCTCGCAGAATGCGTTGAATGGATTTGGTCCATTGCTGCCAGAATTACTCGGCGGTTCTGCGGATTTAGCCGGTTCCAATTTAACGTTATGGAGCGGCTGCAAAGGCGTTGGTAAAGGCAGCGAGGCTGGCAATTACGTTTATTACGGCGTGCGTGAATTCGGCATGTCGGCAATGATGAATGGTATTTCGCTGCATGGCGGTTTTATTCCTTATGGCGCAACCTTTTTAATGTTTTCGAATACGCTCGCAATGCGTTACGCATGGCAGCGTTAATGAAAGTGCCGTCGATTTTTGTGTACACGCACGATTCGATTGGTTTAGGCGAAGATGGCCCAACGCATCAACCCGTTGAACAGATTCCAACGCTGCGCATGATTCCAAACATGAGCGTTTGGCGTCCGTGTGATGCAGTGGAATCAGCAGTCTCGTGGAAACTCGCAATTGAGCGCAAAACCGGTCCGAGTTGTTTAATTTTCTCGCGGCAAAATCTCGCCCACATGCCGCGCACGGCAACGCAAATTGCGATATTGCGCGGGGCGGTTATGTATTGCGCGATTGTGCCGGCACACCTGATGCAATCATTATTGCCACCGGTTCGAAGTGGAATTGGCAATGAAAGCTGCCGATGCATGAGCGATAAACAAATCCGCGTGGTATCAATGCCCTGCACCAATGCGTTTGATGCGCAAGATGCCGCCTATAAAGAAGCCGTATTGCCAAAGCGTGACGCGCGTTGCAGTTGAAGCCGCAGTGACTGATGGCTGGTGGAAATATGTTGGCACCCAAGGCGCGATACTCGGTGTTGATCGCTTTGGTGAATCCGCACCGGCTGGCGCATTATTCAAAGAGTTTGGCTTTACCGTTGAGAATCTGGTCGCCGTTGTAAAAGCGTGCTCTAAATTCCAGACTCATGTTTATTTACATCAATCAAATTTGTTCACGCAAGTTTGATTGATTTTTCATCTGTTTTTCATTCCATTTAGGAGCTTGACCGCATGACACTTAAAGTTGGCATCAATGGGTTTGGTCGGATTGGTCGGATGGCGTTTCGTGCAATTGCCAAGGATTTCCCCGGAATTGAAGTTGTTGGCATTAACGACCTGCTCGACCCTGACTATTTAGCCTATATGCTGAAATACGATTCAGTACACGGCAATTTCAACGGTGACATCGCTGTTGATGGCAACACCATGATCGTGAATGGCAAATCCATTCGTTTAACGGCAGAACGCGATCCCGCCAATTTGAAATGGGACGAGATTGGCGCAGAATTGGTGATTGAATGCACCGGCTTCTTTCTTGATGAACCTTCCTGCCAGAAACATATTCAGGCTGGCGCGAAGAAAGTGGTGCAATCTGCGCCATCGAAAGATGCCACGCCGATGTTTGTTTATGGCGTGAATCACAATACCTACGCCGGTCAAGCGATTGTTTCTGCTGCATCCTGCACCACCAATTGCTTGGCACCAGTTGCGAAAGTTCTGAATGACAATTGGGGGATTAAGCGCGGCTTGATGACGACCGTTCACGCCGCAACTGCGACGCAAAAAACCGTTGATGGTCCATCAATGAAAGATTGGCGCGGCGGCGTGGTATTTTAGAAAACATCATTCCGTCTTCTACTGGCGCAGCGAAGGCAGTGGGCGTGGTATTGCCGGAATTGAATAAGAAGCTGACCGGCATGGCGTTTCGTGTTCCCACGTCTGATGTTTCCGTCGTTGATTTGACGGTTGAATTGAATAAAGAAGCGGATTACGCCGACATTTGCAAGGCAATGAAAGCTGCTTCTGAGACGGGCGATTTGGCTGGCGTGTTGGCATATACCGATGAAAAGGTGGTTTCCACTGATTTTCGTGGTAAATCAACGCCGTCGATTTTCGATGCTGAGGCTGGCATTGCATTAGATAAGACCTTTGTGAAGGTTGTCGCGTGGTATGACAACGAATACGGCTACACTTGCAACATGCTGCGCATGGTTGAGCACGTTGCCAAGTAAGTTGTTTGCATAAAAATGAGTAGAGCAGCGATTAAACAATCCTTGTTTTTTTGCTGCTCTGCTCGTTCTCTGTAATTAAACATGAAAATCAAATTTTCAAGACATGCAGCGCGGCGTGCAAAACTATACGGAATACAGTTATCTGTTGTAGAACAGATCATACGAGAAACCAATCTCATCATTGGCGATCAGGAAATCATCAGGCATATTCCCGATATGAATTATCCTGTAAAAATTGTTGTTGCTGTAAAAAATGAACTAATAACAGTCATCACAAATTATCCGCTTAAAAAGGGAACTTAATTTATGAACGTTCAATATGACCAAGAAGTAGATGCTTTATATTTAAGGTTCAGTGATCAAGTACCAGACGGCGTTATTGAAATGGCGGAAGGTGTTAATCTTGATACGACGGCGGAAGGAAAAATCACTGGCATTGAGATTTTACAAGCATCTAAGAAGTTAAATGTTGATACAATACTTTCTTATGTTCTGGAACTAGATCAAGGATTCTTTAAGAAAAAAGTTGCGTAAAATTTACGTCATTTCACAACACTAAAAACAACTGGATAAATAAAAATATGAAAGCGGAACTCACTGCAATTATAGTAAAAGATGGTGATTTAGTGGGTAGGGTGGATTGAATAAATTCCCGGCGCTAATGCGCAAGAACAAAGCAGAGAAGAACTCTTAATTAGTCTCAAAGTGGCTGCCTTAGATATTTTGGAGCTTAATCACCAATCTGCAACCAGCAATTGATAAAGAGGTGGAACTTGCCAGCATGAACTTTTTTATTGAATCCGAACTTGAAGAAGATGGGCGCTGGTTAGCGAAATTTCTGGAATTCCCGGTGTGCTGGCGTATGGCGCAACTGCTGATGAAGCAATGGCAAAAGCTGAAATACTTGCGCTGCGCGTACTCGCAGAACGTATTGAAACACCAATTATAAAAAGAGCTGGTTGATAAAGGATAAAAATATGCCGGAAATCAGTCGATTTCTTGGGATTGTGATTTACATGTATTTCAGTGAACATAATCCACCGCACTTCCACGCAGAATACAACGAACACAAAGCATCTATTTTGATAGAGTCACTAGGATTACTGGATGGAAAGCTGCCTTCAAAAGTAACGAGTTTAGTTATTGAATGGGCGCAAGAACACCAAAATGAGTTGCTTGAAAATTGGAATAGCATTAAAGAAACTGGCGAATACCATAAAATAAGCCCTTTAGTGTAGGTCACTCCATTATGTTGGAGATCAAAAAAGCAGATTACCTTGGTGAGTATAAAATTAATCTTCTGTTCAATAATGATAAATCTGGACAGGTCAATCTAAAAGAGTTAATTTTTGATGATCAAAGAAACACTTTTTCAAAGTTAAAAGTTCTTTCGACGTTTAAGAATTTCCGCGTAGAGCATGGCACTTTAATTTGGTCTGATGCGCTTGATTTAGCTGTCGAATATCTTTTTTATCTTGCTTTTAAGGATGAACCAGACTTGCAAGAACAGTTCAAAACGTGGGTTATATTGCTTGAATGTCAGTGAGTCAGTAATAAAATCTTCAGATTTTCAAGATCAGTTTCTATGCGGCGATTGCCTCACTGTGATGCAATCAATGTCAGATGAATCTGTCGATTTAGTTGTCACTTCGCCGCCGTATAATCTTAAAAATTCAACGGGCAACGGCATGAAAGATGGTCGTGGCGGCAAATGGTCAAATGCGAGTCTGATTCATGGTTATTCACACTATCACGATAATATGCCCCACGATGAATATGCGGCATGGCAACGCGCCTGTCTTACTGAGATGTTCCGCTTAATTAAAAATAACGGCGCTATTTTTTACAACCACAAATGGCGCGTGCAAGCAGGTTTGTTGCAAGACAGGCAAGATATTGTTTCCGGCTTTCCAGTGCGGCAAATTATCATCTGGAAAAGAAAAGGCGGTATCAATTTTAATAAAGGATATTTTTTGCCAACTTACGAGGTGATTTATTTGATTTGCAAACCAGAATTTGAATTAACGCAAGGTGCAAATGCCTACGGCGACATCTGGGAATTCATGCAAGAAATGAAGAACGAACATCCCGCCCCTTTTCCAGTAGCTCTAATTGAGAGAATCATCAATAGCACGGATGCCCAATTGATTCTTGACCCATTTATGGCAGCGGCACAACTGCCGTTGCAGCTAAAAAATTAAGTCGAAATTTTATTGGCATTGAAATTTCTCCAGAATATATTGAGCTTGCTAAAAAAAGGCTTGATGATTCTTTACGCATATCATCACTTTTTTAAAACCGAAAATAATGAAAATATACACAAAAGAATCATTAATAGAAGAACTTAAAAGTATAAGAGAAAAAGGGTGGATTTTAAGCAATAGATACGGCAACGATGGTGCAGTTGGAAACACTTTAGAAGATTTGCTTGGTATTGAAGAAAATAATCTCCAATACCTAATGCTGCCGAATGGAATTAAAAGCACAAAGAAAAAACACAAACAGCTTGACAACACTTTTTCACATGGAGCCATCGCCAAGAGCATTAAAATTTATTCCATCAATTTTACTCCCAATTTACGGATGGAGACATGATAAAGCAGGAGCAAAATATCCCGATTCCGAAATGAGTTTTCGTCAAACAATCAACGCAACTCAAGCCTCAGATCGTGGGTTTTCTGTGAAAATTGATCGTATGGAAAGAAAGGTTAGTATTACATTCGATCAATCAAAAATTTCTGCTCGACATTCAGTTTGGTACAAAGGAGTTCTGGAGAAAGGTGGCGGTCATTTTGAGCATTATCCCTACTGGGGCTTTGATGATCTATTTCATAAAGCAGGAACCAAACTGCATAACTGTTTCTTTGTTCGTGCAGAAAGCAAGGTATCAGATAGAAAAGAATTTTTCTTATTTAATGAAATTTTGATGTTAAAAACTTTCTCTCTTGATAAATTTATTAGTGCAATTGAAACAGGTGATGTTTACATAGATTTTGACGCTAGGACAGGACATAACCATGGCACTAAATTCAGAATTAAAGACAAAAAAGTTTCAGAGCTTTATGCTGAATCAATTATTATCTAAAAAATTTAGAAAATTTATGTCGATTAAAAGCCATGCGCCAAGCCCCAAGGTTTTGCGGATTGCTTTTACAACAACATGGCCACACCCAAGAGGAAATACCATCGTGTCATTCATTAAACTCACCGATCTTGATCTGACTGGCAAGCGTGTTTTAATTCGTTCTGACTCAATGTGCCTATTAAAAACGGCAAAGTCACTTCTGATGCGCGAATTACTGCATCCATGCCAACTTTTGAGCACTGCATTAAAGCCGGTGCGAAAGTGATGGTGATGTCGCATTTAGGTCGTCCAGAAGAAGGTGTTTTCTCGGAAGAAGATTCGCTTAAACCGTCGCAGATATGCTCAGTGCTAAGATGGGAAGTGAGATTCGTTTAATTCGAGATTACCTTGATAATCCGCCTGATGTGGCTGATGGCGAATTAGTATTGCTGGATAACGTGCGTTTCAATAAAGGCGAAGGCAAGGATAATGAAGCGTTGTCGAAGCAATACGCTGCGCTGTGCGATGTATTCGTAATGGATGCGTTTGGTACTGCACATCGGGCGCAGGCTTCAACGCATGGCGCAGGTAAATTTGCACCGACTGCGTGTGCTGGTTTGCTATTGGCTGAAGAATTGGATGCGTTGCAAAAGGCGCTGGCAAATCCTGCTCGCCCAATGGTTGCTATTGTTGGTGGCTCGAAAGTTTCGACCAAATTGACAGTATTGGAAGCCCTATCAGAAAAGGTTGACCAGATGGTCGTTGGTGGCGGTATTGCGAATACTTTTCTCGCTGCTGCCGGGTTTCCAGTTGGCAAATCTTTGTGTGAACACGATTTAATTCCGACGCCAAGGCGTTGATGGAAAAAATGACGGCGCGGGGCGCGACTATTCCGATTGCGGTTGACGTGGTATGCGGCAAAAAGTTTTGATGAGAATGAACCAGCAATTGCAAAAAATGCTGCTGATGTTACAGAAGACGATATGATTTTTGACATTGGTCCGCAATCCGCGCAGGAATTGGCTGACATCATTGCTAAAGCCGGAACAATTGTGTGGAATGGACCGGTTGGTGTATTCGAATTCGATCAATTCGGTGCGGGTACAAAAACCGTTTCAATGGCAATTGCAAATGCCGCTGGTTTTAGTCTCGCGGGGGTGGCGACACCATTGCTGCAATTCAGAAATACGATATTTATGACAAGGTGTCCTACATTTCCACGGCTGGCGGTGCGTTCCTTGAATATCTGGAAGGAAAACATTGCCTGCAGTAGCGATGCTCGAAGAACGCGCAAAGAGTTGATTGCATTCAGGTGCGCTGGCATAGCCGGCGCCCGCTAACGGAAAATTAATCATGCCAAGACGTACCAAAATTGTCGCAACGCTCGGTCCAGCGACGGATGATCCGGCAGTTATGGACAACTTCATCGCAGCAGGCGTCGATGTGGTTCGTCTCAATCTGTCGCATGATAGTCACGCCCGTCACCGCGAACGCGCCGAGCGTTTTCGTGAACGGGGGCTCGCCATCAATCACGAAGTGCGGTGCTGATGGATTTACAAGGGCCAAAAATTCGCATCGGCAAATTCACTGAAGGCAAGATTGAACTGATGCCCTGCGCTACGTTTGCAATTGATTCTGCTTGTGCAATTGATGCAGGTGATAGCACGCAAGTTGGCACAACCTATCTTGAACTCGCAAATGAGTCACTTCAGGCGATACGCTATTACTTGATGATGGCGCTATTGAATTAAAGGTTGGTTGCAGTCGCCAATGGTCGTATTGATTGCACTGTGGTTGTCGGTGGAACGCTATCGAATAACAAGGGTATCAATAAAAAAGGTGGCGGATTATCCGCGCCAGCCTTAACCGATAAAGATAAAGATGATATTCGTTTTGCGGCTGAAATCGACGCGGATTATTTAGCGGTGTCTCTTTCGTGCGCAATGGCGATGATGTGCGGCTGGCGCGAGAATTATTTTATGCTGCCGGTGGACGCGTGGAATCATTGCCAAGATTGAACGTGCCGAAGCACTCAATCAAATTGATGACATCATTAACGCTTCCGATGCCATTATGGTTGCTCGCGGGATTTAGGCGTTGAGATTGGCGATGCGGAATTGCCAGCAGTGCAAAAACGATGATATTAGTCGCGCACGAGAATTGAATAGTGTTGTGATTACTGCGACACAGATGATGCAGTCGATGATTGAGCATCCCATTCCAACTCGCGCTGAAGTATTCGATGTTGCCAATGCAGTGCTCGATGGTACTGATGCAGTGATGTTATCGGCAGAAAGTTCGATTGGGCGCTATCCGGTCAAGGTTCGTAGAAGCATTGATCGTATTTGCATCGAAGCGGAAAAAGGCACGACCCGTTCCTGGCATCGGCTCGATTCAGTATTCGGCGTGTGGATGAAGCCATTGCAATGGCAGCGATGTATAACCGCCAATCATTTGGGCGTCAAAGCAATTGCCGCATTAACCGAAACTGGTTCACAGTGAAATGGATGTCGCGTATTCGCCTCCGGCATTCCTATTTATGCAATGACGCGATTCGCCGACGCGCCGCAAAGTGAAATTGTTTCGCGGTGCGCGTATCCGGTGAGCTTCGATGTAGCAAGTACCGACATGCACGAAGTGAATTATGAAGTGATTGAAGAATTGCTGCGGCGAGGCACGGTGCGCAATGGTGATTTGGTCATCATTACTAAAGGCGACCGTTCTGGCGTGGAAGGGCAAACCAACATTATGAAGATTATGCGTGTTGGTGAGCATCGCTTATTGAATGAAGATTGAACGTTTTTGGTAAAAATAATGTTATCTCCAATTGGAGAATAACCACTGATTGATTCATCCACCAACGAGGAAAAATTGCATGGCTTTAATTTCAATGCGTCAAATGCTCGATCATGCCGCTGAATACGGTTATGGCGTTCCTGCGTATAACGTGAACAATAGAACAGATGCGCGCCATTATGGAAGCGGCTGATGAAAACCGATTCTCCAGTGATTGTGCAAGCGTCTGCTGGCGCTCGCAAATACGCTGGCGCACCGTTTCTGCGCCATTTAATTTTGGCCGCAATTGAAGAGTGGCCGCATATTCCGGTGTGTATGCACCAAGATCATGGCACTTCGCCAGCAATTTGCCAACGTTCTATTCAATTGGGCTTTTCATCAGTCATGATGGATGGTTCGCCTCGGCGTCGATGGTAAAACTCCAACGACTTATGAATACAGACGTGGAAGTTCACCCGCCGCGTGGTTAATATGGCGCACGATTGCGCGTATCGGTTGAGGGTGAATGGGCTGCCTTGGTTCATTAGAAACTGGGCAGGCTGGCGAAGAAGATGGCGTTGGTGAGAAGGCACTTTAGATCACAGTCAATTATTGACTGATCCTGAAGAAGCAGCAGATTTCGTAAAGAAAACTGGCGTGGATGCGCTGGCAATTGCAATTGGAACCAGTCATGGCGCGTATAAAATTTACGCGTCCGCCCACTGGCGACATTTTGGCGATTAACCGGATTAAAGAAATCCACGCTCGTATTCCCGCCACGCATTTGGTAATGCACGGTTCATCATCAGTTCCGCAGGATTGGTTGGCGATTATCAATCAATACGGCGGCGCAATGGGTGAGACCTATGGCGTTCCGGTTTGAGGAAATCGTTGAGGGCAATTAAACACGGTGTGCGCAAGGTCAACATTGATACCGATTTGCGCATGTCATCCACTGGCGCGATTCGCAAGTTCTTGCGGATAACCAAAAGAATTCGATCCACGCAAGTATTTCATTGCTGCAACCAAAGCAATGAAAGGCATTTGCAAGGCGCGTTTTATGAAGCCTTTGGTACTGCGGGCAATGCCAGCAAGATGACCGCGCTGTCATTAGAAGTGATGACCAATCGCTACATCAAAGGCGAACTTGATCCCAAGATCAACTAATCGCTTTCATCGTTAATTAAACGATAAGCACGGGGCGCAACAGCGCCCCTTTTTGTTATAGTCGGTTGATAATTCAAATATCCGCTGCTGCATTACCGACAAATCACCTTCCATGACTCCTGAAATCGCTGCAACTCACCCACTCGTGCATGAATTCACCGAGACACTTGCGTGCGTAAATTGTTGATGCACTGTATTTAGTTATTCGCACGACCAGCAGCTTGGGCATTCCGCGAGCGGCGCTCTGTCTGCCTGATCCGGCAATTGACGATAAATTGGTGGTGCGATTGTCGCTGGGCATGGCGGGTGCGAGTA
>NZ_PPGH01000018.1 GCF_002958735.1 Chromatium okenii | reverse complement strand
GTTACTGTGTTGGGCGAACGGGCCGAGATTGCGGTTGATTTGGCGATACCAGTACGGAAATGCGCCGTGGCGGGCGAGATATTGCACTTGATCAATGTAGGCGCTGCGCAGGCTGCCGGCGTCTACTTCTTGCAATCCAACAAGATCGAATTGACGGAGCAATTGTGCAATGCGCGTCAGATTGACCAGTTGCTCGGGATGCGGAAGTAAGTGCTTCCAACTGTTGGTGAAATAGTCGCTGTACTGGCGGGAGTGAATGCCAGCTTGCACGTTGTAGCTGAGGAGATTCAGTTGGCGCATTGTTGACACAATAAAAAACGGCAGGATGTCCTGCCGTTTTTTGTCATCCTCGAAAGGCAGTTACTTGGCAGCAAGTCCCTGAATATATTGAGATACTGCGGTCATTTCTTGATCGGTCATCCGCGCCGTGACGCCGCGCATCATGCCATTCGGATCATTTGCCCGTTCCTGCTTTTGGAAATAGCCCAGCGTTTGTTTGATGTAACCAGCGTGTTGACCAGACAGACGCGGGAATCTGGACAATCCCTGACCAAGACCAGCTGGACCATGACAACCGCTGCACGCAGGAACACCAGTGGTTGGATTGCCAGCGCGATAAATACTTTCACCGAGTTTGGTCAATTCGGAATCAGCCGTGCCACCGCTTTGTTTTTGGCTGGAGAAATACGCAGCGACATCTGCAACTTCTTGATCGGTCAATGGCATTGCCATCGGCGTCATCTGGACGTTGTAACGGTTACCCGCTTTGAAGTCCATGATTTGCTTCTTAATGTAATCAGGATGCTGACCAGCGAGCTTCGGCCAAATGGGAACTAAACTGTTGCCTTGCGGACCGTGACAGGCGATGCAAATGGTGCTCGCCTTTTGTTCGCCAGCTTTAATATCTCCGGTCGTTACCTGAGACGCCGCTGCTGCGTGTTGTTCAGCAGCCTGTACCACGCCAGCTGCGAAAATCGCTGCGACTGAAATCGTTAAGAGCAAAGTTTTCATCAGTTGTTCCGCGAGAAACTCCGGTATTGAAACCAGAGAGAAGTTGATAGGTTTGTTGGGTTAGCTTATTGAAAAACCGGCTTTTTATATCAGATATTGAGCATTTCAGTCAACCTGAACCAAGGTGTTCAAGCCAGTTGAAAGACAGCGTTTTGCTGCGTTTAGTTTCGCTTTCAACGTTACAGCAATACTAAATTATCACGGTGAATCAGTTCGTCATCGTCCAGATAACCCAAGATCGCCTCAAACTGGCTCGACGCCAAACCACGAATGCGTGTTGCTGCCGCTGCGTCATAATTCACCAGACCGCGAGCAACTTCGCGCCCTAGCTCGTCAATGCAAGCGACTACTTCGCCGCGCTCAAACTTTCCCTGCACCGCTTTAACACCGACCGCCAACAAACTGGTTCCGTTGTCGCGCAGCGCCCGCACTGCGCCAGCATCCAACACCAAACGCCCGCGCACTTGCAAATGTCCAGCCAGCCACTGTTTACGCGCTGCCTGCGGTTCCTGCGCGGGCATCAACAAAGTACCGACTGGCGCACTGGCGCCGATGCGCGTCAACACTGCTTCACCGCGTCCCGGCGCAATCACGGTTGGCGTTCCCGACCGCGCCGCCAGCCGCGCTGCCCGAATTTTCGTCACCATCCCGCCAGTGCCGAGTCCGGTGACGCTGCCGCCAGCCACTGCATCCAGCAGCGGATCGTCAACGCCGGTTTCCGTAATCAGCTGCGCGGTCGGATGAAAACGCGGATCGGCATCAAACAGCCCGTCTTGATCGGTCAGCAAAATCAGCAAATCCGCTTCAATCAGATTAGCGACCAACGCTGCCAGCGTGTCGTTATCGCCAAACCGCAGTTCATCGGTCGCTACGGTGTCGTTTTCGTTGATGACCGGAATCACGCCGAGCCGCAGCAGCGTGCGTAACGTACTGCGCGCATTGAGATAACGGACGCGATTGGCGAGATCGTCGCGGGTCAACAGCACCTGCGCGGTGTGCAATCCGCAAGTTTGGAAACAATCTTCGTAAGCCCGCACCAGTCCCATTTGCCCAATCGCGGCAGCAGCTTGGAGTTCGTGCAACGCTTTGGACGGCGCTGCCAACCCATTCGCGCCATACCTTCCGCAACTGCGCCGGAGGACACCAGCACGACTTCGTGACCGGCGCGACGACGCTCGGCAATCTGTTCCACCCAGGGCATCAGCAGCGCGTGTGTCAGCCCGTGACCGTCTTGGGTTAATAAGGCGCTGCCGATTTTGACGACCCAGCGCCGGGTCGTTGCGAGAGAATGACGGGTCATTGTGGATGAGAAAGTCTTTGCTTAATCAAGTGGATGCCAATCACCTTCGTCAGGCGTGGCGGGCGCATCCCATTCTGAAACGTGCGGATCAAGCGGTTTAAGCGCGGTATTGGGCGCAGCATCAGGATCGTTTTTGAGTTGTTCCAGTCGCTGCATCAGCGCGTTGACCAATTCCGCAGTGCCTTGTCCGGTCAGCGCGGAAATGCCGTAAACCGGCGTGTGCCAATCGAGCGCAGCGATCAATTGCGCCTGCCGTTCGGCGTATTCGTCGGCGTCAAGCAAATCGACTTTGTTCAACACCAGCCAGCGTTCTTTCTCGGTCAAATCGCCACCAAACGCGGCTAATTCTGCTTCAATTTTCTGCACTTGCTCGGCAGGGTCTTCTTGATCGCCGAGTGGCGCGATGTCCACCAGATGCAGCAGCAGACGGGTGCGGGCGAGATGTTTGAGAAATTGAATGCCCAGCCCAGCACCTTCCGCTGCGCCTTCGATCACGCCGGGAATATCGGCGACGACGAAACTGCGATTGCGCCCGACGCGCACCACGCCGAGATTGGGATACAACGTCGTGAACGGATAATCCGCAACTTTGGGACGCGCACTGGAAATCTGCCGAATTAACGAGGACTTGCCGGCGTTGGGAAAACCGAGCAGTCCCACGTCCGCCAGCAAAATCAGTTCCAACTGAAGTTCGCGGCGCTCGCCGGGTGTGCCGGGTTTGGACTGACGCGGAGCGCGATTGGTGCTTGATTTATAACGCGCATTGCCGATGCCGTGAAAACCACCCTGCGCGACCAGCATTCGCTGCCCGGTTTCCAGCAATTCGCCGATCAATTCGCCGGTGTCCTGCTCAAATACCCGCGTTCCGACCGGCACAGGAATGACGAGATCAGCGCCACCGCGTCCGGTCATGTCTTTACTCATGCCGTTTTGACCGCGTTCGGCGCGGTGAATGCGCTGGTAACGGAAATCGACTAACGTGTTGATATTATTATCAGCAATGAGATAAACGCTGCCGCCGTCGCCACCGTCGCCGCCATTCGGGCCGCCAAACGGGATGTATTTTTCGCGGCGAAAGCTCACGCAGCCGTTGCCACCATCGCCGGCCTCGACCCGAATGAATGCCTCGTCCACGAACTTCATGCGCGTAACCTACTTAATAATCTGCTAAAAATGAAAAAGCCCCGTCTGCAAAGACGAGGCTCAGAGTGTGCAGAGTGACGAACGCCCGCTCGAACTGCGAAATCAGACGTTCTCAACGGTCACAAACTTACGATTTTCTGCACCGCGCACCAAGAATTTCACCACGCCGTCACGCAAGGCAAACAAGGTGTGATCGCGTCCACAGCCGACGTTAACGCCGTTGTGAAATTTGGTTCCACGCTGCCGCACGATGATGCTGCCAGCGGTGACGGTTTGACCGCCAAACACTTTAACGCCGAGGCGTTTCGATTCGGAATCGCGGCCATTGCGTGAACTGCCGCCTGCTTTTTTATGTGCCATTGGGGTCTCCTTTTAACCGCCGCTGATGTTTGTAATTTTAAGCGCGGTGTACCACTGCCGATGTCCTTGACGCTTCATGTAATGTTTGCGCCGACGGAATTTCACGATCTTGACTTTTTGTGCCCGCCCGTGACTTGCGACTGTTGCAGTCACTGAGCAACCATCGAGATAGGGTTTACCAACTCTGATGTCATCGCCGTCAGCGATCATCAGCACTTGGTTAAGGTCGATACTTGCACCTTCTTCGGCAACCAGTTTTTCAACTTTTACCGTATCACCTTCGGAAACACGGTATTGTTTACCGCCGGTTTGAATGACCGCGTACATGTCTTCAAGTCCTCAAAATTATTCGGAATTGTTATCGACGCCCAGCGCCGGAACAAAGAAGCGGAATGGTATGTCGATATGGCATATTGCGTCAATCGTTTCACCCTGCGCTTCATTTAAGAGGACACCAATTTTGAGCGTTTTATTGCGAATCAGTCGACCGCAACCACACAAATGGCGTAATCTTAGCGCGTTACGAATAAACCTAAACCGCAACCCAGTGGCTTGACAGTTTTTTGTGCCACTCCTAGCATCATTAACCGCCATCATCGACAAATTCCTAAATATACGCATGGACCTCTCCACGATTCGACACCCCGTCGCTGAGGACTCGAAGGCCGTGGACGCCTTGATCCTGCGCCGTCTTCAGTCTGACGTTGTTCTGATTAACCAAATCGGTCATTACATCGTGAATAGCGGCGGTAAACGCCTGCGTCCACTGTGTGTGCTGCTGGCTGCTCGTGCCTGCGGCTACAGCGGTGAGCGCCATATTGATCTCGCTGCCGTTGTTGAATTTATTCACACGTCAACGCTGTTGCATGACGATGTGGTTGACGGTTCGGAATTGCGCCGTAACCGTGAAACCGCCAACGTGGTCTGGGGCAATGACGCCAGCGTATTGGTCGGCGATTTTCTGTATTCCCGCGCTTTTGAAATGATGGTTGATGTCGGCAGTATGCGGGTCATGGAAGTCTTGGCTCACGCGACCAATCGCATTGCCGAAGGCGAAGTGCTGCAATTGCTCAATGAACGCGATCCTGACACCAGCGAAACGCGCTATATGGAAGTCATCACCCGCAAGACAGCAACGTTATTTGAAGCCGGATCGCGGCTGGGCGCAGTGCTGGCGGATTCGTCGTCAGCCGTTGAAGCAGCAGCAGCGAGTTATGGTTTGAATTTGGGCATTGCTTTTCAGTTGATCGACGATGCACTGGATTACAGCGTCGATAATGCGGAATGGGGAAAAAATGTTGGTGATGATCTTGAGGAGGGAAAACCAACATTGCCGGTAATTCGTGCAATAGCGGTTGGTACTCCGGCGCAGCAAACACTGCTGCGCGACGCCATTGAACACGGTGGACGCGATCAAATCGACGCGGTAATCCAAGCGATTGCCTCAACAGATGCAATCGCCTACACTGCGCAGCTCGCAAAAACGCATGTGATACGTGCGCAGGAAGCACTCAAAGTGTTACCTGTTTCGGCAGCCACTGAAGCACTGGCGTTAATGGCGGATTTTGCAATTAGTCGCACACATTGATTGGATTTTCGGGGTGTAGCTCAGCTTGGTAGAGCGCTGTCTTCGGGAGGCAGAAGTCGCAGGTTCAAATCCTGTCACCCCGACCATAATGAATACTTAATAGCCGCTGCCCAGCGGCTTTTTTGTGCGTGTTGTTTTTAGGATGCAATAGGCTTCTCGGTGAAGTCACCCGCGATTAGGTAAATCCGGTATCATCCGGCGATTTATCCGATCAGGTCTGAAATAGTCCGATGGTTACTCGTCTGTTTAAAAAGCTCTTTGGAAGTCGTAACGAACGGCTCGTCAAAACTCTGCTCAAATCTGTAGCGCAAATCAACGCGCTGGAATCGACGTTAATCTCGCTCTCCGATGCAGCGCTGGCAGCGAAAACAGCGGAGTTTCGGCAACGTTTGGATGCTGGCGCGACGCTCGATAGCCTGTTACCGGAAGCGTTTGCCGTCGTGCGCGAAGCTGGCAAACGTGTTCTCGGAATGCGCCATTTCGATGTGCAAATGGTCGGCGGCATGGTGCTGAACGACGGCAAAATCGCCGAAATGCGCACCGGCGAAGGCAAAACGCTGGTCGCCACTCTCGCTGCTTATCTCAACGCGCTGCCCGGCAAAGGCGTTCACGTTGTCACCGTCAACGATTATCTCGCTCGCCGCGATGCTGCATGGATGGGACGGCTCTATCATTTTCTCGGTCTCTCGGTCGGCGTCATCAATTCCTCCGGCGGGCTGGGACCAGATGTTTCCTCGTATCAATTCGAGCCCAGTTATGAACCACTCGCCGCTAGTGAAGGTTATCGCCATCTCCGCCCGGTGACGCGCAAACAGACTTATGCCGCCGACATCACCTACGGCACGAATAACGAATTTGGCTTTGATTATCTGCGCGACAACATGGCGTTCACGCCGGAACAGCGCACCCAGCGCCAGCCTTTTTTCGCCATCGTCGATGAAGTCGATTCGATCCTGATTGATGAAGCACGGACGCCGTTGATTATTTCCGGCACTTCCGAAGGCAGCACCGAGCTGTATCAACACATCGACAAATTGATTCCACGTTTGACCCGTCAAGCACCGATTACCAACGACGAAGGCAAACCTGATTTTGGTCCCGGCGATTATTCGGTCGATGAAAAGCAGCGGCAGGTTTATCTCAGCGAAGAAGGTCACGAACACGTTGAACAAATGCTGTTGGAAATCGGAGTGCTCGACGAGGGCGCAGTGCTCTACGATCCCAGCAACATCGTGTTAATGCACCACGTTTACGCTGCGCTTCGTGCTCACGCGCTGTTCCAGAAAAACGTCGAATACATCGTCCGCGATGGACAAATTATCATCGTGGATGAATTCACCGGACGCACCATGCCCGGACGCCGCTGGTCGGAAGGACTGCATCAAGCAGTGGAGGCGAAAGAAGGCGTCGCTATTCAGTCCGAAAATCAGACGATGGCGTCGATCACCTTTCAAAATCTGTTCCGACTGTATCCCAAGCTCTCCGGCATGACCGGCACTGCCGATACCGAAGCCTATGAATTCCAACAGATTTACGGGCTGGAAGTGGTCGTTATTCCCACCAATCAGCCGATGATCCGCGATGATCGTGGCGACCTCGTTTATCTCACCCAAACCGAAAAATATCAGGCAATTATCACCGACATTCAGGACTGCGTGCGGCGCGGGCAGCCGGCGCTGGTTGGCACTGCGTCGATTGAAACCTCCGAATTGGTATCAGAGTTACTCAAAAAACACAGCATTCCGCATGAAGTGTTAAACGCCAAACAGCATGAGCGCGAGGCCGGCATCATCGCGCAGGCTGGGCGACCGGGCGCAATCACCATTGCGACGAATATGGCCGGTCGCGGTACTGACATCGTGCTCGGCGGCAATCTGGAAGCGGAACTCAATGACGCTGGCGTTGATGCCGATGCAGACGCGATTCGTGCTGCGTGGAAAATTCGCCACGCGCAGGTTGTTTCGGCTGGCGGTTTACATGTGATTGGTACTGAACGCCATGAATCCCGGCGTATTGACAACCAATTGCGCGGGCGTTCTGGGCGACAAGGTGATCCGGGTTCATCGCGCTTTTATTTGTCATTGGAAGACAATTTGATGCGGATTTTTGCCTCCGAGCGCGTGAGTCGAATGATGCAGCGGCTCGGAATGCAAAATGGCGAGGCGATTGAACATCCTTGGGTGACGAAGTCGATTGAAAATGCGCAGCGCAAGGTTGAAGGGCGCAATTTTGATATTCGCAAGCAGTTATTAGAATATGACGACGTGGCGAATGATCAGCGCAAAGTCATTTATCGCCAGCGCCGCGAATTGATGGATAGCGTGGATATTTCCGAGACCGTTGATGCGATGCGTGAGGATACGTTGCAGGCAATTATCAATGCGCACATTTCACCAGAAAGTTTGGAAGAGCAATGGGATATTGCGGGATTGACGGCAGCATTAACTGATCTATTCGGCGGTGAGTGGCCAATTCAATACTGGTTGGATAGCGATGACCGTTTGCATGAAGAGAGTTTGCGCCGCCGTATTCACGATACGCTCATTGCCCGCTATACCGAACAGGAAGAACAAGTTGGGGCAGCGCAATTGCGGCAGATTGAAAAAGCGGTGATGTTGCAAACGCTTGACAGTGAATGGAAAGATCATCTGGCGGCAATGGATTATCTGCGCCAAGGAATTCATTTGCGCGGTTATGCGCAAAAGAATCCGAAACAGGAATACAAGCGCGAGGCATTTGAAATGTTTTCGGCAATGCTCGATACCATTAAACATGATGTGGTGACGACATTGGCGCGATTGCATATTGGCGCTGCGCCTGCGCCGCTTAATTTCGCTCCGCCATTGCCGACGTTTGAATTCAAACATGATGAATTTCATGGTTTTGCGGATGATGAGACTGAAGCGCCAGCCGCTGCGGATGCAGAACATAAAACGGCTCCCGTATCGCAACCATTTATTCGCACGAATGAAAAGATCGGGCGCAATGATCCTTGTCCGTGCGGTTCGGGTAAGAAATACAAACAATGCTGCGGCAAAGCGAGTTGAAAATGAGCGGAGTTGAACTTTCATTTTTACCGGTCGCCGGAGTGCAATTGGCGACCGGCGCGGCGGGCATTCGTTATCACGGGCGCGATGATTTGCTGGTGTTGGCGCTCGCGCCGGGCAGCAGCGCCGCCGCCGTGTTTACGCGCAACGCCTTTTGTGCTGCGCCGGTGACGTTGGCGCGGCAGCATTTGGCGACGACTGCGCCGCGTTATTTGCTGATCAATTCCGGCAACGCCAACGCTGGCACCGGCGAGCGCGGATTGGTTGACGCGCAGGCTTCGTGCGCGGCGTTGGCGGAGCTAACTGGTTGTTTATCTGAACAAATTCTGCCGTTTTCGACTGGCGTGATCGGCGAGCCGCTGCCGGTGGAACGCCTCGCGGCTGCGCTGCCGGAGCTGTTGACGCGGCTGGATGTGAGCGCGTGGTCGCTCGCAGCGCGGGCGATCATGACGACGGACACGGTGCCCAAACTGGTCTCGCGTCAATTTGAATTGAACGGTCAGACGGCGACGGTGACGGGCATCGCCAAAGGTGCGGGGATGATTTGCCCAAATATGGCGACGATGCTGGCGTTTATTGCCACTGATGCCACTGTTGCGCCTGCGCTACTGCAACGCAGTTTGGAGCAGGCAGTCGCCGGTTCGTTTAACGCAATTACGATTGATGGCGACACGTCAACCAACGATTCCTGCGTGTTGATTGCCAGCGGTGCGCTCGGCAACCCGTTGATTGATCACGCAGAAAGTGCCGAATATGCGGCGCTGCAAACTGCCGTTGACGCAGTGTGTCTGGAATTAGCAACAGCGATTGTCCGCGATGGCGAAGGCGCAACTAAGCTGGTGACGGTGCGGGTGGAAGATGCGGCAAATGTTGCGGAAGCGCGACAGGTCGCCTACACCATCGCGCATTCGCCGTTGGTGAAAACGGCGCTGTTTGCGTCCGATCCGAATTGGGGGCGGATTTTGGCGGCAGTCGGACGCGCTGGCGTGACGGATTTGGACATCGCCCGCGTGCAAATTGATCTCGGCGACGTGCGAATCGTCAGCAATGGCGGGCGTTCGCCGGACTACACCGAGGCGGCTGGCGCGGCAGTGATGGCGGTAGCGGAGATTGTAATTCGCGTCATTTTAGGGCGCGGGGCGGCGACGGCGCAGGTCTTAACCTGTGATTTTTCTTACGATTATGTCCGCATCAATGCCGAATATCGCAGTTGAGCGCCAGCCGCTGCACGTCATGGTTGGCATCATTCGGGACACGAACGGACGGGTGCTGATTAGCCAACGTCCGCCGCAGGTCGCGCACGGCGGTTGTTGGGAATTTCCCGGCGGTAAAGTCGAGCGCGGCGAAACACCGGAGCAGGCGCTGGCGCGGGAATTGGCGGAAGAGTTGGGCATTCAAGTGGTGAGCAGTCAGCCGCTGCGGGTGGTGCGCCATGTGTATCCGACGCAGACCGTGCTGCTGGATGTGCGGCAAGTGACTGATTTTATCGGCATTCCGCACGGGCGCGAAGGTCAGCCGCTTGCTTGGCAACTGCCGACGGCGCTTGATCCGAGCGTCTTTCCCGCCGGAGATCGCCCGATTATCAATCTGTTACGTCTGCCGCCGTTGCTGCAAATCACTGACGGCGCTAAATCCCTCCTATTTGAAAAATCCCCCCAACCCCCCTTTGCTAAAGGGGGGCTTTTTAGTCCTTCCTTTTGCCAAAGGAATGAGTTTTTTAGTTCCCCCCTTTGGAAAAGGGGGGTTAGGGTGGATTTGCTCATTCAACTCCGCGCTCACGACCGCACCGATACCGAATACAACCAATTGGCGCGTCAATTGTTTGCTCGCTGCGAACAGCACGGTGTGCGGCTGGTGCTCAATCGCGCTCCCGACCGCGTCATCAATGTGCCGCGTCACGGGCTGCATCTCACCAGTCATCTATTGATGACGCTGACCGAACGCCCCTACAGCGCGACCGAATTGATTGGCGCGTCCTGTCACGATGCCGCGCAGTTGGCGCAGGCCGAGCGGCTCGGTTTGGATTACGCGCTGCTCTCGCCGGTGCAAAAAACCGCCAGCCATCCCGACGCGACGCCGCTCGGCTGGGCGCGATTTGCGGAATTGGTGGAATCGCTGGCGCTGCCGGTGTACGCGCTCGGCGGTGTGACGCCAGCGGATGTGCCGCTGGCGCAGTCGCACGGAGCGCACGGAATCGCTGGAATACGCGGATTTTTTGGAGATCGCTGATGACGACTTTAACGCTTGATTTAATAACAGATTTACCCGCTTCCGCCCTGATCGCCGCGCAGGTGGCGACGGCGTTGGCGGAGGATGTGGGCACGGGCGATTTAACTGCCGCGCTGCTGCCTGCCGGACAAACGTTGCGGGCGGAGTTGATTACCCGCGAAACGGCGGTTTTATGCGGAAGTGCTTGGTTTGAAACGGTTTTCAAACAGCTTGATCCGACGTGCTGCGTGAGTTGGACGGCGCACGACGGCGAGCGCATCGCGCCGGGGCAGCGGTTGTGCAGCGTGGAGGGCAACAGCCGCACATTGCTGACTGGTGAACGCACAGCGATGAATTATCTGCAATTGTTGTCGGGGACGGCGACGCGAGCGCGGCACTTTGCGGATGCGGTCGCGGGGCTGCCGGTGCAGGTGTTGGATACGCGCAAAACCTTGCCGGGCTTGCGGCTTCAGCAAAAATACGCGGTGCGCTGCGGCGGGTGCCACAATCACCGCATTGGGCTGTTTGACATGATTTTAATCAAGGAAAACCACATCTTAGCGGCTGGTTCCATCCACGCTGCGCTCGCAGCAGCGCAGGCGCTAAAAGCGGGAGTGGCGATTGAGATTGAGGTGGAATCGCTCGCGGAATTGGATGAGGCGTTGGCTGGCGGAGCACAGTTGATTTTGTTGGATAATTTTTCGCTGGCGCAGTTGCGCGAGGCGGTCGCGCTCACCTCTGGGCGGGCGCAGTTGGAAGCGTCTGGCAATATGAATCTGACGACGTTGCGAGCGGTGGCGGAAACGGGCGTCAATCGGATTTCGGTCGGCGGTTTAACCAAAGATGTGACGGCAGTGGATTTATCGCTGCGGCTGGTGGGCGCGTAAGCGGTAGCACTTTTTTAGAGTTATGCCGCTTAATTAACCTGTCAATTTGGAGTAAAAAATGTGCAAACTTGAATTAAAAGAACATGCAGCGATGACACTTCACCCCCAGTTTATTACGGATGAAAATGGCAACCAGTTATCAGTGGTTTTGCCGCTTGAAGAATACGAAACATTGCTGAATCGTCTGGAAGATTTTCAAGATATTGAAGATGCGCGAGCGGTAAAGGATGAGCCAACTGTTTCATGGGAAACCATCAAGGCCGAAATGGAGCTTGAGGTTTAATGGAATACCAGATTGAAATAAAACTGTCTGCTCGCAAGGCAATCTTAGCACTTTCAAAAGATTTGCAGCAACGCATGTATGACGCAATTAACAAACTTGCAGAACAACCACGCCCATCGGGTGTGGTTAAACTCTCTGGCGAACATGATTTATATCGTGTGCGCATTGGAGAGTACCAAATTCTCTAAGAAATTCACGATAATCGTGTGTTAGTTCTCGTTGTCAAAGTTGGTCACCGAAGCGATATTTATCACTGATGTGTTGGTTGTTTGTAAGTCAAGGCTATTTCACATCAGAATTAGAATTCACAATCAATAATTGATGCTATTCGGTCGGCGGTAGATTTATCGCTGCGGCTGGTGGCGAAATAAAAAAGTCGAATGAGCAATTGCCAATTCGACTGCATTTGTAATAGGAAATGAAATGTCAAAACTCAATGTGGATCAAAAAACAATATTTGACTTGCTGTCAGATAAAAAAGCAGATTTTCTCATTCCTGATTATCAACGTCCTTATGCTTGGGATGAAGAACAATGCCAAACACTATGGGATGATATTTTCTTATTTTCATTCCCAAATAATGACTATGAAACGTTTGATGAAAACGAAGAGTATTTTCTTGGGTCTATTGTGACGTATAAAAATGAAAAAGGAAAATCAGAGGTTATTGATGGTCAGCAACGCCTTACGACGTTAATGCTGATCTTGCGAGCTTTTTATGACAAATTTGCCAATATGCAGGATACAAATTCAAAACTAACGCGTAGTCGTATCGAGCATTGTATTTGGAAAACAGATACATTTGGTACGGCAGATAAATCCAAACTCAAAATTGATTCAGAAGTTGCCACAGATAATGACAAACAGGAATTTCTTGAGTTGCTATGTACTGGAGAAATAAAGTCGGGTAGTAAGAGCCAATATGTCAATAATTATCAATTCTTTCAAAGAAAAATTGATGATTTCTTACAAGAATTTGCGAGTTATTTTCCGTATTTGCCAGCCCGTATATTACGCAACTGTATTCTTTTACCTATTGAAGCAGAATCTCAGGATACGGCGCTTCGCATTTTTTCGACACTTAACGATCGTGGTCTTCCATTGTCAGATGCCGATATATTTAAGGCACAGTTCTATAAATACTACGGTGGTCTCGATAAAAAGGATGAATTCATTGCTGAATGGAAAGAGCTTGAAGAAATAACAAGTTCAGTGTTTTATCCGAACACAGGCACTCCAATGGATGAACTGTTTACGCGCTACATGTATTTTTTACGCGCCAAGGAAGGAAACAAAAGTACAACCACTGAATCACTACGAAAGTTTTATGAGCGCAATAAATATCAGTATTTCAAACAACCCAATACAATTAGTGAACTAAAAGCATTGGCTTTATTCTGGAAAAGTGTTTCTCGTCAAGATAAAAAGCGATTTTCTAATGATATTCTCAAAAATCTTTTTGTCTTGAAATATGCGCCAAATGGTATGTGGCAACACATCACTTCTGTATATTTTTTACAGAATAGAAACAATGATGGGTTATTAGAAGAGACAAAGTTCATTCAATTTTTGGATAAAATTACTGCTTTTATTTTTGCCTATGCAGTGACCAATCCCGGAGTAAATGCGCTGCGTACACCCGTATATGATGAGATGATTAATGTTATTAACGGTATCGACGTCACTTTTTCTAAGTATAAATTTAGCGAGAGCAAGGCACGTTCATTCTTTGAAAATTATGCGTTTACGAATCAGCGGGATATTACCCGCTCCATGATGACATGGTACGCCTATACCTTTTCAAAGCAGCAGCTTCTTGACAGCAATGAAATTTTCCACCTAGAGCACATCTATTCAAAGAAACGCCAAGAAATGGAAGGCGGTTTAGCTAAAATTCATCTTGAATCGCTGGGTAATAAGGTGCTACTTGAAGGAAGTATTAACATTAAAGCATCCGATTATCGGTTTGAAGATAAGAAGAAAATTTACAGCGGTAAACAACATCATGGAAAAAACAAAGATGCCAGTCAAATTTCCGAAATAGCTGACATCATTCGCTATACAAAATTTGATCAGCAGCAGATCGTTGACCGCAATAAAACTATCCTAGATAAGTTCTTCAATTTTCTCCACAGCGAGAATTTAATTGCGATTGCAGACTGACAAATAACGTTGATTGGGTTACTCCTTTTACAATTCAAAATAATACACCAGCGCAGAATCCCCGCTTGCCCACTGTCCTTTGTATTGATTGATAGCTTCTGCGCCGCTGAAACCAAGAACACTGTATTTGCCATAATGCGGCAATTTGCGCGTCAACGGCGGCAGTGCGGTTGCATTGTTGGTCGCCAACCACGCCAACGGTTGCTGATTGTGCCAGCGCGTGAGGACGACGCTCGAAATCCCCCCCAACCCCCCTTTTACAAAGGGGGGAGTTTCAAGTCCTTCTTTAGCAAAGGGGGGAGTTTTAAGCCCCCCTTTTACAAAGGGGGGTTGGGGGGATTTAAGCGTTACCTGTTGCGTCGCTGCATCAACGCTGAAATCTGCTGCGCCAGCACTCAGCGCGTTAAGGTGCTGATTTTCCCAGCCTAATAACCAAATCGGTTGGTCAGTCGGTAGCTGCGCCAGCTCGGAATCTAAACGAATCTGCCAACCCGAATGCCCTTGCAGCCAAGTCGTCGCCAGTTGGCGATACCCATTCAACAACGGTTCTGACGCCGCAGCGGGCAACACGATTACGCCGCGCTCTGCACCAAATAACGCGCTGAGAGTGACTGGCGTTTCGCCCGCAGCCAGCTCGCGGAAAACGTCAAACGCCGGATCAACCGCGATGCGCTGCGGAGTGCTGGGCAAAGTCGCAGTAAACGGCGTGATACGCTCGTGGCTATCAACGATCAACGACAATGGTTCGCCGTTACTTTGACTGATAACAATCGGAATTTGCAGCGGAAATGGTGCAGAGGTTTGCGTTTGTTCCACCAGACCGCGCACCTGATAACCGGCGTCAACACGAACCATTTCAACTGCGCTCAACGCCAGCCGAGGTGCGCCGAGACGGGTCGTCCACGCAGTGAAAAAATTGCGCAAATCGCGCCCGCTCACTGCCTCAAATGCACGTTGCAAATCAGCGTAACTTGCGGCACGAAAACGATTATCTGCGTAAAACCGCCGCAGTCCGTCCTCAAAAATGGTCGCGCCCAATTGCTGGCGCAGCATGTGAAAAAACATCGCGCCTTTGCCGTAACCAATCGCTTGCGACGCAGAGCCATGACGACCGCGAAACGCAGTGAGCGGAAAATCCTGCGCAGTGCGCACGTAATCGGCAAAATTGCGCAGCGCATCGCGGCGATATTCCGCGCCTTGCCCCGCGCGTTCTTTCAACCAATGATCCGCCAAATACGTCGTCAGCCCTTCGCACCAATTGCCAGTAGAATCATCAACATAAACGCTGTTGCCCCACCAGTTATGCAGAATTTCGTGCGGATAAGAACTGTTGATAATGAACGGCAATCGCAGCACCTGCGCACCGAGCAACGTAAACGACGGCATTCCGTAACCGCTTTCCCAGAAATTTTCGACCAGCGCAAATTTAGCGTAGGGATAAGCGCCAAGCAGCGCCGCGTAATGCGCGACATATTCTTCCGTTGCCGCGAGATAACGTTCAGCCAGCGCCGCATCTGGCTCGCGCAAATACACCTGCGCTTCAAAACCATTTGCTGCCCGGCGATACGCAGTGAACGGCGCAGCAACGAGTGGAATATCCTCTTGCGGCTGGGTTTCCGTCCACATTGAAATGCCAATGTTCGGCTCATTACTGCCCGCACCAGCGGCAATTGCAAACCAGCCCGATGGCAATTGCGCCCGCAATTGAAAAGTGTGCAGCGTATTTGGCTGGCGCGGATACCAACCGCTATTACCATCCAGAAAAATACCGGCAGAATCAATTGTGCCCAGTGACCATTGATGCGAGCGCCCCACACTCTCATCAATGTGTTCCAACGGATGTTGAATGCGTCCCTGATAATGCAGCGTTATCGGTTCGGCATCATGCCGCTGCAATTGATATGCGCTTAAATTAGCGACCGTGCCCAGTGAAATAAGCTCGGCAGCACCGTGAATAACTTGTGGATGAAGATCGCGGTGCAACGTGAATTGCCATTGCTTCATTGCTGCCGGAAGTGTCAGCGTATCTTCAACCGCAAGCGTTCCGCCAGCAGGATCGAATTGCACGGTTAATTGGTGGTGAACAACTGGTGAATTAGCAGTAGCACTAAATGGCAATAACAACACGAATAAAAAAACGCTAATAACCTGAACAAGACTGGGCTGGTGCATGATTAAATACCGAAACAAATGTGAATATGGAGTGCTCTAATGAACATTGAATTGGCAGATATCGAAGCGCAATTACAATTTGGCGCACAGCTTGCGGCGCTGCTGCCACCGACCTGCGTCCTGTATTTGGAGGGCGATTTGGGAACCGGCAAAACTACGCTGGCGCGGAGTATTTTGCGCCAACTTGGTCACTCTGGCGCAGTGCGCAGTCCCACTTATACGTTGTTGGAACCGTATCAGCTTGCAGATCGTGTCGCTTATCACCTTGATTTATATCGCTTAACTGACGCGAAGAACTGGAATATCTCGGTTTGCGCGATCTGCTCGGCGAAAATGCGCTGTGGATGATCGAATGGGCGGAACGCGGCGTCGGGCATGTGCCGCCAGCCGATATTAGGATTAAAATCAATCATTTGCCGGTCGGTCGGCACTTGACACTGCGCGGCATGACGCCATCCGGTGAGGCGCTGGTGGCGATGCTGCGCGACGTTGGCAAGTAACGGAGAAATCATGCTCAAACATTTACATAAAGCACTGTTAGTCTTGTTTTTTTTATTCGTTGCATCGAGCGCCAGCGCGGAAGTCACGGTGCAATGCGCGGGCGTCACTTCCGACGCAGAAAAAACTCGTTTGATTTTAGAAACAACAACTTCAGTGGCGCATCAGGTGTTTACGCTCGAAGCGCCCGACCGCGTGGTAATTGACATTACGCAAGCGCGGCTGATTGGCGAGCTGCCGCAGGCGACGACCCGTGATCGCACACTGGTTGGTTTGCGCAGCGGCGTGCGTAACGAGGCCGATTTGCGCATTGTGGTGGATTTGAAACAGGCAGTGCGCGTGAAAAGTTTTTTCACCGCGGGCGCTGACGTGCAGCACCAGCGTTTGATTATCGACTTGATTCCTAAAGGAAATAATGCCCGTAACAGCGCCGATTCGCGGCGTCGAGGCAAGGTGCGTTCCGCCATCATCGCCATCGATGCGGGGCACGGCGGTCAAGACCCCGGCGCGATTGGTTCGACCGGAGTACGAGAAAAAGATGTGACCTTGGCTATTGCCAGCAAATTGGCGCGATTAGTGAATAGTGAGCCGGGAATGCGGGCGTTAATGATTCGTAATGACGACAGTTTTATTGGTTTACAGGAACGCGTTTTAATGGCGCGACAACATCACGCTGATTTATTCATTTCTATTCATGCTGATGCGTTTGATAATACCGATGCGCATGGCTCTTCGGTGTATACGCTGTCTATTGGTGAGGCGAGTAGTGACGCAGCGATGTCATTGGCACAGCGAGAAAATAGTGTCGATAAAATAATGGTGTTGATATTGCTGCAAGTAATGATTTGTTGGCAACCGTTATTTCTGATATGACGCAAAGCGCCACGATTGAGCACAGTAGCGAAGTAGCAAAAACGGTGATTTTTTATTTGGCAAAAGTGAGTAATTTGCATAAAACTGAAGTGCAACGTGCTGAATTCGTGGTGTTGAAATCACTGGATGTACCATCATTACTGGTAGAAACTGCGTTTATTTCTAATGCCGATGAAGAACGACGTTTAACCAATGCCAACTATCAATTTCGTTTGGCACAAGCGATCTTGTTTGGGATTCGGGCATATTTGAAAAAAAATCCGCCACAAGGGTTACAAGTCAATGCGCAGCTCTCAGCAGATTCTCAATAAATAATGTCTCATTCAATTCACATTCTTTCACACCAATTGATTAGCCAAATTGCCGCTGGTGAAGTGGTTGAGCGCCCAGCTTCTGTGGCTAAAGAATTAATTGAAAATAGTCTCGATGCGCAATGCACACGCATTGAAATTGAAGTGGAACAAGGCGGAATTAAACGGCTGCGAGTACGCGATGACGGGTGCGGCATTCCGGCGGCGCAGCTCGGGCTGGCATTGACGCGCCACGCGACGAGCAAAGTCTCCGAAGCCGCTGATTTAGAAGCAATTACGACCTTTGGATTTCGCGGTGAGGCGTTGCCGAGCATCGCGGCAGTCAGCCGTTTAACGCTGATTTCGCGTCCGGCGACGGAAAATGCTGCGTGGTCGGTCACGGTCGGCGCAGATGGACGGATTGAGGCGCCGCGTCCGGCAGCACATCCAGTCGGAACCAGCGTTGATTTATATGATATTTTTTACAACATGCCAGCGCGGCGCAAGTTTCTGCGCAGCGTCAATACTGAGTTTGCGCATCTGGAGCAGGTGGTGCGGCGCGTGGCGCTGGCGCGTCCAGACATTGCTTTACAACTGCGGCATCAAGGGCGATTGGTGCTCGATGTGGCGGCGAGTGCCGACGATGATGCAGGCGTTGCTTCTCGACTTAACCAGTTGTTAGGTCAAACTTTTCTGCGCAATCGCTGCGTTTGGACGAGACCGCCGGCGGGTTGCGACTGCATGGCTGGGTGATGCGACCGGCGTTTTCGCGCAGTCAAGCCGATCAGCAATTTTTCTATGTCAACGGGCGAATGGTGCGCGATAAATTGGTTGGTCACGCGGTGCGCCAAGCGTTTAGCGATGTGCTGCATCATGGACGCCAGCCGGTGTATTTGCTGTTTTTGGAACTGCCGCCGCCGCAGGTGGATGTCAACGTGCATCCGGCAAAAGCGGAGGTGCGATTTCGGGACAATCGGCAGGTGCATGATTTTCTTTTTCGTTCAATTTACAAGCGGTTATCGCAGGGAACGCTGGCACTTGAGCAATCTTTCCAACTTCCCGGTGCGAACAAATCCCCCCAACCCCCCTTTGCTAAAGGGGGGCTTTTAACTTCACCTTTTACAAAAGAGGCGCTTAAAACTCCCCCCTTTGTAAAAGGGGGGCAGGGGGGGATTTCTTCTCGGCAGCTCCACGATGAACCGGCGCGTTATCAAATTAACCAAGCATTTCAACAGCCTGCGCCGTTGCTCGGTACGGCGCTGGCGCAACTCAACGGTATTTATATTCTGGCGCAATCTGCTGCCGGTTTAGTCATCATCGATATTCATGCGGCGCATGAGCGTATTGGTTATGAGCGACTTAAAAGTGCATGGCGCAATGGACAAATTGCGCGACAAGTATTGTTGCTGCCATTAACAGTGCAAGTAAGTTTGCGAGAAGCTGAGGTATTAGATACGCATACGGAAATGCTGACGCAATTGGGTTTGGTGATTGATCGCATTGATGTAGATCGGGTGCTGGTGCGCGAAATACCCGCGTTATTGCAACAGGTCGATATTGAACAATTGGTGCGCGATGTCTTTGCTGATTTGGTGGTGTGCGGTGAAAGCAGCGGAATTGAAGAAGCAACGAATACGGTATTTGCAAAAATGGCTTGTCATGGCGCAGTGCGGGCGCATCGGCAATTGACGCTGACGGAAATGAATACGTTATTGGCGGATATGGCAACCACTGAACGCAGCGATCAATGTAATCATGGACGTCCAACATGGATTGTGCTTCAGTATCACGAATTAGATCGGCTGTTTGCGCGAGGACGATAACCCAGCGTGATGCGCTCTAATCCATTCAAATCACGCTGCGTTTCAATGCGTTGTAATTCATGCGCAGCGAATAATTGCCGCACTGCTGCGCCTTGCTCAAAACCGTGTTCAATGGCAATTAAACCGCCGTGTCGCACGCAGCGATTTACCTCGCCAAGAATGGCGCGAATTGCGGTTAAACCATCAATACCGGCGGCCAGCGCAGTCGGCGGTTCAAAGCGCAAATCGCCACGAATTAAATGCGGATCGCCAGCGGTAATATACGGTGGATTACTGATCACTCCATCGAGGCTCGCACTGGCAAATCCGCGCAGCCAATCGCCACGCAGCGCGGTAACGTTATGTAGTTTGAGCGCCCGAAAATTTGCCGTTGCCACTGCGAGTGCGGTTGGTGCACGATCAACGGCGAACAGCGTCCAATGGCAGCGTTCACTCGCCAATGCTGCGGCAATTGCGCCGCTGCCCGTGCCGAGATCGGCGATCTGTAGTGCGGCGGCTGGCGCGAGTAATTCTAATGCAATTTCAACGAGTTGTTCGGTTTCTGGACGCGGAATCAATGTTGCTGGCGAGACTTGCAAGTCCAACGTCCAAAATGCTTGTCGTCCGCGAATGTAGGCGATTGGCTCGCCGCGCAGCCGCCGTGCCAGCAACTGTTCAAACTGCGTCACGGCAACGGAATCGAGTTCGCGTTCTGGCCACGCCCGCAAGGTGGTACGCGCCCAGCCGGTCGCTTCGGTCAATAACAATTCGGCTTCCAATTGCGGCGAACTGTCGGGCAAAGTAGCGAGTGCAGTTGTCGCAGTGCGGAGGATATTGATGATATTCACGGTAGAGTGTATTCCGGGGAATGAACGAATGGTTGCTGGCAATTGACAACTTTTTTCAACTGTTTCACATTTATTATTGAGTTCTGTGCTGGAGTGCTTCTAATGTTTCACTCAATTTTATTATTAACGCGCTGGGTTTTAGTGGTTTGTTTTATTGGTGGTTTGAGTTTTCCGGCGGGGGCGGCAACTGATATTGTCGTCACGACCAGCGATGATATTGTTAGTGAAACAGACGGCGTTATTTCGTTACGCGAAGCTGTTACTGATGTAACTGCTGGAGGTGTTATTAAATTTAGTTTGGCTGCGAACAGCGTAATTAATTTAGCGACTGAAATTATAATTAACAAATCGCTGACAATTGACGGCTCGGCTGCAACTGGTTTAATCGTTAAAGGCAGTGTTACTGATCGTGTATTTAAATTAAGTACTGGTATCTGGTTACGCATACAATTTTTAACACTTGAAGGGAGCAGTTCTAACAGCATTTCAGGCGGAACAATTTATAATAATGGTGGCACTTTGGAGCTGGTGAGTTGCATCATTCAGAATGGTCATGCCAACCAAGGCGCAATTTATAACGACAATAACGGAATTTTAACCCTAGATCACTGCACGATCAAAGATAACATTGCGCAATTTGGCGCTGCTATCTATAACTATGCCGGTACGGTCACGGTGCGTAACTGCTCGATCATCCAAAATGGTAGTAGCGAAGATGGTTCTTCTGGCAGCATTAAAAATTGGTCGTCGGGCACATTAAATATCATCAGCTCTACCTTTTCTAAAAATAAGGCAGATATTGGTGCGGGAATTACTAATTATGGTGTATTGAAAATCAAAGATAGTACGTTTAGCGAAAACGAAACCAATAGCACAACAGGCAATAAACAAGGTGGTGCGCTGTATAACAAGAATGCCGCTACAGCGACAATTACCAATTCGACATTTTCTAACAATATCGCTTATTCGGTCGGTGGCGGAATTTACAACGACGGCACTTTAACAATCAAAAACAGCACGATTGTTGAAAATTCTGCTGATGATGATGTTTATAGTGCCAAAGGTGGCGGTATCTATAACCATACCAATGGTCAACTAATGATAGCGAATAGCATCATTTCTGCAAACAGCATCAATTCAGCTTATTCCAGTCCAGAAATTTATAACGGTGGTTCCTTCACTTCAACCGGTAAAAATATCTTTGGGTTGAATGGTGGTATTGGAATAGAAGGCGCAACACCAACTGCTGGTACTTATTTTATGCCTGCTGCAGGATTTCTAATTGGAAATATCGTTAATGATCTGGCAAACAACGGCGGTCCTACCCAAACCCGTGCTCCAGTCTTTGGTGGATTAGCTTGGAATGCCGGTGATAATACTTCTGCCGCCGGTTTGGAATACGATCAACGTGGCGGCTGGCGTATTCTTAATGGCACTGTCGATATTGGCGCAGTAGAAATTGGCACTGTGCCGTTAAATGATACGGGAATTACTACTTGCACAGATACCTATACAAATACCAACAATTTGCCTTGTCCAGTCACAGGTTATCCACGCCAAGATGCTGAATTTGGCACCAATAGTTTTAATTTCACCAAATTAGATGCCAGCGGCAATCCATTACCCGCCACTGCTACCAATCATGTTTGCGTGAAAGATAACGTCACCGGTTTAATCTGGGAAGTGAAAACCGATAATACGATTCCAGACTTGCGGGATAAAGATAATCTTTACATCTTTGCTGATACGACTACTTTCGTTGCCAGTGTGAATGGCAGCAACTTGTGCGGCGCGAGCGATTGGCGTTTGCCAACTGTTAAAGAATTCACGGGAATTGCCAATCATAAACTTTACAATCCTGCAATTGATGCTAATTATTTTCCGAATACGTTACCGAATTGGTTTTGGACGGGTTCACCCAATCCTGCCAGCACACTTTCCATGTATGGCGTGGATTTCGGTTACAGAGCAGTTGATGTTCTTGATAAAAGCGCTTCTCATTATTTATGCCTCGTGCGTGGTGGGCAATCAATTGATGCTTTTGTGGATAATAGTAACGGTACTGTTACCCAAACAAATACCGGGTTGATGTGGGCAAAATGTAGTATTGGTCAGACTTTTAATAGTACAACGAACACCTGTGATGGTACTGCAACAGCAAACAATTGGTGGATAGATGCACTAAATTTTACCAATTACTTCACTGTAGGCGGATATAATGACTGGCGTTTACCAAATGTCAAAGAATTACAAGCGCTGATTGATTACAACAGTGTTAATCCTGCAATCAATACGCTTTTTGCGAATACGCCAAGCGGCAATTACTGGTCAAGTTCTCTTTACACTAATACTACTTCCGATTATGCGTGGTTTGTCAATTTTGCCAATGGCTCTATCCACGGACACGGTCGAGGGTGGAGTGATTACGTCCGCCCGTGCGCGGCGGACTATCTTTTAATACCTATGTATTAACCGTTAATAAAATAGGAACCGGCAGCGGTACCGTCATCAGCAATGGCAATCTCATCAATTGCGGCGTGATTTGTTCTTATCCTTTTTTTGATACGACTCGCGTCACTTTAACTGCGACGCCTGATGCAAGTTATCAATTCGCTGGTTGGAGTGGTGGTGGTTGTTCTGGTATCGGTGATTGCGTCGTGACGATGGATGCAGCGAAAACTGTCACTGCAACATTTGATATTCCATATCCACTCACCATTACCAATAATGGTCATGGCACTATTGCCGGTCCTAATAGATGTACTAATAGCAGTTGTGAAAATGATTATGCCGGTTTTATTACTCTTACTGCGACACCCGATACAGATTATCAATTCGCTGGTTGGAGTGGCGATTGCTCCGATGCCAGCGTGATTTGCACTATACCGATGACCGAAGCGCGTAATGTCAGTGCGACCTTCATGATGCCGAGCGCAGGAACGGGCAGCAGTTGGCAATCAATCACGCCAGCACCAACAACCAATGATCTTTATTCCGTCGCTTATGGCAATGGTTTATTCGTAGCCGTGGGCGATACGGGTGTCATCTTAAACAGTACTGATGGAATAAGTTGGACAACGCCAACTTCGGTTACTGGCAATATGCTCAATCGCGTGATCTGGGGCGGCGGGCAATTTGTCGCTGTCGGAGAATCGGGAACAGTATTAACCAGTACGAATGGCAGCAGTTGGCAAGTGCGCAGAAGTAGTGGCGTTGATCTCAATGATGTTACTTGGGGTGGCAATCAATTCGTTGCTGTGGGCGATTCCGGTACCATTCTCACTAGTTCCGACGGCGTGACGTGGACAACCCGCACGTCAGGCACTCCAAATCCACTCATGGGCATGACATGGAGTGGCAGCCAGTTCGTAGCGGTAGGTTATTCCGGCACGATTCTCACCAGCTCCGACGGTATGACATGGACAGTCCGCTCATCAGGTACGGCAGACGCCCTCGGTGATGTGATATGGAGCGGCAGCCAGTTCGTAGCTGTAGGCGGTACTGGAACGATCCTCACCAGTCCTGACGGCGTGACATGGACAGCCCGTACGTCTGGTGCGGGAGGCTTCTGGCTTTTTGGAGTGACGTGGAACGGCAACCAATTCGTGGTCTTGGTCTTCGACGGCGCCGGCACGATTCTCACCAGCCCCAACGGCATCAATTGGACACCCCAAACTTCAGGCATCACGAATGCTTTATCTGGCATGACGTGGAATGGCAGTCAGTTTGTGGCGGTAGGTAATAGCGGCACCATTTTAATTAGCCCGCCTATTCCACAAACGTTGACTGTCAATAAAAACGGTATTGGCAGCGGTACGATTACCAGTAACGTTGGCGGAATTGATTGTGGCGCAACGTGCAATGCGAATATCAATAACGGGACATTGGTGACGCTCACTGCCGCATCGGATAGCAGTTCGTTTGTTACGAGTTGGACAAATTGCACTCCTATTGCCACTAATCAATGTCAAGTGACAATGGACGCAGCAAAAACCGTCACCGCAACTTTTGATTTAGGCAAGCAATTAAATGTCAATTTCACTGGCACTGGTACAGTCACCGTAACCCATGCGAGAGTTGGCACAGATTGCACCACCAACTGTTCATTGCTTTATACTAATGGATCATTGGTCGCATTAAATGCTACGCCAGCAAGTGGCTATAGTTTTACGGGTTGGGAAACGGATTGCACGGGAACAGGCATTTGTTCTTTAACAATGACTGCCAATAAAACCGTCACTGCCAACTTCATTCTAAACACCTATTCAATCACTGCAACCGCCAATCCAACTGCGGGCGGTTCAATCAGTTGTTCACCAAATCCAGTCACTTCCGGCAATACGGCGAATTGCACGGCAACGCCCAATACTGGTTACGCGTTGAGCAATTTCAGTGGCGATTGCAGCGGCACAACTTGCGCATTAACGAATGTCACTGCCGCAAAAGCAGTGACGGCGAATTTCACACCACTCTATTCAATCACTGCAACTGCTAATCCAACTGTGGGCGGCTCGGTGAGTTGTTCGCCGAATCCAATAACATCCGGCGGTGCGGCGAATTGCACTGCGACTGCCAATGCCGGTTATACGTTTAATGGTTTCAGTGGTGATTGCAGCGGCACAACCTGCGCATTCAGCAATGTCACTGCGAATAAAACGGTCACGGCCAATTTCACTGGAACTTATTCAATTACTGCAACGGCGAATCCAATTGCTGGCGGTTCAATCAGTTGTTCACCAAATCCAGTCACTTCCGGCAATACGGCGAATTGCACCGCAACGCCAAATACTGGTTATACCTTTGCTAATTTCAGTGGCGACTGCACAGGATCAACTTGTATATTAACCAATGTCACAGCGAATAAAACGGTCACGGCGAATTTCACTGCAACTTACTCAATCACTGCAACGGCGAATCCAACGGCGGGCGGTTCAATCAGTTGTTCACCAAATCCAGTCACTTCCGGCAATACGGCGAATTGCACTGCAACGCCAAATACTGGTTATACCTTTGCTAATTTCAGTGGCGATTGCAGCGGCGCAACTTGTGTATTAACCAATGTCACGGCGAATAAAACGGTCACGGCAAATTTCACTGCAACTTATTCAATCACTGCAACGGCGAATCCAATTACTGGCGGTTCAATCAGTTGTTCGCCTAATCCAGTCGCCTCTGGCGCTGATGCAAATTGCACGGCAACGCCAAATGCTGGTTACGCGTTGAGCAATTTCAGTGGCGATTGCAGCGGCGCAACTTGCGTATTAACGAATGTCACCGCCGTAAAAGCAGTGACGGCGAATTTCACACCACTCTATTCAATTACTGCAACTGCTAATCCAATTGCTGGCGGTTTAATCAGTTGTTCGCCTAATCCAGTCGCCTCTGGCGCTGATGCGAATTGCACGGCAACACCAAATACTGGTTATGCGTTGAGCAATTTTAGTGGCGATTGCAGCGGCGCAACTTGCGCATTAACTAATGTCACGGCGAATAAAAATGTCACAGCGAATTTCACGACGGTCACTTATTCAATCACTGCAACCACCAATCCAATTGCGGGCGGTTTAATTAGTTGTTCACCCAATCCAGTCGCCTCTGGCGCTGATGCAAATTGCACGGCAACGCCCAATGCTGGTTATACCTTTGCTAATTTCAGTGGCGACTGCACAGGATCAACTTGTGTATTAACCAATGTCACAGCGAATAAAACGGTCACGGCGAATTTCACTGCAACTTACTCAATCACTGCAACGGCGAATCCAACGGCTGGCGGTTCAATCAGTTGTTCACCAAATCCAGTCGCATCTGGCGCTGATGCAAATTGCACGGCAACGCCCAATACTGGTTATGCGTTGAGCAATTTCAGTGGCGATTGCAGCGGTACAACTTGCATATTAACGAATGTCACTGCGAATAAAAATGTCACGGCGAATTTCACCGCAATCACTTATTCAATCACCGCAGCAGCGAATCCAATTGCTGGCGGTTCAATCAATTGTTCACCAAATCCAGTTGCATCTGGCGCTGATGCGAATTGCACGGCAACACCAAATGCGGGTTATGTTTTTACTAATTTCACGGGCGCTTGCACCGGCACAACGTGCGAATTAACCAATGTCACTGCGAATAAAAACGTCACAGCCAATTTTGCAGCAAACACCTATTCAATCACTGCAACCGCCAATCCAAGTGCTGGCGGTTCAATCAGTTGTTTACCAAATCCAGTCGCCTCCGGCGCTGATGCGAATTGCACGGCAACACCAAATGCGGGTTATGTTTTTACTAATTTCACGGGCGCTTGCACCGGCACAACGTGCGCATTAACGAATGTCACTGCCGCAAAAGCAGTGACGGCGAATTTCACACCACTCTATTCAATTACTGCAACTGCTAATCCAATTGCGGGCGGTTTAATCAGTTGTTTGCCTAATCCAGTCGCCTCTGGCGCTGATGCGAATTGCACGGCAACACCAAATGCTGGTTATGCGTTGAGCAATTTCAGTGGCGATTGCAGCGGCACAACTTGCGCATTAACTAATGTCACGGCGAATAAAAATGTCACAGCGAATTTCACGACGGTCACTTATTCAATCACTGCAACCGCCAATCCAATTGCAGGCGGTTCAATCAATTGTTCACCCAATCCAGTCACTTCCGGCGCTGATGCGAATTGCACGGCAACACCAAATGCTGGTTATGCGTTTGCGAATTTCAGTGGCGATTGCAGCGGCGCAGCTTGCGCATTAACGAATGTCACTGCGAATAAAAACGTCACAGCGAATTTCACCGCTGTCACGTATTCAATCACTGCAACTGCCAATCCAATTGCGGGCGGTTCAATTAACTGTTCGCCCAATCCAGTCGCCTCTGGCGCTGATGCGAATTGCACGGCAACACCTAATACTGGTTATGCGTTGAGTAATTTCAGTGGCGATTGCGGCGGTACAACTTGCGTATTAACGAATGTCACTGCTGATAAAACGGTCACAGCGAATTTCACCGCTGTCACGTATTCAATCACTGCAACTGCTAATCCAATTGCTGGCGGTTCAATCAGTTGTTCGCCTAATCCAGTTGCCTCTGGCGCTGATGCGAATTGCACGGCAACGCCCAATACTGGTTATGCGTTGAGCAGTTTCAGTGGCGATTGCAGCGGCGCAACTTGTGCATTAACCAATGTCACTGCGAATAAAAACGTCACAGCCAATTTTGCAGCAAGCACCTATTCAATCACTGCAACCGCCAATCCAACTGCTGGCGGTTCAATCAATTGTTTACCAAATCCAGTTGCATCCGGCGCGATGGCGAATTGCACACCAACCGCCAATTCCGGTTATACGTTTATTGATTTCAGTGGCGATTGCAACGGCGCAACCTGCGCATTAACCAATGTCACTGCGAATAAAAACGTCACAGCCAATTTTGCAGAAAACACCTATTCAATCACTGCAACCGCCAATCCAAGTGCTGGCGGTTCAATTAGTTGCTCGCCTAATCCAGTCGCATTCGGCACTGATGCGAATTGCACGGCGACTGCCAATTCCGGTTATGCGTTGAGCAATTTCAGTGGCGATTGCAATGGCGCAACTTGCGTATTAACCAATGTCACTGCCGCAAAAGCAGTGACAGCGAATTTCACACCACTCTATTCAATTACTGCAACGGCGAATCCAATCGCTGGCGGTTCAATCAGTTGCTCACCAAATCCAGTCATTTCCGGCAATACGGCGAATTGCACCGCAACCACCAATACTGGTTATACCTTTGCTAATTTCAGTGGCGATTGTACAGGATCAACATGCGCATTAACGAATGTCACGACGAATAAAAACGTCACGGCGAATTTCACTGCAACTTATTCAATCACTGCAACGGCGAATCCAACGGCGGGCGGTTCAATCAGTTGTTCACCAAATCCAGTCACTTCCGGCAATACGGCGAATTGCACCGCAACGCCAAATACTGGTTATACCTTTGCTAATTTCAGTGGCGATTGCAGCGGCGCAACTTGTGTATTAACCAATGTCACGACGAATAAAAACGTCACGGCGAATTTCACTGCAACTTATTCAATCACTGCAACGGCGAATCCAACGGCGGGCGGTTCAATCAGTTGTTCACCAAATCCAGTCACTTCCGGCAATACGGCGAATTGCACCGCAACGCCAAATACTGGTTATACCTTTGCTAATTTCAGTGGCGATTGCAGCGGCGCAACTTGTGTATTAACCAATGTCACGGCGAATAAAACGGTCACGGCAAATTTCACTGCAACCTATTCAATCACTGCAACGGCGAATCCAACGGCGAGCGGTTCAATCAGTTGTTCACCAAATCCAGTCACTTCCGGCAATACGGCGAATTGCACCGCAACGCCAAATACTGGTTATACCTTTGCTAATTTCAGTGGCGATTGCACAGGATCAACTTGTGTATTAACAAATGTCACGACGAATAAAAACGTCACGGCGAATTTCACCGCAGTCACTTATTCAATCACTGCAACGGCGAATCCAACGGCGGGCGGTTCAATCAGTTGTTCACCAAATCCAGTCGCCTCTGGCGCTGATGCGAATTGCACGGCAACACCAAATGCTGGTTATGCGTTGAGCAATTTTAGTGGCGATTGCAGCGGTACAACGTGCGTATTAACGCATGTCACCGCCGCAAAAGCAGTGACGGCGAATTTCACACCACTCTATTCAATCACTGCAACTGCTAATCCAAGTGCTGGCGGTTCAATCAGTTGTTCACCAAATCCAGTCACTTCCGGCAATACGGCGAATTGCACTGCAACGCCAAATACTGGTTATACCTTTGTTAATTTCAGTGGCGATTGCACAGGATCAACTTGTGTATTAACCAATGTCACAGCAAATAAAACGGTTACGGCGAATTTCACTGCAACTTATTCAATTAATGCAACGGCGAATCCAATTGCTGGCGGTTCAATCAGTTGTTCACCAAATCCAGTCGCCTCTGGCGCTGATGCGAATTGCACGGCAACGCCAAATACTGGTTATACCTTTGCTAATTTCAGTGGCGACTGCACAGGATCAACTTGTGTATTAACCAATGTCACAGCGAATAAAACGGTCACGGCAAATTTCACTGCAACTTACTCAATCACTGCAACGGCGAATCCAACGGCGGGCGGTTCAATCAGTTGTTCACCAAATCCAGTCGCCTCTGGCGCTGATGCGAATTGCACGGCAACGCCAAATACTGGTTATACCTTTGCTAATTTCAGTGGCGACTGCACAGGATCAACTTGTGTATTAACCAATGTCACAGCGAATAAAACGGTCACGGCAAATTTCACTGCAACTTACTCAATCACTGCAACGGCGAATCCAACGGCGGGCGGTTCAATCAGTTGTTCACCAAATCCAGTCGCCTCTGGCGCTGATGCAAATTGCACGGCAACGCCCAATGTTGGTTATGCGTTGACTAATTTCAGTGACGATTGCAGCGGCGCAACTTGCGTATTAAATAATGTCACGGCGAATAAAAATGTCACAGCAAATTTCACCGCAGTCACGTATTCAATCACTGCAACCGCCAATCCAAGTGCTGGCGGTTCAATTAGTTGCTCGCCTAATCCAGTCGCATTCGGCACTGATGCGAATTGCACGGCAACGCCCAATACTGGTTATGCGTTGAGCAATTTCAGTGGCGATTGCAGCGGCACAACTTGCGTATTAAATAATGTCACTGCCGCAAAAGCAGTGACGGCGAATTTCACACCACTCTATTCAATTACTGCAACTGCTAATCCAATTGCTGGCGGTTCAATTAGTTGTTTACCTAATCCAGTCGCCTCTGGCGCTGATGCGAATTGCGCTGCAACGCCAAATGTTGGTTATATCTTTGCGGATTTTAGTGGCGATTGCAGCGGCATAACCTGTGCATTAACCAATGTCACTGCGAATAAAAATGTCACTGCGAATTTCACGGCAGTCACTTATTCAATCACTACAACCGCCAATCCAATTGCGGGCGGTTTAATCAGTTGTTTGCCTAATCCAGTCGCCTCTGGCGCTGATGCAAATTGCACGGCAACGCCCAATGCTGGTTATGCGTTGAGTAATTTCAGTGGCGATTGCAGCAGCACAACTTGTTTATTCACCAATGTCATCGCCAATAAAACCGTAACTGCAAACTTCACGCTAAATACCTATTCAATCACTGCAACCGCCAATCCAACTGTGGGCGGCTCGGTGAGTTGTTCGCCCAATCCCGTGACATCCGACGATACGGCGAATTGCACTGCAACGCCAAATGCTGGTTATACGTTTACAAATTTCAGTGACGATTGCAGCGGCACAACTTGCGCATTCAGCAATGTCACTGCGAATAAAACCGTGACTGCCAACTTCACGGCAATTTCAACTTATTCAATTACTGCAACGGCAAATCCAAGTGCTGGCGGGACGGTGAATTGTTCACCAAATCCCGTGACCTCCGGCAATACAACAAATTGCACTGCTACACCGAATGTCGGTTATACGTTTAATAGTTTCAGTGGCGATTGCAGCGGCACAAAATGCGCGTTAACCAATGTCACGGCGAATAAAACTGTCACCGCTAATTTCACTGTTTCACCGCCTACAGTAAAAACGTATAAACTGTTAATTGATAAAACTGGCAGCGGCACAATCACCAGTGATGGTTTAGGCATCAATTGCGGTTCAAATTGTATAGCTAGTTTTAATGAAGGAACCGCAGTGACGCTCACGGCAACGCCTGCTGCTGGTGAGACATTTATTCGTTGGAGTAATTGCGATTCGGTGAATGCAGCGAAACAATGTGTGGTGACATTAGTGCGGACTAAATTGATTAGCGCGACGTTTACCGCAAACGTTGCGCCTATTGCAGATTTTGTGATTACTGATATTACTTTATCGCCACTTCAGCCGAATGCAGGCAGTGCTTTTAATGCTGCAATCACCGTGAAAAATCAAGGAACAACGGCAATGAGCGGTGGCACTTTAAGCGTGTGGGGAGATTTACCAACCGGCAAAAACTGCGGCGCAACGAGCACCGTTAAAACGGCAATTGGCGTGCTGTCGGCAAACGAAACGAAAACCTTTACGGTTTCATTACCGCCAATGACTAGCGGTAATAAACGCCTGCGGGTTTTTGCTGACAGCACCTGCGGAACTTACGAAGCGAATGAACGCAATAATCAATCCTTTTTAGATTACCGCGTTGAATGAATACACTGGGGCGCGTCATTAACACAATTCAAAACGTGCAAACGTCATGCTGAATTGACCGCGCCCCTGCGTCAGACTGCGCAAACTGGTCGTGTAACCCAAAAACGGCTCCAGCGCCGCTTCCACTTGAATCGCTACCAGCTCGCCCTGCGCCTCAGTCTGTTGAATCAGCGCCTGACGCGCCTGCAAATCTCCCAACACCGCGCCCACACTGGATTCTGGCACCATGATGTCAATGTGCATCACTGGGTGCATCAGTGCTGGCGCTGCCTGCTCCAACGCTTGACGCAATGCCTTTGCCGTTGCTGCTGCCAGCGCCTCCGCCGTTGATCCCGCACCAAATAATTCAACTGCCGTCACTCGCACCGCGAGATCAAGCAACGGCGCTCCTTGCAACACGCCAGAATTCAAACCGCTGTCGATGGTTTGAGTGATGAATTGTAACTGCGTCGTTGTTAACACCGCGCCAGCCGGTAGAATTTGTGGCTGTATCACGCGCTGCTGCCCAGAACCGCATGGCAATGGCTCGACCATCACCGTCACTCGTGCCTGCAACGGCGGATGACGCACATCGGGCAGCGGCGGTGGCGCAAACAGCACTTCAGCCGTTGCCGCACGGCGAATCGTCTCGCGCACCGCAACTGCCGGACGCCCGCTGCGCACCTGCACGCCAAATTCCCGCGCCAGCCGTTCCAGCACAATTTGCAAATGCAATTCGCCCATGCCGCGCAGCACCCGTTGCCCGGTTTCTGCGTCTTCTTCTAAACGCAGCGTTGGGTCTTCCTGCAAGACTTTTCCTAATACTTCCAATAATTTATCTTCATCAGTATCGCCGCTCGGCTCAATCGCCAGCCCCAAAACGGGAATGTAATTGGCGATGCGTTCCAGTCGCAGCACCTGCCCCGGAGCGCACAGCGTGTCACCCGTCGCCGCCCAGCGCAGCCCAGCGAGCAGCACGATTTGCCCTGCTTCGGCATGATCGAGCGCAGTCTTTTTGCCGGCGTCCACTTCAAACAATCGTGCCACCTGTTCGCGCTGCAACCGCCCGTCACTGTTGAGAAATTCCACTGTATCGCCGGGTTTAAGCACGCCGCGATACAGCCGAGCGAACACATGCCGCCGCCCATCCCACAATTGCACTTTGAACGCCAGCGCCACCAATGCGCCGGTGCGCTGCATCGGAATCGGCTGCTGGGTTCCATCCGGTAATTCCGCAATCGCTGCCGGTCGATCCAACGGCGCAGGCAACCATTCCACCACGCCATCGAGCAGCGGTTGCACGCCCAAATTGCGCAGCGCACTGCCGCCGTAACACGGGCACAACTGACCGCTCAACGTTCCGGCGCGAATGGCAGCGCGTAACGCAGCGGGCGCTGGCTGCTCACCGGCGAGGACACAATCGGCGAGCGCGTCGTCAATCTCAGCAGCAGCCAGCAACAACTGTTCATGCAAATCAGCGACTTGTGCCCATAACGCCGCTGGGCAGGATTCGATGCGCAATTGCTCGCCCTGCTCGCCGTCGAAATGAATCAGCGTCTGCGCCAGTAAATCAATCACCGCATTTTGTTCGGGCAGCGGCACGGTTAACGGCAGCGGTGTCGTTTTCAAACGCTGTTTGATTGCGGTCAAAGCGCGGCGAAAATCTGCGCCGGGGCGATCCATTTTGTTGATAAAAAACAACGCCGGCAGTTTGAAATGCGCCCGTTGTCGCCATACCGTTTCCGTTTGCGGTTCCACGCCGCGCACCCCGTCAAGGACGACGATGCAGCCGTCAAGCACCCGCATGGCGCGTTCTACTTCGATCGTAAAATCAACGTGTCCGGGCGTATCGACCAGTTGCAGCAGATGCGTTTGCCACGGCGCTTGGGTCACGGCAGCGGTGATGGTGATGCCGTGACGCTGCTCTTCGGCGAGATAATCCATGTGTGCTGCGCCGTCATGGACTTCGCCGATTTTGTAAGACGCGCCCGTATAAAACAGAATGCGTTCGGTGAGCGTGGTTTTACCGGCGTCAACATGGGCAACAATCCCGATATTGCGAACGTGAGACAATTGAGTAGAAGTTTTCATCGGTTAATGACAGGAATCAGGTCAATGATGCGTGGTTTTGACTCTATCAAACGCCAGCGCGGCTGGCTGGTGCTGGCGCTGGGCGCGTTGCTGTTGCAGTGGAATGTCGGGCGTGAAGCGCAGGCAGAAACATTTCGATTGGAAAATCCGAACGATACCGTGGTGGGCTTTCCGTTTTATTTCACAGCGCGAAGTAAAGACACGCTGATGGACATCGCCCGCCAGAACAATCTCGGTTATGCCGACATGCGGCAGGCGAATCCGAAGGTTGACATGTGGGTTCCCGGCGAAGGCGCTGAGGTGCTAGTGCCGTCTTTTTATGTGCTGCCCAATGTGCCGCATGTCGGCATCATCATCAATCGTGCGGAAAAACGGTTGTATTACTTTCCACCGGGGCAAGCCAGCGAAGTACAGATTTTTGCGATCAGCGTCGGGCGCGATGCGATGGGCACACCACTGGGCAGTTTTAAGATCATCGAAAAAAAGAAAGACCCGATCTGGACGCCGGGCCCGAATGTGCGGGCTTCTCATGCAGCGCGGGGCGATATTTTGCCGGCGCAGGTGATGCCGGGACCGGAAAATCCGCTGGGGCGGTTTGCGATGCGTCTGAGCAATCCAGACTATTTAATTCACGGAACCAGTATGCCGTGGGGCATGGGAATGGAAGTCAGCGGCGGGTGTATCCGCATGTATCCCGAAGGCGTGGAGAAATTGTTTGGTCAGGTCAGCGTCGATACGCCGGTCGCTATTATTGATCAGCCGTATAAATTGGGCTGGCGCGGCGATGAGTTGTATTTGGAAGTACAGACGGGCGAAAAGAGTATCAAGCGGAGTGCGCGGGCAGTGATTTCTGGGTGGTCACAAGCGGAAGGAGCGGTGATTGACTGGGCAGCGGCGGAGCGGGCGGTGAAAGAAGACACCGGCGTTCCACAGGTGGTGGGACGCCGGAGTCATTCCGGCGATAAGTCTTACTTACCCATGATCTTCTGATACATACGATCCAGACGCTCGGTGCTGGAGGTGCAGCAGGATTGGGCGCTGTTGGCAGCATCTAATGCTTGTTGCGCAGTATCACGAGCAGTCTGGTCAGTACAGCCGCCGAGCAGAGCAATGCTCAACAGTGCAGCAGAAGAAAGTGTAGCGAGCTTAACGATTTTGGTCATTGTTGACTCCAGTGAATAAAGTTGGCCATCTGGCACGGTATTTATAACACACTAGGTGAGGCTTGCCGAACCTAGCGCCGTTCAATCACCTATCACGGCAACATTCATTGTTGTCATAAACCAACAATTAAATGTTGCTGCAATATGGATTTGTTAATTGTGGCACAAACAATCGTATTGACAAAGTTACGTTTGATTTGAGCCAATCATCACGTTAGATAGCGCATCGAATGATATTGGAAGCGTTGCGCTAAAAACAACATGTCGCATTGTTATCGTCGCGGGCACTGCTGCGCCGCACCACGAGATGAAACAGGATGAACCGCTATTTTGATCGCGCCAGCCAAACTGCTGGTCAACCGCCATTTCGTTGTGATGGTTTTATCCGCGATGGCGTGATCACTACCGCTTCCGGCGATACCTTGCCAATCAGTGCGTTACCGCCGTTTTTGCGGGCGCTGTTGGTCACTGACGGCACTGTCACCAAAATTCTGGAGGCCTATTTTTGGGAGCCAGTGATGGTGGACACGTTGGAGCAGCGGTTTGAACGCGCCACCGCAGCGTTGCCGTGGATCGCCATCATGCCCGGCGATTACTGCCTGATTCGTGACGCTCGCCTGCGCGGCGTCGATAGCGGACGCAATTTTGCAGAAGCGTTTTCGCTGATTCGTTGTGAATTGATTCCGGCGAATTTTCGGCAGCGGCTGATTGACCGCGAAATCGGGATTGGCGTGTTGATCCGCGATAGTGGTTTGGAAAGTTACCGCGAAGTGCTCGACGTTGGCGTGGATCGCACTGCCGACGGCGCGGCAGCCGTGTTTCGGACGTATCGCATTTTTATTGAGCGCCAGCCGGTCATTCTCATTACCGAGTATTTCCCGCTGGCGCTTTATCATTAAATCAAGCGGTTAGCGCGGCGTTGCACTCCCAAACAACACATCGAGCCGGTCGAGCATTCCCGCGCTAAAACTCGCGCCCAGCCGTTTCGCAACCGTGTCGAGCAGATCGCGTTTTTCCGTGTAATCCACGATGGTGTCCGCGCCGATGATCTCGCGGGCAACGAAACTGGAGCTGCCCAGCGCGTCCGCCAAACCCAACACCACTGCTTCTTCACCACTCCAAAATAATCCGCTAAATAATTCATCACCGCCTTTTAATTTATCACCGCGTCCGGCTTTCACTTCAGCGATAAATTGCCGATGCAACGTATTCAGCACCTTTTGAATAAACTCGCGCTGCGTTTCCGATAGCGGCGAAAACGGATCAAGAATGCCCTTATTGCTGCCAGCGGTCAGTAAACGCCGTTCTACGCCGAGTCTTTCCATTGCATCCTGAAAACCAAACCCGTCAATCCGCACCCCAATTGAACCAATTAAACTGGCTTTATCCACGTAAATCGCATCCGTTCCGACTGCAATGTAATAACCGCCAGAAGCGCATAAATCTGCTGCTACCGCGTATACCGGCATTGCTTTGTCGTTATCCTTTTGATACTTGGCTTTGAGGCGCTTGATTTCATCATTGATATAACCCGCCTGCACTGGACTTCCGCCGGGGCTATTAATGCGTAAAATCACTCCTTTAACTTGCGTGGATTCAAATGCAGAACGCAGCGCCGCAATGACATGATCGGCGCTCGCCTCGGTATCGGACGCAATGACGCCCTTGATTTCAATTAACGCAGTGTGGCTTTTCGTTGGCGACACTTCCTCCATCCAATTCGGTGCAGTTGCTGCCGCCAGCAGTCCAATGAAATAAAGAAAAATCAGCGATTTGAAGACGATACCCCAGCGCCGACGAGTGCGTTGATCGCGCAGATAATCTGCTGCCATGCGGTTAATCAATGCGCGTTCCCAATCCGGTTGATCGGGCGCTGGCATTTGATCTTTATTGCGGTTCCACAATTTCCAGTTCATTCAATTGTTCTCATCTGCCGAGCGGGACTGTTCATCTTTTGATTCCGGTTTGACTTCTGCTTTGCGTTTAGCCGCAGCCTGTTGTGATGAATAGAAAAACCAGCCAAATAAGCCAACGACCAATAAAAGTTCAGCCGCTGCGAGTGAATTGCTTGCCATTAAATTGTCTCCAATTAAAAAGTCGTCGGCGGTTGGGTTGCTGCTGGCAACCCGACCTACTCCTACGTTAATCCGGTTATTTCGGCAACTGCGGCAATGATGCGATCTTGTGCGTCATCGGTAAGATAAGGGTGCATCGGCAAACTCAATACCCGCTGCGCAATTGCGGCGCTAATTGGTGTGCATTCCGCACCGAAACCACAATCAAATACCGGTTGTTGATTCAGCGGTAATGGATAATGCACTGCGGTTGGAATACCCTGCGCCGTCAGTTGCGCAGCTACTTCATCCCGATTGGCGACCTGAATGGTGTATTGCGCATACACCGAGATATTGCTGGGCGCAATTGTCGGTGTGATTACCGGTGCATCGGTTCCGGCAGCAGTGGAGACTGCGCCGCACTCGTTAAATAATCTGGTGTAACGCTCGCCAATGCGCACTCGCGCCTCAATTTCTGCTGGGAAAATCCTGAGCTTTTCCAACAAGATCGCTGCTTGCAGCGTGTCCAAACGTCCATTCAAACCGAGGCGCGGATGATGATAACGGCGCTCTTGTCCGTGATTGCGCAGCTCGCGCAAACGGGCAGCGAGTGTTGCGTCATCGGTAAAACAGGCACCACCGTCGCCGTAACCGCCGAGCGGTTTAGACGGGAAAAACGAGGTGCAACCAATCCGCGATAATCCGCAGGAACGCCGACCTTGATTGCTCGCCCCGAAACTCTGCGCAGCATCTTCAATCACCGGCAGCCGATGCTGCGCGGCGACTGCGTTAATCGCGTCCATATTGGCGCATTGTCCGTACAGCGCGACCGGCATGATGGCGCGAGTACGCCCGGTGATTGCATCCTCCAGCAACGCAGGATTTAGGTTGTAAGTCACTGGATCAATATCGACAAACACTGGACGCGCTCCGAGCAGCGCGATCATTTCGGCAGTGGCAATAAAGGTAAATGGCGTCGTAATGACCTCATCGCCGCGCCCAATTTCCAATCCCATCATCGCCGCCAGCAGCGCATCCGTGCCGCTCGACATGCCCACGCAATGCGCCACGCCGACGAATTCCGCCAACTGGGTTTCCAGCTCGGCGACTTCTGGTCCCAAAATGAATTGACCGTGTTCCAACACGGTGTTAATCCGCGTTTTAATCGCGTCTTCAATTCCGCTGTACTGTGATTTCAAATCAATAAACTGCATGTTTCACCCTACGTTAATCCACTGCGCTTGAAATTAAGTTGCTGACCAGTATAAATGGGAAGCAGGTTTACAGCGGTCAAACAGGCAATTTTTCTGATGCGATTTTCAACTGAGTTTAACGCGCAAATTTTCCGTCATGTGGCATTGAGCATTTCTTTACTCGCCGGATGCGCCAGCGCATTGGCAGAACCACCGCCAGCCGCGCCGCAGCCAGCGAGCATTGAAGGCAAAAGCTGGCAATTGCTTGGTTATCAACTGCCAGCGGGTTTCACTGCGGCACAATCTCCGTTGCCACAAGTGCATTTTGCAAATGGACAGTTGACTGGTTTGGGCGGCTGCGCCAGCTTTTCAGGCACTTATCGGCTCAGTGACCGCGGCGAGATGACCATCGAAAAACCGTTGCATCTCAATGCGCCAGCGCCAGATTGTGCTGCACTGCCGCAGCAACAGCAGGAAGCGATGCTGGCGAACTTGGTTGCCGTGACAAGTTATCGTCAAGTGGGAACGCAACTGGAATTGCACAACGCCGCCGAGCAGCCGCTGCTGCGTTTTCAAACGCATCAATCGTCGCCGCTGCTCGGTAACACTTGGCTATTGGAATTTTATCATTACTCGAAACAAGGTCTGGTGTATGTGCTTGATAAAACGAAGGTTAGTTTAGAATTTCAGCCGCAAGGCACACTTGCAGGCAATAACGGCTGTGACCAATATCTGAGCGGCTACACGCTGACCGCCAATCAGTTGGCGATTGGTCCGGTGGCAACCCGTCATCCCACTTGCAGCGGTACGCGAGAAATGGTCATTCAAGCGCAGGCTTATGCTGCGGCTCTCAGCAGCACTGCAACTTATCACCTTGAAAAACAACAACTCACGCTGTTCAATGCGCAGGGCAACATTGTTGCGCGTTTTCATGCTGCCGCACCGCCACCAGTGCTGCCTGCGCCAGCAGCACCAGTCACCGCAACCCAGTAGCACTGCGTATACTTAGTTGTCAGTTGGCAGTGACCACCGCGATTTTTCCTGACAACTGCTCACTGACAACTGACAATTTTTTTGGAACGCACATCATGCACTGCTGGTCGCAATCGCTGTTGATCGTCGTGGTCGTCATTCTTGGAACGCTCAACATTTTCAACGCTGCCTGCGGTCAAAAAGGACGACTCACGCTGCCTGATACCGCGCCGGGCGCAGCAATTCCGGTTGTACCTGCTGCGCCAGCATCCGCGACGACCCAGCTTCCCTCGCGTTAACCCACTTTCGTAGCGACTCTTCAGAATGGATCATTTCAATGAACGCGCCGGCATTCTTCACGCTGAAGATGTGCCACTTACCGACATCGCTGCCCGTTTTGGCACGCCCTGTTATGTCTATTCTCGCGCCACGCTGGAGCGCCACTGGCGAGCGTTTGACCGCGCCTGCCGTGACCATCCGCATCTGATTTGTTTTGCCGTAAAAGCAAACGCCAATCTCGCCGTGCTCAACGTGCTGGCGCGGCTCGGTTCTGGGTTCGACATCGTGTCGGGCGGTGAATTGGAGCGCGTTCTCGCTGCCGGTGGCGAGCCAAGCAAAATCGTCTTTTCCGGCGTGGGCAAACGCAGCGATGAAATTGCGCGGGCGCTGGAGCTCGGCATTCGCTGCTTCAACGTGGAATCCGAAGCCGAATTGCTCCGACTCAATCAGCTCGCCGGTGAGCGCGGCGTCATCGCGCCGGTGGCGATTCGCGTCAATCCGATGTGGACGCGAAAACACATCCCTACATCGCTACTGGCTTGAAAGAAAACAAATTTGGCATTGACATCGCCAGCGCCGAGGCGATTTACCAGCAAGCAGCCGCGCTGCCGCATCTGCGCATCACCGGCATTGATTGTCACATCGGCTCGCAACTGACGGATTTAGCGCCGTTTATCGACGCGCTGGAGCGGGTGCTGGCGCTGGCGGATCGGCTCGCCGCAGCGGGAATTGCGATTGCGCATCTTGATCTCGGCGGCGGGCTGGGCATTCGTTACCGCGATGAACATCCGCCGGAACCCGCCGCGTATGCTGCGCGCTGCGTCATTTACTGACCAATCGCCCTTACGAAATCATTCTGGAACCGGGACGCGCCATCGCTGGCAATGCGGGAATTTTGCTGACGCGAGTGGAGCATCTCAAACACACGACGCATCGGCATTTCGCCATCGTCGATGCAGCGATGAATGACCTGCTGCGTCCGGCGCTGTATCAGGCAAAGCAGGACATCGTGCCGGTGGTGACAAACAGCGAGATCAAACCGCTGCGCTACGATGTCGTCGGTCCAGTGTGCGAAACCGGCGATTTTCTCGGCAAAGATCGGCTGCTGGCGCTGGCAGAAGGCGATTTGCTGGCGGTGCGCGGCAGCGGTGCTTACGGTTTCACGATGAGTTCCAATTACAACAGTCGCCCGCGAGCAGCAGAAATTATGGTGGACGGCGGAAAGCATTTGTGGTGCGAGAACGCGAGACCGTCGCCAGCCTGTTTGTCGGAGAATCGCTGCTGCCATGAAACGACGGTTAGAACCAGAGTTAATGGACGATGCAGCGCAGGCGCTGGCTTACGCCGAGGCGGATTTTTCTGAATCCAACACCTTGTTTATGCGGCTGTTGGCGGAGCTGAACCCCGGCGATTTGGCTGGTGCAGCGGCGCTCGATTTGGGTTGCGGCCCGGCAGACATCAGCATTCGCTTTCTGAAAACCCACCCGCAAGCGCGGTGTGATGCGTTGGATGGAGCGCCAGCGATGCTGGATTTGGCACAAACGGCGCTGGCGCGACTGCCCGGAGTGGCGACGCGGTGTCGGTTGCAGTGCGAACGGCTGCCGTCTGCGCAACTGCCGAGCAATCATTACGACGTGATTTTGTCCAACAGTCTGCTGCATCATCTGCCTGATCCGCAGGTGTTATGGCAAACCATTCAACAGGTTGCGAAACCCGGAGCATTGGTGGTGGTGATGGATTTGTTGCGTCCAGCGTCGGCAGGTTGGGCGGAGGCGCTGGTGGCAACTTACGCCGACGGAATGCCGGAAGTGCTGCGCAGCGATTTTCGTAATTCGCTGTTTGCCGCATTTGAGCCGTTAGAAATCGTCGCGCAACTGGCGGCAGCGGGTTTGACCACGCTGGAGGTTGGCGTGGTCAGTGATCGCCATGTTGCCGTAACTGGACGGTTGCCGAAATGAGATTAAAGTTCACGAAAATGCACGGTTTGGGCAACGATTTTGTCGTATTTGACGCAGTGCGCCAGCAGGTAGAGCTGGATGCAGTCACCATTCGCCGCCTCGCCGATCGTCGGTTTGGAATCGGCTGCGATCAGATTTTGCTGGTGGAACCGCCGCGAGTGCCCGACACCGATTTTCATTACCGCATTTTCAACGCCGATGGTTCCGAGGTGGAACAATGCGGCAACGGAGCGCGGTGTTTTGCGCAGTTTGTCCGCGAGCAGGGATTGAGTACGCAAGAAGAAATTCGCGTCAGCACTGCCTCTGGCGTGATTCGGCTGGCGCTGCAACCGGAGGGGCTGGTGCGCGTCAACATGGGAGCGCCGGTGCTGGAACCAGCGTTGATTCCGTTCCTTGCCGCGAAAACCCAATGGTCATATCCGCTGGAAGTGGACGGCGAAACGTTCCACATCGGCGCAGTGTCGATGGGCAATCCGCACGCAGTACTGCTCGTGGACGATGTGGACACTGCGCCGGTCGCTCGGCTCGGCTCGCTGATCGAAACGCATCCGCGTTTTCCGCAGCGCGTCAACGTCGGTTTTATGCAAATTATCAACACGCAGCGGGTGCGGCTGCGGGTGTATGAACGCGGCGCAGGCGAAACGCTCGCTTGTGGTACTGGCGCTTGCGCAGCAGTGGTGAGCGGTTGGTTACGCAAATTACTAGCGCCGCGAGTGCAGGTCCGTTTGCCCGGTGGCGAACTATTAATTGAATGGTGCGGACCGCCGCAAACGGTGTGGATGACCGGCCCTGCGGTGAGTGTTTTTCAAGGCGAGATTGATCTATTGAGGCTAGTTTTATGAGCAAACATCACGCCGAATCATCCTATCCTGACGAGCCTAATTTTCATATACGGGTCGCCAATTATTTAATTGGTCATCCTAACTTTTTTGATCATCATCCTGAAGTTTTAGCTGCGTTGCAGGTGCCGCATTTAGTGGCTGGCGCAACCTCGTTAATTGAACAACAGGTGCGCGTATTGCGTAAACAGCTTGAAACCGAGCGTAATCGCGTATCACATGTAATTGCGCTGGCGCGTGAATACGACGCAATGATCACACGACTACATACAGTGACATTAAAGTTAATTGCGCTTGATACGCCAGAAGAATTATGTGCTTTGGCAAAAGAATTTTTATTGCGTGAATTCAACGCCGATGCAGTCACACTTAAACTGTTTCCGCTGGCAATTGCCATTGATCAGCAGACTGATTCGGCGGCCGCAGTATTCCAAGCCTTTATCATGCACCAACACGCACAATGCGGAGTATTAGATGATGTGCAAGGCAAGCTCTTATTCGATGAGATGAGTGCAACCTTACGCAGTGCGGCACTCATTCCCATTCATACGGATACGCAATTTGGCGTACTCGCCATTGCCAGCAGCGAGATTGAGCGATTTCATGCCGATATGGCGACGGATTTATTGGATCGTTTGGGCGAGATATTTAGCAATAAGCTCAAAACGCTGCCACTCAATGCTTGCAACCATCTTTAGCCTATTCTTATTTGAGCATTGTATTATGCTGTTGTCCCCAAAATATCAATTTCTATTCGTGCACATTGCCAAAACTGGTGGCACGAGTATTCGCGCCGCACTCGAAACATTGCGCTGGCGCGATCCTTGGTATTATCCGATGTTTTTATGCAGCCGTTTGAGTCATCTCAGCGGTCATCGGCTGGCAACTAAATTGCCGCGTCATGCCAAAGTCATTGCCGCACAAGAATTGCTGCCAAAAGAGTTCTTTGATGGGTTATTCAAATTCGCTTTTGTGCGCAATCCGTGGGATTTGCAAGTGAGTTCGTTTCACCATTTGCGCCGCGAACGTCCGCAATTGCTGATTGGTCATGATAGTTTTGAACAATTCCTGCGTTATAAACTCGATCCTGCGCGTCCATATCAATATCATCTTGATACTTCAATCACGCTGCAAACTGATTATTTAATTGATTTGAAAGGTCAAATTATCGTTGATTTTATTGGGCGCTACGAACGACTACATGATGATTTTAATGCTGCGTGTGCGCGTATTGGTATCACACCACCAGCATTGCCTCATGCGCGGAAATCGCGTGATCGGCAGCAGGATTATCGCGGCTATTATACTGATACAACCGCCGAATTAGTGGCGCAGCATTTTGCGCGTGATATTGAATTGCTCAATTATCAATTTGATCCAGACTGAATCAATCACTGCGAGATGAATTATTCCGGCTGCCGTATTCGCCAAAAGCTGGCAAATCGCGGCTTTCCCTGATTCGTGTATCCCCGAAATTTGAACGTCACGCGGCTGCCGATTGGCGGCGGCTCGCGGCGCTCGGCGTCAGTAAAACCGGTGCCGAGCCGGAATTCTCGCCCCGCATCATCTCGCACCAGCAACGCGCCGAGCATTCCGCTGTATTTGCCTTTGCCGGGCAGATGCGCCAGCACGGTCGCCTCCGCATCTTGATCTGGTTTGACTTTGAGCAAATCGGCGCTGCGTCCGGCGCGATATGCCGAATCAGCGCGATGCAGCATCAATCCCTCGCCGCCCGCCTGCATCACTGCGTTGAGCCGCGCCAGCAATTCGGCGTGATCGGCAACGCGGAATTGTTCCACCAGCACGAGATAACCGCTTGTTTGCGTAGTGAAAAGCTGCTGCAACTGGCGCAACCGTTCGCCAAATGGCGCGGCGATGTCCGGCGCATCAAAGACCATCAAGCGCACTTCGCGCCACGCTGCCGAATCGGGCTGGAGCTGGCGCACCGTGCCGGAAAGCCGCTCAAAACTGCCGCGTTTTATCCACAGCTCGCCGTCGAGGGTCAGCTTCGGAAAATCGGCAGTAAACCAGTCGGGCGCGTGGATTGGCTGCCCGCCGCGACTGATGAGCTGGGTTCCGTCCCAATATGCCCGCACGCCGTCGTACTTTTCGCTGACCCAATACGCTGATAAATCAACGCCTTCGTGATAACTCTGCGCCAGCAGCAACGCCGGTTTGGTCACGCCATCCGCCCAGCCACTCGGCGCAAAAAGCAGCAGCGATAACCACAGCCAGCCGCTGCTGCGCATAACCGGCTTTATTAGCGCATCAAAAACTACGATAGAAAAATTCAATGGTTCTCCATAGCGTTAGCGCAAAGTGATAGGTATCTTAGCAAATCCTGATATTGGGACTTTGTGCCCGGCGCTGCGCTGGGGTTTCAACCGGAGGATTTTTGATGACGGCAGTCGTTGCGACAAATGAGACCATTTTGGTGGTCGGTGGCGGGATCAGCGGCATGACCGCTGCGCTCGAAGCCGCCGAGACCGGAAAACAGGTCGTGCTGGTCGAACAGCGTTCCTATTTAGGCGGGCGCGTCACCCAGCTTTATAAATACTTTCCCAAACTCTGCTTTCCCACCTGCGGGCTGGAAATCAACCAGCGTCGCACCAAGCAAAATCCCAATCTCACCATTTTGACGCTCGCCGAAGTCACCGGCTTGACCGGCAGCGCGGGCGCGTACACCGCGACGATCACGCTCGCGCCGCGTTATGTGAATGAGCGTTGCACCGCCTGCGGCGACTGCGCGACGGCAGTGGAGGCGGAATTTGCCGACGAGTACAACTACGGTTTGAGCAAGCGCAAGGGCGCGTATTTGCCGCACCGAATGGCGCATCCAGCACGCTATGTGCTTGATCCTGCAATCATTGGCACTGCCGACGCTGAAAAAGCCAAGGCCGCTTGCAAATATGATGCGATTGATTTGGAGATGCGCGAGGAGACGTTGGAACTGCGCTGCGGGGCGGTGATTTGGGCGACCGGCTGGCAGCCGTATGACGCGGCCAAGATTCAACCTTACGGCTACGACCGCTTCCCGAATGTCATCACCAGCGTTGAATTTGAGCGGCTGGCGGATGTGAATGGCCCGACTGGCGGCAAGATCGTCCGTCCGTCGGATGGCAAAGAAGCGAAGAAAATCGCGTTTATTCAATGCGCTGGCTCACGCGACCGCAATCATCTGCTGCACTGCTCGCGTATCTGCTGCATGGCGTCGCTGAAGCAGGCGACTTATGTGCTTGATGCGTTCGCCGAGCAAGCCGAAGTCAATGTTTATTATATTGATTTGCGCTCGATTGACCGTTTCGAGGATTTTTATAACAAAGTCCGCGCCAATCAAAATATCAAGTTTATCAAGTCGAAACCGTCATCAGTCGTCGCCGACAAAGACGGCAATCCCATCGTGCATGGCGTCGATACCGAAGGCTACAACCGTTATGCCGAGCCGCACGATTTGGTGGTGCTCGCAGTCGGCATGGAACCGGCAGTCAAAAAGGACGCCTTCCCAATTTCGGTGCAAATCAACCGCGAAGGGTTCATCGAAGCTGCGCCAGAAAACGGCGGCATCTTTGCGGCAGGCTGCGCTGCCGATGCGTTGGACGTGAATCGCTCCGCGCAACACGCCACCGGTGCGGCACTTCGCGCCATTCAAGTCATCAACCGCGTCGCCAGAGCGGAGGTTTAACGCATGGCTGCTGAGAAGAAATTTGCCGGTTACATCTGCACCGGCTGCGGCATCAGCGAGCGGCTGAATGTCAACCAACTCCAAACCGTCGCCACCCGCGAGGGCAAAATTGCTGAAGTAAAACAACACGCTCGGCTGTGTGCGCCCGACGGCGTGCAGCTCATTCGTGACGACATCGCTGCTGGCGCGACGCATTTGATGATCGCGGGCTGCTCGCGGCGTTCCAAGATGGAGGTATTCAATTTCGCCAACGTCGCCATGTCCCGCGCCAATCTGCGCGAAGGCGTGATCTGGGCGCGACCGAATGCGCCGGAACATCAAGAAACCACGCAGGAAATGGCCGCTGATTACATCCGCATGGCGTGTGCGGAACTCAAATATCTGAACATTCCTAGCCCGTCAGCGGAGCAAAAACTCAATAAAAACATCCTTGTCGTCGGCGGTGGCGTCACCGGCATGACCGCTGCGTTGGAAGTTGCCGCCGCCGGTTATCCGGCGCATCTGGTGTGCGACGAGGGCGAGCTGGGCGGCGCGTGGAAAGATTTGTACAAGCGCGTGCCATTTCGCGCTGCTGCGTCCGAAGTGCCAAACGGGCGCGATGTCGATTTGCCACTGCCGGAGGAGCCGGGCATCGCGGAAATGATCGCGCAAGTGCAAGCAAATCAGCGGATTACCGTGCATTTGAACGCGCATTTAGCGAAAACTTCTGGCGCACCGGGACGTTTTGCCGCCGATATTTGCAACACCGCTGGCGCGACCGTGACCGAGAATTTCGGCGCAATTATTCAAGCCAGCGATTTCAAGCCATACGATGCCAAGCAATTGCCTGAATTTGCGTATGGAAAAACTCCAGATGTCGTCACCAATTTTGAATTAGAACGGCTGGCAAAAGAGGCGAATGGTGCGCCCTTAAAACGTCCATCGGATGGCAAGGTGGTTGAATCCGTCACCTTTATTCAATGCGCCGGACAACGCTCAGAACAAGACGGACATTTGCCGTATTGCTCTGGGTTTTGCTGCACCGAGTCAATTAAACAAGCGTTGTATTTCAAAACGCAGAATCCTGATTGCGATACCACGATTTTATTTGATGATTTGCGCACACCCGGCGCAGCGGGCGAGGATTTTTATCGCTGCGGTCAACAAGAGATGGTGACATTCTCGAAAGGAAAAGCCAGCGCGGTGGTGAAAAACGGCGCGGGTTTAACGGTCAAATTTAAGGATTTGATTCTGAATGAAGACACCGAATTGAATTGCGATTTGGTAGTCTTGGCGACTGGTCAGGTGCCGAATAATGGCCCCGATCCGTATGCGCAATTAGCGGTTGATGAGGCGGAGACGGAAGAAGAGAAGGAAGCGGCGCGGCGTAAATTAGAAGTTGCGCCACCGTCCATTCTCAATCTTGATTATCGGCAGGGCACGGATTTACCGCAATTAAAGCACGGTTTTGTGGATAGCCATTTCATTTGTTTCCCGTATGAAACGCGGCGCACCGGTATTTATGCGGCCGGCCCCGTGCGGCGTCCGATGGATATGAAACAGGCAATGGATGATGCGGCTGGCGCGGCAATGAAAGCGATTCAAGCGGCAGAAAGTGCTGCCAATAGCGCCGCTGTTCATCCGCGAGTCGGTGATTTGAGTTATCCGAAATTCCGTAAAGAAGGTTGCACGCAATGCAAACGCTGCACGGTTGAATGCCCATTCGGTGCGATCAATGAAGACGAACAGAAGTATCCGGTGTTTAATGAATCGCGCTGTCGGCGCTGCGGGACGTGCATGGGCGCGTGTCCGGTGCGGGTGATTTCATTCGAGAACTATTCGATTGATTCAGTGAATCAGCAGATTAAAGCGGTGGATATTCCCGATGAGTTTTCGGAAAAGCCGCGTATTCTGGTATTAGCTTGCGAAAATGATGCGTATCCAGCATTGGATATGGCGGCGCAAGCAGGAATTGAAACGACGCCATTTGTGCGCGTGGTTCCGGTGCGCTGTTTGGGTTCAGTGAGTTTATCGTGGATTACCGATTCATTGAGTTCCGGTTTTGATGGCATTGTTTTGATGGGATGTCGCCGCGATGAAGATTACCAATGTCATTTCGTGCGCGGCTCGGCAATTGCTGCGGAACGCTTGAGTAAAGTGGGCGATACGCTGACCCAGCTCAATTTAGAACCGGAGCGCATCGTGGTACACGAAGTCGCAATTACCGATTTAGCACGCGCACCACGTCTGTTAAATGACATGGCAGCAACCATTGAAAAAATCGGCATGAGTTCATTCAAGTTCTGAGGCAATGCGTATGCAAACGCAGGCAATACAATGATGATTGTGTTATTGCCTGCGTTATACGCTACCAGCCGGATTGAATGAAAAAACTGCCCCGATTTTAGAATTCGCGGAGAATACAAATGGGCGATACCAGCAAGAATTACCGCCTCAACTTTTTGAAAGAAGTTGAAGCGAATGTGGAAGAAGGCGAATGGGTGAAGATGTGTATGCAGTGCGGCGTGTGCTCCGGCTCCTGTCCGCTCGGCAAGTTTTGGGATCATCCGCCGCAAGAGATTTTTATGATGATTCGCGCTGGCAAACGCGAAGAAGTATTAACCTCGAATGCAATGTGGATGTGTACCTCTTGTTATAATTGCATCGTGCGTTGTCCGCGTGAATTGCCAATTACGCATATCATGCACGGTTTAGCGCATTATGCGAAACGCCTCGGTTTAGTTCAGCAACAGCAACCGACCGCCAAATTTGCGCAATTGTTCTGGAATAACCTGAGTAAAAAAGGTCGCGTCAACGAATTAAAACTTGGTGTCAATCTGTATTTTATGAATGGCATTGGTGAAGGCTTCAAAACCAGTTTGAAGATGAAAGACATCGGCATGGGGATGATGAAAACCAAGCGGATGAATCCGCTAGAAATCGTCGGCGGTCATGGTTTGAAAGATGTCAAAGGGTTCCAAGCGATGCTGAAAAAAGCGCAGGAACTTGAAGATCAACGCATTGCTGCGCAGCACCCCTGAACGGAGGTTTTTTCATGGCTAAACGCCAATACTCGTTTTATCCCGGCTGCTCTTCACAAAAGGGTGCTTCTTCGTCGAATTATTTAATCTCTGCGCAAACGATGTGCGAAGAGTTGGATATTCAATTGAATGAAATCCCCGATTGGAATTGTTGCGCAGCGTCGATTGGTTACGCTGGTGGCGGTGAATTGCCGCGCTTGACGTTATCAGCGCGGAATATCGCGTTGTCTGAAAAACACAATCCGGGTCAAGATATTGTGGCGACGTGCGCTGCCTGTTGGTTATCGACGCGAGAAGCTGCCGAACGCTTGCAGCATGATCCGGCATTAGCGAAAGATGCGAATATCGCGCTGGCGGAAGCAGGTTTGACCTTAAAAAACCAGACGCCAATTAAACATATGGTGGAGGTTTTAATTCAAGACATCGGCTATGACACCATTAAAACCAAGGTGAAGCGTCCGCTGGCGGGATTGAAAATTGCGGGTTATGTGGGCTGCCAAACCAATCGCCCGTTTGGGATTGCGGGCGAATCATTTGAAAATCCGCAATATCTGGATCGTTTAATTGAAACGCTCGGCGCTGATTCTATTCCGCAGTTTGAAAAGAAAGTGCAATGCTGCGGTGGGGCGTTGGCGTTTTCAGAGCCAGCAAAGTCGCAGGAGATGATTAAAGGCATTTTGGAATCTGCGCATGATAATGGTGCGGATTTAATTGTGACGCCGTGCCCGGTGTGTCAAATGAATGCCGAGGTCTATCAAGAGCAAATTAACGCGACCTATGGCACCAATTTTAAGATGCCGGTGGTGTATTATTCGACGTTAATGGCAATTGCGTTTGGACGTTCGGCTAAAGATGCAGCATTGACTGGGCAGGTGGTGCCGGCGGATAAATTGGCAGCAATTGCTGGCGAATAGCAGTGTGAATTGTTGAATGAAAAAAGCCCGCACTTGCGGGCTTTTTTAATGATGAAGTGCGAGCATAACGTGGTGCAGTTGGTTTATGGCGAAACTTCGTTAAGATGACTGCCGATCTGGCAGCAGGCGATGGCGAACATCGTCGCTGCTGCAACTCACCGTTAAGGAATCTCCATGAGCGCCATTCCGCTTGATTTTGTTCGCACCACCACTCGCCTTTCCGAAGATGTCACTCAACCGTTTCCCAATTCCCGCAAGATTTATGTCACCGGCTCGCGCCCTGATGTGCGCGTTCCAATGCGCGAAGTGACGCTCACGCCAACGCAGACTAATCAGGGCGAAGAAGAAAATCCGCCGGTATTTTTATATGACACTTCAGGGCCTTACACCGATCCGACGGTGCAAATTGATCTGATGGCGGGGCTGGCAGAAGTGCGTTCGGCGTGGATTAACGAGCGCGGCGATACCGAATTGCTCACCGGTCCGACCTCCGCGTTTGGGCACACCCGCCAGAACGATCCGCAATTGGCGCATCTGCGGTTTGAGCATCTGCGCACTCCACGTCGGGCGAAAGCTGGCTGCAACGTGACGCAAATGCACTACGCCCGGCGCGGCATCATCACGCCAGAAATGGAATATGTCGCCATCCGCGAGAACCTGCGCCTCGACGAACTTCGCGCCGATCCGCGTTACACCAAATTGCTGCGCCAGCATCGCGGCCAGAGTTTTGGCGCGGCGCTGCCCGATTTGATCACGCCGGAATTCGTGCGCAGTGAAATCGCTCGCGGTCGCGCCATTATTCCCGCCAATATCAATCATCCTGAAGTCGAACCGATGATTATCGGGCGCAATTTCCGCGTGAAAATCAACACCAATATCGGCAATTCGGCAGTCAGTTCGTCGATTGCGAAGAGGTGGAAAAGATGGTGTGGTCGGCGCGTTGGGGCGGCGACACGCTGATGGATTTGTCCACCGGCAAACACATTCACGAAACCCGCGAGTGGATTTTGCGCAACGCGCCGATGCCGATTGGAACCGTGCCATTTATCAGGCGCTCGAAAAAGTGGACGGTCGCCCAGAGAATTAACGTGGGAAATCATGCGCGATACGCTGATTGAACAGGCCGAGCAGGGCGTTGATTACTTCACCATTCACGCGGCGTGTTGCTGCGGTATGTGCCACTGACTGCCGAGCGACTGACCGGGCATCGTGTCACGCGGCGGTTCGATTCTGGCGAAATGGTGTCTGGCGCATCATCAGGAAAATTTCCTGTACACCCATTTCGGCGAAATCTGCGAATCATGCAAGCCTATGATGTTGCGTTCAGTTTGGGCGACGGCTTGCGTCCCGGCTCGCTGGCGGATGCCAATGATCGCGCCCAGTTTGCCGAATTGGAAACGCTCGGCGAATTGACCAAATTCGCGTGGGAGCGCGACGTGCAGGTGATGATCGAAGGTCCCGGTCATGTGCCGTTGCAGATGATTGAGAAAACATGACCAAGGAATTGGCGGACTGCCACGAAGCGCCGTTTTATACGCTTGGCCCGCTGATTACCGACATCGCGCCAGCATACGATCACATCACTTCTGGCATCGGCGCAGCCAATATCGGTTGGTATGGAACCGCGATGCTGTGCTACGTCACGCCGAAAGAGCATCTCGGTTTGCCGAATAAAGAAGATGTGCGCGACGGCATCGTCACTACAAAATTGCCGCTCATGCCGCTGATTTGGCGAAGGTTTGCCCGGCGCACAACTCCGCGACAACGCGCTGTCCAAAGCGCGGTTTGAATTCCGCTGGGACGATCAATTCAATCTCGCGCTCGATCCCGACCGCGCCCGCACTTTTCACGATCAAACCATGCCGCAAGCGCGCACAAGGTCGCGCATTTCTGTTCGATGTGCGGGCCGCATTTCTGCTCGATGAAAATTACCCAAGACGTGCGCGATTACGCGCTGGCGCATCAAATTGATGCAGTGGAAACCGCGCTGGAGGTCGGAATGCAGGAACAAGCGCAGAAATTCCGTGAGGATGGCGCAGTGATTTATCAGGCGGTGTAACCAGTGGCAACGATGGAAAATTTCACGGGCGAGGTCATGGTTGGTCAACGCTGGTTGAGCGACACCCAAAGCGAATTGGGGCTGGGTATCGTCACGGCAATCGAAGGGCGTTGTATTCGCATCAATTATCCTGCCACTGGCGAAACGCGGTTGTATGCGCTGGCCGAAGCACCGTTGACGCGGGTGGAATTAGCAGTCGGCGAACGGGTGCGGGATCGCGCTGGGCAGCAGTTGCGCGTTACCGGCATTCGCGCCAGCGGCGGTTTGCTCATTTACGATTGCGAAACGCTCGACGGCAGCAGTTGCCAATTGCCAGAAGCCGAATTGGATGATCGGCTGCGACTCAATCGCCCTCGGCAGCGCCTGCTGGCTGGGCGCGTAGATGCCGATCATTGGTTTATCTGCGTTATCACACTTGGCAGCAGGGAATGCGCGAAGCCAGCTCGCCGACGCTGGGACTGCTCGGCGCTCGCGTCGCGCTGATTCCGCATCAGCTCGGCTTGGCTGCCGAAGTGGCAGAACGTGCTGCGCCGCGAGTGCTGTTGGCGGATGAAGTGGGCTGGGCAAAACCATCGAAGCCGGTTTGATTGTGCACCGCATGTTGTTGACCGGACGCGCCCAGCGAGTGCTGATCGTCACGCCCGAACCGCTGCTGCATCAGTGGCTGGTGGAAATGCGCGGCGGTTCAATCTGCGGTTTGCGCTGTTCGACGACGAGCGCATGGACATGACCAACGCCGACAGCAATCCATTTTTGGATGAGCAGCAGGTGCTCTGTAGTTTGGACGTGCTGCTCGCCAGCCCAGCGATCAAACGCGCCGTCTCGCTGGGCAATGGGATGTGCTGGTGGTCGATGAAGCGCATCACCTCGGCTGGTCGGAAACTGCCGTCAGCCCGGAATATGCGTTGATCGCGGGGCTGGCGGAATGCACGCCGGCGTGTTGCTGCTCACTGCGACGCCAGAGCAACTCGGTCGCGCTGGGCATTTCGGGCGACTGCGGTTACTTGATCCGGCGCGGTTTCACAGCTTGCGCGTTTGAAGCGAAGCCGCCGGTTATGCACCAATTGCCGCGCTCGCGCTCGCTTGTTGGATGACGAACCGTTGACCGCTGCCGATCACGAGTTGCTGCAATCGTTGGATAAATCCTCCTTTTTTGACAAATCCCCCAACCCCCCTTTGCTAAAGGGGGGCTTTCTGCTTCTCCCCCCTTAGAAAAAGCCACCTCTTCATCTCCCCCCTTAGAAAAAGGGGGGCAGGGGGGGATTTCAAATCTGATTGAGCAATTACTGGATCGTCACGGCACTGGGCGAGTGCTGTTCCGCAACACTCGCGCTGCGGTTGCCGGTTTTCCGCAGCGGCAATTGCTGGCGTATCCGCTGGCGCGGGGCGAAATGGAAGCGCCAAACAGTGACACCGATCCGCGTATTGACTGGCTGATTGCCACGTTGCGCGAACTGCGCCCAGCGAAAGTGCTGCTGATTTGCGCCCACGCCAAAACGGTGCTGGCGCTGCGCGAAGAGTTATTCCGGCGAGCGGGAATTTATGCGGCGATCTTCCACGAGCACATGGACATCGTGGAGCGCGACCGCGCTGCCGCGTATTTCGCGGCGGTGGAAGACGGGACGCAAATCCTGTTGTGTTCGGAAATCGGCAGCGAAGGGCGCAATTTCCAATTCGTGCATCATCTCGTGCTGTTTGATTTGCCGCTGGAACCGGATTTGTTGGAGCAGCGCATCGGGCGACTGGATCGCATCGGTCAAACCGAAACCATTCGGCTGCATGTACCCTATCTCACTGATAGTTCTGAAGAAGTGCTGTTTCGTTGGTATGCCGAAGGGCTGGGCGCGTTTGATGCGATTTGCCCAGCGGCAGCCAATGTTTATGACCGCCAGCGCGAGACGCTTCATGCAGCGCTGGAGAATCTCAATCAAGCCGAGGCGCTCATTGCCGAGACGCGCCAGCTCACGACTCAATTCAACGCCGAACTCGCCGCTGGGCGGGATCGGTTGTTGGAACTGCATTCGCATCGTCCGGCAGTGTCCGCCGCGCTGGTTGCTGCGATTGCTGAAGTGGACGCTCGCCGCGATGTCGCCAGTTATATGCAGCAATTTTGGGATGGATTTGGCGTCGAAGCGGAGCCGGGCGCTGGCGGTTCAGTGGTGATTCGCCCCGGCGCAGAAATGTTGCACGAAACTTTCCCGCGTTTGCCGGAGGACGGATTGACCGCGACTTTCACGCGGAGCGATGCGCTGGCGCACGAAGACCGCGAGTTCCTGACGTGGGAACATCCGATGGTGCGCGAGAGCATGGAATTGTTGACTGCTTCCGATTTAGGCGCTGCCGCGATTACGCTGATTCATAACGGAAAGTTTGCGCAACCGACGCTGTTTCTGGAAATGCTGTTTGTCGCCGATTGCCCAGCGCCGCCGGAATTGCAGATCGGGCGCTTTTTACCGCCAACGCTGCTGCGGTTATTACTGGATGGAGCGGGGCGCGATTGCGCCGATGAATTTCCGCATGAAACGCTGCGCGGCGACTGTTTGACCCACAATTCGGCGCTGGCGCGATCCGTGATTGCCTCGCAAACGGCGCGGCTGGCGACGCTGATTGAACGCGGCGAAACGCTGGCGCAGGCGGCGCTGGGCGGTTTGGAAACGACAGCGCGGACGCAAATGCACAGCGCCCTCGGCGCAGAAGTGGAGCGGTTAACCGCGCTGGCGCAGGTCAATCCCAGCGTGCGCCCCGATGAAATTGCGTTTTTGCGGCATCGCCGCGAGCAGCTTGATCGTGCACTCGGACGGGTGGAATTGCGGTTGGATGCGCTGCGGTTGGTGGTGATGACTTGAATCGCAAATTCATTACCACTTTTTACAAAGAGTGAGTACAAACACTGACGGTTTAACTGCGTCACTTTCACACAGTTACGCAGATTTTAATCTGGCTAATTGAGAGCATTTTCAATCGTGATTTGTTCATCAGGCGCAGTCTCATCCAATGAGATATTGAATTGCTCATCAGTATTCGATTTGGCAGCAGTTTTTAACACGCTGCGCAACAGCGGTAAATCAATCAATTCCCGTTTTTCAATCATATCTTGCACGGTAACAATCCGAATTACTGGATCATTCCGATCATGTGATTCATAGTGATAAAAACCAGCATCTAGTGCCTCTTGTTTCATGTCAGTTGTTGGTTTTTGCAGCGTGATAAAAATACCCATCACGGCTTTTTCACGAATGCGATCACTGTTTAATTTGGCAATATCACCGCGATTCACCTTGCCAGATTTCACCTGAAACACCACCGGGGCACTGCTATTCTTACCCGTGGCAATATAAACGATGCCATCAATACCGCGATCCTTGCCTTTCTTTTCATTGATGATTGCGTGATTTTTGCTATAGGTTAATACCGCCCATTTCTCAAACTCTTTGCGCAACCGATCATCTGTTTTATTCGCCAGTGCGCTGGCGGATTCCATATCTCGCGGAATGCCGTTTAAGGTGATGGTATTCAGAACGGCAGCGCCAAATTGGTCTTCTAAGCGTTTGAGCACGACCGCAATACTTTGATAAGTAATATCAATACCAATCCATTGGCGTTTTAATCGCTGCGCAACTGCAACGGTCGTGCCACAACCACAATAGGCATCTAAAATCACATCGCCCTCATTGCTGCTGGCTTGAATGATGCGCTCCAATAATGTCTCTGGTTTTTGCGTGGGATAACCGAGGCGTTCTTTAGCAGATGAGTTGAGTATTGGAATGTTCCAAACACTATCTAACGGTTTCCCAGTGGCAATGACATCGGAGACCAATCGCTTATATCTTTTTCCTGTTTTTCCACCATCAGCAAAAACATATTCAACTCCATTTTCATCGAGCATAACATCATGACGTTTTGCTAAAAATTCTTGTTTATCCCATCGTTCGGAAACTTCATTAAAGGTTGTGTTAGCGTTTAATTTTGAGTAAAACAAAATAACATCATGTTTACGACTAAAATGATGTTTATGAAATGCTGTACGCTGACCATAATGCCAAATAATTTCATTTCTAAAATCTCCACCCCGCGCACAAAACACGCTATCTAAAATCAATTTCAAATAATGCGAAGCAGTGGGATCGCAATGCAGATAAAAACTGCCGGTGGGTTTCAATACGCGCTGAATCTCATTCACCCGCTGCGTCATGCTCACCAGATAAGATAATAAACCGCTGTGCCCTAAAACTGCATCGAATCCTTTGAGCAATTCAATCGTTTGGCGCGTATAACGTCCGCCTTCATTGCCGATAATTTCGATTAAAGCGCGATCTGCCAACGCATTCCAAGTCCAAGTATCAACAAAGGCTTGTGCTTGCGCCTGATCTTCCTTGCCGACATTGGTATAAATCTGAAAGTAATTGCGCTTGGAATTAAACGGTGGGTCGATATAACACAGATCAATGCTGTCTTTTTCAATTTTGTAGCGCAGCACGTCCAGATTGTCGCCATAATACAATTCGTTGTTATTCATGCGCTTTACCATGTTTAAGAGTGACGCAATTAAAAACTTAACTTTCTGATGTTCATTAAAACTTAATTGCGCAGCGCACAAATTAGTTTGAATAAAATAAGATATTTAGAAACTCAAAAGTATCGGTTCAAGTTTCAAGCCAAAACGTGACCGGGCCGTCGTTGACCAATGCGACCTGCATGTCAGCGGCAAATTGTCCGGTCGCCACGAGCGGATGTGCTGCAACTGCTTGATTCACCAAATAATCGAATAACCGTTGACCCTCGGCGGGCGCAGCAGCACTGGTGAAGCTGGCGCGAGTGCCGCGCTGCGTATCCGCCGCCAGCGTGAATTGCGGAACCAGCAGTAGTCCGCCATTGATGTCCTGCACACTGCGATTCATGCGGTCGGCAGCGTCGGGAAACACCCGATAACTCAGCAGCCGCGCCAGCAATCGCTCCGCTCGCGCTTCGGTGTCGCCGCGCTGCACTCCGATCAACACCAGCAAGCCGCGTTCAATCGCGCCGACCGTTTCGCCGTTGACCGTCACTTCCGCCCGCGTGACCCGCTGCAACAAACCAATCACGCCAGTTCTCGCGCAAAGCGATCCGTTGCTGCAACCAGTGCGGCGCGAATTCCCGGCTCAAATGCCGAATGCCCAGCGGTGGGAATGATCTGCAATTCCGCCGTTGGCCACGCTTGATGCAGTTCCCACGCCGAGCGCAGCGGACAAATTAAATCGTAGCGACCTTGCACGATCACGCCGGGAATGGATGCCAATCGGTGCGCATCGCGCAGCAGTTGGTCGGGTTCCAAAAAAGCGCGATGGACGAAATAGTGGCTTTCAATTCGCGCCAAACTGAGCGCGAGATGCGGCTGGGCAAAATGTGCTTGCAAATCAGCATTGGACAGCAGCGTTGCCGTGCGCCCTTCCCAAATCGACCAGGCTTTTGCCGCTGCCATTCGCGTCACTTCGTCGCTGCCGGTCAAGCGCCGGTGATAGGCAGTCAACAGGTCATCGCGCTCGGCAACCGGAATCGGTGCGAGAAAATCTGCCCAGAAATCAGGAAACACCCAATTCGCGCCGTCCTGATAAAACCAGCGAATCTCCGCTTCGCGGCACAGAAAAATCCCGCGCACAATCAACGCAGTCACGCGCTCGGGATGGGTTTGGGCGTAAGCCAGCGCCAGCGTCGAACCCCACGAACCGCCAAACACCAGCCAGCGTTCAATGCCGAGATGTTGGCGAATGCGTTCGAGATCGGCGACCAAATCCCAAGTGGTGTTGGCATTTAATGCTGCGTGTGGCGTGGAGCGCCCGCAGCCGCGTTGATCGAACAGCACGGCGCGATAACGGTCGGGATTGAAAAAACTGCGGTGTGCGGGTTCGCAACCTGCGCCGGGACCGCCGTGCAAAAACACGGCAGGAATCCCGTCTGGGCATCCGCATTCTTCGAGATACAAGCGATGTCCGTCGCCCACGGCGAGCGAGTGCGTGGCGAATGGCTTGATGATGGGATAAAGATCGGCGCTGTTAGTGTCCACGAATACCGCTAACCAATTGAATGAATAAATTTTATGACCGGCGTGTCAGGTCGCGCAGCAGGCGATGCACGATTGCCGTCAACCGCTGGCGATCATATTTGCCGGACGCGAGCAGCGGCAACCGGCGCATTCGCAGCACTTGGCGCGGCTGTTCTGCGCCGGATAATTGCGTCTGACACCAGCGTTGCACCGCCGCTGCATCTGATTCGCCGCGATACACCGCAATCAGTTGATGTCCCCAAATGCTGTCGTCGAGCACCACAATCACTGCTTCGGCAACGCCCGGCGCTGCGTTAATGACCGTTTCCACTCGCGCCAGCGACACGTTATTTCCGCCAATCACACAAACGTCATCAGCGCGTCCGTGCAGATGCAACTGCCCCTCGGCGTTCAGGCAACCGAGATCGGCGGTTTCAAACCAACCGTTCACCAGACCGATTCCCGGCTGGCGCTGCGGCGTGGCATAACCCGCCATCACCATTGCGCCGCGTATTCGCAAACGCTGCGCTGGCGCGATGCAGTCGGGCGCTTGCACTTCCACACCAGCGGAAAGTTTTAAGCCCGTTGACAAATCCCCCCAACCCCCCTTTTCCAAAGGGGGGCTTTTCTTACTCCCCCCTTTGGAAAAGGGGGGGCGGGGGGGATTTCTCACCGCAATTTGGCTGGCGGTTTCGGTCATGCCGTAGCTGAGATAAACCGGCCACCCAGCGACCAGCGCCCGCTGCAACAGCGCCGGACTGATGGCTTGTCCGCCCACGAGCAGCACCCGCAACGCTGGCGGCGGCATCGGATCAAGATCGAGCAACCGCGCTAGCATCGGCGGCACGACTGACAGATGTGTTACCGGCTGGCGCTGCAAATCAGCCAGCACCTTTGCGGCATCAAAACCATCGTGCAGCAGCAGCGTCGCCCCTGCCAACGCAGTGCGATAACTGATTGAAATTCCGCCGATATGACACAGGCGCAAACAGGCTAACCAGCAGTCGCCAGCCTGCAATCCCAGCCGCGCATTCGCCGCCTGCGCTGAGGCGAGCAGGTTGTCTCGCGTCAACATGACGACCTTCGGAGTGCCGCTGCTGCCGCTGGTGTTGATGAGGAGCGCCAGCGCAGTTTTCGTCGCCAGTACGGTGTTGCAACCGGTTTCAACCAATTGATTAGATTCAGGAAACCAGCGCCATTCCGCGCCCGTGGTGGCGACCAATTGAGCAATTTGGGCTGGTGTGGCATTGGCGCGATAGGGCAACAGTGCGGCGCCGAGAGTGGCGAGCGCGTGTTGCAGCAAAATGAGATCAAACGCTGGCGCGTCCGGCGCTAACACCACTTGCCCAGCACGGAGACCTTGCGCCGTGAGAAAGTCAGCGCGGTGCTGGGCACGAGTGCGTAATGCGGCAACGCTCCAACATTCCGCGCCATAAATCAGTGCTGGAGCGGTGGCGATCACCAATGCACTTCAAACACACACCGGCGGTCGCCCTTGGCATGACAGGCGATTTCGGTGACGACGGCTTTTTTGTGCACCAACTGCCGAAACAGCCGCTCAAACGTCCCGACGTAATAATCACACAGCGGTTCATCCGCCGTTTCGCCGCGACAAATCAACGAGTTGGTGATGAAAATCATCGGCGGAAATTTCGGTTCAGCGTCAAAAATTCCCGTGCCGACGAACGTCCACGCATTGCCGCGAATGGCTTTGAGCAGCACTCGCGCTGCCAATCGTGCCGGAAGGATTTTTAACAGCCGTTGCGCCGAGCGCGGAATGCGGTTCGCCAGCAGATAATCGCCGGTGCGCAGCCCCGCATCTCGCGCCACTGCTCGCGCTGCCGGAATGCCGAGCTGCGCCCGCAACGCTTGTTGCAGCGCGATGGCTTCGCCTTCCAGCACCATTTCAGTGGGCATCGCGTCGAGATAACGACTCAATTCGGCGCGGTTTAACAGTTCCGTCACTGCTGCCGTTCCATGCGCAGCTTCCAAAGCCTCGGCGACGCGAATGATGGAATTCGGGCCGATGCGTCCATGATGAATGTTTGCGGTCATCTACTTGATCCTAAACGCCTTTGCGCTGTGTCTAATTCTAAAAATGCGTCCTGTTCGGCACACAGATGCGCAAGCAAATAACGCCCTTCATCGGTGACGCGAATCCCGTCAGCGGACATTTCCACCAAACCCTGCGCGATGTGCTCGCGTAACCGGTCGTAATCCTGCGCCAAATCCGCTGCCACATTCGCTGGCAGTTGCAGGTTGCACATCAACGACAAAATCGCTTCGCCGCCGCCGATCGGTGTCGCTCAACCGCCGTCCCCACGCGACCGGCAATTGATAATGATCGAGCCGCGTTTGCCACGTTTTCAAATCGGTTCGTTCTGCACCAACACGCCGCCGACTTCGCCAATGCCGCTCGGTCCGAACGCGAGCACCTGTTTACTCGGCAGCGGGTGTAACCAATCGCGTTGTGATGCAGTCGCCCTTCGGTTTGGCATTCGCCAGCTCATCGGTTTCGCGGACAAACACGTCCAACCAACCCAGCGATAACCAGCCTCGGTAAAGGCATGAACTGCATCGTGAAATAGCGCCAACTTTTCCGCAGCGCTGGGCAATGATCGGTGTTAATGGCGTGTTGATGCGGGCGCGTCGCGGATCGTGGGTGTAACTGAAACAGGCCACGCGATCAGGACTGAGCGCGAGAATATGTTGCAGCGTCGATTGAAAACCTTGGCGCGTTTGAAAAGGTAAACCGTAAACGAGATCAAGGTTAATGCTATGAAAACCAGTCTCGCGGGCAGTTAAAAAGACATCGCGCACCATATCGAGTGATTGCACCCGACCAATAGCGCGTTGCACATCGCATTTAAATCTTGTACCCAAAACTAATCCGCCGAAAGCCTAATCCGTATAATAATTCCAATTGCCCAGCAGATGAGCGACGCGGGTTACATTCAATTGACGTACACGCATCAGGCGCAATACAAAAATACCGTTCGATGATTTCGACTAATCGCGCTAATTGCGGTTCATTGAGATGATTTGGAGTGCCGCCGCCGACGTGCAATTGATTCACCAGTCGCCCGCGTCCAATTGAATCTGTCACCAACGATAATTCGTTTTCTAGCGCGTCGAGATAACGATCAACTTTTTCCAAACTGTGCGTTACTGTGGTATCGCAGGCGCAATACAAACAGCGCACATGACAAAACGGAACGTGTACATAAATGCTAAGGCTTCTTCTGGACGCTGGTGCAATTCTGTCAGTACGTTGCGGTATTCAGCATCGCTAAAGGTGTTGTCACCTATAAATGGACTGGGTGCTGAACCGCAGCTTAATGGTGCGTGACCATGTCGTTCTAATAATTCAAGCGGTAAATTAGACGCTAACAGAGATGTCATATTGAAAACCCACTGAGTCAGATTGCGTTATCATCATTCTGGATGTCGCGGGTAATATTTAAAAATGCTCGTCTTTTGGCGGCATTATCAATAGACGCATGAGTTACACCTCAATTCATGGAAATGGTATGGATCAATAGCGGTTATTTATTGCGGATCATCGCGTCCAGTGCGGCGACGGCTGCGATTTAGTTTTAGTCGTAAAAGCGTCCACGTCGGACCAGATAATGCGTAGCCAGCGCGAGTAAAAATAACACTAATGGCGGATAAATAAAGACGATGGCAAATGCCAACATGACGACAACTGTGAGTAAAAATGGCACCTGTCCTTGCAAATTCAGCTGCTTAAAACTGAGATAGCGGAAATTACTCACCATCAATAATCCCGCGCCAGCAGTTAAAAAGGCGGTGAACCACGCCAGACTGGTTCCAGAGAGGTTGAGATCGTTGGCGGTCCAGATGCCGCTGGCGATGATGGCGGCAGCGGCGGGACTTGCCAGCCCTTGAAAATAGCGTTTATCTGCAACGCCAATTTGCGTATTGAATCGCGCTAAACGCAGCGCGGCGGCTGCGGTGTACACAAATGCGGCGAGCCAGCCGATTTTGCCGAGTGCGCCGAGTGCCCAGTGATAAGCCACTAACGCTGGGGCGACGCCAAACGCGACCATGTCCGAGAGGCTGTCGTATTCCGCGCCAAAATCGGTTTGGGTGTGGGTGAGGCGAGCGATGCGACCATCAAAGCCGTCGAGCACCATTGCCGCAAAAATTGCCAACGATGCCGCTTCAAAACGACCCTGCGTCGCCGCAAGTACGGCATAAAATCCCGCAAACAGCGCCGCTGTCGTGAACAGATTGGGCAATAGGTAGATGCCGCGAGGGCGTTTACGAGGAAAAGGAGTTTCGTCCATAGTGGTTCCAAACAGATAGAGTGAACGCCAACAGCATTAGTGAGTATAGCGCGGGAGTTGGCTCTGACTGATGCAGTTATCAGTTTAGGAGTTGAAAACACAAAATGTTGATTTGGTTGTTATTTGTCAGTTTTCAGTTGGTGGTGAGCACGTTGTTTTTACTGGCAACCGTTAACTGACACTTTTTTTCAACCGCATAATGCCAACAGTGATTAGTCATCGCGTTTCCTGCTGACAACTTTTTTAATACGGAATGTTTTGATCGATATGACCAGCAATTACGATGCTTCTGCGATTGAAGTGCTGATGGGACTTGATCCGGTGCGCAAACGCCCCGGCATGTACACCGACACCACGCGCCCGAATCACCTCGCGCAGGAAGTCATTGATAATAGTGTCGATGAGGCGCTGGCCGGTCACGCTCGCCGCATTGACGTGGTGTTGTACGCCGACAACTCGCTGGAAGTCAGCGATGACGGGCGCGGAATGCCGGTTGATCTGCATCCGCAGGAAGGTTTGCCCGGCGTTGAAGTCATCCTGACGCGGCTCCACGCCGGCGGCAAATTCAACGGCGAGCACTACCAATTTTCTGGCGGTTTGCACGGCGTCGGCGTGTCGGTGGTGAATGCGCTGGCGCAACGACTTGAAATTTGGGTGAAACGCGGCGGTGCGGAATATCAGATGCGCTTTGCGCACGGCGTGAAAACCAGCGATCTCACGCAGATCGGCACGGTTGGGCGCTCCAACACTGGAACACGGCTGCGTTTTTGGCCCGATCCCAGCTATTTCGACACGCCGAAATTCGCAGTGAAACCGTTGATTCATTTGCTCCGCGCCAAAGCGGTGCTCTGTCCCGGTTTGGAAGTGCGTTTCCGCGACGAAACCAGCGGCGAAATGCAAATCTGGTGTTACCGCGACGGATTAAAAAATTATCTGATTCAATCGGTTAATGGCGCAGAATTGCTTCCGGCGGAGACGTTCATCGGCGATTTTGCCAGCCCGAACGCCGCTGCAAGTTGGGCGCTGGCGTGGCTGCCGAATGGCGGCGAAGCAGTGGCGGAAAGTTACGTCAATCTCATTCCGACTGCGCAGGGCGGAACGCATGTCAACGGGCTGCGCAGCGGTTTGACCGAGGCAGTGCGCGAGTTTTGCGAATTCCGCAATGTGCTGCCGCGTGGCGTGAAACTCGCGCCGGAAGATGTGTGGAATCGCGTCAGCTACATCCTCGCCGTGAAACTGCGCGAACCGCAATTTTCCGGTCAAACCAAAGAACGGCTGTCGTCGCGGGAATGTGCCGCGTTTGTGTCCGGCGTGACCAAAGATGCGTTCAGTTTGTGGCTGAATCAGCACGTCGCCGAGGGCGAACGCATCGCGGAATTGGCAATCAACGCTGCACAAATTCGGCTTCGCGCTGGGCGCATCGTCACCCGCAAAAAAATCACGCACGGTCCCGCGTTGCCCGGCAAATTAGCCGACTGCACGACCACCGATCCTGAACGCGGGGAACTGTTTCTGGTGGAAGGCGATTCGGCAGGCGGTTCAGCGAAACAGGCGCGAGATCGGGAGTTTCAAGCGATTCTGCCGTTGCGCGGTAAAATCTTGAATACATGGGAAATTGACGCCAGCGCCGTCCTCGCCTCGCAGGAAGTACACGACATCGCCGTCGCCATCGGCGTTGATCCCGGTAGCGACGATTTGAGCCGATTGCGCTTCGGCAAAATCTGCATTTTGGCCGACGCCGATTCGGACGGCGCACACATTGCGACGTTGCTATGTGCCTTGTTTTTGCGGCATTTTCGGCGCTTAGTTGCCGAAGGTCATGTGTATGTCGCCATGCCGCCGTTGTATCGTATTGATGTCGGTCAACGGGTGTATTACGCATTGGATGATGATGAAAAAAATGGCGTGATTGATCGCCTAATCGCCGAGCAGATTAAAGGCAAAATTAATGTGCAGCGTTTCAAAGGATTAGGGGAAATGAATCCGCTGCAACTGCGCGAAACAACGATTCATCCAGACACGCGGCGACTGGTGCAATTAACCATTGAAAACGATGACGATACCGATCAACTGCTTGATCTATTGCTGGCAAAAAAACGCGCCGCAGATCGACGCAATTGGTTACAAGAAAAAGGCGATTTAGCTGCCGTTTAATTTGGCAATTAACGGAAGGAAACAATGGATAAGCATACCAACAAGATTATCGGCGTATTAATTGCAATCATCGCAGTGCTGGTCATATTTATTGCGCTGTCATCATCATCGACACTTGTGGTTGCAACGATTTCCTATATTTTAGGCACGATTATTGGATAAATTGTTTTTCCTTGCTGTTTAACATAACAAGCCACTTAAAATGCGCCTTACAATCATTGAACAAGAAACCATTCATCAAGCAATCACTGCCGTTGACCCAAACGCCGAGATTTATCTCTTTGGATCACGCACTGACGATCAAGCACGAGGCGGCGATATTGATCTGTTTGTGTTATCAAACCGCATTGATTTGATGAATAAACTTGAGATATTGGCACAACTGCATCGGCATTTGGGAGAACAGAAAATTGATGTGATGATTGAATCAGACACTGCGCATCCATTAGCACAAATTGCAACCAAAAGCGGAATACGATTATGAACCCAGAAAAAATCCAATGGCTGCGTGGAGAACTTGTTAATCTTGAATCGGCAGCAACCCATTTACAGTTTTCATTAGAACGTTCGCAACAATTGATTCATTGCTCGACGTGGGCACTTGAAGAATTGGAACGTTTAGAATCGCTCACCAGTCGTTTTGCACGGCTTGCTGATCTGTTAATACAGCGCGTGATGCGGTTGATTGATGAATTAGAATTAACGCCGCAAGGTACTGTTTTAGATCGTATTCAACGTGCAGAAAAGCGGGGTTGGATGGCGCAAGCAGGTCAGTTGGTGCAAATTCGTGAATTAAGAAATCTGATTGCCCATGAATACGCGAATGATAAAATGCCTGAAATTTATCGCGCAGTTGTAACACTCACGCCAGTGTTGTTGGCAGCAATTCCTCAAGTGAAACAATACAGCAATGCGTTAATTTCTCGTTATGACGCAGGTATTGTTTAGAAGTTAAAATATGAAATAATAACAGTGATTAAATCGTTCGCGTATTTATAGTTTAAGCTGAATTAACCATGACCACACTCCAACCCCGCATTCGTGAAATTCCCTATAACTACACTTCATTTTCTGACCGCGAGATTGTCATTCGTTTTCTCGGTGAACCGCTGTGGCGCTTAATTGAAGAATTGCGCGGCAGTCGGCGAACCGGACGCTCGGCGCGAATGCTGTTTGAAGTGCTCGGTGATTTATGGGTGGTCACGCGCAATCCATATTTGCAAGATGATCTATTGGAAAATCAGCGGCGGCGGCAATTGTTATTTGCTGCATTAAATCATCGCCTCGATCAATTCGAGGCGCGATTAAATGCCAATCCCGATGCAGCGACGTTATTGGCTGCGGCGCGAGCAGCGGTGGCGCGATTTGTCAATTGGTTTGCGACCGAGCAGCGCCAGCGCCAGCAGTTAAAACAAGCACTTGCAGGAATCACGCGCCGCGATAACCTTGATTTTGGTGGGCTGGCGCGGGTTGCGCACGCGACTGATGCGACCGATTGGCGCGTGGAATTGCCGTTTGTGGTCATCTCGCCGGACACCGAGGCGGAAATCGCGCCCATCGTTCGCGCTTGTATTGATTGCGGTTTAACCCTGATTCCACGCGGCGGCGGCACGGGCTACACCGGCTCGGCAGTGCCGCTGCATCCGCTGACTGCCGTCATCAATACCGAAAAATTGGAGCAACTGTCGGGCGTGGAGTTGGTGGAATTGCCGGCGTTGAAATCCCCCCCTGCCCCCCTTTTACCAAGGGGGGAGAACAATAGCCCCCCTTTGAAAAAGGGGGGTTGGGGGGATTTGTCAAAACAAGCAGGTTGGGGGGATTTAGTGCCAACCGTTCACTGCGGCGCGGGCGTCGTCACGCGGCGCGTCTCCGATTTGGCGGATGCCAACGGGCTGGCGTTTGCGGTTGATCCGACTTCGCAGGATGCCTCCTGCATCGGCGGCAACATTGCGATGAATGCTGGCGGTAAAAAAGCGGTGTTGTGGGGCACGGCGCTGGACAATCTCGCGTCGTGGCGGATGGTGACGCCGCAAGCGGATTGGTTGGAGGTCGAACGCCTCGATCACAATCTCGGCAAAATTCACGAGCAGCCGCTGGTGCGCTTTCGTCTCAGTCGCTTTGCAATGGACGGCGTGACGCCGAAAAGTGCGCCGGAGATTCTCGAAATTCCGGGCGCAGCGTTTCGCCAAGCGGGGCTGGGCAAGGATGTGACCGACAAGTTTTTATCCGGGCTGCCGGGCGTACAAAAAGAAGGCTGCGACGGAATCATCACCTCGGCGCGGTTCATCCTGCATCGAATGCCTGAGCACGTTCGCACCGTGTGCATGGAATTTTTCGGGACAGATTTAGAGCTGGCGGTTCCGGCAATTATCGAAATCCGCGATTTCATTGCGACCGTGCCGGAGGTGCAGATTGCTGGGTTGGAACATCTCGACGAGCGTTACATCCGCGCCGTCGGTTACACAACGAAATCGACGCGGCGAACGTTGCCCAAAATGCTGCTGCTCGCCGATTTGGTGAGCGATGACGCGGCAGCGGTGGATGCAGCGGCGGCGCACGTTGTGACGCTAATTCAGGCGCGAGACGGCGAGGGTTTTATTGCCAGCAGCGTCGAAGCGCGGAAACGGTTTTGGCTGGATCGCGCCCGTACTGCCGCGATTTCCCGTCATACCAATGCGTTCAAAGTCAACGAGGACGTGGTGATTCCGCTGGAGCGGCTGGCGGATTACAGCCGAGGAATTGAGCGCATCAACATCGAGCAGTCGATCCGCAACAAGGACGCGATCATGGCGGCAGTGTTGGAATACTTGACTGACGAGCTGGCGCTGCCGCCCGATGCTGATTCCGCTGAGGCGCTGGCGCTGTTTGCGGCGAAACGCGATGCAGCGTGTGCGGTGGTGAGTGCGGCGCAGGAACGCTGGCGGGAAATTTTGGGACGGTTGGATGAAGAAGAGTTGTCAGGCGCGAAAACCTTGCAACTGCTGCTCCGCCGCGAGCTGCGCCAGTCCTATCGGCAGGAAGTCGCCGAGCGATTGAATGACATTTTTTCGGGTCAGGAATGGGCAGCAGTGCGCGAGCGGCTGGCTGCTATTCATCGGCAAATCCGCGATTCGCGGTTGTTTGTGGCGCTGCACATGCACGCCGGCGACGGCAACGTGCACACCAATATCCCTGTGCATTCATCGGATTACGCGATGCTGCATGAAGCCGAGCGCATCGTTGCCCGCATCATGGCGCTGGCGACTGAATTGGGCGGCGTGATTTCTGGCGAGCACGGCATCGGCATTACCAAACTGCAATTTCTCGATCCCGCGAAATTGGAGGCGTTTGTCGCCTACAAGCAGCGCGTTGATCCGCAAGCAGTTTTTAATCGCGGCAAGCTGATGCCGAATGCCGGATTGGACGGCGCTTACACGCCCTCGCTGCGACTGGTGGCGCAGGAAGCGATCATTTTGGAAGAAACCGAACTCGGCGCACTGAATGACGATGTGCGCCACTGCCTGCGCTGCGGCAAATGCAAACCCAAGTGCATGACCCACGTTCCTCGCGCCAATTTGAGTTATTCGCCGCGCAATAAAATCCTTGCCACTGGCTTGATTATTGAGGCGTTTTTATACGAAGAACAGACGCGGCGCGGGCTGTCACGGCGGCATTTCGCCGAGATGAATGATGTCGCCGATCATTGCACCGTCTGTCATCACTGTTTGCCGCCGTGTCCGGTCAACATCGACTTTGGCAACGTGACGATGCGGATGCGGCGCATTTTGGTTGCACACGGCGAAAAGCGTTTTAATCCAGCCGCTTGGGCAGCAATGCGCTTTCTCAACGCGACTGATCCGCGAGCAGTGCGCGTGTTGCGTCAGGTGCTGGCGCAGTGGGGATTTGCGGCGATCAACCTCGCGCACGGCGCGGCGAAACAGTTGCATCTGACTGCTCGCCGCACTGCTCGCCCAGCGGCGACGACCGGCGCTCCGCAGTTGATCGCGCAAACCTTGGATTTGGTGAGTCGCCCGCTGCGCGTGGGATTGCCACAGCACACGTTTCGGCAAGTGCTGGCGCTGGAAGATCGCACTCAAGTGCCGATTCTGCGCGATCCGCGCATTGCGCCCGAAGATGCAGAAACGGTGTTTTATTTCCCCGGCTGCGGTTCCGAGCGGCTGTTTTCCGATGTCGGATTGGCGACGCTGGCGCTGTTATGGGAACAGGGCGCACAAACGGTGCTGCCGCCGGGTTATTTGTGCTGCGGTTATCCGCAACGCGCCAGCGGTTTGGAGGCGAAAGGGCGACAAATCACGATGGACAATCGCGTGCTGTTGCATCGCGTCGCTAACACGCTGAACTATCTGGATATTCGCACCGTGCTGGTGTCGTGCGGAACCTGCATGGATCAACTGCTGCAATACGAATTTGAGCGGATTTTCCCCGGCTGTCGGCTGCTCGATGTGCACGAATGGCTGTTAGAACAAGGCGTTACGCTGCCCAGCACCGCAGAGGTTCAATATCTTTATCACGATCCTTGTCATTCGCCGATGAAAACCCACGCGCCGCTGAAGGTCGCCAGCCATCTGCTCGGGCAGCCGGTGACGTTATCGGCGCGGTGTTGCGGCGAAGCGGGAACGCTCGGCACGGCGCGACCAGATATTGCCAATCAGGTGCGGTTTCGCAAACAGGAAGAATTGACGGCGGGCATTCGCCAATTGATTGGCAGAGAGCGCGTATTGAATAACGAAGTGAAATTATTAACTGCGTGTCCGGCATGTCAACAAGGGCTGGCGCGGTATCAGGATGATACTGGATTAAATACTGATTACATCGTGGTTGAATTGGCAGAACGAATGCTGGGCGCAGATTGGCGAGATCATTTTATTACGCTGGCACAAAATGTCGGAATTGAGCGGGTGTTGCTTTAATTCGTAAAACGGGATGATAACGAATAAAAAAACTGAATGCGCAGTTAATGCGCTTTCAAATGCTGTGGGCGCACACCCAGCGCCAGCAAAGTGCCGATATAAACTGCACCGCCCGTTATTATCCACAGCAGCAATTGCCACACCCGTTCGCTCGCCGTGAACGCCAACCAATCCGCAATTGCGCCAGTACCAATAAACAATAATCCGCCCATCATCGCGTTGGCCAAGGCGCTGCGCAGCAGCAACGCCAGCCAACCTGCCGCTGGGCGCAAAATCTGCGTTTTAATCAAACCTTGCAGTAATAATCCGGCATCGAGCAGCGCCGCAATCGTCGTGCCCAGCGCCAATCCAACGTGACCGAATGGCACCATCAACACTAGATTACACACCATGCCAATCAGCAAAGCGCGAGCCGCAATCCGCACTGGCGTTTGCATATCTTGGCGAGCGTAATAGCCGGTTGCTAGAATTTTAATTGCCATAAATCCAACTAAACCAAGCGCATACGCCATTAAACTGTGGCTCGCCATCGTCACATCATCTGCGCCAAATTCGCCGGAATAAAACAGCGTCGCCATCAACGGCCCAGCCAGCGTCAATAAACCGACTGCCGCTGGAACGCCGAGCAGCACAATCCACCGCAGCGCCCAGTCCAGCGTGTGCGAAAACGCTTCAGGATCGTTGGCGGCATGGCGCTGCGACAGATGCGGCAACATCACCGTGCCGAGCGTAACGGCGAGAATTCCCAGCGGAAATTCCATCAGCCGATCCGAATAATAAAGCCATGAAATGCTGCCGCTGGTTAAAAATGATGCCAGTAACGTATTGAGTAGCAAGCTGATTTGCGCGATGGAGACGCCAAACAATGCCGGCCCCATCAGATTGAGGACGCGGCGGACGCCGGGATTGTGGCGATTGAAACGCGGACGCGGCAGCAGTTGGAGCTGGCGCAGAAAGGGAATTTGCAATGCCAACTGCGCCACGCCAGCCAGCAATACGCCCCACGCCAACGCGCTGACGGGTTCGCGCATGTGCGGTGCGAGCCACAACGCGCAGCCGATCAAGCTGAGATTGAGCAGCACGGGCGTAAATGCGGGAACGCCAAAACGGTCGTAAGTGTTGAGAATGCTGCCCGCTAAGGCGGTTAATGAAATGAATAATAAATACGGAAAAGTGATCTGCAACAAGGCAGTTGCGAGTTCATGCTGCGCGGGATCGCCGATAAAACCGGGCGCAAACAGCAGCACCAACAGCGGCGCGGAAAGAATGCCGAGCAGCGTGGTGAGCAGCAATGCGGCGCCGAGCAGCCCAGTGGTGTCATCAATGAACGCTTTGAGTGCGACGCGCCCCTGTTGTTCGCGGTATTCGTTGAGCACCGGCACAAATGCCATTGAAAATGCACCCTCGGCGAAGAGGCGGCGCATGAGATTGGGAATTTTGAAGGCCACAAAAAAAGCGTCAGTGCCAGCATCAGCGCCAAACACTCGGGCGATGACTAAATCGCGCACGAAACCGAGTACCCGTGATAACAGCGTATTGCTGCCAACGGTGGTTAACGAGGTGATGAGTGAAGGCACAACGAATGCTCCTTAAAAAGCGTCGGATTATAAGGTGGATAAGCGGGCTGGCGCGATCAAGTGATTGACAACCCGCGTAAAATTAGAGACGATACGCGGTCTTAAACGCCATTAAATACCGATTCCAACCGCCAGATTTTAGGAGATCCAATTGGCTAATTCACCTCAAGCTCGTAAACGTGCTCGCCAGTCTGAAGTTCGCCGTCAACGTAATGCCGCACAACGCAGCACCGTGCGTACCTTTATTAAAAAAGTCATTAAAGCGATTCGATCCGAAGATAAGGACGCCGCCACACAAGCCTATCAGGAAGCAGTGCCACGTATTGATCGCGCTGCACGTAAAGGGTTAATTCACATGAATAAGGCAGCGCGTCATAAAAGTCGCCTCAACGCCCATATCAAGGCGATGGCCTAATTCAAAAAACCGGCGTTAGAGCCGGTTTTTTATGTCGATCAAACATGAATTGCGCTTCAGTTCTAAAGGTGCTCACCACTGTTTAATTTTAATGTGTTGCGGCAAACAGTGTACGAAATAATGCCTGATGATCGTCATTCAAATAATCCGCAAAAACCACATCAAAAGCGTAACGCATGGTTTGCTGCTGTTCCAACAACACCCCAATCAGTGCTCCCATCGCCAGCAGCGTTGCAGTATTTGCCAAATTTTCATTGCGCATCTGCTGCGCAAAGTCGGATAAATACCGAACCTGAACAGCAATATCCTGATAATCACCAAGATAATCCAACAGCGTTTTAAGTTGTTTGATTAAGCGACGAATATCTTGTTCAGGATAAAAATGCTGGAAAAACTCCATTAAATAACGCAGCTTTTTACAATCTTTACGCAGCGCATGACGTTCTTCATCTGCCGTATCAATTTGAATTGCTCGACCGGCACATCGCACTCGTTTATTTAAACGCCAAATGCGTTGATTGGCAATTCTTTTAATTGGGCGCATCGCATTAACAAGACTCGATTTTTCTGGCACTGGTGTTTCTAAAAAGCTGCGCCAATCCTGAATCCATTCAGCAAAACGATTAGAATCAAGCGCAGTAATCAATTGCTGTTGTTCGTGCTGATGAATGTGCAATAGGTAATCATGCAGTGGTTTTAACGCCGGTTGTAATGAAACGGGTAGACGCTGGCAATCAGCATCGAAACGCAGCAGATAAACATCGAGGTCGCGCAGCGGATTGGTCACTTGCTGGAGCCATGTTAAACGGGATCGCTGCAATTCCACTGTGCCATTCGGAAAAACACCTTTAATCTGCGTGAGCGCCGAACGCGACCGCCGAATGGCAACGCGAAAATCATGCAGAAATTCAGGGTTTTGGAGTGCTCGCACCCCGTCTAAATTTGTAAGCAGAATGGCAAACTGTCTCTGCAAAATTGCTTTAGTAACGAAATCAGCCCGTTGGTTTGGATCGAAAAGTGCGTCAGATTCAACTGATATATTCATTTCGTCACTTCCGTATTTTTATTTAAAAACCGTTAGGTTTTAATTCCAATTCCACGCCGCAATAGATTTAAACTGATTGCTGTTAACACGACAATAAAGCCGAGAATCATCGCAAAAGCAATGCCCAGCGGAATATCGCTCACGCCCAGTAAGCCATAACGAAACGCATTCACCATATACAATACTGGATTAGCCAGCGAGAGTGCTTGCCAGAATGGAGCCAGCAAATCAATTGAATAAAACACGCCGCCCAAATACGTCAGCGGCGTGAGCACGAAAATCGGCACGATTGAAATATCATCAAAGCTGTTCGCATAGATTGCGTTAATAAAACCGCCGAGTGAAAATAGCGTTGCAGTCATTATGCACACCAAGAGCATCACGCTGGGATGTGCAATCCGAATATCAGTGAATATCAGCGCCACGGCTAATACGGAACCGCCAACGACCAATCCCCGCGCCACTCCGCCAGTGACATAACCGGCTAAAATAATCCAATTCGGTGCGGGTGAAATCAAGAGTTCTTCAATATAGCGCGAGAATTTGCTGCTATAAAATGATGACACGACGTTGGAATAGGCATTGGTAATCACACCCATTAACACCAAGCCCGGCACAATAAAATCTAAATAGGCAAAGCCATTCATATCGCCAATGCGATCACCAATTAAATGACCGAAAATCACGAAATACAGCGTGGTGGTGACGACCGAAGGCAGAATGGTTTGCACCCAAATTCGCGTAAAGCGCAGAATTTCTTTGGTTAAAATGGTCGCAAAAGTGATCCAATAACGCTGCCAGTTGTTCATTAAATGGTTCATTCGTTTAATCCCGCACCGCGCCGATCAACCAATTCTAAAAACAGTCGTTCTAAACGGTTTTGTTTATTGCGCAAGCTAATGACTTCAATGCCGTTGCGCGATAAGGCATCAAATAACCCGTTAATGGTGTGCTCGCGGTTCATTTCCACTTCTAACGTGCAATCATCTAATTGCTGCAAGACAAATCCGCCCAATTCCGGCAATTCCGACACGCGCCCGCGTAAATTAAGCACGAAGGTTTCGGTGTGCAGCGTATTCAATAAATCGGTGACGCTGCTGCGTTCGGCGATTTGCCCTTGATTAATAATTGCCACATTGCGGCACAAACTTTCTGCTTCTTCTAAATAATGCGTGGTCAAAATAATTGTGGTTCCTTCCGCATTTAATTCGCGCAAAAAAGTCCACATGGAACGGCGAATTTCAATATCCACGCCCGCAGTTGGTTCGTCGAGAATCAATAAACGCGGTTGATGCACCAGCGCCCGCGCAATCATTAAACGTCGTTTCAAACCGCCGGAAAGTGTGCGCATTTCACTATCGCGGCGATCCCACAAATCCAATTGGCGCAGCGACCGCTCGGCGCGAATTTTGGCCTCGCGGCGAGGAATGCCGTAATAGCCAGCTTGATTCAGCACTACCTCAACCACCGGCAAAAAGAGATTGAAATTAAACTCTTGCGGCACGAGACCGATGCAGGATTTGACGCTTTCGGGATCGCGGTCGAGATCGTGACCGAACACCGTGACTTGTCCCGCAGTCTTGTTGACGAGCGAAGCGATGATGCCGATGAACGTTGATTTGCCCGCACCGTTCGGACCGAGCAGCGCGAAAAAATCACCTTCTTCCACGCTGAGATCAATTCCTTTCAGCGCCTGAAAGCCAGTTTTGTACGTTTTGGTGAGTTGAGCAACAGCGAGTGCAGGCATGTTTTAAGTGGTCAGTTGGCAGGCATCACGCCCGTTCGATGGGAAAAGCAAGTACGGCGTCAATGTGTGCCGCGTCGGTGGCGAGCATCAGCAGCCGATCTAAACCGAGCGCAACGCCCGCGCAATGCGGCAAACCGGCAGCGAGTGCGGCGAGGAAATGTTCATCAACTGGCGGCAGCGGTAAGTGCTGCGCTTGGCGCTCGGCTAAATCCGCTGCAAACCGAGCGCGTTGTTCCACTGCGTCGCCGAGTTCAGTAAAACCATTCGCTAATTCAACGCCTTGCAGATACAACTCAAATCGCTCGGCGACCGGAAATGTGCCGAGATGCAGCCGCGCCAGCGCTGCTTGACTCGGCGGATAATCATAAATAAAGGTCATGACGTTTTGACCTAAATCTGCTTCTAAACAATGCGTTAACAGCAAATCCAGCCAGCCGTCGCGGTTCAAATCCATCTGCGCTGCATCGGCAATTCCCGCCGCCAGCGCCGTTGTCCGCAATTCGGCAACGGTTGTCGTCCACGGGTCGAGCTGCAACCGCTCGCGGAATAACTCGCGGTAACTGATTTTTTCGACCGGCAGCGCGGGTTGCGCCAGCGCCAGCCGCACCACTGCGGCGACTTCGTCCATCAATTGCTGATAATCCCAGCCGGGGCGATACCACTCCAGCAAACTGAATTCAGGGTGATGCCGCCGTCCGCGTTCGTCGTCACGAAACACTTTGCAAATCTGATAGATCGCGCCGCTGCCCGCTGCCAGCAGCCGTTTCATCGGAAATTCCGGTGACGTGTGCAGATAACCGCAGTGCTCGCCGCTGGCGCGATGCACGGCAAAACTTGCCAGCGCCGGATCGGTGACAGCGGCCGATGACAGCAGCGGCGTTTCTACTTCCAACACGCCAACTTCAGCGAAAAAACCGCGCAGTGTGGCAAGCAGCGCGGCGCGAGCGCGGAGATTGGCGAGCGAGGCGCTGGGTTGCCAATCAGCGGTGATTGCAGTTGCAGTCATTTATTCCTTAACGCGGGAAACATATTCGCCGGTGCGCGTGTCAACTTTGACCAGCTCGTCGGTCTGCACAAACAGCGGCACGCGCACTACTGCGCCAGTTTCTAAAGTTGCCGGTTTGCCGCCACCGCCAGAAGTGTCGCCCTTCAAACCCGGATCGGTTTCGACAATCTTCAGCACCACGAAATTCGGTGGATCAACCGCCAACGGAACGCCATTCCACAGCGTCACGCGACACATGTCATTGTCTTTAATCCACTTTACCGCATCGCCGACCGCTGGCGCGTTGGCGGTCATCTGCTCGAAACTCTCCGGGTCCATGAAGTGCCATTCTTCGCCGTCGTTGTAGAGATATTGCATGTCCGTATCATGTACGTCCGCTGCCTCTACGGTATCGCCGGATTTGAACGTCTTTTCCACGGTGCGCCCGGTTTTCAGGTTGCGCACGCGCACCCGATTAAACGCCTGACCCTTGCCGGGTTTCACAAACTCGTTCTCAACGATGTTGTACGGATCGCCATCCAACATGATCTTGAGTCCGCCCTTGAATTCACTGGTACTGTAAACAGCCATGCCATCCTCATTGTTTATGACGCGAAATCGTCCAATGGTAACGCGAAGCCTGATCGCCTGTCAGACCGAACCCGCCCCCGCCAGTTGGCAACAGATGCTGGGCAGCGCGTTGACGGACGTGACCGAATTGCTCGCTGCGCTCGGACTTGATCCCGCCGACATTCCTGATCTTGATCCAGAATCCAATTCATTTCGGCTATTGGTTCCACGTAGCTTTGTCGCGCTGATGCAGCCGGGCAATCCGCATGATCCGCTGCTGCGGCAAGTGCTGCCGTTGCGTATTGAACAGGCGCAAGTTTCCGGTTATATCAATGATCCAGTGAATGACGCCGCTGCCGTATATGCACCGGGGTTATTGCGCAAATACGCTGGGCGTGTGTTATTGATGACGACCACTGCCTGTGCATTACATTGTCGCTATTGTTTTCGCCGCCATTTACAACCCGCTGCGCTCGGTATTTCTACTCGTCATCACGACAATGCAATTGCGCAAATTGCCGAAGATTCATCATTAACGGAAGTGATTTTAAGCGGTGGCGATCCGCTGCTGCTCGACGATGCGCAATTGACAACATTACTGGCGCAATTCAATAACATCGGTCATCTGCGCCGTGTGCGTATTCATACGCGAATGCCCACGTTAATTCCGACTCGGATCACACCGCAATTGTGTACATTATTGGCACAATCGCGCTTGACACCAATCATCGTGATTCATGTTAATCACGCTCAGGAATTGGGGCACGATCAAGCAACGGCATTACAACAATTACGCGCAGCAGGCATCACCTTATTGAATCAAAGTGTATTACTGCGCGGCGTGAATGACGATAGTGCGACGCTGGCGCAGTTAAGTGAACGACTATTTGACTGCGGCGTATTGCCGTATTATCTGCATCAACTTGATCCGGTTGCTGGCGCAGCGCATTTTCAAATCAGCGATGTCGCTGCGCTTGAATTGCTGAATCAATTACGCGCCCAGTTGCCGGGCTATTTAGTACCGCGTTTAGTACGCGAAATCCCCGGCGCTGCCGCAAAATATCCGCTGTAAATTCCCGCTTTTAATTAAAGAGTACACGCATGACTGACTATAAACACACGTTAAATCTTCCCAACACCGGTTTTGCCATGAAAGCGAATCTCGCCCAGCGCGAACCGGAAATGCTGAAACGCTGGGAATCGCTAGATGTTTATTCCCGTATTCGCGCTGCTCGCGCTGGTGCACCGCAATTCATTCTTCACGATGGACCGCCCTATGCGAATGGCGATATTCACATCGGTCACGCAGTGAATAAGGTATTAAAAGATATTATTATTAAATCGCATACATTGGATGGAATGGATGCGCCTTATATCCCGGGTTGGGATTGTCACGGGCTGCCCATTGAATTGCAGGTTGAAAAGAAAAAGGGCAAACCCGGGCACAAAATCACTGCCGCTGAATTCCGCGTGGCTTGCCGTGAATACGCCGCCAAACAGGTCGATGGACAACGCCGCGATTTCCAACGTCTCGGCGTATTCGGCGACTGGGAAAAACCTTATTTGACAATGGACTACGCTTTTGAAGCGGGCATTATTCGTGCGCTCGGTCAAATCATTGCCAACGGGCATGTGCAGAAAGGCGAGAAGCCGGTGCATTGGTGCATTGATTGCGGCTCGGCGCTGGCAGAAGCGGAAGTGGAATATGCCGATAAACAATCACTTGCGATTGATGTGCGCTTTCCGGTGGTCGATCCGACCGCGTTTGCTGCCTGCGCCAACACCAGCCCAAACGGTTGCGGCGCAGGCGCGATGTCAGTGGTGATTTGGACGACTACGCCGTGGACATTGCCCGCAAATCAAGCAGTTGCGTTCAATGCCGAGCTGGATTATGTAATTGTGGAGGCGATGACTGCTCACGGCAAAGAGCGGTTGATCGTCGCGGAAGGCTTGCTGAAAGACGCGATGGATCGCTGGGATATTTCTGAGTATCGCGTGGTTGGCGACGGGCGCGGCATCGCATTTGAAGGGTTGCAGCTCAAACATCCGTTTTATGACCGCGAAGTACCGATCATCGTCGGCGAACATGTCACGTTGGAAGCGGGCACGGGCGCAGTCCATACCGCACCCGGTCACGGTTTGGAGGATTACCTCGTCGGGCTGCGTTACGGGCTGGCGGTCAATAATCCAGTAGGCGGCGATGGGCGCTTTTTACCGAATACACCGTTATTTGCGGGTGAAAATGTTTTTCAAGCCAATGCGCACGTCGTTGAAGTATTAAAAGCGCATGGCGCATTATTATTGGAAACACGCTTCACGCATAGTTATCCGCATTGCTGGCGGCATAAAACGCCGATTATTTTTCGCGCTACGCCGCAATGGTTTATTAGCATGAATAAAGCCGGATTGCGCGACACCGCATTGAATGAAATCGACAAAGTCAATTGGCTGCCGGAATGGGGACAAAGCCGCATTGAAGGCATGGTGCGCGGTCGCCCGGATTGGTGTATTTCGCGCCAGCGCACTTGGGGCGTGCCGATTCCGCTATTCATTCATAAAGCAACTGGAGAATGGCATCCGCGCACCGCTGAATTATTGGAACTGGTGGCCAAACGAGTAGAAAAACACGGGATTGAAGCCTGGTTTGAATTACATCCGCGTGATTTACTGGGCGATGAAGAAGGCGCACATTACGCCAAAATTACCGATACGCTAGATGTCTGGTTTGATTCTGGTGTCACTCACGCCTGCGTATTAGAACAACGCGAAGGTTTGCATTCACCAGCCGATCTTTATTTAGAAGGTTCTGATCAACATCGCGGCTGGTTTCAATCATCGTTAATGACTTCAGTCGCTATTCACGGTTGCGCTCCCTATCGACAGGTATTAACCCATGGTTTTACTGTCGATGCGAAAGGCGAAAAGATGTCCAAATCCAAGGGCAATGTCGTCAGTCCGCAAACGGTAATGAAAACGCTGGGCGCAGACATCATTCGTTTATGGGTTGCCGCAACTGATTACCGCACTGAAATGACCGTTAGCGATGAGATTTTAAATCGCACTGCGGATGCGTATCGCCGTTTGCGCAATACTGCTCGTTTTCTACTCGCCAATCTCAATGGTTTTGATCCCGCAATTCATGTCGTTGCACCAGAAGATATGCTGGCGCTAGATCGCTGGGTCGTGGATCGCGCCGCGCAATTGCAAATTGAAATCATTGCTGCTTATCAGGAATATCAATTCCATTTAGTTGTGCAAAAAGTGCAGCAGTTTTGCGTGGTTGATCTCGGCGGTTTTTATCTCGATGTGATTAAAGATCGTCAATACACCACGCCGACCGATAGCCGCGCTCGGCGCTCGTGTCAAACCGCAATGTTTCATTTAATTGAAGCAATGAGTCGCTGGCTTGCACCAATTCTGAGTTTTACCGCTGATGAGATTTGGCGCGAGATTCCCGGCGAACGCGATGACACGATTTTTACTGCCGTTTGGTATGACAAGTTATTTACGCTTGCTGCTAATGAGTTGCTCGACCGTGAATGCTGGGAACAGGTCATTGCAGTGCGCGTGGCAATTGGTCCCGCATTAGAAGCGGCGCGAAAAGCTGGGCATATTGGTTCATCATTGGATGCAGAAATAATCTTGTATTGCAATGATACATTACTGGCACAATTGAAACGACTCGGCGATGAATTGCGCTTTGCATTGATTGTGTCCGAAGTGGAATTGCTGCCGTTAATTGAACAGACGGAAAACGCCAATACAACTGATTTGGAAACGCTGGCAGTGCGTGTGATTTCATCTGCTCATCCCAAATGTGTGCGCTGTTGGCATCATCGCACTGATGTTGGTGAACATTTGGAACATCCTGAATTGTGTGGACGTTGCGCAGAAAATGTCAGTGGTGCGGGTGAATTACGCCGTTTTGCGTAGCGCAAAAAATGAATTTGGCGTCATGTCGTTGTGTGCGATGTGACGCATTTTTTAATTTCTTATGCGATTAAACTTCTGCATCACTATCTATTTGCTTGGAGATTCTTATCTCATGCTGCATGACGATCTTGCTACCGTTACCGCCCTTGCTGGCGTTTATCAAGCCATTGATGCCGTGATCCACATCGCCCGCGAAGGCAAGATGGAAACCGCAATTGTGGAGCCATGTATTTACAGTTTATTTCAAATTGACGCAGTGAATGTGGATGCAGTTTTTGGTGCGCCGGGCGCAGTGATGCCGGGCGCTCGAAAACTGATTGCACAACTTACTGGAATGCCAGAACGCAATTTAGAAGTGACGCGTTATGCCATTCATTTAATGCGCTTGGAGCGCAATTTGTCGCGTCATCCTGAATTGCGCAAGCGTATTGGCGCTGGCATCGAAGCAGCAGAAAATAAACGCGATCATTTTGGATTATTACATACCAATGTGCTCGCGCATTTTGCTGATTTATATCAGGAGACGTTGAGCCAATTAAAACCGCGCATTCTCATTCGTGGCGAAGCAGTCTATTTGCGCGATTCCGATCATCAACAGCGAATTCGGGCGCTGCTACTTGCTGGCGTTCGTGCCGCGATGTTATGGCAACAAGTCGGCGGTTCACGCTGGCATATTCTGTTTAAAAATAAACAGATTTTGCATGATGCCCAGCAGTATTTAGAGCGTTATGCTGGCTAAACCCCCTCAACCCTCATTCATTCAAATGAGGGTTTTTCTTTCTGGAGATTTTTGCATGTCTAACTGTTTCAACGCTAAAACCACGCTCACCGTCGCTGATCGGGATTACGAAATCTTCAAATTGGATGCCGTATCCAATAGCGCCCGGCTGCCGTATTCATTAAAAATCTTGCTCGAAAATTTGCTGCGCCATGAAGACGGAATCACCGTCACTGCGGATGATATTGCGTATTTCAGCACTTGGAATGCGCAGGCCGAACCGGATAAAGAAATCCAATACCGCCCGGCGCGAGTGTTAATGCAAGATTTCACTGGTGTGCCGGCAGTCGTTGATTTAGCTGCGATGCGCGATGCCATGCGTGAACTCGGCGGCGATCCGTCACAAATCAATCCGTTGCAACCCGCAGAATTGGTGATTGATCATTCGGTGCAGGTGGATTATTTCGGCAGTGATGATGCGTTTGCATTGAATGCAGAACGCGAATTTGAGCGCAATCAAGAACGCTATAACTTTTTGAAATGGGGCCAGAATGCGTTTGCCGGTTTTAAGGTCGTTCCACCCGATACCGGTATCGTGCATCAAATCAATGTTGAATACCTCGCACGGGTGATTTTTGCGAATACGTTGAATAATACTACGCAGGTTTATTTTGATACCTGCGTTGGTACTGATTCGCATACGACAATGGTCAATGGAATTGGCGTATTAGGTTGGGGCGTCGGCGGTATTGAAGCCGAGGCGTCGATGTTGGGGCAGCCGGTGTCGATGCTCGTGCCCAAGGTCGTCGGCTGCAAATTGACCGGCACGTTGCGCGACGGCGTGACCGCGACCGATTTGGTGTTGACCATCGTCGAACGGCTGCGCAAACACGGCGTGGTTGGCAAGTTTGTTGAATTTTATGGCAATGCAATCAGCAGCTTACCGATGGGGGAGCGCACGACGATTGCCAACATGGGGCCGGAATATGGCGCGACCTGCGGGCTGTTTCCGATTGACCAGATCACGCTCGACTACCTGCGCCAAACCGGACGCGATGCCGCGCAGCTCGCGTTAATTGAGGCGTATTGCAAGGCGCAGGGCGTCTGGTACACGGCGGACGCGGCGGAAGCCGATTATTCGGAAACGCTGGAAATCGACCTCGGCGCGGTGGTGCCGTCGCTGGCGGGGCCGAAACGGCCGCAGGATCGCGTCGCGTTGAGCGACATGGCGACGCATTTTCCTAACGCATTGGCAGCGTTGAAAAAAGAGCGCAATTTGCCCGATAAAGGCGCGGCGACTGCCGTCATCAACGGGCAGCCGGTGGAATTGCGCGACGGCTCAATTGTGATCGCCGCGATCACTTCCTGCACCAACACCTCCAATCCGAGCGTGATGCTGGCGGCCGGTTTGGTGGCACAAAAAGCGGCAGCAATCGGTTTGAAATCAGCGCCTTGGGTGAAAACTGCGTTTGGCCCCGGCTCGCTGGCGGTGACGCGCTATCTTGACCGCGCTGGCTTGACTGAACCGTTAAAAGCGTTGGGATTTCATAACGTTGGCTACGGCTGCACGGTCTGCATCGGCAATTCCGGTCCGCTGCCTGCGCCGGTTTCGCAAGCCATCGCTGACCACGAGCTGTGCGCGGTGTCGATTTTGTCGGGCAATCGCAATTTTGAGGGGCGCGTTCACGCCGAAGTGCGGATGAATTACCTCGCCAGCCCGCCGCTGGTGGTCGCGTATGCCATCGCCGGGCGGATTGATTTTGATCCTGAGCGCGAGCCGCTGACGCAGGATGCCAACGGGCAGCCGGTCTATTTGCGCGACATTTGGCCGACACAAACTGAAGTGAATCAAGCAGTTGCAGCACATGTCACCGCCGCCGAATTCACCGCTGCGTATGCCAACATTTACGCCGGCGATGCGCGTTGGCAATCGCTCGCCGCCCCGACCAGCCAAACCTATGAATGGCCAGCGGCGTCAACTTATATCCGCAAACCGCCGTATTTTGACGGCATGACGCGGGAAATTGCGCCGATTGCCGACATCAGCGGAGCGCGATGTTTAGCGGTGCTCGGCGATTCAATTACTACCGATCACATTTCGCCGGCTGGATCAATTAAAGCGAATTCACCGGCGGGACAATATCTGCTGGCGCAGGGCGTTGAAGTTAAGGATTTCAATAGCTTAGGCGCACGACGCGGCAATCACGAGGTAATGATGCGCGGCACCTTCGCCAATTTACGTTTGCGCAATTTAATGGCACCCGGTACAGAAGGCGGCGTCACAGTGCATCATCCGAGTGGTGAACAATTGTCGATTTATGATGCCGCAATGCGTTATCAATCCGAATTAACACCGGTCATTCTTTTAGCGGGTAAAGAATACGGTTCTGGCTCGTCACGCGATTGGGCAGCAAAAGGTCCGCGTTTATTGGGAGTGCGAGCCGTGATTGCAGAAAGTTATGAACGGATTCATCGCTCTAATTTAGTGGGCATGGGCATTTTACCATTAGAATTTATGAATGGCGAGAATGCACAATCATTGGGTTTAACTGGCGCAGAAACCTTTGCGATTATCGGCTTAAATAATGGCGAGGCAAAACAGGTGACGGTGCAGGCAATTGCTGCAACGGGCGCGGTGATTGAATTCACCGCCAAGGTGCGGATTGATACGCCGAATGAAGTGGATTATTACCGCCACGGCGGTATTTTGCCGTATGTGCTGCGGCGGTTGGTGGGTTAATTGCGTCATGGCATCGCAGCATTTAATCATTGCTGCGATGCTGTTATTTTTCAGTGCGATGTGAATATAGGAGAAATAATGCCGCTTTCTTGGAATGAAATAAAAACGCGGGCGGTGGCTTTTGCGCAACGTTGGCACGATGCCGCGAGTGAAAACAGCGAAGCCAAGCCATTTTTAATTGATTTTTTTGAAGTGTTTGGAATTACCAACAAGCGGCTGGCAACGTTTGAATATGCTGTGAAAAAATACGGCGGTAAAGCAGGATTTATTGATTTATTCTGGCCGGGTGTGTTAATCGTAGAAATGAAAAGTCGCGGCAAAAACTTGGCGCTGGCTTATCAGCAAGCAATGGAGTATTGCGCCGGAATTAAAGAACATGATTTACCGCGTTATGTGTTGGTATCGGATTTTGCAACGCTGCAACTCACCGATTTAGAAACGAATCATACGCTGACTTTTCCTTTAGCTGATTTCGTCACGCATATCAGCGCCTTTGGTTTTATTGCGGGTTATACGACGCAGGTGATTCAACCGCAAGACCCGATTAACATGAAAGCCGCTGAACGGATGGGAAAGCTGCATGATCAATTAAAAGCGATTGGTTATTTAGGGCATCCGCTGGAAGTGTATTTAGTGCGGCTATTGTTTTGTTTATTTGCAGAAGATACCGGTATTTTTGAGAAGCGCCAATTTCAGGAGTTTATCGAAAACAAAACGCGCAGCGACGGTAGCGATTTAGCGGCACAAATCAGTCAGTTATTTTATGTGCTCAATACACCGTTGGCGCAGCGATTAACCAATTTAGACGAAGAACTTGCCGCATTTCCGTATATCAACGGCAAATTATTTGCTGAACTGTTACCACCTGCGAGTTTTGATCGCACGATGCGCGAGACGTTATTGAGCGTCTGCGCGTTGGATTGGAGTCGAATTAGTCCGGCGATCTTTGGCAGTATTTTTCAAAGCATTATGAGTGAAACAGAACGACGCAATCTGGGAGCGCATTACACCAGTGAGGAGAATATCTTAAAGTTAATTAAGCCGCTGTTTTTAGATGCGTTATGGACAGAATTTCATAAATTGGGCAACAATAAAGCCAAGCTCAACGCTTTTCATCATCGCTTGGCGCAATTGACTTTTTTTGATCCCGCCTGCGGCTGCGGTAATTTTCTAGTGATTGCTTATCGGGAATTGCGGAAATTAGAGTTAGCAATTCTCGAAAAGGTGCATAAAAAGGCGCAGTTATTAGAAATTGACACGTTGATAAAGTTAGATGTCAATCAATGTTATGGCATTGAATTGGAGGAATTCCCAGCACAAATCGCTCAGGTTGCGTTATGGTTGACTGACCATCAAATGAATCAACAAGTGAGCGCCAAGTTTGGCGTTTATTTTGTGCGCATTCCGTTGAAAACATCGGCAACTATCGTTCACGCGAATGCCTTACAAATGGATTGGCGCAACGTGTGTCCTCATGCCAGCTTTATTATCGGCAATCCGCCTTTTATTGGTCATCAATGGCGATCTCCGGCGCAACAAGCCGATGTAGAGTTAGTCTTTCCGAAAGATAAAAAGTTTGGCAAAGTTGATTTTGTGGGCGCGTGGTTTGTGAAAGCAACGCAATATCTGCTCAATCAACGACAAACCGCCTGCGCATTTGTGGCAACCAATAGCATTACGCAAGGTGAACAAGTTGGCATTTTATGGAGTTGGATGTTAGCGCAAGGAGTGCAAATTCACTTTGCGCATCGCACGTTTAGCTGGACAAATGAAGCAAAAAGTAATGCAGCAGTGCAAGTCGTCATTATTGGTTTTGCGTTATTTGCGGCACAAGTGAAAACGCTGTTTATTTATGCAGATGTGAAAGGAAAACCGCAAGCACTCCCTGCGAGTCATATCAATCCTTATTTGTTAGATGCGCCTAATGTGTTATTGCCATCGCGTTCACAACCACCGCAAGGAATGCCGGCGATGACTAAAGGAAGTCAACCCACAGACGGCGGACATTTAATTTTAGATGCCGCACAAAAAGCGAACTCTTGGCAAAATATCCTGACTTAACGCGTTTATTAAACCATTTATTGGTGGTTATGAATTGATAACGGCGTAGAACGCTATTGTTTGTGGTTTGCGGAAGCTACACCTGCGCAACTGAAATTATTGGACAGTATCCTGAAATTAAAGCGGATTGAAGGATAAAAAAAGCGAGATTAGCTAGTAAAACTGAAAGCGTTAGAGAAATGGCGAGTCAACCTTACCTTTTACGCAAATCAAGTCCTAAAAAAAAGTTTTTAGCAATTCCTCGCGTTTCATCTCGGCGTCAATACATTCCCATTTTATTTTTACAACCAAACATTATTCCGCATGAAAAAGTTTTAATGATTCCTGATGTTGGTTTATACGAATTTGGTGTTAACCAGTGCGTTGCATAATGCGTGGATGCGCACCGTTGCTGGTCGTTTAGGAGGCAGTTACAGCTATTCCCCAAATGTCTATCAGTTATTTCCTTGGATAACTGTCAGCGCAGCACATCAATCAATAATTAAACAAGCTGCCAAAGCGGTACTTAACGCACGAGATCAATCTGTTGCGCTGGATGCTAATAATACGTTAGCGACGCTTTATGATCCAGATTTAATGCCAAAAATTTTACGCGCAGCGCATACCAAACTCGATAAAGCAGTAGATACTGCTTATTGCTATCAAGGCAGCAATGAAGACAGCGAACGGGTTAGTTTTTTATTCAAGCTCTATGAAAGTAGGCGTTAAGAGACGCCGATGATGCAGCCACAAGACTTAATCAACATTAAAGCTGTTGAATGTATGGGAAAGCTGCATGATCAATTAAAAGCGATTGGTTATTAGGGCATCCGCTGGAAGTGTATTTAGTACGGCTATTGTTTTGTTTATTTGCAGAAGATACCGGTATTTTTGCAAAGCGCCAATTTCAGAAGTTTTTGAAAACAAAACGCGCAGCGACGGCAGTGATTTAGCGGCACAAATCAGTCAGTTATTTCATGTGCTCAATACACCGTTGGCGCAGCGATTAACCAATTTAGACGAAGAACTTGCCGCATTTCCATATATCAACGGCAAATTATTTGCTGAATTGTTACCACCTGCGAGTTTTGATCGCACGATGCGCGAGACGTTATTGAGTGTTTGCGCATTGGATTGGAGTCGAATTAGTCCGGCGATCTTTGGCAGTATTTTTCAAAGCATTATGATGAAACAGAACGACGCAATCTGGGAGCGCATTACACCAGTGAGGAGAATATCTTAAAGTTAATTAAGCCGCTGTTTTTAGATGCGTTATGGACAGAATTTCATAAATTGGGCAACAATAAAGCCAAGCTCAACGCTTTTCATCATCGCTTGGCGCAATTGACTTTTTTTGATCCCGCCTGTGGCTGCGGTAATTTTCTAGTGATTGCTTATCGAGAATTGCGGCAATTAGAGTTAGCAATTCTCGAAAAGGTGCATAAAAAGGCGCAATTATTAGAAATCGACACGTTGATAAAGTTAGATGTCAATCAATGTTATGGCATTGAATTGGAGGAATTCCCAGCACAAATTGCTCAAGTTGCGTTATGGTTGACTGATCATCAAATGAATCAACAAGTGAGCGCCATGTTTGGCGTTTATTTTGTGCGCATTCCGTTGAAAACATCGGCAACTATCGTTCACGCGAATGCCTTACAAATAGATTGGCGCAACGTGTGTCCTCATGCCAGTTTTATTATGGCAATCCGCCTTTTATTGGCAAAAATTTTCGCAATTTACAACAAAATGCAGATTTAGCAAAAGTGTTTACACATACACCACATTTGCCAGCCGTTAAATTATACAAAAGTCTTGATTTCGTGTGCGCATGGCATTACACCGCAACTGCATATATGAAAACCCATCCGGCAACGCAAACAGCGTTCGTGAGTACTAATAGCATCGTGCAAGGTGAACAGATCGCTATTTTATGGCAGCCGTTATTAGATGCCGGAGTGTGTATTAACTTTGCACATCGCACATTTAGCTGGTCAAATGAGGCTAAAAACAATGCTGCTGTGCATGTAGTGATTATTGGTTTTGCTCTATTTTCTGTGCCACCAAAAACGCTGTTTATTTACGCAGATATTAAAGGAAAACCCCAAGCATTATCAGCAACCAATATCAGTCCTTATTTATTCGATGCGCCTAATGTGATAGTAAATGCACGAAAAAAACCGCTGTGTTTAGCGGCACCTATAATGACAAGAGGCAGTCAAGCGACAGACGGCGGTTATTTATTACTTAACCAACAAGAAAAAGATGATTTAGTCAAGAGCGAACCACAAGCAGAACAGTATATTCAACCATTTTCAATGGGTGATGAATTTATCAACAACATTCCACGTTACTGTTTATGGCTTGTTGATTGTTTACCTAATGAACTGAAAAAATGCCAGAAGTGTTGAAGCGTATTGAAGCTGTTAAATCTGTGCGACTAGCAAGTAGTAAAGCTGCAACAAAAGAATGGGCTAATAAGCCAATGCTTTTTACAGAAATACGTCAACCAACTCAAGGGCATTATTTAGCTTTACCGCGTGTTTCTTCTGAACATCGTCAATATGTACCTGTTGGGTTTTTGCCTTATACGCATATTGTCGGTGATAAGTTGCAAATTATTCCAGATGCTACAGTTTATCATTTTGGCGTGATGACCAGTATTATGCACAATGCTTGGATGCGTACTATTTGTGGAAGATTAGGTGGTAGCTATAGTTATTCTGCAAAAATTGTTTACAACAACTTTCCTTGGCCAACACCAACTCCCAAACAAACTGCCATTATTGAAACTGCTGCTCAAGCGGTGTTGAATGCTCGCGCCCAGTTTCCCAATGCGTCATTAGCAGATTTATACGATCCACGCACGATGCCGCTTATTTTAACAAAAGCGCATATTAAATTAGATCAAGCAGTAGATACTGCTTATTGCTATCAAGGCAGCAATGAAGACAGCGAACGGGTTACTTTTTTATTTAAGTTATATCAAAGTCAGTGTTGAGAATTATCAAATGATAAATACGCGACGCGGTGAACAACTGGGCTGGAAGTTTGGCTGGCTAGGTAGTTTTATTTGGGTTGCAGTCTTGTCTGGCGTATTTTTCTGGCAAGGAAAATGGTTAGAAAGCGCATCTGGTGTATTATTAAGCATCACGGCAATTGCAGCGATTCACAAATTTGCGCCGTGGCATTATCCAACACAACCCTACTGGAAATTAATGCTTGCACCTTATAGCTTAATGGGCGCATCTATTGTGTGGGCGATATGGGTATTTGGTGGAATAACGGCAAATGATTTTAATGCGTGGTCATTACTCAGTTTATTGCCACTACTCATTCCGTTTGGAACACTATCGCGGCGAACATGGGTGGATGGCGAACCGCCGTCTCATTTAATAAAATAACGATTTTTTGGAATAAATATCATGTCAATAGAGCTATCCACCCTGACCGCCGTCTCACCCGTAGATGGTCGCTATTCCGCTAGAACCGCAGCACTTCGCCCCATTTTCAGTGAATACGGATTAATTCGATACCGTTTTAGTGGAAATTCGTTGGTTGCAAACTCTCGCGCAACATCCAGAAATCGCTGAAGTGCCAGCGTTTTCTAATGAAGCAATTCAATTCTCAATACGATTGCTACAGATTTTAGTGTTGCTGATGCGCAGCGGATTAAAGACATTGAACGCACTACCAATCACGATGTAAAAGCGGTTGAGTATTTTCTAAAGGAACGCATTACAGGCAATAGCGAATTATCTGCGGTCAGTGAATTTATTCATTTCGCGTGTACGTCTGAAGATATTAATAATCTTGCACACGGTTTAATGATTAAAGCTGGACGAGAACAGGTGTTATTACCTGAATTCGATCAATTGATTACGGCAATTCGTGAATTGGCGCATCGCTATGCCGAGCAGCCGATGTTGTCACGCACGCATGGTCAGCCAGCGACACCAACCACACTTGGTAAGGAAATGGCTAATGTTGTCAAGCGGTTACGCACTCAGCGGGCGCGAATTGCGGAGGTTGTTCTGCGGCAAAATCAATGGCGCAGTCGGCAATTACAATGCGCATCGCGTGGCTTATCCGCATGTCGATTGGCCGACGCTGGCGCGTGAGTTTGTTGAGGCGCTGGGGCTGACGTGGAATCCGTACACGACGCAGATCGAACCGCATGATTATATGGCTGAATTGTTTGATGCCGTCGTGCGCAGTAACAATATCTTGAGTGATTTTTGCCGCGATATTTGGGGTTATATTTCAATCGGTTATTTCAAACAGCGCCCAGTGGCGGGCGAAGTGGGTTCGTCCACTATGCCGCACAAAATCAATCCCATTGATTTTGAAAATGCTGAGGGAAATCTAGGACTTGCCAACGCAATTTTGGAACATCTGGCGGGTAAATTGACTATTTCACGCTGGCAGCGCGATCTCACGGATTCGACCGTGTTGCGCAATCTTGGCGTGGGTCTTGCACACACCAGTATTGCAGTGCAATCGGCGCTGAAAGGCATCGGCAAATTGGAGGCTGATCCGGTGCGTCTGGCAGCGGATTTAGACGCAAACTGGGAGGTGCTGGCTGAACCGATTCAGACCGTGATGCGGCGTTACGGCATCGCCGAACCGTATGAAAAATTGAAGGAATTAACCCGAGGACAACGCATCAGTGCGGAGGCGCTCGCTCGTTTTGTGGACAGTTTGGCATTGCCGGAACAGGTCAAAACCGAATTGCGCACGTTGACACCAGCAAGCTATCTCGGCGATGCAGCACGGCTGGCACGGGAAATTTAAACGCACACACGAAGGAGGTCGGTCACGCGCTAACGTGATCGACTAGACCATCAGCCACTCGGGGGGTGCGGCTTATTGGACACTGCCGCGCCGGTATTGAAATCTAATAACACCGGCGCGGATTAACGACATTAATTCAGAAATTATTGGCGGCGTTTTCTATCGCATCCGCACAATTGAATGAATTGCTGTCGGCGATAGTTTTGAATCGAGGATTATTTCAACTGCCGTCTTCAGCGTTGATTTTCACACGACGCTGTTCAACCGAATAGATATCAACTCCGGGCAGCAAATCTTGTTTACCGCGACTTCTCACTGAAACGATGTCTTGCGCTGGAATGCCTTTGCTGACCATATATTGCTGCACACTTTCAGCGCGACGTTGACCGAGCTGATAATTGTATTCATCAGAGCCTTTCGCATCAGTGTAACCGGTTAAAGAAATGCGCTCATGTGCCGGAGTTTCCTTGACCTGATCAATGTAATTATCAAGCCGCTGCAATTCGCTGTCTTTAGCGATGTTGTTCATGTGATATTTATCGAAATCAAAATGCAAACGCACCGTGAATTCTTTGGGTACTGCGGCAACTGGCGCAGATTCAACACAGGGTGATAATTCACTCGAGCCGTGTAAACTCTGCCAGCATTCGTCGTATTTAGTAGTCCAACCAGAAGCTTCAGGTTTTGCTGACCAAAAATGTTCATTGTTATAAGCATCGCTGGCATGTGCAGCGAGTGGTGCAGCAATTGCCAGCGCAATTGCCAGCGGAATGGAAGTAAATGAAGTGCGCATGTTGTATTTCCTATTCAGGTGGTGGGATTGGAATTGGGAACCGTTGCTCATTGACATCACAATACTGCGTTGACATTTAGCCGCAGTAAAAAACAATAATATCATCGCGTTATTGATCTTGGCGCTAAAACTGTCTTCCACAAATGGGAAATGATGCGCCAAAATGATGGGCGTATTTGTATGACTGCACCGTGGAACACAGACATTTTAGCCCACAATTGGAACAAAAGAACAACTTTTTTCTCTATTTGCGTCATATTTACCACGACTGCAACTTTAATCACGATATTGGCTGTGATCGATTCCACAAAATGAATTGCAGTTGAAACGCTTTACTCCACACCAAATTGTGTCCCTTTTACCACAGCGCCTACTGTTGCGAATCTGCGGATGCGCAGCGGTGGGCATTATTTTGACCATCAATGTTGTCTCATCGCGCTTGGATCGCTCCTCATGAAACCACCTTTGCACATTCCACCAGTCAAACTTTCCGCCACGCGCACACCACGATATTCACCGCCCGCACCGCTGCGCTGGCTGCGACCACTGCTGTTAGGTTTATTGAGTTTGGTGGTGCTGGCGCTGTCTTGGACATGGTGGGGCGACAACGCTCAAGACCAACTTCCGAAAGCCCAGCGTCAATTACGCAGCGCGGTTCAAGATCAATTCAAACAATGGTTTCCGCAGCCAGTCGCGCCGCCAACTTACGATTGGTACGGTTTGGAATTGCGCATTCGTGCGACTGCATCGAAATTGCCGCGTTTGGTTGTAATACACGGTTTAGACGAACCCGGCAGTATTTGGCATGACCTGTTTCCATTTCTCGACGCTGCTGGTTTTGAAGTGTGGGAATTTCGTTATCCGCACGATCAAAGCATCGAACGCACTGCGCAGGATTTAGCCGAACGCTGGCGAGAATTTCCGACCAATCGCCCCGCGATTTTGATTGGGCATGATGTCGGTGGATTGGTAATCCGCGATTTTGTGACGCGCTGGCGACATCCAGTTAATTCGCCAGCTCGGGTAGATGGTGCCGCAGTACGCGGGGCAATTTTGGTGGGAACGCCGAATCAGGGTAGCGAATGGACACGCTTGCGCGTGTGGCTGGAGTTGCGCGATCAATTTTTAACCAAAGAAGATCAACGGTTTGCACTTTATGCTGCACTGCGGGATGGCTGTGACACGCCAGCGATTGATTTGCAACCCAACAGCGGCTCGCTGACTGCGTTAAATACGCTGCCTTGGTCAAATATGGTTTCTATTCAACTGCTTGGTGGCGTGTTATCGGGACCAACGCCCAGCATGTCAGACAGTATCGCAGCGTTGACAAAGGCATCATCGGCGGAATTACAGGCACTGCTGATGGCATGGTGGTCAAATCTCGGCGTTAATCTTGGCGACGGCGTGGTCACGCTGGATGCGCTCAAACTTCCCAATGCGCCAGCGCCACTGCAAGTTGCTGGGTCGCATCGTGGCATGTTGACGCGCTTGCTGCCGACCGACCCAGAACCGCCAGCAATTGCACTGATTTTGCAGACATTGACGGCGTGGAACACTGCGCCAGCAGCGATTAAACCGCCACTGCAATAATTATTGTTGCTTTTTAACGAGTTACAGAAATCACGCAGCCGCACAGCTGCGTGATTGAAATGTGGGATTTATTTCGGGTGATGCGGAGCTGGCGAACTGAGCGGAGCCATGTGCAGCAACCAAGCTGGTTGTGGGTGCGGCGTTGGTGCAGTGACAACTGGTGCAGCAGGTTCTACCGCAGGTGCAGTTTCAGCCGCAGGCGCAGCTTCAACCGCTGGCGCAGCAACTTCTGCCGCAGGCGCAGCTTCAGTCGCTGGCGCAGCAGATTCTGCCACAGGTGCAGCTTCAACCGCTGGCGCAACAGCTTCTGCCGCAGGTGCAGTTTCAACCGCTGGCGCAGCAGCTTCTGCCGCAGGCGCAGTTTCAGCCGCTGGCGCAGCAGCTTCTGCCGCAGGCGCAGTTTCAACCGCTGGTGCAGCAGGTTTTGCCGCAGGCGCAGTTTCAACCGCTGGTGCAGCAGCTTCTGCCGCAGGCGCAGTTTCAACCGCTGGTGCAGCAGGTTCTGCCGCAGGCGCAGTTTCAACTACTGGTGCAACAGCCACCGGTGGAGCCACCGGTTGATTTACTGTTACTGCACCAACTCGCGCCAAATTAGTCGCAAGCTGTTCGGCGGTCATCGGTGTTGGCGCTCCCACCAGCATTCCGGTCGAGATGGCATGTGACACGCCCATAATTGCCAGCACAATCACGCCGCCAATAATTGCTTTGGTGCTGTCAATGTTGCTTAACGGGCTAGATTTAGTTTCAGTCATTAGATTGATCCTTTACAGATTTAGAACACGAAATTTGACAAACAATGCCTAACTAGGCTGCCTGAATGGACGCATCGGATCAAGAGAGAATCAACCGGGTCAACTTGGAGTGTTGCGTATTTGCAAAAAACCGCCATTTTCGCAAGTGCAGCAATTTTCATTGATCTTAATCATGTTGCAGTTGCATCATAACCAAACGTACAGCGAGCAGTTCGGCGACGCTTTGGGCGTTTGATGGAGTGGCTCGCATTTTTTCACCACCTAGAGAACGCAAACGATGACCGATTATGTCCGCTGGCTCAAAGACTTAGGAATGGAAGATGTGCCCGTCGTGGGCGGCAAAAACGCCTCGCTCGGTGAGATGATTCAAAACCTCACCGATCTCGGCGTCCAGGTGCCGGGCGGATTCGCCACCACCGCCGATGCCTACCGCGAATTTCTCGCGCACGAAGGCTTGGATGAGCGGATTCAAACCATTCTCGACACGCTGGATGTTGATGACGTTGCTGCGCTCGCTGAAGCTGGCCCGCGCATTCGCGGCTGGGTGTTGGAGCAACCGTTCCCGACTGCGCTGGAAACTGCAATTGATACCGCGTATGCCCAATTGACTGCCGCAGCCGGCAGCGAAGTCTCGTGGGCGGTGCGCTCGTCAGCGACGGCGGAAGATTTGCCGGATGCGTCCTTTGCTGGTCAGCAAGAAACCTTTTTGAATGTCAAAGGTTTGGATCACATCAAACATCGCATCAAAGAAGTGTTCGCCTCGCTATTCAACGACCGCGCCATTTCTTACCGCGTTCACCAAGGTTTTGAGCATCGCAACGTCGCGCTGTCCGCTGGCATTCAGCGCATGGTGCGCAGCGATTTAGCGGCATCTGGCGTGATGTTCACGCTCGACACCGAGTCCGGTTTCCGCGACGCCGTATTCATCACCGCCAGCTACGGTTTGGGCGAAATGGTCGTGCAAGGCGCGGTCAATCCCGATGAATTTTATGTGCATAAACCGACACTTGCTGCCGGTCGCCCCGCGATTTTGCGCCGCACCGTCGGCGATAAAGCGATTCGGATGGTGTACGCCGAAGCTGGCGCTGCCAGCCCAGTGCGCACCGAGCCAGTGCCGGAAGAGATGCGCCCGTTGTTCAGCATCAGCGATGCCGAAGTGGAGGAATTGGCGAAGCAGGCGATGCAAATCGAGCAGCATTACGGTCGTCCGATGGACATCGAATGGGCGAAAGATGGCATGGACGGCAAAATTTACGTCGTGCAGGCGCGGCCTGAGACGGTGCAAAGTCGCTCCGGCAACATCATCGAGCGTTACATCCTGCGCGAAAAAGCGCCGATTTTGACCAGCGGACGCAGCATCGGCAGTCGCATTGGCGCGGGCGTGGCGCGGGTGGTGGAAAGCATCGCCGATATGAATCGCGTCCAGCCCGGCGATGTGCTGATTACCGATATGACCGATCCCGATTGGGAGCCGATTATGAAACGGGCGGCAGCGATTGTGACCAATCGTGGGGGAAGAACCTGCCATGCCGCAATTATTGCGCGTGAATTGGGTGTTCCGGCAGTAGTTGGCTGCAATAACGCCACTGAGATTGTGAAAGAAGGGCAATTGGTGACGGTCAGTTGTGCCGAAGGTGACACCGGTTATATTTACGATGGCAAGTTGGAATTCGATTACAAAACCATCGAATTAACGGCGATGCCAGATATTCCAGTTAAAATTATGATGAATGTCGGCAATCCAGATCGCGCTTTTGCGTTTTCTGCGACACCGAATGCGGGCGTGGGCTTGGCGCGGCTGGAATTCATCATCAATAACATGATCGGTATTCATCCCAAGGCGCTGCTTGAATTCGATCAATTGCCAGCGGAATTACAAGCACAGATCACGCCGCGTATTGCTGCGTATTCCAGCCCGCGTGAGTTTTACATTGCCAAGTTGGCAGAAGGAATTTCGACGCTGGCAGCGGCTTTTTCACCCAATACCGTGATCGTGCGGATGTCGGATTTCAAATCGAATGAATACGCCAATTTGATTGGCGGCAAGCGGTATGAACCGGAAGAAGAAAATCCAATGATCGGCTTCCGTGGCGCTGGACGTTATATCGCCGACAACTTCAAAGCCTGCTTTGAATTGGAATGCGAGGCACTCAAGCGGGTGCGCAATGACATGGGATTAACCAATGTCGAGATTATGATTCCATTCGTGCGGACGCTGGCACAAGCGAAGGCAGTTGTTGCAGCATTGGCAGCGCAGGGATTGGAACGCGGCAAAGATGGACTGCGGTTAATTATGATGTGCGAATTGCCATCCAATGCCGTGTTAGCCGATGAGTTTTTGGAGTATTTCGACGGCTTCTCAATTGGTTCCAATGATATGACGCAGCTCACGCTGGGATTAGATCGGGATTCCAGTTTGGTCGCAGAGAGCTTTGATGAGCGCGATCCGGCAGTGAAAAAGATGTTGTCAATGGCAATTACTGCGTGCCGTGCTCAGGGCAAATATGTGGGTATTTGCGGGCAGGGACCATCCGATCATAAAGATTTTGCGGATTGGTTATTGAAGCAGGGCATTAGCAGCATTTCACTCAATCCTGATACCGTGATTGATACTTGGATTTACTTGGCCGAACAAGCTAAAACGCTGTAATTTTTGACCGATTAAAAAATCCCGCCTTTTTTAACTAAAAGGCGGGATTTTTATTAACGATAAACGGCCATTTTCAATTCCTTCCCAAATCAGAACCCCGAGCGGTGGCACGCTGATTTGACTCCCGTCCAATATCCTCAAATAGTGGTTTTAATCCAATGCGACCATCAAATGGTAGCGCAGCGCCTAAAGCTATCCGTGGAATCGCCGACGCATTGGTAAACAATGAACAAACATGATTTTCGAGTGACACCTCGAAATTCACGCGAATCCGGCACACTTTTTCACACGCAACCGCCAAATTACGGCTAAGTTGCGATGACAAGCAGGCGACCCTGATAATGCGCCAATTTTGCCGCATCTCAGCGGCGACACTGAAACACAAGGCGAATCACACATGAAGATTGGTATTCCACGAGAAACACGGCTCGGTGAAACGCGAGTTGCTTCCACGCCCGACGTGGTTAAAAAGCTGATTAGCAAAGGCTTTACGCTTAATGTTGAAGCTGGCGCGGGAATCAGCGCCGGTTATCCCGACACCGATTATAGTCAAGCTGGTGCACAGTTGACCGACCGTGCTGGCGCGTATGACGTTGATTTATTGTTGAAAGTGCGGCGACCAGATGCGGATGATGTCGCAGCGATGCGTTCCGGTGGGCTGTTGATCGCTCTGCTGGAAACTTGCGGCGCAGATGATATTTTGTCGGAAATGTTAAATAAAAACATGCGTGTCCTCGGCATGGAGCGGATGCCGCGTACCTCGCGGGCGCAGTCGATGGATGCGCTGTCGTCGCAAAGCAATCTCGCTGGGTATCGGGCGACATTGGAAGCTGCGGCGCGATATGGGCGCTTTTTTCCGATGATGATGACTTCCGCCGGGTCGTCAAAACCGGCGCGAGTCGTCGTGCTGGGCGCTGGCGTGGCTGGGTTACAGGCGATTGCGACGGCGCGGCGGCTCGGTGCGGACGTTCATGCCTATGATGTGCGCCCCGAAACTCAAGAGCAGATTCGCTCGCTGGGCGCGAAACCGATCGTGCTTGATCTGGGCGAAAGTGGCGCGGGCGAGGGCGGTTATGCGCGTGAATTGTCAGCAGAAGCCAAAGCAATTCAACAGATTGCGCTCGGCGACGAGTTGGCAAAAGCGCACGTCATTATTACTACTGCGCTGATTCCGTGTCGGCCTGCGCCAGTGTTGGTGACGGCAGAAGTTGTAGAGCGAATGCGCCCCGGCTCGGTGATTGTTGATTTGGCGGCGGCAAATGGCGGTAATTGCCCGCTCACGATCGCAGATGAAATCGTTCAACATCAGGGTGTTACCATCGTTGGTATTACCAATTTCCCAGCGTTAATTCCGGCAGATGCCAGCGCATTTTATGCCCGCAATTTATTCAATCTCATTGAGATTATGTTTGAATTCAGCGCCGCACCACCGCAATTAAAAGACCTCGATGCAGATGACATCACCGCTGCGATGCTCATTAAAAAATAACTCTCGCATCTTCATCATCTTCACTGCCACTTTATCACTGATTTAGGATTTCCAAATGCCCGAAACTCTCGATCCTTCAATTATTGCGTTATACGTTTTTGTTCTCGCGTGTTTTATTGGTTATTGGGTGGTATGGGGTGTCACGCCATCATTGCACACACCACTAGTTGCATTAACCAACGCTATTTCGGGCATCGTCTTAATTGGCGCATTACTTGTGGCTGGTGATCCGAATGCTGGGTTATTGATTCAGTTCATTGGTTTTATCGCCGTATTGCTGGCGTCAATCAATGTGTTCGGTGGCTTTTTGGTCACGCACCGAATGCTGTCAATGTTTAAGAAAAAGAAATAAGGACAATCTGCAATGGAATTCACTGTCAATCATCAAGCACTGGCGTATTTAATTGCTGCGGTGCTATTTATTTTGGGCTTAAAAGGCTTAACGCATCCGTCAACTGCGCGGCGTGGTAATGTTTACGCCATGTTTGGAATGTTGCTTGCAATTGCAGCAACGCTATTGGGACGCGATGTTCAATCCTACGGTTTTATTATTGCCGGTATTGCTGGCGGTGCAGTGATTGGCATTATCGTCGCACTGCGCATTCAAATGACCGCCATGCCGCAATTGGTCGCAGCACTGCATAGCTTTGTGGGTTTAGCTGCGGTATTGGTTGGTATTGGAACTTTTTTACACAAGCAGGAAGCTGGCTTACTCAATGCGGTATTGATGGGCGAGATTTCCGCTGGCGTTGTGATTGGTGCAATTACCTTCACTGGTTCAATCATTGCGTTTGGTAAATTGCAGGGTTTATTAAGTGGAGCACCAGTTAAATTTGCGGGTCAGCATCTATTAAACGCCGTACTTGCATTAGCAACCATCGCGCTGGCAGTACATTTTGCCATGAGTGGCAGTTTATTGGCATTGATATTAATGACGTTATTGGCATTAACGCTTGGCATCACGCTTATTATTCCGATTGGTGGCGCAGATATGCCGGTGATTATTTCAATGCTTAACAGCTATTCAGGCTGGGCAGCAGCAGCCACTGGTTTTACTCTGCATAATGATTTATTGATTATTGTCGGCGCATTGGTGGGCTGCTCTGGCGCAATTCTCTCATTCATTATGTGCAAAGCCATGAACCGCTCCATTATTAATGTTGTCTTTGGTGGTTTTGGATCGGATAGCGGAACAGGTGATAACGCTGGTGCACAGGCCGCAGAAAAAGGGGTTAAATCCGCTGCAATTGAAGATGCAGTCTATTGGATGGAAGACGCTAATCGCGTGATTATTGTGCCGGGTTATGGCATGGCAGTCGCACAAGCGCAGCATTCATTAAAAGAGTTAATGGAGCTGTTAGAAGCGCGAGGTGTTGAAGTCAAATTTGCCATTCATCCCGTTGCCGGACGAATGCCCGGACACATGAATGTATTGCTTGCTGAAGCAGATATTCCGTATGACCGCGTATTAGAAATGGATGAAATCAATCCTGAATTTCCGAGCACTGATGTAGTGTTAGTTGTTGGTGCAAATGATGTCGTCAATCCGGCAGCTAAAGAAGATAAAAGCAGTCCCATTTACGGAATGCCAATTCTGGAAGCTGGTCGCGCTCGCCAAGTTTATTTCCTGAAGCGGTCAATGCGTCCGGGCTATTCTGGTGTTGATAACCTACTGTTTTATCAAGACAACACCTCGCTGGTGTTCGGTGATGCAAAAGATACCATTGATGGTATGAATAGCGCATTGAAAGGCAGTGGACACTAAGGTTTAGACGATGTTGTTATCGCTCCCCACTTGGTTTATTCATCTTTTTACAGTCACCGAGTGGGGCGCAGCAATTGGGTTGTTTTGGCATTATGGAACATTGATTCAACGGCGGGAATTACATGTTTTTGCAGTGTGCATGATGCCGCATTTAATTGGTGGGTTGTTGATTTTGCTATTTCATCTCAGCGGAGATACGCAACGAGTTTTACTCGATTTAGCGCGACTAATGACATTTTGCGGCAGCCTGCTGTTATTATTCGCAACTTTAACGATGGTGCTCAATCAATCGAGCCGTTGGCTTTGGCGTAGTGTTCCAATAGGGTTAATGGTTGGTGTGCTGGTGTTAATTTTAGACAACCACAGCACGATTTTATTGCAGGCAGCGAATTTGTGTTATCTGTTATTTTTATTAACGTTGCTGCTAGTTTATCGCAGCGATCAGCAGCTTTTTTCACTGCTTACGATTGCCGGTTTTTGGTTTCTGCTGGTATTCGTTGCGGCGACAATTTTTAGTATCCATATCGCAACAACGATTCAGGGTTTGCCCAGTTTATCTCACAACGATTTTTTACATGGGTTAAGTGAAAGTTTACTATCTTTAAGTAATTTATTGATTGCAACTGGTGTAGTGTTGCGCATTAGAACACACGGCAAAAATTAGGCGTCAATAACACAGTTGAATCGTGTTATGTTATTGGTCAAATGAGTACCAATAAACCATTCGATGATCGTCATCACATAGGTAAAGCATGGATAATTTTCGAGGTACAACAATTCTTTCAGTGCGGCGCGGTACTCAGGTAGTCATTGGTGGCGATGGTCAGGTTTCACTCGGATCAACCATAATGAAAGGCAATGCCCGCAAAGTGCGCCGTTTGTATCGGGGACAGGTATTGGCTGGCTTTGCTGGAGCAACTGCCGATGCGTTCACTCTCTTTGAACGATTCGAGGGTAAATTAGAAAAACATCAGGGACATCTCACGCGAGCAGCAGTGGAATTGGCAAAAGATTGGCGCACTGATCGTATGTTGCGACGATTAGAGGCGCTATTGTGTATTGCGGATGCCAGCACCTCGCTCATGATTTCCGGCACTGGTGATGTGATTGAACCTGAACATGATTTAATGGCAATTGGTTCTGGTGGTCCCTTTGCGCAAGCAGCAGCGCGAGCATTATTAGAAAATACCGATTTGAGCGCCCGTGAAATTGTCGAAAAAGGTCTGCATCTTGCCGCTGATATTTGCATTTATACCAATCACAATTTAGTGATTGAAGAATTGGAAGTAGCAATTTGAATGGCAGTGCTGATGCGCTCCATTAAGAATTTTCTGTTCGCCTTGCCATTATTGAATGGATGATTTATGTCAGAAATTACTCCCCAGCGTATCGTCGCAGAACTCAATAAACACATCGTCGGTCAAGATGATGCCAAACGCGCAGTGGCCATTGCGCTGCGCAATCGCTGGCGACGTTCGCAAATCGCCGAACCAATGCGCTCAGAAATCACGCCGAAAAATATCCTGATGATTGGTCCGACTGGCGTGGGTAAAACCGAGATTGCGCGGCGGTTGGCGCGATTAGCCAACGCACCATTTATTAAAGTGGAAGCGACCAAGTTTACTGAGGTTGGTTATGTCGGGCGCGATGTGGAGTCGATCATCCGTGATCTTGCTGACATCGGCGTCAAGATGGCGCGAGAGCAGGAAATGATCAAACTCGCCGATCAAGCCGAAGCTGCCGCCGAGGAGCGCATTCTCGACGCACTGTTGCCGCCGCTGTCTGGTTTTGAGGAAGACAGCAACGCTTCGGTGAGCAATGCCACGCGAGAAAAATTGCGCAATAAACTTCGCGCTGGTGCGTTGGATGAACGTGAGATTGAGATTCAGGTGGCTGCTGCGCCGGTTGGGGTCGAAATCATGGCACCGCCCGGCATGGAGGAAATGTCTAATCAACTCCAAGGCTTATTTCAAAATCTCGGTCAAGGGCGCACTAAACGCCGTAAGTTGCGCATCTGCGAGGCTCGGCAATTGCTCAAAGATGAAGAAGCGGCCAAGCGCGTCAATGATGATGAATTGAAGCTGCGAGCAATTGAAAACGTTGAACAAAATGGCATCGTGTTTCTGGACGAACTGGACAAAGTCACCAAACGCGGCGAAGGCATGGCGGGCGCGGATGTGTCACGCGAAGGTGTGCAGCGCGATTTGCTGCCAATTGTCGAAGGCAGCACGGTTTCGACCAAACACGGCGCAGTGCGCACCGATCACATTTTATTTATTGCCTCGGGTGCATTTCATTTATCTAAACCCTCAGATTTAATTCCCGAATTGCAGGGACGTTTGCCGATTCGCGTTGAATTAAAAGCTCTGACCACTGAGGATTTTGTGCGCATTTTAACCGAGCCGGATGCGTCATTAACCGATCAATATCAGGCACTCTTAAAAACGGAAGGAGTGACACTTGAGTTCACCGATGATGGTATTCGACGGCTGGCAGAAATTGCATGGCAAGTGAATGAACGGACTGAAAACATTGGCGCACGGCGACTGCATACGGTGATGGAGCGATTATTAGAAGATGTGTCTTATAACGCTTCTGAATTGGATCGCGTCACGGTGACAATTAATGCGGCTTATGTCGATCAGAATTTAGCGGGATTAGCCGCTGATGAAGATTTATCGCGGTATATTCTTTAACGCAAATAAGAGCACCGCCAAACGCGGTGCTCATTCAGGATTAATTAACGTTCCCAAGGCTGCCGCACTGCGCGATCACGACCATCAAAAGAATCTGGATTGCCGTGCCAGCGATCATTATAACGATCATTATCTGGTTGAAACCGGTCGCCACGATCATTATCGCGCATTGCTCTTTTCAATCGCCGATCAATGCGATCCAATCGTGAATCCAATACTTGCTGCCGTTCCATCCGCGATGCACCAGAATCACGCAAACTTCCTGCTATTTTTCGTAATTCGCGTTGTTCACGGCGAAAATCCTGCGCTTCGTGGCGCGTCAATGCCCCAGTTTCAAGACCGCGTTCAATCATCATCTGTTGACGTTCAATTCGATCACGAATGCCCTCTGCCTGCGCCGGCAACGTTGCAATTAGCCCGACCGCAGCTAACAATAATGCCGTCATGGTTTTTTTCATGCGCTTTGCTCCTAACAAATTGAATTATAAAAACATGCTCAACGCAAACGCGCTGGATATTGTTCAACACGCAATTGATCGTACCACAATTGCTTGCTGGCAATTCAGACCGCAGCCAGTTGATCGAGTAATGCAAATAACGCTGTTTCCATTTCTGCATAACAGACTGCATCTGCTGCCAATAACTGCGCTTCGGTTTGCACGAAACGCGCTGGCTGCAATTCATCAGCACAATGCGCAACAATTGCAGCAACAGTTGCGGGCGTCGATTCGAGATGACATTGCAAACCAATCACCCGCTCGCCGTATTGAAAAATCTGTTGTTCACACGCAGCACTGCGGCGATTTGAATGGCATTTTGTGGCAATTCAAAGGTATCGCCATGCCAGTGAAATACTGGCAATGTCGGTGGCATTCTGTTGAATAAGTGCGCCTGTTTTCCTGCGGCGGTTAATTCAATTGGAAACCAACCAATTTCTTTAACAGGATTGCGCCGGACTTGTGCTCCCAATGCGGCGGCGATCAATTGCGCACCTAAACACACGCCAACCACCGTTTTATTCGCAGCAATTGCCGCAGCGATCAATTGTTTTTCTACCGCTAACCAAGGATAAAGTGCCTCATCATTCACACTCATTGGTCCGCCCATGATCACCAGCCAATCAAACGTTGATAATTCTGGAACTGCTGCGCAGTGTAGAATGGTGTTAAATTCAATGTATGACCACGCTGCGCTGCCCAATCCGCAATTGCGGCAGGGTCTTCAAAAGGAACATGCGTAAACGCTTGGATTTGCATAATGAACAGCCTCAAATAAAATACCACTGATAACTTGAACTAATTTGGTTGCAGCTTCTATACTGTTTTACCCTTTCCACTATTCAATTGTGCGACTTGATTTTTATGTTTCAACATCAGCAATCCACCGTGTCATTTGGCGAACGTCTATTTGTCGCATTACAACATCTGCTTCCGCAACATCAGTTGTCATTATTGATGCACCGGCTGGCGCGAGTGCGATGGAAACCGCTAAAATCGTTGTTAATTCAAAACTTTGCGCGGATTTACCGTATTGAAATGTCGCTGGCAGTGGAACCGAATTTAGCTGCGTATCCGCATTTCAACGCTTTTTTTACCCGTGCTCTGCGTCCCGAAGTACGTCCGCTCGATTCCGATCCGCGAGCAGTGTTATGTCCAGTAGACGGCGCAATCAGTCAAATTGGGCGAATTAACGCTGGGCGCGTGATTCAAGCAAAAGGACAGGATTATGCCGTTGCCGAATTGCTGGGCTTGACGGCAGCGCAAGCGGCGACATTTGAGGGTGGCAGTTTCATTACAATCTATCTCTCGCCGCGTGATTATCATCGAATTCACATGCCGCTGGCTGGTGCATTAACTGCGATGACTTATGTGCCGGGGCGTTTATTCAGCGTCAATCACAGCACGGCAAAATTGGTTTCGGGATTATTTGCACGCAATGAGCGCGTGGTGTGTCACTTTGACACTGCGACGACGGAACTGGCGCTGGTATTGGTCGGCGCGATTTTTGTCGGTGGAATTGAAACGGTATGGGCTGGCGAAATCACACCGCCGCATTCGGGTCGCGTGTTACAACGCTGGGATTATGCGACCTCGCCGCTGGCGTTGGAACGCGGCGCAGAAATGGGACGTTTCAATCTCGGTTCTACCGTTATTCTGCTGCTGCCTCCGAACGCAGTGACTTGGGAAAGCGGATTGACCGCTGGTGATTCGGTACGTTTAGGACAACGTTTAGGTCGGCTGAGTTGAGGATCGCTGGGTGTTTGACCACGCCTTGCCGATCCCCAAATGGGTAAGTAACAGCTTGCAATAATCTATACATATCTACTATAATCTATTCTTATGGAAAAGAAATGAGTAAAGATAGGTGAAGCGGCAAAAATTTGGGAAACGTGTCTAAATACATTGCGTCGATGGGAGCGTCGGGCGAATGAGTCCCAACGCAAAAAACGCAAGGTGGAACACGTTACTACAGCGTTGCCAAATTGATGAACGTAGGTGAAATACGGTGTGTTACGCTCGTGTTTCAAGTCACGACCAAAAAGAAGATTTGCCGGCTACGTTGAATAAATTTTAGATGTGTTGATTGAGATTAGAAACCATGTTACTGGCACACAAAATTGAATTGCGCCCCACACCTGAACAGATGGTGTATTTGGATCAAGCCTGTGGCTCCAAACGCCATTGCTATAATCAATTGCTCGCGCATTTTTCAAAGCCAGAAAATAAATGGTCAAAAAACGAAGCATATCGGCATTACATTAACGTACTTCGTAAAGAATTTGACTGGTACAACGAAGTTTCCAGTCGTGTCACCCGCAATGCAATTGATGATTTAGATAACGCTTTTAAGCACTTTTTCAGGCGCGTCAAAGCCAAACAAAAAGCAGGTTTTCCACGCTTCAAAAAGAAAGATTTGCGTGATAGTTTTGCGTTGCGTGAATCGGCTAAATTTGATGTTATCGGTCGTGAATTGCGGATTGAAAAACTCAAAACTAAAATTGAACTGCGTCAACCGTTACGTTTTCAAGGCATCGCAAAACAAGTCACGATTTCTAAACGCGCTGGAAAGTATTTTGCTTCAATTTTAGTTGAAACAGAAGACTACAATCCCACGATGTTGATCGCCAACACTCAGTTGGTGTTGATTTTGGTATCAAATCACTTGCCGTTTTAAGCATAGGTAAAGTGTTTTCTGCCAATCAAAAGTTGAAAGCCAGTTTGAAAAAGTTGGTAAAACTTCAACGCAATTTAACCAAGAAAGTGCAGTGGTCAAACCGTCGAGCGAAAGCCAAGCTGGCAATTGTAAAACTTCATTTTCGTATTGCACGACAACGACAAGCCTTGTTGCATGAATTGTCGGATTATCTGACTAAAAACTTTGACGTGATTACGATTGAAGATTTAAACGTTAAAGGCATGTTAAAAAATCGAAAACTCAGTCGCGCTATCAGCGATGCTGGTGTTGGTTATTTACGGCAGATGATTGAATACAAGGCTCAATTGAGAAATTGTGTCGTTGTTGTCGCAAATCGATTTTTTCCCAGCAGTAAAACATGTTCATGTTGTGGAAAAGTTAAAACAAATTTATCACTTGCAGATCGAACTTTTACCTGTGAGTGTGGATTTAGCGCGGATAGAGATTTGAACGCCGCGCTCAATCTAAATCAATACGGTCTGGACACGTTACAGCCTGACCTTAAATGCACACCAGAGCAAAGTTAGACCATCGTTTCATCATGGCTTTTGCGTTGACGGTGTGAATATATCAAAGCTAGATTTGTACGCTTTTGTATAGATTTTGTATGGATATTTAGTAGCGGTTGCTAGATTAGCTGTCCTATTCTTCCTAATAGCGACTTACCAGTCACTGCACCAGCCGCATGTTTCACGCCATCATTGAGCGCCCAACGTTCCCTATTTCATTGAAGGTAATGACCTGATGTTTTTCCGACGTATTCGCGGGATGTTCTCGAACGATTTATCAATCGACTTGGGAACTGCCAACACTTTGATTTTCGCCCGCAATCAGGGAATTGTCCTGAATGAACCTTCAGTGGTTGCCATTCGCCATGAGCGCAGTGGCGGCGGTAAGTCGGTCGTCGCCATTGGTGAAGAAGCCAAGCAGATGCTGGGACGCACGCCGCAAAGCATTACCGCAATTCGTCCGCTGAAAGACGGCGTGATCGCTGACTTCACGGTGACTGAAAAGATGCTGCAATACTTTATTCACAAAGTGCACGAATCGCGGCTGCTGCAACCCAGTCCGCGAGTGCTGATTTGTGTGCCCTGCGGCTCCACGCAGGTCGAGCGGCGAGCGATTAAAGAATCTGCGGCAGGCGCTGGAGCGCGTGAGGTTTATTTAATTGAAGAACCGATGTCCGCCGCGATTGGCGCGGGATTACTGGTGCACGAGCCACGCGGCTGCATGGTCATTGACATCGGTGGCGGCACTTCGGAAGTCGCAGTGATTTCGCTCAACGGCATTGTTTATGCGCAATCGGTGCGCGTTGGCGGCGATACTTTTGATGACGCCATTGTCAATTACGTGCGCCGCAATTACGGCACACAAATCGGCGAAGTCACGGCCGAACGCATTAAACACACCATCGGCTCGGCATTCCCCGGCAATAAAGTCTTAGAAATTGAAGTGCGCGGACGCAGTCTCGCTGAAGGAGTGCCGCGCAGTTTCACCTTGAATAGCAATGAGATTTTAGAGGCACTGCAAGAACCGCTGGCGATGATCGTCCACGCCGTCAAGATGGCGCTGGAGCAAACACCGCCTGAACTCGGTTCCGATGTTGCCGAGCGCGGTATTGTGTTAACCGGCGGCGGAGCGTTGCTGCGCGATTTTGATCGGTTGATTGAAGAGGAAACGGGATTGCCCGCGCTGCTGGCAGAAGACCCGTTAACCTGCGTGGCGCGTGGTGGCGGCAAGGCATTGGATATGTTGGATGCACGAGACAGTGGTTTATTTGTCATGGAATAACGCAGCGGGCGCTGGGTTTGACCGTCAACACGATGAACGCTTTTTTTGAGGAATGCTGCTATCAAACCGCTGTTTGTTCGTGGTCCCTCTGCCACATTTCGCGTGATCATGGCGGTGATGCTGGCGCTGGGCTTGATGGTCGCAGATCACCGTTTTCATCATCTGGATGTCGTGCGGTCAACTCTCGAAGTGGTGATTTATCCGATGCAATATGTTGCGAGTCTGCCTGCGCAATGGCTGCGTTCAGCGCAGGGACATTTGGATAATGAAGTTGAGTTGCGCCGCGCTAACGATGATTTGCAGCATGAAAATCTCGTGCTGAAAGGACGGTTGCAGCAGTTTGAATCATTGCGGGCAGAGAATATGCGGCTGCGTGATTTGCTTGGTTCTTCATTCGATGTTGGCGAGCGGGTATTAATCGCCGAAATTCTCGCCATTGACCTCGATCCCTATCGCCAGCAAGTCATCATCAATAAAGGCACCAATTCCGGCGTATTTGTCGGACAACCGGTATTGGATGCGCAGGCAGTGATGGGACAAGTGATTCGCACCAACGCGCTGTCATCAACGGTGTTGCTGATTACCGACGCGAACCATGCACTGCCGGTAGAAGACAATCGCAACGGATTGCGCACCATCGCTGCGGGCAAAGGACCAAGCCAAGAACTTGAACTGCTTTACATTCCCAAAAATGCTGACATTCGTGCGGGCGATTTAATGGTGACTTCCGGCATGGACGAACGCTTTCCGCCCGGCTATCCCGTAGCGCGAGTCAAAACAGTGCGCCAAGACCCAGATAATCCGTTTACGACCGTGATTGCTGAACCCACTGCGCGGTTGGATCGCAGCCGCGAAGTGCTGCTGGTGTGGTCGCTCAATCTCAATCCGGTTCCGCCGACCACTCCGCCAGCACTTGCGGTCGATGCGCCAGCGCCAGCTGGCAATCATTGATGATTTCCCAGCAATCCATGCGTTGGATGGTTTTAATCAGCCTGATGTTGGCACTGTTTTTAACGATTGTGCCGCTGCCGCCCGTATGGGACGACTGGCGTCCGCAATGGGTAACGCTGCTGCTGATTTTTTGGTGCCTGACACTGCCTGAACGGATCGGCGTGTTCTGGGGTTTTGGTGCGGGTTTAATGCTCGACATGTTCACCAGTGGTTTGCTGGGACAACAGGCGCTGAGTTTGTCGTTAGTGGCTTATGTCACGATCACCCTTCATGCGCGAGTGCGGTTATTTCCACGCTGGCAACAGAGCTTTTTCGTGTGGATGCTGTTGTTGGCCGAGCGGCTGCTAACCCTGTGGATTCTCGGTGCAACCGGTCAACCGATGCCAACCTTGGCGTATTGGCTACCAACGCTCGTGGGTTTGGCGTTATGGCCTTGGTTATCAAGCAGTTTAACTTGGTTAGGACAGCGCACGGGGGCGTTATGAAGCCTCAGTTGACTGTCGGCTGGCAGCAAAAGCGCGTGCACGCAGTATTGCCAACTGACCACTTCTCATGCGTTTAACCAGTTTAGAAGAGCGCCAGCGCGAGCAGCGTTTGGTGGCAAGCCGCGCCTTGGTTGCTGGGGCGGTGGTTTCTATCGGACTGCTGCTGTTGAGTCTGCGTTTGCTGCATTTGCAAGTGGATCGTCACGAACACTTCTCTGTGTTATCAATGGAAAACCGCGTTAAAATTCAACCTGTTCCGCCCACGAGAGGGCTGATTTACGACGCCAAAGGCGTGCTGCTCGCCGACAATAATCCGACCTTTTCGCTGGAAATTACCATCGAAAAAGTTGACAACCTTCCCGCCACGATTGACGCGCTGGCGCAACTGCTGCCGATTGATGCCAACGACCGCGCCCGTTTTGAACGTCTCAAGCGCCAGCGGATGCGTTTTCAAAGTGTCCCGATTCGTCTGAACCTCACGCCGAAAGAAGTCGCCCGTTTTTCCGTCAATAGCTACCGTTTTCCCGGTGTCGATGTTCGCGCCGAATTGATTCGCACCTATCCGCTGGGCGCAGCCACTGCGCATGTACTCGGTTATGTCGGACGCATCAATGAACGCGAAATGACGCAGATTGACACCAGCAGTTACGCGGGAACCCATTTCATCGGCAAGGGCGGTTTGGAAAAAGCCCACGAGGCAGTGCTGCATGGCAAAGTTGGTTATCAGCAAGTTGAAGTGAATGCGCGTGGACGGATTTTGCGCACCTTAGAAAGTACGCCGCCGATTTCGGGTCAGGACGTATTTTTGTCGCTCGATTTGGGTTTGCAAAAAGCCGCACTGGAGGCACTTGGCGACCGCCGTGGCGCAGTCGTCGCCATCAATCCGCGTGACGGCAGCGTGTTGGCAATGGTCAGCAACCCCAGTTTTGATCCCAATCTGTTTGTTGAGGGCATTAGCGGCAAGGATTACAACGCACTGCTGCATTCACCCGACAAGCCGCTGTTTGACCGCGCCGCTCGTGGCCAATATCCGCCCGGCTCCACCGTCAAACCATTTATCGGGCTGGGCGGGCTGGCAACCGGCTTTACCAGCGCCCACAAAACCGTGTTCTGCTCCGGCGCATTCACCTTGCCCGGACAAAGTCATCGTTTTCGGTGCTGGCGCAAAGGCGGTCATGGCACAGTGGATTTGAGTGCCGCAATCACTGAATCCTGCGATGTTTATTTCTATTCACTGGCAAATCAAATGGGCATTGATCGGCTGCATGATTTTCTCAGTCAATTCAGTTTTGGCAGCCGCACTGGAATTGATGTCTCTGGTGAATTAGCAGGTTTATTGCCATCGCGGGAATGGAAACAACGGGTGCGGCGACAAACATGGTATCCGGGCGAAACGCTAATTGTCGGAATTGGTCAAGGCTCTTTTTAGCCACGCCATTGCAATTAGCCGTCGCCACCGCAGCAATGGCAAATCGTGGGCATTTCATTCAACCGCGTTTAGCACGAGCCAGTCGTTTTCCCGGCGCAGAGAGCGAAACATTATTTCCGATTATTTCACGGCAAATTAACGTTGGTGATTCCCACTATTGGAATCAAGTCATTGCAGCCATGACGCAGGTTGTTGAAAGTCCACGCGGAACCGCTAAACGCATTCGCAGTTCTGAATATCGTATTGCAGGAAAAACCGGCACATCGCAGGTTTTTACACTCGGACAAAAGCAAACCTATAACGCCGCCAAAACCCCAGAACGAATGCGCGATCACGCGCTGTTTATTGCGTTCGCACCAGTGGACGATCCACGCATTGCCGTTGCCGTGCTGGTCGAAAACGGCGGTCACGGCGGTTCGGATGCTGCACCAGTTGCTCGCCGCGTAATGGATGTGTATCTCGGCACCAAAACCACCTTGCCACCTGATGAGACCACTGATGGCGATTAAGCCTTATCGCCCAGCTCAATGCGGAAGCTGAAGCCGCAAATGTCGGATTATTTCAGCGGTTACATTTAGATGCGCCATTATTGCTGGCGCTGCTGATGCTGTGCGGTTTTGGGTTATTGGTGGTGTATAGCGCCGGCGATCAGATTTTGAAATTGTTGAACGTCAATCCGTCCGACTGCTGCTGGCATTTGGTTTAATGGGTGCAATTGCGCAGGTGCCACCGCGTATATTGCGGCAATGGTCGCTGGGACTGTATTTATTTGGCGTGGTCATGCTCATAGCAGTGCTGCTATTTGGCGACATTGGTAAAGGCGCACAACGCTGGCTTGATTTGGGCGTGCTGCGTTTTCAACCGTCGGAATTGCTCAAGCTGGCCGTGCCAATGACGATTGCGTGGCTATTATCACTGCGCCCATTGCCGCCGCGCCCCGCATGGATTTTATTAGCGGTCGTATTAACGCTCATTCCGGTGTTGTTAATTGCCAAACAACCGGATTTAGGTACGGCACTATTGGTCGTCAGTGCTGGCGTGTTAGTGATGTTCATGGCTGGATTAAGTTGGTGGATGATCGGCGGGCTGGCGCTGGTGGTCGCAGCAGTAACGCCAGTCATTTGGTTTTTAATGCACGATTATCAACGCAATCGCATCTTTACTTTTTTAAATCCAGAATCCGATCCGCTGGGTACCGGCTATCACATTATTCAATCGCAAATTGCGATTGGTTCCGGCGGTATTTCTGGCAAAGGCTGGTTGAATGGAACGCAATCACATTTAGAATTTTTACCGGAACGGCATACCGATTTTATTTTTGCAGTGATCGGTGAAGAATTTGGTTTTGCGGGAATTTTAGCGTTGTTGGCGCTGTATCTATTTATTATTATGCGCGGATTATTAATTGCCGTGCGCAGTCAAGACAATTACGGAAGGTTATTGGCTGGCGGATTAACGCTAGTATTTTTTGTTTATGTGTTTGTGAATACCGGCATGGTGACAGGTTTATTGCCAGTGGTCGGCGTTCCATTGCCGCTTATTAGTTACGGTGGAACCTCAATGGTCACATTATTAATTGGCTTCGGCATGATTATGGGCGTGGAAACGCATCTCAAAAAATCAACGCGCTAGAACTGAATTGTCACGGTTATTGCATTTTACTGGTTATTCACAACCTAAAAATGGCCAGACTACATCGTGTTTTATCATCACTTTCAATATCTTATCTCTAAATCTATTTTCCAGTCTGTCATTATTTTGACGCTGGCGCTGTTGGCTGGTTGCAGCAGCGAACCGCTGATTGACGGAATTCCGGCGCACATTGCCCGTATTCCAGACGCAGTGCCGAAGGTGGAACCGCTCGCTAAATCCGGCAATGCGCCCTCTTACGTGGTGCGTGGTCAGCAATATCATGTCAAATCAAATAGTCATGGTTATATCGAGCGCGGTCTGGCGTCGTGGTACGGCGAACCTTTTCACGGACGCAAAACCAGTTCCGGCGAAATCTACGATATGAATGGAATGAGTGCGGCGCATAAAACGTTGCCATTGCCAACTTATGCGCGAGTAACCAATCTTGCCAATAAACGCAGCATTGTGATTCGCATTAATGATCGCGGACCATTCACGAATCACGGTTAATTGATTTATCGTATACCGCCGCAGTCAAGCTCGGCGTGGATAAAAAGGGCACGGCATTGGTTGAAGTTCGAGCGATTGATCCACGTCCACCTGAAGATGAAAATGTATTTTTCGCTGCGCTTTCTAAAACCAAAGCCATTGCGCAGGCGCTGCTGCCGTGACGAATCAATTGCGATCCAATCGCGCTTATCTCGCGCTGGGTTCTAATATCAACGCTGAATACAACATTTCTCGCGCTTTAACCTTGTTGCAGCAGTTGCCGAATTGTACAGAGTGGGTGAGTTCTCATTGGTATCTAACGCGCCCATGGGGAATGACGGCACAAGCGGATTTTATTAACTTGGTGGTCGGCGTAACGACGCATTATTCTGCGCTAGAATTATTCGCAGAGATGCAGCGAATTGAATTGGCGTTGGCGCGGTGCGAGCAGAGAAAAATGGCCCGCGCACCATTGATCTTGATTTGCTGTTATTTGGCGATGCAGTACTCAATACGCCGAGGCTACAAATTCCGCATTTAGGATTAACGCAGCGTGATTTTATGTTGCTGCCGTTATTGGAAATTGCGCCAGAAGTGCAACATCCGGTATTGCGCATTCCGCTCGCTACGCTGGCACAGGATGTTATTGATCGCCAGATTATTCGGCGCTGCGACACTGAATAGAAATGACGCAGCTTTTTAGTTGTCAGTTATCAGCAGAAAACACGCTCGTCACTGACAACTGACAACTTCTTTCTAGGCGCTGGTTCCGCCGACCGTCAACGCATCAATGCGCAACGTCGGCTGCCCCACGCCAACCGGCACACTCTGCCTTCTTTGCCGCAAGTGCCCACGCCGTCATCCAGCCGCAAATCGTTCCCGATCATGCTGACGCGAGTGAGCACATCTGGGCCGTTGCCGATGAGCGTCGCGCCCTTCACCGGACGACCAATCTTTCCATTTTCAATGAGATAGGCTTCGCTGGCGGAAAACACGAATTTCCCCGAAGTGATGTCCACCTGACCGCCGCCGAAGTTGGCGGCATACAGCCCGTGCTCCACCGACGCGATGATTTCAGCGGGATCATGGCTGCCCGCGAGCATGTAGGTGTTGGTCATGCGCGGCATCGGCAAATGCGCATAGGATTCGCGCCGCCGTTGCCGGTGGACACCGTGCCCGTGAGCCGAGCGTTGAGTTTGTCCTGCATGTAGCCGCACAAAATTCCGTCTTCAATCAACACGTGTGCTGGGTCAACGTTCCCTCGTCGTCCATCGTGAGCGAACCGCGTCGCTCCGGCAGTGTGCCGTCATCAACGACGGTCACGCCCGCTGCGACCCGTTCGCCGATGCGCCCAGCAAATGCCGAACTGCCTTTGCGATTGAAATCACCTTCCAAACCGTGCCCAACTGCTTCGTGCAAGCAACACGCCGGCCAGCCAGAACCGAGCACCACCGTCATCGTGCCGCGGGCGCGTCTTCGGCATCCAGATTCACCAGCGCCAGCCGCACTGCTTCACGCGCATAGTTAAGCGCCCGTTCCTCGGCGAGGAAATAACCCAAATCGGTACGCGCTCCGCCGCCACTCGCGCCCTGCTCGCGGCGTCCGTCCTGCTCCACAATCACACTCACATTCAGGCGAATCAGCGGACGAATATCGGCATTCAATTGTCCATCGTCACCGAGCACCAGCACCGTGTCCTGCGCTGCCGCCAAACTCGCGGACACTTCACACACTCGCGGATCAAGCCGCCGCGCCTCCGCATTCACCTGATGCAATAACGCGACTTTTTCCATATCGCCGAGCGTGTCAATCGGATTGTTTGATCCGTAAAGCTGGCGCTGCGGCTGCGCCGAGCGAATACGCACCTGCGCCGATTGACCGCCACTGACGATGGAGCGCGCTGCCTGCGCTGCCTGCAACAGCATTGAAAATTCCAATTCATCGGAATACGCAAAGCCGGTTTTTTCACCGCTGACTGCGCGTAAACCCGCGCCCTTTTCAATACTGAAATTGCCGTCTTTAATAATGCCGTCTTCCAGCAGCCAAGATTGCAAACGACTGGATTGAAAATAGATGTCGGCAGCATCCACTGCCGAATTGGTTAAGCATTCCAATAGCTGTTCCAAACTGGAATCGGTCAAACCGGCTGGAGTCAAAATCGTGTCTCGCGCAATCGTGATCGGGTCATTCATCTAAAAATAGTCTCGGTGTGAGGAGCAAAAGTGCTGGGCAGAATGATGAGCAGTTTAGCGATGTTGGGCGTTGAGAAATGCCGTCAATTTGTTGTGTCAACGCGACTGGATTCGTGCTCAGTTTCCACGTTGGCGCAACGATCAACCCCGTGCTAACGTTGATCGGTCTTCATTTCATTGGTCAGTATTGTTAATCACTATATGCCGCATTTTACGACCGTCGGCATCATTGCCAAATCAGGCGACCCGCTGCCGGTGCGCAGCACGCTCAACCGACTCGACACCCATCTGCGTTCATACGCACTGGAGCGACTGTTTGATGCCGAAAGTGCCCGCCTGCTCGACGTACCGCCCACCACTACTGCATCACTTCCCGAACTTGCCGAACGCTGCGATCTCATCATCGTCGTGGGCGGTGATGGAACGCTGTTACAGGCAGCGCGGGAAACGGCAGCGCACGGCGTTCCGCTGCTCGGCATCAATCTCGGTCGGCTGGGTTTTCTGGTCGATGTCTCGCCCGAACACATTGAAACCGTGATTGATCAAATACTTGCCGGTGATTATCAAGCAGAAACGCGCAGCCTGCTGCGAGCGACGGTGATGACCGAACAGGGCGCTGGGCACACGGCAACGGCGTTCAACGATGTCGCCATTCATAAATGGAACACGGCGCGAATGATTGAATTTGAAACCTATCTTGATGGCGTGTTTATCAACGCCCAGCGTTCGGACGGGTTGATTGTTGCCACGCCAACCGGCTCCACCGCTTATGCGTTATCCGGCGGCGGTCCGCTGGTTGATCCGGCACTGGATGCGACTCTGCTCGTGCCGATTTGTCCCCACGATCTCAGCCAGCGCCCGCTGGTGATTCCTGCCGACCGCCGCGTCGATGTGCGTATTTGTGAATTAAATCAACAACAAGTGCAAATCACCTGCGACGGACAAACTGCGCTACCGCTGCCGGTGGATGCGTGGATTCGCATTGAGCGCGATTCCCATCGTGTGCGGCTGCTGCATCCAATCGGTCACAACCATTATCAAATCATGCGGGCCAAACTGCACTGGGGCGGGCCTCATGCCGCCATGCGAGCGCCAGCATGTTGACGCAATTACAAGTCCGCGATCTCGCCATCGTCAGCGAGCTGGAACTCGAATGCGCGGCGGGCATGACCGCGCTCACCGGCGAAACCGGCGCGGGAAATCCATTTTGATCGACGCGCTCAGTCTCGCGCTGGGCGACAAAGCTGAAGTCAGCATGATTCGTGCTGGCAGTGAACGCGCTGAAATCATTGCGATTTTCGACCTCAGCGCCAGCACTGAAGCGCGGGACTGGTTGCTGGCGCAGGAATTCGCCGATGATGAGCCGGAATGCGTGTTGCGCCGCGTGATTGTGCGCGAAGGACGGTCTCGCGCTTACATCAACGGACGCGCTGCAACCGGCGCTCAGTTGCGCGAACTCGGCAATCTGCTGGTCGATATTCACGGGCAACACGCGCATCAATCGCTGCTGCGCCCGATTGCCCAGCGCGATTTGCTCGACGCTTACGGCGACCATTTGCCGCTGGCGGGCGCAGTCGCTGGCGCATTTCGAGAATTTCACAAAATCGATCAACAGCTTAAAGCACTAGAAGCTGCCTGTGTGGAACGCGCTTCTCGCTTGGAATTGCTGCGGTTTCAGGTGCAGGAATTGGACGCGCTTGGCATGACTGCGGTTGAAATCGAGGCGCTCGATCAAGAGCAGCGGCGGTTGAGTCATCTCGGTCGTTTGCAGGAAACCGCAGCTCGCGTGTTGCAGCTGCTCGCAGAAACCGAGCCATCGCTGGAGGATCATCTGCGCGGCGCGACTGCCGACATTGCGGAATTGGCAGTGATTGACGCCGGATTGAGCGCCAGCCGCGAATTGCTCGAAACGGCGACGATTCACGTCGGCGAGGCAGCCGCCAGTTTGCGCCACTATCTCGACGGACTTGATCTTGATCCGGCGGCGCTGGCAGCGGTCGAAATCCGGCTGGCGCAGGTGCATGATTTAGGTCGGAAATATCGCGTATTCCGGTGCAATTGCCCGATGCGTTGGAAAACCGCCGCGCCGAATTGATCGCGCTGGAGCAGGCGGATGTGACGTTGGGCGATTTACACGCTGCCCGCGACGCAGCATGGCAACGGTTTCTCACGCTGGCGCAGCAGTTGAGCGCCGCTCGCGCAGTCACTGCCGAACGTCTGACGGCAACCGTCACTGCGCGATGCAGCAGCTCGGCATGGTCGGCGGACGATTTGCGGTAGACATTGAACCGCTGGCGCTGGAACGGGCGAACGGCGGCGGTTTGGACGGCTGAATTTTCTGGTCAGTGCCAATCCCGGACAGCCGCTGCAATCGCTGATTAAGGTCGCATCCGGTGGTGAATTGTCGCGGATTAGCCTTGGAATTCAAGTTGCTACTGCAGAATGCGGACGCATTCCGACGCTGGTGTTCGATGAAGTCGATGTTGGAATCGGCGGCGGCGTGGCGGAAATCGTCGGGCGCTTATTGCGACGGCTGGGCGCAGCGCGGCAGGTGCTGTGCGTGACGCATTTGCCGCAGGTCGCTGCGCAAGCGCATTGGCAATTGCGGGTGCGTAAAGAAGCAATTGATGGTCATACATACACGCGAATTGAACCCTTAAATGAAACGCGCGAATTGATGAAATTGCGCGAATGCTCGGCGGTACAGAAATCACCGTTCGCACTCGTGATCACGCCAGTGAAATGCTGAATTGGCGGCAGGGTTAAATGCAATACAACAGGAATTGAAATCAAGATGAATAACATTCGCATTGCGGTTGCTGGCGTTGGCGGACGAATGGGACGCACGCTCGTTCAGGCCGTCACCGAAACCACAGGTTTAACGCTCGGCGCAGCAACTGAACGCGCTGACAGTTCGCTGCTCGGCGCAGATGCCGGTGAACTTGCCGGAGTGGGGCGGTTGGGCGTGACCGTGGTCGCAGATTTGGCGACGTGAGCGCCGATTTTGACGTGCTGATTGATTTCACTGCGCCGGTTGCCACGCTCGCCATTTGGATTGTTGCCATCGCGCCGGAAAGCGCATGGTTATTGGCACGACGGGCTTAAATGACGCACAACGCGCCGCAATTTCAGCAGTGGCAGCCAACATCGGCATCGTGTTTGCGCCAAATATGAGCGTCGGTGTCAACCTGTGTTTCAAATTGCTGGACATCGCGGCGCGAGTGCTCGGCGACGAAGTGGATATTGAAATTATTGAAGCACATCATCGACATAAGGTTGACGCGCCGTCAGGAACTGCGCTGCACATGGGCGAAGTGATCGCCGCAGCGTTGGGGCGCGATCTCAATAAAGTAGCCGTGTATGGGCGCGAAGGACAGACCGGCGAACGACGCCAAACCATTGGTTTTGAAACGATTCGTGCTGGCGATGTCGTCGGCGAGCACAGCGTCTGGTTTGCGGCAGATGGCGAGCGGGTGGAAATTGCGCATAAAGCCTCCAGCCGAATGAACTTTGCGCGGGGAGCGGTTCGTGCTGCCGGTTGGATTGCTAAACAAGAATGCGGGTTATTCGATATGCAAGATGTCTTGGGATTGCGCTCGTATTAAATGCTGATTAAAACCTATTGCCATTAAAACCCATCGCCAATCCATGTCACCCATTCCACCATTTCCCATTCACGGCATTCGCCCGACATTAAAAGAATTGATTGCCTTGCGCGAACAAGCGCGGCTGCTTGATCTCGCGCCGCGTGGTCGCGTACTCGCCACGCGCAGCGGCGGGCATTTATCGCGGTTTCGTGGGCGCGGCATGGCGTTTGAAGAATCAAGGGTTTATCAGCCCGGCGACGATCCGCGTCGCATGGATTGGCGCGTCACGGCGCGAACCGGCACGCCGCACATCAAATTATTTCAGGAAGAGCGCGAGCGTCCGGTCTGGCTGCTCGTCGATCAAAGTGCGTCGATGCGTTTCGGCAGCCGCGTCGCGTTCAAATCGGTCATCGCAGCGCAGGCAGCAGCACTGCTCGGCTGGGCAGCAGTGGATCGTGGCGACTGCGTTGGCGGATTGGTGTTCGATGAAACCCATTATTTACAACAACATCCGCGCACCCGCAGCGCGGGATTATTGCCGTTGTTGGAGCGCCTGAGCACTGCGCCAGCGCCGTCCGAACGCAGCGGTTGTCCATCGCTGCCTCATGCCGCAATGCGCCTGTGTCGTCATTTGCGCCCCGGCAGTTTGATCGCAGTGATTAGCGATTTTGCCGGCATTCAGCGCGAACAGAGCGGCTGGCTGGCGCGACTGGCGACGGGTCAGGAACTGCTGTTGATTATGGTGAGCGACCCGCTGGAAGCAGAACCACCGCCGCCCGGCCAATATCCCGTGACCGACGGGCAACGCTGGCAGCGACTGAATTTAACCAATGAGAAACAACGCATTGTTTATCAAAGCGTGTTTCAACAACGCCTCGAAACCGTGCAGCGTTTGGCGCATCGGCATCACGCCCATTTATTGCGTTTGACCACGCCGCAGCCGGTGGGCGCGGCGCTGGCGCAGGGGCTCGGTGCACGACTCAGCGTCATGCCCGGTTGGATGCCGCGATGACCACGCCCGCAGTTCCGCTCAATCTGCGCGATTGGCATTTGCCTGATCCAGTGTCGTGGTGGCCGCCAGCGCCCGGCTGGTGGCTGCTCGGCGGAATCGTGCTGCTGACGTTACTGCTGTTTTATCTCGGCTGGCGGTGGTGGCGGAATCGCGCCAGCACTCGTGCGGCACTGCGCCAGCTCGCCGCGCTGCAAACCATTCTCGCGGCAGATGGCGATGTGCGGCAATTTGCGATTGGCGTGTCGCAACTGCTGCGCCGCTTGGCATTAACGCGCTTTCCACCCTTTGAAGTCGCCGGCTTGACCGGAACCGCTTGGCTGGCATTTCTCGATGCGACTGGTGGCAATGGCGGATTTACCGGCAGCGCTGCCGGACATTTACTGATTGAAGCTGCGTATCGAACCGACGCAACCGGCGATCCTGAACCATTGCGCCAGCTCGCCGCAGCGTGGATTCGGCAATCTCGGAAATCGCCACGATGATCACGTTTGAATGGCCGTGGATGTTGCTGGCATTACCGCTGCCGTTGCTGGCGCGACTATTACCACCAGCGCCGTCGTCCATTGGCGCGGCGTTGCACTTGCCGTTGATGGCGGAATTGCCGCTGGCAGCAGATGCGCCAGCAGTTCGCCCACATTGGCAACATCTGCTGATTGCAGTAGCAGCGTGGACGCTGTTGGTCATCGCGGCGGCGCGTCCGCAATGGCTGGGCGAGCCGATTGGTTTGCCGGTTGCTGGGCGCGATTTGATGTTGGCGCTCGATATTTCCGGCAGCATGGAGCAGGAGGATTACGAAGTGAACGGGCGAGCGGTATCGCGGCTGGCCGCAGTGCAGGCAGTGGCGACGCGGTTTGTGGAGCGCCGCAATCAGGATCGGCTGGGATTGATTGTGTTTGGCAGTCAAGCGTATGTGCAGACGCCACTGACCTTTGACGGCGCAACAGTGGCGACCATGCTCAATGAAGCAGTGATTGGATTGGCGGGGCGCGAAACCGCAATTGGTGACGCGATTGCGTTGGCGATCAAACGGTTGCGCGAGCAACCCGATGGGCAACGGGTGCTGATTTTGCTGACTGACGGACAAAACACTGCCGGAACGCTCGCGCCATTGGATGCCGCCAAACTCGCCGCTCAAGCCGGAGTCCGCATTCACACCATCGGCATCGGCGGCGGCGAAGTTGGCATTCGTACTCCATTCGGAATGCGGCTGCTGCGGCAAGGCAGCGATTTTGATCCGGCGACGCTCAAGCAGATTGCGGAATTGACTGGCGGACAATTTTTCACTGCAACCAACCGCGAGCAGTTGGAGGCGGTTTACGCCCAGCTCGATCAACTGGAACCGAATGAACGCGATCAACGCACTTTTCGCCCGCAACGTGAGTTATTCGTCTGGCCAGCCGCAGGCGCGTTGTTATTGACGGTTGGGCTGGCGCTGGCAGCACTGAGGCAGCAACGATGAAATGGATAATCGCCGTGATTGCGGCACTGACGGCGTGGCGGTTGAGCATCGCGGCGCTGCTGCCGGTGACACAGGATGAAGCCTATTACTTTGATTGGGCGCGACATTTGGCGTGGGGTTATTTCGACCATCCGCCGGGCGTGGCGCTGCTCGGCGTGACAACTTGGTTGGAATCGGGTTCGGCATTTGCGGCGCGGCTCGGTGGAATCAGCGCCGGATTGATCACGCTGCTGGTGCTGGCGCGGTTTTATCGCCGGTGCGGTTTGAGCGATGCGCGGGATGTGGCGCTGGCGCTGCTGCTGGCAGGAACGACATTGATCGGCTTGATCGGCGGCGTCATCACCACGCCAGATACGGCATTGATGCTGGGCTGGGCGCTGGCGTTGCACGAAAGCGAGCGGGCGCTGGCGGGTGATCGACGACGCTGGTTGACGGCGGGCGCAGCGATTGGGCTGGGGCTGCTCGGCAAATACACGATGGTGTTGATCGGTCCGGTGGTGCTGTGGGCGATTGTCCGCAGTGATTGGCGGGCGCTGCGTACGGTTTGGCCGTATTTGGGCGCGGTGCTGGCGCTGGTGGTGTTTGCGCCGAACATCATTTGGAACGCCAATCACGACTGGTTGACGATGCGCTTTCAATTGGGTCACGGGTTATCGACTGATGTCGGCGTGGTGGCAACGTTGCCGCCAGCGGCGATGGCGCTCGGTGAACGGTTCGCCAGTGTGACCGGATATTTGGCGACGCAATTGGCATTTTGGGGCTTGATCGCGCTGGCGCTGGTGGTGCGCTTAAATTCCAGTTTCTTTGATAAATCCCCCCAACCCCCCTTTTTCCAAAGGGGGGAAAAAGAACCGCCCTCCGGTGCAAAAGGAACGCTCGAAAAGCCCCCCTTTGCAAAAGGGAGGTTGGGGGGATTTAAGCGCCACGCCCAACCGCTGTTAATTACAGCAACGCTGTTTCCATTGGGATTTTTTGCAGTCATCGCCAGCTTCAGCGCAGTAGAAGCGAATTGGCCTGCGGTGTATTTGTTGACGGCTGCGCCATTGTTGTCGGCGTGGTTGCGAAACCAGCGGCGCTGGCTGATTGGCGCAGCGTTGGCGAATGTGCTGCTGGTGACGCTGTACGCAGCTCATGCCGCGACTGGTGCGTTGCCGCTGCCGGATGCGCTGAATCGGATTTTGCGCGAGACCCACGGGTTTGCGGAGTTGGCGCAGATTGTCAGCACGCTGGATGCGCCGGTGTACGCGGATCGCTATCAAACCACGGCACTGCTGCGTTTTTATCAACCACAACAAGAGATTAGCCAGTGGCCGGAGTTGAGTCGTCCGTCAGAATATCTGCGTGGAGAAATTGCGCCGCGAGTGGAACCGGCGACGATGCAGCAGCCATTTTGGTTGGTGACACGACGGATGACGCCACCAGCGTTGACAGGTTTTGGATGCACGACAGCACGTCAGATTTTTGATTGTGCAACGCTGCCAGTGCAGGAAGCGACGGTCGCGCCTTGTTCGCAACCGTTGCACATTTGGCAGTTGTATCGTTACGAGCCATCCGCAATCTCCGTGCCTTAGACGAAAAAAAAGGCGGTATCACCGCCTTTTTCAGACCGCTTGCGACGAATCTAATCCTTAACCCATTCACCAAAGTTCTCAGTGTTTTTTTCTTCGCCGTCGCCATAGCCCGCTTCATAGGCGTCGGTTAGACGTTGCTCTTCGCGTTTGGGATTCTGGAGAAAGCCACATTGCCAACCTTGGATGTATTCGTCATCGACACCGAGTTGCTCCATCTTGGTCACGGCGTCGTAGTAAAACTGGTTCATTTTCCGGTCTCCGCACAATTTTCGATTGTTGTATGTGATCGACGCATAAGAATACAGCGTTAATCTAATAGGCGACAAGCCGACTGCGGTCGCCGTCAATCCATATCAAAACGTTGCTTACGGAGCGCCACATGATTCTCAACGCCATTATCGACGACATCACCCATCAGATTCGCGTCCCAGATGCACTTCTCAATCAAGCGGAAGATTTTTACACGCAACTTGACCGCGATATGGCGGGCGGCTGGCAGATGAGCCGAACGTGGGTGAACACGCCCGCTGCGCACCAACGTGCGCAAATTGTGGCGGATAAGCTGTTGACTGCGCTGGAAGCGGGCAATGAAAAACTGGGTTTGTTAATGGCGGGTTATCTGCTGGCGCGACTGCCGGGCTTGGTCGCAGTGGCGTTCGATACGCAGGGCGACATGCACAATCATCAGTTTACGTTTGCAACGACGGATGAAATCACCGATGACGCGGTTGCGACGATGCCCGCTGCGCCAGAACGTCGCGCTGGATTAAGCAAAATCGAAGCGATGGCGCAGGCAGGACGTGAGGTGACACCGGTATTTCGCGTGGGACGCGGCTGGCGCTTTTCGGTATTCGATCACATAACGCAGTGTTGGCAAGATGCGCCGCTCACTGCGACCGAAATAGAAGCCAATACGCTGCGACAAACAGTATTTAAGGCGCGTTATGACACCTTATGTCAAGAATAAAAACGGATCGCAGAGATGACGTTTTCATTTTGGCAATGTTTCGTTTAATAACCAAAGTGCCATTTAGCGCATTGCTAATCAATACGAGTAAAATAACGTGATGATGTCAGTCAAGTTGATTTGGTCACCCGTTGTATTATTGATTCGGCAGTGAGTACTGATTATTCTGAACTAATTGAAGTGTTAACGGATAAAGTTAGAATTATCCGTATTGAAGCAGGTCCAGAAGGTTATATTCAAAAAGAATTACTTTGGGATCATCTCGACAGTTTTGTTGATCGCTTAACTGCCTTTTTACATGAACAAAAGCGTTGGCCAACAATTATTCACAGTCATTACGCTGATGCCGGTTATGTTGGCGTGAAACTCTCTAATCTCATTGGTGCGCCCTTGGTTCATACCGGACACTCTTTGGGACGTGATAAACGCCAGCGGTTATTGGCAATGGGATTAGAGAGTGATCAGATTGATACGCAGTACAATATGCTGCGACGAATTGATGCTGAAGAAACGGTATTAGCCAGTGCCGAATTGATTATTACCAGCGCTTATAATGAAATTGAAGAACAATATAGTTTATACGATTATTATTTACCTGAGCGCATGAAAGTCATTCCTCCGGGAACTGATTTACAGCAATTTTATCCTCCCAGCCCGCATGACCCGCCGATTGCTTTTGCCGCTGAAGTAGCGCGGTTTCTTGATGATCCTGATAAACCGCTCATTCTGGCGCTATCTCGCGCTGATCAACGTAAGAATATCTTGGCGGTATTAGAAGCCTATGGCAGTAATTCACGTTTGCGCGAATTGGCAAATGTATTAATTGTTGCTGGCAATCGGGATGACATCCGCGATCTCGATGAAGGAGCGCGTACCGTATTAACCGATATTCTTATTACATTGGATGCCTATGATCTTTATGGACAAGTCGCATTGCCAAAACATCATAGCGCGAATGAAGTCGCAGAGATTTATCGTTTAACAGCGCGTTCTGGCGGTGTATTTATTAATCCGGCTGTGACCGAACCATTTGGATTAACGCTATTGGAAGCTGCTGCCAGCGGGTTGCCAGTGGTCGCCACAGAAAACGGCGGTCCAGTCGATATTATTGGCAATTGCCATAATGGGTTATTGGTTGATCCGCTTGATCATCACGCAATTGCCACTGCGTTATTGCGCATTTTAGAAGATCGCGCTCTTTGGCAACGCTATGCAGCGCAGGGTTTAGCTGGTGTGCGCCAGCATTATGCGTGGGCTGCTCATGCTGCCACCTATCGCGCTTGCATCGCGCCACTGGCAGATCATCACGAAACTATTCCCGGCACTCCGCCAATGCGCCGCAGTTTGGTGTATAGCGATCGAGCATTATTTACGGATTTAGATCGCAGTTTATTGGGTGATGATGAAGGTTTAGCGCAATTGGTGGCATTGATGCGTCGGCATAAACGCTGCGCTAATTTCGGTATTGTCACTGGGCGTCGCCGCGATTCGGTATTAACTGAACTTAAGCGTTATGCGATTCCAGTGCCGGATGTACTCATTACCAGTTCCGGTACAGAAATTCATTACACCAGCCGACTTGTCCGTGATGATTATTGGGAAGATCACATTGATCATCTGTGGAAACCCAAAGCAGTGCGCCAAGCATTAGCCACTATTTCGGGATTGACATTGCAGCCGAAAAGCGAACAAAGCCGCTTCAAAATTTCCTATCACTACGATTCTAATATCGCGCCACCACTTGATGATCTCGCAGCATATTTACGCACCCGTGAATTAAGCGTCAATCTCACTTGTGCTTTTGGGCAATTCCTTGATGTCGTACCGATTCGCGCCAGCAAAGGATTAGCAGTGCGATACGTTACTCATCGTTTCGGCATTCCATTGGGACAGGTATTGGTAGTTGGCAGCTCGGGCGCAGATGAAGACATGCTGCGCGGTAATACTTTAGCCGTCGTGCTGGATAACGGGCGAGAAGAATTGGCATATCTCTCTGATTTAGAGCGTATCTATTTTGCTAAACAGGGATTTGCGCAAGGCATTTTAGAAGCCATTGCGCATTATGATTTTTTTCACACTTGCAGTGTTCCAGCACCTCAGCCATGAATACATCATTGTTATTGTGTACGGATTTAGATCGTACACTTATTCCGAATGGAGATGCACCGGAATCACCAGCGGCGCGGGGATGGTTTCATCAACTCGTCGCTTCACCAAACGTCATTCTCGCATATGTCAGCGGACGTCATCGCGCTCTTATTGAAGCAGCGATGATTGAATACGCTTTACCGCTGCCGCAATACGTCATTGCCGATGTTGGAACAACATTGTATTCCGTCACAAATGATGGCTGGCAATTGCTTTGCGCATGGACAGACCAACTCATTCCCAATTGGCCTGAACCGGCACTGCTGCAACAGTATGTGCAGTTTTTTCCTGCACTTACATTACAACCCACAGCCCAGCAAGCGCCGTATAAAGTGAGTTATCAGTTGCCTGCTGCCTCAGTAAACGATGCGGTATTTTGCCAAGCAGTTCAGGATTATTTAATCGCAAAGAACAGCAATGTTCGTCTCATCTGGAGCTGCGATGATGCCACCAATACCGGACTGCTAGATATTGTACCAATCGCTGCTTCTAAACGAACAGCAATTGAATTCTTACAGCAACTTCCCGGCGTAAACGCAACTAAAACTGTATTCGCTGGCGACAGTGGAAATGACCTCGATGTTTTAGTCAGTCCTATTCCTGCTGTACTGGTTGCCAATGCCACAGCAGCACTGCGCACCAGCGTACAGCAACAAGCCGCAGCATTACATTGGAATGCACAATTGTATTGTGCTCAAGGCGGTTGGGCTGGAATGAATGGAAATTACAGCGCAGGAATTATTGAAGGCGTGGCGCATTTTTATCCAGAAATGACCGCACATCTATGGTAATGATGCACTAAAGCGCCGCATTCAATTCAGGCGAATAACGACAGAGAATAGTATTATGACATCATCAACAGTAGCTATTTTTGGTGAAGTTTTATTCGATGTATTCAGTGACGAATGTCAAGTATTAGGTGGCGCACCATTTAATGTTGCTTGGCATTTATCCGCACTTGGCGTAGACCCGCAATTGATTAGTGCCGTGGGCGCTGATGCAGCTGGAGAACAAATTCGCACCCACATGACACATTGGGGTTTAAGCACTGCAACACTACAACTTGATCCTGTGCATCCAACCGGAACCGTGCACGTTGAATTACATAATGGTGAACCGCAATACACCATTACTCCAAATTGCGCTTATGATTTTATTCAATTCCCCAGTAATTACGCGCCAGTGCAATGGTTATATCATGGCACCTTAGCTGTGCGTAATTTAGTGTCTGCTACAACCTTACAGCACATAAAACACGGCGGAGTAGAGAACATTTTTTTAGATGTTAATTTGCGTGCGCCTTGGTGGTCACTTGGGAAAACTATTGCCCTACTTGAAGAAGCACATTGGGTTAAACTCAATCGTGATGAATTATTGAAATTATCAGCACTGACGCTCGATAACATTACCCCACCATTAGAAACTGTTGCGCAGCATTTTTTACAGCAACATCAACTCACAGGACTCATCGTTACACTAGGAAGTAAAGGTGTTTTAGGATTAAATCAAGATGGAGCTTGTATTCAAATTGAACCGCCACCAGCCTGCACTCTGGTTGATACTGTTGGAGCAGGTGATGCGTTTTCTGCCGTTGCCTTATTTGGTTTAATGCAGCAATGGGATTTCACCACGCTATTAAACCGCGCTCAACAATTTGCGACCCATATTGTGGAACAACGCGGCGCAATCAGTACTGAACGCACCTGGTATCAAACCATGCTAAATCAATGGAGTTCTCATTGATTCAAAGATAGCGATGAGTGCTCATATTTATTAGTGCTTTCATCGTTAGTTGCCACTTTTAATTGATAATTCCTGCCATGTATGAACAAGTTTCTCACGCTTTATTAAACGACATTCTTGATGATCTTAGCCATCAAGTGGTTTGCGCAGATTTGCGCCATTTTTATACACGTTTGGGGGCAAATTTTTACGCAATTCATTCACTTTTTTCCCGACTGTATGGTCAGCGCCCGGATTTCAAAGCGCAACTCACGCAATTAACGGAACGGCTAGCTCGCGCATATATTGCACGCCCTGAAGTATTGCGGGTAATTGATATGGAGCGTGAGGAAAATTATAACTGGTTTATGAGTCAAGAATGGGTTGGGATGGCATTCTATTTAGATGGTTTTGCTGGCGATCTTAAAAACCTATTGCAACGGCTGCCATATTTACAAGAACTCGGAATTAACATGATCCATATCATGCCAATTCTGCGTTGTCCTGATAACGCCAGCGATGGCGGTTATGCAGTGAGTGATTTTCGCAATCTCGATCCGCGTGTTGGTAATGTAGAAGACATTCGTCTTTTATCAGAAGCAATGCGTGCGCGTGGCATGTTATTAACGCTTGATGTAGTAGTGAATCACACATCAAACGAACATGAATGGGCACAAAAAGCGCAGGCAGGCAATAAAACGTATCAAAATTTTTACTATACCTTTCCTAATCGGGATATTCCCGATATGTTTGAAGAAACGCTATTAGAAGTTTTTCCAGAAACAGCGCCGGGTAATTTCACTTGGAATCCTAAAATGTCACAATGGGTAATGACCGTATTTAATCATTACCAATGGGATTTAAACTATTCTAATCCTAGTGTTTTTATTGAAATGCTAGACATTATTTTATTTTGGGCAAATCAGGGAGCAGATATTTTACGTCTTGATGCCGTCGCTTTTTTATGGAAAAAAATAGGAACGCGCTCACAAAATGAACGCGAAGCACATTTAATTCTACAGTTAATGAAAGATTGTTGTCAGGTGGTAGCGCCCGGCACATTATTTATTGCAGAAGCAATTGTTGCTCCTTCTGAAATCGTCAAGTATTTTGGTGAGGATGCAATTATCGCTAAAGAATGTGAGATTGCGTATAACGCCACTTTTATGGCGTTACTGTGGGATGCAGTAGCCACAAAAAACGCAAAATTACTTAATCGTGGGATTAAAAATTTACCCACTAAATTAGATCGCGCAACTTGGTTAAATTACATTCGTTGTCACGATGATATTGGACTGGGTTTTGATGATGCAGATATTCGTGCCTGTGATTATGATCCCTATGCCCACCGGCATTTTTTAATTGATTGGTTTACCGGAAACTTTAAGGATTCACCGGCACGAGGACGAACTTTTGGCTTTAATCATAAAACTGGAGATGCGCGAATCGCAGGCGCTTTAGCATCATTAGCCGGATTGGAAACAGCGTTAGAGGCAAATGATGAAATTGCAATAAAGATAACGATTGATCTTATTCTCATGCTGCACGGCATGATTCTTTCTTTCGGCGGTATTCCGCTAATTTGGTATGGAGATGAGGTAGGAACCTTAAACGATAATTCTTTTTTAAGTGATGAAAACAAAGCTGGTGATATGCGCTGGATTCATCGTCCCCATCTTGATTGGCAACGCCTTGCGCAACGGCATGAAAGTGGTAGCGTTGAACAACGACTATTTTATGGTCTTAAACGTATGATTATGGTGCGTAAAAATACGCCAGCATTTGCAGATTTTAATAACCGTGAATTAATTGATCTTATTAACCCACACTTATTTGTCTTTCTGCGTAGTCATCCAACAGCATTGTCAAGTTCAGTGTTAGTAGTAGCAAACTTTGATGCAACACCACAATATCTGGATTTAGAGGAAATTAGCGCAAATGCGCGAGGGATATTTCGTTACGGGCAAATTCAAGATTTGATTTCTGGTGAATCGCCAGCACTTTTTAATCAACGGATTGTCATCCCGCCCTATCACTTTTATTGGTTGAGTAATCAGTTTAACAACCATTGACTTTACAGTGATCAGTGCTTTTCAACCAAGAAGCGTCATCTCTTACAGTTGGAGATGACGCTTCAATTACTTAATAACTATGAAAACACCAAATCTGCCTGAATATCTGCGATTGCTTCCAAGCCAACGGCAATCCGAATTAATCCATCGCCAATACCCGCAGCAGCACGTTCAGCAGGAGTTAAACGTCCGTGCGTGGTGGTGGCTGGATGCGTAATTGTGGTTTTGGTGTCACCGAGATTAGCCGTAATTGATAGCATTCGCGTTGCATCAATTAATTTCCAAGCTGCTGCCTGACCACCGCGCACATCAAATGCAACAATACCGCCACCAGTACGCTGTTGATTGCCAATTAGTGAATGCTGCGGATGCGTCGCTAATCCCGGATAATACACGCGCTCAATTGCTGGTTGTTCATTCAACCATGCGGCAAGTTGAGCGGCATTCTGTGAATGCGCCAGCATCCGCAATTCCAACGTTTCCAAACCTTTTAGAAATACCCACGCATTAAATGGACTTAATGTTGGTCCCGCAGTACGCAATACACCATAAACCTCTTCACCAACCAATTTATGATTGCCGACTACTGCGCCGCCCACACAACGTCCTTGTCCATCAAGATATTTCGTTGCGGAATGAATAACAATATCTGCGCCCAATTCAAGCGGTCGTTGCAGCGCGGGAGTGCAAAAGCAATTGTCCACTACCAGCACACAATCGTGACGATGCGCAATTTCTGCTAATTGACGCAAATCAACCATTTCCGTCAGTGGATTCGATGGCGTTTCACAAAACAGCAGCTTTGTATGCGAATCAATCGCTGCTTCCCATGCAGTTAAATCACTTAACGGAACGTAAATGGTTTCAATACCAAATCGGGTTAAGTATTTATTAAATAACAGCGTAGTACTGCCAAATAGACTGCGCGAAGCAATAATCCGATCGCCGCTTTTTAATAGTCCCATACACACGGCTAGAATTGCGGCCATTCCCGATGCAGTAGCCACGCAGCGTTCGCCACTTTCTAATGCGGCTAATCGCTCTTCAAAAACGCGTACAGTGGGATTCGTAAAGCGTGAATAGATGTTGCCAATTTGTTCGCCAGAAAACCGCGCTGCGGCTTCGGCAGCACTGGCAAATACGTAACTGGAAGTATTGAAAATAGGTTCGCTGTGTTCGCCTTCAGCAGTACGCAAATGACCAGTACGAATTGCACGAGTTGCAAAACTAAAATCTTCCCTATTCAGTGATTCTAAAGAGACCATTTCTAATTCCTAATTGACGTTGTAAAAAAGTATTTTGCGCAGATGTAGCATCAGTCGGAGTTATAGAGATCAAGGGCGCTCTCACTACTGATTAAATGATGTTGTTTTGCACGATCATTACGTCGTGTTTCTAAAGCCTGTAGATATTCTGGCGTTACGTCACCAGTCACATAAACGCCGTCGAATACCGAGGTATCAAAGCGATCAACGTGACTTTTTCCTTTCTTTTGCACTGCGCTAATTAAATCGTTGAGGTCTTGAAAAATTAAACCATCAGTACCGAGTTCACGCCCGACTTCTTCTTCAGTACGTCCGTGCGCAATCAATTCGCTGGCGGCTGGCATATCAATACCGTAGACATTCGGATAACGCACTGGTGGCGCAGCAGAAGCAAAATAAACGCGATGTGCGCCAGCATCTCGTGCCATTTGAATGATTTGTTGCGAGGTGGTTCCGCGCACAATGGAGTCGTCAACTAATAACACGTTCTTTTTGCGAAATTCTAAATTGATGGCATTGAGTTTTTGGCGTACTGATTTCTTGCGCACTTTTTGCCCGGGCATAATAAAGGTGCGTCCGATGTAGCGGTTTTTAATAAATCCTTCAGCGTAGTTAATGCCGAGATGGTTGGCTAATTGCAATGCGGCAGTGCGACTAGTATCGGGTACTGGAATGACGACATCAATATCGTGATTTGACCATTCACGTTTGATTTTCGTGGCGAGTTTTTTACCCATGCGCGACCGCGCTTTATGTACTGAAATGTTATCAATAATTGAATCGGGACGGGCGAAATAAACGAATTCAAAAATGCAGGGTGAAAGCACGGGCTGGGTCGCGCATTGATGCGTGTAAAGTTGACCATCCACAGTAATTAACACTGCTTCACCAGGCGCGACATCAGCGATAATTTTAAATCCGATTGTATCAAGCGCGACGCTTTCAGAAGCAATCATGTATTCAGTGCCGTCAGCGGTTTCGCGGCGACCATAAACTAATGGACGAATACCATTGGGATCACGAAAACCGAATACACCGAAACCGGGAATCATTGCTACTGCTGCGTAACCGCCGCGACAACGCCGATGCACTCCAGAAACAGCATTAAATACATCTTTTTCATCAATACGCAATTTGCCCTGTTGTTGCAGTTCGTGGGCAAGGATATTCAATAGAATTTCCGAATCTGATTCGGTATTGAGATGACGTAAATCATCCACAAATAAATCACGTTTAAGCGCATCGGCATTGGTTAAATTACCGTTGTGCGCCAATACGATTCCATAAGGCGAATTGACATAAAACGGTTGCGCTTCGGCGGAACTCGCTGCGCCAGCGGTCGGATAACGCACATGTCCAACGCCGGTATTGCCGCGCAATTGAATCATGTGCCGCGTCTGAAAAACATCGCGGGCAAGCCCATTATCTTTGCGCAAAAACAAGCGTTCACCCAGACAGGTCACAATGCCAGCGGCATCTTGTCCGCGATGCTGTAACACCAGCAACGCATCATAAAGTGATTGATTGACGGGACTTTTACCAACGATACCAACAATGCCGCACATGGTTTCGGGTTCTCGCCATCAACGCGGCGTTGAGGTGCTGCCGACGCGATGGAGGTAGGTGATGGGAAACGAATCAAGGTAACGCAGAATTGTTAAGTGGGCAATTGAAGTGGAGGTGCGTTGATTTGCCAACGGCAACACCCGCACCTAGGATGACATCCAACCCGATTAAAACATAACGACATTCGGCGTGACTGGGTTTTATGAATGTGAAGCAATTGATCTTGTTATTTATTTTAGATGCAGTGCTCGCATTTTATGGTGGGCTATGGTCAGCATCTGCATTCGCCAGCTCATCTGTCACCCTCACTACCGAAGAACTGGCATTTATTCAAGCACATCCAATCATCACGCTTGGCACTGGCGATGCGTGGGAACCTTACGTCATCGTCGGTGATGATGGTCAAATAAGCGGTTATGATTTTGATATTATTAGTAAAATACAGAATTTAACCGGTCTTGAATTTCGCCTGCTGCCCGGTGATTGGCGGCTGCGTCAGGACCAAGCCCAACGGCGCGAAATCGACGGTCTTAGCACCGGCGCTATTCACCCTGAACGCCACGTTTATCTCAATTTTTCAGACCCTTACATTCGGCTTAACAAGTTTGTTCTCGTCACTAAAGGCAATCCGCTCAACATTCGCAGCCGCGCCGATTTAGATGGACGCACCATCGCTATTCATCGCGGCAATCTGTCCGATGAAAAGGTCGCACAAGGCTTTCCGCGCTCGCACATTATGCTACTTGACAGCGTAGATGCCGTGATTGAAGCCGTCTCTACTGGGCAAGCAGATGCGACTTTCGACAATGGTGCAATGCTGTATCGCGCCAATCGTATTGGTAGCCCTTATTTGCAATTTGCTTTATCTATTAACGAATCCCTTGATCTTGTATTTGGCGTTCGCAATGACTGGCCAGAAGCCATTAGCATTATTAATAAAGGATTACGCGCAATCACTGAAACAGAGCGCCAGCGTATTCAGGCGCGTTGGTTTCTCGCTCCGCTCACTAATAGCGAAGCAGCGAACTATCAACCATTGAGTCTCAGCACTGAAGAAAGTGATTTTCTGAATCGCATTGATCCAATTCGACTATGCCTTGATCCGAATTGGATGCCGTTTGAGTCATTAACGCTAGACGCTCATCCACAAGGGATTTTTATTGATTTTGTCGCCATACTCATGCAGCGACTAGGAAGCAATACCCAATTGATCTATACCGCGAATTGGAATGAATCGCTCGCTACGATTCGCGCTGGACGTTGCGACATGATTCTGGGTGCAGCAATCACACCAGAACGCAGCGAATATCTCAATTTTACTCGTCCACTGCTGAGTGAACCGCTCGTCGTTACCATCCGCACCGATAACACTTTTAATGGCGATCTCCATCACTATTCCGATCAAACCTTTATGATGGTTTCCGGTCATGCCGCTATTGAATTATTGCGTCGTCAATATCCAGCAATGCGCATCATTGAAGCCAGCGACATAGCGACCGCACTCCGCGCTGTTGCCGCGGGTAATGCGTTTGGTTATATCGACTTAATGCCAACGATTGCGTGGACGGCACAGCACGAAAACATTCTCAATATCAAAATTGCTGGCAATCTTAGTGAACGCTACGATTTGGCAATTGGAGTGCGCAAAGAATTACCACTATTGTTATCAAGTTTATCCAAAGCAGTAGTCAGTCTGCGCCCCGAAGAAATTAAAACTGTTCACGATCGTTGGACATCAGTGCGCTATGAACAAACAGTCGATTATCGTTGGCTGTGGCCATATTTTAGTGGCGGTATTTTGTTATTGCTTACAATGTTATTTTGGAATCATCGCCTCACGCGTTTTAATGAAGCGTTGCGCAACGCCAATGCGCGTATCGTATTATTAACGATTACTGACGAATTAACCGGATTATTTAATCGCCGTTATTTCCATGAAATTATGCCCCGTGAATGGCGACGCGCATTGCGCGAACAGCGTCCGTTACATTTGTTATTGATCGATATTGATTATTTCAAACTGTATAACGATGGTTACGGACATCCCGCAGGTGATGTAGTGCTTCAGCGGGTTGGTGCGCTATTACGCGAGCATACGCGCCGAGGCGGTGATTTTGCTTTTCGTGTAGGTGGCGAAGAATTCGCTGTGTTATTAACTGAAATCAATCATAGCAACGCACTCAAATTTGCGGAAGAATTACGCATTGCTACCGAACAACTTGCTATTCCGCATACAGGCAATGCAGTCGCGCCAGTGATCACGCTATCACTTGGTTTACTCTGTGTTCCAGCAAATGCGTTTGATCACGCCAATGCAATACCGTTAAGTTGGGAAAGCGTTTATCACCGCGCTGATGATTTATTGTATCAAGCTAAAAATGAAGGCCGCAATCGTGTTATCGTTGGCGATTGGCAACCACCCGCACTAGAAACATCAATTTAATTTAATCATCACTTGCCGAGGTTTATAATGGGCAAATTACTCCGCATTACCGGATTTTTATTTTATATCGTCATGATTTTTTTGAATGCTTTTGTGGATTTGGGGCATAAAATTATCATTCAAAATACGCTGTTCAAAACCTATGACGGTGACGCGCAAATCTTATTAACTGCCATTGTTAATGCGCTCATTCTGCTACCATTCGTTTTATTATTTACACCGTCGGGATTTCTCGCTGATCGCTTTCCGAAAAATAAAGTGATGCGTATTAGTGCATGGATCGCGGTTGCACTCACGCTGGCGATCACGCTATTTTATTATCTTGGTTGGTTTTGGCCGGCCTTTGCGATGACTTTTTTATTGGGTGCGCAGGCAGCAATCTATTCGCCAGCGAAATATGGCTACATCAAAGAATTGACCGGAAAAGAATCACTGGCTGCCGCGAATGGCTGGGTGCAAGCGACCACAACCACCGCCATTCTCGCGGGCATTTTCGTATTTTCCATTCTGTTTGAAAGCCAACTCACTGCTGCATCGTTTACCACACCCGGCGAAATCATGCACCTGATTGCACCGCTCGGTTGGCTATTGGTGCTGTGCTCATTGATTGAAGTCACGCTGGCGTATCAATTGCCGCAGTTGGCAACAGGTAATTTATTGGCATTTGATTGGGCAGCTTATCGCAGCGGACGTTATCTAACTGATAATTTTAGCGCCGCGTGGAATAGTCCAGTGATTTGGCGTTCAATTGTTGGCTTGGCGCTGTTTTGGTCAATTTCGCAAGTGTTGTTGGCAGTATTTCCCGCTTTTGCTAAAGATTCGCTTGGCGAAATGAATACGGTGGTGATTCAGGGTATTTTAGCCTGCGCCGGATTGGGTATCATTATTGGTTCAATGATTGCTGGGCGATTATCGCGGCAGCGCATTGAAACTGCATTAATTCCGGTTGGCGCAAGTGGAATTGCGCTGGCGTTATTCATTATGCCGACATTGCCCAGCGCCAGCGCACATGCTTTAAACTTTTTAGCACTTGGCGTATTGGCGGGATTGCTGCTCGTACCACTGAATGCGTTGATTCAACTAAATGCGCCAGCAGTTGAATTGGGGCGGATTCTTGCCGCCAATAACTTTGTTCAAAACAGTGCAATGCTGATCTTTCTCGCATTAACGGTGGCAGCCGCTTATTTTAATCTTGGCAGTTTATCACTCTTGCTGGCGCTGGCATTCATTGCGGGAATAGGCGCAATTTATAGCCTTGCGCAATTGCCGCAGCCGCTATTGCAATTCGTGATTGCGCGATTGATGGCTGCGCGGTATCAATTGACGATTATTGGAGCGCAGCATCTTCCGACGACCGGCGGCGTATTGCTGCTGGGCAATCATGTGAGTTGGATTGATTGGGCGATGTTGCAGATGGCCAGCCCGCGTCCGGTGCGGTTTGTGATGGAGCGGGCGATTTATCAACGTTGGTATCTGCGCTGGCTGCTCGACGCGGTTGGCGTGGTGCCGATTTCCCGCGACGGCAGTCGGCAGGCGATTCGCACCGTTGCGGCGTGGTTGGATGCGGGCGAAGTGGTGTGCGTGTTTCCAGAAGGAACGTTGAGTAAAAACGGGCAGTTAGGCGAATTTCGGCGTGGATTTGAATTGGCGGCGCAGGCGGCTAGCGCGGGCGTGATTGTGCCGCTGTATCACTACGGATTGTGGAGCAGTCGGTTTTCTGCTGCGAATCCGACGCTGCGACGCAATCGGCGCAGCATGGCGCGGCGCGAGGTGATTGTTGCTTTTGGACCACCGCTGCCATTGCACACCCGCGCCGCCGTGGTCAAACAGCGCGTGTTTGATTTGTCGGTGATCGCGTGGCAAATCCACGTCACGCGCTTGCCGACGCTGCCGCTGGCGTGGTTGACCACTGCGAAACGTCGTCTCGGCGCAGTGACGATTATCGATTCCAACGGGATGGTGTTGACCAATCGGCGACTCATTACCGCCGTCATGCTGTTTGCGGAGTGGATTCGGCAGCGAGTGCCAGAAACGCGGATCGGCATTTTGTTGCCGACGAGCAGTGCTGGCGCAATTGCCAATCTCGCGGGACTGCTCGCCGGAAAAACGGTGATCAATCTGAATTACAGCGCCAGCGCCGAGGCACTGCGGGCGAGCGTGGCGCAGTCAGGAATTGCGCATGTCATCACCGCCGAGCGGTTTATCAACAAGTTGGCGCAGCGCGGGATTGATGTACGGGTGATTTTGGCGGACGTGGCGCTGCATCCGATGGAAGACATTCGCGCCGGAATCAGTCGCGGTCGCGCCGTAACGATGCTGGCGCGAGTCAGTGTGTTGCCGACTTGGGCGTTATTGCGGCGGTTTAATCTGCCGAGCACGACGGAGGCGACGGCAGCGATTCTGTTTTCCAGTGGCAGCGAAGGCACGCCGAAGGGCATCGAACTCACGCATCGCAATCTCGTCGCCAACGTGCGCCAAGTGGCTGATGTGCTCAACGTCGAACACAACGATCGGATTTTAGCGAATCTGCCGTTATTTCATGCGTTTGGCTTAACCGTGACAACGTTTCTGCCACTGCTCGAAGGCATCCCGATGATTTGCCATCCTGATCCAACCGATGTCGTCGGCGCAGCCAAAGCGATTGCGCGGCATCGCGCCAGCGTGTTGTTTGGCACGGCGACTTTTTTACGGCTCTACGTTCGGCATCGTCGCGTCTATCCGCCAATGCTGGAATCATTGCGATTGGTGGTTGCTGGCGCAGAACGGCTGGGACCAGCGGTGCGCGAAGCCTTTGCGTTGAAATTTCACCAACCGATTTACGAAGGCTATGGCGTGACCGAAACCACGCCGGTTGCCAGCGTCAACGTGCCGGATGAACTGGACACGGAAAACCTGAAAATTCAAACCACTGCTCGCGTTGGCAGCGTCGGAATGCCGTTACCGGGAACCAGTTTCCGCATCGTCGATCCCGCCACTTTGGAACCGCTGCCGTTCGACACCGACGGGTTAATTTTGATCGGCGGGGTGCAGGTGATGCGCGGTTATCTCGATGCGCCAGAAAAAACAGCCGCAGCGATTCTCGAACGCGACGGAATACGTTGGTATAAAACTGGCGATAAAGGACATTTAGATGCAGACGGCTTTTTAACGATTGTGGATCGCTATTCACGCTTTGCGAAACTCGGCGGTGAAATGGTGAGTTTAAGCGCTATTGAAGAGCAGGTGCGGCGGGTATTAGAACAGCCGGATTTAGAATTGATTGCAGTGAATATGCCGGATGAACGCAAGGGTGAACGTATTTTATTACTCGTCGCTGGCGAAATTGATGCTGAAGAATTGCGGCGGCGCTTATTAGCCGCAGGCGTTCCGGCATTACAAATTCCTGCGTTTATAAAAACAGTGGCAGCAATTCCCAAACTCGGCAGCGGTAAAACTGATTTCGGCGCAGCGCGAATGTTGGCGGCTTCACTTTGAAATCGTCTTAATTCCTCTATTTCAAACACACCATATAACGCCATGAAACCAGAAAACACTGAAGAACTCTTTAATGCGCACCTTAAACAGGGTGAACAGGCTTTTGTGCAATTAAGAGTATGGCGAGTGATTGATACAACAGCGGAACATCATGCACATTTACGTTATCGACTGGCTTTAATTGTAGGTGGTGTTTGCGTATTGCATTTTAATAATGCGCCGGATAAGAAAGGCAGTAGGGATCGTCTCAACACTGCAGCTGATTCAATTCAGGATATTCCGGCGCTATTGACTGAATTCTGGCAACGTGTCGATGATTATCATGGAGAAAAACAATGAGTACAGTGACTATTGGCGTTCTCAGTCGAGATACGCTTAATTCCCGATTTTTGAATGCACTCAATGGTGAATTACAGGATAACTTTCGGGGATTTGAAACGCTTGAAGACCTGTGGCAAACCCTAACACCGCGCCGCTGGACAATTCTCGGTGCAATTACTGGATTGGGTCCAGTGAGCTTGTGCGAAATTGTGCGGCGTGTGGGTTGTCATGTCAAAGCAGTACACGAAGATGTTCATGTATTAGTCAATGCCGGTTTATTAAATCGGCGCGAAGATGGCGCAATTGAATTCCCATTTGATGCAGTGCACGTTGATTTTATGCTGCGTTCACCGCTGAAATGACAATAAAAAAGCCCCAGTTTCTGCGATGAGAAACTGGGGCTTTGCGGTTAACTAACGCAATCGTTACACGCGAATTCCACGCGATTTTAATTGCTCACGCAAAATCGGATCGGTGCGATTTTTCGAGGTCGCAGCCTTCATAAAAACCACCACGCGATCAATATCACGAATGACACCCAATAACGTTGCGTCATCTGGATACAACGTGACCAATGAATCGAAAGCAACTGTCATTAAATGTTCATCGGCGCGGGCAATGCCAATCGCATAAGCGATATTGCTACCCAGTCCCTGACGATGATGATGAACACGATCAGAAAAATTCCGCCACGCTTCAATCCAACCATTCCATTCCATAATAGAAATGCTGTCGTGGCTGGTGCGCAAGAATAAAATGAGTTTGACAATTTCACCTTGCCAATCCCAATCGGGACAATTCGATTGTTCACGCAGCCGCGCTACCGTGCGCCCATGATATTGATGACAATGGTCGCATTGATAATATAGCGCCAACGCATACGCAATATATTCACGATCCAGTTCACTCAAGGTAAACGGATCGGATTCTCCCGGAACACCGCTAAAAGTGTGCGCGTGTAATTCGTTTAGAACATCATTAAAGGGTTGTCCCTGAACTGATGAACGCAATGCTTTTTCCGCCACTTGAACCTCATTAAAAACTACTGTGATGATCTATCAATTCACAGAATAGCAGAATTGATATTTTATTGGGTTATTGCTGTCACGCCATTAACACTGTTTGGCTTAATGCCGCAAAATCATCGGCAGCGAGCAAGCGTTTGGTAGCAAATGCCCACAAATCAAAGTGTTCTGGACGCGAAATGACGCCAACGCGCCCATATCCCGCAGTCGTCAGCGCAGCGGCGAGACTGTCGCGGGTGAAACCGCTGCGCTGCGCCATGCCAGTGTCACCGGCAGCGATTGCGGCTTGATGACCGAACAGCAGATCAAGCGCAGTGATCGCGCCAGCGGTGGATTGATACAGCGGCTCAGTGGCGCGATTTGCTGCGATTAACCCGCAAATTGCCTGCAAATCGGCGCTGATGACGACAATAAATCCATCCGGTTTCAGGACGCGCCGCGCTGCTGCGAGCAGTCGCGCTGCATCGTGAAAAAATAGATGTTCGAGCGCGTGGCTGATGTACACCGCGTCAACCGTTGCATCGGTAATGTTGTTGATTGTACTGAGAATATCGGTTGAAGCAGCGTTGAGATGACACTGAATTTCGCGCCATTGCTCGCGCTGAAAAATCGGCAGCGTGTCGGTTTGATGCTGCGGTGCGCAGAACACGCGGAGAAATTGGCGCTCGCTGGTGGTCACGTCTGGCGTGATTTCCGGCAGCGCGTCTGCGCCCAACCGTTCATGCAGCGCCAGCCGATACAGCGTTTCCAGTTCGCGGGTGCGCGTGGGCATATCGAATAAATCCTGCTGGCGCAACGCAGCGACCTGTTGCCGCAGCGCCAGCCGCTGCTCTGGCGAATGCGCAAAACTGACCGCTTTCTCTTCATAATCATGCAGATCGGTGCTAATCAGCGCATCAAGTCCGGCAGCATGAAGCAGACTGCCGGCCATCCGCGAGGCAAAAGCGCGTCCGCTGTAAGTCAACACTGGCAATCCCATCCACAGCGCATCGTTGGCTGTCGTGCCTGCGTTGAACGGAAAAGTGTCTAAAAACAAATCCGCCAGCGCGTAACGGGCGAGATACACCGACGGCGCAACCCGTCCGGCAAAACGCAGTCGCGTTGGATCGATGCCGTACTGCGTGGCTTCTCGCGTCAGATTGAGCGGCACTTGCGGATTGTCCGCCAACAGCCACAACACGCTGTCCGGCACACGCTGCAAAATCCGCATCCACACCGCAAACACGTCGGGCGTGATTTTATAAGTGTTGTTAAAACAACAGAATACGATCGCCTCGTCCGGCAGTTGGTACGTTGCCCGCTGCAACGGCGCGGCTTCTTCGCGCTGGCGGTCGCTGACTTGAAAACAGCGCGGCATTCGCAGCGGTCGTTCGCTGTAGTGCACGTGCTCAGATTCCGGCAGCAGATAATCGTCGCCCAATAAATAGTCGAGCGCGGGATGACCGCTGGTGCCGGGGAATCCGAGATAACTGATTTGTACCGGCGCTGGGCGTTGCACCAAAATGTTGGGACGCGCTCCGCTGGTTAAGCCTTGTAAATCAATGAGAATGTCGATTTCTTGGGCGCGAATACACTGCGCCGCTGCTTCATCATCCACATTGCCGATCTGCGTAAATTGATCCATCGCGGCGATGATGCGCCGCCGCAGCAGCGAACCGTCATCTCGCGTCCAGCAAAACCCGTGCACGGTGAATTGCTCGCGGTCATGCAGTTCAAATAATTCCACCGTGAGCAGCGCGACCGGATGCAGACAGAAATCCGATGACAAATAACCAATGCGCAGTTTGCGATGACCATAACCGCCGATTGGCGCGAGTGGCTCCGTCAATGGCTTGACTTTTTCGGTCACGAATCGCTGCGCCACTGCTAACTGCTGCGCGGGATCGTCGGTCAACGCCAAAGTGGAAAGTGCCGAGGCAGCGGCGATCATTTGTGCTGGTGACACGCCGGGCAATTCGGCGCACAGCGGCCACGCGCATTGTTTTTGCCGCAGATGTAGCCAGTGTTGCAACGCTTTCGGTTGATTGGAATCGAGCGTGAGACTTTGCGCCAGCATCGCCTCCGCTTCGGGATATTCGCGTTCAATTTCGAGCAGCCGCCCGAGATTATTGAGCGTGAGTGTGTGCAGCGACAGATCGGCGAGCAGCACCGGTTGCTGCTGCGCGAGAATGTCGCGCCACTGCGTCAGCGCCAATTGATGTTGACCGAGTTGTTCTAATTGCGTGCCGAGATTGAACCGCGCTGGCACAAAATCGGCTTTAATGTCAATGGCTTGTCGATAAGCAGCAATTGCATCGTGAGGACGTTTTAAGCTCGCCAATTCCACGCCCAGATTGAACCAAACTGCATACGCCGTCGGCGAATTCGCTGCCTGCGCCAGCCAAACGCGATAACGGGCTAACGCAGCTTCGATGTGCCCAGCAGTTTTAAGCTGCTCAATGGCATTGAATAAATCAGTCAAAGGTTCAAGCTGGGACGTGGTCACAATGAATTACTCAGAATTGCGGACGTGGTGTCGTTGCAGTTTCTACTGGCAACATTGGATAACTGATGTTGGTCAATTTGCCGGTTAAAGAACCTAAAAAGGTGGCGATTTTGCCAGCTTCTGCATCATCAATTGCCACGCCAAGTTGTGCTGTGCCCATTATTGCGACCGCTTGTTTTAAATCCCAAACTTGACCGGAATGAAAATAAGGCGCAGTTAAAGCGATATTGCGCAATGGTCCAGCGCGGAAAACGTATTCATCGGCTGGCGCTTTGGTCACTTGAAAACGCCCTTTATCCGTTGGTGGCAAAATATCCGCGTCAGGACGTTTAATTAAACCAAAGGGGAAATACGCTTGACCACCGATATTAACGCCGTTATGACAAGACGCGCAGCCGCGTTGAATAAATAGCTCCAAACCTTCTTTTTGCTCGGCATTCATAGCCTTATTATTGCCGTTCATAAACCGGTCAAAAGGCGCAGAAGGAGTGGTCAATGTCACTTCAAAGGCTTCAATCGCTTTCGCCGTATTGTCGAAAGTCACTGGATCAGTTTCATTCGGGAAAGCACGTCCAAAGCGTTGCACATATTCAGGCATACTTTTTAATGTAGCGACGACCTGTTCCGGCTTATTATTCATTTCCACGCCAGCCTGCACCGGACCTTTTGCCTGCGCTTTTAAATCCTCGGCGCGACCATCCCAGAATTGCGCTTTATTAAACACAGCATTAAATACCGTTGGCGAATTACGCGGACCGCGCTGCCAGCCGTGACCAATTGAAGTTGGCAAATTATCATCGCCACCAGTGCCGATGTTGTGACAGGTGTTGCAGCTGATCACACCACTAGCCGATAAACGTGGATCAAAAAACAGTTTTTTTCCCAGCGCAATTTTTTCGGGATTCATGGGATTATTTGCTGGCGCGGGCGGTGCGGATGGCAACGCTTGTAAACCGGCAGCAGTCGCTTTAGCGCGTAACTCCTGATCGGTGACCGCAAACGCACTGGTTGAGGCAATCACTACCGCAACCGTGACGAGCATGAGAAATGATTTTGACATACGCGGATCGCTCTGAAATGCAGAAAAGGAATCATAATAGTAGCGCGTGAGTCACGGTGAGACTAGCGTTTGCTGGGCTAGATTTGCGATCAAACTAATTATTAAAGAATTTACATTAATAATACTGGCAATGACGCAATTAAAAATGACTGTCAGCAATCATGATTTTTTACTGACAACTGCGTCACACCTAAACATCTCATCATGTTAATGGAAATTTATGAATGAAAACAAATTATGTGTTTGTGGACTATGAAAACGTCCCACTAAAATCGCTTGAACGTTTGGAAAGTGAACAATTTAATGTGCGCATTTTTTTAGGTCCCAACAACACAAAATTGCCAATCGAAATAGTACTTGCTGTGCAGAAAATGAAAGAACGTGCAGAATATATTGTATTGGAAACACCCGGCGCAAATGCGCTGGATTTTCATATTGCTTATTATCTTGGGATTGCCATAACGACTGATCCTTCAGCGTTTTTTCATATCATTTCAAAAGATACCGGTTTTGATCCGTTAATTAAACATTTGAGAGCAAAAAAGATCAATGTTTTTCGCGCAGCATCCGTTGAAGAAATGTCGTGCTTTAAGCAGGCAGAAAAACCCGTGGTTGCGGTCGTTCCTGTCACTCCATCGCTAACTGATATGATTAAAATCGCGGTTAATTGGTTGGTTAAACAAAAGCTGGCCAAACCCAGCACTAAAAAAACGCTGCTCAATACACTGGAATCAATCACTAAAAGTTATCCGTTAATCCGTCCAGAACAAGTTTTTGAAGGGCTGTTAAAAGCAGGTTATATTAGCATTTCAAGCGATGAAAAAATCACCTACAAATTACCCAATCTATCTTAGTGCGTTCTGAGCCTTTTACTTGCAATCGCGGAGAAAACTAATGTTCTTTAAGTTCGGAAAGAAAAAAGCAGATGATGATGCAACAGAAACTGCGCCAGAGAATGAACTCCTAAAACACGGTCAACTCAGTGTGCTAATGAATTCATCCGGTCGGGTTAATTTACAAATTTTGGAGAGTTTAGCAACAAACTGTAGTCAAACCGATTTCGTGCGTTTTCTTCAGCATCCAGTTCTCGCGGGATCATCTATTCAAGCTGGTGAATTGGCACTGCGGCGTAATTTGAAAAATCAAGAGGTCAATCAAACGTTCATTTTTCAAAGCGATGTCAATGAAGAAGATACAACCGCATTGTCCGAAGCATTAAAACATGCGATTTATCCGCTGGTGAAAGAAGAGGGAACACATCAGGCACAGAATATCTTTACTGTCGGACGCATTAACGGCAATGATTTAATTATTCCCGACATCGCCATTTCTAAACGCCATGCCATATTGGAAATTAAGCAAGGCAGTTTTGCAATTCGTGATTGTGATTCGACCAATGGCACTTTAATCAATGGAGCGCGTATTGGCAATAAACTGCAACAAATCCGCGATGGCGACATTATTTCTTTCGCTCGTTATGAATTTACTTTTTTATCGCCGAGTTCGCTGTATAAACGTTTGACTGAAGACGAATAAATCGCCAAGGTTTAAATTAAAAATCCCCCGTTACTGGGGGATTTTCATTTCAAACAATAGACCATTAACGATTAAGCGGCTAAAGCACGTTGTAAATCACCCAGCGCATCATTGCCGGTCAGCCGTAAATCAAAACGCTGTTGCAGAATCGCAAACACGTTCGGCGTCACAAATGCTGGCGGATTAGGGCCGAGGGTAATTCCTTTCACGCCGAGACTCAGTAGCGTTAACAACACTGCCACTGCCTTTTGTTCAAACCAACTAATCACCAGCGTTAATGGTAAATCATTGACTCCGCAGTCAAAAGCCTTGGCTAAAGCCACTGCAACGGCAATTGCGCCATAGGCATCATTACATTGCCCCATATCCATTAAACGTGGCAGACCGAGGTGTTCACCGTAATCGTAATCACGAATACGGAATTTGCCACAGCCCAACGTTAAAATGAATGAATCTGGCGGAGTATTTTGCGCATAATCGGTGAAATAGTTACGACCTTTTTCTGCGCCGTCACAGCCGCCAATGACAAAGAAGCGGCTGATTTTTCCTGCTTTTACTGCATCAACAATCACTTGCGCATGATCAAGTAATACTGTGCGATGAAAACCAACAATTGATTGACCAGTAATACAGTCTTCACAGGGTGCACAACGCAATGCTTCGGCAATCACGGGTGCGAAATCTTCATCCAATCGTTGTCCACCAGGCACTGCAACGGTGCGCATCGTATACAGCCGTCCTTGATAACTTTCTGGCGGAATCAATACGCAATTGGTCGTCACAACCACTGGTCCTGGAAACGCGGCGAATTCCTTTTTTTGATTCTGCCATGCGCCGCCATAATGACCAACAAGATTGGGATGTTGTTGGAACTTTGTATACATGTGCGCTGGCAGCATTTCGCCATGCGTATACACTTTAATGTCAGTTCCCGCAACCTGTTCTAATAGATTCCATAAATCCAGTAAATCGTGACCAGAAACTAGAATTCCGTGACCTGCTTGTGTACCTTCTTTTACGGTAATCGGTGCTGGCTTGCCAAAATGTTCAATATGCCCTGCGTCGAGTAATTCCATGACTCGCAAATTCATTCTTCCGCATTCAAGACATAATTCAAGCAGGGTTTCAACGTCGAAATTGACATTGGTCATGGTAGCGAATAACGCTTCTTCAATAAACGCACTGACTTGTTCATCAAACTTGCCTAAACGTCGCGCATGATGCGCATAGGCTGCCATTCCCTTTAAACCAAATAACAAGGTTTCTTGCAGCGATTGAACATCAGCATTTTTACCGCAAACGCCGGGCGAATTAACGCAGGCAGTTTGATGAAAGGTTTGTTCACATTGATTGCAATACATAGTGACCTCAAATAAATGATACAACCGTGATTTAGTGTGAACGCAGCGGCGCGATTCAGCCTTGACTTGAGTCAAGGCGCTGTAGCGTTAGTGAAGCATATCGCTAGAATCTGCTAATCTCAGTTCACGTCTGAACTGGACGCAATTGCAGCATGAAACACGCTGCTTCTTCAAAGTCAACAGCTTAGAGAAATTTCATGTCCGAATTCAGCAACGTCAACGTGACCAAACGCGCTAATCTTTATTTTGATGGCAAGGTTTCTAGTCGTACCCTGAGTTTCCCGAATGGATCGACGAAAACACTTGGCATCATGCAGCCTGGCGATTTTGAATTCACCACTCAAGCACCAGAAAAAATGGAAATTATGAGTGGTGAATTGGATGTACTGCTTCCCGATTCGGATCAATGGCAACGGATTTGCAGCGGAGAATCATTTGAAGTGCCCGCTGAAGCACGATTCAGTGTGCGAGTTTTACAACTGACTGATTATTGCTGTTCATTTCTCGATTAAACCGTTTAGGCGCGACGCAGTTAATTTACGATGCGTGATTAAAAATTAGCGGTTTGTATTTTTAACTGCGTCACTTTTTATTCATTAAGGAATTCAACCATGAATACGACAACTCGAATGTTTGCGCGTAGTTTTGCGATCGCCACCATTTGCGCGACTGCGCCCGTATTAGCGCAACCGCCAATGTTTGGACCACCGCCATTTGCGGTTTTCGATCAAAACGGCGATGGCGCGATTACACCAGCGGAATTTGCCGCCACGCACCAGCAGCACATGACTGAACGCGCTGCCGCAGGAATGCCGATGCGCGGCGCAGCGAATCCACCCAATTTTGCGGACTTTGATACCAATGGTGATGGTCTTCTGCAACCTGATGAATTTGCGGCACTTGCGCAGATGCGGGGACGTGGCGGAATGCCAGCCAGCGGCGCACCTGCGGCGGATTTGACCGAGCCGGAATACAACGCACATCTCAACGCGCACCAAGCTGCGGGAACGGCGATGCGCGGCGCAGCGCAGCCACCTGCGTTTGCTGAGGTGGATAAAAACGGCGACGGTCATTTATCTCCTGATGAATTTGCGGCTGCGCATCAAATCCCAGTGCAGAATCGCCCCGGCATGGGCATGGGGCGCGGTATGGGACGCAATATGCCGAGTTTTGCTGACTTTGATCTTAATGGTGATGGCAGCTTAACGGAAAAGGAATTTTATGAAGCACGCGCCAATCGTATTAAAGAACGTTCTGAACAGGGCTATCAAATGCGCGGTCTCGCCAATGCACCCACTTTTGCCGAACTTGATCGCAATGGTGATGGGCGCGTTGATCCGCAAGAATTCGCTGCTGCGCAAATGCAACATCGTCAATCAATGCCACGTTAATCAATAAACTATTTTGTAACCGCTTGAACTGGTGACGCCATTGTGAACACTGCATCCAAATCTACTGCCAAGCAATCTTCTATTGAAACTGGGAACCTGCTGCGATTAGCAACCTATGCGTCAGTCGCAACTGCAAGCCTGTTAATTGTGGCAAAGTTAATTGCTTGGCTATTCACTGGTTCAGTGAGCGTATTGGCGTCACTGGTCGATTCCGCAATGGATGTTGCCGCCTCGTTAATTAACTTATTTGCGGTGCGTTGGTCATTATTGCCGCCAGATGCAGAGCACCGTTTTGGTCACGGTAAGGCGCAGGCGCTGGCGGCACTCGGTCAAGCGATGTTCATTGCAGGATCGGCATTATTTCTGGGTTTACAAGCCTTAGATCGACTGGTACATCCGCGCCCAGTAGCAGAAATCGGTATTGGTTTAATTGTCATCGGATTAGCGATGGTAGCAACCTTGCTGTTATTAGCAATTCAGCATTACGTCATTCGCCGCACCAATTCGCCAGCCATTCGCGCCGATGCGCTGCATTACGCCACTGATTTAATTACCAACGCTGCAACATTAGTGGCGCTGGTGCTGGCAAATGCCGGTTGGTCGGGATTTGACCCGTTATTTGGTTTGGCAATTGGCGGTTATATTTTGTATAGCGCCGCGCAAATTGGTCTTGAAGCAGTGCAATTGTTAATGGATCACGAAATCCCTGCCGAAGAACGTCAGCACATCGTCGCCACTGTACGTTCAGTTCCGCAGGTGCACGGTGTCCATGATTTGCGTACTCGCCAATCGGGGCAAACCCTGATTATTCAATTGCATTTGGAATTGGATGATCAATTGCCGCTGCTGTCTGCCCATGAAATCGCAGATGAAGTGGAAGAACGGTTGCGAGCAATTTATTCCGATCTTGACATCACTATTCATCAAGACCCAATCAGTTTGGTGGGACGTGAAACATCAGCGAATGGATTAACGCCGTGGTTGTCTGAATAATTTGCTCGCGCCGTTGTTCATTCGGCGATGTGCGCTTTTCGCATAACCATCGACATCGCAAATCTGTTGGCATTTCAAAATCACAATGGCTGGCTCCGTCAATGTGAATCACGCGAGCGAATGGATTCGCAGTAAATACTGACAGACCATTATTTTGTGCATTGCACGGTGAGGGATCACCGACTAAACCAATGAATGGCTGCTTAAAATCACGCGCTGCGGACACACCGAGATGCTCGGCATCCACCAAATCCAATGTCACTACTCCGACCGTATGTGCATCGCTCGCACCCGCAATTAACGCTGCCAGCGCCCCCGCAGAAAATCCCGCGTAAATCACTCGCTGCGCTTTAAGCGCCGTTGCCACTGCAATTAAATCCTGCGCATTACGGCGATGCGCACCATTCCACAGGCGCATATTGCAAAAATCCACAGTGACTGCATTCATTCCGGCGGCGGCAATTGCTTGCGCCAGTCCGTGCATTCGGGTTTGATTACGCAAAAAGCCGTGACCAATCACTACCCATTCATCTGTTGCAGCAATTGCAGCGCGAAACATTGTGTAATGAAGAATGCAGCCAGTTTCTGAATACAATCGTGTCATTCCTGCTGCGCAACCAGTAATGATTAGGCAGATAAATAAAACCAGACTGTGCTTAATTTTTTGATGTCCTGTCAATAGGATAAAATTAAAGCATTGCTATAATTGATTTGAAATTAACACGCCGTAATAAATTAACAACAGATATTCAGCATTGATCCTTGTTGATATAATTTTCCTGCCAGTTACTTACAGGGTAATCAATTTGATTTGGTTGTGGAATTGCTTTGGTTATTTTCCCGACTTCTAAAAAACTTAATCCGTATGCCACAGTTAGACGATCAAAGTCTTCACGCTGAAGACCCGGTGCGTTGAGCCTCTTGGGACATTCAATTCGGTGAGGAATTGCACTGAGCCAACTACAGCTGGGATCCGAATGTAATTGGTCATGTAGACGTTGATAGAAAGGCATACGCATTCCACCGCCACAGTAGAATACAGGAATTCCCTGCAATTCTGCCTGCTTTAGAAGCCGGCTCTTCCAAGTTTTCCAGTAAGTTTTTCCTTTTACCTGCTCACGAACTTTTCCGAAAAAAATATTATCTGGTGTTTGCTTATCATCAGCAAACCCAACGCTGATTCCCTTAAAATAATCCGAATAGTAATCAGGAATTGCGACCTCGCGGTCAGTTTGAAATTTTAGTTTTTCCAATGACTGGAAAAATCTAATATCGCCATTTTTTTGTAAAGCGGTCTGCCACCACTTGACACGATAGCGATGCAGATTCATAACGCCGAGAGGCTCAACAACTGACGTAAAAAATTCAAAGTCACAGCGTCCAGCTTTTGCAGACCTGACTTGAAAAAGTGATGAATCTACTGTGCCGGCACCAACATCCACCATCAGGTAAAGATTCAAGGCGCGTTTGTCGAATTGGTTGGATTTAACGAAGCCATAAATCTGCGCAGCAATTTCAGGCACTACTTCAATTTCAATATCTTCTTTGGTTGGCACATTACAAAGTACTCTGGCGGAATCAATAACAGCAGTTGTGATTTCTCCTTGTGTATTCGCTACAAGCCAAGCAATCAAACCACTCTGAGAAAAAACTTTTGAGAGTGATTGATCGAGATGATGCGCAACCGGAAGACCAATTTTTAGCTTCCAAAAAATGCGCGTGTTGCAGTATTTATCTGCATGTTCATGGAACAACCAAGAGCGTGTATAGCGGATGACAAAGGCGAGAAAAGCGATGACATTTTTCTGCAGTATTAAGTTTGTTGGATTGGCAATCAAGGATAGTTTGAGATCACGATAATCTTGCTCCCCTTGTTGCAGCGAGAAAACGCCTTTAGTTTCATAAACATGAGACGGGAGAAGATAACGCTTAATACCATTTTCTGCAGTGAATGGAACCGCAAATGCTATTCCTAAAGTAGAGTCGCCAATCACAACTTTCATGCTGGAAGTACCAAAATCCAAACCCAACACGATTTCGCGCTCATCATTTATTGCGCCATGACATTGAGTGGCATGACCTTGAATAAAATTAGCATTGAGCAAACAAGTTTGTTTCTGTTGATCATCCGCAAATATTAGTTTTGCTCCATGGGTTATATTCAAACGATAGTCATCTGTTGTCGGTTGCGATACTGGACAAGCCGTTGCTCTTAGCTTAGGTGACTGAATGGTTGGAACATCAATCAGTTCCTGCAGTATTTTGGATGACAGTATAGGATTTATTGGTTGATTAGTAGAACGACTAGACTTGGATTTACGAAATGGTTGTTTGTTTTGATGGTGAGGAGCATTTGGTTTGTTATTGGGTTTCGATGTTGGTTTAGCTAATGCAACATTCAAGTTTTTCTGTGTTGGCAACAATTCGCTGGGCGGATCATTAACCATGAGTTGGTTAATCTGATCCTTGGGCAAATTGTCGACCTGCAGGGCGTTTGGTTTGGGTTTCGAGCGTGGTTTGGCTGACGCAACATTCGAGTTTTTTTGTGTCGGTAACTCTAAACCTCGATTAGCGTATGCTTTACGCATAGCGTCCTGTATTGAATCGACCATATTTCACTTCCTTTTGTGTAAAGATTTAAATCACTCTAATAACGCCACCGGACACCATACTGTCATGCGCTGTAACACTTTCTTTGAGCTGTAGTTCCTTAATTTTTAACTCGATTTTTTGTTGCAGCTTATTCAATTGTCCTTGTAAAGCCGGAATAATACGTCGTTGTCGTTCGTTATTAGCTAACTGGCAGTTTTGAATACGTTCATTGAGTGCGCAGCGTTTTTGGTCGAGATGGTGCTGTAAGGTATTAACCATCAAATGAATTCGGTCATGATTTTCGCGTGATTGTGCTGCGTAAAAAGCATGAAAGCGGCGTTCCAATTCGGCACGACACTCGTCTAATATTGCAGCAGTTTGAATATGATTGAGGCTGGTCATAGCCCCCAACCAATCTTTTCCTTTCAGTGCAGCGGTATTCACAAGAAATTCAGCTTGTTCTCCGTCAAACATCGAATTATCACCGAGTCGCTGCACCAGATATTCAAGGCGTTCAATGTCTCGCGCTCCCGACACCGTCCATCTTACAATGACGTACACATAAACCCCAGATTCATAATGATCGATGACACTACCGAATAACTCTACTGCCGACACTGGATAATAAAGCGAACCATGACCAGCGAGTCGCAAACGCTCAGTTACAAAACGCACTAACGGGTGATCCTGATTGATACGCTCAACGTTCGCTGGATTTCGACCAAAGCAATTTTCAAAAAGTAAACGAAGCGGAGAGCTGTTGAGAATGCGCGTTCCTGATAAACGGTGAGCATTCAGAAATTCACTGAAAGCAACACGCGCATCAATTGAAAGTTCAAGTATTTGTTCTAATGGATTGTTATCCGCTTCCAGCAAGCGCGTACCCGGATAATCACGCTCCAAAAAATCCCGCACATAAGCCAGCAGGTCTTCACCTCGTACATAACGCCCCAACTCGCGGGCAGCGCGTACCTTATTCTGAATAAAATCGCCATGCGCAATGAGCTGGGTGGCTTCTTCTTCAAGTTGTATCTGTAATCGGTTGACGTTTTCAATCACTAGCCGCGCTTGTTCAATCTGTTCGTTTTCTTGTTCTGGCGTTAGCTTGTGTGATAGTAACTCATAGGTCAGTTTGTGTATCTCTTCGCCGAGAATTGCTTCTAAGCTACCCAACGCTTGGCGAAACACATCTAACCGTTGCAGCAGGCGTGTATAAATCCGTTCGTCGATAGTCTCGCTGTAAATGAAATTCCAGATCAAAATTTTTGGCGCTTTTTGACCGATACGGTCAATACGACCGATACGTTGTTCAATACGTGCTGGATTCCAAGGTAGATCGTAGTTAATAAGCAGGCTGGAGAATTGGAGGTCTACACCCTCCGCTGCTACTTCAGATGAAAGCAGGATATTTAATCCATTGTCTGACTTAAAACGTTGTAATGCAGCTTGTTTATCCATGCCGCCGTGAAGCGTTACAGCAGCAATGCCATCATCTTTAAGTCTTTTTTTAAGGTAATGCAGGGTATTACGATAAAAGGAAAAGAGAATAATTTTTTCACCGGGGTAGTCTTGCCAATAGCGTGTGAGATTCACTAGCAACCCTGCATATTTGCTGTCCTCGGCATGAAGTGTTTGATAATCACCAACCCGCCGTGCAATTCCAACCAGCGTGACCAAAAGTGGTCCTAAATTCGGTCGTTTAGTTGATTCGTCCATATCGCTTAACGATTCAAATAATATCTCTTCCAATTCGTCATCATTTAGTTCACCTGCTTTTTCAATCCAGCCTTGACACGCTGCCGCCAAACAACTCGACATCTGCCGTTGCGGGATAGTTAGCATAAAGCCTTCAGAGACGGTGAAGCGGGCACAAAAATCACGCACGGCTTCAGTCACTTGAAGATAAAACTCGCGTTCAATTGGTGTCATGTCTACTCGAATCGTTACCGGATCGCGCTTCACGCGATTTTCCTGCACATCACGCTTCAAAGTGCGAGTTATGACTTTTGCTAACGGATTGATTCGATCAAGTTGCTCACTGATTTCTGCTCGCCCGCGTGGTAACAACAATTCTTCATTGCTTGGCGGATGCTGGAGTAAATAATTGAGCTGCTCATTATCGCCAAAGATGCGTTGTTGGCTCGCGTCCTGTAGTGCCGCTATAAAATCTGCTTGGGTAACTTGTCCATTCAAAATGCGGTCACGCAACGCTACTACCGGCGCATTGGCACGCAAGGTGCGCTCAAATGAATTCTCATAAGGAAAAGCATCTTCATCGAGCAGGTGAAGCAAATTGAAAAGATCGCGGTTACGCAATTGGATTGGAGTTGCCGTCAGCATAACCAAGTTGTGAGTAACTGGTCGTAATAAACGCACGAAGCGATGCGTCAAGGTTTCCGCATTGCACAGATAGTGCGCTTCATCGACGATCACTAAATCAAGCAAAGCATCGTCCAGCATAGCTGTGGCAAGGAAACGTGCCAGTTGTGCAGTGGGAGCTTGGGAAGGTTCTGTAGCATCGTCGGGGTTCCAGTTTCGAGGTGGGCGTGTGCCCTGCATACTGGCAATTAAAGCGAATTGTTGCTGTGGTTGACGTTTTAGCGACTCCAGTTTATTCAGCAATGTTTGAGCATTCACGATTTCCGCTTGAATACCAAAACGATCAAGCAATTCTTGCTGCCATTTTTCCTGCAACATCGCCGGACAGATCACCAACAAACGGCGGGCATCGACTCGCGCTCGCAATTCCGTCCAAATTAAACCTGCTTCAATGGTTTTACCGAGACCCACTTCATCAGCAATTAAAAGTCCATTACAGGGCGATTCCAGAAATTGCAAAACTGGTTTAAATTGATAGGCATAAAATTCGGTGTTAGTGGTGTTGAGGCTATAAATTAAATTCGCTAGTCGTCCACTCAACCGGTAATGAGTAATCGCACCACGCAAATCAGCAATCCGACCATAACGACCCGCTTTCATTATGGCGTAAGCCCCAACGGGTTCTTGTTCCACCTTTTCCAGCGCTCCTTGCAGGATAAATTGCTCATCACCATCGAAAAAATGCACGAGTAAACGGGGGCGATGTAGTGGACCATCAGTTTCATTGCCGAGAATGCCTACGCGCCCCGGGTTTACTTTCAGTCTGATTTTATCGCCCGGCTTCATTGCCACACCTCAATCCGCGCTCGCCAATCAATTTCAAGTTGTGCAGACGTTATCGAGCCTATGAAATGCGACATGAGGAAATACTCAAGGCACCTTTTTCAGCTCTGGTTCTTCGTCGCCTTGATGCGCCAGCAGCATCGACGGTTGCGGATCATCTGGCGGCACGTTGAAAAAGCGTAACGCTCCTTCCATCACTTTTTGAAACACCGGCGCAGCCACCAAACCGCCGTAATAATCCTTGCCGCCCGGTTCGTCGATCATCACCACCATCACCAAACGCGGTTTACCGGCTGGCGCAAATCCCGCAAAAACAGATTGATAGCGTTTGACACCATAACCATGTGCGCTGGCTTTTTTCGCTGTGCCGGTTTTACCGCCGACGCGATAACCGGGAATTTTGGCTTTAACCGCAGTGCCTTGATCAGACACCACCGTTTCCATCATTGCCCGCAATTTGCGTGTGGTATCGACACCGAGTACGCGCACTGATTTTCGTTTCATCGCGGTTTTACCTGGTTCGCGTTTAATCAGCGTCACGGGATGCTTCATCCCATCTGCAGCCAACACGCCGTAAGCCTGCGCCAGTTGCAGCGCAGTAACAGAAAAACTGTAACCAAATGACATGGTTGCATGTTCAAACGGTCGCCAACGTGAATGATGCCGCAGTCGCCCAGTACTCTCACCGGGAAAACCCACGCCGGTTAAATGCCCAAAACCTAGCCGGTCGTATAAATCCCACAGCGCGGCGTAATCCATTTTTTGCGCAATTTTGACCGAGCCGACATTGCTGGATTTCGTAATGATTCCAGTCACATCGAGATTGCCGTAGTTGTGCGTATCGCGCACGATGTTTTTGCCGATTTTGAGCTCGCCACCACTGGTGTTAAAGCGCGTGGTCGGCGTGATGATTCCACGTTCCAGCGCAGCTGCGACGACAAAAGGTTTTGCTGTTGAACCGGGCTCCATCACATCGGTCAGAGCGCGATTGCGCCGACTGCCGCCATTTCCGCCGCGTTCGTGTTCCACATTGGGGTTGTAGCCGGGCTGATTAACCATCGCCAATACTTCGCTGGTGTTCACATCAAGCACCACCAACGTGCCACCTTTGGCTTGATTTTTTTTCACTGCGATCATCAGCTCGCGGTAAGCCAGAAACTGCAACCGCCGATCCAAACTGAGCACCAAATCTTGACCTTGACGCGGTGGACGAATTTGTTCGATTTCTTGGACGATGCGTTGGCGTCCGTCGTGGAGCACCTGCCGCAACCCCGGCTCTGCTTTCAACTGGGTGTCATACGCCAGCTCCAGCCCTTCCTGCCCGCGATCTTCGATATTGGTGAAACCAATGAGATGACTGAAAACTTCTGCGCCCGGATAAAAGCGCCGATATTCCGTTTCAAAATCAACGCCTTCAATTTTATGTTGCGCAATCGCCAGCCGCACTTCTCGCGCTTCATCGAAACTGACGCGCCGTTTGAGATACAGAAAACCGCGCTCTCGATTGGCGTTGATTTTCTCGCGCAATTCAGCGGGATTCAGTCCCAGCGCCTTCGCCAAATCCGGCAGCGCGTCGGGCTGCGTGACCAGTTTGCGCGGATCAGTCCACACCGTTTCAACTGGCGTACTCACTGCCAGCGGTTCGCCGTTGCGATCCATGATGACGCCGCGCCGCGCTGGGATTTCCGCCATGCGCAGATAACGCCGCTCGCCCTGCGTTTGCAGAAAATCAGTCTCAATCACTTGCCGATAAAACACTGCGCCGCACAGCAGCACGAAAGCGCCCGATAACACGCCAACAAGTAAACGGCGACGCAGTTGAAAATCGGGTTTAGCTGGCGGAGGCGGAGGTGCGGGGCGCACGCGGCGCGGTTTGGGTTTATCGGCCATGACTGCCATCCTCGATGAAAAGCACGTCGCTAAAGCGAGGTGCAAACATGTTGAGTTCATAACGCGCTTTGCGTTCAACGCGAACGTGCGTGGACAACGCAGCTTCTTCTAAACGCAGGCGGTTCCATTCAATGTCAATGGCATCGCGCTGGGCGCGTAAATCCTGTAACCGCCCGAAATGTAAGCGAGTTTCATATTTGATGTACACCATCGCCACCGCCGAGACGATCACCGCAAGCGTCAGCACTCCAACCAACCAAAAGCCGCTGCGCATCATGGCAACCGCTCCGCAATACGCATGATGGCGCTGCGGGCGCGAGGATTGGTGGCAAGTTCAGCTGGCGCAGGGCGAATAGGTTTACCTATAGCGCGTAACCGTCCTTGCGTTACAGCGTATTGAATTGGTAAGCCTTTCGGGAATACCGGACCTAATGCTTCACGACGAATAAACTGTTTCACAATGCGATCTTCCAGCGAATGAAAACTAATCACCACTAAACGTCCGCCCGCAGTTAATTGCGCAATACTCTGATCTAAACATTGCTGCAATTCATTTAATTCATCATTGATGTGAATACGCAGTGCTTGAAAGGTGCGTGTGGCTGGATGTTTGCCCGGCTCGCGGGTGGGCACGGCGCGAGCGACAATTCTGCCAATTGTCCTGTCGTTGACAACGGACGTTCTAAACGCGCTGCAATAATGGCGTTGGCGATGCGTTTGGCAAAGCGTTCTTCACCAAAATCCCGCAATACTTCAATGATTTGCGTCTGCGTTGCTCGCGCCAGCCATTGTGCAGCAGATTCGCCGCTGCTCGAATCCATGCGCATATCGAGCGGACCGTCTGCGCTAAAACTGAATCCGCGCTCGGCAGTGTCCAGTTGCGGCGATGACACACCCAGATCAAGCAAAACGCCGTCCACTGGTTGCGACAAATGCGTAGATAACGCACTGAATGGACTGTGAATTGCGGTGAAACGAGAATCGGTTGCAGCGAGCGTTTGTGCAGCAGCGATGGCTGCAGGATCGCGGTCAAATGCGAGCACACGTCCCGCTGCATTTAATTGCGCCAAAATTGCGCGGCTGTGACCGCCGCGCCCAAAGGTGCCGTCAACATAACAACCGGCGGGGTTGTGCACCAACGCGGTCACACTTTCTTCTAATAAAACAGGGAGGTGCATCGGTTTGTCCTAGTTTAGCGCGGGGTAGCGGGCAGCGGATGTTTGGCGTGATGTGAACCATGCCGGAATGGATTCCACGCCACAAATTCCGTATTGATGATGCGGTTTAATCGTGTCGTGGTGTGGATTGGAATCAATTAAAGAATACAGATGAGAAGAGGTGGCGGAAGCGAGAGTTTTCGTATGCCGGTTATCACTAACAGATTATTGGAATTTCGCACTGTTCCGATCAAGATGGTTAATCTCACATTTCTTTTAATGCGAGTTGTAGTATTACCGCAACATTAACGGCGATCTAGCGCCTCCAATGCTTCCATCATCGAAAACGCTTTCCAGCCATTGCTGCGTGCAATTTCAAGATCATTAACAGAAATCGCGACACCAAATTTTGTCGATGGCCAAGCAAGTTCGAGTTGCGCAACAACAATACCATTTGCATCTTGAATCGCGTAACCCACTATAGGTGGAGGTCTCTTTTTTGAGCGACACAAGTGTAGAACACCGTGAACACCGGTATCTGCCATATTAAAAATATTATCCCAACCTAGACCTTGGTTATCTTTTTTCTGTTCTTGACGCAATCGCGTAATCAACTGCATATCTTCATGGCGTACAAACATCTTCCCATGACTAGGTTGTTTTTTATGGCAATCAATACAAAGTGCTTGTAAATTAGAATAATGATTATCAGTTTTTACACCATTTTTATGGTGTGTATGAAGCAATCTTGTGTGATTAGAAAGATCGACACTACAAAACTCGCATTTAAATCCTTGTTTAGCCCGATATTGCTTTGAAATAACGAGCCAATCCGTCGTGTAATCGCCATCATCTTCGCCTGCTTTTCTTTTCGGCATATTAGAAAAAAAAGAGCTGTAAGTTACAAAAAAATCTGCAATTGAAAAATTAGAAAAAATTTCAGTTTTGTTACTCTGTTGATAACCTTTATAGTTTAGGTAGTGATCATATTTATAGGATAAAATTAAAATACCGCTATGTACTTCAGTTGGAGTTATTTTTATGCACTGTCCTAAATGCCACTCTCAATCTCTCGTCAAAAACGGTTTTAATGCTACCAATAAGCAAATGTACCGATGTAAAGACTGTGGACGGCAATTTGTATTAAACCCTGCTAAGGGCGAGATCTCTGATGAAAAGAAATCTTTGATTGATCGCTTACTTTTAGAGCGGGTTTCTTTAGCCGCTATTACTCGAATCGTTGGCGTCTCAAAATCTTGGTTGCAACGCTATGTCAATGAAAAATACGAATCAATTCCACGTCACGTTGAAGTGAGTAAAAAACGCAGGGGACGACTCACGATTGAGTGTGATGAAATGTGGTCATTTGTACATAAACTCAAGAATAAACAATGGCTTTGGTTGGCGATCGATACTCGCACACGTGAAATTGTTGGCGCGTACATTGGAGATAGAAGTGAAAAATCTGCACGTGGATTATGGAATTCTTTGCCTCCTATTTATCGCCAATGCGCAGTAAGTTATACCGATTTTTGGGCAGCTTATGGAATGATATTTCCATCAAAACGCCATCGTGCTGTTGGCAAAGAAAGCGGACGAACAAATCATATTGAGCGATTGAACTGTACGTTTCGGCAGCGCATCTCTCGATTAGTGAGAAAAACCCTATCATTTTCTAAAAAACTTACCAACCATATCGGAGCAATTTGGTATTTCATACATCACTATAATGCAACGCTATCAACCAGAAAATAGGTAGAGTTCGCAAATCTACCCTATAAATAGGATCACTACCAATCGGTATCACTGCCACCATTGGCATTAGCCGGGCGTATCTAACGGCAATGACACTCGCACGAGCGCAATCAGTCGGCTAGATTGCGCTTATGCCTTGAGCAGATTGAGCTGATCGTCGAGCGTCCGAATGACGCCATGGGTCGCCTGCGTTGCTGCTTCAGAGACCTTTGCCAGATGCGCCAAATCCTGCGCAGCATCGCCAATTGCGGTAATGCTGCGATTGATCTCTTCACTGACTTGGCTTTGCTCTTCAGCAGCGGTAGCCACCTGTAGCGCATGACTGTCAATTTGCCGGACATCCAGAACGGCACGATCAAGCAATTCGGAACTGCGATGCGTAAAGGTCAGGGTCTGCTCCATCTCGCTACGGCTGTCGTGGAGGAGCTGATCGGCACGTTTCACATCATTTTGCAGCCCTTTAATCAGGTCATCTACATCCTTAGTCGAGGCCTGAGTACGCATGGCCAGATGGCGGACTTCCTCAGCAACAACGGCAAATCCCCGCCCCTGTTCACCGGCTCGTGCTGCCTCGATTGCGGCATTGAGCGCCAGCAAATTGGTGCGCCCAGCGATTTCGCGGATTGTTACCAAAATGCCGTCAATTGCCTGACTGCGCTCGGCAACTTGCCGCATTTGGTTGGACGCATCTTCAACCGAGCGTGAGAGCAGTCCCACCTTGTCTTTCGTACCGTTAAGCGCTTGCTGGGTCAGATCAATATGTTCTGCCGCCGCCTGCGAGGTCTGTGCCGTCTGATGCGCAAGATTCGCCACTTCGCTGGCGGTGCTCGACATCTGGGTCATAGCGGTCGCGACGCTGTCGATCTGCGTATTCTGAGTCGCCGTGGCCTGTCCGACCTGGCAGGCATAGTCGCCCAAATCGGCGGAATGACCGGACAGGGTTCGGCTCTGCTCCTTCATGACCAGGATCATCTGGCGCAGCTTGTCGACGAAGCGATTGATGTTTTTGCTCAGTTCGATCAGTTCGACGTGATGACGCACCATGACCTTGGCGGTCAGGTCGCCTTCCGCCGAGGCCAGCGCCCGCATCCCCTGGGCAAGCTGCGCCAGCGGGTGGGTGATGGTGCGCATCAGGATCACCATGACCAGGAGCCCGAGCACGGTCATGAACGCGGCCCCGCCAGCCAGTTTCAGGAGCGACGTGCGCAAGTTAGCTTGGAGTTCCCCCCGCAGCGCGTTGGCGGCGGCGAGGATGTCGGCCTCCGGCACCGAAATGGACAGCGTCCAGGAGGCGTTGGCGATGGGGATCGCCAGGCTGTGGAGCCAGCGGTCGCCGCTTTTGCCCTGACCGGGAACCGCAACGGCGGTCGCCAGTTCCGGCGCGACCTCGCTCAGACGCTGGCCGAGCCGCTCAGGGAAGCGCGTCGAGGCGGCGATCAGCCCATCCTGACTGACCAGGATCAGATCGCCCTTGTCGCCAAACAGCCGCTTGGCGATCGCCTCGGCGGCGGTCTGGAGGGCCGAGAGATTGATGTCCATGCCGATCACACCGATGAACTGACCGGAGACGACGAGCGGCAGGGTCATGCTCGTCATCAATTCTTTGTGGCCCGGGCTGATCTCGAAAAGGTAGGGATTGACGATGCAGGTCTGCTGGCGCTCCTTCGGGCAGAGATACCACTCGGACTCGCGTTGACCGTAGGCGTTGCGCGTTTCGTCATATTTCCAGCTCGCGTCCGGGTTTTCGTGAAAGACGAACCGCTCGCCCTCGCGCGTGAAATAGATCTCGATGGTGCCGCTCTGCGAGCTGTGGGACAGATTCCCGGCATATTCGCTGTCTTTGCCGTCATAGCCGTTCGGCTCGAACTGCGCATAGGTGGCACTGACGAAGGGATTGCTCTCCAGGGTATTGAGCACCAGGCGTTTCAGTTGCTCCCGGTCGTAGGGGGGCATCTCGCCCGCGCCGAGCGCCGAGCGCGCGATCTGCTGCTGCATGACCGAGGCGCTCGCGAGGGTCACGGCCAAGAGCCGACGAACCTCCTGGCTGGTGCCGAGCGCCGTCTCGGTCATGATCCCGACGGCTTGTTGCGAGAGGTTGGCGGTCATGGAGTCGGTGGCGGTCTGGATCGTGTCGCGGAAGATCAGCGTGGCCACCGCGATGATGGTGCCCGCCGTGAGGATCAGGATGATCCCGGTGGCCAGCAGCAGTTTTAGGCGCAGGCTAAAGGTTCGCCCGTCCTGGGGATTTTTTGGCATAGAATTCCAACCACGAAATATTTGGCGCACTGTGTGTAAGCGCGGTTAACCGAACACAATCGGATTGACACTATTCTAAAGACCCCTGATGACCATCTAAATTCCTGATGACCAATTTTTGACGTGACGCTACGCAGTTTCAATCCTTGTTGTAATGGATTTAGCGTTGCAACCACCAGCTTGTTGATGTTGCTCCTAAACGCCGCCGGGTTTCAATCCTTGTTGTAATGTGTCATGAACCGTATGATTACTGACAACTTCTGCTCAGAAATTGCTATTTCCCCGGACGCACCAACGCACCCAGCCCAACGCTGTCCAGCGCATCCAGCAGCAATCGGCGCACCGAACCCGAATCTTCACATTGCAGCGCCACTTTCAACACTTCACGAGCGCGAGCGCGACTGATACTGCGAATCACGCGCTTGACCCGCAGCAGACTTCCCGCGCCCATGCTCAGGCTGTGCACGCCCATTCCGAGCAGCAGAAAGGTTGCCAGTGGATCGCCAGCCATTTCGCCGCAGACGCTCACTTCGCGCCCGTGCACGCGAGCGCCAGTGATGATTTGCAGCAGCGCCCGCAAAATCGCTGGGTGAAATTCATCATATAATTTAGCGACATGCGGATTATTGCGATCGACCGCCAGCAGATATTGCGTGAGATCATTCGTGCCGACGGATAGAAAATCGACGCGCCGCGCCAGCGCCTCTGCTTGATACACCGCTGCTGGCACTTCAATCATCACGCCCACTGGCGGCATTTTCACCTGATAACCTTCTTCCAATAATTCATCGTGTGCGCGATGAATTAACAGCAGTGCATCGTCTACTTCACCAACATTGCTAATCATTGGAATGAGAATTTGCAGATTATTTAATCCAATCGCTGCCCGCAAAATTGCGCGTACCTGCGTTAGGAAAATCTCAGGATGATCGAGCGTAATCCGAATGCCGCGCCAGCCGAGAAAGGGATTGGCTTCGTGCATGGGGAAATACGGCAGTGGTTTATCGCCGCCAATGTCGAGAGTACGAATCGTCACCGGACGCGGGGCAAATAGCTCCAATACGTGCCGATAATTCGACATCTGCGCTGCCTCACTCGGAAAACAGTCGCGCACAATGAATGGTAATTCGGTGCGATAAAGACCAACGCCCGCAGATTCTTCAATACCCAGCGGGCGATTTTCCGACACCAAGCCGGTGTTGAGAAATAGCGGCAGCAAGTAACCATCGGTGGTTTCGGCAGGCAGATGACAGAGCGTCTGCAATTCGTTGGTGAGTACGGCATCATCTTCGGCAAGGCGTTGATATTCCAACCGCACTGCCGGACCCGGCGAGACATAAACCCGCCCGCGATAGCCATCAACCACCATTTCGCGCCCTTCAGCGCGGCTCACCGGTAAATCGGCCACGCCCATCGCTGCCGGAACGCCCATGCCACGAGCCAAAATGCCGACGTGTGACGATCCCGATCCCGTCGTAGAAACAATGCCGAACAGCTTTTCACGCGGGACATCGGCAATCTGCATCGCGCTAATTTCTTCACCCACCAAAATGGTTTGCGCTGCGTACTGAATCGGCGCGGCAGTGAGATTTTGCAGGTGCATCAACACGCAGCGCCCCAGATCGCGCACGTCGGATGCGCGTTCGCGTAAATACGCATCTTCCATGCTGTCGAACACCTTGATGTGTTCTGAAATGGTTTCGCGCAGCGCACCCGGAGCCCAGTTACCCGCTCGAATGCGCGACACCGTGCCGTCAATCAGCGTGTCGCTTTCCAACATCATGCGCCACGCATCAAACAGCGCCATGTCCTCGCTGCTTAATAGTTTCTGGGTGCGAATGGAAAACCGATCCAAATCGGCGAGCACTGCGTTGACTGCTCGCTGAAAATCCAGTTCTTCCGCTTCGGAATTGTCAATACGCCGATCTGGGACTGCGTCCAAATCAGCGGGCGGATACACCACCACTGCTTGACCGATACCAATACCGGGTGAAGCGGGTAAACCCGGCAAAAACCGCTGCGGAATGCCGTCTTCTTGCAACCGCGCCAGCTCGCCACTGGTGCGGGCGAAAGTAATTGCGCCAGCCAATTGCGATGCCAGTGTCATGACAAAAGTGACTTCATCCTCCTCGAAATGTCGGCGCTGGCGCTGGCGCAACACCAACACGCCCAGCACTTTGCGGTTTTGAATAATTGGTGCACCGAGAAAACCGTGATAACGCTCTTCATTGGTATCGGTGATGTTTTCATAGCGCGGATGGGTCGCTGCATCATCGAGATTGATCGGCTCGGCGCGTTCACTCACCAAACCAATCAGCCCGCGACCCAGCTCCAGCCGCAGTCGCCCAACCACGTTGCCGCGCAGTCCCTCGGAAGCGTGGAGCACGTGGCGGCGATTATCGAGATCATTGAGATAGACCGAGCAGACATCCGCGCCAACTGCCTGTTTGACGCGGCGCACAATGATGGTGAGTGCTTGCTCAAGGTCTTGTGCATTATTGACTTCTTGAACAATGCGCCGGAGTGATTCCAGCATACTGACGCGAAGCGCAGAGGAACGATCAGACAAGCGAGTACCTCAATTGAATCAAGCGGTAGTAAGAGTTACGCAGTTACGAATACAAGCTGTTGATTTAGTTGTCTGTGTTTAGTAACAACGCTATTTTTTACTGACAACTGAAAATCGACAACTTTTTTTAACTGCGTCACTCCTAGATGGGTTAAAGAAATCAATGCAGAATTATTTAAGGATGGCGGTGTCTTAAAAAGTCGGCAACGCCACTGAAATAATCATCACGACGCGGAATGCCATCGGGATATAAAATTGGCGCCAATTCTTCTAATGCTTGTTGATAAACATGGCGCTTGAAATAGACTACTTCATGCAATGGTTGCCAATAACGTACCCAGCGCCAAGCGTCGAATTCCGGTCTATCAGTGCTATCTAAACAAAACGCATCTTCACCACAATCCACCCGCAGCATAAACCACACTTGTTTCTGACCGATGCAAGTTGGTCCGCAATGACGACGGATATAGCGTTTTGGTAGGTGATAACGCAGCCAGCCTCGCGTACAGCCGAGAATAGTAACTTGCAGCGATTGCAATCCAACTTCTTCCTCCAGTTCACGGTACATCGCCTGTTCCGGCGTTTCATTGTCGTTAATTCCACCTTGGGGGAATTGCCACGCATTCTGTCCAACGCGGCGTCCCCAGAATAGGCGACGATCCCGATTAGTCAGGATGATGCCGACGTTGGGTCTAAAGCCGTCGTGATCAATCAAGGAAGCGTTATCCTGTTATCAGGTCTGGAGTCATTCTTCCATATCCCGCTGATTGCGGGCAAGCGACCGCCTGTGTAAGCGATTGCTAATCAACAGTTTGTCCAGACGATTAGCGCATTGTTAATCTGCTGCCGCAAACAATGCGTTGTTTATTCGCTTTAACGCAGGAGCATTTTGCGATCATGGCTCTCACATTATTTGATTTGGATAACACGCTGCTGGCGGGTGATTCCGACTACCTTTGGGGTTGTTTTCTCGCGCAACAAGGCATCGTGGACAGTGCAACTTATGAACGCGAGAACGCGCAATTTTACCGCGATTATCACGCAGGATCGCTCGACATCACTGCATTTTTGCGCTTTTCGCTGCGCCCACTGCGCGAGCATTCGCGCTCGCTGCTTGAAACGCTGCGCCAGCAATTTGTGACCGAGCAGATTGAACCGATCATGCTGCCGGCAGCGCGGGCATTGATCGCTGCACATCAGGCTGCGGGCGATACGTTAGTTATCATCACCGCAACGAATGCGTTTGTGACTGCGCCCATTGCTGAACGTTTTGGCATCGCGCATTTGATCGCCACCGAACCTGCTGAAATCAATGGACAATATACTGGCGAAGTCGCAGGTATTCCGGCATTTCGTGACGGCAAGGTGACGCGGTTGGAGCAGTGGCTGGCAGCGAACGGCGGCGATTGGCACGACAGCACGTTTTACAGCGATTCGCACAACGATTTACCGTTATTAGAGCGAGTGACGCGCCCGATTGCCGTCGATCCTGATCCGCAACTCCGCGTCATTGCCACAGCGCGAGGCTGGCAGATGTTGTCGCTGCGCGGCAGCAATAATGCTTAATCACTCTGGGAGTGACGGAGTTGAAAAAGTTGTCGGTTGTCAGTTTCAGTAACAAATAGCGTTGTTATTGATAATCGCCAACCGAGAACTAAATCAATACGTTATACCAATTTTATATTGGCATGATGTTGAATAAATCCGTTGACGGCAGCGAGAAATGCGCTGGGCGTTTCTTCGTGCGGAATGTGACCGCAATCAGGAATCACGATCAATTCTGCACTCGGCAATTCATCCGCCAGCCGTTGACTTTCAGCGAGTTTGACTGCTCGGTCATGCTCGCCGCTAATGACCAATACCGGCAGCGTTAAATTGAGCAACTGCGCTTCCAAGTCCAAACGATGAGTCGCTAAAAAGGATTCCAAAAAGGCGCGATCCCATGAACCAATCATAAAATCAGCGCGATAGGCAGCGATGTCGTCATCGGTCAGGCGCTCCTGCTGATGCCACAGTGCCCGCAGTGCTTTGGTGTACAAACGTTGAATCATCACGCGCATTAGCTTTACAAACAATGGTTTAAGTGCCGTCATCATGCGATGCACTGGCGCAGGCAATTGGCTGGTGGCATAACCGCTGTAAATCATCGCGCCGACCAGCACCAACGCTTGCACCTTGTCGGGATGACGCAGCGCAGTGAGCAACGCCACGGTTCCGCCGGTGGAATGACCGATGAGAATGGCGCGTTGAAAACCAAGTTGTTCAATCAGAGCGGCGACCAAATCACTTTGTGCATCAGCACTATAGAGTGCTGCGCCGCCACTTTTAGGCACGGGACGCGAGGTGAATCCGCACACTGGTCGATCAATAGCAACAACGGTGGCGTGTGCGCTTAATTCCGCGAATACATGCCGCCACGAACGCAGACTTAAAAAGCTGCCGTGTAATAACACAATCAGCGTTGCACCGGAGCCAACACGTTGATAATGCACTCTAAATCCGTTGACATCGAGGAATTGGCTGGGTGTTGGAGAAGCGTTTGAATCTGTCATCGTCGATTACCGTGAAAATGAAAATTGTTATCAAGTTGAGCCGCAAAACCTCTGTCTCTTCAGATCGGGGGTGTAGCAACTCACGAGCGATAGCTTTCTATGTGCTTGGACGCAGTTGTTGTTCAATATACTGTAGGAGTTACGCAGTTGAGCATTGACTCGTGTTCAAATCCTAGAAATTCTCCTCTTAGCAGAAGGAGATTAGGGTGGATTTATCTTCGACACCAAAGACTTAAATCCACTTGTTCCCCTTTTACTAAGGGGAGAATTCGTGCCAACCGCGTAACCACTACTTTCAACAGCTTCAAAAAATCGGCAGACATGCTTGCAAAATTACAACCTCGACCTTCAAACAAACATCAGGCTTGAATAAAGCAATTATTGACCAAGGCAGGAAATGGTTGTCGATATATTGACGTACAAAAAATATTGGAACTGCGGAATAGTGATTAAAATACATCTGCATCACACCAATCAAAAATGTCCAAGTTGTCATTATGTTGCTAATGCAGTAATACTCAATCAAATCTCAAAATAAGGAGCGTATAGCATGGCGCGTGGAACAGAAATTGTTGCGGCAATCGCCCAACAGCCGTTTTGGTTAAATGACAATCAATTTGTAACGGTCAGACCAATCGCAGTGATTGAAAATGAACGCCTTGGTCCAGTAAGAGAAGGCGATTATCCCAATCGAGAATTATGCTGGTGGTTAATTCGTGGCATTTCGCCGCAACAGGAATTAGTTCCCGGTCGGCTAATTGTGGGGCGCGTCGAAGAAGCCGCACAATTTGACCCAAAAGATAGCGATAAAGATAAATTTCAATTTGAATGGGATTCGGTCAGACTCGGCGGTCTCCGAAACGTGATTGAAATCGTTGATGGACCAAAAAATTTAGATCGCCGTGATCTTATCAATCGTGCCAATGCACTTGAACTTGATCATCCGCCCACGTCATTGATTTTAGTCCGGCTTGGTGAACGCATCTATGGACCATTTAAGGCGGAATGGGAATATCGCGGTCGCTATCTCATTACGTTATTTAAACCGCAATCAAGTCTTGAAACCACCGTGTTTGATGCAGCACGAGTACAAAAAGACCCCGGTTTTATTACACGCCATCGCATTTTACTTTCTGCTTGCGATCAACCACTCAATAAATCAATTGATACCTTTTCGCCCAGTTATCACATTTTAACGTGGGAGCGGTTTGAAGCACTACAGCAAAATGAAGCCTTAGAACGAATTCGGTTGTATAGCGATGACGAAGTAGTGCGGCAAGTTGCCAAACAGGTTTTACCGCGTAAACGATTGCGCGATTTTATGCAGGAATGGAAAGATGTCAGCCAAGTTTATCTCACGACACAGGATCATTTAGGTCCGAATGATGTCGTTGATGTCTTTAAGTTTCTCAATACGCGCTTAACCGGACAAACTGAAGCAGTTGAAGAATTGGTTGAAAGTATTCTCGATTCTGGTGTGTTAGAAAATCAAATTGAAAGGGCAATTACCAACCGCGCACGGTTACATATTGAAACCCACACCGCAAAATTGAGCGCAGAAGTTGAAGAAAAAATCAACAATTTACGCCAACAGGAGCAAGATTTAATTCATCAGATTGGGCGCTTAACCAATGATTTGGAACGCCGCCGTCGTCAAGAAGAAGCGCAACTTGAAGCAGATTTGCAGCAGCAACGTTTAGGTTTTGAGCAATGGAAAGCCACTGAAAATACGTCGATTGAACAGGCGCGAGCCGATATTGCACAGCAGCGGCAAATACTGGAAGAAGGTTTAAAAGAAGTTGCGGCGCGTTTTGTGAATAATCGGCAGGAATTGCTTAAAGATTTTCTGTCGATGAGTCCATTTTTAACGCAAATTGGCGTATTAACTGCGAACGCTAATGAATACCACGCCAGCACTGCAACCGAAAAACCGTCAGCAATGACTGCTCCGCCGCCCTTATTGGAGCCGCCAGCGTTTCTTAAAGAAATTAGCAGTGTGCGCGGTTTGGAAAAAGAAGAAGCCTTTTTTAATCGTTTCAAAGAGCATGTAGCGAATGCGGGTTTTCGGTTTCGTCCACTTGATTTGGTGGCGTTTCATCTCAGCGTGAAATGTGGTGATTTAACCATTCTTGGCGGCTATTCGGGAACGGGTAAATCCTCATTGCCGGTGTTATACGCGCAGGCATTGGCGGGTGATGAATCACGTTATTTGGCGGTTGATGTCAGTCCATCGTGGTTAGAGCCGGGCGATTTATTGGGGCGTGCTAATTTGCTGGAAGAAAAGTTTCAGCCCGCTGCGACGGGTTTATTCGAGCATTTGGTCTGGGCGGCAATGGAAACCGAGCGCAATGGTCGTGATAGCGGGCTATGGATGATTTGCTTAGATGAAATGAATTTGGCGCAGCCTGAGCATTATTTTAGTGGCTTTTTACAGGCATTGCCGCGTGCTGGGCAGCAGCGTTCCGTCGGTGTTTTTTCACCTTCGGCAGTGTGTCGTGCTGATCCGTGGCGCGAATGGGCGCGTATTCCATTGAATAGCAATTTGCGTTTTATTGGCACGGTGAATTACGACGAAACGACGAAGCCATTAAGTCAACGTTTGCGCGACCGAGCGAATGAATTGCGTTTAGAAGCAGTGCCTTTTGGCAGTTTGCAGCGCACTGCGTCTACTTCATCGGTCACGCCGCCGAGTGGTGCGCCGGTGACGGTTGCCAGCTTCGATTCGTGGACGTGTGACATGACGCTGACTGGGCAAGCCGCGTCGGTGATTGATGCGATGCAGCAGCCGCTGGCAGTGCTCGGTAGTCCGTTGACGCCGCGCCGTTATCAAGCAATTGCGCGGTTTGTCGCCAGCGCCGGCAATCTGTGCTCGGCGGAGGAGGCGTTTGATATGCAGTTGCGCCAGCGGGTGCTCAGTCAGGTACGCGGTATTTTCCGGGCGGAATCGCGGCGGGCGCTCGACGACCTGCGCAGCATTTTAGAAAACCACGGCAGCACCTTTTCCGGGGCGCTGCAATTGTTGGAGCGGATCGCGGCCGAAAGCGCACAAGCAATTGATTTTGATGCGTTTGAAGTCGATGCTTGAACGTTGGCGAACTGCATGAGGGCGACGCGATGAGCAAACACGAGAACGACGATGTGCCGATGTTTGCGGTGTATCACCACGATGACTGCGTGGTGACCGTGCCTTTGGATAGCGTGATGGCTGGCGCTGCGCCCGCCTGTCAGGAAATGGATCGGTTGACCTTTGAAGTCAGTCCGAAAGAGCCGGAGTTGGAATATCGCATTCAAATTGGCGATGTCGCGCCAGCCACTGCCATCGGCAAAGCCTATCGGCGACACGTCGAATGGCCGGGCGAACGCTATTTAGAAAGCGCACGCGGTTTGGTGGACATCAAACTGTTTTCGCGGTTGGAACACGCGCCAGCCGCCGCATGGCAATTGCGCTTAACGCTGCTGCTGGCGGTGTCTGCATCGAAAGTAACGGAAGCAGTCTTTGCCGCCATGGTCGGCGATTTGGCGAGTTTATCCAGCGGCTTACTCTTTGATTTAGCATCAAAATCGTTCGCCGGAATCGCCAAAGGCAAACCGCAATCCCGCGCTGCCGTCAAACTCCCGCCGCAATCCGCGCAACTGGAATTGCGCGTGCTGGAGGCGCTGGTGCAGGAAGTCAGTTGCAGCCTGTTGGAAATCTCACGGCAGCCGGAGGTGTTCCTCCGTTCCGAGCGGCGCGTGGCGACGTGGACGGGATCGGAGCGCCTGACCAATGACGGGCTCTCGTGGTTTGTCGCTCGCGGGATTGATCCGCGTCGTCCGTCCACCGAGGGCGGAATTGTCGGACCGCGTTTGCGGATCATCGCGCACACCCAATGCGTCGAGCACGGCGTCATTCGCTGGTTTTTAGATTTGATCCGCGAGCGCACCAAGGATTGCGCCGGTCACGCCAGCGCCGAGCGCCAGCGCATCGTTGCCGATAAACCCTATCGTAATCATCGGTTTGGCGGTGAAGCGTCGCTGTATGAAGCGTTTGATCAACCCAAATTGGACAAACTGAACGAGGCCATCGCTCGCGCCCAGCGCATTGATCGGGCGCTGCGCGGCATGTTGGAACTGCCGTTTTTGCGCCAGCAACGCGCCATTGCGCCGCGAGAACCGACGCCAATTTTTCGTTACGTCTTGAATTACCATCGGTTTTGGCGGTCGATGCGCGAGTATTTGCAACGCTCCACGCTGCTGTTGGAACACAGTGTGGACGAGCGCAGCAAACCGACGTGGCGCATGTATGAACAATGGGTGTTTTTACAAATTGCCGCTGCCTGTGAAGACATTGGTTTGCGTCCGAGCAGCCATGACAGCCTATTCCGCCGTCTCGGTTCGCAATTGTTCACGGTCGATCTGCGCCGAGATACGCAGTTGGGATTTACTGCTGCCGACGGGCGACGGGTGTTGCTGCGTTATGAGCCGTGGATTGTGTCGCGGGAGCTGGCGCGGCGCAGCGGTGACAGCTTATTTCAGGGACGCGAAGGCGAAGTGCCGTGGTCGCCGGATGTCATCATGGAAATCTTTGACCCGCCGGTGCAAGGCAAACCGCCGCAGTTGGCACACGCGATTGTGATTGATGCGAAATACACCTCGCGGATCGAAATGCATCATTGGGAAGGCACGAGCAAATACCAAATGATTCGGGACACTGAATCGGGAGCGCAGATCGTGCGTCAAGTGTGGGTCGCCAGCCCGGTGAAACCAGAACGCGGCGCAGTGGTGCGGTTTCGTGATCCGTCGGTGACTTGGTCGCTGGATGGAGCGGATCGTCCGGTGGGAACGCTGGAGTTTTTGCAGGGCGCAGTGGCGATGGCTGCCGATCCGCAATCACCACGCGGAACGGTGTGTCCGGCAGCGCGAGAATTCATTACGGGCTTGCTGGCGTGGCTGCATTTCCCAGAAGCGCAGCGCCGTTTTCAGAATGATGAATTACAAATTGAAGCGGCGGCTTGAATCTTTATTGGCAGTTTTCAGTGCTCATCGTATTTTTACTGACAACTGAAAACTGACAACTTTTTTCAACGTTTCTTTGACACAAAAAAACCGCCGTCAACGAGCGGTTAATAAACTGCTTGGCTGCTCGGCACGAAAAAAATCTAACACCTTGCGCACATAATCTTGCGTTTCTGCATACGGCGGAATTTGCCGCCCATATTTAAGTACTGCGCCTTCACCAGCGTTATAACCCGCCAACGCCAACCGTAAATCCTGATCAAACATATTTAATAAATCCCGCAAATACGCAGCACCACCGCGCACATTTTCATGCGGATCAAAGCTATCAGAGACCTTATAACGCGCCGCCGTTCCGGGCATTAACTGCATCAATCCTTGCGCTCCAGCCGGTGATACCGCTGCTGGGTTATAACCCGATTCGGCGCGAATCACTGCGTGAATTAACCCCGGCGATAAACGATAACGTCGCGCATTTGCTAATACGACATTATGCACGGTCGCTCGGCGTTCAGTTTGATTGCCTGATAACGGGCGCGACGATTGGCGCTGCGGGCGCACACTCACAATCTGCGGCGCAGTGTCACGCACCAATTTATTTGCCTCACGATGCCATTCCAATTGATAGCGATTGCCTTTTAATGGCGTGTCAGTGAAATACACATTGCCCGACTGATCGACATATTTATAAACATCTGCGCCAGCAGGCAGCACCCAAAATGCTGCGCTCAATCCACTTAACATTGCCATGATGATCTTGCGCATCAAACTTCTCCTCAATTCAATAATAGCGATCAATAAAATCGCAGTTTACATTGCATTAAGTCAATTAACCTGAATAAAACCAGTCATACAGTCGTTACAATAAAGACATTAAGATGAAAGGCTTGGGTTTTTTATCTATTGTCAAGTCTCAACTGTGCACGAGAATCAACATCAGTAGAATGCACGATTGCTTTATCAGCACTTCCCCCTATAATCGCGCCCTTTGTAAACGTGACCAAATGTACCGGGGGGAACATGAATCGACGTTATTTTCTAGGTGCTTTATTGTCTGTCGCTGCCGCGCCTGCGCTAGCGAAATCAACCTTTGAACGTCCGCGCCAATTGTCTTTTCACCATCTGCATTCCGATGAACGCATCAGCGTGGTGTATCGCATCGGCGATTATTACCAACGCGATGCGCTGCAACGGCTCAACGTCTTTCTGCGCGATTACCGCACCGGCGATGTCATGCCCATCGACCCGCAGCTTTACGACCTGCTTTACGATGTCAAAAGTCATCTCGGCGATCCCGATGCGCGGTTTGAAGTGGTGAGCGCGTATCGTTCGCCCCAAACCAACGCCATGCTGCGCAACATGTCCGATGGCGTTGCCCGCAATAGTTTCCATCTGCGCGGGCAGGCGATGGATGTGCGCTTTCCAGACTTATCACTGCGTCATCTCCGCGACGCAGCATTGAATCTCAATCGTGGCGGTGTCGGTTATTACCCGCGCTCCGATTTTGTTCATCTCGACACCGGCAGCGTTCGGCACTGGAGTGCTTGATCTGGATTGAAGTGGCTGCGCTCCAGCCGTGATGCGATTTGCGGCGCAACCACTTCAACTCAGCACTCGAAAATTCACTGTTAAATCCGCAACATCAACTTCGCTCACGGCGAGCCGCAACACCTGATTCAGCGCCATGTCCTCACGCAGGCGGAGGCGCGTTTCCAACGCCAGCGCGGAATTAAACCACCGCTCTGCGTTCTTCCAAACCGACCACCACGCCTTCACCGCGCCAGTCAGGATTCGCCTGTAAATACAGCAATTTCCAATGTTGATTGGAAAACCGCTCGCTGCGCCGAATTGCCACTGTTGCCATATCCGCCTCACTACAGCGTTCCATAATCTGCCGCGCAGAAAGTGGTTCCTGTCCGTTCAACCAAGCGCGAAGTTGTTGATGTACCAGCAAATCTGAATAACGGCGCAGCGGACTGGTGGCGCGAGTGTATAGCGCCAGCCCAGAACCGGCGTGTGGCTCTGGTTCAATCGACAAGCGCGTCGGTTTGAAATAACGCCGTCGCGCAAACATGCCCGCTAAATCAGTCGCTTCCACGCCGCCATCGGGCGCGAGCTGGGTCGCAAACGGAATGGGCAGCGCCAGCTCAACACAGCGTCGCGCCACTGCTGCGCCAGCCATCAACATCGCATCCATCACCAGCCCCCGACTGGCGAGTTTTGACAGTGGACGAATGCAAATCTCGTCGTCGATCACTCGAATACTGACATCCGGCAGTTCCAAATTGGTCGCGCCAGCCGCTGTTCGCTGCGCTCGAAACTGCTGCGTCAGTGCCAACATTTCCGCAAATGGCGATTCATGCAGCCGCAATTCCGCAGCTTCATAACTCACGCGCTCCACCCGCACCCAACTGCGGCAAATCTCGATGTCGCTGATTTCGTTCTGCGCGTCGCAGTGAAATCCGAATGACAACGCAGGCGAAATCGGTTGCAGTCCCAATCCGAGTTGTTCGGTCACGACGGCTGGCAGCATGTTGATCACGCCTTCTGGCAAATACAGATTGCTGCCACGCGCTCGCGCCTCACGGTCAATGTCGCTATCGGGCGGAACCAGTGCTGCGACATCGGCGACATGCACCCACAGCCGTTCGCCGTCCATGCTGATCGCATCATCCGGGTCCTGATTGCCTTCGTCATCAATGGCATAGGCAGCAAGATGCCTGAGATCAACGCGCTCTTCGTCTGGCAATGGCGGCACTGGCAACGCTGGATCGCTCAATTGCACACCGCTGCGCAGCGGATGCGGATTGTGACGCGGCTGCCAATAACCGACCTTGAGCAACATTCGCTGGGCACCACTCGGCGTTTGCGCATATTTCAGCGTCGCCAACACGCGACTGTGTTCGATTTGTCCCAGCGCCATCCGCTCCACTTCAGCCAGTCGCGGCGCATCTTCCGCGCTCGGTTGCGCCGCAATCATCCGCGTTATAAAAGCGTGCCAATCGCGGTCGGCAGCAGCTTTGGCATCACGTTCTGCCGCTCACGTTCGATCAATTCACGGTGCGGACTTCAATTGCTTGCGGGCGACCGATGAAATGCAGCCCTTTCGTCACCCGTTGCCACGTTGCCCACGCTGTCGCTGGCGTAAATGCGTTAAACGCCAATTCTGTCAATTCCTGCAACGTAGTTTCAGTGCCTTCGAGCAATTCCCATGCCGCTTTAAATTCGCCAGTTTGTGGCTCCAGTTCCGCGAGACTGCGCAGCGGACCGGGATGCAGCAGTTCGACATCTTTGGGGCGAACGCGCTTGCAGCCGCCACTGAGTTCGATTTCGATCTTGTCGCCGAGGCTCACCACTCGCGCTGGGCGACTTTTATAGAGCACGAGACTATCGACGGGAGGATTGGCTTGATGTGTCAACAAAGCGGGAATTTCCTGTGGTGTAGTGGTCAAGATGAGACGTTGGCGCGAAAACACCGCACCTGTCGCCCAGCGCCGAATCGCTGAATTTCAGGATAGGCGCGAGCGCAGTCGGGCACGGCGTGGGGCAACGCGGATGAAAATGACAACCAGACGGTGGCTGGCGCGGTGATGGCATTTCGCCGTCAAGCCGAATAATCGTGCGCCGCTGCGCTGGGTCAATCACCGGCACTGCCGAGAGCAATGCTCGCGTGTACGGATGACGCGGATCAGTGAGCAATCGGCGACTGCGCCCTGTTCGACGATGCGCCCCAAATACATCACCGCACCGCGTCGGCAAGATAGGCAACCACCGATAAATTGTGCGTGATGAACAGATACGCCAGCCCCAGCCGCTCCTGCAAATCCTTCAATAAATTGAGAATTGCGCCTGCACCGAAACATCGAGCGCACTGGTCGGCTCGTCGCAAATCAGAATGCGCGGCTCCACCGCCAGCGCCCGCGCAATACAAATGCGCTGGCGCTGCCCACCGGAAAACTCGTGCGGATAACGGTTGGCGGCAGCGGGATCAAGCCCGACCAGCGTCAATAATTCGGCGATGCGGCGCTCGCGGTCGGCACGACGCGGCGCATGCCCAGCGCCAGCAACCCTTCGCCAATCACATCGCCAATCAGCAGACGCGGATTCATCGCTGCGAACGGGTCTTGAAAAATAATCTGCATTTCTTTGCGCAATGGGCGCAATTGCCGCTGCGTCAGTGCGCTCAAATCCTGCTCGCCGTAGCAAATCGTGCCGCCGGTCGGCGCGAGCAGTTGCAAAATTGCCTTGCCAACTGTGGTTTTTCCGCAACCAGATTCGCCAACCAGCGCCAGCGTTTGCCCAGCTGCGAGCGCGAGCGTCACGCCGTCCACCGCTTTGATCTGCCCAACGGTGCGTCGCAGCAAACCGCGCTGAATCGGAAAATGCACTTGTAAATCGGTCAGTTGCAGCAACGGCGCTGGCGCTGAAATTGCCGACGAGTCACTGCCAACTCCCAACTGCTGACCGTCAACTGTTGACTGCGCACTGTCAACAAAATGACATCGCGCTCCATGTTCTGCGTTGCGCATTTGCCACGGCGGTGGCGTGGTGTGACAGATTTCCTGCACTTCTGCGCAGCGATCCGCAAACCGGCAGCCGGTGAAATCGGTATCCAGCGGCGGCACTCGACCGGGAATCATCGCCAATCGGCGCTCGCGCTGCGCGGCGCTCGGCAAACTTTCCAGCAAGCGGCGACTGTACGGATGCGCGGGCGCAGCGAAAAACTCCGCAACTGGCGCGGTTTCGATGATTTGCCCGGCGTACATCACGGCAAGCCGATCCGCCGTTTCTGCGACCACGCCGAGATCGTGGGTAATCAGCAGCAGCGCCATGCCGGTATCGCGCTGCAACGTTTTTAGCAGCCGCAACACCTGCGCTTGAATCGTGACATCAAGTGCGGTCGTCGGTTCGTCAGCAATCAGCAGTTGCGGATTGCCCGCCAACGCCAGCGCAATCATCACGCGCTGTTTCATTCCGCCAGAAAGTTGATGCGGATAATCGTGCAGACGCAGCGCCGGATCGGGAATACCGACTGCTTGCAAGAGGTCAATCACTTGCGTTTCAAATCCCCCCCTGCCCCCCTTTGCTAAAGGGGGGAGAAAAAGCCCCTCTTTGGAAAATCCCTCCTGCCCCTTTTGAAAAAGTGAGAGAAAAGAAGAAGCCCCCCTTTGCAAAAGGGGGGTTGGGGGGGATTTCTGTAAAAGGGTGGTTGGGGATTTAAGCGCCTCAGCAATCTGCGCTCCAACTGTCAACACTGGATTGAGCGCGGTTTGCGGTTCCTGAAAAATCATCGCCATTTGACTGCCGCGCACGCCGCGCATCTCGGCTTCGGTCAAGCGCAATAAATCCATTCCGCCCAGCCGCACTGCGCCCGCCACAATCTGCGCCGCTGGCGGCAACAGCCGCATTAAAGACAATGCAGTCAACGATTTACCGCAGCCAGATTCGCCGACCAGCGCCAGCGTTTCGCCTGCGTTGACCGTCAAATCAATGCCCGCAACCACCCGCAACGGGGCGCTGGCGCTGCCGATGTCGGTGGTTAAGCCCTCAATCTGGAGCAGCGGCGCAGTCATGGCGTGGGCTGGCGCGGCAATTTGCGCCCCTGTGCGGCGGTCAAAATCCCGCGCAAGATGTTGATTTCAGTGCGATCTGGGCTGGCGCGATAAAACAGACGGCGCAGCCGCCGCATCAGTTTGTGCGACTGCGCGGGATCGCCGTAGCCGATAACGCCGAGCGTTTGCGCCAGATGTCCGTGAAAACTCTCCATTTCGTCGGCAGTCGCTAAATCACGTGGTGAATCAGTTAGTTGCGCACCATGCGCGGCGCGAGCAGTGCGGCGCAGTTCATATGCCAACACTTGCACCGCTGCTGCGAGATTGAGCGAGCTGAAATCGGGATTGGTCGGGATATGCACCAGCGCCTGACACCGCGCCAGCTCGACATTGGATAAACCAGAACTCTCACGTCCGAACACCAGCGCCACGTCACCATGCGCGGCTTCGGCGAGCAGTTGCTGGGCACAGTCGGGCGGTTCGAGCAGCGGCCATTCGACAGTACGCAGGCGGGCACTGGCACCAATCACCATCCGACAACCCAGCAGCGCGTCGGGCAGCGTGGCATGAATCCCAGCGCGTTCGAGCAAATCATCTGCGCCGGAAGCTCGCGCCAGCGCCTCGGCATCAATGGCGTGTTTGGGCGCGACCAATTCCAGCCGCGCCAGCCCCATCGTTTTCATTGCCCTCGCCACTGCGCCGATGTTGCCGGAGTGACTGGTTTCGACCAGCACGATGCGGATGCGTGCCAGTGCTGTGGTTATTTCGTCTATCATGTTTCGCAAATCATCACAAATTGCGCGGTATTGGCTCAATGATACCGCGACTGCTACGGACTCCCGTCAATGATGCACCCAAGTTTGAACATCGCCATCCGCGCTGCTCGCAGCGCCGGCAAATTGCTCATGCGCTACTCAGATCGCCTCGAGCAGATTCAAGTCGAATCGAAAAGTCGCAACGATTTTGTCAGTGAAATGGATCGCGCAGCCGAAGCGACCATTATTCAAGAATTGCGCAATCGTTTTCCCGATCACGCCATTCTCGCTGAAGAAAGCGGCGAACAAGGCGGCAATAGCGATTATCAATGGATTATTGATCCGCTTGATGGCACCACCAATTATTTACACGGCTTTCCGCAATTCTCAATTTCAATTGCCTTGAAACACAAAGGGCAATTGGAATGCGGCGTGGTTTACGATCCATCGCGTGAAGAATTATTTACGGCTGCTCGCGGTCAAGGTGCGCAATTAAATGATCGCAAATTGCGCGTCGCAACACGCCCGTCATTGGAAGGCGCGTTAATTGGCACGGGTTTTCCATTCCGCGATCAACGCCATATCGACGCTTATTTAGGCATGTTCAAAGCAATGACATTGGCAACTGCGGGCATTCGTCGCCCCGGCTCGGCGGCATTGGATTTGGCCTATGTCGCTGCTGGGCGCACCGATGGCTTTTGGGAATTGGGTTTATCAGCGTGGGATTGCGCAGCTGGCGCACTATTGATTTTAGAAGCAGGTGGAACGATCACTGATTTTGCAGGCAGCAATCGTTTTCTCGAAACTGGGAATATGGTCGCTGGCAACATTCGTATTCATCGCGCCATGTTAGAATTGATTACGCCACATTTAACCGATGGATTGCGGCGTAACATTCGATTTGCAATCGCAGTTCTCGCAATGAACAACACGATTGATTGAGTTGGCAGTTGACAGCAGAAAATACGCTAATTACCGAAAACTGCCAACTAATAACTTACTTCATTGCTTCCGGGCTGATACCGAGCAATCGCGCCAAATTGTTTTGATAATTAGCTTGTTGATCGCTAGAAGCAGTTTGGAAGCGATAATCTTGTTGCACCAAACCTTGCATGATTTGATTCACCGCAGCGCGGGCTTGATCGAGAAAATCTAATGCCGGTTGCTTGGCACTATCACTCAATTCACGGGCGAGCTTTCCAATCGTCTGCCCAGCAGGATTATTCAATTGCTGCGTTTGCTGATACTGCGCTACAGCACTAGTTTGTTCACTGCGACTCAAACGCAAACGCATTGATGATAATTGCGCATCATCAAACGCGATATTCGGCGCCTGCGCAAATGCCTGTTGCACATCGCCATTAAAAAACTGATTGGCAACCTGCCCCACATCACGCACCAAGTTTTGAATCGCGTCGATTTCTTCCGTACTCAAATTGCCCTCCACTTTGAATTGATAACCCGTACTTTCACTGCGATTCACGTCAAGTACTGCGGCTTGATTATTCGTGCCATCGGTTGAAATCCCCAAACTGGCTTGCGCATCCAGCGCCCGATTAAAACTGATTTTCACCGTATCGCCGTCTTTAGTTTGCAGCGTCAATTGGAAATCTTCGGCTTTTTGATAGCGTTGCGCGGCTGCGACGCTGGTGCTATTCATAGCAGTGAATGATGCCGATGAATTGCTCGGCGACAACTTGCGCAATGCCGCAAAAGTCTGGTCTTCAGTCGCCTGCACTTGCTCGCCAATGCTGCCATTAAGCAAATCGAGATTCTTCAAAATCTCTTTCGCATCCTTAAAACCTTTTTCCGCACCGCTCATTGCACTGTCATATAGCGATTGCACTTCAGCATCCGATTTGCCCTGCGCCCGTGCATTATTCAAACCACGCGCCACGAATTGACTAATCCGCTCGGCAATTTTATCCGGCGTGTAATCCTGCGCATTGAGCTTTTGCAGCGCGTTGACATTCATGCCGGGGATTTCTCGCGCCAGCGCATCCTGTACTCGCGCCAGTGCTTGTGCTGATTGACTGAAATGAGCGCGTTCATTCGCCGGCTTGTTGAACGCGTTGGTCGCTGCCTGAGCGACGGATTGAGGTGTTGATTGCAGAGTAAGCATGACAGACTCCGAAAGGTTAAAAGCGTGGTTATATTTTATCGGCTGTAATGATGTTAGCTTGAGGATTGCACTCGTTCCAACGCGATCATTCGATGCTGCGCATCAGCGGTCAGACAGAAATCGCCGTGCACACCGTCAGCGGTAATAAAACGGCGCAAATGCGCAGCAGGCAATGATAGATTTAACCCTGCGTGAGTTTTCACCACGACGCTGCTCGCTTTTCCCTGATAATAGCGTTGATATTGTGCTGCGGTAATTGCCAAACGAAAATAAAAACGGTGCATGGTGCTCTCCTATCATTCAAAGCGGTTACTTTATCAATTCATTACTTCCGTAACATCATGCTGCTTGTCGCCAATTGCGCAATGCGGTAAAACGTCGCCATTGTTCATTACGCCATGATCTTCATTCATCAATGACCATTCCAATTTCAGATGCGATTGCGCCCAGCGCCAGCGTGTTAAAACACCTGCATCGCTGGGCAAATGTTGGCGCGTTGCGCGTGATTGATGTCGTGCTGGCGGAATTCATTCTCGAACAACAGCCGAATACTCGTCCGCTGGTGTTGCTGGCAGTGGCGCTTGTCAGTGAGCGCAACGGGCGCGGTCATGTCTGTCTTGATCTTGCCGAAGCGCAGCAACAACCGTTATTACATGTCATCGCTGCGGAATTGGGCGCAGTGTTTGGCGCATTCACGGTGGCGAAGTGGTTGCGCGAACTCAGTGCCAGCGCCGCAGTGTGGGATTGTGTTCATGGAGCACCGGATGATGGTGCAACGCCGCTGGTGTTGGCGGGAACGCTGGCGCAGCCACTGTTGTATTTGCGACGCTATTGGCGCGACGAGCAGCGGATTATTCACGGCATCAACGCTCGCGTGCAGCAGGCGTTGCCGGTCGCGGAATTGGCGTTGCAGCAGTTGCTGGAGGCACTGTTTCCAGAAGAAAAATCCCCCCCAACCCCCCTTTTTCTAAGGGGGGAGAATGCGAGCTTTCCTTAGCAAATGAGAATGACACTCCCCCTTTAGTAAATGAAACCCCTTTTAGCAAAGGACAACATAAGCCCCCCTTTAGCAAAGGGGGGTTGGGGGGATTTGCCTTGGGAAAAAATCGCCTGCGCCCTCGCTGCTCGCAGTGCTTTTGCCATCATCACCGGCGGTCCCGGCACGGGCAAAACAACGACCGTCGTGCGTTTGCTGGCGCTGTTGCAAGGTTTGACGTTTGATGCCAAACAGCCGCCGTTGCGCATTCGGCTGGCAGCGCCGACCGGTAAAGCCGCAGCACGGTTGAATGCTTCCATCGCCGGACGAATTGCCGATTTGCCCCTCGCCGCACTTGCCAACGGCGAACAGATTCGCGCCGCCATTCCGACGAGCGTGACGACGCTGCATCGCTTATTGGAGCCGCTGCCGCACAGTCGGCATTTCCGTTATCACGCCGGAAATCCGTTGCCGGTAGATTTGGTTGTGGTCGATGAAGCGTCGATGGTGGACGTCGAAATGATGGCGCGATTACTAGAAGCGCTGCGCCCGGAAGCGCGGTTGATTCTGCTCGGTGACAAAGATCAGCTCGCATCGGTGGAAGCGGGCGCAGTGCTCGGCGATTTATGTGCGGGCGCAGCAGCGGCACATTACACGCCCGCCACTGGCGACTGGTTGCAGCGTGTCACCGGCGCAACGTTGCCAAATAAATACATTGACCCAGCAGGACTGGCGCTGGCGCAGGTGACGGTGATGCTGCGCCACAGTTATCGTTTTCGTGCGGATGGCGGCATCGGGGCGCTGGCTGCGGTGGTGAATGCCGAACCAACTACGTCAGAACAACTTGATCCAACTCAACGCTTTAACGCAGCGTTGCAGTTATTTCCAGAAAAATCATCATCCATTGCGCAGCAACCGAACGCAGCGAAACAGCTCACTGCGATTCAACTACCAAACACGCAAGCCAATGAATTTATTGATCTCGTGTGCGACGGTTATCGCGGCTATCTCGCTGCAATGCACGACGACGATCCGGGCGATAATGCCGCGCCGACTGCGATTGATGCGTGGGCGCACACCGTGTTGGCAGCACAGGCGGAGTTTCAATTGCTGGCAGTCTTACGCGAAGGCATCTGGGGCGTCACCGGCTTAAATCAGCACATCGTCACCTTGCTACAACAGAAAGGACTGTTGCGGATCGAAAATGCCACAGGCACTCCATCACAATGGTTTGCCGGGCGTCCGGTGTTGGTCACACGCAACGATGCGAATTTGCAACTGATGAACGGCGACATTGGCATCACGCTTGCCGTGCCGGTACGCAATGCCGAACCACCGCATCTGACGCGGCGCGTGTTGCGGGTCGCTTTTCCGCGCAGTGACGGCAGCAACGGCATTCGCTGGGTGTTGCCGAGTCGGTTGCAAGCGGTAGAAACCGTGTTTGCGATGACGGTGCACAAAGCGCAGGGATCGGAGTTCACGCACACGGCGCTGGTGCTGCCAGATGCAGTGAATCCGGTGCTCACGCAGGAACTGATTTACACTGCAATTACCCGCTCAAAACAACGCTTTACGTTGTTGTATACGCAATCATCAGTGCTGGGTGAAGCCTTATGCCGGCGCGTGGTGCGCAGCAGCGGAATTGCTAATTCTTTGAAGCGATTGAACATTTCAACTGAGAACGCCGCTAATGTCTGATGCTGTAAAACCAGTGCTTGCGCCTTCGATTTCGACGGAACGATAGTTTCACGATACTTTTTTGCCATTTTTATTCCGCGCTTGCGGGAAAATGCGCGTGGCAGCGGCACTGGCGCGATTGAGCGGAGAAGCAATGCGCGTGGGTTTGCGGCGCTCCAATCGGGATCAATTCAAACAGCGCCTGTTGATGCAGTTGTTAGCCGGCGACTCTGTAGCGCGTTTGCAACAAATTGGCGCAGAACACGCTGCGCAAGTGCTCGCCACACAATTGCGACCGGCAGCGCTGGCGCGGATTGCGTGGCATCGTGAGCGCGGTCATCAATTGATTATGGTGAGTGCCTCATTAGATTTTTATTTAGAAAAAATCGCCGCAGTATTGGGATTTAATCAATTGCTGTGCACGCGTGTTGCCGCAATTGATGATCGGTGTATCGGAGGAATTATTGGAATGAATTGTCGCGGTGCAGAAAAGGTGCGTCAATTGCAATTCTTATGCGGTGATTTAACGAATTCGGTGCTTTATGCTTATGGCGATTCAGCGGGCGATCAAGAATTATTGGCGGCAGCGGATTTTCCGCATTACCGCCCATTTTAAAAGTGTCATCATCGCATCGTTAAGAAATTGAGCATCACAATCCAGCCAGTGGAATACTGGCATCTCTGTTTTTGCGGGCGCACGACATAATTTTATTCACCGGCAAGATGTTTATGGAGTGGAAATCAATGATTAAAAAATCAATAGAAACATTGCGTTACGGAGTCATCGCGGTCGCGTTGACCACACTGATCAGCGGCTGTAGCGCCGAAGAATCACTCGGTCAACAATTGGCACGCGGTGAAGCAGCGTTAATGCACGGCGAGCTGAAAACTGCACTCATCGAATTGAAAAATGTGTTGCAGAAAGATTCGCAAAATCAACGCGCTCGCTTGTTGCTGGGACAGGCATATTTGCAGGCTGGTGATGCAGCAGCGGCCGAACAAGAATTACAAAAAGCGCAGAAGTTGGGCGCTAAAGACACCGAGTTACAACCTTGGTTGATGCAGGCATGGTTGCAGCAGGGCAAGCTCGATCAGGTGACGGCGTTGGCGATACCGGAAACCATCGCGCCACCATTACGGGCGCAACTGTTGGCGATTCAAGCTGATGCGTTGCAGAGTGGAAATAACCTCGCTGGTGCACAAGAAAAGGCAGCATTGGCGTTGAAAGTTGATCCTGAAGCGGTCGCGGCGCGGTTGGTGCTGGCGCGACTGCGGGCTGCGACCAATCAATTTGATGCAGCGCGGCAATTGGTGAATGAGGCGCTGCAACGTCAACCACAAAATGCGGCTGCGCTCAATTTACTCGGTGACATCGAACGCGCAGCGGGGCAATGGGCAGCAGCCGATGCCGCGTATACCAAAGCCATCGCCGATCCCATTGTCGGACGACAGGCGCACCTCAACCGGGCGATAGTGCGTATTCAAGCCAATCAACTTGACGCTGCTGCGCAGGACATCGCGCAATTGCGCCAGCAACTCAAAAAAAATCCGCAATTGGATTACGTTGAAGGTTTGCTGCTTTACACCAAAAAGGATTACGCCCAAGCCATTGAATACTTGCAAGCTGCACTCGGTGCTGCGCCGGATTTCTTGCCCGCATTGACGTTGGCGGGTGCGACACGGCTGGCGCTGGGCGAACCGGCATTGGCGCGGATTCATTTGGAGCGAGCAAGTGCAGCGCAACCTGATGATCAAACCATCCGTCGTTTATTAGCCACTGCATTGTTGCAGCAGGGCGAAACCAAAGAAGCCGAACGCTTGGCGCGGTCGATTTTGCAACGCCAACCAAACGATACGGCGACGATGGATTTGCTTGCGAATACGTTGATGGTTCAGGGTAAACGCAATGAAAGCATCAGCTATCTGCGCCAAGTGAAAGCTGAAATGCCGGATTCCGCCGCAGCCAATGCGCGACTGGGTGCGGCGTTGCTCAGTGACGGCGATGCACAGGAAGGACTGCGGGCTTTGCAAGCGGCACTCAATCAAGACCCGACTTTCCAAGGCGCAGCCGAACAGTTGGTGCTCGGTGCGATCAGCAGCAATAAATTGGATCAGGCGCTGGAAGCTGCCAAGGCGTATCAAACCCGCGAGCCGGGTTCAGCGCGAGCGCAGACGCTGCTTGGCATGGTGTATCTCCAGCGCAAAGAACTGGACGCAGCAAGCAAAGCGTTCAATAAAGCACTCGAACTTGACCCCGGCGATTTGACCGCAAGCGGCGCGTTGGCGGCGCTGGCGTTACAAAATAAGAATCTCGATCAAGCCAAAGGCTATTTGACCGCCAGCCTCAAACATCATCCCGACAGTGCGCAGTTGCTCATCATGCTGGCCAAAATCGCGCTGGCACAAAATGACGCAGTTGCGGCAAAGACGTATTTGGACACGGCGCAGCAACGCAATCCCAAGGCATTGGAACCGCAAATTTATCTCACTGCGTACTATTTGCAGCGCGGCGAACCAGCGCAAGCGATTGAAATCGTAAATAAAGCGTTGTTGGCATTTCCGAAAAATGCTGCATTGCTGGGCGTGTTAGCCGATGCGCAAGTGGCATCACGACAGTTCACGGTGGCGCAGACGACCTTGAATACCTTGCGCAGTCTGACTCCTGATGAACCGAAGATTCACGTTGCGCAGGGTATCGTCGCGGCGGGCTTGGGTGATCTCGCGCAGGCCAAACGTGAATTGGAACAGGCGCTGGCGCTTGATCCCAAATTTGCACCAGCAATCAACTTATTGGCGCGATTGGCGATTGCGGAAAAGAACGTTGCTGTCGCCCAGCGGCGGTTGCAGGAGCTGAAAAATCAACTCGGCAGTTCCAATCCCGATGTGTTGTTGTTGGAAGGACAATTGGCGCAATTAACCGGCAATTCGAGTGCGGCGAATGATGCGTTTCAAGAATTGATGACGGTGAAAGGCACGAGTTTTGACAGCGATCCGGCGTTGTGGGGCGCAGCAGAACAATTGGTGCTCGGTCATCTGCGCAATAAGCAACCGGAAGCGGCGGTGCAAGCGGCATTGGATTTGTGCCAGCGCCAGCCCAAATCAGCACGGGCGCAATTGCTGCTGGGGCTGTTGTATTTGCAGGATAAAAAAATTGATGACGCGACACGGGCGCTGCGCAAGACGCTCGAATTGGAGCCCGGCAATGTTGGCGCAGCCAATGGCTTGGCTGCAATTGCGCTGCAAACCAAGGATTTCGCTGGCGCTAAGACGTTTTACGAAAATAGTTTGAAGCGCAATCCGCGCAACGTGGAGCTGTTGGTGAATTTGGCGCGGCTGGCGCTGATGCAGAATGATCCGCCAGCGGCTGAGAATTACCTCGAACGGGCAGCCGAACTGAATCCGCAATTGTTGCAGCCGAAGCTGTATCTCGCGGCTTATCACCTCAAACAGGGCAATGCCGAGCAAGCATGGCGCGTGTTATCGGCAGCCCAGCGATAATCCGAATGATGTCAATCTGTTAGGTTTGATGGCGGAATCTGAGCTGGCGCTGCAACGCTACGCCGAGGCGAAACAGACATTGCAGCAGCTCGCCACGCTGACACCGAAAGATCCCAAAGTGTTGGTTGCCACTGCGCAGGCAGAACTGGGTTTGGAGCAGCCGGATGCGGCGAAAAAGGCGCTGGAGCGGGCGCTGGAAATGGATTCCAAATCGACTGCGGCATTGATCGGTTTGACACGTTTAGCGATTGCGCAGAAGTCGCCGACGCAGGCGCAGGTGCGGCTTGATGCACTTTCCACCTTGGTTGGCGCAGAAAATGCGGATGTGCTGCTGTTAACCGGCAATCTCGCGGAAAGCAAAAATGATTGGCGGTCGGCGCGAACTGCGTATCAAAAATTGTTCGACCAAACGCCTTCAACGGTCAGCTTGATTTGGCTCACGCGGGCGCTGGCGAAACTGGACGATGTGGCCGGTGCACGGCGACTGATGACGGAATGGGTGGCGCAGCATCCCAAAGATGGACTGGTGCATTTCCAACTGGCGCAGGTGGAGATGACTGCGGGGCACAATGATCAAGCAATCACGCATTTTCAACGCACTTTGGAGACCAATCCGAAAAATGCGGTGGCGATGAATAATTTAGCGTGGCTGCTGCAAGATCGTGATCCGGCGCAGGCGTTGAAATATGCCCAGCAAGCCTTCGCTGCTGCGCCTAAATCGGCAGAAATTGTGGACACGCTGGCGATGGTGTTGTTGCGCAACGGACAAATCCGCGACGCGCTGCGCACCATTGATAAGGCGTTAGCACTCAGCGCCGATAATGGCAGTCTGTTGTTTCATAAGGCGCAAATTCTGCAAAAGAGCGGTGATCGGGCGCAGGCGCAGCAGGTGCTAGAAACGGCATTGCAATCAACGCAGACGTTTGCGGAGCGGTCTGAAGCAGAAGCGTTGCTGAAATTATTGCGCGGAAATTAAGCGGCTGGTCGTACAGTAGACAAAAGAAAACCGGAGCGTTAATGCTCCGGTTTTTTCAGTTCAACCAAAAAGATAGAAAATTTAACCCATGAAGCTGGCTTGACTGCCGTACTGCCGCAGACAGGTTTGCAACAGGCAGCGGTAAACATTCGCCAACACTTTTTCGCGGAAAGTTGCCGGATTGCTCAGGAGGCTTAATTCCTGTTCGTAGTAATCAATGCGGTCTTGAATAGCGAGCTGATGAATGTCGATCTGAGTGGCAGCGTGATTCATGTGATGTCCCCATAGTATCTGCAATTTATGGTGCGATTGTGTGTGAGAAGATGGTGATATTCCTAACTTGCGCATCATCGTTGGAGCGCGGTTGATTCATCAAACCATCTCGTGCGGTGCAGACTACAAAAAGGAGTCGGCAGTTATTGTGAACCAATCGACAAATTTGCAGCTCATCAAGCAACCTGAGACTGCATCGAAATCAGGTTGCATCTGTCACCATTACGTGTCGAATTGATCCTAAAAAAAGTCTGGTAATTTATTATGTACGAACGTTTTTATGGTTTGAATGCTGATCCTTTCCGGTTAAGTCCAGACCACCGTTTTTGCTTTAATCACGATAACTTCGCCAAAGCCAAAGCCTATATTGATTATGCGCTCCATCGCGCGAGGGCTTTGTAATGATTACCGGCAGACCGGGTACGGGCAAAACGACACTGGTGCACGATTTGCTCGACCGTCTCACTGGACAAGATGTCAAGGTCGCCACGCTGATGAGCACTCGACTCGGTGCAGAAGATTTGTTGCGGATGACTGCTTATGCTTTCGGACTGGATACGCGAGCGCAAAATAAAGCGATGGTGTTGCAGGGTCTGCTCGATTTCCTCAGTCAGCAATATCAGTATGGCAAACGCTCGCTGTTAATCATTGATGAATCACAAGATTTATCCGCTGCCGCACTCGAAGAATTGCGGCTGTTGACTAATTTGCAACACGCTGGACAACCGCTGCTGCAAATCGTGCTCATCGGTCAGGAATCGCTGCGCGATCTGGTGCGCAGTCGAGAATTAGAACAGCTTCATCAGCGTTTGCTTGCCGCATGGCATTTGGAAGCGTTGAGTCCGCAAGAACTCATTGGCTACATTCAACACCGTTTAATTAAAGCGGCTGGCGCGGCGATCCCGAAATTAAACCCGGCGTGATGGAGGCGATTTATCGTTTCAGCGGCGGCGTTCCGCGCATGATTAATCTCGTCAGCAGTCGTTTGTTATTACACAGTTTTATTGAAGAAGCGCACGTCGTCACGCTTGCCGATGTTGAATTCGTGCTCGGCGAACTGCGTCAAGAAGAATTAACGCCGCAGCAATTCGTCGCGGATAACGAAGCGCCCGCAGAACCCAGTGCGAGCGAACTCGCAGCAGCAAAAGTGGATTGGGCACAAATTGACTGCGGTCTGTCTGCCGCAATGCTGCCACCAGTCAAAACTGCGCCTGCGCCATTCGTCTCCACACCGCCACCGCCCGCAGCGCGACGCGACGATTCACCGCCTCCGCCGAAAAATCCGTTTCACGATGAAGCTCCGCACTGGGAAGCACCACCTGCTGCGCCAGCCCGCGTTGCGACCAACAATGCACCGTCAGAATCGTTGGCATCCGCGCAGTTGTTATTGGCAAAACATTGGCGGCTGGCGCTGTTATTCAGCCTGATTTTATTTGGCGCAGGCGCAGCGTTGTATTTGCGCCAGTTTGTTGCGTGGCGTCCGCTGCTTGACCATGCACAACAATGGATTAGCTCTAGCACAACGACGCTGTTGACCTATTTGGACGCTCCGCCAGCGCCAGCATTCACGCCGGTTATTCCAGAAACGCCGCCGCCAGTCATTACTCCCGCACCTGCTCCGCCGCTACAAACTGCGCCACCCGCACCTGTTGTATTGCTGCCACCAGCGCCAGAAGAAACCAACGCCGAATCTACGAGAACGATTGGTACTATTGATCCCGTTGCGCCAGCCATTGCAGCGCCACCAGCTTTTGCCAGCACGACTGAAACGGATTTATCTGCTGCCGAACCCAGCGCCGCACCGCCACCACCATTAACCGTTTCCGTGTCGTTTGCCCGCAACAGCACCATTGTTGAAAAACAGTTTTTTGCTCCACTCGCGGAGGTTGTAGCACGATTGACGCAGTTCCCAACTGCTCGCGGCACGATCACCGGTTATTCGGATCGCTACGGAAACGCTGCGTATAACTTGGAATTATCGCGGCGACGCGCCAATGCTGTGGCGGATTATCTGGTTGCGCAGGGCATCACCCGAGCGCGACTCGATGTCAGTGGACTGGGACCGCGTGATCAACCAGACACGAGCGCAGATACAACGGGTCGCGTGGTGGAATTGACCGTTAACGCGCCGACGCTCTAATTTATACAAGACGGTAATTCTAGCAATGAGCATTGGATTCTTCAGTTATTTCATTGCGTTGCTGGCGTATTTGCTGCTGACGTTATTACTGGTCACGGCCTGGCGCGGGCGATTGATGGGATTGATCGCAGTGCTGGCAACGGGCACAACAGCGGTTTGGGCAACAGTCAATATGCTGGTATTCGTTGGAGTACCAATACCGACGCTTTTATTAATGCTCACCGAGTTGGCGCGGACGGCAAGTTGGCTATTGTTTTTGGTACACATTTTAATTCCTGATCTTCAATGCAGCAGCAGTCGTTATTGGCTGAGTATGGTGTGGTGGTTAATTGGCGGAAGTGCGCTGTTAATGCTGGTGCTACCAATAGCACTGAGGTTGCTCAATCAGCCACCGCTGCCTGCTAACATCCTATTTCTGTTATGGACACTGCTGGCAATTATTGGCGTGTTATTAATTGAACAGGTATTTCGCAATCGAAAACCGCAACAGCGCGGGGAAATTAAACATCTATGTTTAGGACTCGGCGCAATTTTTATTTACGACCTGTTTTTTTACGCTGATGCACTGTTGATGCAACAACTTGATGCGCAATTATGGGAAGCGCGAGGTCTTGTGAATGCGCTAATTGTGCCTTTAATTACCGTATCCGCAGCACGCAATCCGAGTTGGTCGCTAGAAGTACATGTTTCGCGCCATGTCGTTTTTCATTCCGCAACCCTGACTGCCGCAGGAATTTATTTAATGGCAATGGCGGCGGCTGGTTATTACATCCGCTATTTTGGTGGCACTTGGGGCGCACTGCTGCAAATTACCTTTTTATTCGCAGCAGGAACTTTATTAGTGTTATTGCTGTTTTCAGTGCAATTACGTGCTCGACTGCGCGTATTGGTTAATCGCCATTTTTTCAGTCTTAAATATGATTATCGAGAAGAATGGCTGCGCTTTACCGAAGCATTATCACGTCCGGGCGTTAATGTTCCAGAAGCAGTCGTGACCGCACTCGGTGCAATTGTGAATAGTGGCGGCGGAATGCTGTGGGTTGGCAACGAACAGGGCGCATTCGTATTGGTAGAACGAATTAACATACCACCAATTGATACGCTAATGCAGCCAAGCAATCATCCAATGGTGCAGTTTATGATTCGTCGCGGCTGGATTATTGATCTCGCAGAATATCGCAGCCAGCCTGATTTTTATGATGGATTTGAATCACCAAGCTGGTTGGAGCAATTACCGGAAGCATGGTTAATTATTCCGCTATTTTTCCGCGAACAAGTCGGCGGTTTTGTGGTATTGATGAATGCCGATCCGGTGCAATCCCTGAATTGGGAAGACCGCTCTTTACTGAAAACTGCCGCACATCAAGCGGCGAGTTACGTTGCTCAATATCGGCTTGATCAAGCATTAATGCGGGCGCGACAATTTGAAGCCTTTAGCCAACTTTCAGCATACGTCGCACATGATTTGAAAAATTTGTTAGCGCAGCAATCGCTACTGCTTTCCAATGCAGAAAAGCACAAGCATAATCCGGCATTTGTTGAAGATATGATTACCACTATTAAAAGTTCGGTAGATCGAATGCAACGGCTTATGGCGCAATTACGCAGCGGTATTCGCGGTGCACCGCCAAGCAGTGTCATACTCGATGAAGTGATTGCAGAAGTAATTGCTATTCATACTAAACGCGATCCCAAACCACAATTCACGACCCACTGCGCGGGCTACAAATCAATGCAGATCGAGAGCGATTATGTACGGTGTTAAGTCATTTAATTCAAAACGCTCAGGATGCAACGCCGCCAGAGGGTGAATTACAGATTCGACTACAACAAGAAGGTAGCAATGCAATTATTGAAATAGAAGACACTGGCACAGGAATGTCACCAGAATTTGTGCGCGAGCGCCTTTTTCGCCCATTTGATTCAACAAAAGGATTAACAGGCATGGGCATCGGGGCATTTGAAAGCCTTGAATTTGTGCGCTCACTTGGTGGTGATTTGAATGTACAAACTGAATTGGCACAGGGGACGTTAATTCGTGTGATATTACCCAATGCGCTCAAGTTATCAGCAATTTAATAGCACACTGAGAAATCTATGAAAAAAAAATTGCTTAAACCGCTATTAGTTGTTGAAGACGATCCGGGGTTGCAAAGTCAATTGCGCTGGTGTTTTGACGGCTTTGAAGTGCAGATTGCGGGTAATCGCACTGAAGCAATGATCTTGATGCGCCGCTTTCGTCCTCGTGTCGTAACACTTGATTTAGGATTACCACCCGATCCCGGTGGTGTGACTGAAGGATTAGCGACATTGACCGAGATTCTTCAATTTGCACCAGAAACCAAAGTAATTATGGTCACGGGTAATGATGATCGCCGCAATGCAGTCGCTGCTATTGGTCTTGGCGCCTATGATTTTTATCTCAAACCCATTGATGCCGAAGTATTGACACTGGTGGTAGAGCGAGCGCATCGTTTATCAGAATTGGAGTCAGAAAATCGTCATTTACAACAACAAATTCGAGGTGATTTGCCATTGCGCGGTGTTATTGCCGCCAGTCCGCAAATGTTAAAAGTGTGTCAAACCGTTGAAAAAGTTGCGGGAACTAACGCTAGCGTTCTTATTCTTGGCGAAAGTGGTACTGGCAAAGAACTTTTTGCACGCGCATTGCATGAAATGAGTCAATATGCGCAGGGAGCATTAGTTGCAATCAATTGTGCAGCAATTCCAGAAAATTTACTGGAAAGCGAACTATTTGGCTATGAAAAAGGCGCATTTACTGGCGCGTCCAAACAGACTCGTGGCAAAATTGAATACGCTGACAGCGGCACATTATTTTTAGATGAAATTGGCGATTTACCGTTATCATTACAAGCAAAATTATTACGTTTTCTTCAAGAACGTGTTATTGAACGTGTCGGTGGACGCGAAACTATCGCTGTGGATTTGCGTATCATTTGCGCCACGCATCAAAATCTACAGGCGCGGATTAGTGAAGGATTGTTTCGTGAAGATTTGTTTTATCGCATTAGCGAAATCACCATTACCCTTCCGCCATTGCGTGAGCGAGAAGGTGACGCGATTTTACTTGCTAAGGCATTTTTGAATAAATTTAACGAAGAGCTGGGTAAATCGCTAAGAGGTTTTACTAAAGATGCAATTGAAGAGATTGAAAAATACCATTGGCCTGGCAATGTGCGCGAAATTGAAAGCCGTGTAAAACGGGCAGCAATTATGGCGGAAGGGCAGCACATTACAATTTCTGATCTTGATTTGAATCTTGTGGATGATGAGATACAGTCTGCACCTGCAACCTTACAAGAAGCGCGATTACGTGCAGAATCGCAAGTTATTCGTCGTGCTTTGATTCAATTTGATGGAAATATCTCACTCGCTGCAAAAGAACTGGGTGTTACACGCCCTACGCTTTACGGTCTACTTGAAAAGTATCATCTTAAAGCAGTTTCCAAAGAGTGATGACTGATGCAATTTAGGAGCGTACTTTGAACACTCATTTTTTATTCAAAAAAAGCCTTAGCTTTTTGTTGATTTCTTCACTTTTAGTGATAACAAGTTGCTCATTTATTAAGAAAAAAGCATTACCACCAGTACCGCCAGAACAACGCGAAACAACTGTACAAGACGGCTATTTTTATCAAATTGCACCGGGCGATACAGTGAATATCTTTGTTTGGGGATTAGCAGAATTATCAGGCAGCGTTCCAGTGCGTCCTGATGGTATGTTAACAACGCCTCTTATTGAAGACATGCAGGCCAGCGGCAAAACACCATCACAGTTGGCACGAGACCTTGAAAAACAATTTGCAACTTATGTGCGTTCGCCGATTGTAACGGTCATTGTTAATGGTTTTGTTGGTTTGCCAACGCAGCAAGTGCGTATTATTGGCGAAGCATTAAAGCCAGCTGCTGTGCCTTTTCGTAAACACATGACAATCCTTGATCTAATGATTGAAGTTGGCGGTCTTACCGAATTTGCATCTGGAAACAAATCAGTATTGGTGCGTTATCAAAACGGCAAACAACAACAATACTCAGTACGACTGGACGATTTGATTCGTCATGGTGATATTTTGCAAAATGTCAGCCTCTTACCCGGCGATATTTTAATTATTCCAGAAGCATGGTTTTAGGATAACTTAACAAAATTAAGTTGCCTTTAATCTCCTAGTCATCTTTGTAAGTGACTTATTATGCATGAAGTTTTAGCACAGATTTTAGGTTATGCCCGTGGCATGTGGCGTCATCGCTGGCTGGCGCTAATTGCTGCATGGTTAGTAGCGATTGGTGGTTGGATTTTCGTTGCAAAAATACCCGATCAGTTTGGTGCTTCAGCACGAGTTTTTGTCGATACTAATAGTGTATTGCGCCCGCTCTTACAAGGTTTAACTGTTCAACCTGATTTAGTGCAGCGTGTTTCTTTAATGAGCAAGATGTTACTGAGTAGACCAAATTTAGAAAAAGTTGTTGCTATGAGTGATCTTGATCTTACGAGTGGTAGCGAGCAAGATAAAGAGAAACTTATTTCAGATTTAAGCACAAAAATTCGTATTATGGGTGATCGCGCGAATCCTTCACTGTATTCAGTTTCTTTTGAACATCGCAATCCTGAAAGTGCAAAAAAAGCTGTGCAGTCGCTTGTTTCTATTTTTATTGATGAAGCCCTTGTTGGCGATCAACGTGCATCAACCACAGCAAAGGATTTTTTAGATCAAGAAATTGATGAATATGAATCAAGATTAAAACAATCTGAACAACAACTTGCTGATTTTCAGCGTAAATATGCAGGAGTGTTATCAGCCGATCAAGGCGGATATTACAAAAATTTAGAAGCTGCGAAGGCAGGGCTAAAAGATTCTGAATTAGCGTTACGCGAAGCAAACTGGCGACGTGATGAATTGAGCTTTCAACTTGAATCACAAGACCAAGCATTCATTTCTAATATCGATAGCACTTCGGATCAACAAATTGAAGACCCACGTGTTATGGCATTGCAAAACAAACTCGACGATTTGTTGCTGCGTTATACAGAAAAACATCCTGATATTATTGAGCTGCGGCGGCAAATTGCAGAAAGTCAAATGCGTAACAAACAAAGAGCCATTGCCAGTCGTAATAATCAGGACTCAGGGAATGTACAGGCTGATACGGTTTACGGCAGTTTGAAAGTCGCACTGAGTGAAGCTGACACACAAATCGCCGCAATGAAAGCACGCGTCGAAGATTATGGAAAAAGAGTAGCGGAGCTTGAAAGTCAGATTGATAGCATTCCACGAATTGAAGCAGAATTAAAACAACTCACTCGTAATTACACAACTGTTGCTGAACAACATAAAGCAATGCTCCAACGTCGTGAAACAGCACGGCTTTCAACACAGGTTGAAAAAACATCGGAAGGGGTCAAATTTCGTGTTATTGACCCACCATTTGCCCCATTAAAACCGACAGCACCTAATCGTTTAATCCTTTCTGGTGGCGTGTTATTGCTCGCAATTGGTGTCGGTCTAGTATTAGCCCTAATAATGGATTTGCTACGCCCTGTTTTTGATGATCGCAATCAACTTTATCATATCACTGGTTTACCCGTACTCGGTACTGTCGCATTGGTTCGTAACTACAATGACAAACGTAGAGAGCATTTAATGCTCATTCCATTCATTACAATGAGCATTGGATTGATTATAGCGTTTGCTTTTGTTGTTTTTGGTTTGCCAATTTTGCGTGAATTGATACCGCAAATTCTAAAATAGGTAAAATACTTGTGAGCACCATTGAAAAAGCACTTGCTAAATTCGCACAGCAAGAACCATTATCTGCGGAATCTAACACGTCGCTTCAGATACAAAATGCTGCTGCGGATACCACCATTGTTGCTGATCAAAAGCAACTTTTGGCAGATGATACTATTATTCAAAATCACCTTTTAAATGATGCGCTTGTTGAAATATCAACAACTGAGAAAAATACTCCACTAGAAGATATATCAATTGATCCAACGCAAATTCATCAAGATAATTGGAATAGTAATGCTTTACTGCAAGCGGACGGCTCGCAAACACAGATTCATCGACTTGCTTTTGATCAACTGCGACAAATTGGTGTCTTAACGCCAGATGCTAAACGCTCACCTTTAGCTGAAGAATACCGTTTAATTAAAAGACCGCTGCTCATCAATGTTGATAAAAAAGGTGCAGATATTGTTGAAAATGCCAATCTTATAATGATTACCAGTGCATTACCTGGAGAAGGCAAAACGTTTACTGCTATTAATTTAGCAATGAGCATAGCAATGGAGCAGGATCGAACAGTTTTATTGGTTGATGGTGACGTTGCTAAACCCGCAGCGGCTAAACGATTAGGTTTAAAAGCCAACCAAGGTTAATTGATCTACTTGCTGGTTCACATTTATCAGTTGCTGATGTTTTAGTGCGCACTAATGTACCAAATATGCGAATAATGACAGCAGGAAGACACCATGAACGCGCAACTGAACTACTTGCGAGTGAACGAATGCTCAGTGTCATGGATGAGCTTTCTTCTCGCTATCGAGATCGTATTGTCATTTTTGATTCACCGCCATTACTGCTTGCAAGTGAGAGCGCAGTTCTTGCTGAAATGATGGGACAAATTGTTCTCGTTATTGCTGCGGAACACACTGTACAACATGCCGTTATTGATGCGTTAACACGACTTGGACAAAACAAAATTAAAGGATTGGTTTTAAACAAATATCGTCCCAGTCTTGGTAATCGCTATGGCACTGGATACGGATACGGTTATGGATACAATTATGGCGAAAATCCATCATCTGATGATAAATACAAATCTGTTAAGTAGTATTCAAGGTAAGAAAAAATGTTATTGCTAAAAAAATTGACTAAAACTCGATTTTTGGCAGCAATGCTGTCTTACGTTTTGATTCTATTTGTAAGTTCTACTTTGGCGGCAGATTGGAAAGTATCTAAGCAAATGAGCACACAAGTAATTTATAGCGACAACCTACAACTTAATAATACACAAATCATTACTACTAGTGATAAAAAAAGTGAAAGTGATTTTTTTGTTGATGTGACGCCTGGTTTGGTTGTTACTGGTAAAGGTCGGCGCATTAATCTTGACTTTGCTTATTCACCTCAATACATTCGTTACCTATCAAATAGTTCAAACGATACATTTAATCATCGATTACAGGCAAATATGCAATCAGAGCTGTATGAAGAGCACATTTTTTTTGATCTAACTGCTACAGCACAGCAAGAAGTTATAGATTCTCTTGCTCCTTCTAGTGGCGATGCCATCAATCCTACTGGTAATACGCAAACAACCTATACTTATCGAATCGCTCCGAGTTACAAAAATCGTTTCGGGCGTTTTGTGAATCTGGGCATTAATTTTGAAACCAATGGCGTTTTTTATTCCGATCAAGGTGGTGATAGCATTGGCTATCTCAGTCAAATTGAATTATCAAATGGCTCTGCTCTAAATGCGTTAATATGGGAAATTAATGCTGAAAATGAACGAGTTGAATTTACACAAAATAACGGAACTGAAAATACGCTAATTACAGAGAAGCCAACAACAGAAACAAATGACATAAGCACTTCTCTTGGTTATAAATTTAGTGAACGTTGGCAATTGATGACGCGATTTGGTTATGAAAAAAATAACTATGTTGCATTAAATGAAAATAACAGCGAACACTGGCAATTTTCAGGTACATGGACACCAACAACGCGAACAACGCTTCAATTAGGGATGGGCTATCGTTATTTTGGCTGGTCACCAATTTTGGAATTAAATCATCGTCATAAACATTCGGCATGGACTGTAAGTTTTTCTCGAGATATTTCCAGTGCGCGAAACGAACGTTTGCAAAATAATGTGTACGCCTTTAAAGATGCTTTTGGCGAAACAGTTATTCCTGATACAGGTGACCAATTAGTGGTTCGTCCTAATACAGCAATACCAACATCTGCTACTTTTATCAGCAGTCACTTTCAAACCAGTTACGCATTTCAAATGCGGCGCAATACACTTGGAACAACCATCCGCTATACACTACGCGAATATGAAGAGGCAGGACAAAATGACGAAACTTTTGGTGCAAGCCTGTTTTGGACACGTAAACTAACAGGATTAACAAGTAGCCATTTAGCATTGAGTTGGGATCAAAATAAGCGTGATGCGGGTATTAATTTTATTCAGCCAACGCTCATTGCTCAATCAACGTTAACGAATGAAGTGACTAACTTTACAGTTGATGCAGGATTAAGCCGTCAGTTATCTGCACATACTAATTTAGATTTGCAATATCGTTTTCTTGATAGCGATAAATACACTGAAAACCGTGTGACACTTGGATTACGTATGACGTGGTCAAATTAGTTCAGGCAACCTTAATGATAAACAAAAAAACATTTTGTAATGCATTTACTGTAGATGTTGAAGATTATTTTCAAGTTTCTGCTTTTGAAAAGTATATTCACCGTGACGATTGGGAAAGGTTACCATGTCGAATTGAAAAAAATATGGAGTGTATTTTAGCTCTTTTGGATCAGTATAAAATTAAAGCAACTTTTTTTACTCTCGGTTGGATTGCTGAACGTTATCCAAAATTAATCCAAGAATTAGTTGCTTGCGGGCATGAATTAGCAAGCCACGGTTATTCACATATCAGAGTTACGCAACAGAATCATAACAGTTTTTTTGATGATGTTTACCGTACCAAAGCACTACTTGAAGATATTGGCGGTGTTGAAGTACGCGGTTATCGTGCAGCGAGTTATTCAATTGATCGCACTTGTCTATGGGCACATTCTGCATTATGTGAAGCCGGTTATTTTTATAGTTCAAGCATTTATCCAGTTCACCATGATTTGTACGGCATACCCGATGCGCCCCGTTTTGTTTATCAACCTATTTTAGATCATCCTGAATTTATTGAAATTCCAATTACAACTACTGATTTTTTTGGGTATCGCATTCCCGCTGGTGGTGGTGGTTATTTTAGATTTTACCCTTATTGGTTCTCTCGCTGGGCAATAAAACGAGTGAACGAATATGATAAGCAATCAGCATTGTTTTATTTTCATCCTTGGGAACTTGATCCTGAACAGCCTAAACAAACTGGATTAAATCTAAAAACACGTTTTCGCCATTACTTAAATTTGCATCGTACTGAATCAAGGTTGCGACAATTATTTGTTGATTTTCAGTGGGATCGAATGGATCGCATTTTTTTAGATAATGCTGTTATTAGTGGAGAACATCATGAATAATTTAGCAACGTCAGTGCATATTCGACAGCTTTCCGCTAAGGACATGACGCGCTGGGATGCGTTTATTGAACAACAATTGAATGCGACATTTTTTCATCGTGCAGGTTGGAAAACGGTTTTAGAGCAATCATTCGGACACACTGCCTATTATCTATTTGCAGAATCGGCTCAAGGTGACATATTAGGTATTTTGCCGCTTGCACATATAAAAAGCCGTTTATTTGGAAATACGCTTATTTCAACACCGTTTTGCGTCTATGGCGGGAGCATTGCGATTTCCAATGAAATTGTTCAACAATTAGATGCTGCTGCTTGTCATTTAGCTGAAGAACTACAGGTTGATTGTTTGGAATTACGTCAACGTAGTTTTTGTCATACTGATTGGCCTTCTAAAAATTTATACGTTACTTTCCGCAAACCAATTGATGCTGATCCAGAAAAAAATCTACTAGCAATTCCACGTAAACAACGGGCGATGGTGCGTAAAGGAATTCAAGCTGGTTTAGTAAGTTGTTTTGATGATGATATTGATACTGCACATCAGGTTTATTCAGAGAGTGTCCGTAATTTAGGAACCCCAGTTTTTTCTAAGCGTTATTTTCGTATTTTAAAAAATGTGTTTAAAAAGGATTGTGAAGCATTAACTGTGCGTCATGGTGATACCGTAGTTGCAGGAGTAGTTAATTTCTATTTTCGTGATGAAGTTTTACCCTACTATGGTGGCGGAACAACAGCATCGCGAGAACTAAAAGCCAATGATTTTATGTATTGGGAAGTAATGCGTAATGCCAGTGAACGTGGTTGTCGATTATTTGATTTTGGACGTAGTAAACAGGGCACTGGTTCTTTTGATTTTAAGCGTAATTGGGGATTTGAGCCGGAGCCAATAAACTATGAATATCATTTAGTAAAAGCTAAACAAATACCTGATGTGAATCCTTTAAATCCAAAATATCGGTTATTTATTGCGGCATGGAAGCGATTGCCATTACCAGTTAGTCGGTTAATTGGTCCTTTATTATCGCGTAATCTTGGTTAGGGTGATACACATGGAAGACCTACTTTTTTTAGTTCATCGTATTCCTTACCCGCCAAATAAAGGCGATAAAATTCGCTCTTTTCATTTATTACAATATCTCAGTCGCTATTACCGAATTCATCTCGGAACTTTTATTGATCAACCCACTGATCAACAGTACTGCGAAACAGTGCAGTCATATTGTACGAGCACTTGGTTTGGAAAGTTATCACCACACTACGCTAAAATTAACAGTATTATTGGTTTATTAAACGGTGAAGCCTTAACACTTCCTTATTATTATCAGCGTGGACTTGAAAAATGGGTTAAAGCGCAATGCGCTAAATATGATATTACACGAGTTTTAGTGTATTCATCAGCAATGGCGCAATACGTACTTGATGCTGAATTTTCAACAATGCAACGAATCATAGATTTCGTTGATGTTGATTCTGAAAAGTGGCGTCAATACAGCATGACTAAACGATTCCCAATGCGTTGGGTTTATCGGCGCGAGGCAGAGCGCTTAGGTCAATTTGAATGCAAGGTTGCTAAAACTTTTGATGCCAGCATATTTGTATCAGATGCAGAAGCATCTTTATTTCGGCAGCAATTAGGAGTCAATACGGCGAAGATAGTTGCTATTAACAATGGCGTTGATTCCGAGTTTTTTGCACCAGATTCTAATCGTTTATCGCCTTTTCATGGCACTGCGCCACGACTGGTTTTTACTGGTGCAATGGACTATTGGGCAAATGAAGAAGGTGCGAATTGGTTTGCCCAACATATTTTACCGATGATACGTCAATCATTTCCGACCTGCGAATTCTATATCGTGGGTATGAATCCTACGGCAGGTGTGCGGCAATTAGCGGATTTACCGGGCGTAATAGTGACAGGTGCTGTCGCAGATATACGCCCGTATGTGCAATACGCCGATGTGGTAGTTGTGCCATTGCGGATTGCAAGAGGTATTCAAAATAAAGTATTAGAGGCAATGGCGATGGCGCGACCAGTGGTAACGACACGCACAGCACTAGAAGGTATTTCTGCTGAAATAGGACGCGAAATACAGGTTGCTGATACTGCGCTGGCATTTGTAAAGCAAGTAATTAATATTCTTAATGGCAACGATGCAGCATTGGGCATTCATGCCCGGAATTTTGTGGAAGCACATTTTTCTTGGGCAGCAAGTTTGCCAAAAGTTCTCACTCTATTAGAGGGATCGAGATGAATAACACAATAAAAGCAGTAAATTACCAATCTATTGCTTGGATAAAATTAATTGAATTAAACCTATTGCTTGCTATTTTGTTAACGCTGTTATGGTCAAGTTACGCTGACATCGTGCACATTTGGTGGCGCTCACAAACATTTACACATGGTTTTTTAGTAGTTCCTATTGCAATTTATCTTATTTGGCGTAAACGCTTAGAAATTAAAAAAATAACATTAAAAACAGAACCACTGGCGATCCCTTTAATTGCTTTAACCGGATTGACTTGGTTGCTGGCACGATTAACTGAAGTTGCCGTTGTTGAACAATTCACAGCAGTTGCGTTAATTCCGTTGATTTTTTGGTTAACCCTAGGGACAGCCGCTGCGCGTGTATTGACATTTCCGTTGGGATTTTTGATTTTTGCAGTACCTATGGGTGAAGCATTAGTTGATCCGCTAATGCAATTTACAGCAGCATTTACTGTTATGTTACTGCGTTTAACCGGTTTACCAGTGTTTTGGGATGGTACTTTTTTTAGTATTCCTAGTGGTGATTGGTCAGTGGTTGCTGCGTGCAGCGGAATTCGCTATCTCATTGCGTCATTATTTCTTGGTACGCTTTACGCTTATATCAATTATCGCACACTATGGCGACGCCTGTTATTCATTATTTTATCAGGAATCGTGCCGATTTTCGCAAATGGATTTCGTGCTTATTTAATTGTAATGATTGGGCATCTTAGCGGTATGAAATTAGCGGTTGGTGTCGATCATTTGATTTATGGCTGGGTCTTTTTTGGCGTTATCATGTTTTTACTTTCTGCGCTCGGAAATTTATGGATGGAGCCACCATTATCTGCCACTCCTAATAACACTAATCTTGATTCAGAATTGCCGTTAACAATTACAGCAGAGCCGTTAAAACGCAGCGCAGCGTTATTAGTTATTGGATTAATCTCCTTTGCGGTGTGGCCATTACTTGATACATGGTTACAACGCCCTCAATCCGCACCAACTGACTTCGCGTTTACATTGCCTGTAGGTCAAGATCATTGGCAACCACGCACCGACGCATTTACTGATTGGACACCACGTTATCTCGACGCGACCTTAGAAATGCGGCGCGATTTTGAAGATCAAACGAATACCACTGCTGCACCAGTTGGGTGTTATTTCGCTTTTTATAGCAATGTACAGGGTGAATTGGTTAATTCAGAAAATGTGATGGTATCTCAAAATCATCCACTGTGGCGAATGCCCTCACATCGAACTATTCAGGTTTCCATCGCTGGGAATGATATGACGGTCATTGAATCGCGGGTGCATTCTGATTCTCAAACGCTATTAGTGTGGAATTGGCATTGGATTGATGGCTATGTTACTGCGAATGACTATGTGGCAAAAATCTATCAATTATTTGCAATAGTTACAGGACATGCGTATCGACAAGTTGGCGTAGTTTTTTACACCACAATTACCGATAACAAACAGGATGCAGCGCATCAACAGTTACAACGGTTTGCAAATGATATGTTGCCAGTCATTAATGCGCGTTTGCATGAAATACCCTGAAATAACGCCACGAAATAATCGGCTTTGATGGAATAGATAAGGGGATGATTTAGATGTGCGGAATTGCTGGAATCTTTGATACTCAAGAACGCCGCCCTATTAACGCCGAGCAATTGGCGCAAATGAATCAGACGCTATTTCATCGCGGACCCGATGACGGTGGACTGCATCTGGAGCCGGGTGTAGGTTTAGCACATCGGCGATTATCAATTATTGATTTATCCGGCGGACATCAGCCATTATTTAATGAAGATGAATCTGTGGTCGTAGTGTTTAATGGTGAAATTTATAATTTTCAGGAATTGATTGCTGAATTGCGTACTGCTGGGCATCAATTCAAAACGCATTGCGATACAGAAGTCATTGTTCATGCGTGGGAAGAATGGGGCGAACGCTGCGTTAATCGCTTTCGTGGAATGTTTGCGTTTGCGTTGTGGGATCGTAACCGCGAGACGTTGTTTTTAGCGCGAGATCGGCTGGGGGTTAAGCCGCTGCATTACGCGCTTACTGCTGACGGATTATTGCTTTTTGGTTCTGAAATCAAGGCATTGCTTGTTGATCCAACGTTGTCGCGGGAAATCGATCCGCTGGCGGTGGAAGAGTATTTCGCTTACGGCTATATCCCTGATCCGCGTAGTATTTTTAAATCTGTGCATAAGTTGCCGCCCGCTCACACGCTGACGTTGCAGCGCGGTAATGGTACATTGCCTGCGCCGCGTGAATACTGGGAAATATCGTTTCAATCCAATGGCATAACCGATGTACGCGAGGCAACCGAGCAGGTGATTGAACGCCTGCGCGAGGCAGTGCGCATTCGTTTGGTGGCAGAGGTGCCGCTGGGCGCATTTTTGTCTGGCGGCGTCGATTCGAGCGCAGTTGTGGCGATGATGGCTGGGCTGTCGGAGCGTCCGGTCAACACCTGTTCGATTTCTTTCGGCGACCCGCGTTTTAATGAAAGTGCGTTTGCCGAGCGGGTGGCGCAACGTTACCGGACTGCGCATCACGTCGAAGCCGTTGATCCTGATGACTTTAATTTAATTGACCAACTTGCAGCACTGTACGATGAACCTTACGCCGACAGTTCCGCAATGCCGACATATCGAGTATGCGAGCTGGCGCGGCAACGGGTGACGGTCTGTTTATCTGGCGATGGCGGTGACGAAAGTTTTGCCGGTTATCGCCGCCACCGCTGGCATGTGCACGAGGAGCAGGTGCGCGGGCGTTTACCGCAATGGTTGCGCGGACCGCTATTTGGCACGCTCGGCGCGTTATATCCGAAAGCAGATTGGGCGCCGCAGGTATTGCGAGCAAAATCAACGTTTTTGGCGCTGGCGAGGGATTCAGTTGATGGCTATTTCGATAGCGTGTCAATTCTCGACGCGACGACGCGAGAAGCGTTATTTTCGCCGCAATTCAAACGAGATCGTCAAGGTTATCAGGCAGTTGAAGTGTTGCGCCGCTATGCTGCCCGTGCGCCAGAGCATCCGTTATCACGGGTGCAGTATTTGGATATGAAAACCTATTTACCCGGCGACATTTTGACGAAAGTAGATCGCGCCAGCATGGCACACGCATTAGAAGTGCGCGTACCATTTCTTGATCACCAATTTATTGATTGGGTGTCGGGATTACCGCCCGAATTAAAATTGCAGGGACGCGAAGGAAAACATGTATTGAAAAAGGCATTAGAACCGTATTTAGGTGATGATATTCTATACCGTCCTAAAATGGGTTTTGCCGTACCATTAGCGAATTGGTTTCGTGGACCGCTGCGGGAACGAGTACGACAAAGCGTATTGGGTGAACGTTTGAATGACACCGGATTATTTGATGCCCAGCAATTGCAATGGATGGTGGAACAACATCAATCAGGAATGCGTGATTTTAGTCCAGCAATTTGGAGTTTATTGATGTTTGAAGCGTTTTGTGCGCAGCAAAATTTGTAACTGAATTTTGGTCGTACTCGAAGCATTATTTGATATAAAAAAGCCCTGTAAATGCAGGGCTTTTTATTAGAGCGTTATCGCTAATAACGCAATTAAAGGTTAGAACGGAATATCGTCATCAAAATTACTGCTACCGCCGTGGCTTCCAGATGACGATGGTGCAGACGCAGCAGATTGCGGTCGGCTGCTACTGCTACTTTGAGGTGCATATGATGGCTCATCATCAAACGGTACTGAAGAGCCGCTACTCTGTTCTTGGCGACCGCCGAGCATCTGCATTGTTCCAGCTAAATCAACCACAACTTCAGTAGTGTAATGATCTTGACCCTCTTTTTGCCATTTGCGTGTACGCAACTTGCCTTCAACATAAATCTGTGATCCTTTGCGCAGATACTGCTTGACCACTTCAGCGATTTTGCCAAAGAAAACAACACGATGCCATTCAGTGCGCTCCTGTTTTTCGCCAGTGTTACGATCTTTCCACGTCTCCTTAGTGGCGAGTGAAACATTCGCCACAGGATCACCGTTGGCCATGTATCGCACTTCAGGATCGGCACCGAGATTTCCGATCAAAATCACACGATTAACACCTGCCATCTGCTTCTTCTCCCACCCCGCAGGGCGTTGTTCATGGTTCAAAAATCAATCATAACAGCCCCGCCAAACGGAGCGCAGTTGCTATTTGTGCGTTAGTGGCTACAAACAGATTTTATCTAGGGTTTTTCTAATGAAAAACTAATCAGAATTGCTGACATTTACTCAGCACTATTTGTTCTGCGCCGCAGCAAATAAATATCCATCAGCCAGCCCTTTTCATCCCGCACTTGGGATTTAATACGCAGTAAATCATCGCGTACTTCATCTATTGCTCCAGCCATTAACACCTCATCGGCGCAACCAAGATAACCTCCCCAATAAACATCCATATTTTGCCCAGTGAAGCGTTGAAATGACGCATTATAATCCAGCATCACCACTGCGTTATTGATTTCAGTTGGATCGCAAGTTTCAACATGGCGTCCAGTGGTAATGGTGATGCTTTCACCGACACGATTGAGTGGGATTTTATGTTTTGCGGTTAATACTTGTATCGAGGTGATGCCGGGAATGATTGTAAATTCTAATTGTCCCGCAGAATGCGCAGTTAAATCAGCAATTAACGAGACCGTTTGATCATAAAGCGATGGATCGCCCCATAATAAAAATGCACCAATTTGACCGTCGGTCAATTCGTCCGCGACCAGTTGCGCAAATAGCGCCCGTTTTTCATCGTGCCAAACTTGCACATCATTTTGATAATCAACGGTTTTAGCGCGAGCCGGACTGGTCGCCATTACCACCCGATACCCGGTATTGCCGAGATAATGCGTCAGGATGGTTTGGCGCATTTCCAGCAGTTCTGCCTTGCCGCGCCCCTCCTTTTCCAGCATAAAAAACACGTTCACCTGCTTGAGCGCGTTGATCGCCTGCATCGTGAGATATTCTGGGCTACCCGGTCCCATGCCAATTAAATACAGTGTTTTCATCGTGATCCGTGTTTACTCTGCTGCGATTCCAAACCGATCAGTTGACTTCGTATAGCGATTTGGAAGTGTGGTTGCTATGATCATCCGCCTAGTCCGAATTCCACTTTAAGTTGGTGCGCCCCTTGCTTTGATACCACGTTATCACCACTTTTCGATGGCTTTTCTTACTGTTTTTCACTCATTCGGAGCCAACAATGCGAATCCTTTTTGTCCACCCAAATTATAGCGCCGGTGCTGCTGACATCGCAGGTAACTGGTCGCCAGCATGGGTCGCCTATCTGGCAGGTTATCTCAAAGCAGGTGGTTATCAAGATTATCAGTTCATCGACGCACTGGTAGATAAATTGGACGATGAGCAATTGCGCGTGGCTATCCGTAATGCCAAGCCCGACATCGTTGCAACTACTGCGATGACCCCGATGATTTACACTGCGCAGCGCGTATTACAAATTGCGAAAGAAGAACATCCAAATGTCATTACCATGCTGGGCGGTATTCATGCGACTTTCATGTATGCGCAAGTATTCAATGAAGCGCCATGGATTGATGTCGTGGTGCGCGGTGAAGGTGAAGCCGTTACGCTCAATTTAATTCGCGCCATTGATGAAGGACGCTGGCTGACTGAACGCGAGAACATTAAAGGCATTGCTTATGTCGATGACAATAAACAAGTCATCGCCACTCCCGTCGAACCATCAATTAAAGATGTCGATTCGATTTGGCCAGATTGGAGCGTGTTGGAGTGGAAAAAGTACATTTACATTCCGCTCGGCGTGCCAGTAGCAACGCCGAATATGGCACGCGGTTGTCCGTTTACATGCAGCTTCTGCTCGCAATGGAAATTCTGGCGTGATTATCGCGTGCGCAGCCCCAAGCGCATGGTCGATGAGATTGAAGAATTGGTGAAGGTTCACGGCATTGGCTTCTTCATTCTCGCTGATGAAGAACCGATGATTAACAAGAATATGTTTGTCGAATTCTGTCAGGAATTGATTGACCGCAAACTTGGGATTTTATGGGGCATTAACACCCGCGTCACCGATGTGATGCGCGATGAAGATTTACTGCCGTTTTATCGTAAAGCCGGCTTGGTGCATATTTCACTCGGCACCGAAGCGGCAGCGCAGTTGAATTTGGATCGTTTCGTGAAAGAAACGACGGTCGCGCAGAATAAACGCGCCATTCAATTGTTGCAGCAGAACGGGATTGTGACCGAGGCGCAGTTCATCGTTGGGTTGGAGAATGAAACCCGTGCCACACTGGAAGAAACCTATGAGATGGTGATGGATTGGGGCGCAGATATGGCCAATTGGTCGATGTTCACGCCGTGGCCGTTCTCCGATATGTTTACGGAAATGGGCGACAAGGTGGAGGTGCATGATTATTCTAAATACAACTTCGTGTCGCCGATTATGAAGCCCGACAACATTGATCGCGCTGAATTATTGGATGGCGTGATGGCGAATTATCGGCGCTTTTATATGCGCAAGATGTTTTTCCAATATCCTTGGGTGAAAGACCCAGTGCGCCGTCGTTATTTGCTGGGCTGTATTAAGGCGTTTTTGAAGAGCGCCTATGAACGCCGCTTCTATCAATTGGGGCAGCAGAATTATTGGGGCCCGCTGTTGAAAAAGCTCATTCGCTTTGATTATGACAAGAGCAGATCGAAGATTGTTGAGCCAGATCATAATGCGTGGAAACAAGCGCCAGCCGCGAAACGTCCGGCGATCAGTGTGATTGGCGCTGCGCCACAAACGTGCAGCAACGGTGCGCCGAAAGCCTGCGGTGGCGGCAATGAGCAGATGACTGAGGAACAGATCAAGCAATACGAGCGCCATTGATTTTGATGTGGGCGCTGCCGGTGGTGTTGCCGGAAGTGCCGCGGTGAACTCTGAGCCTGCATTTACCGCAACTGCGGTTTTGATGCAGGCTTTTTCTATTGATTTTCTGAGAATTAACGCATGACCGATTCTGCACCGCCAATCACGTTGATTTTGCCGCCGTTGCTCGCACACGGCCCGCGTCGCGCCCGTACTTTGATGATTCAGGGCACGGCCTCTGATGTCGGTAAGAGCTTGTTTGTCGCGGGATTATGTCGGGCGTACACGCGACGCGGGCTGGTGGTGCGACCGTTCAAAGCGCAAAACATGAGCAATAACGCGGCAGTAACGGCGGACGGTGATGCGCCAGCAGATGTTGCTGGCGAGCAACCACGCGGTGAAATCGGTCGTGCGCAGGCGTTGCAGGCTCGCGCTTGTGGCGTCGCGCCATCAATTCACATGAACCCCGTATTATTAAAACCACAAAGCAACGTCGGTTCGCAGGTCGTGTTGCGCGGACGCTCGCTCGGCAATTGTCCAGCGCGGGTCTATCACGAAATGCGCCAAGGCTTGATGCCAGCGGTGTTGGACAGTTTCGAGCGCCTCTGTGCCGAGGCCGATTTGGTGTTGGTGGAGGGCGCGGGCAGCGGCGCGGAGGTGTATTTACGCCACTGCGACATTACCAACATGCACTTTGCCGAACGCGCCAAGGTGCCGGTCATCGTGCTCGGCGATTTGGACAAAGGCGGCACGATGGCGTCATTAGTCGGCACGTGGCTGCTGCTCGATCAAGCGGATCGTGACCGCGTGGTCGGCTACATCGTCAACAAATTTCGCGGCGATTTTTCGCTGTTTGAACCGGCCTGCGCGACGATTACTGCGCACACCAACTGGCCATTTTTGGGCATGGTGCGCTGGTTTGAAGGCGCGGCGCGACTGCCAGCGGAGGATTCGCTGGCGCTGGAACGACCGGCGGAAACCAGCGGCGGCACCTTAAATATCGTGATTCCACGCCTGTCGCGGGTCGCCAATTTTGACGACATGGACCCGCTGGCCGCCGAGCCGAGCGTCAATCTGCGCTGGCTCAACTCCGGCGAACCGCTGCCGGCAAATACCGATGTCGTGATTTTGCCCGGCTCGAAAGCGACCCGCGCTGATTTGGAGGTGCTGCGGCGCGAAGGTTGGGACATCGACATCCTTGCACACGTTCGGCGCGGCGGGCGCGTGGTCGGATTATGTGCGGGATTTCAAATGCTTGGGCGCGTCGTGCGCGATCCGCTGGGCATCGAAGGTGTGCCGGGCGAGACCGCCGGTTTGGGACTGCTTGACCTTGAAACCGAGATCAGCGGCGATAAACGCCTGATTGAAATTGTGGCGCAAGAACAACAGAGTGGCTGCCGCGTCACAGGCTATGAAATGCACATGGGGCGGACGACTGGCGCGGGGCTGGCGCGACCTTGGTTGCTGCTGGATGACGGCGCGGGCGACATACGAGCGGAAGGCGCGATGACGGCGGACGGGCGCGTGATGGGCGGTTATGTACACGGCATTTTCGGCGCGGATGCGTTTCGGGCGCATTGGCTAGCGCAGGTTGGCGTGCAAGCGGCGCAAATTGATTTTGAAGCGCGAATTGAATCTGCATTAAATGCGCTCGCCGATCACGTTGAAAGCTGTTTAGATTTAGATGCGTTGCTGGCGCTGGCAAAATGAATAATGAATGTCGCTGCATCTTTCCAAGGATTTACCAATACCGCCTGTGCATTTTATCCCTGTCACAGCGGTATTCACCGAGAATTTAACTGCTTATTCTGCTATTGCCCGTTATATGCTTACAATTGCCCCGGCACTTATTCAATGTTGATTGATCGTCATGGTCAACCGCGCAAAGATTGTTCTCAGTGCCGCTTGCCGCATGATGGTTATGCGGCATCATGGCAGTTCATTCAAAAGTGGTTAGAACAACCGACGCTGTGGTCAACAGATCAATTTAAGGATACTCATAATGCTTAATTCAACCTCACGCTTAAAAAATCGCCTTGCGCAAACAATTTTAATTCTGGATGGTGCAATGGGCACTATGATTCAGCGTCACAGTTTAACCGAAGCAGATTATCGCGGCGCACGGTTTGCGGACTGGCCGAGCGATGTAAAAGGCAATAACGATTTATTGGTCTTAACGCGCCCCGATGTGATTGCTGGAATTCATCGCGCTTATTTAGAAGCGGGCGCAGATATTATTGAAACTAACAGCTTCAATGCCACGCGCATTGCAATGGCTGATTACGGCATGGAAGCGTTATCTTATGAAATCAACGTGGCAGCGGCGCGATTAGCGCGAGAATCTGCAGATGCGTATTCAACACCAGATAAACCACGTTTTGTTGCTGGCGTTCTCGGCCCCACCAATCGCACTGCATCTATTTCACCCGATGTAAATGATCCTGGTCATCGCAATGTTGATTTTGATACGCTGGTTGCGGCTTATACCGAATCAACTCGCGGTTTAATTGTGGGTGGCGCAGACATCATTTTAATTGAAACCATTTTCGACACCTTGAATGCAAAAGCGGCCGTATTTGCAGTGCGCCAAGTTTTTGATGAAGATGGGATTGAATATCCAATCATGCTGTCTGGGACAATTACCGATCAATCCGGGCGCACATTAACAGGTCAAACGACTGAAGCATTTTTCAATTCGCTGCGCCATGCTGATCCAATTAGCATTGGCTTAAATTGCGCTCTCGGTCCGTATGAATTGCGCCCCTATGTACAGGAATTAGCACGAATTGCCGACTGCATGGTTTCTGCACATCCTAATGCCGGATTACCGAATGAACTTGGCGGTTATGATCTCAGTCCTGAACAAATGGCAACTGAAGTTGCGAATTGGGCGCAAAGTGGTTTTCTTAATATCATCGGCGGCTGTTGCGGCACGACGCCCGATCATATTCGCGCAATGGCTCAGGCGGTTGCTGGAATGCCACCGCGCCAGCGTCCAAATATCGCGCCAGCGTGTCGGTTATCGGGGTTGGAACCATTTAATATCGGTGCAGAATCGCTGTTTGTGAATATCGGTGAACGCACCAATGTTACTGGCTCGGCACGCTTTAAGCGGTTAATTAAAGACGGTGATTACGATACCGCATTGAGTGTGGCGCAAGAGCAAGTTGAAAACGGCGCACAAGTCATTGATGTGAATATGGATGAAGGGCTGCTTGATGCAGTTGCGGCGATGCGGCGGTTTCTCAATTTAGTGGCTGCGGAACCAGAAATTGCTCGCGTACCGGTGATGATTGATTCCTCAAAATGGGAAGTGATTGAAACCGGATTGAAATGTGTTCAAGGCAAGTCCATCGTCAACTCAATTTCAATGAAAGAAGGTGAAGCAAAGTTTTTACAGCAAGCGCGATTATGTCGGCGTTATGGCGCAGCAGTGATCGTGATGGCATTTGATGAAGTTGGGCAAGCGGATACGCAAGCCCGCAAAATTGAAATTTGCACTCGCGCTTATCGGCTTTTGACGGAACAAGTTGGTTTTCCGGCAGAAGATATTATTTTTGATCCGAATATCTTTGCGGTCGCTACCGGAATTGAAGAGCATAACAATTATGCAGTCGATTTCATTGAAGCCACTCGTGAAATTAAACGCAGCTTGCCTCATGCCAAAATCTCCGGCGGCGTTTCCAATGTCTCGTTTTCATTTCGTGGCAATAACCCAGTACGCGAAGCAATTCACGCTGTATTCCTCTATCACGCCATTCGTGCTGGCATGGATATGGGTATTGTTAATGCCGGTCAATTAGCCATTTATGATGATTTATCTGCTGAATTACGCGATGCAGTTGAGGACGTGATTCTCAATCGTCGCGCTGATAGCACTGAACGGTTATTGGATATTGCACCGCGTTATCAAGGAGATGGCACTGCCGAAGTGCGTCCAGAAGAACAAGAATGGCGCAGTTGGCCAATTGAAAAACGCTTAACCCATTCTCTCGTTAAAGGCATCACTGATTACATTGATGAAGATACAGAAGCAGCGCGGCAATTATTAGGACGACCATTGCTGGTGATTGAAGGGCCGTTAATGGCGGGCATGAATTATGTCGGCGATCTATTCGGCGCAGGCAAGATGTTTTTACCGCAGGTGGTGAAATCAGCGCGAGTGATGAAAAAAGCGGTTGCTTATTTATTTCCGTATTTAGAAGCGGAAAAAGCTGCTGCTGGTGATATGGCGAAAAATAACGGACGCATTTTAATGGCAACCGTAAAAGGCGATGTGCATGATATTGGTAAAAATATCGTTGGCGTTGTTTTGCAATGCAATAATTATGAAGTGATTGATCTTGGCGTGATGGTTTCCGCAGAAACTATTTTTCAACGGGCGCTTGAGGAGCAGGTCGATATTATTGGTTTATCGGGATTGATTACGCCGTCATTAGAAGAAATGGTGCATGTTGCGCAAGAAATGCCACGACAAGGTTTGGATATTCCGCTGTTAATTGGCGGTGCGACGACTTCTAAATTACACACCGCATTAAAAATTGCGCCGCAACGCACTGCGCCCGTGATTTATGTGCCAGATGCGTCGCGGGCAGTTGGCGTTGCGTCTAAATTACTCAGTGATGAAATGCGCGGCGATTACATTGCCGCAATCAATACAGAATACGCGGCAATTCGCGCTGCGCGTGAAAGCAAAGATAATACGCGCAAAGCGATGTTAATTGCGGATGCTCGCGCCAATCGGACGCGGATTGATTGGGCGAATGAGCAACCACCGCGTCCGGCAATGCTCACGCCGGAATTGACTAATGACGCTGGATTTAATTTACAGATTGAACGCGACGGCGACCGCGTGATTGGTGTGATTGAAGATTTCCCGCTCACTGAATTGGTGGATTGCATTGATTGGCTGCCGTTTTTTAATGCGTGGGAATTGGCGGGGAAATTCCCTGCTATTCTGGATGATGAAATCGTCGGTACAGAAGCGCGGGCATTATTTGCAGATGCGCAAACCTTTTTAGCGCAATTAGTGAATGAACGCTGGCTAACGGCGCGTTGTGTTTTTGGGTTTTTCCCCGCCAATCGTGTTGCCGATGATGATCTTGCGCTCTATACCGATGACACGCGCCAAACCGAATTAACGCGATTGCATCATTTACGTCAGCAAATGTTGCGCAGCGCCGAACGTAGTCAATTCAATCTCTGTTTAAGTGATTTTATTGCACCGCTTGAAGCGCAGCAGCGCGATTATCTTGGTGCGTTTGCATTAACCACTGGCATCGGTATTGACGCGCATTTAGCGCGTTTTGAAGCCGATCACGATGATTACAACGCCATTATGTTAAAGGCGCTGGCGGATCGTTTAGCGGAAGCATTTGCGGAACGGCTGCATCAATTGATTAGAACGCATTATTGGGGTTATGCGCCTAATGAGGCGCTTAATAATGCAGAATTGATTGCCGAACAATATCAAGGCATTCGTCCCGCACCGGGTTATGCAGCCTGTCCCGATCACACTGAAAAAGGGACGTTGTGGCAATTATTAGAACCGGAGCGGCGAATTGGTTTGCAACTCACTGAAAACTTCGCCATGTTGCCAACTGCTGCCGTTTCCGGTTGGTATTTTTCACATCCGCAAGCCCGCTATTTTGGTACGGGTAAAATTCAAAAAGATCAAGTTGAAGATTACGCCAAGCGTAAAGGAATGACGCTGGCAGAGGCAGAACGATGGTTAGCGCCAGTATTGGGTTATGAATAAATCCCCCCAGCCCCCTTTGCCAAAGGGGGAGCAAGAAAGTCTCTCCGTATTAAAAAGCCCCCCTTTGGAAAAGGGGGTTGGGGGGATTTCTCAACGATTCTAATTACTGGTCCAGCGCGGAGTGGTAAAAGTGAATGGGCGGAAAGGTTAGCGCATGAATCACAACGGCAAGTGATTTATTGCGCAACCGCACTTGAAAATGCCGATGATGCAGAATGGACAGCACGAATTGCTGCCCATCGCACCCGACGTCCGGCAACATGGGCAACGGTTTGCGCTCCAATTGAATTGTCGGCAACGCTTGCCGCTTATCAAAATGCGCAGTATTGTCTATTGGTTGATTCACTCGGCACTTGGACGGCGAATTTAATTGAACTGAATGACGCGGATTGGCAATTTCAGGTTACGCAATTGTTTGAACAATTGAAAACGCATCCCGCGTTAATTATTTTTGTTGCCGAAGAAACCGGCTGGGGTGTCATTCCCGCATATCCGATGGGGCGGTTATTTCGTGATCGTTTGGGTGGATTAATTCGTCATCTCGGCGGGCAATGCGCAGCGACCTATTTGGTGACTGGCGGTTATGCGTTGGAATTAAATCGTTTGGGTGTGCGGATTGAATAATGCAGCAGATTGGTGTATTCATCAGCCTATTGTTATTGACGTTATCGACGTTGGCAGATTCATTGCCAACGGTTGCTAGCACCAATTTATGTGCTGATTTGTTATTGCTGCAAATTGCTGATCCAGCGCAAATTATTTCGGTGTCTCGCGCCAGCCACAATCCGCAACTTTCGCCGCTCGCCGCCACTGCTGCGCGTTATCCGACGAATCGCGGCAGCGTGGAGGAAATGTTGGCGCTTAAACCGAATATCGCGCTGGTGTACAGTGGTTGGACGGGGCGGCGTCATGCGGAACTATTGGCAAATCAAGGAATTGAAGTGATTGCGCTGCCGTATCCGAAACATTGGGACGATGCGCTCAACGCGGCGCGGCAACTTGCCGCTCGGCTGGGACGCGGTGCGGAAACTGAGGCCAAAATTGCTGCGATTGCGCAACGGATGGAGGCGCTGGCAATAGCTGCTCGACCTGCATATAACGTGTTGTATTTGCGACCAAATGGCGGGACGGCTGGCGCGAAAACTTATGTTGATGACGTGTTGCAGCGGCTGCATCTGCGCAACGCTGCGGCGCGTCGTTCGGGTTGGAGTCGGTTTCCGCTGGAGCAGTTGGTGCAAACGCCGCCGGACGTGCTGCTACTCGGTTATTTCGAGCAGAATCAATCACTCACCGCTGCGGCTTACGGGCGGCATCCGCTATTCCAAACGCTGCTGGCGCGACTGCCGACACTCCGAGTGCCGGGCAATGCGTGGGGTTGTGGCGGTTTGGAATTGGTGGACGCTGCCGAACAGATTGCCGCGCAAATCGACCGGCTCGCGCCAATTGAAACTGACAATTCACCGCCAAGTCCGTACCATGCGCCGCTTCTTTTCACCCACAATTGAGATAAACCCATGATTAAACTGACTACCAATTACGGCGACATTGTGATTGAACTCGACACTGAAAAAGCGCCGTTGACCTGCGCCAATTTTGAGCAATACGTCCGCGATGGGCATTACGACGGCACGATTTTTCACCGCGTGATTGACGGTTTCATGGTGCAGGGCGGTGGGATGACGGCGGATTTCACTGAAAAGGCAACGCGCAGCCCAATTCAGAATGAAGCGAAAAATGGGCTGAAAAATCAAACTGGTACGCTGGCGATGGCGCGGACGCCCGACCCGCATTCGGCCAGCTCGCAGTTTTTCATCAACGTGGCGAACAACAGCTTTCTGGATTATCCCGGGCAGGATGGCTGGGGTTATTGCGTGTTTGGGCGCGTGGTTGAAGGCATGGATAACGTCAATACAATCAAAGGTGTGGATACCGGCAGCCGCAAAGGTCATCAGGACGTGCCCAAGCAGGATGTGGTGATTGAGAAAGCGGAAATTCTCGCTTAATTCATCAGGTTCGCGGCGGCGCATGGCGCCGTCACTGCATCCAGCACTTCCACCAACCGCGCCAGCGCCCCACGATGTTCTTCCACCACGCGCTGCCCGCGTTTGCCAATTTCCGCCCGTAACGCTGCATTTGTCAGCCACTGCTGCAACTGTTCCGCCAGCGCCGCAACGTCATTCATTTGCACTGCCGCGCCAGCACCAATCAGCCATTCCGTCATCGCCGCAAAATTAAACGTGTGCGGCCCGACAATCACCGGTACGGCAACCGCTGCAGCTTCCAGCGGATTGTGACCGCCGACTGCAACCAAACTCCCGCCGATAAACGCCACATCTCCCGCCGCCAGCAGTAACGGCAATTCGCCCATGCTGTCACCAAGAAACACCGCCGTTGCCAAATCGCAATTCCGCGCCGCACTCCGCCGCACCAGTGACCAATTCTGGCGGGCAATCAACGCGGCAACCCGTTCAAAACGTTCAGGATGACGCGGAACCAACACCAGCAGCGCGTTTGGCACTTGCGCCCGCAACTGCTGATGCACCGCCAATAACTGCACTTCCTCGCCCTCATGCGTACTCGCTGCCACCCAGACCGGACGCGCCGCGCCGCCCCAACTCTCGCGCACCGCTGCCGCTCGCTGCTGCACATCGGGCGCTGGGCGCTGCTCAAATTTGAGATTGCCCGTGACCGTCACTCGCGCTGGATTCGCGCCCAGCGCAATAAATCGCTCGGCATCGGCAGCAGTTTGCGCGGCAATTGCGGTGAAATGCGCCAGCGTGGAGCGCGTCAACTGCGGCAATCGCGCATAACCTCGCGCCGATTGTGCCGACAACCGTGCATTTGCCAGCACAGTCGGAATGCCGCGCTCGGCGCAAGCAGCGAGCAGATTCGGCCAGATTTCCGTTTCCATCACGATCAAGCATTGCGGCTGCGCCTGCGTGAGAAAACGCCCCACGATGCTCGGTAAATCAAAGGGTAAATAATGTTGCGTCACGTCGTCGCCAAACAGTTCGCGCACCCGATCCGCGCCGGTTGGCGTGGTCGTCGTCACCAAGATGCGCCGCGCTGGAATCCGCGCCAGCAGATGACGCACCAGCGGCGCGGCTGCCTGTACTTCGCCGACCGACACGGCATGAATCCAAATTTCTGCTCGCGGCGCTGGCGCTGATGACCACGCCAGCCGTTCGCCGATGCGGGCGCGATATGCCGGAGTGCGCAGACTGCGCCAATACAAACGCGCCAGCGCGAGCGGCAGCGCCAAGCGCATTAACCAAGTGTAATAACGGTGCACGCTCATCGGTCTAATTGATCCAATAGCACTTGCAACCGATCCGAAGCGTTCACCATCGCGTGATAATGCTGATCGGCTTGACGGTGCTGCTCGGCGTTATGCGCGGTAAGTGCTTGTTTTGCCAGCTCATGCACCTGTTTATGATGAACGTCGATTTCGCGGAATGGGGCGCTATTAGGGAAACATTCCAGTCCTGCGCCGTGATACCACTTGCCAAAATTGCAGGTGTGATGTGTCGGCAGCGCGTTGGGATCGGCGAGCGCAGTGCTGCGCAATTGCTGTTTGATTTTGCGAATAAACACCAGATGCGCAACCTTCGCTTTATGAATGATGCAATTCAAATCATCGTCATTTTTGAATTGACCGAGCGATGCTTGTAATGCTGAAAAGTCTCCATCATCCCGCCCACCGTCGCTTCAGTACGTTTAGATTGATCGCGGGAAACCTGCGTCACTTCACTAATGCGCAGGATGTTATTGGCAACTTCATTATTGTAGCAGCAAGCTGCTCGGCCGCAGTGGCAATTTGATCAATTTCCAAATTAACCACATTGGCGCTGCTCAAAATATCCGCCAGCGCATCGCCAGAGCGTATCGCCTCACTGGAACCCTGCTCGGCTTCAGTAACACTTTTACTCATTGAAATCACTGCTTTAGTGGTTTCCTGCTGAATACCTTGAATCATCTCGCTGATTTCGCGGGTCGCCTGATTGGTGCGTTCAGCAAGCGCCCGCACTTCGGTTGCCACCACCGCAAAACCGCGACCTTGCTCACCAGCGCGGGCAGCTTCAATCGCAGCGTTTAACGCCAACAAATTGGTTTGATTGGCAATTGCTTTAATTGCACCCACGATTGCATCAATTTGATCGGAGCGTGTACCGAGGTCTTGCACAATTTCTGATGCCGATTTCACCATCTGCGTCATGGTTTGCATGGTGGCAATGGTGCGTTGCACCACTTCTGCGCCCTGTTCGGCGAGTTTGCTGGCTTCATGCGCTTGTTCGGCAGCATGACTGCAACTTTGCGCAATGGCATCGGTAGTCGCAGTCATCTGCTCGCTGGCAGTAGCGACTGCCGCCATTTGATCGGCGGCTTGCCCGACATGTTTGAGCGTTTCTTCTGAATCAACTTCCAAATGAAAAGCGCACTCACCGCATGAGAACTGTGATGGTGCATTTGCCCAATTAAGTGCTGAATACTCTGGGTAAAATTATTAAAAACCTGTGCCATTTGCGCCAATTCGTGCCGCCCCGTAATACGCAAGCGTTGACTCAAATTACCCTCGCCTTTACTCAATTCGGTCATGGCTATGATCAATTGATTGAGCGGTTTGGTAATGGATTGCGCAATGGAAAGCAAAATGACACTTAATACAAAAATATACAGCGGAATGCTGAAATTAAGCAGCGTGGTTAAATGATCAAACTGCTGTTTTGCGTGAATAGCGGCAGACTGATAATTAAGCTCGTAAGCCGGTTAACTCGCCAAAATACTTGCGCGATTCCTGCGCTGGCGGCGTCGCATCACGTTCATAGCGTTCAAATAAAGTATGTCGCTCGGCGGCAGGTAATGCCCGCATGTCTTCAACCATTGACAATACAATACTGACAAATTCCAGCGTACTTTTGCGACTTGATTCAGCTAACCGCTGTTCTTCTGCGCTGGTGAGCGCGCAGGCAGCGCATCAAAATTGGTGCGAATGGTAGTTTCCATTGCCCGAATGTCTGCCAGATTTTTCTCAAAATCTCCGCCCAACATGATGTTACGCGACAAGCGACTCACCATATTTAATTCAGCAGTAATCGTTTGCGTGAAAATGTGTGCTTTCGCTTCATGGTCAAATACTCCCATGTTGGTTTGTTCCAATCCGCGCAGTAATAACATTAGCATTAAATAAATTGCTAAACTGGAGACAATGACAATGCCGGTGATTAAATACAGGCGGTGCGAAATTTTCATGTTATTCAGGGATTCATCAACTATTCCTCAATTGGAAACTGCTGGGGCAATGATCATAAACGGCATTGAGAACAATTCAAACGTCACGAATTGTTCCGATGATTTGGCTGGTCGAACATCCCGACACAAAATCAAGAATGCGCACCTCGCCACCCTGTGCTCGTACACAATCCGCGCCAGCAATTTGCGCGATCTGATAATCACCGCCTTTAACCAATACGTCCGGCTTCACGCGACAAATCAATTGTTCTGGCGTGTCTTCACTGAATGCGCAGAGCCAATCTACCGCCGCCAATCCCGCTAATACCGCCATGCGCTGCGCTAAACTGTTGATTGGACGCTCAATTCCTTTAAGACGCCGCACCGACGCATCATCATTGACTGCGACGACGAGCCGCTCCCCAAGCTGACGCGCCTGTTGCAAATAGGCGACATGCCCAGCGTGCAGCAGATCAAAACAACCGTTGGTCATCACCACGCGTTCACCCCGCGCCTGCGCTGCTGCAACTGCCATTTCCAGTGATTCGGCAGTGAGAATGGTTGACCATTCTGTGCTCCCCGCCGCTTGTTTCAACTCCGCTGCGCTGACAGTTGCCGTGCCCAATTTGCCGACTGCCAGCCCGCGGCGTCATTTGCCAGTGCGCAGGCATCAGCGAGCGCCACTCCTGCGGCGAGCGCAGCAGCCAGCGTCGCAATCACAGTGTCACCTGCGCCGGTGACATCGAACACTTCTCGCGCTTGCGTCGGCAGATGCAGTGGCGCTGCATCCTGCGCCAGCAGCAACATTCCGCGTTCGCCGAGCGTCACCAACAGCGCGGTTAAATTCAGTTCTTTGCGTAATCGTTGACTTTTGTCAATCAAAATCGCGTCGTCTCCACAGACACCGACAATGCACTCCAGTTCGTGCAGGTTTGGCGTGAGCAGCGTGGCGCCGCGATAACGGGTGAAATCGCGCCCTTTTGGGTCGATCAATACGGGAATGCTGCGAGCGCGAGCAGCGGCAATCAGCGGTTGTGGATCGGCGAGCGTGCCTTTGGCGTAGTCCGACAACAGCAACAAATCGGCGTCAGCGAGCAGTTGCGTGACCAACGCTGGCAACGGATCATCGCCCACGGGCGCGAGTGATTGCTCAAAATCCAGACGTAACAATTGTTGATGCTGGCTCATCACCCGCAATTTGGTGATGGTGGGCACTTCGGCGCGACGGCAGAATCGAGCAGTGATGCCAGCAGCCGTGAGCAATTCAGCCAGCCGATCTGCTGCATCATCTGCGCCAGTCACGCCGACTACCGTCGTGCGTACACCGAGCGCAGCGAGATTGCGAGCGACATTGGCCGCACCGCCGGGGCGTTCTTCAATCTGCGTGACTTGCACCACGGGCACAGGAGCTTCGGGAGAAATGCGGGTCGTTGCGCCGCTCCAATAACGATCTAGCATTAAATCGCCTGCCACTAAAACGGCAGTGCGGGTGAACTCAGGAAATGGAAACGCAGGAATTGGGCGCAACGGTAAACACTCCAAAAGTAGCTGGGTGAGCGCAAAATGTCGCATGTCGCTCAGGTCATCATTGATCACATCATTTCATCAGGAATCAGCATGAATACCACTCCTAATGCGGCGCAATTACAGATGCGTTCGATTATTCAACGCATTGCGACCGGACCGGAATTGTCAAAAGACATTTCACTGGAAGAAGCTCGCGCCGGAATGCGGGCGATTTTGGATCAACAGGTTGATCCGGTGCAGGCAGGCATTTTCTTGATTGCACTGCGGATGAAGCGCGAAACGGATGAAGAGTTTAAGGGCGTTCTCGACGCGATCCGCGATGTCACCACGCCGGTGATTGCCGCAGTCGATGACGTGGTAGACATTGCCGATCCTTACGATGGTTATAACCGCTGCCTGCCTGCTGCGCCGTTTTTAATGCCGCTGCTCGCCGAATATGGCGTGGCGTCCATCAGTCAGGGCGCAAATGCGATTGGCCCAAAATTTGGTGTCACCCATCGGCATGTGCTGGCTGCTGCGGGTGTGCCGGTGGATTTAACGCCAGCGGAAGCCGCAGCGCGATTGGCTGATCCGGCGCTGGGTTGGAGTTATGTCGATCAACGCACCTTTTGTCCGCCGCTGCATGATTTGGCAGAACTGCGTTCGACTATCGTCAAACGGCAAGCGATCACGACCGCAGAAGTGATGGCGCGTCCGATTCAGGGCGCAAACGCACCCATTTGGTCACAGGTTATGTGCATAAACCGTATTCGCGGATTTATGCGTTGCTGGCGCGTCATGCCGGATTTGATTCGGCGCTGCTGGTGCGCGGGATTGAAGGCGGCGTGATTCCGTCGCTGCGACAAAAGGGCGTTTGCTTTAATTATCAACATCATTCCGAAGAGCAGGCGTTTGACATTGATCCGCTGGATTTGAGTATTGAGCAGCAGTCGCGCCGTACCACTACCGGATGATTTACCGCAAACCACGCGCCCCGGCGATGAAATTGCCGTAGTCGTTGATGTTCATGCCGCTGCACAAGCTGCGGCCGAAGCGGGTTTAGCTGCACTGAATGGCGAAACCGGCGCGATGTATGACAGTTTAGTGTTTGGTGGCGCATTGATTTTGTGGCATCTGGGACGCGAGGCATCGCTGGCCGTCGCCGCAGATCGACTGCGCGATGTACTCGATTCGGGTCGCGCTGCCGAGCGGGTGCGCTGACATGGACGCGCCGTGGATTGCCGTCAGCACGCCGGAAGCGATTGCGCCGGGCAAATTTATTAAGGTGACGCTGGCGCAGCGGGCTTATCTCATTGCCAACGTTAATGGACAGTTTTACGCAGTGGAAGACAATTGCAGCCACGAAGATTATCCGCTGTCTTTTGGCTGTTTAGATGGTGCGCAGATTAAATGCTCGCTCCACGGCAGCCGGTTTAGTTTAGAAACTGGTGCGCCATTAGATGCGCCAGCAGAAATGCCAATTTGCATTTATCCAGTGCGAATTGCGGAAGGTCAAGTGTGGCTTGATCCAACTGCAATGATGCAGTAAAAAAGTTGGTTTGCCGTTGTGCACAAACTGTGGCAACGGCGAATCCATTGCGCCAAAGCAGAGAATATGTTGTCAATATGATTTTGATTTTTCAGATGGCTTTACGGAGCGGTCGTCATGTTTTTTAAGCAATTGAAAGTTGCAACCCGAATTCGGTTATTGATTGGTTTAATGTTGATCGGCGTATTTAGCATTGGTTTTATTGCGCTGTTTCAATTGCAAAACAACATGCTCGATGACCGCAAAGAAAAGACCAAAAACTTGGTTGAAGTGGGAATGAGCGTTCTCAGCTATTATCACCAACTTTATCAAAATGGTCAGCTTTCAGAAGCAGATGCACAGCTGGCAGCGCGAGAAAATTTGCGTCATATTCGCTATGATAAAAACAACTACTATTTTATCTTTGATACCAATTACATTTACATCCTCTATCCATCAAAACCGGAATTTGAAGGACAAAATAAACGTGATTTACAAGACCCCAACGGTAAATTCTTAGTACAAGAATTGGTGAAAGCCGGACAACGCGGTGGTGATTTTGTAGATTATTGGTTTCCGCGTCCCGGGCTAACACAAAATGAACCTAAACTTTCTTATGCCGCATTGTTTACGCCGTGGAATTGGGTGATTGGTACTGGCGTTTATATTGATGATGTAAGTCGAGCATATTGGTCAGCTGCACTATTATTCGGAAGTATTGCCGGCGTGTTATTGGTGGGGCTGATTTTTGCGGGTTGGCTGCTGGGCAATAGTATTTTGGCACAATTGGGTGGTGAGTTAGCGCCAGCGCAATTAACCATGCAGCAGATCGCTAAAGGCAATTTAACCGTCGCATTTGGCGAGCCACCGCCAGATAGTTTGTTGCAGTCATTGCGCACCATGATTGATGCGCTGCGTAATTTAATTTTGTCGATCAATGGCGAAGCGGATTCATTGGTGGATGATGCCGAGGAAATTAAATTGGCATTTAATGAAGTTTCTAGTGCAGCGAATCAGCAGGCGCAGGCGACTGCGGCGATGGCGGCGGCAATTGATCAACTCACCATCAGTTCTAGTCAAATCTCTGAAAATGCCCGCGAAACTGAAAGCAATTCGAGTGATGCGCTGGTGCTGGCGAGTCAAGGACGCGAACGCGCCGATCAAGCCAGTCGTGCTATTCAAAAAATTGCAGTGACCATGACCGATGCGTCGATGCAAATGCGGGCGTTAGAGGAGCGCACCAAGCAAATTTCCAGTATTGCCAATGTCATCAAGGGCATCGCCGGACAAACCAATTTGCTGGCGCTGAACGCAGCGATTGAAGCGGCTCGCGCCGGTGAGCAGGGACGCGGGTTTGCGGTGGTGGCTGATGAAGTGCGCAAATTAGCGAGCAGCACGGCGACTGCGACGACGGAAATTGAGCAAATGATTTTGGGAATTCAACACGATACTGGTGTTGCGGTGGAAGCAATGAATCGGGCGCTGCCGGAATTGGAAATTGGCGTCACGCTCGCCAATTCAGCATCGGAATCGCTGCGGGCAATTGAGGAAAACACCGATCAAACGCTGGCGCGAATTCATGCCGTCGCCGATACCACGCACGAGCAGGCTGGCGCGTCCACCGCCATCGCGCAACACATTGATAAAATTGAGCGCATGGTTTCTGACACTACGTCAACGATTCAGATGGCGGCAGCGACGGCGCAGCGTTTGGAAACGATGGCGCTGAATCTCAAACAACAGATTGGGCGTTTTCGGGTGTGACGGTGTGCTGCGCGAGTGGAGCGATTTGGAGTGCTAAATGATTCAAGTTTTTGCAATTAAAGACTGCTTTCCGTTAAGATCAACGATCTTTTTTACCCCAACTCTCTCATTTGGAGACCTTTTAAGGACTATCTATGCCCAGCGTCCGCGTCAAAGAAAATGAACCATTTGAAGTCGCTATGCGGCGTTTTAAGCGTTCCTGCGAGAAAGCAGGAGTGCTTGCTGAAGTCCGCCGTCGTGAGTTTTATGAAAAGCCCACTTCCGAGCGGAAGCGCAAAAAGGCAGCTGCCGTCAAGCGTCACCAGAAAAAGCTGCAACGCGAGTCCCGGCGCTGGGAACGTCCTTATTGAATGGTCGGCAGGTCAACGTTCGGCACTGCGCCGAATGTGCACCCGGTGATTGAAGTCCAATTGCTGTATTCAAATCCAATCGCCATGACTGACGATTGGATTTTTCATTTGTTCTCCATGCTTTGATTGAGACCTACCGCCAACATGCTCAAACAACAAATTCAAGACGACATGAAAACCGCAATGAAAGCGGGCGACAAAGTTCGACTTGGCGTGATTCGGCTGATTTTGGCGGCGGTCAAACAGCGCGAAGTGGACGAACGCATCGAACTTGATGACGCGCAGGTGCTCGTGGTACTCGATAAGATGTTGAAGCAGCGCCGCGATTCGATTACGCAATACGCCGCTGCTAGGCGCGAAGACCTCGCCGATGTAGAGCGTTTTGAAGTCACAGTGATTCAGCATTATTTGCCGACGGCGTTGACTGAGGCGGAATTAACCGCGTTGCTGGATGCTGCAATTGCCAGCACTGGCGCGACGGCGATGAACGACATGGGCAAGGTGATGGCGATTTTGCGTCCGCAGGTTCAGGGTCGCGCCGACATGGGCGCAGTCAGTACCCTTATTAAACAACGACTTGCCAGTTAATCCTCGCGCCATGTTGCGCCCCCACTGCCTGTTAAACCCATGGCTGGCAGAATCCCTCCAGAATTCATCGACCAACTTCTAGCGCGAACTGACATCGTTGAACTGATTGGTTCGCGCTTGCAGTTGCGTAAAGCGGGCAAGGAATATCAAGCCCGTTGTCCATTTCACGACGAAAAAACCCCTTCGTTTACGGTCAGTCCAGAAAAGCAGTTTTATCACTGCTTCGGTTGCGGTGCGCACGGAACAGCAATTGGTTTTCTCATGGAATACAATCGCCTATCGTTTGTGGAGGCGATTGAGGAACTGGCAACTCGCGCTGGATTGGAGCTGCCGAGTGACGGCGAAACGACACCAGCCTTGCCCGATGTCAATCCGCTGCTGCACCTGCTCGAACGCGCCAATGATGCTTATCGCCAGCAGTTGCGCCAGCATCCTGAAGCGCATCACGCCGTGAGTTATCTCAAACAGCGCGGACTCACCGGCGAGATTGCTGCGCGTTATCAACTGGGTTTTGCGCCGCCAGCGACTGATTTCATTCTCACGCACTTGGGCAGCACTGCGGTTGAGCGCGACCGACTGCGCATTTGCGGTCTGATTGCCGAGCGCGATGGACAACGTTATGACCGGTTTCGCAATCGGATTGTGTTTCCGATCCGCAATCGACGTGGGCGCGTCATCGGTTTTGGTGGACGGGCACTCGGCGATGCCAAACCGAAATATCTCAATTCACCGGAAACGCCGGTGTTTCACAAGGGGCGCGAGCTGTACGGATTGTTTGAAGCGCAGCAGGCGAATCGGCACTTAAACGCGCTGCTGATCGTGGAAGGTTATTTGGATGTTATCGCGCTGGCGCAGTTCGGCATCACCAACGCAGTCGCCACGCTCGGCACTGCGACCACGTCGGAACAACTGCAACTACTGCTGCGCACTGCGCCGGAGCTGATTTTTTGTTTTGACGGCGACCGCGCCGGACGCGCTGCGGCGTGGAAAGCATTAGAAACTGCGTTGCCGCTGCTGACCGGTCAGCAATCGCTGCAATTTCTGTTTTTGCCTGAAGGCGACGATCCCGACACGTTGATTCGCCGCGAGGGCGCAGATGGTTTGACGGCACGATTGGCGCAGGCGCTGCCGTTATCAACGTTTTTATTGACGCAGTTGCAAACGCAGGTGAGGGAAATTGCCAGTGCTGAAGGACGCGCCCGCTTGGCAACACTCGCCCAACCGTTGATTGAAAAAGTGCCAATTGGTGTTTATCGCAACTTGCTGGCGCAGGAATTGGCGGACATCGTGAAATTGCCGCAGCTTGCACCGCCACCACGCCCCCAGCAACGCCGGCAATCCATGCCGCAACCCGGGCGGCTCACGTTAATTGCGCGAACCATCGGGCTGCTGCTTGCCAATCCTGAATTGGCTGCGGTTGCGAAACCGTTAGCGACCGATTGGCAGCGTTCATCAACGCGGGGCGTGGACATCCTGAAGCAATTGCTTAACACCTTGATTGCACACCCAGAATTGACGACGGCGATGCTGTTGGAACGCTGGCGTGAACATCCGCACTTCGGGTATTTGCAGTGGTTGAGTGTGCATCCGTTTTGCGCGATTTGGTGGAGGCGGATGTTGCAGCGGAGTTTCGAGATGGGCTGAATCGGTTGAACGACGAGGTGCGAGAAACGGAGCAATTCAGACCATTTCAAACATAAAATGGTCTGCTAAATCAGTGCGTTATTCGTTTCGACTGTTTCGACCGCCACCCGATAGCCGCATTCCTTTTTGTGGACAGGCTTTAACTGTGCCCTTGGTTTTGGTGGTTTTGAGCGTGAGAATCGGCCAGCCGCACTGCGGCAGGGTTCGGCAACGGGTTCATCCCACACCGCGTAATCGCAAGTTGGATAAGTCGAGCAGGAATAAAACAATTTGCCGCGCCGCGATTTCTTTTTCTGCAACGTGCCTTTGTGACATTGCGGACAAACAACGCCGGTATCTTCCGGTTTTTCCAGCGGTTCTATATGTTTACAGGTCGGATAACTGCTGCAACCGATGAACTTGCCATAGCGCCCGCGTTTGATTTCCAACGCCGATTGCACAGCGGACAGGTGCGCCCTTCAACGAGTTCCGGCGCTTCTGCCTGCGCTTTATCGGCATTCAGATCGCGGGTGTAATCACATTCGGGATAATGGGTGCAACCAATAAACCGCCCGTTGCGCCCCAGCCGAATTGACAACGGATTGCCGCATTTGGGCACAGCTCGTCGAGCTTTTCCTGCGTCACATCGCTGCGTTTGACATGCGCTTGCGTGTGATCAACTAAATCTTTGAATGGTTTCCAAAAATGCTCCAGCAGCGGAACCCATTCCTCCTCGCCGCGTGACACTGCATCCAATTCGTCTTCCAATTTTGCCGTGAAATCGTAATCCACATAAGCGGTGAAATGCTCAGTCAGAAACCGATTGACCACGCGCCCGACATCGGTCGGCGAAAAGCGTTTTTTATCCAACGTGACGTATTCACGATCTTGCAGCGTGGAAATGATCGAGGCGTAAGTCGACGGGCGACCGATGCCGAATTCCTCCAACGCTTTCACCAGCGATGCCTCCGAATAACGCGGCGGCGCTTCGGTGAAATGTTGCTCGGTGCGCAGCGCCAGCAATTTGATCTGCTCGCCGATCTGCATTTCCGGCAGCATTCGCTCCTCGTCATCATCGGCGCTCTGCACGTCATCCCGACCTTCCAGATACACGCGCATAAAGCCCGGTTCGGCAATCACCGCACCATTCGCCCGCAGCAGATGCTCGGTCGTGCCGGCGCTTAAATCCACTGCGACTTGGTTAATCAGCGCGTGTGCCATTTGACAGGCCAGCGTCGTTTCCAAATCAGTTCGTACAACCGGAATTGTTCGGAGCCAAATGCGCTTTGACTGCATTCGGTTCGCGCAGAATCGACGTGGGACGAATGGCTTCATGCGCTTCCTGCGCGTTTTTGGATTTGGTTTTGAATAAGCGCGGCTGTTCCGGCAAATCGGCTGCGCCATAACGATCAACGACATAGGCGCGAATTTCCTCAATCGCCTCCTGCGCCAATTCACCGAATCGGTGCGCATGTAGGTAATCAAGCCCACCGCTTCGCCATCGACATCAACGCCTTCATACAACTGCTGGGCAACGCGCATCGTGCGCAGCGCAGTAAAACCAAGTTTGCGGGCAGCTTCCTGTTGCAGCGTGGACGTGATGAACGGCGGCGCAGGCTGGCGCTTGCGCTGTTTGCGTTCCACCTGCTCGACGCGAAGTGTTCCAGCAGCGGCTTGTTCCAATTGCTGGCGCACAAAGCTGGCGCGATCTGCGTCGATAATGCTGAATTGCTCTAATTTCACGCCATCGAAATGGGTCAATTTGGCGCTGAACGTTTTCGTGTCCTTCGCAGCATCCGCTTCCAGCGTCCAGTATTCCTGCTGCACGAAGGCTTCAATCTCATTCTCGCGCTCGCAAATCAGCCGCAGCGCCGGACTTTGCACCCGCCCAGCGGACAAACCGCGTCGAATCTTTTTCCACAGCAGCGGCGATAAATTGAAGCCGACGAGATAATCCAACGCTCGCCGCGCCTGCTGCGCATTCACCAAGTCATACGACAGCTCGCGGGGATTAGCGACCGCCTCTTGTACTGCGCGTTTGGTGATTTCATTAAAGACGATGCGATGCACCGGACGTTCACCCAATTGGCGACGACCTTTCAATAATTCGTATAGATGCCACGAAATCGCCTCGCCTTCACGATCTGGGTCAGTTGCTAAATACAGGGCGCTGGCGTCCTTGAGCTTTTTCGCAATGGCTTGAACGTGTTTCTCATTGCGTTCGATGATTTGGTATTTCATCGCAAAGCCGTTGTCTGGATCGACCGCTCCTTCTTTCGGCACGAGATCGCGCACATGCCCGTAAGAGGCGATGACTTCAAAATCTGCGCCGAGATATTTCTTAATGGTTTTAGCTTTGGCGGGCGATTCGACAATAACGAGATTCATGGGGCAGCTTCTAATCGGAAAATGCGATTTTTTCAGGGGTTTAGTGCAAATATGCTGGGCGCACGTTGTAGAGCATGTCTTCCATCTGGGTAAACGCATCTTCGCGTCCCGGACGATTCATCAATACCAGCAATACCACCCAGCGCACTTCTTCCAACACTGCCGGATGATCAATGGCCAATAAGCGGTCAATGGCTAATTCGCGGCTGGCGGGGTCGAGAATGGCGTTGTGTTCCAGCGACAGCAGTAAACCTTGTGCTTCTACATCAATTTTGGCGCATTCATCCGCAGTGTAAATGCGCATTGATCCGGCGCTGTGACTATCGGACGACGCATCTGCGCTAATCGCCAAATCATCCAGCCACTGCAACGCCTTATCAATTTCAGCCTTGCTAAAACCGGCTTGTGCCAATTCCGCCTCCAGCTCACCTTGATCGGTGGGCGGTTGATTCTCGCCATCCATGTAATTTTCATACAGGTAGATCAACACATCGACCATATTTTCATCCATTCTCGTTCTCAATCTTGAGGTTACATTGGATTTAGCGTTGCCGTTCCTGCATCAAAATCATGACCGTTAGCGCCCACGAATGCGGCTATAACGACCACCTGGAACTGATGATACATGACCGCTTAATTCCAAGACCAACAAGATAGACGTGACCTGCTGCGCCGGAAAACCGCTGCGTTCAATCAATTCATCGGGCGCAACGGGATCAAATCCCATCGCTTTTAGCACTGCCCGCGATTCGGCATCAAGGTCAATAATCCATCCGCAGCGCCTCATCCGGCGGCGCTGATGCAGCGGTCGCCGTCAGCGCAACCCGCAGCAGCGGGGCTAATTCGCTCAGAATATCGGCGGCAGATTCCACCAATTTTGCGCCGTCGCGCAGCAGCGCATGACAGCCTCGCGCCAGCGGATTGCGAATTGATCCGGGCACAGCAAACACTTCGCGCCCTTGCTCCAGCGCCGTGCGAGCAGTAATCAGCGAGCCGCTTTTCAGAGCTGCTTCTGTCACCAACACGCCCAAACTCAAGCCGCTAATCAAACGGTTGCGCCGGGGAAAATTCTGCGCCAGTGGTTCGCTGCCCGGTGGAAATTCGCTGACCAACGCACCGTTCTCCGCGATCTGCCGCGCCAGCGCCCGATGCGCCGCCGGATACACGCGATCCAAGCCAGTGCCAAACACGGCGATGGTGCGCCCGCTTTCCAGTGCGCCGACATGCGCTGCGCCGTCAATGCCATGCGCCAGCCCGCTGGTAATCACCAAGCCGTAGCTGACCAGTTGCCGGGCAAATTCTTGGGTAATTTCAACGCCGCTCGGCGTGGGATTGCGGCTGCCGACGATGGCAATTTGCGGTTCGGCGAGCAGCCGGACATCGCCGCGCACATACAGCAGCGGCGGTGCATCGTGAATGTCGGCTAATTGCGGCGGATAACGCGGATCGGTCAGCGTGAGCACGTCAGTTCCGGGCTGCTGCAACCAGTTGAGTACCGTTGCCAGCAGCGCTGCGTCAGGGCGCTTGATTGCTGCGATGCTGTCGGCTTTGAGACCAACGGCTGCGAGTTGCGCCGCCGAAGCACCTTGGATCACCGTCGGTTCACCAAACTGCTCGATCAATTTGGCGACAGTGCGCGGACCGATGCCGGGCGCATTCACCAGCGCCAGCCATGCCGCCAGCGCGTCATTCGATAATTGTGGTGTCATCAGGGTGCAGCTGGCGCGATCTGCGCCCCGACCTGAAAAGCGCGTTGTGCATCCAACACCAGCGCAAAACTCACGCGCTCAAAAGTGCGGAACACCATCAACGTCGCAGCGCGTTCTAACGGCCGAATAAATTGCGTATTTTTGCGCTCAAAACGCTGGTGCAGCGGCCATTCATTTTCCTGCCAGCCGCGCTGCTCCATGTCGTGTCCGTACCAGAACTCTGTTTTTGCGGGGCTTTCATCGCGCCAATTGGCATCGCTGCTGCCGTCTCTGATTTGATCGCGTTCACTGTCGCCGCCGATGAACGCATCAAACACATGACCGAGCGCGATGTGCTCGCGGCTGCCGCGATTGAGAATCACCACGTCAAATTGACCGATTTGCGAAACGCCGTTAAACACTGAAATGATCCGTCCAGAGGTTCCCGCTGGCGCAGGATGACGCTCGAAATCGGTTAACGGTTTCTCAGCAGCGCTGGTCGGCAGCACCCGGTCGCCAATCGCCACTTCTCGCGCAGCTTGAATGATGCGCACTCGCGCCGGATCGCCCGAATGCTCCAGCACGGCATTGGCGACAAACTGCGCCTCATAACCGAGAATTTCGCCGGTATCGGGATCGCGGAGTGCTGCGCCGGGGCGCACGATTTGAAACGCAGTCGGCGCGTTGGCGAGGATTTTGCGGACATAAATCTGATCGTTTGACCCAGCAATTAAATGTTCGTCGGGAAATCCAACCACATAAGCGGCGCGTTGCAATTGCTCGGTGTCCGTCACCAGCGGCTGAGTAAGAAAAGGCAAAATGGCGTTAATCGCCACCGTCGGAATGACCTCTGCCAGCGGCGTGGCGCGAACTTGTGGACTGAGTTTGACCGTCTCAATGGCAATGGCAACGGGAATTGATACCAGCAGCAGACTGGTCATGCAGGCGGTGATCACGAGACGGTAAAGCATGAGAAAAGCCCTGAATGTGGGTCGAAACGGAAGTCATCCGCGTCGACACTGGTGTACTATTCTGTGCTGATTATTGATCCTAGCGCACCCAATTTCATTCTTTCCACTTCATTTTCACACCTCCGCACCGATGTCAAAGCTCGCCATTCTGACTTTTCCCGATCCTCGTTTACGCCAAAAAGCGCGTCCCGTGCTGCGTGTTGACGCCGCAATCACGCGCCTTGTCGATGACATGTTAGAGACTATGTACGCCGCACCCGGCATCGGGCTGGCAGCGATTCAGGTCAACGTGCCGCTGCAAGTTTTGGTGATGGACGTTTCTGAAGAACACAACAACCCATTGTGTTTGATTAACCCGCAAATTCTGGCGCTGGAAGGCACCGAGCAGCGCGAAGAGGGTTGCTTATCCGTCCCCGGCTTTTATGAAAAAATTACTCGTGCCGAGCGCGTTAAAGTGCAGGCACTCGACCGTGACGGCGCATTGTTCACGCTCGACGCAGACGGGCTGCTCGCCGTCTGCATTCAGCACGAAATCGACCATCTCGGCGGCAAGCTGTTTGTCGATCACATTTCGATGCTCAAGCGCCAGCGCATTCGTCATAAATTGGAACGCGATCAACGCCAAAGCGTCGATTCAAACGCCACTCGCCGGAGTGCACTGTGAAAATGGCAGCGGCAGTGCGTGAGCAGCGGATTATTTTTGCCGGAACGCCGGAGTTTGCGGCGCACTGCCTCACCGCGCTGATTGACGCTGGCTTAAATGTGGTCGCCGTGTACACCCAGCCGGATCGGCTCGCGGGGCGCGGACAAAAGCTCCAGATGAGTCCGGTCAAGCAATTGGCGCAAACCCACGCGCTGCCGGTATTTCAGCCAGAGAGCTTGAAAAAAGACGCTGCTGCGGTGGCGCAACTGCGCGATTTGAATGCAGATTTGATGATCGTGGTGGCTTACGGGCTGCTGCTGCCGGTGACGGTATTGGAAGCGCCTCGGCTGGGCTGCATCAACGTTCATGCTTCATTGCTCCCACGCTGGCGCGGCGCTGCACCGATTCAACGCGTCGTGCTCGCGGGCGATGCCGAAAGTGGCGTGTGCATCATGCGAATGGAAGCTGGTTTAGACACCGGCCCGGTCTATCACCGCGTCGTCACGCCGCTGCAACCGAATGAAACTGGCGGCAGTCTGCATAATCGGCTGGCGGTGCTCGGGGCGCAGGCGTTGCTGGAGGCGCTGCCCGGCGTGTGTGACGGCTCGCGCCAGCCCGAAATTCAGAATAATGCGCTGGCAACCTACGCGCACAAGTTGACCAAAGACGAAGCGCGGATTGACTGGACACAACCTGCGCCGTTGATTGAGCGCCAGATTCGCGCCTTCAATCCGTGGCCAGTCGCACACACCACGCTTGATGACGCGCCGTTGCGGATTTGGGAAGCAGAAGCGGACGCAGCGTTATTCCCGCTTTCCGTTCCACCCGGAACCGTCATTTCCGCCGATAAAACCGGCATTTGCGTTGCCACTGGCGACGGTGTGCTGCGCATCACGCGCCTGCAACCCTCCGGTAAAAAGCCGATGACTGCTGCCGATTACCGCAACGCCCGTCAGGTAGACGGAGTGCGTTTTGGTTAAATCTTCTGCTGCATCCACCGCACCCGCTGGCGTGATCGCTCGACTTGCCGCAGCGCAGGCGCTGTATCGCGTACGGTCGCAAGGGCAATCGTTGACGCGAGTGCTCGCCCGTCCACATCCGGCACTGCCTGTTAGCGAGCAGGCGCTGGTGCAGGAAATGGTTTACGGCGCATTGCGGGTGTTGCCGCGCTTGGACGCACTGCTGAAACGCCTGCTCAACCGCCCGCTCAAACCGTCCGATCACGATGTAGAAGCCTTGATTTTGATCGGCTTATATCAACTCCTCGCCATGAATACCGCCGCTCATGCTGCCGTTTCAGTGACGGTGGAAGCCTGCCGTTTGCTCGGTAAACCGGCGCTGGCAGCACTGGTCAACGCGCTGTTGCGACGGTTTTTGCGCGAGCGTGAGACGTTGTTGACGGAGATCGAATTGGAGCCGGCGGCGCGATGGTTATTTCCAGACTGGTTGCTGGCGCGAGTGCAAACCGATTGGCCAGCCGATTGGGAACAGATCATCGACGCCAGCAATGCACGACCACCAATGGCGTTGCGGATCAATCGGTTGTGCATCGCGCCAGCGGATTATTTGGCGCAATTGACTGCTGCTGACATCGCCGCGCAGCACATTCCAGACTGTGACGCTGGCGTACTTTTGGAACAGCCGCGCCCCACCCGTGATTTGCCCGGATTTGCCGAGGGCTGGGTTTCGGTACAAGACAGCGGGGCGCAATTGGCCGCGCAGTGGTTGGACGCCCAGCCCGGACACCGAGTGCTGGATGCTTGCGCCGCGCCCGGGGGCAAAACGGCAGCGATGCTGGAACGTGCGGATAATGCGTTGAATTTAATCGCCATTGACAGCGATGCGACGCGGCTGGCGACGGTCAACACGACGCTGGCGCGACTCGGTTTGACCGCGCAGGTGTTGGTTGCGGATGCGGCAGCGCCAGCGGGCGAGTGGTGCGCCCAGCCGTTTGAACGCATTTTGTTGGATGTACCCTGCTCGGGAACTGGCGTGATTCGTCGTCATCCTGACATCAAATGGCTGCGGCGCGAGCGCGATATTCCGGCGCTGTGTGCGACGCAGGCGCAGATGTTGGATGCGATTTGGCCATTGCTGGCGCGGGGCGGACGGCTGCTGTATGCGACCTGCTCGCTGCTTGCGGCGGAAAATCAGCAGCAAATTGCGGCGTTTCTCGCCCGCACCGCCGATGCGCGTGAACTGCCGTTACCGACTGCTGCCGGACACGCGCTGCTGCACGGTCGGCAGTGGTTGCCGACGACCGGTGGCAGCGATGGGTTTTATTACGCTCTGCTGGAACGGGTCGCTCCATGAAAGCGACAGCGCGACGCTGGCCGCTGGCGCTGAGTCTGTTATTGACGCTGCTGTCGTCGAGCTTGGTCTTTACGCCAGCTTGGGCGGATGAAGATTTCATCATCCGCGAGCCGGTGATTCGAGTGGAAAACGGGGCATATTTTCTGGACACCGCAATTGATGCCCATTTCAGTAATGCCGCGCTGGAGGCGCTCGATCACGGCGTCCCGCTGACGATTGTGGCGCATGTTCAGGTGCGCCGCAGCAGCGCGTGGCTGTGGGAAAATGTCTTATTGGATCAGCAGTTACGCACGGTGATTCGCTATAAACCGCTGTCTGATGGCTACGAAGTTTATCGGCTGCCCGGTCATCATGGGCGCAGTTTTGTTACCCGCGATGCGGCGTTGCGGGCGCTGGGTGAAATCAGCAATCTCCAACTTTTACATCAAGATAAGTTGGACGCAAAAGACGATTACGAAGTGCAGATCAAGGTGTTTCTCGACATCGAAGAACTGCCGTTACCGCTGCGTCCGATGGCTTATCTCAAACCATCATGGCAACTTTCCAGCGGGTGGCATTCGTGGCCATTACGCCGCTGAAACGCCTGCGCGAACTGGGTTTGAACGGCATTTTGCCCGTCGCCATTCTCAATATCGCGCTGTTTATCGTGTTGGTGCTGATGCGCAACGCGGTCGAAAATTCCGAAACGCTCAGTCGTGCCTTTGTTCCGCTGCTATTTTTGGTGTTAACCGGATTGGCAGTGCTGGCGCTGCTGGTCGGCGTCAACATCGTGCGCTTGGTGCGGCGTCATCGGCAGCAGGCAGCAGGATCGCGGTTGACGGCGCGGATCGTCATTTTATTCGCACTGATTTCGCTGCTGCCGGTCGCAGTGGTCTATTACTTTTCGCTGGGCTTTCTGCTGCGCGGCATTGATAGCTGGTTTGACGTGAAAATTGGTCGGGCGATGCAGGACGCGCTGCTGCTCAATCAGGCGTCGCTTGATCTCAATCAACGGGTGCTGGGCAAATACACCGAGCAGTTGCTGGCGGGCATTGAAGACCGTTCCGCAACCGCAATTGCATTAAGTCTCAATAGTTTACGCCGTAAAGCTGGCGCGATTGAACTCACCGTTTACGGTCCCGGCGGTGTGGTGCTGGGCACGGCGAATGAAGACCCCACGCAGTTAGTGCCCAATCACGTCGAATACGAAATTCAACAAAATCTCCGCAACGGTGGCACTTACGTCGGATTAGAAAGCGGCGTCAGTGAAGAACTGGTGGTGCGGGCGCTGGTGGAAGACCCTCGCGGTCGTGAAATGCGAATGCAGGCGATTTTTCCGACTTCGGCGCGAATTACTGAACTGTCAACCCAGTTGGAAGACGCCTATAACCGTTACACCGAGCTGGCGTATCTGCGCCAATCGCTCAAACTTAGTTTTTCCCTCACGCTGTCGCTGGTGCTGCTGTTTGGACTGATGGCGGCGCTGATTGCGGCATTTCACACTGCTCGCCGGTTGGTTGCGCCGATTGCCGACATTGCGCGAGGAACCCAAGCTATCGCGGCTGGCGATTACGAGCAGCAGATTCCGCTGTCGCGCCATGATGACGAGTTGACCTTTTTGGTCGCGTCGTTCAACGCGATGTCGCGCCGCATCACCCGCGCCCGCGATGATGCTGCTCGCAGTAAACAAGCCGTTGAAACCCAACGTAATTATTTGGAAACGGTGCTGGGACGCTTGTCGTCAGGCGTCGTCGCTTTCGACGAAGCACAGCAGTTGCGCACTGCTAATCCCGCAGCTCGCACGATTTTGGCGTTGACCTTTGCGGAGGATGGCGGCGTCAGTCTCGCGCAAATGGTGGATCAGCAACCGGAACTGCTGCCGTGGATTGAAACCGTCCGTCACCAGCTCGCAGTCGGAAAAACGTGGCGGGCGGAGGTGGTGTTGCAGCGCAGCGAGGGCAATCAAACGCTGCTGTGTCGCGGTAGTCCGCTGCCAGTGCCCGATTCAGAGCAACGCGGACATGTCGTTGTTTTCGATGATATTACGTCGCTGATTACCGCCCAGCGCAACGCAGCTTGGGGCGAAGTAGCACGGCGGCTGGCGCATGAAATCAAGAATCCGTTGACGCCGATCCAATTGTCTGCCGAGCGGCTGCGCCACAAGTTGCTGGCGAAGGCAGATGAAGCAGATGCGCGAATTATCGACCGCGCCACCAGTACGATCATCGCGCAGGTGGAGGCGATGAAGGCGATGGTGAATGATTTTTCGGATTACGCCAAAACGCCGCGCATTCAGCCGCAGCCGCTGATATTCGACCAACTCACGCAGGAAGTCCTTGATTTATATCGCAGTGCTGGAACGCCGGCGCTGCACATCAGCCTGAATGCGTCCGAGGTGCAGGTGCGCGGCGATCCGCTACGGTTGCGCCAGTTGCTGCATAACCTGATTAAAAATGCGCAGGAGGCACTCGATCAACGCACCGATACGCACATCATCGTCACGACGACAGTGCTCGATGAAATCCCCGTTGGGCAAAGGGGAGAAACGTGGTTGCAGTTGACGGTAGAAGACAATGGCGCAGGTTTTGACGCGCAGTTGTTGGAACGGTTGTTTGAGCCTTACGTCACCACCAAAACCAAAGGTACCGGCTTGGGTCTGGCAATCGTTAAGAAGATTGTCGAGGAACACGGCGGTATGATTACACTTGAAAATACCGGCGCGGGTGCCTTAGTGCGGGTGCAATTCCCGATTTGGCAAGCTGCCGCGCCAGCGGTCTAAAGATTCAGCACAAGACACAAAGACATGAGCGCAACCCATATTTTGGTAGTGGACGATGAGCCGGATATTCGCGGCTTGGTGCAGGAAATTCTCGAAGATGAGGGCTATGTCGTCGCCATTGCGGAAAATGGCGAAACGGCACGTCATGCGCTGCGCGAGCGGCGACCAGACTTGATTTTGCTCGACATTTGGATGCCTGACATCGACGGCATCACGCTGTTGAAAGAGTGGGCGGAAGAGGACGAGCTGCCGTGTCCGGTGATTATGATGTCTGGTCATGGCACGGTGGAGACGGCGGTGGAGGCGACCCGGCTCGGCGCGTATGACTTTTTAGAAAAGCCGCTGTCGATGGCGAAATTGCTGCTGACGGTGGAGCGGGCGCTGGAAGCCGACAAATTGCAGCAGGAAAACATCGGCTTAAAACGCCGCACGCCGCAGGTGCATGAACCCGTTGGGCGCAGCGCCGCGATGCAGCGGCTGCGCGAACAGGTCAAGCGCATCGCCCAGCACGATACTTGGGTGCTGATCATGGGCGAGGCCGGCAGCGGGCGCGAGACTTTCGCCCGTTATCTGCACTCGCAAAGTGCGCGGCGGGATCGTCCGTTTGTGGATTTGAGCGTGTCGGCGTTGAATGGCGACAACGCAGCGCGAGAATTGTTTGGCACTGAAGACGGCGAGCACACCCATTACGGCAGTTTGGAAAAAGCGGCGGGCGGAACCTTGCTGCTGGATGAAGTTGCGGATATGGAATTGGATGCGCAATTAAAACTGCTGGGCGCATTGGATAGCGGCTCATTTTTGCGGGTTGGCGGCAATGAACCGGTGCGGATTGATGTGCGCATTGTGGCGGTGACGCAGCGCAATTTAGAAGATGAAGTCCGCGCTGGGCGTTTTCGTGAAGATTTGTTTTATCATCTCAACGTCGTGCCGTTATCAATTCCGTCATTGCACGAACACGCCGAAGATGTGTCTGATTTGCTGAACTTTTATCTGGATTATTTTTCCACCCACGAAAAGCTGGCGTATCGCCGTTTTAGCGTCGGCGCTCAGAATTTTCTGCGCAATTACGGTTGGCCGGGCAATGTGCGCGAATTAAAAAATCTGGTGCAGCGGGTATTGATTTTGGGAACCGGCGACGAAATCGGTCAGAAAGAAGTGGAAATTGCACTGGGTGCACCGCCGCTGGTGCAAACGCAGGTATTGGAAGGCTTGGTGTCTTTTGATCAACCGCTGCGCGATGCGCGGGAGCAATTTGAGAAAGCTTATCTCGATTATCAACTAGAAAAACATGTCGGGAATGTCAGCAAGATGGCGAAAGAGGCGGGCATGGAACGCACGCATCTGTATCGCAAATTGCGCTCGCTGGGGATTGAAATTAAAGAACGGCGTTGAATTAAATCCCCCAACCCCTTTTTTCAAAGGGGGCTTTTTTGTCCCTTGGTTTCAAACAAAAAAGCCAGCGTGATGCTGGCTTTTTTATTATGTCTGCATGAATTAAAATGCTAGCATTGCTGTTAAGGCGTCATGATTAGTAGAATAGAATTGCTCCAATATGGTTAGTAAGTTTTTTCTTACTAATCGAGTCGTTCCACTCAACATTAAGGAAGAAAGCGAGATTGGCGACCTGACCGTGCTTCGCACGGGGCTCTGCCTCCCCGCCCTGAACGGCAGGGTTTCTCGCAGAAATTTCAATGAAACTTTCCACCACGATCATCCGCACCATTCCGCTGGGACTGTTGACCAGCGCCAGCAGCTTCGCATCGACGCTGTTGCCCGACCACGAAGCAGCGAACCCCGATCTGGCCAGCCGCGCCGGTGAACTGTTTAACACCGGCTTTTTTCTCACGCTCGGCTTCTCGTTTATGGTCGGAATGGCGATGGGCTTTGCGTTAAAAGTCGCGTTCAAAATCGCGCTACTGTTGATGGGATTGATACTGCTCGGCGTTTTTGGTCTGCAATATGCCGGTTTGGTCGAAATCAACTGGGTCAGCATCGAAGGGCATTACGACGGATGGGCGGCGTGGTTGAGCGCCGCTGGCGGCGCTTTTTTAGGCTTTGTTGGCAACAATCTCACCAGCGGCGCGTCATTTCTGGCGGGGCTGGCGCTGGGTTTGAAGTTTTAACTGTCCATTCAAGCAGATGGCAGCGCCGCTGCTGCCGTCTCCTGCCAATCTACCAATTCACGCAACACCGCAGTGGCATACGCGCCAGCCGGCAATGCTATTCACCCGTATTAGCAGTAAGGAATAAGGACTTTTCAAGTGATGCGAAAAAGTCTTGATAGTGCTTCGGGTCTTCGATCGGCGTTACATTAAATTGCGCATTTGCACGAACCAACACGCGGTCAATGCCTTTAGCTCTAACCGAAACTGTGATTTTAATTTGATGCCCATCAAGTTTTGTTCCGCTAACACTTCCTAGCATCAAGTCAGCTCGGTCAATTACAAAACCGAGATCCTGAAGTGTAGAAATGATTGCTCGCAAGACTTTTTCCTTATCTGGCGTTTCAAATATGCGCGACTGATAACTGCGTTTTTGCAGTTGTGTCTCGTCCCCTGAATCCAACACTCGCTGATTTGTAGTGGCGCAACCGCCGATCAGTGAAAGACATACTAAAGTTATAGGAAGCAGGAATTTCATATTTTATGCGCCTCAAGGAAAACTGCTTTTGAAACTCTCTCATAGAAATCTTGGTAGAGCTCTGTTTCGCTTAGAGTTTGAGCAATTACTGTATTGTCTGTTCGCCGCACGAGGCGTTGAAACGTTACACGAACAAAGTGACTATCAGCCATTGACTTACCGTTGCTGTCGTTAACAGGGCGAACTACAAGTGCCACACGAATTGTTTGGTCTTTACTGATTGCCATCGCACCACCGCCTAAAAGGGCGACCATGATTGCTGCTGCAACTTCACCGCCATTGGTGGCATCGCGCTGTTTGCTTGCAGTTAGAACTCCAAGCTTGGTTTCTGAGTTTTCAAGATTAAACCCAAGGTCTTGAAGCACATTTGCACTTGACGTAATTAAATCAGCTTCTTTGATGCCGTCATAGCGACGGGTTTCTAACTGCCTTTGCTGCAATAACTCAGGCGTGACAACGAAAGTGTTCAGCGGAACCGTTACGCATCCTGCAAGGAATAGTGCGCCAACCATAATTGGTAGCTTTTTCATTTTTTAGAACCTTGATGTGTGATAAGCAAAATCACGGACTTTTCCTTCTTTATCAAATTTGATAATGACGGTTAGCGTACGCTGACTTGTTGAAGAAGCACCTGCTGAATAGCTGCCACCAACACCGACGCCACCTGCGGCATCCCCGCCAAAGCCAAGGATTAGAGCATTGATACCGCTGCTATTAGACGAATACGCACGGTCGGTAGCGATCTTATCGTATATCCAGACTTCCCGGCGCTCTTCGTCAGTAGATACGATATTAGGGGAACCAAGTGCTTGGGCAACATCAGCCCCATTCATGCCAACACGTATTTCTTTTTGTACCTTACCAATAGTCATTCGATCCATCGAATTGTCTTGAACGTCTGCCCTATGGAAGGCTGCAGACTGACATCCACTGAGTAAAGCTATGGTCAGTAGTGGCGCTAAAAAATGACTGCTTCGTTTATTGAGCATTTTTGTATCTCATTTTGTAAAAAACAATTGATCAATAGTGTCACAAACCGCAAGGTAAAAAAGCAATGCAATCCTATTGATCAGAGCACTACTGTCCATTCAAGCAGATGGCAGCGCCGCCGCTGCCGTCTCCTGCCAATCCACCAGCTCACGCAACACGGCTGTGGCATACGCGCCAGCCGGCAATTCAAACCGCAGCGTCAGCGTTTCCGCTGCCAATTCCCCGCTTAATTCCGCCACCCGAACCCGCAATGCTCGCCGCTCCTGCACTAAATCGTGCGCAGCCAAACCGCTCAACCAACTCGGAAATTCAGCGGCGATCTGTTCTTCCAACGTCCGCACTGCGCCGCGAGTCGGCAACACGCCCACGCCCCACAACGGCCCAGTCGGATGCACATCCATTTGTGCGCATCGCGCCAGCAGCGTTGCGTCTATTTCGTCGATGCTGAAATGCGAATGCGTGCCCGCGAGTTGCAAACAGTCGCCGGGCTGCACTTGATCCCAATCATCGCGGCGCACTCGTTCCGCCAGCACCGCGTTGAAAATCTGCGATCGCGCCGCAGAAAGCCACAGACTGCGCTGATGCCGGGACACGCGCCCGGCAGTTCCTTCAAACAGCGCGTGGGCGCGGCGCAGATTGCCGTCCGCGTGACCAAAGCGTTGTTCACCAAAATAATTCGGAATGCCGCGTTGCCGAATCGCGTCAAGTCGCAGCGCCAGCGCCGCTGCATCCGCCGTGCACTCACGCAGCACAATCTGAAAACGGTTGCCAGACAACGCGCCGCGTCGGAGTTTGCGACGATGGCGATGCACGGCGAGCACTTCGATTCCATCCGCTGCCAGCAACGTCCAATCGGGCTGCGCCTCACGCGGACGCGGCACGGAAAACCACTGAGTCGTCACCGCGTGACGATCTTTCAGCCCGGCATAACCAATCGCCGAAACCGGCGCACCGACCAACGTCGCCAGCCGCCGTGCGACCCATTCGGTATTGGTAGCGGTTTTGCGCACCCACAGCAGCAGATGCTCGCCGTCGTCATCCGGCACAAAACCCAGTTGCTCTTCCACTTGAAAATCAGCCGGTTGCACTCGCAACGTGCCTCGCCCCAGCGGTGCGCCGTGACTGCGCGGCAAATCAGCAACCGACGTCCAATGCGGTAGCAGTGCGCTCATGCCGATTCCGTCAACAGCACGACTGCAGATGCAGCAATGCCTTCGCCGCGCCCAGTGAAACCCATGTGCTCCATCGTGGTTGCTTTGACATTCACCCGCGCCAGCGCACAGCCAAGATCGGTGGCGAGGATTTCGCACATCGCCGAAATGTGCGGTGCGAGCTTGGGCTGCTGGGCGATGATCGTCATGTCGGCGTTGTGTACGGCGAGTCCGCGCTCGCGCAAACTCCATCACGCGCTGCAGCAAAATCCGGCTGTCAATGCCGGCAAATGCTTGATCGGTATCAGGAAAATGATGACCGATGTCACCCAGCCCCGCCGCGCCGAGTAGCGCATCGCACAGCGCGTGAATCAGCACATCGCCATCAGAATGGGCAATGAGCCCCTGCTCATGCGGAATATCCAATCCGCCCAGAATCAACCGGCGTCCCGGCGCAAAACGATGGGCATCAAAGCCCTGTCCAATCAACATGATGCAATCTCCAAAGCAATCAAAAAATCGTTAAAGACGAACATTTCCCCCCTTAGCAAAAGGGGGTTAGGGATTTTGGTATAAATCTTCGCTGCGCCCGCCGGACGCCGCCGAAAGCGTTTGTATGGCCACAGATATTGTTCGGGACAGGTCATCACGCATTGCTCAATTCCGCGATTGAGCGCAGCGGCAGCTTCAATATCATCGGCGCTATCAATGCCCGCCGGCGCAGGTAAACAGTGCAACCGAAAACCGCTGTCATTTGCCAGCCGTTCGGCAAACAGAAAAATCACCGGCGCTCCGGTGCGGCGAGCGAGGCGATTCACCAGCAACATCGTGAACGCGGGAATCCCAAAAAACGGCGCAAATACCGCACCTTTATCGGCTTTCGGCTCTTGATCCGGCAGGATGCCGACCGCCTCGCCGCGCTCCAACGCCTGCACCAAAACCCGAATTCCTTTCGCAGTGATCGGCGCTAATTCAGCGCCGCTGCGCCCGCGTGCTTCACGATCATCGCGTCAAGATAGTGTTGCGGTTTATAAAAAATCGCGGTCGGCCCCTGCGCTGCCAGATATAACCCCGCCAATTCCCACGCGCCCAAATGCGGCGAAAGCACGATCAAGCCTTGACCGGGCTGGCGCTGCAACCATTCTGCGCCGCGCACTTCGCGCACCAGCGCCAGCACTTGATCGAGCGGGCGTCGCCACAGATATGCAATCTCAAAGTAGGTTTTACCGAACTCGCGCAGATTGCGATTGCGCAGTTCAAGCTGCTGCTGACGGCTGAGATGCGGCAAACATAATGCGATGTTAATCAACGCATTGCGGCGCTGGCGGTTTGGCCACCATTGCACCAGCAACCCGACTGCTGCGCCGAGCCGATGCAGCAGCGCCAGCGGCAGTCGCGCCAGCAACCGGACAAGCTGTTGCGCCAGCCGCTCTTTAATGACCGCTGTGAACGAACGTTTAGCGTTCAGCGATGGTTTTGCCACGACAAATTCCTCAACACAATTGCGATGACCACGACTGAATCCTAAGATCAAACGCCCATCTCTTTCAGGATTATCTCAAATGAACGCTGACCTTCCGCACAGCCTGACGCCACACGCAGCATGGGAAATGCTCAACTCCAATCCGCAAGCGATTTTGGTCGATATTCGTTCATCAATGGAATTTCTGTTCGTCGGTCATCCACAAGGCGCGATTCATGTTGCGTGGATTGACGAACCGGATTGGACGATTAACCCGAATTTTGTGACTGAAATCAGGCAGTTGATTCTCGGCGGCGTGTCCTCCGCTGAAGGCGTTAGCAGCACGCCAATTATCCTCATTTGTCGCAGCGGCAAGCGTTCGCTCGATGCTGGGCAGGCGCTGCTCCGCGACGGGCTGCGGATGGTGTATCACATTGATGAAGGATTTGAAGGAGAGCGCGATGAGCAGCATCACCGCAGCAGTGTCGGCGGCTGGCGCTTTCATGGATTGCCATGGGAACAATGCTGAGGCGGTTTAACGTCTCGTGCGCGGCGTAAAACCCAATTGCACATTAACAGTGGTGCAAGGCGTCAGCGGAGGTGCTTTATCTTGTTCGTGCTGATCGATCAACTGCTGCAGGCTGATGGCGCTGAGATAAACCGCGATGTGATTGCTCAACTCATGCCACAAACGATGAGTCAAGCACGGACCGTCATGTTGGCAATCGCAAGCACCGCCGCAGCGCGTGGTGTCGAGATTTTCATCAACGGCAAAAATCACTTCAGCAACCGAAATCTCCGCTGCTGCGCGGGCGAGGCGATAACCACCACCGGGACCGCGCACACTGCTTACCAACGCGCTGCGGCGTAATTTGGCAAACAACTGTTCCAAATAAGACAGCGATAATCCTTGGCGCTGGGCGATGTCAGCCAAGGCAATTGATCCCTGTTGTTGATGGGTCGCCAAATCCAGCATGGCAGTCACGGCGTAGCGACCTTTAGTCGTTAATCTCATGTGAATTTTTAACCCAGTTCATCCATCAAGTGGCGGGAAAGTGTAACAGTATCAAACCGCTACTAAATATCTAACAAAATCTATACAAAAGGGTACAAATCTAGATTTGATATATTCACACCGTCAACGCAAAAGCCATGATGAAACGATGGTCTAACTTTGCTCTGGTGTGCATTTAAGGTCTGGCTGTAAGCGTGTCCAGACCGTATTGATTTAGATTGAGCGCGGCGTTCAAATCTCTATCCGCGCTAAATCCACACGCGCAGTTAAAAATTCTATCTACCAGCGTTAAATCTGTTTTGATTTTTCCACAACAGGAACATGTTTTACTGCTGGGAAAAAATCGATTTGCGATAACAATGACACAATTTCTCAATTTAGCCTTGTATTCAATCATCTGCCGTAAATAACCAAAACCAGCATCGCTGATAGCGCGACTGAGTTTTCGATTTTTTAACATGCCTTTAACGTTTAAATCTTCAATCGTAATCACGTCAAAGTTTTTAGTCAGATAATCCGACAATTCATGCAACAAGGCTTGTCGTTGTCGTGCAATACGAAAATGAAGTTTTACAATTGCCAGCTTGGCTTTCGCTCGACGGTTTGAATTCTTCACTTTCTTGGTTAAATTGCGTTGAAGTTTTGCCAACTTTTTCAAACTGGCTTTCAACTTTTGATTGGCAAAAAACACTTTACCTGTGCTTAAAACGGCAAGTGATTTGATACCAAAATCAACCCAACTGAGTGTTGGCGATCAACATCGTGGGGATTGTAGTCTTCTGTTTCAACTAAAATTGCAGCAAAATACTTTCCAGCGCGTTTAGAAATCGTGACTTGTTTTGCGATGCCTTGAAAACGTAACGGTTGACGCAGTTCAATTTTAGTTTTGAGTTTTTCAATCCGCAATTCACAACCGATAACATCAAATTTAGCCGATTCACGCAACGCAAAACTATCACGCAAATCTTTCTTTTTGAAGCGTGGAAAACCTGCTTTTTGTTTGGCTTTGACGCGCCTAAAAAAGTGCTTAAAGGCGGTATCTAAGTCATCAATTGCATTGCGGGTAACACGGCTTGAAACTTCGTTGTACCAGTCAAATTCTTTACGAAGTACGTTAATGTAATGCTGATATGCTTCGTTTTTTGACCACTTATTTTCTGGTTTTGAAAAATGCGCCAATAATTGATTATAGCAATGGCGTTTGGAGCCACAGGCTTTATCCAAATACACCATCTGTTCAGGTGTGGGGCGCAATTCAATTTTGTGTGCCAGTAACATGGTTTCTAATCTCAATCAACACATCTAAAATTTATTCAACGTAGCCTGCAAATCTTCTTTTTGGTCGTAACTTAAAACGCGAGCGTAACACACCGTATTTCACCTACGTTCATCAATTCAGCAACGCTGTAGTAACGTGTTCCACTTGGCGTTTTTCGCGTTGGGACTCATTCGCCCGACGCTTCCCATCGACGCAATGTATTTACACACATTTCCAAAATTTTTGCCGCTTCACCTATCTTTACTAATTTTTTCCATAAGTATAGATTTTATTAGATATGTATAGATTATTGCAAGCTGTTACTTACCTCAATTTTCTTGATTAACGGCTTAGAGACCACTGATCTCAGCCGTTTTTTTGTAGTCGATTGCGATTTGTCAATGCAGAATGGTCAGAATGCTGGATTAGCCTTGGGGGGAATAATTAGCCCGCGTTAACTCGCAACAAACAATCATTTTGCATGAATGATTAGGAGCAGAGTATGTCAGTTCACCAACAGGAACTTAGCGCCCAACTCATTGATTTTTGGCAGCGACGTGCTCGTCTTAACGAAGCAGAATGGAACAACTTTTATCACCTTATTTTTCACGTACTGCGTGGAAATGTTTACAAATAATCAACACTTTGCCTAATGAAAGCGATGATTATATCAATGATTTTATTTTTGATAAGGTTTACATCACTGCGAATAGTTACAGCCAGATTTATCACACAGGAGCATTAGTTAGTTTTTACCGTAATTATCTGATTGACAAGCAACGTGCTTTGAAAAATGTGTTTGATCCAATTTATTTTAGTGATCAAGATGGCAATGAAACCGATCAAGCACAGCAATACCAAGATCAAAAATCGTTTGATGATTTCATTGCTAATCATGATGAAAAAGATCAAGAATTGCTCTTAAATCTGCTAGAATTAGAAGTGAAAACCGGGCGCATTGCCCCAGATTTAGTACAAGCATTTCATAAAAATTTGGCGATTGATTTAGACCAGATTACCATTGCGGCTCAGGATTTTCTGCAAGCAAAGAAGCAGTGGAAAAAACTCAATAAACATCTGTGGTGGATTCATTTGTATCTCACTAAACATTTCTGCGCAACTGGCGATGACTATTCATCTTTATTTGAATTATCAAAATGTTATCCCATGCCTTCATATTATTCTCGCATCGTCAATTTTGGTCTCCACGTTCCCAAACATAATGATGCAGCAATGCGCAGTTTTCATTCTAGTTATTGCGGTGAATGGTTAACGAGCTTGGGAATCACTATTGATGCAGAACATCGTTTTGAAATTAGAATTGCATTGAAAATTCTCTGTCTAGTCGCGTTACATCAGCAGGCGATGGTTTAACTTTGATCGCCTCAACGCTTATCATCGTTTCGCACGGAGAGCCTCATGCCGCAATTCTTTTCTCAATTGAGTATTATTCAATCGAATATCTTTCCAGAACCGTTTAGTGACGCGCCTGAAGTTGATGCGACATTTAACGATGACAATGACGACGATGTGTTGCCAATGCCGGTATTTCTTGCTGAAGCGATTGCCGCTCGCATTTCCGCCGCTGCGCAGCATGGCAATTTAACGCCACGCCCCGGATTGATTGTGCGCATGGATTCGCCAGTGCACGGCAATGCGCAACCGCTGGCGGTGTTGCTCACAGAGCCAATTAAATCAAAATGTTGGCGCGGTTATCTGTGCGCTCATGAAACTGATTACGCCAGCGCCGCCGATCTGGTGCTGGAGCTGTGCGACGCGCCCTGCGATCCGTTGGTCGCCATGGTGCAGTGTTGGAATCCAGCGCAATGTGATCCGCACGAAGCACAGGCAGCGTTGGGCGAACTCGCACCGCAGCGATTGGTGGCAGTGCACGATCTTGCAGCGGAATACTGCGCGGGCGAATCGCTCGACATTGCGCCGAAACCCGGCAGTTTGGTGCAGCGCGTCACGCACAGCGGTCAACTCGTGCTCACTGGCACACCGTTCGGCAGCGATAACGACCTGCGCTATCAATATCAAGCGATCTATCGAAACGCAGCGGCGGTGCGCTTATCCGCAGCACAATTGGTAATAACGCCCGCAATGTCATCGTGGTTGGAACGAATGGGTGACGGTTTACGCGCCGCAGCGCAACAATGGCATCTGCAATTAGAACCCGTGCTACAGCCGATACGCGACGGTGCTGCGCTGGAACCCGTAACGCAGTGGCAAATAGGCAACTGGTTGAATTTGCAAATTATTCCTATTCCCAGTGGCGATGCGCTGCAACTTCATGCCGTTTGGCAAATCGTGACGCCGATCGTATTGGAATTAATCGTTGCGAATGGTCTGGTGCGCCAGCGTTATCAACTTAATGCACAATGCCCAATCGTGAATGTATTTATTAGCATGAAAGAACAACTTACATTACGGATTTATGCTGTAACCGAGCATCTATTATTTGAAGCACCATTTCCTGAATAATTGTCAGCAATTCATCCGTGTTAGCACGGATTAATTGCGATTAGAATGACCTTTTACCGAATGAGATTGACACATGAACCAACGCAGTTGTGCGCTTGATTACACCGTTTGGCATGATGATTTTTTCCCTCCATCAACTTTCAAGCGCAGTGTAGTGCGAGCAGCAGGAATGCTGGCACTATTTCTGATTTGGGTCGCGTTAAGTGTATTGATTGCCGTAGGTTTAATGCACTTGAATTTTAGTCTGGAAACGGCAGGTTTTTTAGCAGTGATGATACCGCCCGGAATCGTGGTAATGCTCAATATCGTTGGCGCATTTAATCGCCCGCGTGGACAAACTAACAATTTGAAAAAATTTCGGAAATGGATTTTAAGTGCCGCCGGACAACGTCACGGATTGCAGCTTATACATTTAGCAGAAATGCAAGTGCCAGACAATTGCCATTTACGCATCATTGTTTCCAGTGAATGGCTGCGTCAATCACCAGAAAAACAATTGGCAGATATTAATTATTGGTATGTGTTATGGAATTGGTGTCGCGATGAAGGCGGTATTCACAGCGAATTAGAATTAACGGTGATAGATGCTGTTGAGCAATGCGTTGGTGCGGCGCATTCGCGTGACGGTGGAATGCGATGGATAGCAATACAGCCATGACATGGCGAATGGCAGTGCTGAAATGGAGTGGCGGGATTTTACTATTTTTCGTGCTCTCGATGAGCGGAATGGCGATATTGATGTTTTGGGATGGTTATCAATTGGAGCGTGAGCTACAGCGGCTTGCTGCTTCATTCACCGCAAATGGTTCGCCATTTACGATTCCATTGCCCGCAGATCGTATCGTTCTGCTCACTTCTCATAAAACGAATTCCAATGTGATTTGTGCGGCAATTCACATCAAGCAAGGCGTGGTGCGATCAGCACAAATTGGCGGAATAAAACAAGCGGTCGTATTTCATCAAGGCGTTGATCTCAATCAGGCAGCAGAAGCCCTTACTGTTTGTAATCAATGGCGGATAACGCTGATGGCGAATTGGAGTTTTTTGAAAGGCGAAATCACGATCAATTATGCAGGAACGCAGATTACAGAAATTGGTGTGCCGCGCCTGTGGGATTGAATTAACAGGATAAAGCAAGGTTTTTTAATTCAATCATATTCACGATCTTTCCACTGGCGCAAGGCAGTAAAGACTTCAACTGCGGTATTTAATTTTTGTCCGGCAGCACGTTCTGCCGCAGCAATGACTTCCGGTTCATTGATGCGCAAAAATGGATTGGTGGCTAATTCCAGCGCCAGCGATGAAGGTATTGTTGGCACATTCATCTCGCGCCGCGCTTGCTCGGTAATCAATCGTTCCGCAATTGCTGCGCTATTCGGTTCAACCCATTGCGCAAAGCCGAGATTATCTAAGGTGTATTCATGGGCGCAATAACACATTGTGTCCTTGGGCAATGCCGCCAATTGCGCCAGCGACGCTGCCAATTGCGCATGAGTACCATCAAACACGCGCCCACAACCCGCTGCGAATAACGTATCTCCGCAAAACAGCCGACCTTCGCCCAAATACGCCAGATGCGTTGACGTGTGACCGGGCACGGCGAGCACTTCAAAATGCGCTTCTAAACCAGCCAGTTGCAGGTGATCACCACCGTTTACGCGCTCCGTGACCTGCGGAATGCGTCGATCATCTGCGCCATACACCCGCACCGCCGGAAATGCTGCCTGTAACTGGTCAACGCCGCCGAGGTGATCGCGGTGATGATGCGTGAGCACAATCGCCGTCAAAATCAGCTGCGCGGCAGCCAGCGCAGTGAGCACTGGCTCCGCCGCGCCCGGATCGACCACCGCAGCATGGGCGCTGCCGTCGGTTAGCAACCAAATGTAGTTGTCGGTAAACGCAGGCAGCGGGCGAATGTGCAGCATGATCTTGATCTTAATGGCAATTCAGCGAATACGCATTATTGCGCTGGCGCTGCTGGAGTTGGCGGCGTTTCCGGCGCTGGTGCTGGCGCAGGTTCCGGTTTGGGCGCTGGCGCAGGAGCTGGTGGCGCGACCGGAGCTGGTGCTGCAACAGGTGCAACTGGCGCCGGTTCCGGTTTTGGAGTTGGCGCAGGAGCGGCGGGCGGTGGTGTCGGATTTACGGGTGCAGCAGGAGCAGGCGCTGGTTTCACTGGCGTTGCAACGTCAGAAATTACCGCTGGTGTTGCTGCAACTGGCGGAGTTGGCTGCTGCGGGGCAACGCTCGGAGTTGGCGGCGTGGGCGCAACGGCATTTGGTGTTTGGTTATTTACTGCGACGGCTGCGTCACTGGATGCAGCTGGGACATCCACTTTGGCGATTGTGGCAGGTTTATTCGCTTTCGCAGCAGCGATGCGCCGTGCTCTGGCTTCACGCGCCGCAGCCGCAGCTTTGGCTTTATTTGCTTCGATGCGCCGCCGTTCATTGGCTTGTGCCGTTTGTTGTGCGACCTGCTGCGCATTCGCAGCGCGTTGTTTCGCCGCGTAATTACCGTAACTTGGTCCGCCGCCAGTGATCGATACTGACGTGCCGATGGACACGTGATTGAACAACACCGGCGCAAGTTGGCTAGGCATCCGAATACAGCCATGCGACGCAGGTTGTCCCGGATTGGGAATCGGTCCAGCGTGAAGACCGACGCCATCGCCAGTTAAGCGCATGAAAAATGGCATGTGCGCTCCTTCAAAGCGCGAACCTTCTGGAATCCGATCGCGTCCCATCTTGGCGTTGGTGCGCACCACTGAACCGCCTCGACCAACCACTTTGCCGTACAGATTGGAACGTTTGTTTTCAACCTTTTCCAATACATTGAATTGACCAGTCGGCGTGGGGTAATTGGACACCCCAGTCGCCACCATGCTCCAACCGATTTCAGTCTCACCGGCATAAAACCGCGCTTTCTGTTTATCGGTATCGACCACGATGCGCGACACATGCCGCCCATTACCATTCCATTCAAATAGCGCACTCGGTTTGAGTTTGATCTCTTTGATCGGCTCTTCTGGCGGTGGCGTTTTTTGATCACCAGTGACCGTCTCCGGCGTAGTTGGCGGCTGCTCCGCCACCACCGGCTCCACTTTTTGGAGCTCAGGTCTGACCATTTGCGACAAACCATTGCAGGCGATCAAGCTCGGAATGAGTGCCAAGCCACAGACCAAGCGGAATTGGCGCGAATAAAAAAAAGCGGGGGGAGTGATCTCAGTCATCGTTTGTTCTGCGCAACAGCGCGAATACCATTGTGATTTTTCAATGCGGCAAGGATAACGCGGGAATGCGTTGCTGACACTATCATGTCAACATGCTCAATGTTTTCAACAGACAGCGAATGATGAGGAAGCGGCGTTGAAATTGATTCATGCAGCAGACGTGCATCTCGATAGCCCATTACGCGGCCTTGAACGTTACGACGGCGCACCGCTTGAAGAATTGCGGGGTGCGACCCGACGAGCGTTTGAGAATCTCATTGCGCTGGCGCTGACTGAAGCCGTCGATGTCGTGCTGTTGGCTGGCGATCTTTACGATGGCGATTGGAAGGATTATCGCACCGGTTTATTTTTCGCTACGCAGATGGCGCGGTTACACGAAGCCGGAATTATCGTGTTCATCATCGCTGGCAATCACGACGCCGCCAGTCAAATCACCCGCATTCTGCGGCTGCCACCAAATGTACACATCTTTTCCACGCAACGACCGGAAACGCGCATTGTTGAAGCACACGGGCTAGCGGTGCACGGTCAGGGGTTTGCGACTCGCGCTGTCACTGACGATTTAACCCGCAATTACCCGCTGGCGCAGTCGGGATTATTCAACATCGGTTTATTGCACACCTCGCTGGATGGTCGCCCCGGTCACGAAACCTACGCCCCGTGCAGTCTGAACGGACTGCGCTCGCGGGGTTACGACTACTGGGCGCTCGGTCATGTGCACCGCCGCGAAATTCTCACGCAAGACCCGTGGATCGTATTTCCCGGCAATTTACAGGGTCGCCATGCCCGCGAAACCGGCGCGAAAGGCGCAATGCTGGTGCAAGTGACGGACGGAACGGTCGATAGCGTTACCTTTCATCCGCTGGACGTGGTGCGCTGGGCGCAATGCCCGATTGATCTCACGGACGCAACCACGTTTGAAGAACTTGATCAGCGGCTGGAATCTGGACTGCGCAGCGCACTTAATCACGCGGACGGTCGCCTGCTCGCAGTGCGAGTGCAATTCACTGGACGTTCCGAGCTGCATCCGCAATTGCAAACGCGCCAGCAGCAACTCATCAATAACGCCCGCGTATTAGCGAGCAGCATTCACTCCAGCGATCTGTGGCTGGAACGACTGGTGCTTGACACCACCAGCACTGCGCCGCCTCCAGCGTTGGGACGCAATGACGCGCTTGGCGGACTGGTGCAAGCGATTCGTGATCTGGAACTTGATCAAGAGCGACTCGCGGAACTCGCCAAAGAAGTGACCGAACTCAGTGATTCTCTGCCTGCGGAATTGCGCAGCGGCGACGATGCCTTTGATCCCATTCAACCGCAGGTACTACACGCCTGTTTGGAAGACGTGAAGGCGCTGTTATTTGAACGGCTGCTCGAACAAGACCGTGATTGCGGAGTGGATGACTGATGAAAATTCTTGAGCTTTATCTACGCGCCTTTGGTCCGTTTACTGATGGTCATCTTGATCTCAGCGGCGGCGAGCACGGTTTACACATCATCTTCGGTGCCAATGAAGCCGGCAAAAGCTCCGCACTCCGCGCTCTCCGCGCTCTGCTGTTTGGCATTCCCGAACGCTGTCAAGACAACTTCCGTCACACCAATCCCAACCTGCGCATCGGCGGACGTTTTCGCAGCGCCAGCGGTCAAGAATTGCACTGCTTCCGTAAAAAAGGACGCAAACAAACGCTGCGTGATGCACACGACACGCCACTTCCTGATGACGCGCTGGCGCAGCTGCTCGGCGGCGTGGATGAACGGATGTTTGAACGGCTGTTTGGCATTGATCACGACAATCTCATCAGTGGCGGGCTGGCGCTGCTCGCCGAGCGCGGACGCGAAGCTGAAGCACTGTTTGGCGCAGGCTTGGGTGGCGGCAATTTGCACGCCGTGCTCAAACGTCTCGATCAAGATGCTGTTGAACTCTTTTCGGCGCGGCGTGGTTCCAGCAGCCGCTTGATTAACCAGCAATTGAATCAGTTTGCCGAATTAGAACGCCGCCAGCGTGAACTTGCGCTGTCGGCGCGACAGTGGGATGACATCCGCAAAGCGGTTGAGCTGGCGCGAACGCGAGTGCTGGAACTGGACGCTGCGTTAACTGAAGCCTCGCGCCAGCGCAGTCGTTTGGAACGCATTCGGCGCACCTTGCCCAATCTCGCTCGCCGCGAGCAATTGCTGGCGCAACTGGCGGAATTGGGCGATCTGCCGCAGCTCTCCGCAGATTTTGGACAGCGCCGAGAAGCAGCGTTATTTGAACGGCTGCTCGAACAAGACCGTGATTGCGGAGTGGATGACTGATGAAAATTCTTGAGCTTTATCTACGCGCCTTTGGTCCGTTTACTGATGGTCATCTTGATCTCAGCGGCGGCGAGCACGGTTTACACATCATCTTCGGTGCCAATGAAGCCGGCAAAAGCTCCGCACTCCGCGCTCTCCGCGCTCTGCTGTTTGGCATTCCCGAACGCTGTCAAGACAACTTCCGTCACACCAATCCCAACCTGCGCATCGGCGGACGTTTTCGCAGCGCCAGCGGTCAAGAATTGCACTGCTTCCGTAAAAAAGGACGCAAACAAACGCTGCGTGATGCACACGACACGCCACTTCCTGATGACGCGCTGGCGCAGCTGCTCGGCGGCGTGGATGAACGGATGTTTGAACGGCTGTTTGGCATTGATCACGACAATCTCATCAGTGGCGGGCTGGCGCTGCTCGCCGAGCGCGGACGCGAAGCTGAAGCACTGTTTGGCGCAGGCTTGGGTGGCGGCAATTTGCACGCCGTGCTCAAACGTCTCGATCAAGATGCTGTTGAACTCTTTTCGGCGCGGCGTGGTTCCAGCAGCCGCTTGATTAACCAGCAATTGAATCAGTTTGCCGAATTAGAACGCCGCCAGCGTGAACTTGCGCTGTCGGCGCGACAGTGGGATGACATCCGCAAAGCGGTTGAGCTGGCGCGAACGCGAGTGCTGGAACTGGACGCTGCGTTAACTGAAGCCTCGCGCCAGCGCAGTCGTTTGGAACGCATTCGGCGCACCTTGCCCAATCTCGCTCGCCGCGAGCAATTGCTGGCGCAACTGGCGGAATTGGGCGATCTGCCGCAGCTCTCCGCAGATTTTGGACAGCGCCGAGAAGCAGCGTGGTCGCAACGTGCCACCGCATTTGCCAGCCAAGCCAGTGCGCGGGAACGCGATCAAGTGTTGCAACAAAAAATCGTTGCCGTGACCGTGCACGAGGATTTACTCGCTGAAGCGGAGTTGATTGACAGCCTGTTGGAACGGCTCGGCAGTCATCGCAAAGCCGCCTTGGACCGCACTCGACTGGTCGCAGATCGCAACGGATTTAATGCACAAGCCGCTGCGCTGCTGGCACAAACCCATCCCGCGTTGACTTTGGCTGACGCGCCCAGCCTGCGTCCGTTACTCAATCGCCGCCGTCGTGTGAGCGAACTCGGTGATCAGCGGGGCGCACTCGCTGCCGCAGTCGCGCAAGCGCAGCATCAATTCACACGCACCACGCAGCAGCGAACGGCTGCGCACTGCGTTAACTGAATTGCCGATCAGTCAACCGTTGGACGGGTTGCGTCACGCGCTTGACGCTGCTCGCGGCGCTGGTGATTTGGATCGCGCCATCGCGCAGGCGCAGGCACAACAACAGCGCGGATGATGAATGCCAACGCGAATTGGCGGCACTGGGTTTGTGGACGGCTGATCTTGACGCGCTGCGGCGAGCGCCGTTGCCCAATGCGCCCACAATTGAACGGTTTATCAAACAATTTCAGGAGCTTGATGATGCACAACGCAGCGCGGAAACCACGCATTCGGAGCTGCGTTCCCAACTCCGGCAGATTGAGGAAACGTTACGGGCGTTGCAGCTCGTCGGCGCAGTGCCGTCAGAAATGGAGCTGGCGCAGGCGCGTCATCAGCGCGATCAACTGTTGCAGCAGTTGAAAACGCTGCTGTTTGCCAGCGAACCGCGCTCGCGGTCGGCAGTCGCTAAACCAGCGGAATTCAGTTTGAGTCAAGCGCCCGCGCCGGCGCTCGCTGCTGCGACGAAAGCCGAGAAAACTGCGTTGGCGAAGCAGGTGGAATTGGCGGTGGCGGAAGTCGATCAGATTGCCGATCGGTTGCGCCGCGAAGCCCAGCGCGTCCACGACCAAGCGACCGCTCAGGCACGACGCGAATCCTGTACGCAGCAACTGCGCGATCTCGCGCAAACGTTGGCGCTGCAACAGGAACAACGCGAGTTGTTGGCGCAATCATGGCTGGCGCTGTGGTTGCCCTGCGGCGTGGAGCAGCCGCTGCCGCCGCGTGAGATGCAGTCATGGTTGCATCGCGCCAATCGGTTGCGCGAGCAGGCAGCACAAGCCGATGAACAACGTGCGGCGTTAACCGAATCAGAAAACCTGTCACGCGGTCATGTGCGGGCGTTGGCGGCAGCGTTGGAAGCCGTGGACGCGCCAGCAACCTTTTGTACTTTTGGGGAAATTGTGGCGCAAGCCGAAATGCAGTTGACCGCTCGGACGGAAACCGAACGGCGGCGAGCGCAGTTGGAACGTGAATTAGTGACGCTGCAAGATGCGCAGCAACGGCTGGCGCTGGAAGTGGAACGCACTCAAGCCGCTCGGAATGCGTGGGCGAGCGAGTGGTCAGCATTGATGATCGAGCTGGGTTTGCCCGCCGATGCCAGCCCGGGCGATGCGTCCGATCATTTGAAAACGTTAAACGATTGTTTGCATCAACTACAGCAAGCTGAGGGGTTAACAGGCAGGATCACTGGCATTGATCACGATGCGGCGGCATTTCAAGGCGAAGCCAACGCGCTATTAACGCGATTAGCACGGGATTTGTTGGCGCGTCCGCTGGCTGACGGAGTCATGCAGTTGCATCAGCGGTTGGGCAAACAGCGCGAAGATCGCAGTCGTGTCGATGAATTGTTGCGGCAATCGCACAGCACGCAAACGGAAATTCAGCAGGCAGCAGCGACGATTCAGGCAGCGGACGCAGTGCTGGCGGAGTTGTGCCGCGAGGCGCGTTGTGCTGATCCAACGGCGCTGCTCGTGGTGGAACAACAGGTGTTGACGCAGCGCAATGTGCAGAAGCAGCTTCAGGATGTGGAAGAAGCGTTGATGGCTGCCGGTGACGGATTGGGCATTGACGCGCTGCGCCATGAAGCAGCGAAGGTGGAGCGCGACACCGTGCTGGCGGAATTGACAGCGCTGGAATTGCGAATTAACAACGACTTGCGTCCGCAGCAGTTGCGTTGCTGGAGGCAAAAGTCAATGCCGAACGACAGTTTGCGGAAATGGAAGGCAACAATGTTGCAGCGCTGGCTGCCGAAGAAATGCAGGCGGTGCTGGCAACTTTGCGGGTGCAAGCGGAGCGTTATGTGCAATTGAAATTAGCAGCAAAAATTCTCCGCGATGAAATTGAACGCTTTCGGCGCACACACCGCGATCCAATTCTAGCCTGTGCCAGTAGTTATTTTGCGCAATTAACCTGCAATGCGTTTCATGCAGTTGAAAGCGGTTTTGATGATGCAGAACAACCGATTTTAGTCGGGCAACGCGCTAATGGAGAGCGATTACACGTTGAAGGCATGAGTACCGGAACCCGCGATCAATTGTATTTGGCGCTGCGCTTGGCAAATTTAGAACATCATTTGCAAGGAACCGAGCCGTTGCCATTTGTAGATGACATTTTAATTCAGTTTGATGATGCGCGAGCGCGGGCAACAGTCGATGCGCTAATGACTTTTTCAGCAAAAACGCAGGTCATTTTATTTACGCATCATCAACAAGTGATCGCACAGGCGCAAGTGCTTGATCCAAGTGGTCAAAAAGTGTGGTGCATACGCTGTGATGTTTGATTACAGTCGTGTGGCGACTGATTTAATCACATAAAAATAAATCACATGATTAGAATTTGTAGATTTATTTGCGGGCATTGGCGGAATGCGCAAGGGATTTGAATTAGCGTTAACTAAACACAACATAAAAAGCCGTTGTGTACTTTCCAGCGAAATAGACCAAAATTCGCAGGAAACCTATTCGCTCAATTTCAATGAAACGCCCAACGGTGATATTCGCTTAATCGAAGCACTTCCCGAACATGATGTGCTTTTAGCTGGTTTTCCCTGTCAAGCATTTTCTTATGCAGGTAAACAGAAAGGTTTTGCGGATACCAGAGGCACACTTTTTTTTGAAATTGAAAGATTGATTGCTGCCTCTGAACACAAACCCAAACTAATCTATTGGAAAATGTCAGAGGTTTTACAACGCACGATAACGGGAGAACTTATGCAACAGTTATTTCTAAATTAGAATCTTTGGGATATGGCATCAAATCTTTGTTGCTAAATAGCTCCAACTTTAATGTGCCACAAAACAGAATTAGAATCTATTTAATCTGTTCTTTAGGAGGTGAACCTATTCTTTCCATTGAATCCGATTTAGGTGCTACTGATTCTCATGCTTTCAAAAGAAAATCATTTCAATCAGATTTGTTTTCTACACCAAAGAAATGCAAATGCGTTAAGGATATTTTAGAGCCAACAGTAGAAGCTAAATATCATTGTTCAGAAACATTTTGTAATCAGTTATCTAATGTCTTGAATGACCAATCATACGACAAACTGCACGGAGTAAGATTGATTGATCATCGCGGTGGAAACTCGCTCCATTCGTGGGATTTAGGAATAAAAGGTGAGTGCACAGATGATGAACGTGCTCTAATGCAGGCGATCATCAGTAATAGAAGAAAAAAGCATTTTGGAATGGCGCAAGATGGAAAAGAACTCACGCATGATCAAATTAGCACATTTTGGAATCAATTAAATCTTAATGCTCTGTTATCATCTTTAGTTGCAAAGGGTTATCTTCGTTTAATCAATGGAAAATACAATCCTACTTGCGGCAATATGTCTTTTGAAGTATTTAAGTTTTTAGACCCAGAAAGCGTTTCTATCACTATCGTAGCGAGTGATGCGCATCGTTTGGGTATTGTGCAGAATGGAATGCCGCGAAGAATTACGCCGCGTGAATGCGCAAGGCTCCAAGGATTTCCTGATGATTTTATATTGCACCCAATTGATTCATGGGCGTATCGGCAGCTTGGTAATTCGGTATCAGTTCCAGTCATCACTGCCATCATTGAAAATTTAATTGATAACGCGCACCAATTATTTGCTGCAACTCCGCGTATTCGCAGTTGAATCAACTGGAGTAATTGCGTTATTGTTGCAATTGAGTCGCAATATCGCGCACCAGCGCAGCAGATGTTCCATGTATGCGAATTGCAATACCCAATTGGGCGCTGGCGATGGTCATTCCGACGAGTGCTGCCAGTTCAAAATTGCCGTGATGAAGTTGATGATAAACATCGCCGCTGAAGCAATCACCATGCGCCAGCGGTTTTTTTATTGTTGAGTTGGAAAAAGTGCCAGTAATTAAAATGTTACGCTGCGCTAATTTGGCACGTTCCACTGCATGACGACCAACGCTGAGAGCAACATCAATGCGGTGTTTATCGCAGTGCTGCGTATTAAAATGATGATGAATTAATTCAACATCGCAATCCAGATAATCGTGCTGCCATTGAGTGACTGCCGATTCTAATTCACTGCAAAAGGCAATGATGCGTGCACGCGGTGCTGTAGTGACCACTGCGGGCGCAGCAGGCACGTTCAACCAATCCGGTTTCACTCGTGCACAAGCGCCGCCAGCGCCAAACTCAATCGCTGCCACTCGCTGGCATCACCCGGCAACCCAAAGCGCAAACTTGCCGATTCCGCAAAATGGCGCACCAAAACTCCCTGTTGCGCCAACGCAACGTAAATCCGCGCTGCATCTGCGCGTTGCACCCATTGAAACAGCGCCGTTCCGCCAGTCGGCATCAGTCGGTGATAACTGAGCAATTTCGCCAAACGCGCTGAGGCATGAGGCAGCGCGTCGCGGGTGGTAACTTGCCAAATTGCATCGGTCAGCGCGTGACGGGCAATCCATCGCGCTGCGTGGCACAGCGTCCACGGACCGAGCTGCATCTGCGCCTGCGTTTGTAACTCCTCGTCAGCACACAGAAATCCCACTCGTGCACCCGCCAGTCCAAAAAATTTGCCCAGCGAACGCAACACGATTAAACCGGGGCGAGGGAGATACGGCAGCAGGCTGTCATCCGGCGTGGCATCCATAAACGCTTCATCCACAATCAGCCAGCCGCCATGCGCTGCCAACCGTTGATGCCAATCGAGCAGGGTTGCCACTGACCACTGGTGTCCGGTGGGATTATTGGGATTGATGACGACGAGCACATCCAACTGCTCGATAAATCCCCCAACCCCCCTTTGCTAAAGGGGGGCTTTGCGATGCAAAGGGATGTCTCTTGGATTGGTCAAATTTCGCTCAGTTCAAGCACCTGATGATGCCATTCTCCCCCCTTAGAAAAAGGGGGGCAGGGGGGGATTGGTCAAATAAATCGGCATCGCTCAGTTCAAGCACCTGATGACCCGCTCGCCGCCATGCGTGGGCGTGTTCTTGATAACCAATCGCAGGAACACCAACGCGACTGCGTGGGCGCAGCGTGGGTAAAACTTGAATCTGCCTGCGAACCGGCTAACGGCAGAGGATTTTCTGCGATGCTGTAATAACGCGCCGCAGCGATTTCCAATCCGTCGTCATCTTCTGGCAAGCGTTGCCAGACTGCTAACGGCAGCGCGGAACCGGCCAACTGTGCGGATTGATCCAGTCGAAAGATCAAGCCAGCTCGTCAACGGAATGCCAAATTGTTCAGCAGCTTGACGCAACCGTCCGCCGTGTTCGGGCGGTGCGATGCTGGAAATACGTGGTTGGTCGATCATGGCGTTATTTCAAAGTGGCGGAATCAGGGTGAGCGGCAACGGTGCGCTGGGTTCAGCTAATTTCGGTAAATCGTTGAGCGAGCGCAGCCCGAAGTATTCCAAAAAAGTGCGGTGGTGGCGTAGAGCGCCGGATGTCCGGGCGTGTCACGATGCCCGATGACGCGCACCCATTCCCGTTCAATGAGCGTTTGCATCATGCTGGTGCTCACCGTCACGCCGCGCATGTCCTCAATTTCGCCCCGCGTGATCGGCTGGCGATAAGCAATCAGCGCCAGCGTTTCCAATAAAGCGCGGGAATAACGCGGCGCACGTTCATCCCACAGCCGAGCGATCCACGGCGCAATTTCAGTGCGTACCTGAATCCGAAATCCTCCCGCAATTTCCGCGATTTCAATGCTGCGCGTTTGATAATCCGCCGCGAGTTCGGCGATGACGGCACGGATTTCATCAGGTTGCGGACGTTCATCGTCAGCAAACAGCGCCCGAATTTGCGCCAGCGTGAGTGCACCGCCGCTGGCAAATAATGCAGCTTCGACGATGTGTTTAAGCGGAGGCGTGGTCATCGGCAATGATTGGAGTGGGCAATGAAGCAATACGCAATTGCACCTGAATTGGTGCAAATGGCGCAGTTTGTCGCAATTCTAGCAGGTTGGATTTCAGCAATTCGAGCAGCGCCAAAAAGGTGACAACGACGCCAGCGCGTCCTTCACGGTAATCAAATAACGCATTGAAATGATGCGTCATTCCGTCGCTCAGTTGATTGAGCACTTCAGCCATCCGTTCGCGCAGTGACAACGATTCTCGCGTGATGCGGTGTTGCGTCAGATGATCGACTCGCGTCCACACCTCGTGCAGTGCAGCGACCAAATCCTGCAAATCAACATTCGGCAATTTTCGTTGCACTGCGCCGGGCGGTGGTGCGGCGTGAACCGTAAACAGATCGCGCTCCAGTCGTGGACGCGCATCGAGTTCAATCGCGGCCTGTTTAAAACGGGCGTAATCCTGCAACCGAGCGATCAAGCTGGCGCGGAGATCATCTGCGCTGGGTTCGTCAACGGTGCTGGCGCGAGGCAGCAGCAGCCGCGATTTGATTTCGGCCAGCGTGGCGGCCATCACCAAATAATCCGCTGCCAATTCCCAGCGCAGCGCCGTCATCAGCTCCATGTAGGCGAGATATTGCGCGGTGATGTCGGTGATTGAAATGTCCAAAATATCCAGATTTTGGCGTTTGATGAGATACAGCAGCAGGTCGAGCGGCCCTTCAAACGTTTCGAGAAAAACCGAAAGCGCGTCCGGCGGAATGTACAAATCCTGCGGCAGCGCCAGCAGTGGCACACCCGCAATCTGCGCCAACGCCGGTGATGCAGCAGACGTGTTCAAAATCTCAACCGGGCGTTACGCCATGACCAATGACATCGCGTGACGCACTTCGTCCAGCGTCTCGCGGGCTACTTCACGCGCCCGTTCACAACCTTCGTTAAGCACGCTGCGCACCAATTCCGGCTGCGCTTCATATTCCACCGCTCGCGCTTGCATCGGCAGCAATTCTGCCAACACGCCGTCGATAATCGGCTGTTTACATTCGAGGCAGCCAATGCCCGCCGAGCGGCAACCGGTTTGCACCCAGTCGCGCACCGCGTCGTTGGAATACACCTGATGAAATTGCCAGACCGGACATTTTTGCGGATCGCCAGCATCAGTGCGCCGCACTCGCGCCGGATCAGTTGGCATGGTGCGCAACGCTTTTTCCACAACGGCTGGCGAATCGCGCAGCGCGATGGTGTTGTTGTACGACTTTGACATCTTCTGTCCATCCAAACCGGGCATCCGCGAGGCTTTGGTCAACAACGGCTGCGGCTCCGGCAAAATCACGCGCCCGCCACCTTCCAGATAACCGAGCAGCCGTTCACGGTCAGCAACCGTGAGATTGCCCTGTCCTTCGACCAGCGCCCGCGCTATTTCCAACGCTTCACCGTCGCCCTGTTCCTGATAACGCCGTTTGTGGGTATCAAATAACTTAGCGTTTTTCTTACCCATTTTGCGCTTGGCATCTTCAGCGCGTTCCTCAAAACCGGGTTCGCGTCCGTACAAATGATTGAAGCGCCGCGCTACTTCGCGGGTCAGTTCAACATGCGCAACCTGATCTTCACCGACCGGCACTTGCCCGGCTTTATAAACAAGAATGTCGGCGCTTTGCAGCAGCGGATAACCGAGAAAACCGTAGGTCGCTAGATCGCGTTCTTTCAATCGTTCCTGCTGATCTTTGTACGTCGGCACGCGCTCCAGCCAGCCCAGCGGCGTCATCATCGACAGCAGCAGATGCAGCTCGGCATGTTCGGGAACCCGCGATTGCACGAAAATCGTCGCCGAACCGGGATTCAAACCTGCTGCCAGCCAATCAATCACCATTTCGCGGGTGCTGTTGGGAATGCCAGTGGGATCGTCGTAATGCGTGGTCAGCGCGTGCCAATCGGCGACGAAAAAGAAGCATTCGTATTCGTGCTGCAATTCGAGCCAATTTTTGAGCACGCCGTGATAGTGACCGAGATGCAGTCGCCCGGTCGGACGCATTCCCGAAAGTACTCGCGCATGTTGTGCAGAAACAGAGGACATAAGCTGAACTTTTCTCGCGTTAACTCAATGAAAAAACAGCGCGTTTACAATTTCAGCGCCCGGCAGCAGATTGACGATGCCCGTCACCACTGGCATCAGCACCGAACCCAGCAATCCCGTCATCAATAACATCAGCAAAATGATCAAGCCGAACGGTTCGGCGCGATAAAACCAACCCGCTGCGCGTGGCGGCAAAATTCCGGTCATCACGCGCCCGCCGTCGAGCGGCAGTAGCGGCACCAGATTTAACGCCATCAAAAATAGGTTCACCACCACGCCAGCCGCGCTCATGTGCGCCAGCGTGGTTGCCAATCCATTGCTCACCAGCGCCAGCATTGGCGCAGTGATTATCAGCAGCGACCACGCCAGCGCCATCAGCAAATTCACTGCCGGACCGGCCAGCGCCACCAATGCCATATCGCGGCGCGGCTGGCGCAGGCGATGCGGAGTCACCGGCACGGGTTTTGCCCAGCCAAAGAGCAGCCCGTGCAAAAACACGAAAGTCAGCGCCGGAACGACAACCGTGCCAACTAAATCAACGTGTTTAATCGGATTAAAGGTGACGCGCCCCAACTGCTGCGCCGTCGGATCGCCCAAACGGTTGGCAACCCAGCCGTGCGCTGCTTCGTGGACGGTAATCGCCAGCAACACCGGAATCGCCAACACCGCTGCAAACTGTAAATAATTGATAATCTGTGCAAATTCCATAAGTTCTCGTTATTCCTCAAAAAGTGTGGCATCGCCTTTGCCACGACGGATTAGCAGCGGCGGCTCGGCGGTCATATCGACCACGGTGGTTGGTTCCAACCCGCAAAAACCGCCGTCGATAATTAAATCACATGTTTATCCAGCAGTTCGCGCATTTCATACGGATCAGTCAGCGGCTGCTCGGCGTTCGGCATAATCAGCGTGGTACTCAAAATCGGCTGATTCAGTTCACCCAGCAATGCGCGACAGATCGTGTGATCGGGAACGCGAATGCCAATGGCTTTGCGTTTGGGATGCAGCAACCGGCGCGGCACCTGTTTGGTTGCTTCATAAACAAAGGTGTAGGGACCGGGCGTGAGTGATTTCAACAGTCGAAAGGCTTGGTTGTCGATGCGGGCATAAGTCGTGATTTCCGACAAATCGCGGCAAATCAACGTGAAATTGTGTTTGTCATCGAGCTGGCGCAGTCGACGAATGCGCTCCATCGCGGCTTTTTCGCCGATTTGACAACCGAGCGCGTAAGAAGAATCAGTGGGATAAACCACCACGCCACCTTCCAGCAGAATTTCCACGGCACGACGAATGAGTCGGGTTTGCGGATTATCGGGGTGAATTTGAAAAAATTGCGCCATCTCGTTGTTATCTCTAGGATTCTGTGTTCATCCGTGCGGGCGCAACTGGAAGTGAAGCAGCGTCACTCAGTGACCACGTCTGCCAAATGGGCGTGCAATCGTTCGGTAACGGCGGCAAGCGTCCGAGTTGTAACCAAGTATGTTCTGGACTGTGAAAATCGGAACCGACGGAAGCGAGAAGCTGCTGGGTTTGCGCGTGAACAGCGAAATTCAGCACTTCATCGCGGCTGTGCGTGCTGGTGACAACTTCAATGCCAGTACCGCCGTGTTCTCGAAATTCACCAATTAATTTCAATAGTTGGGTACGAGTGAGGCGATAACGTGCAGGATGCGCAATCACTGCTTGACCGCCAGCAGCATGAATCCAACCGACTGCGGTTTCCAGCGTCGCCCATTGCCCAGCCACATGTCCGGGCTTGCCATGCACGAGAAATCGCCTAAAAACTTCACTGTTATCAAGAGCCAAACCGCGTTTCACCAACAGGCGGGCAAAATGGGTGCGACCGATCAGTGTGCCATTGGAAAATTCTCGTGCTCCTTCATAGGCATCTGCGATGCCATGTTTTGCCAAACGTGCACCAATTTCTTCAGCACGCCATGCGCGAAATGTGCGCAATTCCGCCAAACCGGTTTGTAACAACGGTTGCTTGATGTCAACGCGCAATCCGACGATGTGCACGGTGCGCGAATTCCACGTCACCGAAATTTCAACGCCGGGAATCAAGGTGATTCCTTCTGTCTGCGCAGCGACGACCGCTTCAGCAATGCCTGCGGTGGTGTCGTGATCGGTGAGTGCCAACACGGTCACGCCTGCGGCAGCGGCGCGGGTGACCAACGCCGTTGGCGTCAAAGTGCCGTCGGAAGCAATTGAATGGGTATGGAGATCGTAGATTTGCTCGCTCATTGCGCTAGTTTACCTGTTTTGCGCAAAAGAGCCGTCAGTGAAAATGGTTTATCAGTGCACGGCGCTGGCAGTAACGCCACGAGCTGGCGCTTTTCCGAATGATTGTAGGAGTTACGCAGTCATGGATGCAAATTATTGATTTAGTTGATTAAAACGGCTTTAGGCATCTCACTATTTTTTCTGCCCATAAATCAACGCCCATTCCTCGCGCAAGCGCGTTGACGCAAGTTCAATCTGCTGGGCATAAGCGGCACGGACACCGTCCACTTGGTCAGCAAGAACACCAGACAACACTAAATCGCCAGCCGGTCGTAACAGTCCGATCAAACGCGGCGCCAATGTAATTAACGGTCCAGCGAGAATGTTCGCCAGCACCGTATCCACCAACTCCGCTGGCAATTCCTCCGGCGCGTAAATCTCCAACCGCTCCGCAACACCATTGGCTGCCGCGTTATCGTGGGTTGCCGTCAACGCTTGCGGATCGTGATCGACCGCAATTGCCCGCGCTGCGCCCAGTTTCAATGCCGCAATCGCCAAAATTCCCGAACCGCAGCCAAAATCAAGCACCGTTTTTCCGCCCAGCGCCGCGCCGTCAAGCCATTCCAAACAGAGCGCAGTCGTGGCGTGATGACCCGTGCCAAACGCTAATCCGGGATCCAACGCCACAATTACGGCATTTGGATCATTCGGCACTTGCCCGTGCGGACACACCCACAGCCGCTGCCCGAACCGCGTCGGTTTGAAAGTGTCAAGCCACACGCGCTCCCAAACTTGATCTTCAATCCGCTCGATTTTGGGCGTAGCGCCAAGTTGCGCGGTGAGATGCAGCGCTAGCCGCTCAACCACTGCCTGCGTTTCTGCATCGCTATCAAACAGCGCCGTCACTGTCACCACCGACCACAGCGGCGTTTCGCCCGGCGCAGGTTCCAATTGCGGCTCATCGCCAGCGTCGCCGAGCGTGACCGACAACGCCCCCGCTAATTCCAAATTGAGCGCAAAGGTTTCCGCCTGTTCACGGGCGACATCGAATGAAAGTTGTAACCAAGGCATGAGTTGAAATTACATTCCCAATTTCTTTTCGAGGTAATGAATGTTGGCACCACCAGCAAGGAAGGTTCCATCACGCAAAATCGCGCGTTGGAGCTTGATATTGGTATTGATTCCTTCAATCACGGTTTCGCGCAGCGCATTACACATTCGCGCAATGGCTGCTTCCCTATCTTCGCCATGCGTAATTAACTTTCCAATCATCGAATCGTAATAACGCGGCACGGTGTAGCCAGAATAAATATGCGTTTCTAAACGCACTCCGGGACCGCCTGGCGCATGAAAATCGGTAATCTTACCGGGGCACGGCATAAAGGTTTCCGAATCCTCTGCGTTAATTCGACATTCAATTGCATGACCACGCATCACAATATCGCTCTGGCGATAGCGCAGCGGTTCTCCAGCAGCAATTAAAATCTGCTCTTTGACAATATCAACGCCCGTCACCATTTCCGTTACCGGATGCTCAACTTGCACCCGCGTATTCATTTCGATGAAATAAAACTGCCCGTTTTCATACAAGAATTCAAAGGTTCCCGCGCCGCGATAACCAATAGTGCGACACGCAGCTGCGCAGCGTTCGCCGATTTCACGGCGCTGGGTTTCAGTGAGGCCGGGCGCAGGCGCTTCTTCCACCACTTTTTGATGACGGCGCTGCATTGAACAATCGCGTTCACCGAGATGAATCGCGTTGCCCATTTGATCGGCAAGAATTTGAAATTCAATATGGCGCGGGTTTTCCAAATACTTTTCCATGTACACCATATCGTTATTAAACGTAGCCGCTGCCTCAGCTTTAGTCAATGAAATCGAATTGAGCAGCGTTGCTTCTGAATGCACCACGCGCATTCCACGTCCGCCACCGCCACCAGATGCTTTAATAATGATTGGATAGCCAATCTCGCGGGCGAGTTCAATGGTGCGTTTTTTATTCTCATCCACCGGACCATCAGAGCCGGGAACACAGGGTACTCCGGCAGTTTTCATTGCCGCAATTGCCGATACTTTATCGCCCATTAAACGAATAGTTTCTGGGCGAGGACCAATGAAAATAAATCCTGACCGCTCCACGCGCTCGGCAAAATCAGCGTTTTCCGATAGGAAACCATAGCCAGGATGAATGGCGACCGTATCAGTCACTTCAGCGGCGCTAATAATGGCTGGCACATTCAAATAACTTTGCAGTGAAGCAGCGGGACCGATACACACGGATTCATCTGCCAATAACACATGTTTTAAATCGCGGTCAGCTTCGGAATGAACGGCGACAGTTTTAATGCCGAGTTCGCGGCAGGCACGCAAAATGCGCAGCGCAATTTCGCCACGATTGGCGATTAGAATCTTCTCAATCATTGCAGCCATGAGCAGGTATCTTTGAATTAGGAGATGACCCGTTTACTGTGAGTAAACGGGCAGAAAAGCCATTTATTCAACAACAAACAGCGGCTGGTTGTATTCGACCGGCTGACCATTTTCAACCAAAATGCGCTTGACCGTGCCCGGCTGCTCGCATTCAATTTGATTGAGAATTTTCATCGCTTCAATAATGCACAGCGTGTCACCAGATTTAACGATTTGCCCTTCTTCAATAAAGGGTTTTGCACCTGGCGAAGGAGCGCGATAAAAGGTGCCAACCATCGGCGAATGCACGATATTTAATCCGGCTAATGGATCTTCATCTGGCGCAGCAGGTGTGTTCAACGCGGCGGGCATATTCATTGGCATCTGCGGCGACATCTGCATTTGCGGCATGTAATAAGGCATGGCGGGTGCGCTACCGTGACGGCTGATGCGCACCGATTCTTCGCCTTCGTGGATTTCAATCTCCGCCACGTCGGATTGCTCCAACAGCTCGATCAGTTTTTTAACCTTACGGATGTCCATGATTATCGTTCTCATTCATGTGGTTTTGCGCCAAGCGCGAGAGCGCAGCGCGTAATGCCAGCGCATAACCTTCAGCTCCGAGTCCGCTGATAACGCCCACTGCAATATCGGAAAAATACGAGTGAGCGCGGAATGACTCGCGGGCGTGCACATTGGATAAATGCACTTCAATGAAGGGTAATGCGACAGCAAGCAAAGCATCGCGCAGCGCGACGCTGGTGTGGGTGAAAGCGGCGGGATTGAACAGAATAAAGCGCACTCCTTCCAATGGAGCGCGATGAATCGCGTCAATCAATACGTATTCGGCGTTGCTTTGTAGAAAATCCAGTCGATAACCCGCAGTCTGCGCCGTTTGTTCCAAATCGCGTTGGATGTCAATCAGCGTGGTTTGACCATAATGTCCCGGTTCGCGGGTGCCGAGTAAATTCAAATTCGGTCCATTCAACACCAAGATCGCGGTCATCGCAGTTTTCGCCTGAACAAGCAATAGTGAAAGGTTGGCGCCAGTTCGCAGCGAACGGCGACAAATCGCGGCAAATTGTGCGCATATTACGGAATGTTGTCTAGTGATCGAAACCTAACCGCCAGCATGATGGATCATTCAATGCACAACTTTTCTCGCCGTTTATCCGTTGCCCCAATGTTGGATTGGACGGATCGCCATTATCGGTATTTCGTTCGCCTCATCACGCGACACACGCTGTTGTATACCGAAATGGTCACGACTGCCGCATTGCTGCATGGCGACCGCAATCGTTTACTGCGCTTTGATCCTGCGGAACATCCGCTGGCGTTACAGCTCGCCGGTTCCAGTCCGGCGGCGCTGGCGCAATGTGCGCGAATTGGCGCGATTTGGGGTTATGACGAAATCAATCTTAACGTCGGTTGTCCGTCAGATCGGGTGCAAAGCGGACGTTTTGGCGCCTGTTTAATGGCAGAACCGCAGTTGGTTGCCGAGTGCGTCGCCGCGATGAAAAATGCAGTCACGCTGCCGGTGACGGTGAAAACGCGCATCGGGATTGATGACCGCGACAGTTACGGTGAATTGCTGGATTTTGTGGGAGCGCAGGTTGATGCTGGTTGTGATGCGCTGATTGTGCACGCCCGCAAAGCGTGGCTTAAAGGCTTGAGTCCAAAAGAAAATCGTGATGTGCCGCCGCTGCGTTACGACGTGGTGCGCCAGCTCAAAACCGATTTTCCCGCGCTGTCGATCACCATTAACGGCGGCATCACCACGCTGGCGGCAGCGGCGGATTTTTTGACCACGCTCGACGGCGTGATGATTGGGCGCGAGGCCTATCACCATCCTTGGCTGCTCGCCGATGCCGATCGACTGATTTTTGGCGCAATTTCACCGCCAATCACCCGCGAAAACGTGCTGGAGCAGTTTTTACCCTACGCCGCCAAGCAGTTGGCACAAGGCGTTCCGTTGAGTGCGATGAGTCGCCATCTGCTCGGTTTATTTCAGGGACAGCCGGGCGCCCGCGCTTGGCGGCGGCAGATTAGCGACAACGCTCATCGCCCAAATGCTGGTTTGGCAGTGCTGGCGCTTCATCGACAACTCACTGATTCAAAGGAATAAGTAAGCAAAGACATCAGGAATTTAAGAAACTGCGCCCTTGGCCGTTAGTCTTAACCAAGCGTGGTTAGCCCGATTGAGGGGTTTCAAATGAACGATGCAATCTCAATTCTGACCGTATTTAAAACCGTATCTCTTGAACATCGGGCGATAACAAATGCTGCGCTGTTTAATGCGTCCCATTCGTTTACAGAAGCGGAAACCACGCCGGTGACAATCAATAGCACATTCGGGCAGTCATTCGGTATGCAACAAGCCATCAAATCCATTCAAGGGTTATTGCAGAATCATCAGCGCGAATTGGTTTTACGCCTGAATGAAGATGTTGGGTTGATCACGATTACCGTAGTGGATCAAGAGCGCCAGCAAATCATTCGGGAAATTCCGTCAGAACAAGCGTTAAAGCTCATTGCATAACCGTCTTTTAACCATTGAAAATATTTTCGTTTTATTCCTTTTAACCGCTCATTTGGAGTGATAAACATCATGTACGCGATGCGCAAAGAACTCAATCAATATCGCCAAACAGGTCATTTGGCAGAGGTGACGGTTGCCGATCCTCATCGGTTAATTCAAATGCTGTTTGAGGGTGTTTTAGAACGCATCGCAGTAGCGCGAGGCGCAATGGAACACGGCAACATTCGCTTGAAAGGTGAAAAAATTAGTCAGGCGATTACTATTCTTAATGGGCTGCGTTCAATGCTCGATCACGATCAAAATCGTGAATTGGCGAGTAATCTGGATGCGCTGTACGAATACATGGCATTGCGTTTAGTACAGGGCAATGCGCGGAATGATGCGAGTGCATTGGATGAAGTCATTCGTCTGCTGCGCGAGATTAAAGCCGGTTGGGATGGCATTCCCGAAATGTTGCGCCGCACTGCTGCGCCGCAGCAGGTTGCCGTTGCGGGTTAAATACGGCGTGCAAAATCCACCATGAATTGACACAGTGCGGCGACTGCTTCATTGGTCATCGCGTTGTAAATTGAGGCGCGAATACCGCCGAGTGAACGATGTCCTTTCAAGCCGCTAAAACCATATTCAGCGGCTTGCTGTAAAAAATCCCGCTCTAATTCAAATGTCGGCAGCGTGAATACAACGTTCATTAACGAACGGTGTTCTCGCGCTGCATGACCGCAATACATTTCTGCATGTTCATCAATGACTGCGTAAAGCATCGCAGCTTTAATGCGATTGAGCGCATCCATTTGCGCCAACCCACCAATATCATGCAGCAGCCAGCGCGTGACCAATAACGTTACATAAATCGCCAACACCGGCGGCGTGTTATAAATCGAATGCGCTGCAAGATGAGCGCGATAATCCAGCATTTCAGGTAAATTATTTGGCGCTTGTTCGAGCAGCTCACGGCGAATAATGACTAATGTCACACCAGCCGGACCGAGATTCTTTTGCGCGTGCGCATAAATCAATGCGAAACGGCTGGCATCAAATGGACGTGACAGCATATCGGATGACATATCGCACACACGCGCTACTGCATCATCACCAATCAATTCATGGAATTGAATGCCTTCCACTGTTTCATTCGAGACATAATGCAAATAAGCGGCATCTTTTGAATAGGATAATTCCGCTGCCTTGGGTAAATTTCGAAAGCCGTTTAATTCGCCATCCCATAAAATACGCACCGCACCTTCTAATTGCGCTGGCGGAATTGATTTGCTGCTCCAATAACCGCTGCGCACGTAATCAGCAACGCATTGGCGCTGCCGCAATAACAGCATGGGAATCATTGAAAATTGCAGCGTTGCGCCGCCTTGCAATAACAGCACTGCGTAATTGGCGGGCAGATGCAGTAATTGCGCAATGTTGCGCTCGGTTTCTGCCACCACCTCGGCGAACCAATCGGAGCGATGACTGATGCCCAGCACCGATAAACCGACTTCCGGCACTTCCGCAATGGCTTGCTGCGTTTGCGCCAGCACCGTCGCTGGCAATACACCCGGTCCGCCAGAAAAATTCAGAGCATTGCGATTCATGGCGTATTCACGCTGGCGCTGCGACGTTCGCAGCAGTTAATAGCAGCTTGCGGAATGCGGCAAATAAACGCTGCATTGCTGGCTGTTTATACGGGAATAGCGTCACATCATCCAATGCGTGTACGACCATCGCGTGATCAACCTCGAAAATCAGCAAACGACCATCGGGCATTTCCGCGCAATCAATACCGAAATAATCCAAACCCATTCGCGCATTGATCGCTGCCAGCGCCGTGCCGTGTCGTTGTGCGAAATCCTCAGCAAACTGCGCCATAAACGCTGCTTCTTCGGCGCGTTTCGCCATACTTTCCGTCATGCCCGCGTTGAGATAATGAATCATCCAATCGGCAGAAATGCCCAGATGCACAGCGAATGGCTCGCCACCAATGAATGCGACGCGATATTTGCGGAATTGCCCATCGCTGCTGCGGTAATCAATAAATGGCGCAATGAAAAAATCATCGCCGGGCAAATGCGGCAATTGCGCTGCAAGTGAATTGGCATCAATGGTTTGCGTGAGTGCGTAACCGGCATGAGAATCAATTGGACGCACAATCACTGGAAAGCGCAGCTCTGGTAATTGGCAATCCGCTGGCGACGCGCCAGCCGCGAGTTGTGTCAATTCTGCTCGCGTGACTTGCCACGTCATCGGCATTAATACGTTCGGCAATTGTTGCAACTGCTGCGCGGCGACATCGCGGGCGAGGTTGGCGATTCGCTGCGGCGCGTTGAGCACCGGCACGGACCAATGTGCCAAATGCGTGTGCCATGCCGCCAGCAGCGGACGATTGACGCTGGATTCGCCAATCGCCACAAACAGCAGATCATGCTCCGGCAAATCAGCAGGCAATTCGGCGCTGACGTAATACAACTGCAATTCAATATCCGATTGTTCTAGCAAGCATTCCAGCGGCACATTTGCCATCAATTCGCCCGGCGCGACCAGCGCCAGCAGGCGCAATTTCACCGGCAAGGCAGCCGGAATTCGGTAGCAGCGACACAGCCGCAACGCCTCTTGCTGCAACTGCTGGGCGACGGTCGGTTGCCCGCGAAACTGCATGATGATCGCGGCATCGAGCAGCGCGGCAGCTTCATCGGGATGCTGCGCGGCGCGTTCCAACAGCGATTGACCCAGCGGATTGAGGTCTTCACCAGCGAGATAACGGCGCATCAGCGCGGCCAAACCGAGCACGGTTTGCATGATAAAAATCCTGTTAAAACAACGTTTAATGTGTTCAATCGTGCGGTGTCGCTGCGACTGGAGCGGAATTTGATTGTCGGCCGCACGTTGTATCACTGCAAGCTGCTCGCCAACCTCGGCATTTCCGCCGTCACTCAAGTTTGGACGCGGTGCGGCCGAAATCTGTCAAGAATCCAGTACGACAGTAGCCGATGACTGACGAGAATTCGTCACTTTTTATCCGCCAGCATGGTCGCTAATGCACACTGATTTGCTGCAAACCTTGGCGCAACTTTTGCTGAATAAAAATGGAAATCAACACTTTTGGGGAACTGCCGTGAATATGACCAGCCACGCCGATATGCCATCTCTGACTCTCGTGTCCTCGGTTGAGTCGCCGCTGCGCCAACCAGCCGAATCTTCAGTAGAGCCAATTGCATTTTTACAGGCGATTTCGGCGTCACTGGAATTGGAGCGGGTGTTAAACACGTTGAGCCGCTTTCTTTACGATTTAGTCGCGCACAGCGGCTGGGAATATCACCATCCCGAATCTGGCGTGGCGCGTGCTGGCGGTAAGCCTGACCGTCATCGTTTGGAATATGCGTTGACGCTGAACGCGCAGACGATGGGAACCTTGACGCTGATGCGCGGGCGGCGCTTTTCCGATCACGATCAACAGCGGATTGAAAGTTTGCTGGGATTGGCTGGCTCGGCGCTGAGTAACGCGCTGCAACTTCACTTGACCAATCAACAGCTTGAGCGCGATCCATTAACGGGTTTGGGCAATCGGCGGGCGCTCGCCGCGCAAGGCACGCAGTGGCTGGCGGACAGTTTCCGCTATCAACAGCCGGTGTCGCTGCTGGTGATGGATTTGGATCGCTTCAAATTGGTTAACGACAACTTTGGTCATCCGTTTGGCGATCATCTACTGCGTACCATTGCTGAGGTGTTGCGGTCATTGACGCGCACCGCTGATTTGTGTGTGCGGCTGGGTGGCGATGAATTCGTGGTGTTACTGCCGCGCACCGATCTTGCCGAAGCGACCGAATGTGCCGAGCGGATTCGCCGCCGCGTAAATCAACTCGCGCTGACCGCGCCTAGCGGTGAAGCAGTGCAACCGAGCATCAGCATTGGCGTTGCCAGTTGTCGGGCGGGCATGGCGATTCGTCAAGAGCAAATGCTGTCTGAAATCAACGATGAAGCAGCGCAAACGCATACCGATTTGAATGATGCGCGGGGAAATGCGCGGCAAATGCGGCAAATCGTCGCCACGCTATTGCCACATCCGCCGACGGCTGAAGCACTCACCGCAGTAGCGCAAACCGGAATTATTCCGCATTACGGGATTGATCTTGATTTGCTGTATCAACGGGCGGATACGGCGCTGTATGCGGCGAAACACGCCGGCACCAATCAGGTGATGCAGGCGCATTGAAGTGGTGGATGATTCAGAGCGCGTAACGCAGCGTCAAATATGCCGCCCGCGCTGGCTGGTGATAAAACGCTGAAGTTTCATAATGTTCGTTCAGCGCATTCTCAAGGCGCAGTTGCAATCGCCATGCTGCACTGAGCGCGTATTCCGTCCGTAAATCGACGAGCGTGTAGCTGCCGAGCCGCACGGCATTCGCCGGATCATCAAACCGCCGTCCCGCAATCAACAACGTCGTTCCCACTGACCAGCGATTGAATTGCCGATCCAGCGCCAGTTGCGCTGTCTGCTCGGGACGCCGCGCCAGCACCTTGCCTTGATTGCTGCCGACCGACCGATCTTCTGGATTCATCAGCGTGAGATTCGTCGTGACATCCCATTCCCCCAACCGCGCTGCCGCAGTCGCTTCCACGCCCCGAATGCGAGCGCGGTTGATATTCGCTGCTGTCCAAGTGCGCGGATCAAACGTAATCAAATCATCAATTTCCGTTTGATACAGCCGCACGTCCCAGCGCCCGGCGGCCGCTTCACCCAGCGGCAATTTCCCAGTTACGCTGACTTCCCAATTGCGTGCTTGCTCTGGATTCAGCGCGGGATTGCCATAATTCGGGTAATACAAGTTATTGAAACTCGGTGCTTTGAAGGCTGTGCCGTAAGACAGCGCCAGTTGCACGTCATTTGCGAATCGATAACCGACGGCAGCCGAGCCGGTGGCGTGTTGACCGAATTGCTGATTGTCATCTTGACGGGCGCTGAGTTTGAGTTCGGTCGCGCCAAATTGCCCCTGATAGGCACTGAAAATCCCTAAATTATCGCGGGAAGTGACGTGATAATTGGTGCTGCTGGCGATCTGATCGTCAAGATAATCAACGCCTAAGCTCAATTTCTGCGTAGGCGTGAGCGCCAGATCATTTTGCAGCGCCAGCGTGTCGCGGGTGGTGTCAAAGGTGCTCACTACGGTTTTCGGCGCAGTGGTCGTCGTCAACGCCCGCAAATGATCCCAACTTTGTCCGGCACTGACAGTCAACGTCCACAGTTCCAACGGTTTCAACGTGACGCTGGTGCCAGCGGTTTGTTGCTCGGCTCGCGCAACATTGCCCGCGAAACTGGAACCGTCGTAATCCGCGTGATTGTCCGAGCGCAGCAGGTGCGTATCGAATTTAACAGCATCGCTGAACGCATAACCCGCCCGCAGATTGACACCGAGCTGGCGATAACCATCGTGATCCGGCTCGATCACGCCGCAACCCGCAAAAGGTTCTGGACGTCCGCTGCAGGCGTTGATGCCGGTGCTGCGCTCCAGATTTGCGCCGACATCAAACCAACCGCGCTCGCCGCCGCCGGATACGCCTGCGGCAACGGTGCTGCTGCCGAGAGTGCCAGCGCCGAGGCTGAAACGCGGCGTGAGTGGACCGCCGCCTTTTTTGGTGAAAATCTGAATCACGCCGCCAATCGCCTCGGAGCCGTACAAGCTGGAGCGCGGGCCGCGCACCACTTCAATCCGTTCGACCTGCGCCAGCGGCACATTTTCCAACGGCGTCAATCCTGCCGTCGCCGAGCCGACGCGCACTCCATCAATCAAAATCAGCGTGTGATCGGAATTCGTGCCGCGCAAAAACAGCGTGGTTAACTGACCATCGCCACCGTTTTGCGACAGGCTGATGCCGGGAATGCTGCGCAACACATCAGGAACGGATCGCGCTTGCTGGCGCTCGATGTCGGCGCGTTCGATGACGGTGACGGCAGCGAGTGACTGACTTTCTGGTTCGGAACTGCGGCTGGCGGTGACAATCACCGGGTCAAGAATGGTGACGGATTCGACAGCGTGGACGAAATGAGGAAACAGCGGCATGGTCAAGGCGACCAGCAGCGGAGGATATTTCATGTTGAACGGACTCCAAACGACCCGGCGCACCCGCACGGGTCTGATTTCAAATTGGAATCTGTGCAGGTGGCGAGAACACCCAGTCGGTCGCTCCACGCGATTCCGGTTCTGGCGCAGCTCTCATTTCGTGGATAAAAATTAGGAGCCGCGCCCTGATCCTCTGGCCGGTCTCCGGGCTGACGAGCGGAATAGCAACTCGATCGCTAATCCCAACTGCGACGCCTTCCCATGAATTTCACAGTGGCATGTGTCGCGTTTAACTCGTTTACCGTTGCGGGGGCAGCGTCGGTTTTGCACCGACTTCCCGTTTCACTCGGCGAGCAAGGCTGCCGAGCACCAGCGGATCAAGCGTGCATTGAGGACTGTTTGATGCAGCGGGTCAACTGCCCGCCCGGAGCTTCAAATCCGCCCTTGTTGTTGCAGATAAAACCGCGCCAGCGGCAAATCTTCAGCGCGAGTGATTTTGAGGTTATCGGCGTGACCTTCGATTAAACGCGGCGCATAACCCAGCCGCTCCATGGCCGAGGCGTCATCCGTGACCAGCGCCCCCGCCGCGACTGCTGCATCCAACGCCTGCCGCAATAAACCCAGCCGGAACATTTGCGGGGTGTAGGCGTGCCACAGACTGGAACGCTCCACCGTTTCCGCAATCCGTCCCATCCCGTCGTTGCGTTTCATGGTGTCGCGCACGGGAATTCCCAGCAAACCGCCCACCGCGTCATCGCGCAGTGTTTCGATTAAACGATCCAAATCAGCGGCTTGTAAACAGGGACGCGCTGCATCGTGCACCAGCACCCAATCTTGTTCGTGTGCCCGATTTGCCAGCACCGTCAACGCATTCAGCACCGAATGACACCGCTCCGCCCCACCATCGACGCGCAACACTCGCGGATGGGTCGCAAACGCGGTGTCGTTCCAGTAACCATCCGCCGGATCAAGCGCGACGACCACGCCGCTGATGCGCTCATCAGCGATAAACCGCGCCAGCGTGTGTTCAATCACCGTTTGCCCAGCTAAATCCAGATATTGCTTCGGGATCGCGCTGCCCATCCGCCGCCCGACGCCAGCAGCGGGAATCACTGCCCAAAATGCGGGAGTTTGGCTCATGGCGTGTCGCTCTCCGGTTTCGGTTTTTCAATCACTTGAATAAAAATCTCGCCAGCTTTAATCATGCCCAGCTCGGTACGCGCCCGCTCTTCCACCGCTTCTTCACCTTCGCTGAGATCGACCACTTCAGCTTGCAATTCCTGATTGCGCGTGAGCAACCGCGTCACTTCTGCTTCTTGCAGCGCGATTTCTTGCTTGAGCGAATGAAGTTCGGCCAGGCTGCCCTGACCGATCCACAGCCGATATTGCAGCACGACCACGAGAATGATTAACACTGCGATCAAACGCCGCATCGTGCAATCCGTTATATGCCGTTATGAAGATAAAACGCAGCTTGACTGCGCTTTACAGCCATTTGAACGCAGCGCGTCCGGCATAAACTGCCTCGTCGCCCAACTGATCTTCGATGCGCATCAATTGGTTATATTTCGCCACGCGATCCGAACGCGACAGCGAGCCGGTTTTAATCTGCCCGGTGTTCGCCGCGACAACGAGATCGGCAATCGTCGTGTCTTCGGTTTCGCCGGAGCGATGCGAGACGACGGCGGTATAACCTGCGTTGTGCGCCATGGCGATGGCCTCCAGCGTCTCGGTCAACGTCCCGATTTGATTGACTTTAATCAGAATGGAATTGGCGATTTGCTTATCAATGCCTTCCTGCAAAATCTTGGTATTGGTCACAAACAGATCATCGCCAACGATTTGCACCTTGTCGCCGAGCCGTTCGGTCAACCGTTTCCAACCATCCCAATCGCCTTCTGCCAGCCCGTCTTCAATCGAAATGATCGGATATTGCGCGACCCAATTGGCGAGCAGGTCGATCATGCCGTCGGCGTCGAGGGTGCGCCCTTCGCCAGCGAGGTGATATTGACCATCTTTGTAAAACTCGGAAGCAGCGACATCCATGCCGAGATAGATATCCTCGCCAACTTTGAAACCGGCTTTGGTGATCGCTTCCAAAATCGCTTCAATCGCGGCGACATTTGACGGCAGATTCGGGGCAAAACCGCCTTCATCGCCAACTGCCGTACCCAGCCCGCGCCCGTGCAGCACTGATTTGAGCGCGTGGAACACTTCTGCGCCGTAACGCACGGCTTCGCGGATGCTGCCCGCGCCAACCGGCAAAATCATAAACTCTTGAAAATCGACGCTGTTATCGGCGTGACTGCCGCCGTTGATGATGTTCATCATCGGCACGGGCAGGCGATACGGGCTGTTCATCAGCGACCGAAACAGCGGCAGCGCCTTTTCCTGCGCAGCGGCATGAGCTGCTGCCAGCGACACGCCGAGCAGCGCATTTGCGCCGAGACGCCGTTTATTGTCCGTGCCATCCAGCGCGATCATCTTTTGATCAAGCGCGGTTTGATCGGTCACATCCAAACCAAGCACTGCATCGCGCAATTCGCCTTCAATGTTGCCGACTGCGGTCAAAACACCCTTGCCGCCGTAACGGGATTTGTCGCCGTCGCGCAATTCGAGCGCCTCGCGGGAACCAGTGGACGCACCGGATGGAACAATGGCGCGTCCAATTGCGCCATTGGCGGTAATAACATCGGCTTCAACAGTGGGATTGCCGCGTGAATCCAAAACTTCACGGGCGCGAACATCAACAATTTCTGACATGACTTGCTCCTGTTAAAAATAAATCTAAATCAAGTGGTTAATTTGGGTTTTGACGGCTGTGGGGTGTTGCCTGATGACAACTGCGGTCAAGCGAGTGATCTCAGTATACAGTGGAGATTAACGGGTGGCTGTGGGATCGAACGTCATCAAACTGCCGCAATCGCAGTGCGCCCACTTGCTAAGATAACCAGCTTTCACCGCGCCGCTTTGGGATTTGGAAATATGAACGCACCCACCGATGACAGCCTGCTGTCGCCTACCGACACCCTTGATCTGAGTGATCCGAGTTTGTATCTCAACCGCGAATTGACGTGGCTGGCGTTCAATCAACGGGTGCTGCATGAAGCAGATGATCCGCGTAACCCTTTGTTAGAGCGCGTGAAATTTCTCGCCATCGTCAGCAATAATCTCGATGAATTCTTTATGAAACGCATCGGCGGGTTGAAGCAGCAAATCGCTGCTGCCGTCCACACGCCGAGCCTCGATGGCCGCACCCCGCTCCAGCAATTGAAAGCCTGCCAGACCGCAGCGCGGGCGTTTCAAATGGAGCAACGGCGCATTGATGAGGCGCTGATTCTCGAACTGACCGCGCACGATATCCGCATCATTCGCCATGCCGATTTATCCGCCGACGCCAGCGCCCGCCTGCGCGAGTATTTCCGCGCCAACATTTTTCCGATGCTCACGCCGTTGGCGATGGACCCGGCGCATCCGTTCCCGTTTATTTCCAATCTCACGCTCAACTTATTGGTAACGCTACGTTTTCCGGGTGGCAACGAGATTTACATGGCGCGAGTGAAGGTGCCGGTGAGCAAAGATGTGTCGCGGCGATTGATTGCGGTGGACGGCAGCTACACCTTTGTTACGCTTGAAGATTTGATGGTCAACAATCTGGACATGCTATTTCCGGGCATGGAAATCGTGTCCTGCGCCCTGTTTCGCGTCACCCGCAACGCGATTGTCGAACCGGACGCGGAAACGGCGAATGATCTGCTGGAGATGATCGAAACCGAGCTGCGTGAGCGCCATTTCGCGCCGATTGTGCGGCTGGAAGTCGAGCCAAAAATGGAGCCAACGCATCGCGGCATGTTGGCGGCCGAATTGGGTTTGAATGAAGATGAAGATGTGTTTGAAATTGCGGGCATGATGGCGCTGCGCGATTTATTTGAATTAGCGGCAATTGATAAACCGGAATTGCACGATAAACCACATCGCCCGGTGGATCATCCGTTATTGGCGAATGATCGCCGCAATATCTTTCACATCATCCGCGAAAATGGCCCGATTTTATTACAGCATCCCTATCAACCGTTTAGCACTTCCGTTGAACGTTTTTTGCGCACAGCGGCCGAAGACCCGAAAGTATTGGCAATTAAAATGACGCTGTATCGCACTTCGGCTGGCGCGATTTTAGATTCCTTGATTCAAGCAGCGCGGAATGGCAAACAGGTTGCGGTGTTGGTGGAATTGAAAGCGCGATTTGATGAAGCAGCCAATATCCAATGGGCGCGGCGTTTAGAAGCAGAAGGCATTCACGTCAATTATGGCGTGATGGGTTTGAAAACCCACAGCAAATTGATTTTCATCGTGCGGCGCGATTATGCGCAATTGCGGCGCTATTATCATATTGGCACCGGCAATTATCATGCTGGCACGGCTAAACTCTATACTGATTTAGGAATGCTCGGCTGCGATGAAGATATTGGACAGGATTTAACTGAGCTTTTTAATTATCTCACCGGCTATTCACCGCCGCCGAGTTATCGCAAAATTCTCGCTGCGCCCTACACGCTGAAACGCAGCATCATTGATAAAATCAACCGTGAAATCACGCATCAAAAGCGCACAGGCAACGGTTTGATTCAAATGAAGATGAATGCGCTGGAAGATGCGGATATTACCCGCGCTTTATATCGCGCCAGCCATACCGGAGTGCAGGTTGATTTGATTATTCGTGATACCTGCCGCTTTCGTCCGGGTTTACCGAATATCAGTGAAAAAGCGCGGGTGGTGAGTATTGTGGGGCGTTTTTTAGAGCACGGGCGGATTATGTATTTTCATAATAACGGCGCGGAGGAGTATTACATCGGTTCGGCGGATATGATGGGGCGCAATCTCGACAGCCGCGTGGAAGTTCATGCGCCGGTAGAAAATCCTGAATTGCGGCAGGAATTGCGCTTGATTTTAGATGTGCAATTTGCGGATACGCGCTCGGCGTGGGAAATGAATAGCGCGGGTGAATATATTCAACGCATTCCGCTTGATGACAATACCAAGGGTGCGCAGGAAACATTGATTGAGGTGGCAGAAAAACGTCTCGCAGCGGCAGCGAAACACAAGGAAAAAAAGGTGCGTTCCAAGCTCTTGAGCCATTTTCAATGGCGCTTGCGCGACCGCAATCTTCGCAGCTAATACAGGTAACAGCATGAAAGCACGGATAAAATGGATTGAAGGCGTCGCCATGTTGGGCGAATCCGGTTCCGGTCACGGCGTGGTGATGGACGGGCCGCCGGAGCTGGGCGGGCGCAATCTCGGCGTGCGTCCAATGGAAATGCTGCTGCTGGGCATGGGCGGCTGCACCCAGTTTGATGTGTTGCTGATTTTGCGCAAAGGGCGGCAGGACGTGACGGATTGCGTGGTGGAGCTGGAGGCGACGCGGGCGGAAACCGATCCGAAGGTGTTCACGCAGATTCACGCGCATTTCATCGTCACCGGGCGCGATCTTGACCCGAAACGGGTGGAGCAGGCGATCCGGCTGAGTGCAGAAAAATACTGCTCGGCATCGATCATGCTGGGTGCGACCGCGACGATCACGCACGATTTTGAGCTGCGCAGCGCGTAACTGCGCTGGTGTTGGCAAGTCGCAGGCAAACAAAAAGGAGTTAGGTTTTTTGACCTAACTCCTTGTTTAATTTGGTACCGAGGGCCGGAATCGAACCGGCATGGGGTCACCCCCGTCAGATTTTGAGTCTGATGCGTCTACCAATTTCGCCACCCCGGCAACGCGAGCGGAAATATACACCGCTCATCCCATTGAAACAACCTTGCTGCACCGGAAAACGTTTCAACCGCCGTAACACCGCCGAATGTGCGCCACAAAACGCTCGGTCCAATTGTTGCCACCAACGCTGCGTAAGTGACTGTAACACGCCAATAAATTGCTCTGCACGATGCCGTCATGTGTCCCATTGACGCCTACGCCGCGCAAGACTTCGTAACCATAAATCCACGCCGGATCAGGCTGCACAATTGCGGAATGGTGGAATTCATGCGCGGAAATCTCGGCGCAATGCGGCGGATCGCGTTGCCACGGAAACGCTGCCGTTTCGCGCAGTTGCACATAACCGCGCCCCTGTGGACGCGGGCGCATCGCCACCTCCGCCTTGAGTGCACCGACCATCGCTCGCCGCTCGCCGTGAAACGTCAAACCAGCGCACAAATACATCAGCCCACCGCATTCCGCATATACCGGTTTGCCGTCAGCAATGAATTCGGCAATGTGCTGGCGCATTGAATAATTCGCTTCCAATTCGGTCATGCGGTATTCAGGAAAACCACCGCCCAGCAATAGCGCATCGACTGCTGGCAATTGAACATCCGCAATTGGACTGAATGGCACCAATTCCGCGCCAGCCGCTGCAAGTGCTCGCAAATCATCTGGATAATAAAAACCAAATGCTGCATCACGGGCAATTCCAATGCGTATTGGCGATTCACGATTTACTGACACCGCTGGCGCAATGATTGACGTAGGACGCGGAGTCTGTTCTGCAATCGTTAATAACCGTTCCAAATCAACCTGCTCGGCGACACGCTGCGCAATTGCGTTAATCCAAGCATCGGCGCTTTCGGTCTCGTTACTCGGCATTAAACCTAAATGCCGTTCGTCAATACTGATCTCATCATCGCGGGACAACACACCCAATACTGGTAAATCACTGTAATGCTCCACCACGCGAATGAGATTCGCTGCATGACGGCTGCCGCCAACGCGATTAAGAATGACGCCAGCAAGATGTAAATCGGGATCAAAAGCGCAATAGCCGAGCAATAGCGGCGCAATACCCCGCGCCATGCCGTGACAATTAATCACGAGAATCACCGGAGCGTTTAATTGTTTCGCCAATTCAGCGTTACTGTGTGCTCCATTTAATTCAGTGCTATCAAATAAACCAACGTTGCCTTCAATTAAACCGAGATCAGCGCCGTTGAGTTCCTGCGTAAATGCAGTATTGATTTCGGCAATGGGCATCGTATGAAAATCAAGATTAAAACAAGGACGGGAAGCTGCTTGACTGAGCCAGAGCGGATCAATGAAATCCGGTCCTTTTTTGAATGGTTGCACAACCAACCCGCGATTGCGCCATTGACGACATAGCCCAATAGATAGCGTGGTTTTACCCGAAGATTTCTGCGGTGCGGCAATGTAAAGATGAGCCATTGGAAATTATCAAACCGTTAAACTGAAAAGGCGCAAAGATGACAAAGATTTGCTTTGCCGTCTTTACGCCTTTAGTGGCGAGAAAAAGAATTAAGCAGGTTTGGCGAACGCATCCTCACTTAACGTTTCTTCATCAATTGGAATCACATCATCAGCGAGCGATTCAGGCAGGAATTGCAATACCCGCACACCGACCACTGTAATAATCAGCGCCACGGCAACGCCACCAAATCCCAATAATACTTCTGGAATTGTTGGTGTATATGGACCCGGCTGACCGTTCACGCCATCAAAGAAACTTGATTCGATAATCGTATGACCGGGGAACATTTGAATTGGAAATGCTTGGCTGCTGATGATGATGACGTACATCGCTGCCAATCCGCCCAACGTGACTAATGCACAGGCTGCCATAATCCAATTGCGTTCTTTGCTCAATTCGGGATGATAGATAATTCCGAGAGGCAATAGACCGCCAATTAAAATCCATCCAATCCAGAACATGAAGGTGTGCATACCGCCATTGAACAACAGCCAATTTTCAAAATCATCGTTTTTTGCACCGTATAAATTGGTGAGATGATAAATCAGCACGAAATACAGCACACCAGCAACGAATACACCGAGCAAATTCTTTAAGCGCCGCAGAATTTTCGGACCAATCGGACGGTTGTCTTCACCAAAAGAAAACAACAACACCATCATAAAAATTGCGAGTCCATAGGCGAATGACAGCAGTACAAACATTGGCGCTAATACCGCTGCATCATAGGCTTGGCGAGAAACCAAAAATCCAAAAATCGATCCAGTACCTGTGGTGAGCGCCAGTCGCCATAAAAATGCAATGATACCAACCGAATAATTAAAAGGTGCGCCCTGCCGATCTGCCATTGTCCATAAATAAGCAATGACAATCACCATAAAACCGGTATACAGAAAGATGTTCCACGCGAAAATGGAACTGAAATTATAACTGGTCATGGCAACGATCAATCGCTCAGGACGACCTAAATCCATTACCAATACCAGCAATCCGCCCATTAGCATTGCTACTGCCAATAAACCCGACAGCCGACCTAACGGTTTATAAATAGGTTTATGAAATACGGTGCCAATGGATGCGATATTCAGCGCCCCTGATGCCGCAATGACAAGGAATACCGCAAATACATGCGGCGTTCCCCAGACCACTGAATTATTCATACCGCTGACCCAATGGCCGGTATGTTCCATATAACCAAAGGCAAGCGTGGACATGCTCACCACCGCCGCAAGGATGCCTAAAATGCTCCAAAATTGCGTCGGCGGAATGCGCCATTCCCGATAAACGATTCGTTTCATTAGTTGTTTCCCTTGCCCTGATTAGACACCGGAATAGCGCACGCCCGTATTCAAAACCAAATCTTCTCGGAGTTGACGGCTCGGCATCTCATTCAGCAATTTGCAAATGGTGCTATCGGGGTCTTTGAGATCACCGAATACAATGGCGTGATGACCTTCCGCCGCGCACGCATCAACACACGCAGTTGATTCTTGACCAAAATCACGACGTTGCACACATAAATTGCAGCTTTCAACACAGCCTTTGCCGCGTGGCACGCTCGTTAATTGCCCGTGTACATCGCCATGAATAAAACTGCGAGCTTTATACGGACACGCCATCATGCAATAGCGGCAGCCAATACATAAATGACGATCAACCATCACAATGCCATCAGCGCGTTTGAATGACGCACCAGTTGGGCACACGTCCACGCACGGCGGATCGTCGCAGTGTTGGCACATCAGCGGCAAGGTCGTCATCCGTCCGGTTTGGTTGTCTTGCAACTTGACTTTGCGCACCCACGCCGGCTTTTGCGTTTCCCACTTTTTCACCGCCTGTTCGGCCGGCATCGTCTGCAAATTCAAGCCGTTTTCATGGTGGCAGGCGTCAACGCACGCCGAGCACCCGTCAACACATTTCGCCGTGTCAATCAGCAAGCCCCAGCGCACATCAGACGTGACCGGCTCCGCTCGCGGCGCGGCGTCCACCGTGTGCAGCAACACGCCGGGTGCCACCGTGACGGCGGCAGTGACTCCCGCAGCGACGCCTAAAAAGGCGCGGCGTTGCGGGTCAATTGCGTCGTTGTCGTCTTTCATATCAATGATTTTCCCCATCACGATGCGACTGCACCTGCGCCGCAACGCCAGCAGCGTCGTGCGCCGCCATCGCTGCCGCATCCAGCGGCGTTCCGTTCGGCACCGCCGCGTGACAGTCAAAGCAATTGAGATTGACTGCCGCAAACGCATGGCAGGCACCACAAAATTGATCCGCCTGATTGATCGGCTGCGGAATCTGTTCCGCGTTGTAGCTGATATGACAGTCCACGCATCCCGACAGACTATATTTTTCGATGCGGATGCCTTCGTGAACCGTCGCAATCCGCTGATGCTTGATGAATTCCATGTGCTGGCGGCGCATCAGCTCAGTCGGTTCGACACAGGACTCCAGTTTGGCAGCCTGTGAACCCGCGACCACATAGCGTTTCATATCATCGGCTTGAGCAGTCTGGGCAAGCGCCCAGACCAATCCCAGCGCGACGAGGCCAACTGTGAGCACGCTTTTAGCCATCGACGCCTCCGTGGGCATTTATTCGCCCAAACCCATCTTGATGTAGCCGGTCGGACAGACATCTGCGCAAATGTGACAGCCGATGCAGCGCGAATAGTCGGTTTGCACATAACGACCGGTGGTGCGGTTTTTCTTGTCCACGCGAGAAATCGCATCTTGGGGGCAATAAATCACGCAGTTGTCGCACTCGAAACACAGCCCGCAGCTCATGCACCGCTTGGCTTCGTTGATGGCTTCCGCTTCGGTCAAGCCGATGACGCGCTCGTGGAAATGACCGAGCACATCTTCCGCTGTCGGCACCTCTTCTTGGCGCAGGTTGCGAGCGACGTAATTGAAATGACCGAGGAATAACTCATCGTGCGGAATGACTTCGGCGCTGGAGCGATCTTCGTAATTGTGAATCGCAAAATTCGCATCGGAAGTGCCGCGCATATCGCCCTGCTCGGCGGGAACAAATGGCGTGGGCGCGAGATGTGCCTCAGTCATTTTATCCAGCAAATCAAAGTGATGCACGTCCACCTTCGGACGGCGCTTGTTTTCAGCGTGATTGACATAGGCATCAATCGAATCCGCCGCCACCCACGCCTGCCCAATCGCAGTCGTCAGCAAATGCGGGCGAATGATGTCGCCGGCGACGAAATGCCCCGCCTTGCCGGGCACCTGATAAAACTTGTCGGCATCAATCAAACCGCGTCCGTTATCAAAGCCTTCCAAGCCGGTGAGATCGCCACCTTGCCCGATTGCCGACACGATCAAATCCGCTGCCAACACGCGCTCGGTGCCAGCAATCGCGGTCGGCCGCCCGTCAGTCATGGTGCAATCGCACACTTTCAAGCCAGTGGCGCGACCGTTGGCATCTTTGATGACTTCCAGCGGCATCACGCCGTCCAGCACGGTGACGCCTTCACGATTGGCATCGTGGACTTCGTGCTCAGACGCAGTCATTTTGTCGCGGGTAAACAACGAGGTCAGCGTGACTTCTGCGCCTTCCGCCGCTGCTGCGGTCGCAGCATCGTGGGCGACATAACCGTCACGAATCACGCTCTCCGGCAGCTCGCTTTGCCCATGTTTGGTGATGTGACCGAGCCGACGCGCTACGGAAACCACGTCAATCGAGGTATCGCCGCCACCGACGCAGACCACTTTTTGCGCGGTGAATTTCATCCGCCCTTCGTTGTACGCCTTGAGGAAGGCGACGCCGGAGACGCAGTTGGGCGTGTCTTTCCAGCCATCAACCGGCAGTCCGCGTCCGCTCTGGCAGCCGAGCGCCCACAACACTGCGTCATAGTCTTGTTCGAGCTGTTCCACGCTGACATCAGTGCCGACGCGGGTTTTGAGCTTCACCTCGATCAAGCCGAGGTTGAGGATGCGCTGGATTTCCGCGTCCAATTTGTCACGCGGGACGCGATAGCCGGGAATGCCGAAGCGGAACATGCCGCCCAGTCCTTCGTTCGCCTCAAAAATGGTGCAGCCGTGACCTTTGCGGCGCAGTTGATACGCTGCCGCTAAACCAGCGGGGCCGCCGCCGATGATGGCGATGCGCTTGCCGGTGTCGGCTGGCGCGGGGGCAAATTGGTAGCCGTTGGCAATGGCGGTATCGCCGATGAACTGCTCAACGGCATTGATGCCGACAAAATCTTCTAATTCGTTGCGATTGCAGCCGTCCTGACACGGCGCCGGACAGACGCGCCCCATCAATGATGGGAACGGATTGGCGTCGGTGGAACGGAGAAACGCATATTCGCGCCAGTCCATGCCCTGCGGCGGTTGTTCCATGCCGCGCACGATCTGCAACCAGCCGCGAATGTCTTCACCGGACGGACAACTGCCTTGACACGGCGGCGTCTTGTGGACGTAGGTCGGGCATTTGTGGGAGCGGTCTTGATTAAAAATCTGGTCGGTCAGCTTCTCCCAGACGTGCTCGCCGTCTTCAAAACGGCGCCAGGAGGGCTTCATTGTCATCTCGTCGCTGGAAGTCGCCATCGTGCTCAATCTCCTTATGCCAGTTGAGTCCTGATGCCAAATCAGGACGTTCGTATTCAGGGGGATCGGCGGCTTCGGCTGGCACCGCCGTTGGTCTCAATCGTTGTGATGCAGTTGCAGGCGTCGCGTGGTGGTCACTCGCGCTGCGCAGCAAGTGACCGACCAGTGCAATTTAATCGTCGTCCTCGTCATCGCTATCGTCATCATCTGCATCTTCGGGATCGGGCGTGAGCACAATCGCGTCGCCAACGAGCTGATGTAAGCTGATGATTTGACTCATATCCATGCCGTAATACGGCAAGACTTTACTAAACTGGGTTTTACAAATGGCGCAGATCGCCGCCATGTGCGTCACGCCTTTTTCTTGAATGACGTTATTCAACGCATCCATGCGCGGCTTGGCACCTTTCACGCGCAGCTCCATCAAATCATCGGTCAGCAACCCGCCGCCGCCGCCACAACAGAACGTCCGGTCGCGGATGGTGTCCTCGTCCATATCGTAAAAGTGGTTGCAAGTAGCGCGAATGATGGCGCGAGGAATCTCGAACTGACCGCCGGGCGTATCACCCATGCGCGAAGCGCGAGCGACGTTGCAGCTATCGTGGAACGTCATCACCTTGTCGTCGTTTTCGCTCTTATCGAACGTCAACTTGCCCTGCTGAATCAGGTCATAGGTGAACTCGCAAATGTGCTGCGGCACCGGATAGCGCGGATCGAGAAAATCCCAAGGTCCCGCCAGCGTATTCAAAAAGCTGTACGCCACCCGCCACGCATGACCACATTCACCAAACACGATGCGCTTGACTTTCAGCTTGATCGCCGCTTCCCGAATACGCTGGGAAATGCGGCGCATGTTGTCGTAAGAACCGATAAACATGCCGAAATTAGCGGCTTCCGAAGCCTGCGTACTCAGCGTCCACGTCACGCCGGACTCGTGAAACATCTTGCCGTAGCCGATCAAACCGTCCACATGCGGCTCGGCGAAAAAGTCCGCCGAAGGCGTCACCAGCAACACTTCCGCGCCAACTTGATCAATCGGATAACGCACCCGCACGCCGGTTTCGTCGTAAACGTCTTCTTCTAAACCTTCCAACGTATCAATCAGCGCCGGGCCGGGAAGCCCTAAGTTATTACCGACTTTATAAACTTTGGCGATAATTTCATTGCAGTATTTTTGCCCAACGCCAATGCAATCCATGATTTCACGCGCTGCCATTGAAATCTCAGCGGTATCAATTCCATAAGGGCAAAACACCGAGCAGCGGCGACATTGCGAGCACTGATGAAAATAGCTATACCAATCATCAAGCACTTCTTTCGTGAAATCTTCTGCGCCAACTAATTTGGGAAATAATTTGCCAGCGACAGTGAAATAGCGCCGATAAACCTTGCGCATTAAATCTTGACGACCCACTGGCATATTTTTCGGATCGCTGGTGCCGAGAAAATAATGGCATTTATCGGTACATGCGCCGCATTTCACGCAGGCATCCATATACACCCGTAGCGAGCGATATTTACCCAGCAATTCGCCCATCTTATCGATGGCTTTATTTTGCCAATCATCGACGAGTTCACCCGGATAACCGAGCGGCTCTTGAAAATCCGGCTTTGCCACAAACGGCGAGCTATGCGCCATTGCGCCGGGCGTGACTGCCGGAACTTCGGTGTACTGGGTCAACTCAGGAACTAAAAAGGTTGCCTTAGCCATAAATCAGTCTCGTCTGCGAACGTGCGGAATTACTCAAGGGCTTATTTCTGTTCGAGTTGTTGAGCCCAAGGCGCGATATGTCGAACTTCACGCGGGTTATCCGCTTGATTGCGAGTTGGGCTAAAAAATAATCCCGGCGCATGGAGTAATTTGCTATATGGAAAAATGATTAACAATAGCGCCACTAAGAACAGATGCAGCAATAACAACGGATCAGACGGCAGCGGCTGAAAATCATACGCATACAACCCATAAAGAAGGCTTTGATCTCAACGATGTCGCTATGAAAAACGAATTTCATCAATAAACCGCTGACGCCAATCAGCACCAACAAAGCGAGAATTAAATGATCTGAAGGGGCAGAAATATACCGCACCCGATCCACCAAGAACCGCCGCGCCCACAATCCCGTTAAACCCACAATCATCGCCATACCGCCATAAATGCCAAACGGCTGCACGAGTTCAATGGGAAACCACACCGGCTCAATGAAATAGCGTAAATGCCGCAGCGTGACCAGTAATAAACCGAAATGAAACATCCAGCCGAAAATCCACGTCCATTTGTTGCCCCGAAACAGGCTTTCAAATAAAACCACTTCGCGTGTCATTCGCAACACCACCCCACTGGTGGTCGTTGGAGCTGGCGTGGTTGGAATTTTTAATGGAGCAGGAGTGCGCGCATATTGCGTAATCTTAAACAGCACTCCGGTCACAAAAACCAGCGCGGCAAAATAGAATAAAAAGGCGTAGAAAGTTGTTAAAAACGCCATGTTGCTGCGACCTCGGCGGATCAATAAATAAATCTGGGATGCCGCGTGACATCCCAGAATGAAAAAGACTTACACGCAGCCAGTTGGCTTCGGCAGACCAGCAAAACGACAAGCCTGTTTTGCTGGGCCATAGGGGAATAAGCTGTACAGATATTTGCTGTTGCCCTTCTCTTTACCGAGCTTCTTACCAACCGCCTTGGTTAATACGCGCACGGCGGGAGCAATCTGGTATTCCTCATAATACTCACGCAGGAAATTGATGATGTCCCAATGTTCATCAGTCAATTCCAAATTGTCCTGCTTGGCCATCACGCCAGCAATACCCGGAACCCATTCATTCAAATTGGCTAAATAGCCTTCTTCATCTACGGCGTATTGCTTGCCGTCTACATCAATCATGTCTGACATTGTGATTTCCTCTGTGGTGTCAAAAACAAAACGTTATAACCAAGCCTGAACCGTATCATTCGCAGTGGTTAAATCAACGAAGCCGGCATAATCAACGACGTTAATTCCCGCAATAATGCGGTCTTCAGAAAAGCCCCGTGCTTTCAGGTCTGGACCTAGCACATGAATCTTTAATTTGCCGAGTGCAGCAGTAACTTGTGCTCAACGCTGGTCAGTCAATGCCGCATAAATGCCATCTTCAAACAGCAATACTGCTGCATCAGCGGTGGCAAACTTTAAGCAGGATTCCAATGAATTCCGCTCAAAGGGTGATTTATTCACAGTGTGTAAAATGCTCATTCGTCATCGCCTCAGAAGCTGAAGATCACATCGGATTCATTCATCAAGGCGCTCACGCGCTCTGACGTAATGACCTCAACGATATTGTCGACTTCTTCTTCAGTCTCCATATCTTCCCAAGCAATCTCAACCAGATCATCTTGCGTCAAGCCACGCGCTTCCAATGATGCTTGATCGACATACACTTTCTTGACTTCATAATCGCCGAGCGTGCGATAAGTCGGAGAAAAGTTTTTCATGCCAACGGCTTTCGTATCCTGACCTTTGGCCAATTGATACACGCCATCATCAATAAACATCACGCTCACGTCTTGATCAAAAGCCGCACCAACTAACACGACTTCTAAGGCTTCCCAAGCGTAAATGGTGCCATACGGCGCTTTACGATTCACATACATGAATTTTTTGACGATTTCAGACATTGCTGTTATTCCTCTTAATCGCCAAAAACGACCAAACGGTCGGCTTGAATCGCAGCTTCAACCAATTGCCCCAAGCCAGAAATACGAAACTTGGGATGGATATTGGTGGCATCTTTACCATTGCGGCTGGCTTCACCGTCATCGACCATTCCGCGTCGTTGGCGGCAGCAACGCAAACCACTAAATCTAAATTGTGTTGTTCTGCTAATTCTGCCCAGCGATTCACAATGTGGCGATCATCTTGCGGTGGCGTGGTTAAGCGCGTCGCGTTATTAACGCCGTCGTGATAGAAAAAAATCCGAAAAATCTCGTGCCCTTTTTCTAATGCTGCCTTGGCGAATTGATACGCCGAATCAGATGCTTGATGCTGATAAGGGCCTTCGTTAATCTGAAGTGCAAACTTCATTCAGTCCTCCTCAATAGCGAATAACTGCAAAGCGATCAGCTTGTTCAATAGCGAGCGGTATTTAATCAAGATCAAATACCGCTCGCTGCTGCAATTAGAAACGGATATAGGTTGAGCTATTGAAGCTCGCCCGCGCTCCGCGCCAAGTATCAATGTGATATTTGGTGAATGGCAATTCGACTTCTTCAAAGAAGCGCGGCCAACCAATACGCTCAATCCATTCGTTCACCCGTTCCCAATCCCGCGCACCTTCTTTATAGGCTTTCAAAATGCGCTTCACGATGGCGGTTGCTTCCGGCCACCGCGGTGGGTTATTCGGGATGCCGGCTGCGACCAACTTTTGAAAGGTCGGCTTGCCGCGAGCGTTGGAGTGATTGCCACCAACCCAAATCGCCAGCTTGGAATGTTCAGCGTCGTTGATTTGCATCGGTGGGCAGGGCGGGAAACACGCGCCGCAGCAGATGCACTTGCGCTCGTCCACTTCCAACGAGGGCTTGCCGTTGACCATCGCCGGACGAATCGCAGCCACCGGGCAGCGGGCGACGACGGACGGACGTTCGCAGACGTTGGCGACCAGATCGTGATTGATCTTGGGCGGTTTGGTGTGCTGAATGTTGATGGCGATGTCGCCCTGACCGCCGCAGTTAATCTGGCAGCAGGAAGTGGTGATATGCACACGGTTGGGCATGTTGGCGTTGCGGAATTCGTCGATGAGTTCGTCCATCATCGACTTGACCACGCCAGAAGCGTCGGTGCCGGGAATGTCGCAATGCAGCCAGCCTTGGGTGTGCGAAATCATCGCCACTGAGTTCTGAGTGCCGCCGACGATAAAGCCCGCGCCTTCGAGCGCGTCAATCAGCGGCTGCACTTTCGTCTCGTCGCTGACCATATATTCGATGTTTGAGCGCAGCGTGAAATGCACATGACCTTCGGCAAATTCATCGCCGATGTCGCACAGCTTGCGCAGCGTGAACACGTCGAGAATGCGTTGGGTGCCGGCTTTCACCGTCCAGATTTTGTCGCCGCTATATGCCACATGCAGCAACACGCCGGGGCGCGGATGGTCGTGATATTTCCATTGCCCGAAGTTTTTACGCATCACGGGATGGATGTATTGCCAAGGATCGGGGCATCCAGACTCAATCGGCTCGCGCATTTCCGCCATTGCCTTTCCTCCAGTTCTTAAAGTTCAGTCTTGATGATGGTCGTTGGGATCGGAGCATTTCGGGCGCGGCGAGTCTGGCGGCGCATCGCAACCAGCCGCTCAAGCGCCTGAAAATACCGAAATTACTTGCCAGCTTCCGATTGGCGCTCAAACCACGATTCAGCCGCTTCATCCCAGCCATCCATGCGGATGTAGGAACTCTGGCGCGGGTGACTGAGCATGTTCGGATCAGGATCGACGCCGATGCCTTCGAGGAAATTCGCCAGCCCGATGCGCTCGATCATCTCGCCGCAACGCTCGTGTTCCAGACCGTTTTCTGCCCAGAAATCAATGATGGTTCCCGCCAGCTCGACCATCGACTCGTAATCGTCTTCGGTCTCCAGCTTTTTGAACGGAACCAGCACCGTGCCCATCAGATCGCCGATTTTCAGCGTGCGCTTGCCGCCGATCAGAATGGTGACGCCCTTGTCATCGCCCGGATGCAATGCTTTGGGCATCACATTTAAGCAGTGCATACAACGCACGCAATCACGATTATTCACTGCCAGCGTATCATCATCATTTAATGACAATGCCTGCGTGGGGCAACGGGTAATCACGTTATCAATGTAATACTGACGCCCTTTGCTGGCGACATAATTCTTGACCTCAGCTTGGTCAACTTTCATATCGTCGCGCCAAGTGCCAATGACGGCAAAGTCGGAGCGTTCAATCGCATTCTGGCAATCATTCGCGCAGCCAGAAACCTTAAACTTGAATTTATACGGCAGAGCGGGGCGATGCACATCATCACGAAGTTATTCACTAACAACCGATGCGCTTTTAATTCGTTGGTGCAGGACATTTCACAGCGGGTACCACCGACGCAAGACATCGCAGTACGCACGCAAGGACCAGCGCCACCTAAATCCCACCCGTAATCATTGATTTCATCAAAGAAGGGTTGAATGCTAGGGCTATCCGCACCGATAAACATGATGTTACCGGTCTGACCGTGAAAGGTAATTAACCCAGAACCAAACTTTTCCCAACTGTCTGCCAATTGGCGCAGCATTGCAGTTGTATAATGATTGCCGGCTGGTGGCTGCACGCGGATGGTGTGGAATTCCTTAGATTTTGGGAACGCCGAACCCACTTCTGAGAAGCGCGGAATAATACCGCCGCCATAACCAAACACGGAAATCGTGCCGCCTTTCCAATAGCCCTTGCGGGTTTCATAGGAGTGCTCAAGCTGACCGAGCAGGTCGTTGGTCATTTCATTGATGCGCGTTTGCGGATGCTGATCACGCAGACGTTTAATACCCGAAATGAAACTCGGCCAAGGGCCAGTTTCGAGTTGATCCAGCATCGGGGTAATGTGCTTATCAATAGCCATTTTTCGTTCTCTCCTATCAATTCATCAGGAAAGGGAATTTTGAATTCGCGTACATAGATGTGCCGCAGCAAAACTGGGCAACATTTACATGTATCACGTCAGATTATTCATCAGGTGTTTTAGAGTGATCACTTATTAATCGTGCGATCTTTCTCTAAATAATCAAATCATTGACAGCGACCATTGTATCAATGATATAAACGTTCGACCATTCCCACGCGTAGGAGGGATTGAATTGTTGATCTATCCCGTTTGAGATATGGCACTTATTTAGTAAGGTGAAGAATTAAGCAATGGCTTGAGCCAGCATTTTCAGTCGCCGGATATTACGGTTTAAGGGCGAGCAAGTCAAGAATATCATCGTTTTCTAATATGTCACATTAGCGCCACAGCGACGCCAACCACCATGAGATTTTCTGAAGCAGACAATGCCAACGGATACCTGATCGACGCCTACGACACGCACGGCGTGGTCATCGGTAAACAGCGGTATGCGCAGGGTTTGATCGTGACGCCAACGCAGATTATCGCGCCTTGGTCGCTGCAACTTGCGGATTTAACAGCGGAATCTATTGATGAACTGCTGGCATTTGCGCCGCAAATCATCGTGCTGGGAACCGGCAGTCGGCAGGTGTTTCCTGATCCAAGCCTGTATTTTGCGGTGCTAGAGCGCGGCATTGGTTTTGAGGTGATGGACACCGGGCCGCTTGTCGCACCTATAACATCTTGATTTCCGAAGGGCGGCGCGTGATTGCCGGTCTGATGCCATTTACTCTTTAACACTGTCCACATAACGATCCCGCGCAGCTTTGGCGCGGGTAAAAATATCCAGCAAATGCTCGCCATCAGCGCGGCGAATGCTGCCAGCCAGATCGGTCATTTCCGCGCCAAACCGCGCCAGCATCAGGCTCAACGCTTCCCGATTGGCCAGACAAATATCCCGCCACATCACCGGATTGCTCGACGCGATGCGACTGAAATCGCGGAAACCGCCCGCCGCGTAACGAAACACCTCATCGTTCTCGCGCAGCCGCGCCAGCGTATCCACCAGCCCAAACGCCAACAGATGCGGCAGATGACTGGTCGCCGCCAACACCTCGTCGTGATGCGCGACTGACATCTGCGTCACCTCCGCGCCGCAGCGTTCCCACATCGCCTGCACCTGCGCCAACGCTGCGGGATCGGTCTCCGGCAGTGGCGTCAAAATCACCCGCCGCTGTTGATACAACTCCACCAGCGCCGCCTCCACGCCGCTGTGCTCCGTGCCGGCAATCGGATGACCGAGCACCAAACGCGGCGGAATCTGCCCGAATGCGGCCAGCGCATCAGCCACCACGCTGCCTTTGACGCTGCCGCCGTCGGTCACAATCGCCTCCGGTCGCAACTGTCCAGCAATGGCTGCGAACACGCCGCGCATCGCGCCCAGCGGGACGGCGACAAAAATCATATCGGCATCCGCCACTGCCGCCGCTGGTTCTGGCGTGAAACGGTCAATCACGCCCAATTCCACCGCCGTTCCAAATTCGGCAGCGAGCGCCCGCAGCCGACAATCTCACCGACTGCGCCAGCAGCGCGTAACGCCCGCGCCAGCGACCCGCCGATCAAGCCCACGCCGATGATGGTCAATCGCTCAATCATGCTGCACACACTTCCGCTAACGCACTGAGAAACCGCGCATTTTCTGCTTCCAGCCCGATGCTGATGCGCAAATGATTCGGCAGCCCATAATTCGCCAGCGGGCGCACGATGATTCCGCGCTGCAACAGCGCCTCATTGATCGCCGCCGCCGGACGTTTGCAATCGACGGTCACGAAATTGCCCACCGACGGGATGAACTCCAGCCCCAACGCCGTCAAACCGACGCTCACCTGCTGCATTCCGGCGCGATTGAGTTCGACCGTCGCCCGCACATGCTCGCGGTCGCTGATCGCCGCCGTCGCCGCTGCCTGCGCTAAGGCATTGACATTAAAGGGCTGGCGCACCCGATTGAGCAGCTCGGCAAGGCGCGGATCGCTGATGCCATAACCAACCCGCAACGCCGCCAAACCGTGCGCCTTCGCAAAGGTGCGCGTGACAATTAAATTGGGAAAGGTTTCCAGCCAATGCGTCGTATCGGGAAAATCCGGTTCATTGACATATTCCGTATAGGCTTCATCAATCACGACTAAACAGCTTTTTGGTACTGCGCCGAGAAATGAACGCAATGGCGCTGCGGCTAACCAAGTGCCGGTCGGATTATTCGGATTTGCAATCCAAACCACGCGAGTTTGTTCATTGATCAGCGCGAGCATTGCATTCAAATCATGTCCATAATTCCGTGCTGGCGCGACGCGGGCAGTTGCGCCAACCGCTTGAATGGCAATGGGATATACCGCAAACGCAAATTCAGAATAAACCGATTCAACGCCCGGCTGTAAAAAGGTGCGGGCAATTAAATCCAGCACATCATTGGAACCATTACCGAGCGTGATTGCTGCTGGTGAGGTGCCATGAAATTCCGCCAACGCCCGCCGCAATTCAAAACCACCGCCGTCAGGATAACGTCCCAATTCATTGGCTAATGCTGCCATTGCTGCCAATGCTTTCGGGCCTGGGCCGAGCGGGTTTTCATTTGAGGCTAATTTCACGGCATTGCGAATTCCCAGCTCGCGCTCTAATTCGCTGATGGGTTTGCCGGGCACATAAGGCGTTAATTCTGCGACCCAAGGTGCGGCTAAAGCGAGAAAATCATTGTCAGCATAATTCATAAAATAGTGTCATTAACAATACAGTTGAGTGGGCACAGTCGGAAATAATAACGATGTTTCTATTTGACCGCGATGCGTAAACAATTGCAGGTTGCCGTTGTCATCACAAATCCACACTTCTCGCGCACCTTTTGCGAGATATAAATCAATTTTTTCTGTCAGTTCCCGTTTAGAATTGGACAGAGAACTGATTTCAATACACAGTTCTGGCGCTTCTTGATACGGCGTTTCTAATTCATTGCGCATAAAGAAATCTGCTGAACCCCACGCGACATCTGCGACCCGCACGCCTTTTGTCGTTTGCACTGAGCATTCCGTGATGATTTTACCCTGTGCTTTGTTGTCTCTGAGAAAACCGACCAACTCGGCTTGTAACAGCCCGTGCTTATTTGAGGCGGGACTCAAAACAATGTTTCCCCATTCATTCAATTCAATTTTATACGGCAGGTTTTGCAAAATGGGGTCTTCAATAATTTGCGCCCATTGCATAATTACAGCACCGCGACGGGATAGGAACCGAGAATTTTGAAGAGTGAAGATGCCTGTTCTAAATGCGCCAAGGCGCTATTCAATGCGCTATCTTCTCGATGACCGACGACATCAATAAAGAAGACATAATCCCAAATATCACGCCGCGAAGGGCGCGATTCAATGCGCGTCATGCTAATACTGTGCGCAGCCAGCGGTGCTAATAATTGATGCAATGCGCCCGCTTGATTGCGACACGATAACAATAAACTGGTTTTATCTTGTCCACTCGCCGGCGCATCTTGCGCACCAATCACTAAAAAGCGCGTGGTATTGCCCGGTTCATCTTCAATGCGTTCGGCGAGAATTTTGAGCGCGTAAATCTCCGCCGCTTGAATTCCCGCAATTGCTGCGGCATTGCTTTCGTGGGCGGCGCGACGCGCAGCTTCGGCATTGCTGGCGACGGCAACGCGCTCGGCGTGCGGCAAATGCCGATCCAACCAGCCGCGACACTGCGCCAGCGATTGTTGATGCGAATATAAAACGCGAATCTCGGCCGGCGCAGGTAGGCGACTGAGCAAATGATGCTGCACCCGCAAACAGACTTCGCCGGTGATGCGCAGCGGCGAAGTCATAAATAAATCAAGGGTATGGCTGATGACGCCCTCGGTTGAATTCTCCACCGGCACGACGCCGAAATCACACGCGCCAGCTTCCACTTCCCGAAAAATATCGCTGATGGTCGCCATCGTCCGCGTGACCACCGAATGCCCAAAATGCTTGATCGTTGCCGCTTGGGTGAAGGTGCCTTCGGGGCCGAGAAAGGCGACGTTGAGCGGGCGCTCCAGTGCGAGACACGCCGACATGATCTCGCGGAACAGACGCGCCATTTCTTCATCACTCAGCGGCCCGGGATTGGCGGCTTTGATCCGCCGCAACACTGCTGCCTCACGTTCGGGGCGATAAAACTGCACCGCTTCAAATCCACCCGACCCCCTTTTTCTAAGGGGGGCTTTTTGTCTCCCCCCTTTGGAAAAGGGGGGCGGGGGGATTTCCCAATTTGAGCTGCGCGACCTGCTGGGCGCAGCGGGCGCGGTCGCTGAGGAGCCGCAACAGTTCCAAATCAATCGCATCAATCTGATTGCGAATTGCGTCGAGTCCGGTATTGCTGCTTGTCGCCATCACGCCCGCTTTCTCCGTATTAACCGCCGAGTCGCCGCACCGACAACACGCCGCTGATGCCTTGTAACCGCGCCAGCGTCTCATCGCTGCACCGTTGATCGACATCAATCAGCGTCACTGCGACATCGCCGCGTGAGCGATTGAGCATGTCGATGATGTTCAAACCCGCTGCGGCCAGATCGGTGGAAATCTGCCCGACCATATTCGGCACGTTGCTATTCACAATCGCCAGCCGGTGATCGCCGTTGAATGGCAAGCAAATTTCGGGGAAATTGACCGCATTGGTGACGTTGCCGCTTTCCAAATACTCGCGGATTTGATCGGCAACCATGATCGCGCAGTTGTCTTCAGCCTCGCGGGTGGACGCGCCCAGATGCGGCAGCGTCACCACTCGCGGATGATCTTTCAGCAAATTGCTAGGAAAATCACAGCAGTAGGCGTACAGATGCCCTTGATCGAGCGCCGCCACGACTGCGGCATCGTCCAAAATGCCCTCACGGGAAAAGTTCAGCAGCACCGCATTTTTCGGCAACGTCTGAATCCGCTCGGCGTTAATCATGTGGCGCGTCGCGTCGGTCAGCGGCACATGAAAAGTTACAAAATCCGACCGCGCCAGCAGATCGTCGATACTCAACGCCGCCTGCACGTCGCTTTCCAACTGCCACGCCCGCCGCACGGTAATCGTCGGATCGTAGCCGATGACCTTCATCCCCAGCGCCCGCGCTGCGTTGGCCACTTTCACGCCAATCGCGCCGAGACCGATCACGCCCAGCGTCCGCCCCGGCAGCTCAAACCCGCCAAACTGTTTTTTACCGCTCTCGACTGCCTGACTGATCGCCGCGTCGTCGCCGGTCAGCGAGCGGGAAAATTGCCACGCCTGCGCGATATTCCGCGCCGCAATCAGCATTCCCGCGATCACCAACTCCTTGACTGCGTTGGCATTTGCGCCCGGTGCATTGAACACCGCCACGCCGCGCCCAGTCATCGCTGCAACCGGCACGTTATTCGTACCCGCACCAGCGCGACCGATAGCCTTGACCGACGGCGCAATCGGCAGCTCGTGCATCTTCGCCGAGCGCACCAAAATCGCATCGGGATTGGCGATCTCGGACGCGACCTCGTAGCGATCACGCGGCAGACGCTCCAAACCGGCGACTGAAATGTTATTTAAGGTCTGGATTTTGAACATCATTCAACCCTGCGTCCGTTCAAATTCGCGCATAAATTCCACCAGCGCCGCCACGCCCGCTTCCGGCATCGCGTTGTAAATGCTGGCGCGCATCCCGCCGACCGAGCGATGCCCTTTGAGCGTGGTCAAATTAGCCGCCTTCGCACCTTTCAAAAAGGCATCATCCAGCGCCGGATTCGCCAACGTAAATGGCACATTCATCCACGAGCGATCAGTTGGCTGCACCGGATTGGCATAAAAACTGGAGGAATCAATTGCATTATAAAGCAATGCCGCTTTGCGTTGATTGATGATTGCCATTGCATCCAAACCGCCCAAATCTTTCAGCCATTTGAATACCAAACCAGCCAAATACCACGCATAGGTTGCGGGCGTGTTATACATCGAATCATTATCAGCGTGGATTTTGTAATCAAACATCGTTGGCGTACCGGCAATTGGCATTCCAATTAAATCCTCACGCACAATCACAATGGTTAATCCCGCCGGCCCGATATTCTTTTGCGCACCGGCATAAATTAAACCGAAGCGCGATATATCAATTGGGCGCGACAATAACGTCGATGACATATCCGCCACCAGCGGACAGCCGCCAGTTTCAGGAATGTAGGCGAATTCAACACCTTCAATCGTTTCATTCGGCGTGTAATGCAAATACGCAGCATCGCCACTGAGTTGAATCTCTGCTGGCACAGGGGCGCGAGTGAATTTGCTCTCCTCAGTTGTCGCAGCGACATTGACGTTACTGCAATAATGCCGTGCTTCAGAAATTGCTTTTTTTGACCACGAACCCGTATTGATATAATCGGCGCTGCTGCCGCCGCGCAATAAATTCATCGGCACCGCAGCGAATTGACTGGATGCACCGCCCTGTAAAAATAACACCTTATAATTGTTGGGCACATTCAACAGCTCGCGCAAATCCGCTTCTGCTTCCGCCGCAATTGACATGTATTCTTTACCGCGATGGCTCATTTCCGCCACGCACATGCCGCTGCCGCGCCAATCGAGCATTTCATCACACGCTTGCTGCAATACGGATTCCGGCAGCATGGCGGGACCGGCACTGAAGTTATACACACGAGCCATCATTTTGTTCCTCTGGTGAATAGTGGTTGATTACTTAATTATCGTGCTGATTAACAGCTTGCGAGTTGACGTTGGTACGCGGCTTCAATAGCATTGAGAAGATCACAAAAGACAGTTTTTTATACAGCATCTGGTATTTCAGTTACTCAACATGATCAGTATTGATTTCCTCACCTTCAGCGCCATCTTCCTGTTCCAATCCACCTTCCAATGCCACAATCCGTTCGACATACACCAAACGCTCACCCTCACTCAAATTAATGAGTTTAACGCCTTGCGCAGCGCGACCAACGATTGGAATTTGATCGACACTGGTACGAATTAACGTGCCGCCTTCGGTAATTAACATGATTTCATCGCCGGGGCGCACTAATACTGCACCAACCTGCGCACCATTACGCTCAGAAGTGCTAATCCCAATCACGCCTTGAGTACCCCGTCCTTTAGTGGGGAAATCTTCAACGCGAGTCCGTTTGCCATATCCATTTTCAGTCACACTCAATACAGTGCCCGGCTCCGGCACTACCAGCGCAATCACGCGTTGGTTTTCTTTCAAACGAATACCGCGTACTCCGTGCGCCGTGCGTCCCATCACGCGAACATGTGATTCCGCAAAACGCACTGCTTTACCGTCGGAAGCAAATAGCATCAAATCCTGTTTGCCGTCAGTAATTGCGACTCCAACCAATACTTCATCGTCACGCAAATCAATCGCAATAATGCCGCGAGATAATGGACGTGAAAAATCAGTGAGCGCCGTCTTTTTTACTGTGCCAGCACTGGTTGCCATGAATACAGAATAACCTTCTTCATATTGGCGCACCGGCAGTAGTGCATTGATACGTTCACCCGGTTCCAATGGCAATAAATTGACCATTGGACGCCCCCGCGCACTGCGTCCGGCTTGCGGCAATTCATACACTTTGAGCCAATAAACGCGCCCGCGACTGGAAAAACATAATATGGTGTCGAGTGAATTGGCAACAAAAATCCGGTCAATAAAATCTTCTTCACGGAATGAAGTTGCGCTTTTGCCTTTACCGCCGCGTCGCTGCGCTTGGTAATCGCTAATGGGTTGCGCTTTCACATAACCTTCATGCGATAACGTCACCACCAATTCTTCCGGTGTAATTAAATCTTCTAGCGTTAAATCGGTGTGATCGGTTTGAATTTCAGTGCGGCGTTCATCGCCAAATTGTTCGCGGATGGCAAGCAATTCTTCACGAATCACCGCCATTAATTGCACTGCATCGGACAAAATCAGCAGTAGCGCAGCAATGCGTTCTAAAATCTCACTGAATTCTTTGAGGATTTTCTCTTGTTCTAAACCGGTCAAACGATGCAGTTGCAGATCAAGAATCGCCTTTGCCTGCCGCTCACTCAATTGATAACCTTCTGGATTCAAACCAAATTCGCGTTCCAAACCATCGGGGCGCGTGTGTTCAGCGCCAGCTCGCGCCAGCATCGCCGTCACGCCGCCCGGCGACCACAATCCGATCATCAAGCGTTCGCGGGCTTCAGTAGGATTTCCTGCTGCTTTAATCGTCGTAATCACTGCGTCGATATTGGCCAGCGCAATGGCGTAGCCTTCCAAAATGTGCGCCCGTTCCCGCGCTTTTCGCAGTTCAAATAGGGTGCGGCGAGTGACCACTTCGCGGCGATGGCGGAGGAAAAATTCGAGGATTTGCTTGAGGTTGAGCGTGAGCGGGCGACCATCGACCAGCGCCACCATGTTAATGCCGAATACCTGCTGCATCTGCGTGTGTTGAAACAGGTTATTTAATAACACTTCAGCATGAGCATCGCGTTTTAATTCAATCACAACGCGCATTCCGTCTTTATCGGATTCATCACGCAAACCATCCGGCGCAATACCGTCGATTTTCTTTTCTTTTACTAACTCAGCAATACGTTCCAATAGCCGCGCTTTATTCACTTGATACGGCAATTCAGTGACGACAATTGCCTCGCGCCCGCTGCGTGATTGCACTTCAGAAATGGTACGCGCTCGCATCACGCAGCGTCCGCGTCCGGTGCGATACGCCTCACGAATGCCAGCAATGCCGTTGATGATCGCGGCGGTCGGAAAATCCGGTCCGGGCACGATCAACATCAATTCTTCCAGCGTGGTCAATGGGTTATCAATTAGCGCGAGGCAGGCATCAATCACTTCGCGCAAATTGTGCGGCGGGATATTGGTCGCCATACCAACCGCGATGCCCGATGAACCGTTGACCAGCAAATTGGGAAAACGGGCGGGCAATACCGTTGGCTCGTGCTCGGTGTTGTCGTAATTCGGAACGAAATCAACAGTTTCTTTATCAAGATCGTCGAGCAGTGCATCGGCGAGGCGCATCATTCGCACCTCGGTATAACGCATGGCCGCTGGTGGATCGCCATCGACGGAGTTATGCACAAATACGCCGCTGGCTAATAAAAAGTTGTGATGTTCATCGACCGTGATGTCGTAAGTGTCAGCGGTTTCATTAAGCTGGCGAATGGAAATGACACGGTGATTTTTTTCTGCAATTAATGCGCTTGCCGTATTCGCAGAAGTCGGATGAGCTACTGCGCTCATTAAATGGTCATCAAGCGTCAGTGTTTGCGCTTCTTTATAGGTTCCATTGCGCAACATAAAGCGATGATCGGGCGTACAACGAATGATTGCGCCATGATCAAGCGTCAATTCCACCAGTGGTGCGGCGGGGCGAGTGATCCGTGAATGACGTCCCTCGGCGATGACAATTTTGCCGGTCTTGTCCACTGCGTAAACGTGAAATTTTTCCTCCGGCGGCAGATGCGCTAGTTCCTCGAAAGTCTTTTCCGTGCCGTCAGCGAGCTTGATCGCAGTGTCGCTAGTGAAACAACCAAAGTTGCCCTGCCCATCTACCAGCAGATAACGCAGCGAAAACCGCTGCGCCATGCGCACCATCGTGTCGTAAATCGCCGAGTCGCCATGCGGGTGATATTTGCCCATGACATCGCCGACCACGCGGGCAGATTTGCGATAAGCACGATTCCACACGTTGCCCTGCTCGCTCATGGAAAACAGCACCCGTCGGTGTACCGGTTTCAAACCGTCGCGCACATCAGGCAGCGCTCGCCCCACAATGACGCTCATCGCGTAATCAAGGTAAGACTGGCGCATCTCGTCTTCGAGATTGATCGGGAGAACTTCGCGGGCAAAATCTGGCATGGGCGTAATAAACCGACTAGGAAACGACAGGGTAATCTGGGTCAAAAACCGCAGAAATGCGTGTTGTGAAGGGGGCAGATTCTACCACGTTGGCGCTGCAGTCGGTTGCTAGCGGGCAGTCGTAACGCGACATCGCCGTGACAATTGCCCAAAACAATTCGATTCGACCGATCAGGTGCTGCGCCATAGAGATCGTAATTCCAACAGAAGTTACGCAGTTGGCTAATAACGCATACGATGGAACTGACAAGTAAAATCGCATAGTATTTCATACACTTTTATTTTTAGCGTTCATGATGCTTATTCCGGCTCGATAAAAATAGCAATTAAAAACTGAATATAATTTTGTTCAGTCTATTTTGCAGTGTTCCGCTTTTTATTTTAGCGCAATTCTTTCCACTGCGTCACTCCTGTGAATACAAGGTGATGATACGTTGCGCAAATTTGATTCAATCAGGAGCGCAGTGTTTTTAGGGCGCGGCGAAGACGTGTCATGTTTTTTTACACTTTGCTGTTGTTTTAATCAGGAAAATGGGATGCGCTGTAAATTTCACTATTATTTTCAATGACTAATAATTTTGGCATCAAATGTGATTAAGCCGTTGCAGTGGGTTATTTTGTGCGAGTCAGAGTGTGATTAACCACCGGGGCACAGCAGTGAATTATTGTTTTATCAATGTGTTAAGGGAGATCGAGATGTTAATGCTCGGCAAATCGTCCGGTTTTATCACCGCGACTGTGTTATGTGCGGCAAGTATCGGTAGCGCCATTGCTGCGCCAATCGCTTATACCAACTACAACGCGTTTATGACGGCGACCGGCAGCTACACTTCCGTTGCGACGTTGAATTTTGATGCGTTGTCCGTCGGGACTTTTGCGTCGGGCAGTGCGTTTAATGGCGTGACCTTTACCGGGCATGATGACACTGCCGGTCAATTGGCAGTGGCGACGGGTTACGCCACCACCTCCGGCGCGAATTATCTCGGTGTTGATAATGGCTCAGATATGTTGAACGGGGGCTTGTAACAGTTGATGCTAATATATGATTATGAATAAAAAATTAGTTAAGATAGGCGAGGCTGCAAAGGAACCGCTGATCTATTTAATGTTCTCCACGTTGCCTTTTTAAAAGCATATTTTTATAGAGGGGATATTAAATAAATAGTTTTTGCTTTAGTGATTCAAAATAGTCAACCTCTTTATTAGGTAAAATTAAGGTACTCTTATGCTGTGAACTCTATATTAGGCTTTTAACAGCGCCTTTTTTGCTATTAAGAGATTAGCCAGGGCAAACAAAGTTTGTAGTTGCGCAGTGTTTTTCGCAAGCCCTTTATAACGTACCTTACGGTGCATAAATAGATTTTTAATAATGTGAAATGGATGTTCAACACGCGCGCGTATTTGCGCCTTAACTTTTTCAATCTGTTGCGTGAGATTCTTCAACAAACCATCATCCATTTTTTCAACTTTAGAACGTTTTTCAGCGATATTCCAACTGACCACTTTTTCATTAAATTTGTTTTTAACTTTTTCGCGTTTATCTGCACCAGTGTAGCCAGCATCACCAAAAACTTTTTGTTCTTGACCATGTAAAATGTTTTCAACTTGAGTGACATCATGCTCATTTGCCGCCGTGCCAACCACGGTATGCACTAACCCAGAACTAACGTCAACACCAATGTGTGCTTTCATTCCGAAATACCATTGATTTCCCTTGCGAGTAGAATGCATTTCTGGATCGCGTTCTTTTGCTTCGTTTTTTGTTGAAGAAGGGGCATTGATAATGGTCGCATCAACGATTGTCCCTTGATTTAACAACAATCCTTTCTCGCGTAACTGCGCATTGATTGTAGAAAAAATCACTGTAGTCAGTGCATGACGTTCGAGTAAATGGCGAAATTTCAACAGTGTTGTTGCATCTGGTACCGCTTCAACACTCAAATCAATACCTATGAATTGCAGTAATGATTGACTATCGTAAATTGCATCTTCCAGTGCCTCATCAGCAAGATGATACCATTGCTGTACAAAGTACATCCTTAACATCCGCTCTAATCCTATTGGCGGACGACCACGCTTACCTTGACTATCAGGGTAGTAATAAGGTGTCAATGCTTTAACCAAAGTTGACCATGGAACAATTTTTTCCATATCATTGAGAAAACGTTCACGGCGCGTCGTTTTCTTTTTTGCTAAAAATTCTGATTGTGCAAAAGAAAATTGTTTCATGCTGGTATCATATTTACATTACGACTGATGCCTATTTTATCATTTAGATCGCAACGATGCTGGCTATTTAATCAGTGTTTCCTTAACAACAATCCTTTCTCGCGTAACTGCGCATTGATTGTAGAAAAAATCACTGTAGTCAGTGCATGACGTTCGAGTAAATGGCGAAATTTCAACAGTGTTGTTGCATCTGGTACCGCTTCAACACTCAAATCAATACCTATGAATTGCAGTAATGATTGACTATCGTAAATTGCATCTTCCAGTGCCTCATCAGCAAGATGATACCATTGCTGTACAAAGTACATCCTTAACATCCGCTCTAATCCTATTGGCGGACGACCACGCTTACCTTGACTATCAGGGTAGTAATAAGGTGTCAATGCTTTAACCAAAGTTGACCATGGAACAATTTTTTCCATATCATGGAGAAAACGTTCACGGCGCGTCGTTTTCTTTTTTGCTAAAAATTCTGATTGTGCAAAAGAACATTGTTTCATGCTGGTATCATATTTACATTACGACTGATGCCTATTTTATCATTTAGATCGCAATGATGCTGGCTATTTAATCAGTGTTTCCCAAAATGACTTGGAACAAGTTCCGACACGTTAAGAAAGTGGGAGTTATCAGGTGAATTATTGCCAAAACGACACTGCTGAATTTAGAATTAACTGAGACCACTGCTTAGTTGAGTACAGTATATGTTACTGGCACACAAAATTGAATTGCGCCCCACACCTGAACAGATGGTGTACTTGGATAAAGCCTGTGGCTCCAAACGCCATTGCTATAATCAGTTATTGGCGCATTTTTCAAAGCCAGAAAATAAATGGTCAAAAAATGAAGCATATCAGCATTACATTAACGTACTTCGTAAAGAATTTGCGTGGTACAACGAAGTTTCCAGTCGTGTCACCTGCAATGCAATTGATGATTTAGATAACGCTTTTAAGCACTTTTTTAGGCACGTAAAAGCCAAACGAAAAGCAGGTTTTCCTCGTTTCAAAAAGAAAGATATTAAAGATAGTTTTGCGTTGCGTGAATCCGCAAAATTTGATGTTAACGGTCGTGAATTACGGATTGAAAAACTCAAAACTAAAATTGAACTGCGTCAACCTTTACGTTTTCAAGGCATCGCAAAACAAGTCACGATTTCAAAACATGCAGGAAAGTATTTTGCTTCAATTTTAACTGAAACAGAAGATTACAATCCCCACGATGTTGACCGCCAACAATCAGTTGGTGTGGATTTTGGTATCAAAGCACTTGCCGTTTTAAGCACGGGTAAAGTGTTTTCTACCAATCAAAAGTTGAAAGCAAGCCTGCGACAATTGGCAAAACTTCAACGCAATTTAGCCAAGAAAGTGAAGGGTTCAAACCGCCGAGCGAAAGCCAAGCTCAAGATTCAAAAACTTCATTTTCGTATTGCAAGACAACGGCAAGCCTTGTTGCATGAAGTATCCGACGATTTAACCAAGACTTTTGACGTGATTGCTGTTGAAGATTTAAACGTTAAAGGCATGGTAAAAAATAGAAACCTCAGTCGTGCAATTAGCGATGCTGGTTTTGGTTATTTACGTCAGATGATTGAGTACAAGGCTCAATTGAGAAATTGTGTCGTTGTGGTTGCCAATCGATTTTTCCCCAGCAGTAAAACCTGTTCGTGTTGTGGAAAAATCAAAGCAGAGTTATAGCTAATCCAGCATAAAATGATTACAAATTACAGGCAAATAAAGCATCAACTGTGCAATGGTTCCTTTTGCGAATCGCTTTTGCTTTTGACCAGTAGTGTTCAATCGGGTTTAAGTCAGGTGAATATGGTGGTAAGTATTCTAAAATATGTCCGCTTGCTTTAATCTTCTGCTGAATATCTTGTCTTTTGTGAAAAGTAGCATTATCCATGACAAGAACGCAGTTTGCTGGTAGTTTTGGCAACAAATCATCGGTTATCCATAAAAGAAAAACTTGAGAGTTAATTGAACCGGTAAATAAAGTCACCGTCACTAAATTAAAGTCAGTTATTGCCCCAATAGCATTTATTCGTCCTTTTTCATGCCAATTGCGCTTGTCTAAACACTTTTTTCCGATAGGAGAGTATCCATAAGAACGCGGCATATCGTTAGCAAATCCACTTTCATCAATATAAACTATTGTTTTTTTAGTTGTTTTATAGCTTGCTATGCGTTCTTGAAATGCAAGACGTGCTTGGTCATCTGCTTTGGGATGAGAAAATGTTTTTTTTTCGACTAATGCCCAATCTTTTCAAGGCTGCACCAATACCACTCTTGCTCACTTGCAATCTATCGGCACGTTCTTGAAGGTAAGCATCAGGATACGTTTCAACATCTTTTAGCAGTTGATTAGTGTTAATTTTAGTTGCAGGTTTGTTGCGATGCTTTTGTGGCTCTAGTTCTTTATTCCAGCGAATTAAACTCGCAGAGCCAACTCCTAACCTGCGGGCAGTTTCACTATAAGTAAGGTTAAATTTTTCTTTTATTTCTAATGCTCGACGACGGAAATCAACAGAGTAGGTCATTTGCTTTTCACTCCTCATTTATAAAATCATTTTGTATTGGAATTGCTATATCTCTTGCAGAGCGAATTTTTACCTGCGAGTGTGGATTTAGCGCGGATAGAGATTTGAATGCCGCGCTCAATCTAAATCAATACGGTCTGGACACGTTACAGCCGAGACCTTAAATGCACACAAGAGCAAAGTGAGACCACAGTTTTATCGTGGCTTTTGCGTTGACGGTGTGAATAAATACTAGAAAATCATGGATTTTCATAGGTTTTTAGTAGCGGCATTTCCAAATACACCGAATTGGTTTTTTTGATCCGGTTCTCCGAATGCTTACAGCACGGACTACGCTTGGGACATGAGCTTTTACAATGGCTACGACCTTCGGAGCAGCAGTAACCACGTCCGCCTCGTCCGTGGCGGACAGTGATTTGATCTTTTTGCTTTTTAATTGCAGTTGAATGAATAAAAAACCGCAATTGAAATAATCGTTCCTAAAACCGCCACCGTGCGTTATGCGTTCGGTGGCGGTTTTGCATAGAACCGGCGTTTTAATCGTCGTAATGAAACCGGCAAGCGATCACAATTAAACCCAGCACAATTGTTATAGCAATCGCCCATTCAAACCCCAGCCCGTTAATATCCTCATTGAGTGCTGAATTGATTTTCCGGCACTCATTCCGATTGCAAGGCATTCATTGAGCACGCGGCGCTGGCGGCAATCTGATGACGGCAGCGCCGCGCTAATTCATAATTAGCGCCATGAATACTGAACCAGACAACTTATTTGATAGCGCCGCAGCGCCGGTGCGCCCCTTTCGTTTTGACGCAGAAGTGGCGCGAGTTTTTCCTGACATGGTGCGCCGCTCAGTGCCGGGCTACGCCGAAATGGTCGAATTCACCGGCTTGCTGGCGCGGCGCTTGGTGCCAGCAGATGGCGTCTGTTACGACCTCGGCTGCTCGCTCGGCGCAGTGACAGAAGCCATCGTGCGGCAAACGCCCGCGTCGGTGCGAGTGATCGCGGTGGACAACGCGCCAGCGATGATCGCCAAATTGTGCGCGTCATCACACGACGACCGCATTACGCCCATCTGCGCCGACGCGGAAACCATCCCGATTCACAATGCCGCGCTGGTGGTGCTCAATCTCACCTTACAATTCATTGCCCCAGAACGGCGGCTGGCGCTGCTGGAGCGGATTCACGCCGGTTTGATTCCGAACGGTGCGTTAATTTTGGTGGAAAAAATCGCACTGCCGAATGATCGCGGCGGGCAGTTATTGACCGAATTACATACCGATTTCAAACGCGCTCAGGGTTACAGTGAACTGGCAATTAGCGGTAAACGCGCCGCGCTGGAGCAAGTGTTAATTCCTGACAGCATCGCCGTTCATGAAGTACGTCTCAGTGCTGCCGGTTTTACCGGTTTCACTCGCTGGTATCAAAGCCTCAATTTTATTGCGTGGATGGCATGGAAATAATTGAATTACAACCTTTTTTAACCCGAATGGCACGGACGCGGCTGGGCGCATGGTCTCCAGCATTAACCGCAGCCAGTCGCTTCCGGCTGACCGAAGACATGCACGGCGATCTGCTGCGCTGGGAAACGGCACTGGCGGAATTGCCCAACATTCCGGTGGAAACCATCCAGTTGAACAGCGCGGCTGTCGGTTGCCAGCCAGCACAACCGCTCGCGCACGAACTCGCGCAGGAATTGCGCGAAGCCCTGCAACGTCTGCATCCGTGGCGCAAAGGCCCGTTTTCCATTCACGGCATTGACATCGACACTGAATGGCGCTCGGATTGGAAATGGCAACGACTCGCCAACGCCATTGCGCCATTGGACGGACGACTGGTGCTCGATGTCGGCTGCGGCAACGGTTATCACGGCTGGCGAATGCTCGGCGCAGGCGCGGAATTGGTGCTGGGAATTGATCCAACGTTGTTGTTTGTGATGCAGTTTTTAGCGGTTAACCGCTATTTGCGCCGCGATGACATAGCGGTATTGCCGCTGGCGACGACCGATCTGCCACCTACGCTGACCGGATTTGACACCGTATTTTCAATGGGAATGCTCTATCACCGCCGCGCTCCGCTGAATCATCTCGAAGAATTGCGCCGTCTATTGCGACCGGGCGGTCAATTGGTATTAGAAACGCTGGTGTGCGAAGGCGATGAACGGCAAGTGTTAGTACCGCCCGATCGCTACGCCGGAATGCGCAACGTCTGGTTTATTCCAAGCGTGGCTGCGTTGAAGATTTGGTTGCAACGCTGCGGATTTGTCGGCGTACAGGTGATTGATATTAGTCGAACGACGGTAGACGAGCAGCGCACAACTGAATGGATGTGTTTTCAGTCACTTGCCGATCAACTTGATCCGGCAAATGCCATGCTCACCCGCGAGGGTTTGCCCGCGCCAACGCGAGCGATTGTGCTGGCAGAACGCAGTGAACGATAAAGTAGTTGCGTTACCAGACCGATGGAGCGGCTGGCTGCTCATCGTGTTTGCATTCACCGCGTGGAATTGGACAGGTTTCGCCAATTTCGCGCTGCTGCTATTAACGTTGCGCTGTATACGCGAATGGCGAGCAAATCAATGGTCGCTGCCGAGCATTCCGGGATTATGGCTACTGCTGCTCGTATTCAGCGTGACCACCGTGCTGGCGCTGCGCACAAGTTGGCAATTTCCAGCAACGACAGGTGCACAACTCGCCGCAATTTGGCGTTGGGATGCACCTTTTTTATTCATTATTATCGCGTGGCGGCTGCGCGTATTTCCGCAACTCATTCCACAATTATTATTAGCGGCACTGCTCGGCTTAACGCTGGGCGTATTAAGAAAATTCGATGTCGCTCAATTCAGCGCAATCGTGCACGGTCAACGCTACGATTCGGGGACGGCAGTGCTCGGTCTCAGTTTTCTAGCATCCATTGCACTGTTGGGACTATTTTGGTATCGGGAACAATTATTAGCATTGACGCGCTGGCGCAGAATCAATCAACTCATTTGGGGCTTGCTCACGCTAATTTTTATCGCATTTCTATTGATTGCCCAAGCGCGTGGTGCCACGCTCGGTTTAGTGATTGTTGGCTTGAGTTTAATGCTGACAAAAATGCGCAGTCATTCCATTGCAGCGTGGCGGCGACCAATACTGCTGTTAGTGCTGCTCACGACCAGTTTGCTGTGGTTGAGTCGAGAACGAATCACGAATGATTGGAATGCACTGGAATTGACAATCGCAAGTATTCCGGTAAGTTATGAAACTTCACTTGGCGCTCGGTTAAATCTGTATCGCGTCGGTTTTATTGCATTTACTGCGCATCCGCTGATTGGCTGGGGACCCGGATCGAGCACCACCAAAATGCTCGTGCCCATGCACTTACTGCCATTGCCAATCGCTGATATGGAACAAGCGCCAGCATTTGCGCATTTACATAGCATCCCGTTGGAATTATTAGTGCGCTTCGGTGCAATTGGCGTAATAATTGCGCTGCTACTCAGTTTATTATTATTGCGAGCATGGCTTCATCTTCACGCCAGCGATTCACAACTCAGCACTTTTTTAATCGCTTGTATTATTTTAACCTGTTGGTTTGGTGTCTATGATTTCCGGTTATTAAATCTTGATTTGCGCTTTTTTTTAATTCTATTTCTCGGAATCATCTACAGCTTTCATTCTCGGCAGCGCGATGAACATTGCCATTTTAATTAGTGATTTTGAAAGTGGTGGCGTGGAACGCTCGCTCACGCATTTAGCCACCGGACTCACGCACTGCGGTTTTCAGGTCGATTATTTGGTCGGCAATCCCACGCATTCCTATTTGCAGAATTTAGATGCGCGAGTGCAGGTTTATTCCGTGACCGAAAATCGCGCTGCAAGCCTGAGCGCCTATCTTCGCGCCCAACGCCCCGCGATCCTCCTCACCGCCAAATTGACTGACGATCTGCTCGCCGTGGCGCTGCGCACCCAACTTCAGCTTAACCACCTGCGACTGGTGACGATTGTTGGAACGGTGCTGTCTGCCAGCGTGGCGGAATCGTCGTTCAATCCGTTGCGCAACTGGTTGAAGCGCCAGCGGATTCGGAAAACCTATCAGCAATTGGACGCGATGGTCGCGGTGTCACACGGCGTCGCGGAGGATTTGCGCCAGCAATTTGGTTTGCACACGCCGCCGATTCGCGTTCTCGCCAATCCGATCATCAGCGCCGATTTGATGACGTTGGCGACGCAGCCCTGCGTTCATCCGTGGTTGCAGCCGAATGCGCCGCCGGTGGTGCTGGCGATTGGCGGTTTACGGCGCGTCAAAGATTTTCCGACGTTGCTGGCAGCTTTTGCGCAATTGATTCAACAGGTTGATGCTCGGCTTATCATTTTGGGCGAAGGACGCCAGCGGGCAAAATTGGAGCGATTGGCAGCGCGGCTGGGCATCACTGCGCAGCTCGCATTGCCGGGGTTTGTCGCCAATCCGTTTCCGTGGCTGGCACGAGCGCGAGTGCTGGCGCTGTCATCACGACGCGAGGGTTTTGGCAATGTGCTGATTGAGGCGCTGGCGCTGGGAACGCCAGTGGTGGCGACTGACTGCCCGACCGGTCCGCGTGAAGCCTTGGGCAATGGACGCTGGGGAAAATTAGTTCCGGTCGGTGATGCAGCGGCATTGGCGAATGCGTTGCACGACAGTCTGCGCGATTCCGCTGCGCGACGGTCGCAACCCGAAGCGATTGAACCTTATCGTGTGGAAATCGCCAGCGCCGCGTATGCGTTGTTTTTACAGGAATTGATGCGCAGTGAACGGCGGAATTAGTCAGCAATCTGGCGCGGTGGCTGGCGACGCTGAAAACCGCGTGAACTGGGTTGCAGCAGATATTGCGGTTCCGGGATGCGCATTCGCAGCGCCGCGACGTTCAACTCCGGCGCAGCGGGCAAACGTGGTTTTGCTGCCAGTTGCGCCCGCAATGCGGTTTTGAGTTCTGGCTGCTTAAACGTCGGCTGCCAGCGCAAATCCGGTTCTGGTTCAAAGGTTTGCAACGGATCGGGAGCCGCTGGCGGTTTCGCCACGCCAGCGATGCCAGCACTCGATCGACGCGACGCGGGGACGCTGGCGGTTGCCATTTCTGGTTTCAAATCAATGCCGGTGGCGGCGCGAGCGTCCGGCGAATAGGGCGCAATGCCTTTGCTTTTGAGATACGCGAGCAGGACTTGATGCGTATACCGCTGGGTTTCGGCATAACTGACCACGCCGCCGCCGCGTTCCAATGCACCTTCTCCGGCGTTATAGGCCATCACTGCTGCGCCGATGTTATTGTATTTATTCAATAAGCGTTTGAAATGGCGCATTCCGGTGTTGAGATTGGTCGCTGGTTCAAACAATGCCTCAGCGCGATTGACGCCGTAATCTGCGGCGGTTGCTGGCATCACCTGCATCAATCCCAACGCGCCAGCCGGTGAGACTGCCTGCGGGTTATATGCCGATTCAGCGCGAATCAGCGCGTGTACTAAATCCCGATCTAAACCATGTGTTTGCGCAGTGTGATCGACCATTGCGTTTAATTCTGCGCGAGATGGCGATGGCGCTGGTGATTGAATCGACGCGGCTGGCGCAGGTACATCGACCGGCTCGGCAGCGAAACTCCAAATCGGCAGCAATAACAGAATGGCAATCAGTGTCTGAGAGATTGAAAGCGGATGGAGTAGCATGAGAACGATCCGGTGAAAATGAATGGAAATAGGCGTTACGCAGTTGAAATAAAGTTGTCGGTTTTCAGTTGTCAGTGGACAGTAAGCACAAACAATGACCAGCGCCATTTTCCATGACTGATTCAAATCGTATCGCCTGTTTTTTTTCAACTTCTGGACATAGCGGCGTTGATCGCGCTGCTGCGCATCTCATTCCCGCGTTGGCGCGGCGCGGCTATCAAGTCGATGTGCTGAAAGTGCGCCAGCATGGTCCAAATCTGCCGCAGCCATTGCCGCCGAATGTGCGCGTGATTGATCTCGGCAGTCGCCATACTTACGCCAGTGTGCCTGCAATCGTCCATTATCTGCGCCATTATCAACCGGCAGTGCTGCTGTCCGATAAAGATCGCGTCAATCGCACCGCGTTATTGGCACGAACGCTGGCGCGAGTGCCGACGCGCTTGGTGTTCAGTTCGGGGACGACGATTTCCGTTGATTTGGCGACGCGGGGCGCGATGGAACGCTGGGTACAGCGCACGTCGATGGGACGGCTGTATCCGTTTGCAAATCAAGTGATTGTCACCAGCGCCGGCGTTGCCGATGACATGGCGCATTACACCGGGCTGGCGCGGGAACGCATTCGCGTTGTGCCCTCGCCGGTGATTCCGAGCGATTTGTTCACTGCCGAATTGCCGCGCCCAGCGCATCCGTGGTTTGGGCAACCGGAAATGCCATTGATTTTGAGTGCCGGCGAACTGTGCAGCCGCAAAGATTTCACGACCTTGATCGCTGCCTTTGCGCGGGTTCGCGCCCAGCGCCCGTGTCGATTGATGATCGTCGGACGCGGCGCAGCGCGAGCGCGATTGCTGGCGCAGGCAGCGGAATTGGGCGTCGCTGCCGATGTGGAACTGCCGGGATTTGTTGCCGATCTTTACGCTTACATGGCACACGCGGATTTATTCGCGTTTACCTCGCGCTGGGAAGGCTTGGGTTTCGTCGTGATTGAAGCGCTGGCAGTGGGAACGCCGGTAGTTTCGACCGATTGTCCGAGCGGGCCGCGTGAGATTTTGGACGGCGGACGTTATGGGCGACTGGTGACGGTGGGCGATGTGCCCGCGCTGGCGGAGGCGATGTTGGAAACGCTGGCGCAACCGTTGCCGAAAGCGGTGTTGCAGCAGGCGGCGCAGCCTTATGACATTGAGGTGAGCACCGATGCGTATTTGGACGCGCTGGGACTGGATAAACGGCGCTAATTCCCGCGCCAGCCGAATCATGCAGCCGACGTTCCCTGTCGGCTTTTCCTATGCGATCAATCAGTTGCGGGTTTTATCCACCAGTTTCTTCTCACGAATCCACGGCATCATTTCGCGCAGTCGCTCGCCGACCACTTCAATCTGATGTTCCGCACCGAGACGCCGCATCGCTTTCATCGACGCTGCGCCAGCTTGATTCTCCAGAATGAATTCCTTGGCGAACTGACCGTTTTGAATCTCGGTCAGAATGCGCTTCATCTCCGCCTTGGTTTCGGCGTTGACGACACGCGGGCCGCGAGTCAAATCGCCATATTCGGCGGTGTTGGAAATCGAGTAGCGCATGTTGGCAATGCCGCCCTCGTAAATCAGATCGACGATCAATTTGACCTCGTGCAGGCACTCGAAATACGCCATTTCTGGCGCATAACCGGCTTCGACCAGCGTCTCAAATCCCGCTTGAATCAGCGAAGTCAAACCGCCGCACAGCACCGCTTGCTCACCAAATAAATCGGTTTCGCATTCCTCGCGGAAATTGGTTTCGATGATGCCGGCGCGACCGCCGCCATTCGCCGACGCATAAGACATCGCAATCTCACGCGCCTTGCCGCTGGCGTCTTGATGCACGGCGATCAAACTCGGCACACCGCCGCCTTGCGTGTAGGTCGAACGCACCAAATGCCCCGGACCTTTCGGCGCAATCATAATCACGTCCAAATCTTCGCGCGGTGTGATCTGACCGAAATGCACGTTGAAACCGTGCGCAAATGCCAGCGCCGCGCCCTGTTTAATGTGCGGAGCGACCTGCTCGCGGTACAGCGCTGCCTGATGTTCATCAGGCGCGAGAATCATCACCACGTCCGCGCCAGCAACTGCATCTTCGATGGATTTCACCGTCAAGCCAGCGGCAGCGGCTTTGGCTGCCGATGCCGAACCGGTGCGCAAACCGACCGTCACCGCAACGCCGGAATCTTTCAAATTGTTCGCGTGGGCGTGACCTTGCGAGCCGTAGCCGATGATGGCGACCTGCTTGCTTTGAATCAGCGCAAGGTCGGCGTCTTTGTCGTAATACACGTTAATTGCCATGCAAATCATCCTAGTGGATAGAAAAAACGTTGATAAAAAAGCGTTAACCAATACTCGTAAGAGTTAATGCCAGTATTAAAATCTACCAGCAATTTCAGGTAAGGTTAGCGAAATTTTAGAGTAATGTTCCTTGCCGTAAAGATTGAGAATGCGGTTGCGCGAAAGAATCTGGACGCAGAATACTAATAAATGTCTCCCTGTTTTCAACAGCTTCAGAAAGAATGCCTTTTTTCATAAGGGATACAAAAATAGCACAAGAGCGAGCCTGACAGTTTAGCGATTTACTTGGATTAAACTCAATATCGGTAAATCCACCAAAGTGACATAAACGCTCAAGATATTCCCTGTGTGGATAAATGGAACGAATATAGAGCCAATCATAAAAAGCTGTCTTTGGCTCAAGTGTCCATAATTCTCCATCAAAACGAAAAGAACTTAATGGGCCAGATCCTTTTAGTCTAGGATCTTTCTTTGCTTCTCTTGGATTTGTTTTGTATAGGTCATTGAAAGGACCACCACGAAGAAATACCTTACTCCCTTGATACGCATTTTCGAGAGGTATATCACCTATTTCTGGCACTAAAACCCTAAGATTAAAAGCACTCAAATGAACGCCGATTTTTTCTTCAGATTTAGTCGAAACTTCAAGTAAATTCTCATATCCTAAATGGTATGCGGCTTCGTGAAGTGCACGAATGTTCTTTTTTTTCTGAACAGGAGCAAATCCTGGACTCCATTGAAAATCAACAGATATTTCATCAACTAATCTAGCATTATCCGTTCGAGGTATAAAAACAGGTCGAGTTGCCATATCAAATATTCCCAATCATTTGCAGTGGTATAAATTCTGGGATCAAAGCTTCCGCTTTCCGAGCCTGCCTTCTGCGATCTTGGATAACGGGGTCACTCCAATCCGTTCGGTTATAAATAACTTCAAAATCTATCTTTTCCACTGCTTCAACTAACGAAAGCATAACAATTCCAGATTTGTTGGCAACATCTGAGGTGAACATTGTTCCTTGAGACATAAGCACATTTGGGTGAATACGCAACGTGGCGGTAGGTCCAATTCTTCGCTCCTTCTCTGCGGCGTAACACATTGGATGCGTATCCATAAAAGAAAGATGCACATATTGATGTAAGCCACGCCGTCGGTCGGCATCATGACTCCACTGATTACCTCCAGGACGTAGTGAAACGATTTGACGCTGTTCAAGTTGTTTTAGGGAATATATTCCACCGTAAAGTCGAATAGAGTCAAGATTTGCAACATCAGTGAAATGATAGAGGTGCTTAATATTGAAGTAGCAGATCAATTCTTCAGGCGTCATATTGCCTCTTAATTGCTAGAGATCAAAATTTAGTAGGAGTTATGCAGAAAGATGCAACTCATTTCTTTATAAAAACGTGATTATGCTTTGCACAAACCAATTTTCAATAAAATAAAACGTTTAGCGATCCAACTGTATAACTCTTCTATTTAGCATGAATTTTTGGTAGTGGTCTCATCGATAGGGCTGTAAAGCCTTTTATCATTTAGTTACAAAGGATTAAGAGATTCTTGCCCTACCGATTAGGGTCACTACCGAGTTTTTAACTGCCTCACAGCGTCAAACCCTTTTCACCGCGAGTGATGCCAGTCGGCCCAGAGCGCACCACTTCAATCAGTAAACCTTCCGGCACGGCGTCAATAAATGCGTCGAGTTTTTTCGATGCGCCAGTTAATTCAATGACATAACTGGTTTCGGTCACGTCGATGATTTTGGCGCGGAAAATCTCGGTCAGGCGTTTGAGTTCCTCCCGATCCGGGCGCTCGGCGCGAACTTTCACCATCATCATCTCGCGCTCGATGTGCGGTCCATCAGAGAGATCAAGCAGCTTCACGGTGTCGATTAACTTATTGAGCTGCTTCTTAATTTGCTCCACGATTTCCTCGCTGCCGGTCGTCACCAGCGTCATGCGCGAGAGCGTCGGATCATCAGTTGGCGCGACCGTCAGAGATTCGATGTTATAGCCCCGCGCTGAAAACAGACCGGCAACCCGCGAGAGCGCCCCAGCTTCGTTCTCCAGCAACACGGCGATGATATGTCTCATGTTTTTAATCTCGAAAAGCCCTCTGTAAAACAGAGGGTTAGGGAATTCTCAGGCCAGTTCGCGCTCGGTCAAACCGGGCGCAAGGTGCATTTCGTGGTGTCCTTTGCCAGCCGCAATCATCGGATAAACATTCGCAGTCGGATCAACCACGACATCAAGGAATACGAAACGATCTTTGAGCGCGAATGCTTCGCGCAATGCGCCTTCTAAATCAGCCGGTTGATCCACGCGCATTCCGACATGTCCAAAACTCTCGGCGAGTTTGACGAAATCCGGCAGCGCATCAACATAAGAATGCGAATAGCGGCTTTCATAAAACAATTCTTGCCATTGCCGCACCATGCCCATGTAACCGTTATTGAGCAGTATCACTTTAATTGGCAAGTTGTATTGCTTACAGGTCGCCATTTCTTGAATGCACATTAAAATGCTGGCTTCACCAGAAACGCAGGCAACTGCTGCATCAGGAAATGCCAATTGCACACCCATTGCTGCCGGTAAGCCAAAACCCATCGTGCCCAGTCCGCCGGAATTGATCCACCGCCGAGGTTTATTAAACGGATAAAACTGCGCGGCAAACATCTGATGTTGACCAACATCCGAAGTTAAATAGAGTTCGCCATTGGTGACTTGGTACAGCGTTTCAATCGCAAACTGCGGTTTAATTAAGGCGCTGGCGCGGTCGTATTCCAAACAATTCAATGCACGCCAGTCGTTAATTTTTGCCCACCAATCAGCGACTTGTGCAGAATCAGGGCGAGATTTCTGCGCTTGATAGAGCGGCAGCATTTCAGTCAATACGCTCGCTACTTGACCAACAATCGGCACATCGACCCGCACGTTTTTGGAAATTGACGATGGGTCAACATCAATGTGAATGATTTTGGCGTGTGGACAAAAATCGGCGATTTTTCCAGTCACGCGATCATCAAAACGTGCACCAACGGCAATTAACAAATCCGCCTCGTGCATTGCCATATTCGCTTCATAAGTCCCGTGCATTCCCAACATGCCAATGAATTGGCCGTCGGTGGATGGAAATGCGCCAAGTCCCATTAACGTGCTGGTAATTGGAAAGCCGCTGGCGCGTACCAATGCCGTCAATTGCGCTGAACCTTCGCCAAGCACTACGCCGCCACCGATATAAAATACTGGGCGCGTCGCTTGCAGCATTAAATCAATGGCTTTTTTAATTTGACCGGGATGTCCTTTTTCAATCGGATTATAAGAACGCAGCCGAATCTCACGCGGATAGTGATAGGGAATCTTGATATTCGGATCGGTGACATCTTTCGGAATATCAATCACTACTGGTCCCGGTCGCCCAGTGGTGGCGATATGAAATGCTTTGCGAATGGTTAATGCCAAATCGCGCACATCTTTAACCAAAAAGTTGTGTTTAACGCAGGGGCGCGTAATGCCAACGGTATCAACTTCTTGGAACGCATCGCTGCCTATAACTGGGGTTGGTACTTGTCCAGTTAATACCACTAGCGGAATTGAATCCATATACGCAGTGGCGATGCCGGTTACTGCGTTGGTTGCGCCTGGTCCCGAAGTGACGAGACAGACGCCACATTTGCCGGTTGCTCGCGCATAACCATCGGCTGCGTGCGCTGCGCCCTGTTCATGGCGCACCAAAATGTGCCGCACACCGCCGTGCTTAAACAGCGCGTCGTAAATGTGTAGCACCGAGCCGCCGGGATAGCCGAATACGAGCTCAACGCCCTCGTCAAGCAACGCCTGCACGACGATTTCTGCGCCGCTCAATTCATTGCCCGCTTCATCTGATTTCGTTTCCGTCAGTGCCATCTGCGACTCCTCATCAAACTGCGCCTGAAGTTAGGTGCAACAGTAAGAAAAGCGCCTGAAATTACAGGGATCGTCATTGGTGGTCAAGCCTCAAACAACGTACTTAGCGACCTATACCGAGCGCCCGACTTTCAACACACTTAACCGCGATTCCGATACGCCATAAGCGCGATCGTGAATGTTTTGTAAAAACTCCAATTCTTCCCACGCATCCGCTGGCCAACCGCCGGGTGATCCTTGATTGCCCAACGTTAAATCTTGAAAGAAGGTCTCGAATGCTTCTACATCGCCCCAGCCGACAGTGAGATGATTGAGCGCCTCTGGAAAAACTGTTTCGAGAACGCATGGAACACCGCTGGTGCCAGATTGACGGCTGCGATCAGCAACCGTTGGTTTGGCAAAAGCAGTTGGAGAAAATGGTTCCATTAAACTGGTGAGTTGTGAATTACCATCATAACGTGTTTCCGGCAGGCTATTCAGCAGTAAATCAACAAATATCCGAATAGAATCATTAGGATGTTCAAACACCAATTTCAAGGTATACAAATCAGCCCAATCAAAATAATTGGAATTAATTTTTTGCACACTGTTGACTCGTGCGCGTAAACGAATCACAGGCAAACCTCGTGTACCCGCAATCGACAATCGAATACTCTGGTGTTCTTCATACGCACTCGAAACTGTAACTTTATATTCACCAGTCGCAATTTGCGCCAGCATTCGCCGCAGTTCATTCGTATCCACCACAGTAATTTCTAAATCGCGTACTAAACCACCACTATCTTCAGCAATGCTTGAAGATTGATTACCATTCAGCATCTTTAAAAGTCGTTCCAGTCGCGCATGACTGCGTGGTGATAAACTATAAAAGCGCACGGCAATTAAATAACTACCATTTTGCAAGTGTTTTACCCGCACCAATTGCGCATCCGCAGTAATTTTTTCACCTTGTTTCCATGGCAAAACCAAGCGTACCGAACCAGTCTCCTGCGGCGGTGGATCGTTGATCACAAACAGCGCCCGCCCCAAGACAGGTCTTGATTGATCGCGTTCATTGACTCAGTCATCCGCGAAAATGTGATTTTAATCGGGATGTTGACCTGAATCCGCGTTTGGGTACGGCGCTCTGAAATACTGGTTTCGCTGTGAGCTGATACATGTCTTATGAACCTAGATAAACGTTGCGACAATCCGCAAACACTGTAGCGAAAAAGTTGTTTCTAACCGAATTGAACCATAAACTCGCTCGCTTTTACTGGCAATGACTCTTCTCATGCGCACCTCACAGTTTCCGCTCCAAACCATCAAAGAAATTCCCGCCGACGCCGAAATTGCAAGTCATCGCTTGATGTTGCGGGCAGGACTGATCCGCAAACTTGCCGCCGGGTTATACACTTGGCTTCCGTTGGGACTGCGCGTTTTGCGCAAAGTAGAACGGATTGTGCGCGAAGAAATGGATCGCGCTGGCGCGTTGGAAGTAGCGATGCCAGCCATTCAACCCGCTGAATTATGGCAAGAATCTGGGCGCTGGGAAAAATATGGTCCAGAATTGCTGCGGCTGCGCGATCGTCATCAGCGAGATTTTTGTTTCGGTCCAACCCACGAAGAAATTATTACCGATTTAGCGCGTAACGAACTAAAAAGTTATAAGCAGTTGCCCATTAATTTTTACCAAATTCAAACCAAATTCCGTGATGAAATTCGCCCCCGTTTTGGCGTGATGCGTGCACGAGAATTTTTAATGAAAGACGCTTATTCCTTTCATCTCGATGATGAGTCATTAGCGCAAACTTATCAGCAAATGCACACAACTTATTGCCGCATTTTTAATCGCTGCGGTTTAGATTTCCGTTCAGTGCAAGCCGATACCGGCAGCATTGGCGGTAATGCGTCGCATGAATTCCACGTTCTCGCTGCATCTGGTGAAGATGCTATTGCATTTTCCACTGCGAGTGATTATGCAGCCAATGTCGAATTAGCTGAAGCCATGCCATTGAATACTGCACTGTCGACACCGAGCGAATTGGCGCGGCTGATAGATACGCCAAATGCGCGAACAATTGCTGATTTGGTTGAACAATTTGAACAGCCTATTACGCGCACAATTAAAACGTTAATCGTCGCTGCTTCCGATGCAGTGGACGCAGATTTAGTGGCGCTATTGGTGCGCGGCGATCACGAATTGAATGCAGTAAAAGCAGAAAAATTGCCGCAGGTGGCGACGCCATTGCGCATGGCAACTGAGGCGGAAATCCGCACCGTGATTGGCGCTGGTCCCGGTTCACTCGGCCCAAAAGAATTGCCGATTCCGTGCATTGTTGATCGCACTGTTGCCGTCACCGCAGATTTCAGTGCTGGTGCAAATCAGGATGGAAAACATTGGTTTGGGTTGAATTGGGGACGCGATTTGCCGCTGCCGGAAGTAGCTGATTTACGCAACGTTATTGAAGGCGATCCAAGTCCAGACGGTCAGGGCACGTTGACGATTGCGCGGGGTATTGAGGTTGGTCACATTTTTCAATTGGGACGCAAATATAGCGCAGCATTAAATGCGACAGTACTTGGCGAAGATGGGCGAGCAACCACATTAACAATGGGTTGTTATGGAATTGGTGTATCGCGGGTTGTTGCAGCAGCAATTGAACAACATCATGATGAGCGCGGCATTATTTGGCCAACACCCATCGCACCTTTCGCAGTGGTTTTAATTCCGATGAAACTCAGTAAATCCTATCGGGTGCGCGAAGCCACTGAACAGCTTTATGCCAATCTTCAGTCCGCTGGAATTGAAGTGTTGCTTGATGACCGTGATGCGCGTCCCGGTGTGATGTTTGCGGATATGGAATTGATTGGGATTCCACATCGTATCGTCATTGGCGATAAAGGTATTGATGATGGTCAAGTAGAATACAAAGGGCGCACCGATGCAGAAATGCAATTAATTCCATTCACAGAGATCGTCGATTTTATTCGTGATCGTCTGAACACAGTAGTTTAATAACACCATTAACATAGCAGGATGAAATGACAAAAGAAGCCTCTTTTAACCGCGCTGAACTCCTTGCCTGTGGTCAGGGCGAACTTTTTGGACCTGGTAACGCACAATTGCCAGTTCCAAATATGCTAATGATGGATCGCATTATTCGCATTGCCAATTTCGGTGGCGCGAATAGCAAAGGAGAAATCCTCGCGGAATTAGATATCACTCCAGAACTTTGGTTTTTTCAATGTCATTTCCCCGGTGATCCAGTAATGCCCGGCTGTCTTGGTTTAGATGCGCTATGGCAACTCGTTGGTTTTTATTTGGGTTGGATTGGCAATCCCGGTCATGGACGGGCGCTCGGTGTTGGCGAGGTTAAATTCACCGGTCAGGTGTTACCTACAGCAACTAAAGTGACATATCATATTGATATGAAACGGATTATCACTCGTAAACTAGTGTTAGGAATTGGCGATGGAGTGGTACAGGTCGATGGGCGTACCATTTATACCGCTAAAGATTTACGGGTTGGTTTGTTCACTTCAACCGATGGTTTTTAATCGCGGTTAACAGCAACAACACTGATATTCAACGCAACGAATTACCCCGATTAAAGCATCGGGGTTTTTTATGGAGAAGCGAATGAACATCATAATGTGGTTAAAAAACTGGATACATTCTTTTTTTCACTATAAACACCGTCGTTTACCCACAGCACAATTTAAAAAAATAGATTATCCATTTGGCAAAGAACCAGCTAAACATTCCGCAGTAAATGTTGATTGTTTGGATTCGAGCTGGTGTCCATTAATGCTTGAACGCGACTATATTGCGTGGTTATTAGATGTAGAGTTTTTAACGTCGCAACCTTTGAGTAATAGTGAAACCGAAGCGTTAACAATTTTTGAACACATGGTGACAAGTAGGAAAACAATGGCGCAGATGCTGCCGCGTTTACCAGCAATCATTCCCCAATTGATGCGGAGTTTAAAAGATGACAACATCAGTAGTGCTCAATTAGCACAGCAAATCGCTCGTGATCCAGTGTTGGTTGGTGAAGTGATTGGTTTGGCAAATACACCTTATTATCGCAGGAGTCATAAAATTACCAGTATTGAACAGGCTGTTCTTTTGCTGGGTCAAAACGGATTACGGCAATTGGTTTCACGTGTAGCGTTTTATCCTATTCTTAATATCAATTCTCGAACAATGACACGATTAAATGGAGCACGTCTTTGGCAACAATCAGAGCACTGTGCGTTAATTTGTCGTAAAATCGCCGAACTCGAAAAGACAGATTCCTTTGCAGCGTATTTAGCAGGTTTAGTTTCTAATGTGGGTTTACTCGCTGGGTTACGAATAATGGATGAATTATTTACGACCAAAGCAACCTCACTATCTCACTCATGGGCATTTTATCAGGTGTTTATTACCTTAGCTAAACGCTTGTCTTATTCTATTGTTACTGAATGGGGGTTTCCAAAAGCAGTGACGCAAGCGTTGTTTGAACAAACAGATAATCATTTATTGACCATGCAAACGCTATTAGGTCAAATTCTAACTGCGGGTGATCGTTATAGCAAACTTTACATTCTCAATATACATCAGCGAATGCCAAAAACGACTGATGCACAAGACATCATTAACCATCCTTGTTATCGTCAATTTTGCAATGACACATATTAAATTTTATAGTTTACAACCCAATAGTCATGGCAATTATTTACAATTGGCTTGTCGTTTGGTTGAACGAATTTGTGCTGACCATTTACGCATTTTGGTCTATTGTCCAGATTCCGAGCAGGCGCAGTTATTTGATCGTTTACTATGGACATTTCATCAGGATAGTTTTTTGCCGCATGGTTTGGTAGGTAGTGTTGATCCGCAATGGACGCCAGTATTAATTAGCAGTAATGGTCAGCCAGAAACAGAGCAGCAAGTATTATTGAATCTGTCATTGGAAATACCCGTTTTTTTTGAGCGTTTTGAGCGTGTTTGTGAATTGATTGATCATGCGCCAGAAAGAATTGCGACTGGACGCGAACGTTTTCGTCAATACCGCGAGCGCGGTTTTCCGTTAGAACATCATTCAATTCGGTTATAATGCAATGAAATTATTGGCGATTGATACTTCTGGCGATGCTTGTTCCGCAGCATTGTTATTAGATGGTGCAATTGAACAGGTGCTGGAAATCGCGCCACGTCGTCACGGCGAACGCATTTTGCCGATGATGCAGATGCTGCTCGAGCAGGCTGGGTTGCGGGTGATTGATCTGGATGCACTGGCGTTTGGGCGCGGACCAGGGTCATTTACCGGAGTGCGGATGGCGACGGCAGTGATTCAGGGGGCAGCGTTTGCGGCAAATCTTCCGGTGGTGGCGATTTCGACACTAGCGGCGCTGGCGCAGGGGCAATTTCGGCGTGGCGGACAGCGGCATTTGCTCACGGCGTTAGATGCGCGAATGGGCGAGGTGTATTGGGGCTGTTTTACGATTGATAATCAGGATTTAGCGGTGTCGTGCGCTGCGGAGCGTGTGTGTTCACCATCGCAAATTGATGTGCCGAATGCGGCAGATTGGTGTGGTGTTGGCTCAGGTTTTGATACTTATACATCTGAATTATCAGGAATTATTGGACATTCGCTGCGCGAAATTCATTCGCATGATCATTGTGAAGCACAGGATGTCGCCATGCTTGCTGCAGCTGATTTCAGTGTCGGGCGACAGGTGGCAGCCGAATATGCGCTACCGATTTATTTGCGTGATCAGGTCACACGCTGACAGCGATTGCGTACAGGAAAACGTTGAGCCGTGCTAAACTTTTGTCAGTCGATATCGATATTGATGCGCTGGCTTTAGTGGCATCGTTTCGGTATTTCGCATCATGGTGCATTTAGACAGCGAGTTTTTAGCATTTCGCGTTAAACTTGCGGTTGAGAAATGTCATCCGCGCAATGCAAGTGCAGACGTTTTTAAAAAAAGTAAGATCGCGCCCCGTTAGGTTGGTAAGGTCTTGTAGAATTCCGTTCGGTTCCGAACGGACATGACCCTAGCCTCATGAAGAGGCAGGGTTTGCGTAATGCCAACTACGGTTGGTACGTCTAAAGTGATGAGGTCGATATGGCAGGCGAATTGGTTTCCGGTACGGTCAAGTGGTTCAATGACGAAAAGGGCTATGGTTTCATCGAGCGCGAAGGTGGCAAGGACGTTTTCGTCCATCACAGCGCGATCAATGGTTCAGGGCGTAAAACCTTGCTCGAAGGTCAGCGTGTCACGATGGAAGTGACGCAGGGTCCTAAGGGTCCCCAAGCTGAGAATGTCACTCCGAATTGATCGACGGTTTAGTCGGTCTCTGAACCGACTTTGACATCGTGTCTACGGGGTTCGATTTATGCGAACCCCGTTTTTTTGCGCCCTGTTTTGATCTCAACAGCAATTCCGCAATACTTCCGTTAACTTGGCGATCCGAATCGGTTTCGTCACAAAATCATTCATCCCCGCATCCAAACACGCCGCCGATCTTCTTCGGTCGCATTCGCCGTTAGCGCAATGATAATCGGCTGCTGCGCACTCGGCAGCAGTTGGCGAATCTGACGGCTGGCGCTGATCCCATCAAGTTCCGGCATCTGCACGTCCATCAAAATCACGTCGTATTCCTGACGTTGCACCGCCGCAACTGCTTCCAAACCATTTTTTGCCAAATCAGCCGACAAACCTAATGATTTCAACAATTTCATCGCCACTTGCTGATTGATTGGATTATCTTCCGTCAACAAAATACGCAGCGGCGGAAAGGGCTCTGGTGGTGGCGCTGCAACCGCAGGCGCACTCGGTGGCGCATTGAACGCTCGACGTTTGGCATCTTCCCGATCATCACTCCAAGCGCGTTGCTCACTAGTCGCCTGTTGATCGAGACAACTCGGCATCACCAATACGCAGCGAAAAGTACTCCCTTGACCGGGAATCCCGCTACTTTCGGCGGTAATATCGCCACCAAAAAGTTCGGCGAGGCGCTGACTGATCGCCAAACCCAAGCCAGTGCCGCCGTAACGCCGCGTCACCGAATTATCTACTTGACTGAATTTCTTAAATAAACGCGATTGACGGTCAGCGGGAATCCCGATTCCCGTATCGGTCACGGTCAATACCAATTCATAAAACACGCCAGCGCCCGCAATGTTTTTCGCAGCAAATGAACGGGGTGTCGTGATTTCATGCCCAGTCAATGCCACGCGAATACTGCCCTGTTCGGTAAACTTCACCGCATTATTGACCAAATTAATAATAATTTGCCGTAACCGATGATCGTCACCAATAAATGAACGTGGTAAAAGCGGATCAAGCATCAAATTCAGCGCCAATTTCTTTTCAATAACTTGATTGCGAATAAGATCAAGTGCTGCTTCAACACAATCTTTAAGCACAAAACGCACTGCATCCAATTCCAACATTCCCGCTTCTATTTTAGAGTAATCGAGAATATCGTTAATCAAAATTAACAGCGCATTACCGCCGGTTTCAATCGTATGAACATACTCGCGTTGCGCTGAATCTAACAACGTGGTTGCTAATAACTCACTGACACCAATAATCGCATTGAGTGGCGTCCGAATTTCATGGCTCATATTCGCCAGAAATTCGCTTTTTAGCGCGATTTGCTGCATCAGCTTCAATTTTTGCTTGTTTAAGTTCGGCATCAGCGCGACTTAACCGCAATTGCGTACTAACTCGCGCTGCCAGCTCGCCAACATTAAACGGCTTATTGACAAAATCTACCGCACCTGCAGTAAACGCATT
>NZ_PPGH01000017.1 GCF_002958735.1 Chromatium okenii | reverse complement strand
TGGTTCAAACAGCAGCATTTCGATCAGCATGTTCAGGATGGGCGAGCGGCGCTGGCGCTGGAATTGGGACGCGCCGGGTTGCCGGATAAAGCCCGTTTGGATGCGCTGGCGCAGCGGTCTAACTATCGGCGCGGTGACGAATTATTAGGCCGCATTGGCAGCGGCGATGTTGCAGCGGGCACATTGCGCGGCAGCTTGAACCGAAAATCGAGCCGTCGAAAACCTCGAATCGCGTCTGCCGAAACCTAAAACAATGGCGCGGCACGAAAAACCGGCGCGGGCGATGTGGTGGTAGAAGGCGTTGATGATTTGATGACGCAGATCGCGCAGTGCTGCAAACCGGTTCCTGATGACGACATCATCGGCTTTGTGACTCGTGGACGCGGCGTCACCATTCATCGGAAAAACTGCCACAATTTGCGTCACTTCCGCCCGCCGAGGCCGAGCGATTGCTGCAAGTACGCTGGGCAACGCCCAGCCGACGCAGGCGCTGTATCCAGTTGATTTATTTGTGATTGCTGCCGACCGCAAAGGGTTATTGCGCGATGTGTCGTCGGTGTTTTCGGATGCGGATGTGGACGTGGTGGGCGTGAATACCCATTCGGATCGGACACTGCCTGCGCGACGATGCACTTCATCATTGAAATTAAAAACATGCAGCAGCTCGGTCAACTCAACAATCGGTTGCAGCAGATTCCAGATGTATTGGAAGTGCGGCGGTCTTAAATCCGATACTTTTTCTTGAACAACGGTAGGTTGGGTTGCGCTGTTGGCAACCCAAAACTTGCGCTAACATCAATACGATAAATTGAACTGTCATTGAGCAATCAAGGCAGTTTTTTCATGCCTCAGCGGTTGGTGATGTTGGGTTGACTGCATTAACCTAACCTACAATCTGCTAATAGAGCATTATTTATATGACCCAGAACAATTCATTGCCAAATGGCAAATCTCCACCTTGAAAGAACGCTCTGGTTCACAGGAGCATTTTATTGATTTGTGTCGATTATTAAATGAGCTAACGCCAGCGGAAATTGATCCGGTTGGTGCGTGTTTTGCTTTGAACGCGGCGCGAAAAAAACCACGGCAGCGATGGCTGGGCGGATGTGTGGAAACGCAATTGCTTTGGTTGGGAATACAAAGGCAAACGCAAAAACTTGAATGAAGCCTTTGTCCAACTGCATCGCTACGCCCCAGCATTAGAAAATCCGCCGTTGTTAATTGTTTCCGATATGGAACGGATTATTATTCATACCGCATTTAATGGGACGGTTTCTAAAGAACATGTGTTGCAGTTGGATGATTTACGCAATCCTGACAAATTAAAGTTATTAAAATGGGCATTTTCTGAACGGAGCGTTTGCGCCCCACGCTCACCACTGCGGCATTAACGGAAGACGCGGCGCGACAATTTGGTCAATTGGCGCAAACATTATGTGAACGTGGTCACGATACCAACAGGTCGCGCATTTTTGCCAGCAAATTCTGTTTTGTTTTTTCGCTGATGAATTGGTTTATTGCCAATCAATTGTTTAGTGAATTATTGAAAAACGGGCAGAAGCGTTTGGAACATTTGCCGCAAACACTCACTAATTTATTTAATACAATGGCAACTGGTGGATTCTTTGGGAATGATCCGGTTGATTGGTTTAATGGCAGATTATTTGATGCCGCTGCGCCGCTGCCATTAACCCGCGATGATGTGCGCGTATTGCGGGAATTGGCGCAGTTAAATTGGCAGCCATTGAACCGAGTATTTTCGGTACATTATTCGAGCGCGGATTGGATCCCAATCAACGTGAACAACTCGGTGCGCATTACACCGATCCGGCATCAATTATGCAGCTGGTTAATCCGGTGGTGCTTGATCCATTGCGCGAAGAATGGCGTCTGCAACAGATTGAATTGCTGCATTAATGAAAAAGCGGATGCAGCAAAATCAGCAAGCGCCCGCACAAAGCAATTAAATCTGCGCAAGCATTGCTATCAACGGTATTTGAACGGTTGCGAAATTTTCGCGTCCTTGATCCTGCTTGCGGTTCGGGAAACTTTTTATTATTGACATTGCGCGGTTTGAAAGATTTGGAACACGAGGTGATTTTAGAATCTGAGCGTTTAGGATTGCGCGCAGCTTTATAGCGGTCGGGCCAGAAAATGTGCTGGGCATTGAATTGAATTCCTATGCAGCAGAATTGGCGCGAGTGACGGTGTGGATTGGTGAAATTCAATGGATGCTGAATCACGGTTTTTTCATTGGCAAAAAACCAATTTTGAAAAACCATCAATATTATTGACCAACGTGATGCAGTGGTGAATGCGGATGGCTCGGAACCGAATTGGCCAGCCGCTGATGTGATTGTCGGCAATCCGCCTTTTTTGGGTGATAAACGAATGCTCGGTGCAATGGGTGATGATAATGTCAAACGACTGCGCAATTGTTATCAGGGACGCATTCCGGGCGGTGCGGATTTGGTGACGTATTGGTTTGAAAAGGCGCGAGCGCAGATTGAAATGGGAAAAGAACGCTGCTGGTTTAGTATCAACCACTCAATTCGTGGTGGAGCAAATCGTCAAGTATTGGAACGCATTTGTGCAACGACGACCATTTTTAATGCGTGGTCAGATGAGCCTTGGATTAACAGCGGCGCTGCGGTGCGCGTCAGTTTGATTTGCTTTGGAATACAGCATTAAAGCCAGTGTTGAATGGTGAAAAAGTTGCAGCAATTTATGCAGATTTAACGGCTAGCACAAATGAAGTAACGTCGGATTTAACCGGCGCTAAAACATTGGCTGAAAATGCTGGCGTTGCTTTTCAAGGCGTATTGCAAGTTGGAGAATTTGATATTGCTGGTGATTTGGCACGGAAATGGTTGTTGTCACCGAATCCACATGGAAAACCGAATAGTGATGTATTACGTCCGGGCTGGAACGGTTTAGATGTTGTGCGGCGCAATCGTGATATTTGGATGATTGATTTTGGTTGTGGAATGCCAGAAAAACAGCGGCATTGTATGAAATGCCATTCGGTTATATTTTAGATCGTATTAAACCCGTGCGTGACAACGTTCGACGTGATAATCATCGCAAGTATTGGTGGCAGTATGGAGAAGCGCGTCCGGGAATGCGAAAAGCGTTAAAAGATATTTCGCGCTACATCATTACTCCATTGGTGGCAAAAACATCTTATTTTTACATTTGCACCAGTCAGCGTTTTACCTTACAGCGCAACTCCAGCAATTACCCGTTCTGATGACACCACCTTTGGCATTTTACATTCACTTTTTCATAAATTATGGACATTGCGGATGTGTACTTACCACTGTTCAGGTAATTAATCCGCGCTATACACCGACCACGACATTTGAGACTTTTCCTTTTCCAACTGGATTAACGCCAGCGAATACTGGCAGCGGAATTGAAACTTTAGACAGCGTGCAATTATTCCAACGGTTGCAACTGAATACCGAGATCACGCAGTCGCTATTGCTGAGGCAGCATTTCAATTAAATCAATTGCGTGAGAATTGGTTAAATCCGCCAGAATGGATTGAGCGAGTGCCGGAAGTGGTGGCGGGTTATCCTGATCGAATCATTGCTAAACCCGCATTTGCTGCGCAATTAAAACAGCGCACTCTGACCAATTTGTATAATAAAAAACCAGCATGGCTGGTGAATGCAAATGTCAAACTAGATCAGGCAGTCGCCGCAGCTTATGGCTGGGAAAATGACGCAGCGGAATTGAATGAAGCGGAGATTTTGCAGCGATTATTAGCGTTGAATCTGGCGCGGGGAAATGCGCTTGATTTAGTGGTTGACATTGGTTTGTTGGCGTGTTTTGCTCTTTATCAAGAGGTGTCGAAACTTCATGCAGCGGAACTCGCACTCGTTAGATAAGCGACTTTTTATACCTTCTCAGTTTAAGCTCTTGAACGTCGGGAGTGTGGTAAATAACTGAGAACTCAGAAATAGCCACACGGTTCTGTAGCCGTTTCGACCCTCCCGGCAGTCCAAGCCATTTTGGATAAACCATTGTGTCGAAACAATTACAGAGGTTCCGTTATGGAAACCAGTAATACTCTCATTCCCGTTCCATTCCGCAATACAACCCTTTTCCTCGTTGACATCGACGGCGTTCCGTACACGCCAATGAAACCCATCGTCGAGGGCATGGGAATTTCATGGCAAGGGCAGCATGAAAAACTTAATGAAAACAAAGGGCGATGGGGTGTCAAGATTATCTTGATACCCACGTCAGGTGGACAACAGGAGATGTTTTGCCTTCCGCTCCGCAAGCTCCCCGGCTGGCTGATGACCATTCACTCGAATAAAGTAAAGGCAGACATTCGTGAGACCGTCATTGCTTATCAGAATGAATGTGATGATGCGCTCTGGGATTATTGGACGCAGGGGCAGGCAATCAATCCACGCAATACAACATCAGATCACGCTTTCATTAGCAGAGAACTGGCTATTGCGATTATATTGCTGAAGCAGCGGCGCGAATGTTGCGCATGTCAGACACCAGTAAGATTCGGATGCTGACGAAGATCGCTCAGAGTGAACACATTTCACCTGCTTTTCTTTCCGATTATGTCGATGAACCACTGGTCAGAGCGATTACGCCGCTATTGAAAGAGATGAGGAGTCCGCTTTTTCATCACGTTGCCAAGACGGTCAATCCCGCATTGGAAGCAATGGGCATTCTGGAACATCTTTCCCGCAAGAGCACCGGCAACACGATTAAAAAGTTTTGGAGCTTGACCGAGGAGGGTTTGAAATACGGGCGCAATGAAACCAGTCCGAATAATCCCCGCGAGACGCAGCCGCTGTTTTTCGTGGAGCGTTTTCCTGAGTTATTAGCGCGATTGGATGCGTATATCAATCCACAATCCTTGCCGCTTTAAATCCCCCCCAACCCCCATTTTTCAAAGGGGGGCTTTTATTTCCCCGCTTTCTGATGGGCTTTTATTTCTCATTTTCCGCTGGGCTTTTATTTCTCTCTTTAGCGAAAATGCAGGCGATTATTTCACTCTGTGAAAAAGGCTTTTCTTTTCCCCCCTTTGAAAAAGGGGGGCAGGGGGGATTTAAATTGCCAGCGACGCGCAATCAACGTGCTCAGATTTCAGGGTTTCGCTATGATTGTCGGTCGTACAACACGCATCTAATCACCTTTAGGAATTTCAAGAGATTATCGCCGATGACCACGACACTCGCTGCCCGCGTTCAGGCCGTCAAGCCCTCCGCCACTCTCGCTATCACCGCTCGCGCCAAAGCTCTTCGCGCTGCCGGAAAAGATGTGATTGGACTGGGAGCCGGTGAACCCGATTTTGATACGCCAGAACACATCAAAGATGCTGCCATCGCTGCGATCAATGCGGTTTTACCAAATACACTGCCGTCGATGGCACGCCCGAACTCAAACAAGCGGTGATTGATAAATTCAAACGTGAGAATGGTTTCGATTACGCCGCCGAGCAGATTCTGGTCTCCTGCGGCGGTAAGCAAAGTTTCTTCAATCTCGCGCAGGCACTGCTCAATCCCTGCGATGAAGTGATTATTCCTGCGCCTTATTGGGTGTCGTATCCCGATATGGTGCTATTGGCGAGCGCCATTCCCGTGCTCATTCACGCTGGCGCAGATCAAGCATTCAAAATCACACCGGACCAATTAGAAGCAGCAATCACCGCCAAAACGCGATTGATCTGATTAACAGCCCGTCGAATCCGACTGGCATGGCGTACACCCGCGATGAACTCGCCGCGCTCGGCGCAGTGCTGCGCGAACATCCGAATGTGATCATCGCCACTGATGACATGTACGAACACATTCGCTGGAGTACGGAACCATTTGTCAACATTCTGCATGTGTGTCCTGATCTCACGCCGCGCACCTTGGTACTCAACGGCGTGTCCAAAGCGTATTCGATGACCGGCTGGCGCATTGGTTACGCTGCGGGACCGACCGACATCATCAAAGCGATGACTAAAATCCATCGCAGAGCACCTCGAATCCCACGTCCATTTCTCAGGTTGCCGCACTCGCTGCGCTGCAAGGTCCACAAGACTGCATCGGCGTCATGCTTGCCGCATTCAAAGCGCGTCACGATGTCGTCGTTGAGCGACTCAACCAAATTCCCGGCATCAACTGCCTGCCCACCGACGGCACGTTTTATGTGTTTCCCAGCGTTCACGGCATGATCGAACAATTGCCCGGCATCAATAACGATGTGGAATTAGCCGAGCATTTGATTGAAAACGCTGGCGTGGCGCTGGTTCCCGGCACTGAATTTGGTTTATCCGGTCACATCCGTATTTCCATCGCCACCAGTCAAAGCAATTTAGATCAAGCGTTAGAACGCATTGCGCGGATGGTCGGTTGATGAACACACTCCCGCTGGTTTCGGCATGGCGATTAGTCGGGTTGATAGTGGTGATGAGCCAGCTTGCGGGCTGCGCTGGTTTGACCAATCTCACCCGCCCGTGGACTGCGCCGGAAGTGGCGCTGCTGCAATTGCAACCGAAAGCGTTGGGACTGACGCGGCAGGTATTGGTCGCAACGCTCGCCGTCAAAAATCCCAACGACCGCACCCTGCCGATCAAAGCGATGACTTATCGCATCGGTTTGGAAGGACAGGATGTAGCCGAAGGTGGCGGGGCGCTGGCGCAACAAATTCCGGCATTTGGCTCGGCAACGGTGGACGTGGAAGTGAATGGCAGTTTATTAACGCTCATTCAGCAATTGCCGGTATTGGCACTGAAAAACCGTCCACTTGATTGGAACATTGCGGGCACTGTAACCATTGCTGACGGCTTAATCACTCTGCCTTATCGCTATTCGGGTAAAATTGATCCGCAGCAATTGCGCACCGGAATTAAACCAACGTTATAACGACGGATTTTAATCGCTTCTAGTATTGCGCTAGAAGCGATTGAGTCTATTCAGCTTTCAAGTTACGTCTATTGCTTGAAATGAATTCATGGGAAGCTGAGAAATTATTCTTTGAGGAGCGAGGCAGTTGAAAAAAGTCATTAGTTATCAGTTGACGATTGTCGGTAAAAACAGCGTTGTTACTGACAACTGAAAACTGCCCACTAAAACCGACCTGCTGCCGCATTTGTTTACCGAGGAACTTTGCCATCACCAGCCAAGTGGATCGCATTTCAGACTGCGCCGATGTCTTGATGTGTGACTGTCCTGCTACTGCGTCATCAGACGCGCTCGCTTTGCCAGTGCTCAACGCTGACTTGACTGCGCCCGATCTTGCGCCGCCATCACAACCACTCATTTCCGTATTTCCACTGGTGATTCACGACACCGCACTGGTGTTGGAAGCTGGCGCGTCTGGCGAAGCATTGGTGCATTGGCATGTGGAAGCAGATGATTATATTGGTTTAAGTCAAGCCTTTGCGGTGACGAGCCCTGCGCCAGCAGCGGTATTACGTCTGCGCCGTGTTCGTGCTGATGGAGGCGCTGATGCTGCCGCCGAAGCGCCAGTGCATCTGACCAGTCATCAAGGCAGCGGTGATCGCAGTTTTGTGGTGGGAAACGAAACGCGCAGTTTGAAGCAGAACTCGGTTTAACCAACGCCACTGGTGGCTGGCTGTTACTCGCCCGTTCCAATCGGCTACTGCTCGGCGCGGGCACTGCGCCACCGCTCGCGCAGGAAATGCCGTTGCCACATTTGGAAGCGCAGCATCGCCAAGTGCGCCGTTGCCATGGTCAATGCTGCGACCGCTGCCGCAATTTCAGCCATTCCTGTCTCATCACTGCGACGGCAACTGCGCTGCCCAATGATCCGCGTTTAGATGCGCCGCAGATGCCACTCGCGCCAACGTTTCCGTTGCCCATCATTGCCGCACCGCTGGCGGTTGCTGACGACAGCAGCAGCGCCGTTGATTCACAACTGCATTTATCCACTGCGCCAGCAATTCATCGAACCGAGCGCCAGCACTGCGCCAGCACCATCGCTTCATTCCGACTTTGCGCTACGGTCGCGCTGTGTCCGAGCGCAGGCGTGATGATTGAAGCCGAATTGCGCATTCACGGCTGGGGTGCGCCCAATTCGGATATTGATCTGTTCGGGCAGCGGTATCGCATCGGACCCGGCGGACGTTTTCAACTGCTGCTGCGCGTGGATGACGCAGCATTACTGGCGGAAATGCTGCGCCAGCATCCACCACCAGAATTAACCTGCGCTCGTTCCTGATTAACCACGCATTTTCATTGCCATATTGCGGATTTCACACCATGTACATCGCCCTGATTAGCGCCGAATGCGCTCCCATCGCCAAAGCTGGCGGCCTCGGCGATTTTGTGCTGGGGCTGGCGCGAGAATTGGTGCGCTGCGGCGAAACCGTAGAAATTGTGCTGCCGTATTACGACGTGCTGGACATAGCGCCGCTTGCTGATTTGCAAGTAGTTTATGAGCAATTGCGCGTACCTTTTCACAACGAATGGATTACTTGCCGTGTGTTTGGCGGCAAATTAACCGAGGTGAATTGCCTGTTCATTGACCCGCAATCAGTGCACGGCTTGTTTCAGCGCCGCCGCATTTATGGCGAACAAGATGACGCCGAGCGGTTCGCCTTTTTTGCGCGAGCAGTGCTGGAATTCATGCTGCAATCTGGGCGACAGCCGGACATTTTGCACTGCAACGACTGGCAAACCGGCTTGATTCCAGTGCTGTTATATGAAGTTTATCAAGCACTTGGTATGAATCGCACTCGCGTTTGCTACACGCTACACAATCTCGGTTATCAAGGCGCGTCAGCGAAACCATTTTGCGGCAAGTCGGACTTGATCCGCAGCGCGTGATGACCGCAGATCGGCTGCGCGATTCGCAAGACGGACGATTGGCAAATCTGCTGCAAGGCGGCATCGTCTATTCCAATTTTGTGAATACGGTATCGCCGCGTTATGCGTGGGAAATTCAGCACACCGAGCAGGGAATGGGTTTGCAGCCATTGCTCAATACCTACGCGCACAAATTCGGCGGCGTGCTCAACGGCATTGATGAAGAGATTTGGAATCCTGAACTTGATCCGCTCATTCCGACCAATTTCGGCGTGGAAACGCTGCCGCGCAAGGCACTCAATCGACAAGCACTGCGCAGTCGGCTGGGATTGCAAACAGTGGACAAACCCATCATGGCCATTGTGACCCGTTTGGATTATCAAAAAGGTGTCGATTTAATTGCACATGGAATTCACGACACGCTGGCACACGGCGGTCAAATTGTGCTTTTGGGCACGGCACTTGATCCGGCAATTGCGGCGCAGTTTGCACAATTAAAACAGGACACTGCGGCGAATCCAGACTGTCATCTCGAATTGGGTTATGACGAAACGCTGGCGCATCTTATTTATGCTGGCGCGGATTTAATGTTAATTCCCAGCCGTTATGAACCCTGCGGTTTAACCCAAATGATCGCCATGAAATACGGCGTGGTTCCAGTGGTACGGCGAGCAGGTGGATTAGCGGATACGGTATTTGATGCGAACTATTCGGATCAACCGTTTGAACTGCGCAATGGTTATGTCTTTGATGAATTAACTACTGCCGGATTAGAAAGTGCGCTGCGCCGGGCGCTGGGTTTATGGCATGGCTACCCGGAATACTTTTGGCAATTGCGCGTGAATGGAATGCGTAGTGATTTATCGTGGCGACGACCTGCCAGCGTTATCTGGCGATTTACGCGCAATTGCGAGCGACCGTTTAAATCCGAAATTGTCCAATACTGATTTGCAATTCAACTGCCAGCCGTGTCAACGCATCGCTGGCTTGAGCAATGTGCTTTGAGCCGTGAGCAGTTTGATCGACCGTGCCAGAAATCACATGGATATTGCGATTGATTTCTTCAGCGACTGCCGTTTGTTCTTCAGCGGCACTGGCAATTTGCGTATTTAAGTCGTTAATTTCAATGATTGAATCGCTAATGGTTTTGAAAGAAGTTCCCGCTTGACGCGCTTGATTCACGCCACAACCAACCTGCATTTGACTACGCGCAATCGTCGCCACTGCACCTACTGCGCCGCTTTGCACCCGCTCAATTTTGGCTTGAATATCCGCAATGGATGATTGGGTACGGCTCGCAAGCATTCGCACTTCTGCGGCAACGACTGCAAAACCGCGTCCCTGTTCACCAGCTCGCGCTGCTTCAATCGCTGCATTGAGCGCCAGCAAATTGGTTTGCTCGGCGATGGCGCGAATCACATCCAACACCGCACCGATTTCGCGGCTGTCATCCGACAACTGCGCGATGACGATTCCAGCCTGCGCAATTTCTGCTGCCAGCATTTCAATCGCAACGATGGTTTGCTGTGCCATGTGATCGCCAGCCTCCGCTGCCTGCGCGGTCTGTTTGCTTTTTGGCTTTGCGTGGCAGTGGCGGTGTAACGCGCTACTTCTTCAACCGTCGCCGTCATTTGATTAATCGCCGTCGCAACCTGATCCGTTTCTGATTGTTCTGCCACGATTTGCCGATTAGTTTCGGCGCTGTTGACTGCGAGTTCTTCTGCTGCTGCGCCCATCTGTGCCGCTGCGCCAGCAGTTTGAATCACGAGCTGGTGGATTTTGTCGACAAACAAGTTAAACGCACGGGCAAATTCAGCCAGTTCATTGCGACCATCAACATCCAAGCGCCGCGTTAAATCGCCATCGCCGTGCGCAATCGCTTGCAAATTGGCCACAGTGAGACGAATCGGCGCAGTAATGGTGCGAGCAATTAACCCAGCCAGCGCCAATCCAATCAGCAGCAGCAGCCCGCCCGTGCCGAGGATATACAGCAGCGTGTGCTGGTGCGCTGCTACTGCCGCACTGCGATCAATGAGCAGTTCCAAAATGCCGACCGGTTTGCCAGAGAAATCATTGATGACGCGCCCGTAAGCCACTGCCGGATGCCCTGATAATCAAGCTGGCGCAGCAGCACTTCGCCGGTGATGCCGCTTTGCAACTGTTCCGCAGTAAACGCGCTACCGCCGTCAATCGTTCCGGCAAAAGGTTTAAAGCCATTTTTATCAATCACTTGCAGTGCTACATCGGCATTAAAATTCTGTTTAAACCGCTCGAAAAAGGTTTGATCGAACGACAAGCCAAATTCCACAACGCCAACGGATGCCCTTGATAATTCACCGGTTCCACGCCGCGCACACCTAGCCCAGCAACGCCATTTTCTAAACCGCTCACCGGTTTGTGGTGCGATTGGCTTCAACGATGGTTTGGCGAATCGCGGACAGATCATCACCAAATTTTTCCGGCAGGTGCACCCGCAAAAAGGAAGTTGCTGGCGCAGTGAGAAATTGGAATTGCCGCACCCCATTTTGATCGCGCATGTGTTTGAACATCGGCAGGGTCAATTCGGCGGCGAGCGCGGTCGCTTCTGCAAAGGCTTGTTGCACTTCTGGAATTTGCGCTACCGCAGCAACATGCTTGAGCGCGTTCACCCTGTTCGATGATGGCATTGCTCAGAGAAAAATATAAATCGTCAAGATGACGACGTTCGGCATGGTCAGTCAGCGTGGTTAATTGCGATAACACGAGCGGCAAATTGATGCCAATGGTGAGCACCAGCAATAGGGTTGAGCCAATGAGCACTCTCGCCCCAATTTTTAAGTTTTTCAGCATGTTAAATTGTATCTCCTCATCTTTTTTAATTTAATTTTTGCCGCATAAAACGGCGGATTCCGCCTATTGCGCAGCAACAAATCGGGCTGCGCCTAGCAATGGCGTGTGCGGTTGTAAAATAACCCGTACTGGCATTTGCTGCATCAATGGCGTCATGCGCCCTTTATCAAAAAAACCTTCTAAAAATGCGCCGTTACGCAGCATCTCCAGATTTTTTAAACGCAATGCCGCCGCCGAGAAAAACGCCGCCCAGCGCCATTTGTTTCAGTGCCACATTGCCCACTTCGCGCCCATACAACGCAAAAAACAACTGCATCGTGTCCACGCACACTGGACATCGGCGCGCTGCCGCCGAGCTTGTCCACTGCCGCGCAGCCGTGTCGCCACCTTCCGCAATTGCCAGTTGCAACCAAGGTGGCGTGGTCGTGCGTTGCGAATGCACCAGCATGAATTCGTCTCAAGCATATACCCATTCCAGAAACCACGCGCTCCCAGCTCACGGTCCGAAACGTGAGTGCAGATGCGACAGCAGCGCAAATTCTAATTCAGTCGTCGGCGCAAAATCTGCGTGACCGCCTTCGGTGGCAAACGGGTGATGACGGATTCCATCCCAATATAGTCCGGCTTGTCCCAATCCAGTGCCCGCTGCAACGACACACGCATTGCCCACAGCATGAGGATCGCCCGATGCAGCACGGCTAAAATCATGCGGCCAGAGTGCGCCCACGCCCCATGCCACTGCTTCCAAATCGTTAAGTAGA
>NZ_PPGH01000016.1 GCF_002958735.1 Chromatium okenii | reverse complement strand
ACGGGCGCAGGTCACGATTTCGCTGGCGCGCGTGGGACCCAAATGACAGTTTCGTCAATCTTGGTTTGATTTGGTGGAAAACGGCGCACTGCCGAAGATTGATAATGCGCGACTTGCCGGTCTGCCGATGCCGAGCGCCTTGGTGCAAATGTTGGCGGATCGCGCCCTCGCTGCGATCGAAAGCACCCAATCTATTCAACATGTTAGTTTGCAGCACGATCAATTAGCCGTGAATTATCTGTGGGACCGGATTTGTTGGAACGCATCGGCAGTGGTTTTGTGGCCGATGCAGCATTGCCAACGCTGCTGCGTTATCAACGAGATTTGAGCGCCGCGCTGGTGACGCTGCGACGCGGGCGTCCAGTGCAACTCGCTGATTTATTAAAACTGTTGTTTACCAAAGCTGCCGAACAACCCGACAGCGCCGATCCCGTCGCCGAAAATCGAGCGGTGATTCTCGTGCTCGCTGCCTATGTCAACGGTCATCCGATCCGCGATCCCGCCGACACCAAAGCAACGCGCTTGCCCTACGCGCATCCAGTGCTGCTGCGCCAGCGTCAAGACCTCGGCCAACATTTTATGACTTCGGCTGCGTTGGTCACGCAGGGCGGCGATACCTTTTCGGGAATGATTGGTTGGTATAAAGAAATGTCCGATGCCAACGGCGGCAGCGGTTTTAGTTTTGCGGATATGTCCGCCAATCGTGCAGGCATTCGGCTGGCGCAGCGGGCGACGGCATCGCCAGACAGTGCGCGTCAAGTGCAACAGCGCATCGCGGCTGGCTTGACCGAAGATGATTTCATGCCGGTAATTGACGGTTTGCCGGAAGGAATGGATCAACAAGCATTTGCTGCGAATTTCGGCAATCAAAACAATGTGGTTTATCAAAAAATGATTCAATTGATCGACGAACGGATTAACGCAGCACGGCTGTTTCGACCGACGCCGTAATTCGCGCTTGTTTCTGGAATTTTTGCGACCAGTTTCTCTGCTCAACCATTTATCTTTCTGGAGCTTTCGATGCGTCATCCATTACTGCCTTGTTTATTATTTGGATTCCTGCTCGCGCCAGCCGCTCACGCGGATTGGACGCTTGACCCAGCGCGGTCTCAGCTCAATTTTGTGTCGATCAAAGCCAATAACGTGGCGGAAATCAACACGTTCGGCAAAATCGAAGGGCGCGTGACTGACGCTGGTCAGGTGACGATGCGGCTGGCGCTCGATAGCGTCGAAACGCTGATTCCTATTCGCAATGAGCGGATGCGCCAGTTTTTATTTGAAACGACCAATTATCAGGAAGCGGTGTTGCGGGCGCAGATTGATCCGCAGCAACTGGCAAATTTGGCGGTCGGCAGCATCGCGTCAATCAATGCGGAAGGAACGCTGCTGCTGCACGGGCTGGCGCAGCCGTTGACGCTGGCGCTGCAAGTGGCGCGAGTGAATGCGCAAACGGTGATGGTGGCGAATGTGAAGCCGCTGATTGTCGATGCCGCCAAGTTTGGAATGACCGAAGGCGTTGAAAAGCTGCGTCAATTAGCCGGTTTAAGCGCCATCAGTTCGGCAGTGCCAGTCACTTTTGTCATCACGCTGGTGGCGGATGCGCCAGCGCCGCAATAAATCGGTTTGGCGGCTGGTGCGTTCAGCCGCCAATTTCGACAGTTTTGTCGAACCGCAACCGCTGTTGTCGAACTGCCCGCCGCGTTTTTGAACCAACCACTTGATTTAACTGCATTAAAAACTTGGCATCACTCGTGCAACTGAATGAGCAACAACCCTGTGTTCATTCATCAACGAGGAAATCGTCATGTCCACTGCATCCCGTTTACTGCCGATCGCGCTGACCGCTCTGTTGACCGCTACGCCTGCCGCATTTGCTGGCAACGGACGCGGCGCTGCGCCAACCACGCCGCCGGTTCAGCCCACAGTTCAGCCCGTCACCACGACATTGAGCGCAGACGAAAGCGCAACGCTGGTGTTTATGCGTGAAGAAGAGCGGGTGGCGCGTGATGTGTATTTGCAATTTGATACGCTGTGGAATGCACCGCCGTTTGCCGGAATTGCGCAATCAGAACAACAACATATGGACGCGATCAAACTGCAAATGGATCGTTACGGCGTGGCCGATATTTCTGATCCGACCGTCAACGGCGTGTTTGCGAATACTGCGCTGCAACAGCTTTATAACGATTTGACGGTGAAGGGCGAAGCGACGTTATTGGCGGCGCTAAACGTCGGCGCGTTGATTGAAGAAGTAGATATTGCTGATCTGGAAGATGCGATTGCTGCGACTGAAAACGTTGATTTACAACAGGTTTACGGCAATTTAATGCGCGGCTCACGCAATCATCTTCGCGCTTTTGTGGCAGAAATTGAACGGCAAGGTGGCGATGCTTACGTCGCGCAACACCTGACGCAGGACGCAGTGGATGAGATTGTCAGCGCACCGATGGAACGCGGCGGTCCACGCGATGGAGCTGGCGCGGGTAATGGCACAGGTGCTGGCGCTCATGGAGCAAATGGCTCGCGGCGTTAATGCAGAACGAATGAAATAATCACGCTGGCGGTTAATAAACCGCCAGCGTTTTTTATTCCTCGTCGCTTTCATCTAACGATAATTCTTTTTGCGTATCTTCAATAACCAAATCTGATGTTTTCAAAACATCGTGCTTATGCGGAAAATCAAACAACTGTTTCTGTTCAAGCATATCGCGGATGGTGACAATTTGAATACAGGGATAATCACGACGTAGCAATGGATAATGATAAATACCAGCCGCTAATGCTTCATCAAGCATATCTTTGGTTGGATCATTGAGCGTAATTAAAAATGCCATCACTGCCTGTTCTCGCGCTTGATCGCCTCTCAATTTAGCAATATCACCACGCCCCACCTTGCCTGATTTCACCTGAAACACGACTTTTTCACTGCTATGATTTCCAGTGATAATATAAGCAACGCCGTCAATTCCTTTATCTGCGCCCTTCTTTTCATTGATCGCTGCCTGATTATTGGTATAGGTCAGCACCGCCCACTTCTCGAATTCTTTGCGCAGTCGATCATCTTTTTTGAGTGCCAACGCCTGCGCCGATGCCATATCTTTCGGAATACCAGATAACGTGATTGCATCTGCGATTTCAGCGCCAAACTTTTCTGTCATTCGTTTAAGAATAACGGCAATGCTCTGATAAGTAATATCAATGCCAATCCATTGGCGTTTTAATCGCTGCGCAACGGCAACGGTCGTGCCGCAACCGCAATAAGCATCTAAAATCACATCGCCTTCATTGCTGCTGGCTTGAATAATGCGCTCTAATAATGCTTCTGGTTTTTGCGTGGGATAACCGAGGCGTTCTTTAGATTGTGAGTTTAAAATTGGAATTTGCCAAACATCGTTTTCTCTTACGCCACGATCATCTACCGAAGTGACGAAAACCTCACCGTTTTTGATTCTTGTGTGATAATTTTCTTTTCTTTTTAAAGATTTTTCTGTGTATTCAGTATATGGAACGTTAAAAACATAATCTTTCCCTTTTGCGTAAAAAAAGATTATATCGTGCAATTCTTGAAACTTTTTTGCTTTACCTGTCCAGCGTCGGTAATGCCAAATAATCTCATTTTTATAATCCCCGCCACGCGGGCAAAAAATACTATCTAAAATCAACTTCAAATAATGCGATGCAGTGGGATCGCAGTGTAAATAAAAGCTGCCGGTCGGTTTCAATACGCGCTGAATCTCATTTATCCGCTGCGTCATACTGAGTAAATAAGACAGCAAACCGCCAGTGCCCAATACCGCATGAAGCCCTTTCATTAAATCAACCGTTTGCGTGGTATAGCGCCCATTTTCATTGCAGCTAATTTCACGCAAGGCTTGTTCTGCCAGCATGTTCCACGTCCAAGTATCAATAAATGCCTGTGCTTGCGCCTGATCTTCCTTACCGACATTGGTATAAATCTGGAAATAATTGCGTTTAGAATTAAACGGCGGATCGATATAACACAAATCAATGCTGTTTTTTTCAATCTTGTTGCGCAGCACTTCCAGATTATCGCCATAATAGAGTTCGTTATTCATATTTAATGCTCGGTTAATGGTGAATACATTGTTAGATGGAAAGTGCAGCGGGATTTCTGACTTGATCGCGCTGTCTAATTGATGATTAACTGCCAAACTCAAACCGAAAATAATCCAAAATGCAGGCGCAACTGATACCACGCTATCATAAAACATCGCTGCAACAAGATAGGCAAACCAACCTGCATACAATCCAGATGATAACATATAAAATTCACTGTTTGGCTGCGCCTTAGTTAATAACTGAAAAGTGCGCACTGCGTGTAAAATAATCATTGCCAAAAATGCGCAGGTTGCCAAACCACCGAGATTTAACCATGTTTGAATATACAGATTGTGAGGCTTATCAACAAAAGCCTCTGGCTGATTAAAAAAGCGTTTATAGCTATCCTGATTTGGAAAATACAGCGCAAAGGTATCTGGTCCGCGTCCCAATAAAACAGTTTCTCTCGCCATTTGCAGTGATCTAATCCAAATATACAGCCTTCCCGATCCCAGCGTTCCATAATGACGAATGAGGCGTTCACTCAAATGTTCTGGCGCAACTTGTATTGAATAATCAGCATGATGTTGATCTAAGGTGACAGTATTTGCCCGCTGCACTCCCCAGAAAATCAGCACTGCAAACGCTATCACTGCAACCAAACTCAATGCGCTCAACCATTTCCAATAGCGCAATAAGTCATGCCGCATGAAAACGCCAAACAATAAAAGCGCAGCACAAATGACAGCAATCCATCCGCCTCGCGCATGAGTGCCTGCCAGCACCAGCGCAAATAATCCTGTTAATACACCAAATCCAATGCGGCGAATTTTCGATTGAGAAAGAAAAAAACAGACGGCAGTCATTGGCAAAGCAAGCGCCATCATGCTGGCGACATTATTGGGATTATAGAGCGTTGCGTAAATCCAATACTTTGGAAAATTAAAATCTAAACTATTTGCAATACTCTGGTATTGGCTGGGCAAAATTAAAAACCGCCCCGCAGTGGTTTGAAAAATGTCAACGCCAATGAATTGGAATAAGCCAATGATAGAAATAATACAGAGTGCTGCTAACCATACTCCGAGAATTAACCACAGTTGTTTTAGTGTGCTGATAAAAAGATAGGCTCCGAGCATTAAAATCAAATAGGATAGCAAAACCCACATACCTTCATAACGTTCAAAAAAACCGCTAAATGCAATTGGATGATGCGCAGAAAATAGTGTGCTGAACACGATCATCATTGCGTAAATCATGAGCGGAATTTTAAGTCTGAACTGTCGGCGCGGTAATTGACCCAAATGATTTATTATTAACGCATTGACTAAAATAAACCCTGCGCAAAAAATGATTATTTGCGCTTTATAATATGAAAAGAAATCGAAAACGTATTCCGTGATCCAAAATTGTTGGTAATCCGGCGGAATTGGAATCACTTTTAACAAGACAATCAGCGGCACAATCCCCATTGCAATTAACAGTGGCAGCACTGCAAACGCATTTGGTAATTGTTGATTAACCTTGCCGCTTAACGGTTGAAATGTTGTTAACGCATCACGTTTTGGCGATGCGTTTCTAGCCAATTTATTTTTCTTCATTGCACATTACTGCTGTGTTGGTTGTTCTGGCGGACTAAACAAATTGCCAAAATCATCGCTATTCAATAACGTTGATCCGCTTTGCTCCGGCACGGTAATTTCAACTGGTGTGGTCATTGTGGTTGAAGCATCTAAACCCCAACTCACGATTTGCGGAAAAGTAATGATGAGAATAACCATGATGATTTGAATGACGAGGAAAGGCACTGCGCCCCAGTAAATATCTACAGTGCGTACCTGCGGCGGTGCAACTGAGCGCAAATAAAATAGTGCAAATCCAAATGGTGGGTGCATGAAACTGGTTTGCATATTCACACCCAATAACACGCCAAACCACACTAAATCAATGCCCAATTTAGCGGCAACGGGCGCGAGCAGTGGCAGAATAATAAATGCAATCTCAAAGAAATCGAGAAAGAATGCCAGCACAAAACCAATAGATTAACGACAATTAAAAAACCCAGCGCACCACCCGGCAAGCCAGTTAACAATTGCTCAACCCATAAATCGCCGTTAATCCCGCGAAAAGTCAAACTAAACACACTTGAGCCAATTAAAATAAACACGACAAAGCTGGTGATTTTTGCAGTCGCCGTCAATGATTGAATTAAAACTTCTAAATTGAGTCGTCGTTTAATGATCGCTAATAACAATGCACCCACTGCACCCATTGCGCCGCCTTCAGTTGGTGTTGCCCAGCCAATGAAAATTGTTCCTAATACGAGAAAAATCAGGGCTAACGGCGGTATTAACGCAATTAATACGCGCACTGCCAGCGCCCAACCATGCAGCGTTCGTGCTGCTAATGGCAATGCTGGTGCGTGATTTGGTCGCCATACCGTCACGCCAAAAACATAAATTAAATAACACGCAGTTAACAGCAATCCGGGCAATAATGCGCCCTGATACATCGCACCGACTGAGCGCCCCAATACGTCGGCCATCACAATTAATACTAATGATGGTGGAATGATTTGCGCGAGCGTGCCGCTGGCGGTAATAACGCCGGTTGCAAACGGTGCGTGATAGCCGTAGCGCAACATAATTGGCAATGAAATTAAACCCATTGCGATGACTGATGCCGCAACGACGCCGGTAGTTGCTGCCAGCAATGCGCCAACAATAATCACGGCATACGCTAAACCGCCGCGAATACTGCCGAACATTTGCCCCACAGTGTCGAGTAATTCTTCTGCCATTCCGCTGCGTTCTAAAATCAAGCCCATAAACGTAAAAAAAGGAATGGCTAATAGAATTTCGTTGCGCATGATGCCGAATACACGATCGGGTAATGCTTGCAATAGTGCTGGTGTTAATAAGCCAAATTCAATGCCGATCCATCCGAAGAGTATTCCGACTGCTGCCAATGAAAAAGCGACTGGATAACCAATGAGTAAAAACAGCACCAATGCGGTAAACATCATCGGGGCAAGATTTGCAATGACCCAAGTTTCCATTTCAATCTCCGTGTTTTGAAGCAGACTGATTGCGTAATACGGCAACCGCTTTAATGATTTCTGCAACGCCCTGCGCTGCGAGCAGGCTAAAGGCAATGGGAATGGCGAGTTTCATTGGCCACCAGAGTAATCCGCCGGGATTCATTGAAGATTCATTTTGCTGAAATGACAACAGAAAATAATCCCAAGCGTTCACTGAAATTAAAATGCACACTGGTAATAAAAAAAGCAGTCCGCCAACGATGTCAACGATTGCTCGCCAGCGGGTTGATAAGCGGGTATAAATAATATCAACGCGAACATGTCCTTGTTCTTGCAGCGTCCACGGTGCGCATAATAAAAACACCAGTCCAAATAAAAACCACTGCGCTTCAATCATCGCGTTTGAGCCCCAATCGAAAAGATAACGCAATGTTGCAGCAAGTGCGCTGAGAAGCACTGCGCCGAGAATGAGCCAAACGCTGGCGCGACCTATTTGGCGGTTGCATAAATCAATGAAATGCGCGAACTGTAATAAGCGGTTCATGGTGCAATTGATTCCGAATACATTGGTTGATGAGAACGCAGACGCCGTGCTCGAAAAAACTGGCGCAGCATTTCCGCGCATTCAATAGTAAGAATACCGCCATAACAGGCAGTACGATGATTAAAACGCGCATCAGATGGCAATAGATTAAATACGCTGCCGCAAGCGCCAGCTTTCGGATCAAATGCGCCAAAAATAACGGTGTCAATTCTGGCGTGAATCATCGCGCCAGCGCACATGACGCACGGTTCTAAGGTGACGTAAAGCCGCGTATTCGGCAGGCGATAATTGCTGACGCGCTGCCCAGCATCGCGCAGCGCCTGAATTTCGGCGTGGGCGCTGGCGTCGTGATGCGCAATCGGGCAATTCCAGCCCTCGCCGATGAGCTCATCGTTGCGCACCAGCACTGCGCCAACCGGCACTTCGCCGAGATTCGCGGCGCGTTCGGCGAGCGCCAGCGCCAATTTCATCCAGTCTGCGTCGGTCATGGCATTAACGCTGATGCCGATATGACCACGGCGTTTGTTGGTCGCCAGCGCGACTCCAGATGCCGCGCCGCGCCAATTTCGCCTCACGTTCGGCACGCACAAAGCGATCATCGTCGCAATAACGGGCATAAACGGCAGCGTTGCCGCTTCTCACTTGTTCTAAATTGAGCATTCGATGATCGGCGCCGCCCATGTACACATCCGCGACGGTGCGTCCGTAACGGTCGGTATCGGTGATGTCGAGTTCCAACTGTGATGGCGCGAGCCGCCGCAGCGCCGCAGTGGAACGTGCGCCCCACGGTGTTTGGCTTTTTTCAGGTGCATCAATGCAATGCAGACGAACGCTGATTGATTTTCCGCGACAGTTCACGCGCAGCGTGTCGCCATCGACCACCTTTTCGAGTTGGCATCGCTGGCGCTGGGAAGCGCTGTTGTTCCAATACGCGACCGTACTGCAAACGAATAAACTTAAAAAAATAAGTAATGTTTTGCGTGACATGGAGACATGACCTGCGTTGGTGAGAGAAATACGAGACGAAAAAAAGGCGGTTATGGTAACAACCATAACCGCCTTTTCATGTTGGAGCCGAGATGGGGATTCGAACCCCAGACCTACGCATTACGAATGCGTTGCTCTACCAACTGAGCTACATCGGCGAATAAGCGCGGAATTGTAAAGGTTGTTGGCGTTATCCTCAAGTGATCGTTGCTGCGCACTGCGCTGCCTCTGCCAGAATTGAACGCAAATGGCTATGCTAACATTCAGCAACTGAAGACTTTTCTGGGCGCGACCTGCTGCGATGCGTCGCTGATTTTTGATGATGAACTGGGATGAGGAATTTGGGGTGAATGTGCGTTTACTTGCCGTGATTTGTGGTTTGGCACTACTTGGCGCAAATCTGAGCGGCTGTGCGGGAAATGCCAAAAATGTGCGCACAGATGAGATTGCTGCCGAGGCGATGAATCTTGAGGCATTTCCGCAAATTGTGTTGTCCAACGCGCCCCGTGTTGAGGCGAAATCGGTGGCGATGGGTGCGGCACGCAGCAAAGGTTGGATCATCAGTCGTTCAACGGAAGATCGTTTCATCGTGCAGCGCCAGCTCGACGCCAATGCTCTCGCTGATCTCGCGGCGGACGCAAAGTTTAAACCGGGCACAGTGCTTGAAATCACGTCTTATTTTGTGGAACAAGCTGGTGGAACCAAAGTGGCGACCAAAGCCGAATTAGTCGCTCCTGCGGTCAGCGACAAACCCGCCCAGCGCACTGATTACACTGAAAATCTCCACGATGCGCTGACCGAATCGCTGTCATCACTGCGCGAATCTTGGTCGGAAAATCGCAGTCGATTGGCTCGCGCCACTCCACCTGCGGAAGGATTCAAAGATGCGTGGGCAAAAGATGCGCCGCCAGTCGAAAGTCGCACGATTCGAGAACCCAGTCAGCCAGCCCAGCCCGTTGCTTCTTCAGTGGCTACTGCCGACGAAGCATCTGCGGAGTCTGATGAAACGGTTGAGCCGGATATGACGCCAGTCGCCCGACCACCAGTGCGCCCAGTGTCACCGCCAGCACCAGTGATGCAAGTTGCACCGCAGCCGGTTTCTAAACCGAATCCGCCACCTGCTGCGGTCGTTAAATCAGCAACTCCGCCAAGCGTGGCAAAGGTGGTTCCACCAGCACCGCAGCAACCGTCGGCAAAACCAGTCGTGGCAACAAAATCGGCGCCAGCGGTGGTGACTCCGCCTGTCGTAAAACCCGCACCTAAACTCGCCGCAACCACTGCGTCATCTGCCACGAAACCTGCGCCCGAATCATCAAAAACTAAAACTGTTGCCGCAAAGCCAGTTGCCGCAGCAAAACCTGCGCCCGCGCCGGTTGCCAAAGTTGCAGCGACTGCTTCTGCTAAAGCACCTGATAAATCAACAACGTCGAAACCTGCGCCGGTTGTGGCAAAACCCAAACCGCCAGTCGCCAAGGCAAACATGATGGAACTGCCTAAACCGAAATCGACACTCACCAGCTCGGTCAGTTTTGCGGCGCAGGCGGAGGCATACGCGAAACAGCGCGGCTGCAAAATCAGCAGTAAAGGCACCAATTTGATCGAATCGCGCAAAGATGGCGAAATCCATAAAGTGCCCTGTGTTGGCGCAGATAGTGTGCTTGTGAAATGTCAAAAGGGAAGTTGTAAGAGTTTGTTATAACCAATGCGATGTGATCAATTTGTCTTTATTGAGAGAACAACGCGTATGAACTTCTTTTCCACCATCACTCTTGCCGCCGTCCTTTTTAGCAGTCTGACTGCCTGCAACACTTCGGAATCTGAGCAAACCGCTGCCGATGCAACTGGAGCGAGTGCGAGCGAAGAGATGCTCGACATTGCGGCAGCGGGTGATTTGACGGCGTTGAATCAACTGCTCTCGACCCAGCGCCAGCCCGATGTGCGTGATAGTTGCAACTGGACGCCGTTGATGAAAGCGGCGTTGTACGGACACACGCCAGTGGTGGCGCGACTGCTCGATGCTGGCGCGAAAATCGACGCAGTAGATAAGGGCGGTTACACGGCGATGATGCTGGCGGCTTCCAACAATCACGCTGCAACTGTGGATTTGCTGTTGCAGCGCGGCGCGATGGTCGATCATCAGGAATCCACTGAAGGCTGGACGGCGCTGATTTGGGCAGCGAAACAAGGACATATCAAAACTGTGGAAACGCTGCTCCGGCATCACGCCGATCGCACGCTCAAAGATTTTGGTGGCAAAACTGCGCTGCAGTGGGCGACTGAAAGCGGTCATGCCGCAGTCGTCGCGTTGCTGCAAGCGAGTTGAGCGGGAGTTCAGCCGGTGAGGTCTGAACCAGTGACTGCTCGCATTATCAGTCTGATTGCATTGTGTTTATTGCCGTTAACCACTTCGGCAGCGACGCTCACGAGCGCACCCGATTTAACGGCGCACCCAGTGGGTTATCTGGCGCTGGTGATCTTTGCGTTAGCGTATCTATTTGTCATGGCAGAAGAATTTGTGCATCTGCGCAAATCCAAGCCGGTCATCATCGCTGCCGGCGTCATCTATTACTGTCGCGTGTCTAGCGATAAACAAAAAGATGATCTTGACCGCCAAGTTCAATTTATGTGCAATCAATCCGCAAGCAGAAATAATTAAGGACATTGGTAGTGGACTCAATTTCAAAAGAAAAGGACTTAACACCATTTTGGAACGCGCAATGCGCGGAACTCACATCACGCTTGTGGTTGCCCACCGAGACCGACTTGCGCGATTTGGACATGAACTCATTCGATTTGTTATCGAGTCAAATGGTGGAAAACTCGTGGTTTTATCAGAAGACACACTCAGCCCCGCAGTCGAACTTACTCAAGACTTGCTCAATATCCTACACGTCTTCAGTTGTAGAATGCACGGACTTAGAAATTACAAAAAGCAAGTTGCTCAAGCTATATCCAACCGCGCAGAACAGAGCGCAATTCAAGCACTGGATGAAAGTGAGCCGCTACGTTTATAACGCCACGATTGCCTTGTTACGCGATTATGAGGGAGCAAAGCCATCATGGATGGACATTAAAAAGATGTTCACCCGTTTATTGCCTGCATGGACAAAAGATACGCCTTTTCAAATTAAAGGCACTGCCATTAAAGATGCACACAACGCTTTTTGGAAAACGTGCAAAGCCAATAAAGGCAGTGGCAAACGGACGACCTTTCGCTTTCGTAGCCGCAAAGACCCGATACAATCCTGCTTTATTCCCAAAACCGCTATTAGCAATAAAGGTATTTACCCACAAGTCTCTGGCAAAGGTTTGGGTTATGCCGAATCTTTACCAGAGTCTTTTCGTGACTCTCGGCTGGTATGGAAAGCTGGCAAATTTTACTTAGCCGTCCCCACAAAACACCTTGTACCTTATGGCGAGAACCAAGCCCTTGGTGTGGTAGCGATTGACCCCGGCGTAAGAACGTTTGCGACTTTCTATTCAACTGATTCATGTGGCTTGATTGGCAGTGGCGATTTTTCACGCATTCAACGCATGGCGCATTACCTTGATGATTTGCTTTCCCGTGCATCGAAAGCAGGGAAACAAAAAAAGAAAAGAATGTTGTTAGCGGGTTTACGAATGCGTCAAAAGGTGCAGAATCTCATTGATGAACTGCACCACAAAGCCGCGTTGTTTTTTGTAAAAAACTTTGATTGTATTCTGCTGCCCACTTTTGAAACTTCGCAAATGGTCAGTAAAGCGGGAAGAAAAATCAGCAGTAAAACCGTCCGCAATCTGTTAACCTTTGCCCATTATCGCTTTAAGCAGTTCTTGAAAAATAAAGCATTTGAGTATGGAAAAACAGTGTTAGATGTGTGTGAAGCGTATACCAGCAAGACTCACCCCGAAACGGGTGAAATAAAACAAATTGGTGGCGCAAAAAGAATACGATTAGTCTCTGGAGATTGGGTCAATAGAGATGTTGTCGGAGCGCGTAATATCCTGTTACGCGCCTTGGTAGATATACCCCACGTTTTTAACGTGGCAGTTAACGAAAGTTAAGAAAAATGTATCGGTTCGTTGTTGTCGATTGGTTCGGCAGCGGGCGTGGCGCTTACACCTTTTTCGGGCATCTCAAATGGATGCCAGCGATTGCGCTCGGTTATGCCGCCAGTATCGCCGTGCACCTGTGGTTGAATAGTTAGATCACTCAGAAGCAGCATCGCGCTCATGCCAAACCAAAAACCATTGATTCGCATCGAAATTAGCAAGGAATATCTCAATTTCAGCGCCGGTCATTTCACGCTGTTTTCCGCGACCGAACGCGAAAATCTGCACGGGCATAATTTTCAGGTGCAGGCCGCAGTGACAACCACCGTCGGCGCGGACGGGCTGGCATTTGATTACGTGCTGTTAAAACGGGTGTTAAAAACGCTGTGCGATCAATGGGATGAGCGCGTATTGCTGCCGCAGCAGTCGCCGTATTTACGACTGGAGCAGCGCGACGGAATGCTGCTCGCGCATTTTGCCGATGAGCAGATTCCTTTTCTCCACCGCGATGTACTGACGCTGCCGCTGCGCAATGTCACCATCGAAGAATTGGCGGCGCTGTTGCTGGCGAGGCTGCGTGAGCACCCAGATTTAGCCAGCCGCGATCTCCGCGCCATTGAACTCGGCGTATCGTCTGGGCTGGGACAATGGGCGTTTTCATCTTGGGAGCAGCAAACCGCATGAATTTGTTAATTATTACCGGCGCGAGTTCTGGCATTGGGTTGGCGATTGCGCAGCAATTTGATCGTGACGGCTGGCGCGTCATCAACATTTCGCGCAACCCGTGTCCAGAAGCAGCGGTCATCAATTTGACCTGTGATTTGGCGGAACCGGATGCAGTGCTGGCGCTGCAGCCCGCGTTGGAACTGGAATTGACTGCTGCAACGCGAATTTGTCTGGTACACAACGCCTCGGTGATGCAGTGTCATCCGATTGACGGCTTGCCAGCGGCCGATTTACGCCGCGTGTTGGAATTAAACATCGTCGCTGCCAATGCACTGAATCAACTCGTGATTCCGCACTTAAAACCGGAATCTAGCGTGATTTATATTGGCTCCACGCTGGCGGAGAAAGCCGTGCCCGGTGTGGCGAGTTACGTCATTGCCAAACACGCGCTGGTCGGCATGATGCGAGCGACCTGTCAGGATTTGGCGGGGCGCGGCATTCACACCTGCATGATTTGCCCCGGCGTGACCGACACCCAGCAAGTGCGCGATCTGCTTGCCAGCAACCCAGACCTGCTCGCGGCGTTCACTGCGCTGTCGGCATTTAACCGATTGATTGAGCCGGCAGAAATTGCCGCAGCAGTCGCGTTTGCTGCCCAAGCGCCGGTGCTCAACGGCGCGGTGATTCACGCCAATCTCGGCCAGCGCGAGCGTTGACAGCGGTCGGCAGCAGCCAGCGCCGCGCTATACTTTTGATTTCAACCAACGCGATTCAGCATTGATGATAAGCCTATGAGTATCAAAGAATATCGCACCGCAATTGAAGCCCGTGGCGGTTTGCTCGTGGTTAAAAATACGCCCGGCGTCGCGTTTGGCGACCGTGTGCAAATCGAAGATCACGCCGGTCAGATGCGCAACGGGCAGGTCATTCGCGCTGCCGACAACGAGGTATTGATTCTCGTTTTCGAGGGCACTGACGATCTCGACCTCGAAAATACGTGGATTCGGTTTCTGGATGAACCGGTCGAAATCGCGCTGTCACCAGAGATTTTAGGACGCGAATTCAACGGTTTAGGCGTTCCGCGTGACGGACGTCCGCCAGTGTTATCAAGCCTACGCCGTCCGGTAAGTGGTGCGGCAATTAACCCAGCAGCACGGACTTATCCGCGTGAGTTCATTCAAACGGGTATTTCCACGATTGATGGATTGAATAGCTTGGTGCGCGGGCAAAAATTACCGATCTTTTCTGGCTCTGGATTACCGCATAACCGATTGGCTGCGCAAATCGTGCGGCAAGCCAAATTGGTCGATCAAGAATCGAGTTTTTCAATTGTGTTTGCGGCAATGGGCGTGTCGTATGCGGATGCTAAATTCTTCCGCGATGAATTCGCCAATTCCGGCGTATTGCGCAATGTGGTGATGTTTATCAATCTCGCTGATGATCCACCAGTGGAACGATTAACTTTACCGCGCACCGCATTAACTGCGGCAGAATATCTGGCTTATGATTTAGATCGACATGTGCTCGTCGTATTAACCGATATGACCAATTACGCCGAGGCATTGCGCGAAGTAGCGACCGCAAAAGGCGATGTGCCAGCACGCAAAGGTTATCCCGGTTATCTCTATTCAGATTTGGCGGAAATCTATGAACGCTGCGGGCGTATTCACGAGCGTCACGGCTCGATCACAATGATGCCGGTGGTCTCTATGCCATCCGATGATATTACGCATCCAATTCCTGATCTCACGGTTATATTACCGAGGGACAGATTGTTTTATCACGAGAATTGCACAATCAGGGGATTTATCCGCCGGTGCATATTTCACCGAGTTTATCGCGGTTAATGAAAGATGGCATTGGTAAAGATGACACCCGCGAAGACCATCCGCGAGTCGCTGCTCAATTATACGCACTGTATGCGCGGGCGCAGGAAACGCGCAATTTGGCTTCAATTGTGGGTGCGGATGAATTATCCGAACGTGATCGCCGTTATCTCAGTTTTGCTGATGCGTTTGATGCGCAATTTGTCGGGCAGGGTGAATCTGAAGATCGTTCAATTGAAGGGACATTAAATCTGGCGTGGGAATTGATGAGCCATTTTCCCCGCGATACGCTGACGCGAATGAAAGAGACTGATTTAGCGAAGTATTATCGAGAAACCGAATAGCAGTTTTGACAGCATTAAAGCTCGCTGTTTGCAGCGAGCTTTAACGTTTTCTATATCATTCCGGCATATAAATTGATAACACGCGCTGTAGATTTAATCCGCTAATTGGTTTAACCAGAAAAGCGTCAACGCCATAGGTTTTTGCAGTTTTCACATTAACCATCGTCGCATTGCCACTCACCAAACACACGAAAGTTTCCGGCGACCACGATTTAATTTGTTTTAAGACATCCATACCATCTAAACCCGGCATTTCAATATCGAGAAACACTAAATATGGGCGTTGCCGGAAAAACTGTACCAATGCCTGCCGTCCATTGTCTGCTTCAATAATTTTACTGAGCTGTTTTTCGCGTAATAGGCGCACCAATAATTTCAATGATAATGACATATCATCTGCAACCAACGCGATCGCTTCTTTTAATGGAATGCGCGGGCGGAATTGAAAGCGCACACGCTGCTGTTGATCCATAAATAACGCTGCGTCTTCTGGCGTGACCGCATTAGGCGGTACGTTCGTCGTATTATCCGCATTGAGCATTCGCCAGCCCTGCCGCCGCAGAATTTCCAATTGATCGTCATCATCAAAAATCTGTCCTTTACTGACAAGCGGAACACCGTTAGCTAAATACAGGTTATAAGGCATTGGCTCGCCAGCTATGATGTCGAGTGCAATTGCTGGAGCCATTAACGTCATTGCTGCCATAAATGCGCCATATCCTCAATTAAATCGGCGACCTCACTTATATCACCCCGTAACACTTGAAATTCCATCGCGCCAGCTAAACGCGTTAATTCGGGCATTCCAAAGTTGGTTCCGACACCTTTAATTTGATGTGCTTGTGAACGTAATTCATCCCAATCCGCAGCGATATACGCAGCACGCATTCTCGCTAAACGCTGCGGCAATTCAGCATGAAATTGGCGCTGCAACTGCGCTAGTTCAGGATCATTTTCAAGCTGTAACGAATTGATTTTCACTGCGTGATGCGCATGTTCTCCCTGTGGCAAATAGTGCATCAGCATTTGATAAAACGCATCCAAATGAATTGGTTTGGGTAAATAAGTATCACAACCCACTGCCAGCGCAGCTTCAATATCGCTGCGCTCAACATTTGCACTTAATGCCACAATCGGTTTGTCAAAACCGGTTAAGCGCAATAATTCGGTTGCATCCAATCCGCCCATGATCGGCATTCGCATATCCATCAATACTAAATCGAAATCTGCTTGCTGCGCTTTTTCAACTGCTTCTTGACCATTTTTTGCAATTTCCACTTGCAACCCGCAGCGGCGCAAATACAGTGCAATTAAATCTTGATTGGCGCGATTATCATCAGCTAACAATACGTTGCCAAATAGCGTTGGTGCGCGCACGGTGCGCACCGGACGAACACCAGATGATTGATTAAATTCGTGCAGGTCCCACACTAAATCCGCTGTATCAATCGGTCCAGTTGCCAGCGTGACGGTAAATACTGAACCCATGCCAACGGCGCTGGAGACCTGAATTTCGCCGCCAAGTTGTTCCGCCAATTCTTTGGAAATCGACAGCCCCAAGCCAGTGCCACCAAAACGCCGCGTGGTGGAACGGTCTGCTTGTGCAAAAGGCTCAAACAGCGCCTCGATGTGCTCATCTTCAATGCCACAGCCGGTGTCCTGTACCGAAATTGCCAGCAGCTCTTGTTCCGGTATAAAGCTGACAATCAAGCGCACTGCGCCTATATCGGTGAATTTGATCGCATTACTGAGCAGATTGAAGATGATTTGTCGCGCTCGCGTAGGATCGGTGCGAATATGCAATGGCAGCGGCGGCATGAAATGCACACCAAATTCCAGTTGTTTTTCCTCGGTTTGCGCTCGCGCTGAGTCTACTGCGGCCGCCAACAGCTCCGGCAGCGACGTTCGGAGATATTCCAGCTCGATGCGTTTGGCGCGAATCTTTGAAAAATCAAGCACATCGTTGAGTAAAGATTGCAGATGCCGGCCATTGCGAATAATGGTGTCCACAGCATGAGCGCGTTCGGCGAGCGTTTGCCGACTGTCGGTCATGGTTTCTGCAAAGCCGATGATCGCAGTCAACGGTGTGCGAATTTCGTGGCTCATATTCGCCAAAAACTGCGTTTTCATGCGCATGGCATCTTCAGCCGCTTGCCGCGCAAGTTCTAATTCCTCTTCGCGTTTTGCGCTGCTGAGATCACCAAAAACTCCAAGATAACCAACGGTTTCGCCGTCATTATTCCGAATGGCTTGAATGCTCAACAGCTCCAGATATTCCTCACCAGTTTTGCGCCGATTCCACACTTCACCGCGCCAGCATCCAGTTTTCGCCAGCGTGTCCCACATTTCTTGATAAAACTCCGGGGATGATGACCGGATTTGAGAATGCTGGGATTTTGTCCACGCGCTTCGGCTTCGGTATAACCGGTAATGCGCGTAAAAGACGGATTAACCGCAGTGATACGCGGAATACGATCAGTAATCACAATGCCGTCTCGCGCTAGAGTGAAAATGTGTTTCACTGCTTGGCGCAAACAGAATTCAGCATCAGGATCAAGTGGAGCTGCTGTAGGCATGGCGTCCAATACAAGATTTCAGAATAATTGTTGAAACAATCAATCACAATGAAACAGCTTTATTCATTAAGCACGACGCGCAGCGAGCAATAACAGCAACCCACCAGCAATATAACAACTCATCATCAGCGCCATTCCTGTTGTTTCTGGCAGCCATTGACCGGGACCAAATAACAGCACCAACGTTCCACAAATTAACAACGTTGCACCGCTAATGATTTGACTCAACACTGGCGCACTCGCTGGTTGAGTGGTTGGTTTATTGACTGGCTCAATCGTGCGCAACCGTTTGTCATACGCCATGAGAATACGATACGCAATTAACGGCAATTCTGGCGTTTGATCGGCAACGGAATAGATATTGCGTTTGGTGCGATCAAATAAGCCTTTAATGCCAACCTGATCTTTCATCCAGCGTTCCATATACGGTTTGGCGGTTGTCCATAAATCCAATTCTGGATAAAGCATTCGCCCCAAACCTTCGATATTCAACAGCGTTTTTTCTAACAACACCAACTGCGGTTGAATTTCCATATTGAAACGCCGAGCGGTTTGGAATAGCCGCACCAGAAAATGCCCGAATGAAATCTCTGCCAGCGGCTTTTCAAAAATCGGTTCGCTGACGGTACGGATTGCGCTTTCAAATTCATCAACGCGAGTGCCATGTGGAACCCAGCCCGATTCAACGTGCAATTCAGCAACGCGCCGATAATCGCGTTCAAAAAACGCCAGCAAATTCTCGGCTAAATAACGCTGATCTTCGGTGGTGAGCGTTCCGACAATTCCGAAATCAATTGAAATATAACGCCCAGACGGTTCAACAAAGATATTGCCGGGGTGCATATCGGCATGAAAAAAGTTATCGCGGAACACCTGCGTAAAAAAGATTTCAACGCCGCGTTCACCCAATAATTTCATGCTCACGCCTTGCGCTTTGAGCGTTTCAACATCACTCACTGGTGTGCCATAAATCCGCTCCATGACCATGACTGTTGGGCGCGTCCAATCCCAATAGACTTCTGGAATATACAGCATGTCGCTGTTCTGCCAATTGCGCCGAATTTTTGAAGCGTTGGCGGCTTCGCGTTGCAAATCCAATTCGTCACAAACGGTCTTTTCGTATTCGCGCACGACTTCAATTGGACGCAGGCGTTTACCTTCTTTCCAATAGCGTTCGGCGAAATACGCCAGCGTATACATCAAGGCTAAATCTTGACGAATGGTGCGTTCAATTCCGGGGCGCAGCACTTTAACGACAACTTCAGTGCCATTTTTTAAGCGTCCGGTGTGCACCTGCGCAATCGAAGCAGAAGCAGCGGAATTGGATTGAATTCATCCAGCACCTTATCAACGGAACAACCCCAAGCCTTTTCAATGAGTGCCCGTGCTTCTGCGCCATCAAAAGGCGGAACCTGATCCTGAAGTTTCGCCAGCTCCACCGCCAAATCGTCGGGCAGCAAATCGCGGCGGGTGGAGAGAATCTGTCCGAATTTGACAAAAATCGGTCCTAAATCTTCCAGCGCCTGCCGCACCCGCACTGGATAGGCTGGCAAATCGCGCTCCACCCAATGCCACGGCAGCAGATACATGATCCAACGCAGGGGTCGAAACAGATGGGTCGCTAAAACCACTTCGTCGAGACCGTGACGCAGAAACACCCAATTGATGCGGAACAGCCGCAACGCTTGTCGCGGTCCCATCATAAATGGACGCCAACCGCTGCTGCCCGTTGCGCCAGCCGTTCAATGCGCGCTGCAACCCGTTCGCAGTCATCGCGCAGTAAATCCACTTGCATTAAAAACGCCTCCACCTCGTCGCGGGTTGGCACCAATCGGCGCTGCTCCTGCAAATAGGTTTTCAAATAAGCGGTCATGGATTCGGAAGTGCGCTGTTGCCAATGCTCGGCTTCGCGGCATTGTTTGCCGACTTGTCGCGCAAACGGATCGCCAATGATCTGCGCCAATTGCTCTTCCCAATCGACATCGAGATTCGCCAGCGCGGTGTTAAATGCCTGCGCCAGCGCAGTATCGCCACTGATTTCGATTTCGCCAGAAACCAATTGGGTTTCCTTGCGCTCGGTCATCGCCATGCGTGCCAAACCCAGCGGCGTACCACGAATTAAACAATCTGGCGGCGCGTCATAATCACCGAACAGTTGCACGCCATGCGCGTTCGGAATCACGGTGACGCGAGTCCCGAAACCCTTGAGTTCAATCGCAATCATGCGCCCGGTGAGCGCGGCAAATCCTGCGCCCTGCGCCGCATCAAGCGCGATATAACGATTCACTGCCTGCTCGATCACCGCCAGCAGTGCGTCTGGAATCTGAATGCCCTCGGTCACAGTTTGTACCCCCGATGAATGGCGACGATGCCACCGCTGTGATTGAAATACTCGCAGCGTTCAAACCCAGCGGTTTCCATCATCGACCGCAGCGTGTCTTGATCCGGGTGCATTCGAATCGACTCGGCCAGATAGCGATAACTGTTCGGATCATTGACGACCAACCGCCCCAGCGTCGGCAGCACTGAGAACGAATACAGATCGTAAACTTTGCTCAACGATTTGCTGACTGGATGCGAGAATTCCAGAATCAACGCCCGACCGCCCGGACGCAACACGCGATACATTTCATTGATCGCTGCCTGTTTATCGGTGACGTTGCGCAGCCCAAAGCCGATGGTGACGCAATCAAAGTGATTGTCATCAAACGGAATTTGCTCGGCGTTAATCAGCGCGTAGTGCAGATTGCCGACGCGCCCTCGGTTGAGCATTCGCCCGCGCCCTTCGTTGAGCATCGCAGCGTTGATGTCGGACATCACCACTGAGCCTTCTGCGCCGACGATGCCCGCAAAACGGTCGGCGAGATCGCCCGTGCCAGAGGCTAAATCGAGCACCCGTTGTCCTCGGCGCACTCCCGCCAATTCAATCGCATGGCGTTTCCACAGCCGATGAATGCCGAGCGACATCAGATCGTTCATCAAATCGTAGCGCGAGGCGACCGAATCGAACACTTCGCGCACCCGCACGGCTTTTTCCGCAACGGGAACCTGTTGATAACCAAAATGAGTGGTTTTTTCGTTGGACATGCTGCGTCCCTGATCGTGATTAAAATGGCGGAAAGGATAATGTTACATCAAAGCGATCAACGCTCAGGATGGCTTGATTTTGCGCGGTTGTCCGGCTTGTTCTAACGCTGTGAGATAAGACTGCCACAGCATTTCGTGCTCCGTGCCGAGCCGATAGAGATAATCCCAAGAATAAATACCGGTGTTGTGTTCGTCGTCAAAATGCAAACACACGGCATAATTGCCGACTGGTTCGATACGGTCGATGCCGACATCTTCCTTGCCGAGTTGCAACACGCCCTGTCCGGGACCGTGACCCTGCACTTCTGCGGAGGGCGAATACACCCGCAGATATTCACAAGACAGCGTGAAATGTGCGCCGTCTTCATACCGGATTTCTAACACGCGGGATTGACGATGCAGATTGAGTTCAGTTGGTTTTGGCATGATTGATGGTTCGTGTGATTGATAAGGGCAATGAATATGGTTGTGTTGTAGCGCGTTTTCTAGTCTGTTGAAAAAAGTTATCAGTGGTCAGTGAACACCTACTTTGAAAATTGAATCAATACGTCGCGCATCTGTGTATTAACATCATCAAACGAGAATGAAAAACCCATGACACAACACGCAAATCATTTGATTTGGCTTGATCTGGAAATGACCGGATTAGACCCAGCGCAGGATTCTATTTTAGAAATCGCCACCATCGTCACCGATAGCGAATTAACTATTTTGGCAGAAGGGCCGGTCATCGCAATTCACCAGCCAGCAGCAATTTTAGATGGTATGGATGAATGGAATCGCACCCATCACGGCGCATCGGGTTTGCTGGCGCGGGTCAATGCCAGTGCGTTCACCGTCAGCGATGCCGAAGCAGCGACACTTGAGTTTTTAGCGGAATGGGTTCCGGCTGGCGCTTCGCCGTTGTGCGGAAACAGCATCTGTCAGGATCGGCGTTTTCTCGCCCATTGGATGCCAAAATTTGACGCTTACTGTCATTACCGCAATCTCGACGTGAGTACGCTAAAAATTCTCGCGCAACGCTGGGCGCCAGTAGTTGCCGACAGTTTTAAAAAAGAAAATCAACATCTTGCGCTGGCAGACATCCGCGAATCAATCAACGAACTGCGCCATTATCGTCGCCACCTGCTGCGCGACTAAACCAAACGAGCGCCGCGATGACATCACGGCGCTCCCAATGCCTCGCGCAATTTAGTGATTAACGTGTCACGTCCAAACGGTTTAACCAAAAAACCCGTCGCGCCAGCACGCAAACTATCAACCACCACTGCTTTTTCACTGTGACCGGTAATCATAATCACCGGCAATTGCGCAAATTGCGGCAACGCTTTTAATCGCTGCGTCGCCGTAATTCCGTCCATATCCGGCATTCGCACATCCATCAATACGACATCCGGGCGTAATTGGCGCAGCAGTGATAAGGCTTCCAAACCACTCGCCGCAAAAACCAGCCGGTAATTTTCTTCTTTAAGTACCGTTTCAATGA
>NZ_PPGH01000015.1 GCF_002958735.1 Chromatium okenii | reverse complement strand
TTAAAGTTCCATAGGAGAGATGCAATGTTATTTGACGTTGATGATTCATTCAGCATGATGAATCTCGTTTATTCTCGGTCTTGTATACATTCCGCTATTATTAGCAATCGCACGATCATTAGGACTGTATGCGATTGTTAAAGAATGTGAAGCGCAAGTGTTTACACTATTCGGCAAGGTAATTGGTACATTAACGGAACCAGGATTGCGCTTTCCGTTGGGTTATTTTGGTCTGAAAGCGTTATTAGTGCCATTTTTCGGCAAGCGTTATCGTGTTTCAACCAGTTTGCGCCAGCATTATTTGCGAGATCAAATGGTGAATTCTGAAGAAGGAACGCCAATGGGTGTGGCATTTGGTATGAAATGCGTGTGAGCGATCCGTTGCATATTTATTTCGCAATGCGAATCCTGATGCGTCATTGCAAGCAAATGTTGCAAGTTCGACGATTTCAACGTTGAGCAATTTAGAAATGGATAAGATGTTGGAAGATCGTCATCAATTGAGTCGGCGCGTTCGCGCTACGGTGTCGCCGTTATCAGAGCAATGGGGTTATCAATTGGGTTCGGTGTATATTCGCAAGGTTGCATTTACTGATCGGCAAATGGTCAATAACATTACTGACAAAGTTGTAAAACGTTTAGTGCAGGTGACAAGCGCAATGAAACAAGATGGCGATAATCGTGTTGGTTTAATTAAAAGCGAAACAGCATTTAAAGTATCGCAACAGATGGCTGAAGCTGCTGCAACGCGCCCTGAAATTGTAGGAGCGGCACTCAATGCAATTGCTGGTCAAGACCCTGAAGTGCTTGATGCAGTAATGAATGTGATGGAAACCGAGCAGCTTATTCATTCCGGTGCGACAGTTGAAGTATTGCCAGCCAATTCGGAGATTCTAGTGCAGCTTTAGTTTTAGCACTGAGTTTAAGTGTACGGTCGATTTGAGCATTTTTATGTCAAGTTTTTCTATTTCTGCGTTGCTATATCATCCTTGGGCAATGATAATTGATGCGATAGGTCTATTATTGCTGACAGGTTATCATGTTTATCTCAGTTGGATTCTGCGCCATACGCCACACCAAACACATCGCGGGCGGTCTAGTTATCTTCGTCATGCTGGGTAAAAACGCTGCGTGAAAAGGATAAAGATATTCTTGCAATTCAAACAATGCGCAATTGGGTGATGTCAGCAACGTTATTTGCATCAACATCAATGGTGATTGGTTTAGGTATAATGCAAGTGAGTTTTACCAGTGAAAAAATCTATGCGTTATCTCAAGCATTAAGTTTTTTTCCACCAGTTTCTGATTTATTGATCAAACTAAAATTGCTGGCATTGGCTGGCGTATTTTTTAATGCGTTTTTACATTTTTCGTTGGCGTTACGTTACTACAACCAGAGTGGTTTTCTCATCAATTTGCCAGCGAATTATTTTGAAGGCGATGCTGATCTTGTTGTCTCTAACGTGCTTAATTTGGCTGGAAATCAATATCATAACGGCACACGTATTTTCTTGATTGCAACGCCGTTTACACTGTGGATTATTGGTCCAGATTGGTTTCTTGTTGGAGTGTTTATTGTGTTGTGGCTGCTATATCGTTTTGATTTCCATAATTCTTTAGATACAGATCAGCAATTGCCATAATTTCGCTGGTTTTTCAAATTATTTTAGCTATTTCAATCAGCACTGCATCTCACTTTGTACAAATGGAATGCGGTTTTATTAAAGAATCAAAAAGATCAAAATCACTGTCCGAGGCGAACGTGGGTGCTATCTGCTCTGCCATAGTAGAAATCCACGCTAGTGATGTTCCAGTACGGAGTTAGTACACTTCATTGTGATTGCCAATATCTAATAGCAAAATCACTTCACAGTTTTCTGAATCTTTTTCCAGTTTGAAAATCAGACGACAATCATAACCACAGGTGCAAGCCCATAGTCCTGCCAAAGCACCACTCAATTTGTGTGTACCTAATGACGGTGCAAAAACATCGCGTTGCATCATAAGAATGACATCATCAAGATGAATTTGTAGTGCAGAATCACGCTTTGTCACTTTTCGATATGCGCGTTGAAACTTTGGAGTGATAACGATTTTTCTCATTCGTCTTGCGCGATAAATTGATGTAGTTGCGCGATTGCAGCTTCCGCAGAACTGGCTTGCAATTGACCTGCATAAAAAGAATTAACGGCATATTGTGCCTCAGCAGCAATTTCAGCGCGGCGTATTTCAATTTGGCGCAGTTGTAAAATCTGCACCAGCATTTCTTGTTGCTCGCATGGCAATTGCAATACCGTTTCAAGTGCTTGATCCAAAGTCATTAGTGCCGACATATTCAAAACCTCATTTTTTATGCGATTTCTAAATCAACCTGCATTCCCTTTTTTTATCAAAGAAATGCGGTTTTATTAAAGAATCAAAAAGATCAAAATCACTGTCCGCCGCGAACGAGGCGAACGTGGCCGTCGCTGTTCCGACCGCAGTTGTAGGCGACGCCACTGCTGAAAACCACATACCATGCGAAGTCCGAATAGCTGGCATGATGGAGAGAACCCGACCAAAACCACCACTTCGGCGTATTGGGAAAAGCCTGTTGATCAATAGCCGGTTTTTGATCTTTGACTATCAGCGTTTTTAATTCATCAATTGACGGCAAGCGCCAATCGCTGTGTCCGGCATATCCGCCGTGTTGATTCAATTCGTTGACTGCTGAATGTGCTTCATCCCAGTTGTATTTTTTCGCTTCTCCGTTGCAAGTCTCACCTGTCCAAGTTTGCCCCAAAGCGCAGCGCATCCATTGCAAATCGGTTTTAATATCTAGCACTATGCCATTGCCTAAATCACGATAGCGCCCGTTAATAATGGATGAGCCAATGGAGCAATCTTTGAAAATCAACGCGCCGTCGTTTACTTCTAAAGTAAGCGTCATGTTGTCTAAAGATTCGAGCGTATCCAAAAAAAGAACCCGATTCTTAAATAGTTTAACTGCGTTGGCTTGAATCGGCAGCAATTCCGCAAAATCAATCGCTTGGTTATCGGTCTCGCTATGCGTAACCACTTCCGCAATGTTCAAACCGAATTTAGGCGTAGGATCATTAAACAAAACCGCAATCACGGCATCATCCGCTTCAACGGCGAAAATCTCGCACAAGCGTTTGAATACTGTTTGATCGTCATCGCTGGTGTCAATTGCCTGTAACGCTTCCAATTCGGTATTCAATTTGCGCACCGCCAGCCATTTTCCCAACAATCTGCTGCGATAATGCGCGAGAATTTCCAGCGTAAAATGCTCGCGGATTTCCTCGATATTCTTCGCTCTGATGCCGTCAATTGGCAGATCAAACTTGATGATTTTGGGCATAAACGCATCTCCGAAATGAATGGTTCCAATCGTCAATTGGGTTGCTGCTATTGGCAACCCAATCGACAAATGCTGCTTTATTGCGCAGGCGGTAGTAGTTTACCAGCGCGATGCGCTTCTAATCGCATCAATAATTGAGGAAAGCAATTAACGAAAAACAGCGGTTGCGTCTCGCGGGGATTATTCGGGCTGGTTTCATTGCGCCCGTATTGCAAACCTTCTTCCGTCAAACTCCAAAACTGCTTGATTTTATTGCCAGTGCTTTTGCGTGACAGCCGTTCCAAAATTCCCATTGCTTCCAATGCCGGATTAACCAGCTTGGCGACGTGATGATACAGCGGATTACTCATGTCCTTGAGCAGAGATGTAATCGCCTTCACCTGTGGTTCATTCACATAATCCGGCAGAAAATCGGAATTGATGTCTTTGCTTTTACAAAAAGCAGCGTACATCCGAATCTTGCTGGTTTCTGAAACGCGCAATTCCCGAATAGCGGATTCAAAAATCTGAATCTCAATTGCTGGTTGATAAAGCAATGCAGGTGTAAGTGGTTGCAATGCGCCTGTGACAACTGCATCAAAGGTGCGAATAACCTGTAGGTGAAACGCAGCGCTGATCCACATGGCGTAGGCATAGACCAGTTCACGCACGACGTAGGTGCCGGGCTTACTGCCGCCGTTGATAACCTTAACTGGTTGATTTTGTTCCAGTCCTAGATTTTCAGGAGTGAGTAAATTCAATGGCTTAGACAATTCAGCAATCAGGTCTTTTGTCTGCTGATTTGCCAGCCAATTGCTTGGTTGATGGATTTTCATACCACCGGATGCCTTGTGTAGATCGTTGAGGCTATAGCGCCCTTCAGCATCCTGACGGATCGAAATCTCGCCGATGGTGATGGTGGGAGTAGTGAGGTTGGGCATAAAAAACTCCAGTAACTGCGGATAAACCGCCAACTCCGAGACTAATCGGGGCGGGCAGGAGTGCGGGTTAGTCTACCGAGTACTGGAACCGGCGAGCCTTGCAGCTCCCCGCACGTCCTACACCATGAAAACTGGGAGTCAATGCGACAGACATAAAAAAACCGCGTTGCGCGGCGGATGTCCGCCAATACATCAGGAGACTAATCCCGACCGTCATGTTGACGGTGAATTCAGGTTATATCTGAAAGCTAATTGAGTCAAGTCTGTGGTTTATTTTTTCTTAAAGTGCCACATTCACTTCAGCGCACCAATGTCAACTACGAAATCAACCACAATTTCATCGCCGCACAATCTCCATATTATTTAATTCACTGCATCATCTTTTTTGTCATCAATAAAATAGGTTTTTATCTCAAAACCAATTCAACGGATTGAGTGCGCTGGCAACGCTGGTCACCACGTTTTTAACGCCTTCTGCAATACTTTTCATCACGCTCACCGCAGTTTTAACAATTGCTTTACCGCCGGCATAAACTGCCTCGCCAATGGTGCTGCCCGCCATGCCGCCGACCACGCCGCCAACAAAACCGCCGACTGCGATACCAATTGGGCCAAAAATCGCGCCCAATGCCGCGCCTTGCGCCATGCCATAACCTGCGCCCATTAAACCGCCAATTGCGCTGCAACTGACATTGCCCGCTGCATCAAGGGCTTCTTCACCGCTGAGTTCGCCGGTCGCAAACTTAAATAATACTTTTGCGTTTTCCATACCGACATAAACAATATTGGCAATGCGTCCGGCGGGAGTATTTTTTAATAACGCTCCCAACCAACCATTTTTAGCAGCCACGACCACTGCGCCAGACACTGCGACCTGTACGCCGACATTGGCTCCGCTTTTCACCGAACTTTCAAAAAATTCCTGTAAATCTTCATTTACCGAAGGATTTTCTTTACCAGTGATACTATTCCAAATCCGCCGTCCTAAAATACGAGCGCCCTGCATTCCAGCAGTAATTGCCGCGCCAGCCAATGCTTGTTTGCCAATAGCTTTGGCAACGTTCACCCGATTGACTTCACTCCATTCATATTCACGGATTTCAGCATCACGTTGTGCATCTTCCTGTAGCTGTTTTAATTCCTCACGGCTCGGCATGTCTACCGCAACATCATCAACTTCAATCTTGCTGGTGACTTTCCGATCTGGGAATTCTTCTTGCACCCGCTGCACCTGTTCTTCATGTACCACAATGGTCGTGCCTTCGGGATAACCCTTGTGATCTTTCAGATTTTTAATCAGTTGCTCGGTGTCAGCGTAGGATTTTACTTGGATGTTTTCAATCGGTTTTCCTGCGGCATCTTTCAATACAATGTCATGCGAATTCCAGCCAGTCTCATTTAAGACCTCGGCGCGAACGGTGGAGCCGCTGGTGGTCGCACGGATATTAAATTGATTGGCGATTTCGCTTTCCGCCAGCAAACCATGTAAATGCGGATTGATGCTGATCGTTCCATCTTGATTCAATACCCGCTCGCGGAATTGATCGTTGGCATCCGTTAAAGCGCGATCAATTCCAGCGGCGTATTCACCTACATTGATCACGCCAGCTTGTTTAGCGCCCATTTCAAGCCGCTGCGCCAACCAACTATCGCGGCTTTTGTTTTTATCCAAATGCGTGTACAGCGCCGTTTTTGCTTCATTCGCTGCCGTGACGCTAACAATGATCTCATTGGTGGTGGTGATTATTTCCGCGTCATCCTGCCAAATCATCGGATACAAGCGAAACTCACTGGTGAGCCATTCATTCAAGGGCAGTTCATGGCGCTGGCGGCTATAAGAATCGACAAATGTTGTAATGAGATTGCCCGTTTTTTCTGCATTCTCCTCACCGTGAAACACCTGCACAGCGATTTGATTGGCGTGTTGCTGTTGCACCTGTTCATCGTTGAGTAATTCAAAGTCGTTGGTTGCAGAAGTGGATTGAGTCATGTTGCTGCTCCGATTAAATGTAATGGTGAACAATAAAAAACCCGACATTGCCAGCGGCAACGTCGGGTCAAATGAATAGCAAAATGCGGGTAAAAATGCAATCAGGATGCGGGTTTAATTTTCATTTCTGCGAACCGATCCGCATATTCCTGAACCTTCTTTTTCATTACTTCACGCAGCGGATGCGTATTATTGATGACGCGCAATAACCGCGCATTGTCAAGCGTGGCGCAATTTTGCACAAATGCCTTTTCAATCGCTTCTTTTACTACTGCTTCAATATCTGCGCCCGAATAGCCCTGCGTTTTTTGCGCCAATTCTTCCAATTGAATCTGCGCGGATAAACGGTTGCGGCGTTCTAAATGCACGCGGAAAATCTCAACGCGCTCGGTTTCAGTGGGAAAATCGACATAAAAAATCTCATCAAAACGCCCTTTTCGCAGTAATTCTGGCGGCAATGCGGAAATATCATTGGCAGTGGCAATCACAAATACCTGCTTGGTTTTATCTTGCATCCACGTTAAAAAATAGCCGAATAACCGCGTTGCTACTTCTGAACCTTCGCCGCCGCTACCAATCCCAACAAACGCCTTTTCTACTTCGTCCACCCATAACACGCAGGGGCTCACTGCTTCGGCAACCTGAATCGCACGGCGCATATTGCCTTCACTTTCGCCAACGTATTTGCCCATCAATGAACCCATATCCAGTTTTAATAAGGGCAAATTGAATAACGCAGCAGTGGCTTTGGCGGTCAAGGATTTACCGCAGCCGGGCATTCCGACAATCATCACGCCTTTTGGTGGTTCAACCCCAAACGCTCGCGCTTCTGGCCAATTGGAGAGCACCAGACTTTTTTGTTGCAGCCAAGGTTTTAATTTGCCGAGACCACCGATGTCTTCTAACTTTTCGCGCACGGTCAGCATTTCTAAAATGCCGCTTTTTTTAATGATCTGCGCTTTTTCTGTCAGCACTAAATCTAAATCATCAAGGCTAATTTTGCCGCTGCGTTGATAACTGCGATTGATGAGTTGCCCGATTTCATAACGGGTTAAACCTTGCAGCGCCAATGCGAGTTTGCTGCGGCTGGTGGCATCTAACTTGGTGTCATAAGCGGTTGTATAGCTGTCGAGTTCTTCACTAATCACCGTTTCATCGGGCAACGGCAATTCAAATAGCGTGATAAACTTTTCCAATTCCGGCGGCAGCAATACCTGCGAGGAAATCAGGAATAGCGTCACGGCGCTGTCGTCATCGGCGAGGATGCGATTGACCAGCAATTTAAGGCGGGCGATGGCCAGCGGCTGATCGCGCAAACCGAGATGGGCATCGCGGATGACGATGACGTGATGCTCAAGGTCTTGATCTAACAGGTTATCTAGCGCAGTGGCGAGATCGCACCACGCGATGAGCGGGCGCTTGGTGGCGAAATCGACCATGCCCCGCGCCATATTCCATTCCAGAATTTTGCGGCCGTCGGCGAGATCGCGGATTAGCGCGTCGGCTTCATTCTCGGCGTGAGTGAGTAAATAAAGCAGCGGATAATGCGATTCAACATGAGCGCGAATTGTTTCAGTGAGGGAGTTGGGCATGAATTGAAATCTCGATATTGAATGCCATAAAAACCGGTTGAAAACTCGTAATCAATGCCGCAGCTCCCGATGATCCAATGTTAAAAACAAGGTATCAGCAGCAATGCGCAATTCCTCATCGGCGACTGCATCATCAGGGATTTCAATCGGCAAGCGGAGTAAATTCAAAAGCATTTCTTTTTGTTCATTAGCAGGCAGTGCTTTGAACATCGAAATAAATTGTTGTGCAGTTGCTGTCATTATTAACCTCGATTCAGTTTTCACGTTGAATCAATCAAAAAGATTAAAATCACTGTCTGCCGCGCACGAGGCGGACGTGTACATTGGCTTTCGGAGTGTAGCGGTCAATGTGGCCACCACGGTAGAAAGACATGTACCAAACGTTGCCCGAGTTGTTGGCAACCGGAGAACCGGACCAAAAATCCGATACCGGAGTATTCGGAAAAGCCTGTTGGTCGATAGTCGGTTTTTGACCTTCTACGATCAGCGTTTTTAATTCATCAATTGACGGCAGCCGCCAATCACATTGTCCAGCATAGCCACCATTTTTATTCAATTCATTGGCTGCGGAATGTGCGGCATACCAGTTGTATTGTTTCGCTTCTCCGGTGCAAGTTGCGCTTGTCCAATTCTGTCCCAAAGCGCAGCGCATCCATTGCAAACCGGTTTGAATATCTAGCACTGTGCCATCACTGAAATCCGAATAACGCTGCCCGCAAGGTTTACCCACTTTTCCCGTTTGAATATCAAGCACCGTGCCGTCGCCAAAATCAAAATAACGTGTGGTAATTTTAGCGATCCGACACGACTTAAAAATCAAAGATCCCTGCGCGGACTGTAAAATCAAATCAGTGCCGTCTAAATCGGCTGAATTAAAAAATAATGCCCGTTCTGTGAATAACTTTAATTCACCGGCTTTAATCGGCAGCAAATCAGCAAGATTGATGATCTTATCGGCAGACTCTGCTTGCTTTACGACCTCGGCGACCGTCAAGCCTAATTTAGGCATGGGATCATTAAACAAGACCGCAATCACAGCATCATCCGCTTCAACAGCGAAAATCTCGCACAAGCGTTTGAATACCGCTTGATCGTCGGTGCTGGTGTCAATTGCCTGTAGTGCTTCCAATTCCTCGCTTAATTTGCGCACCGCCAGCCATTTTGCCAACAGCCCGCTGCGGAAATGAGCGAGAATTTCAAGGGTGAAATGGTCGCGGATTTCCTCAATGTTCTTTGCTCTGATGCCGTCGATGGGTAAATCAAACTTGATAACTTTTGGCATGATGAATGCTCCAATAAACAACTGCGGTGAAAAGAAATGCGGGAACTTTGCGTGTTATAACCCGCAACCAATCATAAGCAAATGGCGTCATCATTTCAATCTGTCCTAGTACTCAATGTCATCACAGATGGTTGTGCGTTGCGACATAATTGCGCAGCACCTCGTTAATGCGCTGTTCCCAATCATCACCCAATGCTTTTAGAGCCACTAAAACATCTTCATCAATTTGAATTGCGGCAGAGAATTGAGGTGAGCAACCAATACGCACAAAGGGTTTTACTGCGTCCCATTCTTCATCAGTGAATGGCATTGCATCGGGATCAGACATCGCCGCTGCAGTAATTAAAGCATCTTCTTCTGGAGTAGGAATGATTGTTCCGGGTTTAAGTTTTGGCATAGTGTTTTATCTCACGAGGGTTAGCTTTGCGTAGGCTAATAATACGCCGTACATTGGCACGATCAACAAAAGCCACAAAAAACAAACGCAGCCCGATATAGCCAATTCCACACTGGCGTGGTTCACCATAATCGCGTCGATTATCCAACCATGTTAATGCTGTATCCCAATCTAAATCTGCCGCCAATGCTAACGAAACGGAATGTTTCGCTAAATTTGCTGCATCTTTTTCCCGGTCATAAGTGAATTTCACCCAGCACTCCCAAATCAATACTAAAAGTTGATGGTGTCGATAGACAGATCGAACTTCATCATAAGATTGGCGGTAAATATACGCCAATTGTTTTACCAACCAAACCAATTCAACGGATTGAGTGCGCTGGCAACGCTGGTCACCACGTCTTTAACGCCTTCTGCAATACTTTTCACCACGCTGACCGCAGTTTTAACAATTGCTTTACCGCCGGCATAAACTGCCTCGCCAATGGTGCTACCCGCCATCCCACCGACCACGCCACCAATAAAACCGCCAACTGCGATACCAATTGGGCCAAAAACTGCGCCCAATGTCGCTCCTTTAGCCGCACCCAAGCCAGCGCCCATTAAACCGCCAATGGCGCTACAACTGACATTGCCTGCGGCATCAAGGGCTTCTTCACCGCTGAGTTGACCGGTCGCAAACTTAAATAATACTTTTGCGTTTTCCATACCGACATACACGATATTGGCAATGTGTCCGGCGGGAGTATTTTTTAATAACGCTCCCAACCAACCATTTTTAGCCGCCACCACCACTGCACCAGATACGGCAACCTGTACGCCAACATTGGCTCCGCTTTTCACCGAACTCTCAAAAAACTCCTGTAAATCTTCATTTGCCGAGGGATTTTCTTTACCAGTGATGCTATTCCAAATCCGCCGTCCTAAAATACGAGCGCCTTGCATTCCAGCAGTAATCGCTGCGCCAACCAATGCTTGTTTGCCAATAGCTTTGGCAACGTTCATCCGATTGACTTCACTCCATTCGTATTCGCGGATTTCAGCATCACGTTGTGCATCTTCCTGTAGCTGTTTTAATTCCTCACGGCTCGGCATATCCACCGCAACATCATCAACTTCAATCTTGCTGGTGACTTTCCGATCTGGGAATTCTTCTTGCACCCGCTGCACCTGTTCTTCATGCACCACAATGGTTGTGCCTTCGGGATAACCCTCGTGATCTTTCAGGTTTTTAATCAGTTGATTGGTGTCAGCGTAGGATTTTACTTGGATGTTTTCAAGCGGTTTTCCCGCCGCATCTTTTAATACAATGTCGTGCGAATTCCAGCCAGTCTCATTTAAGACCTCGGCGCGAATCTTGGAGCCAGTGGTGGTCGCACGGATATTAAATTGATTGGCGATTTCGCTTTCCGCCAGCAAACCGTGTAAATGCGGATTGGTGCTGATGGTGCCATCTTGATTGAATACGCGCCCGCGAAATTGATCGTTGGCATCCGTTAAAGCGCGATCAATTCCAGCGGCGTATTCACCCACATTGACCACGCCAGCTTGTTTAGCGCCCATTTCAAGCCGCTGCGCCAACCAACTGTCACGGCTTTTGCCTTTATCTAAATGCGTGTACAGCGCCGTTTTTGCTTCGTTCGCTGCCGTGACGCTGACAATAATCTCATTGGCGGTGGTGACTATTTCCGTCTCATCCTGCCAAATCGTCGGATATAAACGAAACTCACTGGTGAGCCAGTCATTTAATGGCAGTTCATGGCGCTGGCGGCTATAAGAATCGACAAATTTTGTAATGAGATTGCCGGTTGTTTTAGCGTTTTCTTCACCCTGAAACACTTGCACCGCGAGTTGATTGGCGTGTTGCTGTTGCACCTGTTCATCGTTGAGTAATTCAAAGTCGTTGGTTGCAGAAGTGTCTTGAGTCATGTTGCTGCTCCGATTAAATGTAATGGTGAACAATAAAAAACCCGACATTGCCAGCGGCAACGTCGGGTTAAATGAATAGCAAAATGCGGGTAAAAATGCAATCAGGATGCGGGTTTAATTTTCATTTCTGCGAACCGATCCGCATATTCTTGAACCTTCTTTTTCATCACTTCACGCAGCGGATGCGTATTGTTGATGACGCGCAATAACCGCGCATTGTCAAGCGTGGTGCAATTCTGCACAAAGGCGATTTCAATTGCCTCTTTTACCACTGCTTCAATCTCTGCGCCCGAATAGCCTTGCGTTTTTTGCGCCAATTCATCTAAACGAATCTGTGCGGATAAACGGTTGCGGCGTTCTAAATGCACGCGGAAAATCTCAACGCGCTCGGCTTCAGTGGGAAAATCGACATAAAAAATCTCATCAAAGCGTCCTTTCCGCAGCAATTCTGGCGGCAATGCAGAAATGTCATTCGCGGTCGCAATCACAAAAACCTGTTTGGTTTTATCTTGCATCCACGTTAAAAAATAGCCGAATAACCGCGTTGCTACTTCTGAACCTTCGCCGCCGCTACCAATTCCGACAAACGCTTTTTCTACTTCGTCTACCCATAACACGCAGGGGCTTACTGCTTCGGCAACCTGAATCGCACGGCGCATATTGCCTTCACTTTCGCCAACGTATTTGCCCATCAATGAACCCATATCCAGTTTTAATAAGGGCAAATTGAATAACGCAGCAGTGGCTTTGGCAGTCAGGGATTTACCGCAGCCGGGCATTCCGACAATCATCACGCCTTTTGGTGGTTCAACCCCAAACGCTCGCGCTTCTGGCCAATTGGAGAGCACCAGACTTTTTTGTTGCAGCCAAGGTTTTAATTTGCCGAGACCGCCGATGTCTTCTAACTTTTCGCGCACGGTCAGCATTTCTAAAATGCCGCTTTTTTTAATGATCTGCGCTTTTTCTGTCAGCACTAAATCTAAATCATCAAGGCTAATTTTGCCGCTGCGTTGATAACTGCGATTGATGAGTTGCCCGATTTCATAACGGGTTAAACCTTGCAGCGCCAATGCGAGTTTGCTGCGGCTGGCAGCATCTAAATTGGTGTCATAAGCGGTTGTATAACTGTCGAGTTCTTCACTAATCACCGTTTCATCGGGCAACGGCAATTCAAATAGCGTGATAAACTTTTCCAATTCCGGCGGCAGCAATACCTGCGAGGAAATCAGGAATAGCGTCACGGCGCTGTCGTCATCGGCGAGGATGCGATTGACCAACAATTTAAGGCGGGCGATGGCCAGCGGCTGATCGCGCAGGCCGAGATGGGCATCGCGGATGACAATAACGTGATGCTCAAGGTCTTGATCTAACAGGTTATCTAGCGCAGTGGCGAGATCGCACCACGCGATGAGCGGGCGCTTGGTGGCGAAATCGACCATGCCCCGCGCCATATTCCATTCCAGAATTTTGCGACCGTCGGCGAGATCGCGGATTAGCGCGTCGGCTTCATTCTCGGCGTGAGTGAGTAAATAAAGCAGCGGATAATGCGATTCAACATGAGCGCGAATTGTTTCAGTGAGAGAGTTGGGCATGAATTGAAATCTCGATATTGAATGCCATAAAAAATGGTTGAAAACTCGTAATCAATGCGGCAGCTCCCGATGATCCAATTCTAAAAACAAGGTATCAGCAGCAATGCGCAATTCCTCATCAGCGATTGCATCATCAGGGATTTCAATCGGCAAGCGGAGTAAATTCAAAAGCACTTCTTTTTGTTCATTAGCAGGCAGTGCTTTGAACATCGAAATAAATTGTTGTGCATTATATATCATGGGTTTTCTCCATAAAGTTTAATGAAGCGCTGATTTATTCGGTGAGTGACCGCACTCTGGCTAGTAAAATCAATGCGTTACTGCAACTAAAGTCCTGCTGCATGTTACTTAAATCAGGTTGCCTTTAAATTGAAGAATAAAAGCTTTGTATCTCTCAAGCTCCATCTCAAGCTCTATTTTATTCAGTATCGCCGTATTATTTCTATAACAGATAACCATTTGCTTCATTGTCATCTCGTCGCGGACGAGGCGAACGTAATTGATATTGCCTTGAACATATTCAGTGGCACAGCCATCATTGAAGTTCATGTATTGTGATTGTGATTGTGGGTGTGGGTCGTCATCACCAAAAAAAAGAGAATTAGAACCAGCAAAGAAACCAGAACTCGGTGTATTGGGAAAAGCCTGTTGATCTATGGTCGGCTCTTGATCTTCGACTACCAGCGTTTTCAATTCATCAATTGACGGCAGTCCCCAATCACATCGTCCAGCATAGCCGCCATTTGTATTCAATTCCTTGACTGCGGAATACACGGCGTCCCAGTCGTATTTTTTCGCTTCTCCGTCGCAAGTTGCGCCTGTCCAAGTTTGCCCCAAGGCGCAGCGCATCCATCGTAAACCGGTTTGCGAGTCCCACACCGTACCATCGCCTGAATCATGGTAGCGTCCGTTAATCACCGATGATCGAATGATGCAATTTTTGAAAATCAACGCTCCTTCACACTCTTGCAAAATCAGTGTTTTATTATCTAAAGATTCGAGCGAATCCAAAAAAATAGTCCGGTTCTGAAACAGATTAACTGCGTTGGGTTGAATCGGCAGCAAATCAGCGAGATTGATAATTTTGTCGGCAGTTTCGTTTTGCTTCACTACTTCCGCAACAGTCAAGCCGAATTTTGGCATGGGATCATTAAACAAGACTGCAATCACAGCATCATCCGCTTCAACAGCGAAAATCTCGCACAAGCGTTTGAATACCGCTTGATCGTCGGTGCTGGTGTCAATTGCCTGTAGTGCTTCCAATTCCTCGCTTAATTTGCGCACCGCCAGCCATTTTGCCAACAGCCCGCTGCGGAAATGAGCGAGAATTTCAAGGGTGAAATGGTCGCGGATTTCCTCAATGTTCTTTGCTCTGATGCCGTCGATGGGTAAATCAAACTTGATAACTTTTGGCATGATGAATGCTCCAGTGGAATGATTAAAAAAAATGTTCATTGCCTGATTGACCTCAAGCAATGAACAACAGCGTCCTGTTTAACAGGTGACACATAGTCTATAACTTAATCATCAATAAAAACATCCTCTAAATTAAGCGCATCAAAAATGCGTTCAGCCCATAATTGGCGCTGCTCGCTGCTGCTTGCGCGTAAACGAGCACGGGTTTCTTCAGTGAGTGCGCCGAAGCGTTTAATGAACTGGCGCTCTAATAAACTGGTTTCACCTTCCAAGCGTCCCTTCTGTAATCCTTGCTCTAATCCTTGCTGCTCCCAAAAATGTGCGCAAAAGTGTTTATGCACAACTGGGTCATTCGCTCTCCGTTGATAGTGACATCACTGCAACTGGAGTCCTGGTTGGGCAGTCTCAACCGAACGGCCAACCTGCGTTGGCAACATCGAGTACTACTGAACAATTGCGCCCTGGCGTTACCATAAAAGCCACCCGGCTGATCATCCTTGGGCAGAGTGGCTTTGCGACCAAATGTTGTTCATACCCGACGGGACGCGAAACCTTCGCGCTTGTGGATACCATCCACCACTTTATTCTCAAACAACCATGCCTAAAAAACAAGAAAATCCACCTTTTTATATTCTCAATCTGTAGGGCGCGGTCACTGCTAAGAGTGTTTTCTATAGGTTAAAGAGCACTATAACGTACTTAATTTAATACTAGAGTCTAGCTCCAATCCTTGCTCCAATCCTTGCTGTTTCCATTCTTGAGTCCAATCAAGTACGCTTTCTGCCAACATGGTTTTAATCTCTAATAAATCACCTAGTTCTGGAAAATTGATGCCCGGCAATCGCGCCGGAATCAATACCCGTTTAATCCACACCGTAAATGCACGTCGTAAACTCGCTTGCTCAGGTGCATCAAGCCAATGAGTCAATGCAGTTAATGCCGCTTGCAATGGTTGTGGTCCTCGGCTTTTTTCTAAACGAAATAATGCCGCCACCAGATTTTTTAATGCCCAAGGTGTGCTTTCATCAATTGCGCCTTCATCAAGCAACAGATAACGTAGATGTGGCGCATAATCGCGCAACCGTACTCGCCAGAGCAAATCATCTTCGCGTTCGCGTAAATCATCGCTGATATAACTGCCGCTGACTTGTTCGAGCGTATCAAAATCAAGATCGGCAACCCAAGGCTCATTCACAAAGCCAATAAGAAGATCGCGCACCATTTGCGGATGCAAAAACAGTAGTTTGTAGCTAGGATCGTGAGTGTTCATATATTTTTACTTTGCTATAGCAGGTGTTATTGGTAAATCACAGATGATTGAGCGTTGCGACATCATTACGCAGCACCTCGTTAATGCGCTGTTCATAATCACCATTCAAAGTATTTATTGCATCATTTCCAGTCAATTAAAGTTGTGTTCGTCTTCTTAGGGTTTTATGATTCAATTTGCCGTGTGCTTAAACACTGCCGTTTTCACATTCATAGGAATGAAACGTTATGAAGACTATTGTTGCTGTTGTGGGTCTGGGTTATGTCGGTTTGCCGCTGGCAGTCGAATTTGGCAAACGCTATGAAACAATTGGCTATGATCTTTCTGAAACAAAAATCGCGCATTACCTTAATTATTGCGATCCAACTGGCGAAGTGAGCAGCGACGATTTGCGAGCAGCCAAGCGGCTCACGGTAAGCAAGGAGCCGTCCACGTTGCATCGCGCCGATGTCATCATCGTGGCCGTGCCGACGCCGGTCGATCAAACGCACATTCCCGATTTTTCGCCGCTGGTGAGTGCCTCGACGATGGTCGGCAAATACATGAAGCGCGGCGCAATTGTCGTTTATGAATCAACGGTTTATCCCGGCGCAACCGAGGAAATCTGCGTCCCGTTATTGGAGCAGCATTCCGGTTTGAAATGGCAACAGGATTTTCATGTCGGTTATTCGCCGGAGCGCGTCAATCCCGGCGACAAGGAGCGCACCATCACGCGCATCGTGAAGGTGGTTGCGGGTGATACTGCGCTGACGACCGATGTAGTCGCTGCGCTGTACGCTTCGGTGATTACCGCCGGCGTGCATCGCGCCAGCTCCATCAAGGTTGCGGAGGCGGCGAAGGTGATCGAGAACACGCAGCGCGATCTCAACATTGCGCTGATGAATGAGCTGGCGCTGATTTTCGACCGGCTCGGCATTGATACGTTGGAAGTGCTGCAAGCGGCTGGAACCAAATGGAATTTTCTGCCATTTCGTCCCGGTTTAGTCGGTGGACACTGCATCGGCGTTGATCCGTACTATTTAACGCACAAGGCAGTGGCGCTCGGTTATCACCCGGAAGTTATTCTCGCGGGGCGACGCATCAACGATGGCATGGCAGCGCATATCGCCCAGCAAACAGTGAAGCAGATGATTCAACACGGCGACCGAATTAAAGGCGCAACTGTCATCGTGCTCGGTCTTACGTTTAAGGAAAATTGCCCGGATTTACGCAATTCAAAAGTCGCCGATTTAATTGCGGAATTGCAATCATTTGGCTGCAACGTCGTAGTACACGATCCATTAGCAGCAGCAATAGAAGCTGAACATGAATACGGATTAACGCTCACGCCGTGGGAACAATTGCCGAATAACGCTGCGGCAATGGTTGCAGCGGTATCGCACCGTGAGTATTTAGCAATGCCGCTGGCGCAATTAACTGCGCATCTCAAAGCAGGCGGTGTCTTTATTGATGTCAAATCAGCTTATGATCCGGTGGCAATTCGTGCTGCGGGTTTTAATTTGTGGCGACTGTAAATTTTAGGAATTCAACGATGACGACTTACGATCAACTTCGCATTCAATTACCGACTGCGCCACGCACTTGGTTGATTACCGGCGTTGCCGGATTTATCGGCTGCAACCTATTAGAAACACTATTGAAATTGGATCAGCATGTGATTGGTCTGGATAACTTTGCTACCGGCCACCGTCACAATCTTGATCAGATTCAGCAGGCAGTGACACCTGCGCAGTGGGCGCATTTCCGCATGATCGTTGGCGATATTTGCCATTTGGATGATTGCCGCGCCGCTTGCGTTGGTGTTGATTATGTATTGCATCAGGCGGCGCTCGGTTCGGTGCCGCGTTCATTAGAAGACCCGATTGCGACCAATGCCGCCAATATCACGGGTTTTCTCAACATGTTGGTGGCAGCGCGGGATGCGCGAGTCAAACGGTTTGTGTACGCAGCATCGAGTTCGACCTACGGCGATCATCCCGGGCTGCCCAAAGTGGAAGATGCGATTGGCAAACCGTTGTCGCCTTACGCCGTGACCAAGTTGGTCAATGAGCAATATGCCGACGTGTTCGCCCGCGCTTATGGCTTCAAAACCATCGGTTTGCGCTACTTCAACATTTTCGGCGCACGTCAAGACCCCAACGGCGCGTATGCCGCTGTCGTGCCGAAATGGACGGCCGAGATGATTTTCAATCAAGCGTTGTGGATCAACGGCGATGGCGAAACCAGCCGCGATTTCTGCTACATCGCCAACACCGTACAGGCTAATTTGCTGGCAGCGACCGCCACGCATCCTGACGCGACCAATCAGGTTTACAACGTTGCAGTGGGCGAACGCACCACGCTCAACGAATTGTGTGAAGCGATTCGCTCGGCACTCGCGCCGCGCTTTCCACATCTCGCTGATTTCAAACCGAATTATCAGGATTTCCGCGCTGGTGACGTGCGCCATTCGCTCGCCGATATTTCCAAAGCCAAAACACTGCTCGGCTATGAACCCACGCATCGCATTGGCGAAGGATTGATTGAAGCGATGGATTGGTACGTCGCCAATTTGGGAAAAATCCCCCCCAGCCCCCCTTTTTCTAAGGGGGGAGATGAGGAAAGCCCCTCTTTGAAAAAGGGGGTTGGGGGATTTATGAATGCTCCGCCCGTGTTGCTATTGGCGCTGGCAGCAATCACGCTGGCGCTGACTTCATCCGCAGTGTCGTTATTTGCCAACCGCGAACCGCGTGTGCTGCGGTTGGTGGCAACGCCGCTGCTGGGTTTATCCGGTGTAGCGGCACTGGCAGCGGGACTGAGCGCATTTGATTTTGCACAGCAATGTCGCAATGACGCTGCCGTTCGGGTTGCCGTGGCTGCCGTGGCACATTCGCGTGGACGCACTGTCTGGGTTTCTATTGCTGCTGATTGGTTTAGTCACCAGCGCAGTCGGGATTTACGCGCCAGCATACGTCCGCGATTTCGAGCGCGGGCGCGATTCACTGACTGCGCTGGGCGGATTTAGCGGCTTGTTTTTAACTGGAATGTTGCTGGTCGTACTGGCCGATGACGCTTTCGTGTTTATGGTGGCATGGGAATTGATGTCGCTCGCGTCCTATTTTCTGGTCGCGTTTCAACACGAAAGCGCCGCCAATCGCCGCGCTGCCTTTTTGTATTTACTGATGGCGCACCTCGGCGGACTCGCCATTTTGCTGGGATTTGGCGTGTTAGCCGCATTCGGACACAGCTTTGAATTTGCTGCGATGCGCACCGCGCCGCTGTCCTCTGGCTGGGCAAGCATCGCCTTCATGCTGGCATTCATCGGTTTTGGCATGAAAGCCGGACTCGTGCCGCTCCATGCTTGGCTACCAGAAGCGCACCCTGCCGCGCCGTCGCACATTTCCGCGCTGATGTCCGGCGTCATGTTAAAAGTGGCGGTATACGGATTTATCCGCGTCGTGTTTGATTTGATTGGGCAATTCCAATGGCAATGGGGCGTGACGCTGATTGTCATCGGCAGTTTATCGGCGTTAATGGGCGTGTTATTCGCATTGATGCAAACTGACCTTAAACGACTGCTCGCGTATTCGTCAGTCGAGAATCTCGGCATTATTTTCATTGCTTTAGGCTGGCACTGGTATTTCTCAGCACCGGCAATCCACTGCTCGGCGCATTGGCTTTTGTTGCGGCGCTCTATCACAGCCTCAATCACGCACTATTCAAAAGTCTGCTGTTTTTTGGCGCAGGCGCAATTTTGCACAGCGCCCACGAACGCGATTTAGAGCAAATGGGCGGACTATTGCGCCGAATGCCGTGGACGGGAATGTTTTTTTAATTGGCGCGTTATCCATTTCGGCGCTGCCGCCATTCAACGGTTTTGTGTCTGAATGGCTGATTTTTCAAGCAGCACTGCAAGTGGCAATTAGAAAGCGGCGTATTGCGCAGTTTGATTCCAATTGCTTCCGCCGTGCTGGCGCTCACTGGCGCACTGGTCGCAGCGACTTTCGTCAAGGTTTACGGCATCGCATTTTTGGGACAAGCGCGATCGC
>NZ_PPGH01000014.1 GCF_002958735.1 Chromatium okenii | reverse complement strand
TACCTGGATCAGCGACAATAAGTGCATCTGGTTTTAATGCAATAATTGGAGCAAGATCAGTAACGAATGTGCGTATTTTTGCGCCATGTGCATTAAATTAGTTGCTAAATAAAAGCGTTTACCCTGTGCGTGTGCTTCAGTAATTCCAATGGCGAGATTAGCGGCATTAAAGTCATTATTACGCACTCTTAAACTGTAACGCGGTAGCCCTGCATATACTGCGTCTGCGCCATAAGCAAAAGCATAACGTTGATTGCGAAGGCTTCCGGCAGGCGAAAGTAATTCAGGACGATGTAACATGATGATTAATTCAATTTAACTAAAAAAGTTAGGTGTTCACTGTTACCGACAAGTTTTTTGCGTTCAATTTCAACTGGCATATTTGATTAGGTGCATGATCGAGAAGTGCAATGCGAATGTCGGAATAGTTAGTGATGGGTGTTGTTCCAATACGAATAATACGGTCGCCAACGATTAACCCTGCTATTTTTGCACCACTTGAATCTACAAAATCCTTTACAATCATTCCGTTACCATCGGTGCTGGGATCAAGCATTACGCCAAGTAAACCTGCGGGTGGTAATTCTGCTGATTGTGGGTATAGTAAAAAATCGGCAATTGTTGTGTTAGGTGTATATGCTGTGCCATTTCAATAATACCGCAATGTTAACTGCTTTCCGTCGTAATAATCGATTTGGAATGCCTTGTCGATATTCGAGATGTCCAGCTCCAGCGAATACGATAAGTGTGCGATCAGGATAATTAATTAGTGCTTGTGCAGCTCGGTCTGCCATGCCTTCATCCCACAGTAAGTTGCACATCTAAAAAATGCTCAAAATTAATCTTTTGTGTATTCGGATGCTGATTAAAAACCGCTTCAATACGTTGTCGGTAAGAGGAATTACTGCGATCAATATCAGTGGGGATTTTTGCTTTCTCAGTTTCATTTAATCCTTCGATACCGCTAATACCTACTTTACTGGTTAATTCTACATCTAAATTAAGTGCAATCACTGGAATTCGGTGGCTGCGAGCAAAATGTAATAATGGTCGATATAGTCGGTAATCATAACGCCAACGTTCAAAATATTCAGTGCGACGTAATAATTCAGCGTCATCAATACTGCCAGCAATAAAGGCATCAAGTGCTGCTTGAAAAGGCTGTTGGAAACTTTCCATGCCAATGACAAGTGCATGTCCTCGCGCTTGTAAACCTTCAATAATTGCTAATTGATTGAGATGATCTTCATAACGATCATGCTGTTCGCCAACAAAAATAACCCGCTGATCAGTAATGCGTTCTAATAATTGATTCATTGTAGTAAGTTGCGTTGTATCTAATACAGTAACTAGCAATTCAGGCGGTGTTGCTACAACGACATTTGTAAAAATAATGATGCTGGTTGTCAAAATACGAAATAGTAAAGAAGACATGAATTGTTTTCCTAATTATTTTGATGTTGATGAATATGCTTGATGTCATGCCATGAATATCAGTATGACAAAACATATAGAAATCTACTGACTAAAAGAGTGGCTTATTGCAGAAGAAAACATGAACATCAAATCCTAATAGATTTGATTATAGATGTGTTTTTGCTAGACAAAAAAATAGGCGGATGATACGCAAGGTATCACCGCCTATCGACGCGAAAGACTGGTTTTTACTGAGCTTGGGTTGCAGCAACTGGAGCAACAACAGCAGCAGGCGCAGCGACGCGTACGGAATCTTTGAAGCCGTAGCCTGGCAGAGCCAGTGCATAGCTGTGAATCATCCACATCTGAACAAACAGAATACCGAAGAAAGGCACCATCCAAGTTGCTGGATTGATAACGGTCCAAATCTTCCAATCTTCTTCAGGATGGTTAGGAGCGGCAACAGATGGATCGGCAAACATGACAGGTACTTGCATTGGAAATCTCCTCAGAAAAGTAAATAGTTCTTAGAACCAGGGTTGATAGACCCAAGTGACGACGTGAACTGCGCACGCGATCATCACCCAGCTCCAAGTGCCATGCTTCCAATGCTCATGAATTCTTTTGCTTGTGCATCGGTCAAACCAGACAGGTTCTTTGCTGCTTCTGCCATCGACTTATCCTCATTTTGGCTGTAAGTGACGCACACCTAAATGATGTGCAACTAGGCTTGCCGTCAGGCTGCGAACCCTGTTATTAAGTCCAGAATCGAAGCCATCAGCAGCGCATGGGTGTTAGTCTAACCTGACATTCAGTTGCGTCAAGTTTTATTTACACTTCTCCGATAGCGATGATTGCACACGAAAATCTTCCGCGATCACCACAAATCGAACCATTTGGCAATGCCAATAAACGCTAAAAACACTAAAAATGCCGTGCCAGACACTCGACCGAAAAAGAAGATATTGCTGTACATCGCCTTCCACACTTCGCCAATGCTCTGCTCCTGCATAAACTCTTGGGAAGTCGCCGCCGTCGCTGTTGTCGCGCTAACACTGCTGCCGCCGCTTTCCACACGCGGATCAGCCGGAATCAAGCCATAAGGATCAGCGCGGCTCACTTTGAAAAACTGAATGTCTGAATCCGCGCCGCCTTTCTCAATCACCACAAACTCGGCACCCACCGCCAGCGCCTTATCAGTGGCGTACATCATGGCGAAATCGTCCAAACTTTCTGCCGCGCCGAGATAATCCCAAGTCGCTGATTTCTCAGGCCACATCATTCTTGCTGCGTAATTCAACGATGATTCCTCAATTAGATAGTGTAATGAACGATGAATGAGCGACCGCCGCCTGACTGTGCAAAATCGCCCCCTGTCAGGTAGACTCAACCGCCCAGATGTCTAGTGAACTAGACACTCATTTGAACCTAATCACAGCTCATCTTGCAAGGCGCGATCTCGCAAGCATCCAGTCAAATTTTCCCTTTAATTTCACGGTTGAACAGACAAGGCAGACACATGCGGAATAAACGAATCCTCGTGATCGGCGCGGGCATGGGCGGCTTGAGCGCGGCACTCAAACTGGCAGTCAACGGTTGCGAAGTCACCGTCATCGAACGTGGTGCGCGTCCCGGCGGCAAACTCCGCGAGCAACATCGCGGCGACCAAAGTTTCTACACCGGCCCGACGGTGCTCACGATGCCTTGGATATTTGAGGAAATGTTCGCCGAGGCTGGCGCTTCATTAAAAGAGCGCGTCACGCTGCATAAAGCGGAAATCCTCGCCCGTCATGCGTGGAGCCAGAACGAACGCCTCGATTTATTTGCCGATCAACAACGCTCTGCAGACGCCATCGCCACCTTTGCTGGCGCAGCGGAAGCCGATGGTTATTTGCGTTTTGTGCAACACGCCAAGCGCGTATTTAATGCCCTCGAAGTTCCATTTATTCGTTCCTCGCAACCAACGCCGCTCTCCATTTTTGGACGCTTCGGAATGAGTGGCATGAGTGAATTGGCGCGAATTAAAGCCGTATTCACATTATGGCAAGCACTCGGCGGTTATTTCAAAGATCAACGGCTGCGTCAATTGTTCGGGCGCTATTCGACTTATGTCGGCGCGTCACCCTATCACGCACCAGCAACATTGATGTTAATTGCGGATGTCGAAAGTCGCGGCGTTTACGCCGTTGAGGGCGGCATTCACGGTTTGCCGGAAGCAGTGGCAAAGCTGGCTGAAGAGAAAGGCGTGACGCTGCGCTACGGCGAAAAAGTCACAGAAATCATCATTGAAGGCGGACGCGCAGCTGGCGCAGTGCTAGAAAATGGCGAGCGATTGTCTGCCGATGCCGTCATTTACAACGGCGATGCCTCGGCACTGGGCGCAGGTTTATTGGGCGCACGAGCGAAAAAAGCCGCCCCACAAATTACTCCCGATAAACGCTCTCATTCCGTCGTGACTTGGAACTTATTGGCAAAACCTGTGGGTTTTCCAATGCAATATCACAACGTCTTTTTCCCGCGTGATTACGCCGAAGAATTCAAATCCGTATTTGAAGATTTGCGTTTACCAGTTGATCCAACCGTCTACATCTGCGCTCAAGATCGCGGCAATCCTGCTGCCCCTGCGCCGACTGAAGCGGAGCGGTTATTAGTTATGGTCAATGCACCAGCGCGTGGTGACAGTCAAGTCATTCCCGAAGATGAGATTCGGCGCTGTGAAGAACGGGTAATGAAGTTATTGGCGCATTGCGGATTAACTTTTGCCGACAACCAAGAAATTGCCGTGACCACGCCGGTTCATTTTGAACAAACTTATCCCGCATCTGGTGGCGCAGTATTCGGGCGCGTCACCACGGTTTATTCGGTTCTTTTGACCGTCCTGGCAATGAATCAAAAATTGCTGGGTTATATCTTGCCGGCGGCAGCGTCCATCCCGGTCCCGGTATTCCAATGGCGTCGATTTCTGGGCGAATTGCCGCCGAAGCAGTATTAGCGCAATTGAATTGAATCAGGAGTTGAATAATGGCTGTTGCAGAATCAAATCGCCCCGCCAGTCCAGACTTCAATTTAACGGTGCCGCCGCGTGGTTATGCGTGGTGGTATGTCGATGCGTTGAGTGATGACGGGCAACACGGATTAACGTTAATTGCGTTTATTGGCAGCGTGTTTTCGCCGTATTATTTCAAAGGACGGCGCAAAGGACGCAATGATCCGCGTGATCATTGTTCAATGAATGTCTGTTTATACGGTGAAAAACGGCGCTGGACAATGACAGAACGCCACGCCAACGCTGTGAATCAAACCGAAACCAATTTAACTATTGGGCCGAGTGCGATTCAATGGAATAGCGACGACACATTAACGCTGCAACTCAATGAAATTGGCACCCCAATTCCGCAGCGAGTGCGCGGCACGATTTATTTAACGCCCAATTTCATTAACGAGCGGATATTCACTTTGGATCGCAATGAACGCCATCGTTGGCGACCGATTGCACCGAGTGCGCGAGTGACAGTTGAATTGGAACATCCCAATATCAAATGGACGGGACACCTATTTTGATCGCAATTGGGGCGATGAACCCTTAGAAGATGCGTTTGTGTATTGGGATTGGTCACGCGCAGAAATGGGCGACAATGAAAGCGCAATTTTATATCACGTTGATCGCCGTAATGATAAACCGCTGGCGCTGGCGCTGCATTTCAATGCCGATGGTTCAATCAATGAATTTGCGCCACCGCCAGATCATCGCTTGCCGCGTACACCAATTTGGCAAATGCCACGCAGCAGTCAATCAGATGCAGGTACACCGCCGAGCGTGGTGAAAACATTAGAAGACACACCGTTTTATTCGCGCTCGGTCATCAATGCGCATTTATTAGGGCGTACCGTTGAAGCCGTACACGAAAGCCTGTCATTAGATCGGTTTCGTTCGGGATGGGTGCAGCATTTATTGCCATATCGGATGCCACGCTGGTAATAACGAGGCGCGGAACCTGACTGTTATCAATGGTTCCGCGCTTAAAAAAAAGATGTGTTTTTAATGAGGTAATGATCAATGGCTATTTCTCTCGAAAAGAAGTTAGAAGAAGCAACGGTTGCTAAAAAACGCTATCAATCGCTCTTTGTCACCGTATCAATTTTATTCATCGCAGTGTTGGTTATTTGTTCAACAGCATGATTTTAGATTATGCCGTATTAGAAAATGTCAGCATTACTCGTGATGACGATACCAATCAAGTGTCATTTGCATACGATGTTGTCGAGCCGGGCAGAATTGATTTTAATTATGCAAACGCCATTCTCACTGATCGCAAAGATGCGGGAACAGATGAAACTTTACTTGGAGTTGGGACGCAGAAGGATTAACAGAAATTTCTATCAGAAGTCGAAAATCTGTTTTGCCACATTGGGATAAAGAAATTTTGATTTTTAGCGATTGTTTCTGAAATTCAATAGACGTTGCATCGTATGCTCGAAAAAAACGTTCATTCACCTGTTGAATTGTTGCCTACCACTGAATGCGAGAACCCGCAATCACTTGATGATTCGTGGTGGGGCAAAAAAGCTCAATTGGCACTTGAAAGTGGTTTTGTTGGAGCTGATGAAACTATGCGGCGCATTCAAAAGCGGTTGGATTTAGAGTACTGCGCAGCCGATAAAATTGAGTTTTTAATGTAATAAACTATTCCCTTTTATCCCTCACTTTCGAGCCACACCGTGACCCCGACATTCCCACTCTCGAAGCTCTCGCGTCGTCCTCGAACAACCCGAACACCTGTCACTGCAACGCCTCGCGCTGACGCCACCGGAACCCACCGATGTCATCGTGGACATCGAATGGAGCGGCATCAGCACTGGCACCGAGCGCCTGCTGTGGTCGGGGCAAATGCCCGAATTCCCCGGCATGGGCTATCCGCTGGTGCCCGGCTATGAATCAGTCGGGCGCGTCATTTTGCGGGCGCAGAATCTGGTCTCAGCGTCGGGCAGCGCGTGTTTGTGCCGGGAGCGCGGTGTTATGGCGACGTGCGCGGCTTATTCGGCGGCGCATCGCGCATCGTCGCGCCAGCCAGCCGCCTGTTGCCGGTCGCAGAAAATTTCGGTGAGCAAGCCGTGTTGTTGACGCTGGCAGCCACTGCTTATCACGCAATCGCTGGCGCAACGGTGGAATTGATCGTCGGGCATGGCGTGCTCGGACGGCTGTTGGCGCGGATTGCGGCACTGGATGCAGCGACGCCGCCAGTCGTGTGGGAAACCAATCCAGCGCGGCATTCCGGCGCAGACGGTTACGGTTACAACGTCATGTCGCCGGACGACGATCCGCGCCGCGATTACCGCTGCATCTGCGACATGAGCGGTGACGCGACGATTTTAGATCGGCTGGTGGCGCGGCTGGCGCGAGGCGGCGAAATCGTGCTGGCTGGGTTTTATCACGCGCCGGTCGCCTTCACCTTCCCGCCAGCATTTATGCGCGAGGCGCGATTCCGCATCGCCGCTGAATTTCAACCCGCCGATCTCGCCGCAGTGCAGGCGCTGCTTGATTCTGGACGCTTGTCACTGGATGGCTTGATCACGCATCGCGTCGCTGCGACTGACGCTGCGAGCGCGTACCGCACCGCGTTTGGCGATCCCACCTGTTTGAAGATGATTTTGGATTGGAGAAATTTATCGTGACTGCATCCGTGACCGTTTCCGCGCCCACCGCGCCAGCACTCAAACAAACCCAGATCATCGCCATCTATGGCAAGGGCGGCATCGGCAAGAGTTTCACCCTCGCCAACCTCTCCTACATGATGGCGCAGCAGGGCAAAAAGGTGCTGCTGATTGGCTGCGATCCCAAAAGTGACACCGCGCACGCTGCTGTTTGGCGGACGCGCCTGCCCGACCATTCTCGGCGTCTCCAGCGAGAAAAAACGCGCTGGCGACAGCGTGGCGATTGGCGACATCTGTTTTAAGCGCGATGGCGTGTTTGCGATGGAGCTTGGCGGCCCCGAAGTCGGACGCGGCTGCGGCGGACGCGGCATCATTCATGGCTTTGAATTGCTGGAAGGTTTGGGTTTTCACGAGTGGGATTTTGACTACGTTTTGCTGGATTTTCTCGGCGACGTGGTTGCGGCGGCTTCGGGCTGCCGATTGCCCGCGATCTGTGCCAAAAAGTCATCATCGTCGGCTCCAACGATCTGCAATCGCTCTACGTCGCCAACAACGTCTGCTCGGCAGTCGGCTATTTCACCGGCTTGGGCGGCAGCGTCGGCGTCGCGGCATGGTCATCAATAAAGACGACGGCACGGTGAAGCGCAGGCGTTCGCGGATGCAGTCGGAATTCCGATTTTGGCGACGATTCCGGCCGACGATGACATCCGCCGTAAAAGTGCGAATTACGAAATCGTCGGACGCCCGGGCGACCGCTGGGGCGCGTTGTTTGAAGAATTAGCGGCGAATGTCGCCACCGCGCCGCCGGTGAAACCCAAACCGCTGGCGCATGAGGAATTGTGAATTATTCAAAGGCGATGCCGTTGGGCGGCATGTGATTTTAGAACCGGCGAATGCGGCGGATATGTGCGACGCAGCCGCAGTGGCGAAACCGTCTCTGGAAGTGGTGTACGACGATGTCTGAGTTGCCAACGCTTTCGACCTGCGCCAGCGGCCCGCACGATCAACCGCAAACGATGTGCCCAGCATTCGGCGCGTTGCGCGTCGGACTGCGAATGCGCCGCACCGCGATGGTGCTAGTCGGCTCCGGCTGCTGCGTGTACGGGCTGAGTTTCACCGCGCATTTTTACGGCGCACGGCGTCATTGGCTATGTGCCGTTTGATTCGGAATCGCTGGTGTCCGGTCGATTATTCGAGGATGCGCGGGACGCGGTGTTGAAACTGGCTGATCCCGACCGCTACGACACCATCATCGCCATCAATCTGTGCGTCCCGACGGCATCTGGCGTCCCGCTGCGCTTATTGCCTAAACAAATCAACGGCGTGCGGATTATCGGCATCGACGTGCCCGGCTTCGGCACGCCAACTCACGCCGAGCGAAGGATGTGCTGGCTGGCGCGATGCTGCATTACGCCCGCACTGAGGCGGAGCAAGGGCCGGTGCAAGCGCCACGCGGTGGGCGCAGCGAACGTCCGACGATCACGCTGCTCGGCGAAATGTTCCCGGCTGATCCGGTTGGGATTGGCATGATGTTGGAACCGCTGGGGCTGGCGACTGGGCCGGTGGTGCCGACCCGCGAATGGCGCGAGCTGTACGCCGCGCTCGATTGCGCAGCCGTTGCCGCGATTCATCCGCAATATGCCGCCTCTGCCCGCGAATTTGCCGCTGCCGGACGCCCAATTGTGGGATCGGCTCCGGTCGGCTGCGACGGCACGGCGGCGTGGTTAGATGCGATTGGGCAAGCCTGCGGCATCGCGCAAGATAAAGTTGATGCAGCGAAAAACAAGTTTTTACCGGCAATTGCTGGCGCATTGGCGGCAAAACCAATTAAAGGGCGCGTAATTGTTTCCGGTTATGAAGGCTCAGAATTATTAGTGGCGCGATTGTTAATTGAATCGGGCGCGACAGTGCCGTATGTCGGCACGGCTTGTCCGCGCACGGCGTGGAATGAAAGCGATTTGGAATGGTTGACTGCGCACGGCGTACCGGTGCAATTCCGCGCTTCATTGGAACAAGATTTAGCGGCAGTGAAATCATTGGAACCAGATTTAGCAATTGGCACCACGCCGGTCGTGCAAGCAGCCAAAGAATTAACGATTCCGGCGCTGTATTTCACCAATTTGATTTCAGCGCGTCCGTTAATGGGACCGGCTGGCGCGGGTTCATTAGCGCAAGTGATTAACAGCGCCTTGGCGAATAAAGAACGCTTTATTGCGATGCGTGAGTTTTTTGATGGCGTGGGAATGGGCGAAACGAGCGGAATTTGGTCGAAAGCGCCGGTGCGGGTGAATAATTAACTCATTAAACCAGTTGGCAACATTTGTTTGTGCGGTGGTGAAAAAATGATGAAACCCAACACGATCACTGAACAACTCCATGCCGAGATTGAACAAACCCCGGAGCACTATCGCCCGCTGTTGTTGCGTTTGGTGCATTCTTTTCGTGAAGGGATTGAAGAAGATGCGCCTTGGTTAAATGCAGCTGAATCTTTCCGCGAAGGCTGGAAGGATATTAAAGCGGGACAGATTTATGCAATTGAGACGCTATGGGATGATATTCACATCAAAACTGATTAACGCTGATGGCAATCTATTATTCGGCAGCATTTAAGCGCCAAGTGAAACGTTTGGTTCAGCGTTATCCAAAAATTCGTGATGATATTCAACCCACTATTCATGCACTTGAATCTGGAAAAACGCCCGGCAATCGCATTCAAGGAACTGGTTGTGTCCTATACAAGGTGCGCATTAAGAACACTTCCGCAGCGCGTGGCAAAAGCGGCGGTTATCGCATTATCTACTACTTACAAACGGCTAACGATGTGTTGTTGGTAACGATTTACTCGAAATCTGAACAGTCTGATATAACCACGAGTGAACTGTTGAGTATTATTAAAGAAGAATAAAAACTAAGAAAGAAACACGATTATGCTCACTATTGCTATCGACACAAAATCATTAACAGCGCCTTGGCGAATAAAGAACGCTTTATTGCGATGCGTGAGTTTTTGATGGCGTAGGAATGGGTGACACGAGCGGGATTTGGTCGAAAGCGCCGGTGCAGCAAGCGATTATTTAATTTGTTGATGCGCTAACAATAATGCGATCAATCTACTCACTGGCAATGAAGTACGCGCCAATTTGAATCGCCTCAATGGATCAAGCGGCTGAATTACATCAGCCGCGTTTCAATTCACTACATCACAACATTTTAATCCATTAAAAAGATCAAAATCACTGTCCGCCGCGGACGAGGCGAACGTGGCCGTTGCCGTACCGATTGTAGTAGTTGGCGCTGCCACTGCCGAAACTCACGAGCCACGCGCTGCTCGAGTTGCCGGTTGGAGAACCAGACCAACACAGCGAAATCGGCGTATGAGGAAAAGCAATTAAATCAATCATCGGGCGATTACATTCGCCTTCACACTTTTTACCAGTATCATTCCACGTTTTAGGCTGACCGCTGGAGCAATAAACCAACGTTTTTAATTCATCAATTGATGGCAGCCGCCAATCACAATATCCAGCATAACCGCCGTCGTGATTCAACGCTGCTACCGCTTCATGCGCAGCATTCCAGTTGTAACTACTTGCTGCTCCACTGCAATTCTTCCCGTCCCAAGTCTGTCCCAAGGCGCAGCGCATCCATTGCAAACTCGTGCGGATGTCTAGGACAGTTCCATCGCCAAAAGCTAAATAACGTGCAGTAATTTTTGTGGCGAGTTGACACGACTTAAAAATCAGCGTTCCGTCTGCGGATTGTAAAATCAAATCGGTGCCGTCTAAATCGACTGCATCAACAACCAACGTCCGTTCTGTAAACAGTTTTAATGTGCCGGCTTGAATCGGCAGCAATGCGGCGAGATTGATCACTTTATCCGCAGATTCGGTTTGCTTGACGACCTCGGCAACTGTCAAGCTTAATTTAGGCGTGGGATCATTAAACATGAGCGCAATCACAGCATCATCCGCCTCAACGCCAAACACTGCGCACAGGTCTTTGAATATCGCGGGATCGGTGCTGGCAGCAATGGCTTGTAATGCGCTCAATTCGGTCGTTAATTTGCGCACCGCCAGCCATTTTGCCAACAGCCCGTTATGAAAATAAGGGAGAATTTCCAGCGTGAAATGCTCGCGCAATTCGTCGATATTTTTCGCTCTGATGCCGTCAATCGGTAAATCAAACTTGATAATTTTTGGCATATTGAATGCTCCAATCAATAATGATCCAATCTGTTTAGAATCGCTAAACGCGCTGCAACAATCGCTGCCGGACGCTGCCAATGATGACTGATTGGCAACTGCGGCGCATTATGGATTCTACTGTTTTCCGATCCCAGCAGTACGGGCATCAGTGCTAACAGCAGGTTTAGCGGACTGAGCAGTATGGTAGAATTTAGGTCGTCGTAACATTCTGAGTTTATTTATAACCGTTATCATGCAATAAGCGTTTTGTGTAAGCTCAAACGAATGTTTAATTTTGAATCATCCAATAACCATTAACTACTTCAATTTGAATACGCCAATCTTCCCCACTGATACCGATCTCAATCGCTGTTTAATTCGTGATCGCCATTCGTTCCAATCGCGGCTGCGTGGTTTGCGCAAGCGCCAACGCGCCGGTCAACCCTTCGATCAAAGTTTGGCGAAACTCTGGCTAGAAATTCAGCACTCTCAGGCACTTGTCGAACGCCGCGCTGCGTTAGTGCCGCCAACGATTGAGTATCCTGAAGCCTTGCCGGTCAGCGAGCGCCGCGCCGAAGTGGCCGCGCTGATCGTGCAGCATCAAGTCATTGTTTTATGTGGCGAAACGGGTTCGGGAAAATCAACGCAGTTGCCGAAAATCTGTCTTGAGCTGGGGCGCGGGCGCACGGGGCGCATTGGGCACACGCAGCCGCGGCGGATCGCAGCGCGGACGCTGTGCAGTCGCGTGGCGCAGGAGCTGGGCGGTGAGACCGGCAATCTGGTCGGTTACAAGGTGCGATTCCATGATCGCAGTCGCCCGGAAAGCTGCATCAAATTGATGACTGACGGGATTTTATTGGCGGAAATTCAACAAGATCGGCTGCTCACCGAATACGACACGCTCATCATCGACGAGGCGCACGAGCGCAGTTTGAACATTGATTTTCTGCTCGGTTATCTGCGCGGGATTTTGCCGCGTCGTCCCGATCTCAAGGTGATTGTGACTTCGGCGACCATCGACCCGCAGCGATTTGCCCGCCATTTTGCTGATGCGCACGCGCAGCCTGCGCCGATTATTGAGATTTCAGGGCGCACTTATCCGGTTGAGGTGCGCTATCGCCCGCCGGCTGAGGATGAGAGTGCGGGCGAGCGCGATGACGCGATGCAGCAGGCGATTTCAGCGGCGGTCGGCGAGCTGGCGCTGCACGGGCGCGGCGATGTGTTGGTGTTTTTATCGGGTGAGCGCGAGATTCGGGACACGGCGGAAACGCTGCGCCAGCATCATCCGCCGTCAACTGAGATTCTGCCGCTGTTTGCGCGGCAAAGTCCGCAGGAACAAGCACGAATTTTTCAGGCGCACAGCTCGCGGCGGGTGATTTTGACCACGAATGTCGCGGAAACCTCGCTGACCGTGCCGGGCATTCATTATGTGATTGATCCGGGCTTTGCGCGGATCAGTCGCTACAGCCATCGCACGAAGGTGCAGCGGCTGCCGGTCGAACGGATCGCGCAGGCGTCGGCGAATCAGCGGCAAGGTCGCTGCGGGCGGGTGGCGGCTGGCGTGTGCATCCGCTTGTATAGCGAGGAAAATTTCCAATCTCGCGCCGCCTTCACCGAGCCAGAAATCTCCCGCACCAATCTGGCTGCCGTCATTTTGCAGATGAAATTGCTCGGCTTCGGCGCGATTGAGCATTTTCCGTTTATTGATCCGCCAGATTCCCGTTTAATTACCGATGGTTATCGGACGCTGGAGGAATTGGGTGCAGTCGATGCTGCGGGCGATTTAACGGCGCTGGGCAAACAGTTGGGACGGCTGCCGGTTGACCCGCGCATCGGGCGGATGCTGCTGGCGGCAGTCGAGCACGTTTGTTTGGACGAGATGTTGATTATTGCGGCAGCGTTGAGTGTGCAAGACCCGCGTGAGCGTCCGTTGGAAAAGCAGCAAGCCGCAGATGAAATTCACAATACTTTTCGCCACGAGCATTCGGATTTTTTCACTTTCGTAAAGCTGTGGAATTTTCTGGATCAACAGCGTCATGCGTTATCCAGAAATAAGTTTGCAAAGTTATGTCAGCGGCATTTTTTATCGGTGAATCGGGTGCAAGAATGGCGCGATGTGTATAGCCAATTGCGTGAGCAAATGTTGGAAATGGGATTTAAGTCATCGCCGTCGGTTATCGAAAAAGAACCAAAGGCACTATTTGACGCGCTTCACCGCGCCCTCCTCGCCGGTCTGCTCGGCAACATCGGATTCAAAGGCGCAGAACGCGATTATCTCGGTGCGCGGAATAGCAAATTTCAAATTCATCCGAGTTCGGGGCTGGCCGCCAAACCGCCAAAATGGGTCATCGTCGCCGAGCGCGTCGAAACCACGCGCCAATATGGGCGCATCGCCGCTGCGGTGCAGCCGGCGTGGATTGAAAGCGCCGCTCAACATCTGCTCCAGCGCAGCTATTCCGAACCGCACTGGGAAGCGAAATCTGGGCAAGTCGCCGCCTTTGAACGGGTGACGCTGTTTGGCGTCGTGTTGGTGCCCAAACGTCGCGTTAATTACGGCCCGCTCAATCCCGCTGAAGCCCGTGAGATTTTTCTGCGCTTCGCGCTGACCGAAGGCGATTTCAAAACCCGCGCTCCATTTTGGCGCCACAACCGCGAATTGATTGAATCCATCGACCAGCTCGAAGCCAAATCGCGCCGCCGTGACATCCGCGTCGATGATGAAGCGGTTTATCGGTTTTATGCCGAGCGCGTGCCGTCGGGCATTTATTCAACGCCGCAATTTGAGCAATGGCTGCGCCACGCCACGCGCACCAATCCCAAACTGCTGCATCTGCGCTTGAACGATTTGATGCGCCACGACGCCGCCGACATCACGCCGACTTCCTTTCCCGACCGCCTGCACGTTGGCGCGACGGCGCTGCCGCTGGACTATCACTTCGAGCCGGGCGCGGCGAGCGACGGCGTGACCGTGACCGTGCCGCTGCCGCTGATTAACCAGATTTCCGCAGATCGGCTCGATTGGCTGGTGCCGGGACTGTTGACCGAGCGGATCACCGCGCTGCTGCGGGGTTTGCCCAAAGTGTGGCGCAAGCAACTCGTGCCCATTCCCGACACTGCGGCACGGCTCGCCGCTCGCCTCAAACCGTCAGAACGCCCTTTGATTCAGGCGCTGGCAGAAACGCTCAAAACGATGACGGGGGTGCAGATTCCCGAAGATGCGTGGGATGTGAACGCGATTCCTGAACATCTGCGGATGAAGGTCAAACTGATTGACGAGAGCGGCACCGAGCTGGCGCTGGATGCCGATTCGCTGCGGCTCAAACGCGAATTTGGCGAGCAGGCGCAACACGGTTTTGCGCATTTGCCGAGCAGCGATTTAGAACGCGACGATTTAACCCGTTGGAATTTCGGCGATTTACCGGAAGCGGTGGATTTGACTCGCGCTGGAATCACGCTGCGCGGTTATCCGGCGCTGGTGGACGGCGGAGACAGCGTGTCCATTCGGGTGCTGGATTCGGCGGAAAATGCGGCACGAGCGCAACGCGACGGTGTACGGCGGTTATTGATGCTGCATCTCAGCGCCGAACTGCGCCAGCTCCGCAAACAACTGACCGATTTAGAACGGATGCGGCTGCTGTATGCGAAAGCGCCGCTTATTTCATCAAATCCCAACCGCCCGATCTCAAATCCCCCCAACCCCCCTTTTTCAAAGGGGGGCTTTTCAACTCCCCCCGTTGAAAAAGGAACTCCGACATCTCCCCCCTTTGGAAAAGGGGGGGCAGGGGGGATTTATCCGACGACCTGCTGGCGCTGATTTTCGATTTAACCTTCACCGAAGACCGTCCGCCGCTGCGCAGTCAAACCGAGTTTGAACAGCGTTTAACCGACTGCAAAGCGCACTTGCTGCCGACGACGACCGCAGTGTGCAAACTCATCGGCGGCATTTTGGCGAGCTATCACGCGCTGCGAAAACAGCTCGCCACCAGCACCCAAGCCAATTGGCTGCCGTCGGTGCTTGACCTTCGCGCCCAGCTTGACGGCTTGATTTTTCGCGGTTTTCTGCTGCAAATCCCCTTTGCGCAGCTCAAAAATTACCCGCGTTATCTCAAAGCGATGGAGCAGCGATTGGAGCGTCTCGCCCACGCGCCGAGCCGCGATCAGCAATGGCTGCGGGAAATGGCGGAGCTGCAAACCCGCTGGCGCGAGCGGGCAGACGCAGCGACTGCTGCCGGACGCGATGATCCGCGTTTGGAGGAAATTCATTGGTTAATCGAGGAGTTGCGGGTGGCGCTGTTTGCCCAGCAATTGGGCACACCCGCGCCGGTGTCGGTCAAACGCATTCAAGCCCGCTGGCGCGAGTTGGGATTGTAAATTGCATTTCAAAAGTATTTTGTATAACGCAAAATCAAGCGGTTATCTTCCAGCCAGCCGTTTTCCGTTTCGAGATCGCCGCCATATTGCAGCGTGATTTTTCCAAAAGAAAATTGCGCCGTGCCGGTAAGTTGATATCGATGCAGTTCGGTCTGGTCGTGCTGGCGCGTGGCGTTGAGACTGGTTTCGCCGCCGACGCTGTAGAAATAGCCAGCAGCCAGCGTGTAGCCGGGCAGCACGTCGTATTGAACGCTGACCTGCGCGGTGGTGAGCGGCGCTTTTTCCAAGGTGTCGCGGCGTTGCCCAAACTCAGCATTTTCGCCATACCAAACCGTATCCAGCGCCAGCATCCACCGCGAACGATCGGTTAACGGCGCCTGCACACCCATTTGCAATGCGCCGCGATAGCGGTTGTCACCGAGATTGAAATTGCGATCATGGTGATAGTTGCCAGTCGGCGCGAACAAATAAGCGCCAACGCCAAAATAAGTTTGGGTTTCACGATTGGCGTAAGGCCACAGCGCCAGCAAAAAAGTCGTATCACCAATACCGCTCACGCTTTCTTGATTCGACAGTGAACCAGCAGGTTGTACGCTTGACACTGGCGTCTGCGCGAAAAACAGCAGCGGCTTTCCCGCTGCATCAAACACACGCCCAACCCGCCAAAACAGATGCGAGATTTCCAATTGTGGATCACCCGGCTGCAACTGCCCGTGCACATAACGCCCCTTAAAATTGCTTTGTTGCAGAATGAATTGCGTGAAATTCATGCCAATTTTAGGCGCTCGTAAATCGCCCGGCTGCAAATCAACTGCCAACGCTGGCGCAGCAAATAAAATGGTCAGAAGTGAAACGATGCAAGCGTGGCGATAACGTATCGGCATGATGTAATCCTGTGCGGCAACCGAAGGTGATTGCGGTTGATAATGATCATAATCGGTTTAACTTCCACGCTGGTTTGTGCAAGGTGATTGTGCAATGGATATGAAAACATTGGTGGCTGTCGGCATCATGATGGCGCTGGCGAGCACCCTGAGCATGGCAACAACGTTATTGACGCGCCGCGTTTATCCCGGTTTCGGATACTGGACGTTTGGCGTCCTGTGTCGAACGCTGGGTTCGTTGTTATTCCTGTTCCGCGATCAACTTTCACTGTGGCTGACCATCATCCTCGCCAATACCCTATTGCTCGCAGACATCATACTGATCGGGCGCGGAGTGCGCGTATTCCGTGACCAGCATCACCCAAACCACTCCAGCATAGAAATAGCTGCCTTATTGTCATTTATCGCATTATTCATTTGGTTAACCATTGTCGTGCCCGACACCAAAATGCGTATTTTGCTGTGGTGTGTTTACAGCAGCGCATTCATGTCATGGGCGATATTTATTTTGCTTACACGGCGACCAGCGTGGTTTGGATCAGGCGATCAATTTCTAGCACTGGCGCTGATTTTCTTAGTGTTAGCGACATTTATCCGCATTGGCTATACCGCATTTTTTGAAGGGTTGCTCCCTGATCTTATGGTCGCATCCGGTCAAGCCGTATTTATTGTGATTAACATCGGAATGACGCTATTGATCGTTTTGGGGCAAATCATTATGAATGCGCAGCGGATTGAATACGACTATTGCTTGGTGCAGCAAGAATTGGAACGGGACATCGCCGAGCGTAAATATCTGGAAACACAATTGCGAGAGGAAACCATCCGCGATCCGTTAACCGGATTATTTAATCGCCGTTATCTTAATGAAAGTTTGCAACGTGAATTCAGCCGCTGCCAACGCAATGGCGGATCGCTGATTATCGCCATGTTGGATTTGGATCATTTCAAACGTTTTAATGATAGTTATGGTCACGATGCTGGCGATGCCGTACTGCGGGCAGTCGGCGAACTCTTGCAGCATTCGCTGCGCCGCGAAGACATCGTGTGTCGTTACGGCGGCGAGGAAATCACCATGATTCTGTCGGAAACCACGCTTGCCGTTGCGGCTGCTCGATTGGATGGAGTGCGCCACGCGCTGACCTGCCTGCGGGTGCGCCATCAGGATCAGGAGTTGCCACCAATCAGCGCCTCGATCGGGCTGGCAGCAGTGGAATCAATTGATTTAACCCCTAATACGGTGCTCGCTCGTGCTGACGTGGCGCTTTACCGTGCGAAACAAAACGGGCGCAATCGAATCGAAGTGAATGCGACTGATTTCAACATTACCGAACCGAGCAAGACTGCATTTATTCGCTTAATTTTGCGGGATTGTTTTCTCAGCGGTCATATGTTGATAGACCATCAGCACCAGCAATTGTTTGATGACGCTAATCAGCTTTTGGATTTAATCCTCAACGAACGACCGGATGCAGCAGAGGTGAACCTGCTGCTTGATAAAATGATGCGCGATTTAATACAGCATTTTCGGGATGAGGAACAAGTGCTGATAGCGATTGGTTATCCGGGTTTGGTTGAACACGCTATTTTGCATTACTCCTTGATTAATCAATCAGTGGTATTGGTGGAGCAATTTCGTGCTGGTAGTTTGGCGATTAGTTCGCTGTTAGAATTTTTAGCTCACGACGCCATCGTTAAACACATCCTAAATGAAGATCGCAAATTCTTCGGTCATCTTCAAAATTTTCCAACATCCGAAAAAATTGATAATTTTCAATGTCAATAATGTTCAACTGCGCCACCACTGCGCCACTCGAAAATGCACACTTTCATGGAATGACAGCAATGCTGGTGTAAATACCAACACCAAAATAGTGGAAAAACCCACGCCAAATGCCAATGACACTGCCATCGGAATTAAAAATTGCGCCTGCAAACTGGTCTCAAATAATAGCGGACCTAAACCAACAACGGTCGTCGCTGAAGTTAAGAGCATTGCTCGCAATCGTGACACTGCTGCTGCAATTAACGCTGCTTCCACTTCAATTCCGGTTTCGCGCAATTCGTGATACATGCTGACCAGAATGATTGCGTTATTCACTACAATTCCCGATAAGCCAAATAAACCAAATAGCGAGAGCAGCGTTAAATCCAAGCCCATGATCCAATGACCCGCAATTGCGCCAATCAATCCCAGCGGAATTGCCGTCATGACCACCAGCGGCCAGCCCCAGCTCGCAAAAACCGCTGCCAGAATTAAATAAATCAGCGCCAGCCCCAGCCACAATCCCAGTCGCATATCGCCGAGCGTTTCGCGTTGATCGGCAGCGCGACCTTCAAAGCTGTATTCAATCCCGTAATGTTTCACCAGTCTGGGCAACAACTCGCGCTCCAACGCTTCGCGCACATTATCCGGCGTACTCAGCGCACGATTGATGTCCGCTGACACTTCCACTGCCAACCGTCCGTCGGCATGGCGCAGCGCCTCAAAACCGCGTTGGCTTTCCCAGTGCGCCACCGTCGGCAGCGGTACAAAACTGCCGTCCGGCGCACGAATCAACAGTTGTTCCAGCACGTCTAAACGGGTGCGTTCAGCTCGCGGCAGCAGCACCCGCACTTCCAATTCGTCTTGTCCGACCTGCACCAGTTGCGCCAAATGCCCGTCAAACGCAGCGCGGAGTTGCCGACCCAGCGATTCGGTCGTTAATCCCAGCGCCTGTGCCGCTGGCGTCAGGCGGTAAATCAACTGCTCGCGGCCAAATGGCATGTCATCGAGCATGTCCGAGACGCCCGGCAAACTTTCCAAACTCTGCGCCAGCTCCAATGCC
>NZ_PPGH01000013.1 GCF_002958735.1 Chromatium okenii | reverse complement strand
TGGTTCATGCCCGGTGTATCTGAACGGACACGATGAATTGCATTCGTTATCGAAGAATATCGACGCTGACAGCATTCGTTTTTGGATGGGTTTTGGCGACCATTACATCAATTTTTCACAGTGTTGCGCACCCTCGGTTTCCTGTCACATCTGCCGGTCACATTGACCACCGGACAGGAAGTAGTGCCGCTCAAAGTGGTGAAGGCGCTGCTGCCTGATCCGATGACGCTGGCGCCCGGCTACATCGGCAACACCTGCATCGGCAATGTCGTCAAAGGTTGGAAAGACGGGCAGCGCCGTGAGGTCTTCATTTATCAAGTGTCCGACCACCACGCCTGTTATGAAGAAGTGGAATCGCAGGGCATCAGCTATACCGCCGGTGTGCCGCCAGTCGCTGCGGCGATGTTGGTCGCTGATGGCACTTGGGATGCCAAGACGATGGTGAATGTTGAAGAGCTTGATCCAGAACCGTTTATTGCGATTCTCGACCGCATTGGGCTGCCGACCGAAATCAAAGAAATCGAACCCTGCAGTGCTGCAACTTTCGATGGCACGGTGCGCGATTTAGCGCAGGAATTGTCCGAATCGACGGCGACCGTCACAGTTTCGGCGGCGAATCCGATGATTGCTGTTGCGCCAAAACCGCGTTGATGTTTGATTGCTGCCTGCGTTTACCCGCAGGCAGAGCCGCATTCCAGCGCCCGCTGCGCCAGCCATTTTTTCAACTTCCGCGCTTAACCCAATCACGTCCCAGTCAAGCGCCCAGCGATTTGTTATCGAGGAGTACGCGATGCGTTTCCGCTTTCCAGTCATCATCATTGATGAAGATTTCCGCTCTGAGAACGCGAGCGGTTTTGGCATTCGCGCCCTCGCCAAGGCGCTCGAAAACGAAGGGCTGGAGGTGCTCGGCGTCACCAGTTACGGCGATCTCGCCTCCTTCGCCCAGCAGCAAAGTCGCGCCTCATGCTTCATTCTCTCGATTGACGATGAGGAATTCGGCACGGGTTTGCCGGAAGAAGTTCAAGAGGTGATCTCAAGACTGCGTGAATTCGTCAAAGAAGTTCGCGTCCGCAACGAAGACATTCCGATTTTTCTTTACGGCGAAACCCGCACCTCGCGCCACATTCCCAATGACGTGCTGAAGGAACTCCATGGTTTTATTCACATGTTCGAGGACACGCCGGAGTTCATTGCTCGCTACGTCGTGCGTGAAGCGCGGGTTTATCTCGACAGTTTGGCGCCACCTTTTTCCGGGCGCTGACCCACTACGCAGCAGACAGTTCCTATTCTTGGCACTGTCCGGGACATTCCGGCGGCGTCGCCTTTCTCAAAAGTCCGGTCGGGCAAATGTTTCACCAGTTCTTTGGCGAAAACATGCTGCGAGCGGATGTCTGCAACGCCGTTGATGAACTGGGACAACTGCTTGATCATTCGGGACCAGTTGCAGCTTCGGAACGTAACGCAGCGCGTATTTTCAACTGCGATCATCTGTTTTTTGTCACCAACGGCACGTCCACCTCAAACAAAATCGTCTGGCATTCGACCGTCGCCCCGGATGACATCGTGGTTGTAGATCGCAACTGCCACAAGTCGATTCTTCACGCCATCATTATGACTGGCGCGATTCCCGTTTTTCTGATGCCGACGCGCAATCATTACGGAATTATTGGACCGATTCCGCTGGATGAATTCCGTCCAGAAAACATTCAACGAAAGATCGAAGCCAATCCGTTTACCAAAGGAATTCCATCTAAACCGCGCATTTTGACGATCACGCAAAGCACTTATGACGGCGTGCTCTACAACGTGGACACCATCAAATCTGTTAGATGGTCAGATTGATACGCTGCTATTTGATGAAGCCTGGTTGCCCCACGCCACATTTCACGATTTCTATCTCGGAATGCACGCCATCGACAAAGATCGCTCGCGCTGCCGTGATTCGATGGTGTTCGCACGCAATCCACGCACAAATTGCTGGCGGGTTTATCGCAGCCTCGCAGATTCTGGTTCAGGAATCCGACACGCGCACTTTGGATTGGCACATTTAACGAAGCCTATTTGATGCACTCTTCGACCAGTCCGCAGTACGCCATTATCGCGTCCTGCGATGTCGCCGCGCCATGATGGAACCGCCGGGCGGCTGCGTTGGTGCATGAATCAATTATGGAAGCCTTGGATTTTCGCCGCGCCATGCGCAAGGTTGACGCGGAATTTGGCGCGGATTGGTGGTTTAAGTCTGGGGGCCGGATTATCTCGCGAGGAAGGCATCGGCGACCGCAACGATTGGGTATTAAAGCGATGATCGCTGGCACGGTTTCGGCGATCTGGCGACCGATTTCAATATGCTTGACCCAATTAAAGCCACCATCATTACTCCGGGATTAAATGTAGATGGTGAAATCGCCAATTCAGGAATTCCCGCAGCCATTGTCACTAAATATCTCGCCGAACACGGCGTTGTTGTTGAAAAGACTGGGCTGTATTCGTTTTTCATTATGTTCACCATCGGTATTACCAAAGGGCGCTGGAATACGATGGTGACTGAATTACAACAATTCAAAGATGACTACGACCGCAATCAACCGCTGTGGCGAGTGCTGCCTGAGTTTATTCAGGCGCATCCTTGTTATGAAAAAATCGGGCTGCGTGATCTCTGTGATCAGATTCACGGGATTTATAAAGCGAACGATGTCGCCCGTTTAACCACCGAAATGTATCTTTCTGATTTCGTTCCAGCAATGAAACCCGCAGTTGCATTTGCCAAGACTGCGCACCGCGAAATCGACCGCGTCAGAATTGATGATCTTGAAGGCCGCATTACCAGCGTATTGCTCACGCCTTATCCGCCCGGCATTCCGTTGTTAATTCCGGGCGAGCGTTTCAATAGCACCATCGTGCGTTATTTGCAGTTTGCGCGTGAATTCAATACCCGATTCCCGGGTTTTGAAACCGACATTCACGGTCTGGTTAAAAAGAGTGTCGATGGCGAAATTGGCTATTTCGTTGATTGTGTAAAACCTGTATAGGAAATTGAGTTGTCAGTAACCGCTTTTCTGCTGACAACTCACCATTAAATCAATCGTTAAAGGTGGTGATATGCAGCGACGTGATTTTTTGAAATCGGCGGGAATTGGCGCACTTGCTGCGGGAGTGGCATTGCCAGCGCAGGCAGAAACAACAACGGTGAAATGGCGGCTGGCGTCGAGCTTTCCCAAAAGCCTCGACACCATTTATGGCGGTGCGGAAATGCTCGCCAAACGGGTCGCTGAACTGACGGATGGACAGTTTGAAATCCGCGTGTTTGCTGGCGGTGAACTGGTTCCGGCATTTGGTGTGCTCGACGCAGTGCAACAGAACACCGTCGAATGCGGTCACACTGCATCTTATTATTATTACGGTAAAAACAAGGCGTTGGCGCTGGAAAGCACCTGGCCGTTCGGACTCAACACGCGCCAAATGACCGGCTGGGTTTATGGCGCTGGTGGCATGGAGCTGCTGCGCGAGATGTTCGCTGCTTACAACATCGTACATTTCCCCGGCGGCAGCACTGGCGCACAAATGGGCGGTTGGTTTCGCAAGGAAATCAAATCACTCGCCGATCTCGACGGGCTAAAAATTCGTATTCCCGGATTTGGTGCAGAAATTTTCTCGCAGATGGGCGCAGTGCCGCAGTCGCTGCCGGGCGGTGAAATCTATCCGGCGCTGGAGCGCGGTGCGATTGACGCTGCCGAATGGACAGTGCCGTATGACGATGAAAAGTTGGGTTTTCAAAAGGTTGCGAAGTATTACTACGCGCCCGGCTGGTGGGAGCCGGGCACACATCTGGTGTTTTATGTGAATCAGGCGCAGTGGGCAGCGTTGCCTCCGGCGTATCAGGCAGCGTTCACCGCCGCTGCGCAGGAAGCGCATCTGCAAATGTTGGCGGCGTATGACGCGAAGAATCCGCCAGCGTTGCAGCGTTTGTTGCAAAACGGCGCGGAGTTGCGCCGTTTCCCCGATGACGTGTTGCTCAAAGCCTATGCGATTGCGCAGCAGATTTACGCCGAAGAATCTGCGCAAAATCCGACGTTTAAGACGCTTTATGATTCTATGCGCGAGTTCCAAAAACGCTCCGATGCGTGGTGGACTGTGGCGGAATCTTCAATGGCGAATTTCATGCAGGCAGTGCAGCGGCACAAATAACTGCGAGCGGGTTAGTCGGGCGTTTTCGTCAAGCGCCCTTCCGTGCCTGCCAGCAAATTGCGGATGTTGCTGCGATGTCGCCAAATCAATAAGCCGCTGATAATCAACTGCATTCCCGCCAATATCCGCACCGAATCCGGGTGTGGCCACAGCAGCCACACCAGCACCGGCGCCAGCGCCATCGAAATCAGTCCTGATAACGACGAAATCTTCAAAATCTTGGCGACAAACAGCCAGATCGCTGCGACTGCCAAACCAATCGGCCAATACAATCCAAATTGCACGCCCAGCGCAGTGGCCACGCCTTTGCCGCCCTGAAATCCAAAAAAGATCGGATATAAATGACCGAGAAATGCTGCCAGCCCGATTCCCGCCAGCGCCAGCGGTTCTGCGCCCAGTAGATGACCAATAACCATCGGAATCAAGCCTTTAAGACTGTCACCGACGAGCGTGATGGCAGCGGGTTTTTTACCGCCGATGCGCAGCACATTGGTTGCGCCGGGATTGTTGGAACCCTGAGTGCGCGGATCGGGTAAACCCATGATTCGGCACACGAGAATGGCGCTCGATACAGAACCGAGCAGATAAGCAGCGATAATAAGCACAAGAGAAATCAGCATGATGATCGTGAATTTGAGTGAACAGAAATGGCGCACAAGATTACGATAAACCGCTATTAATTGCCCAAACGATGTCAGGAATTAAACGCGATGGATATTGTTTTTATTCGAGGTTTGCGGATTGACGCGATCATTGGCATTCACGACTGGGAGAAGCAGCAGCGTCGTCCGTTGCTCTTGGATCTGGAATTGGGCTGTGATATTCGCCGCGCTGCCGCAACCGATCAGATTAGCGACGCGCTCGATTATGCCGCCGTCACCGAGCGCCTGATGCAGCTCGTCGCTGATAACCGTTTTGAATTGGTCGAAACGCTGGCCGAACACTGCGCGACCTGTTTGCGCGAAGAATTCGCCATTCCGTGGCTGCGGCTGACACTCAATAAACCGGACGCCGTGGGCGCTGGCGTGGCAGTTGGCGTCATCATCGAACGCGGCGAGCGCATCCCGTAAACGATGAACTCGTTATCATGCAGGTCTTCATTTCCATGACATCACGGTGATTTACTTGCGCAATCGAATACTTTTGGGATTATTCCTCTCACTTACTGCCGCGACCGTCATCGCGCAAAACGACGCGCCAGCACCGGATGATGCGCCCGCAGCAACCAGCGCCAGCGGTGGATTTTTGCAAGCGCCAACCGTTGAACCCTCGGCAGTGACCGGTGATGCGGTGGAGCCAGAAATCACCATCACCGAATCTGGCAGCGATGTGGTGTACGAATATCGGGTACGCGGGGCGCTGTACATGGTGCGGGTGCAGCCGCAAATTGGTCCGGCGTATTATTTTTACGATTTGAATGGCGACGGCATGATCGATGCCCATGAACGCTCTGCGCACAATACCGCCGTGCCACAGTGGGAACTGTTCCACTGGAATTGAGCTGCATCATGTCCAACACCACAATTCTTTGGTTTCGCCGCGATCTGCGGCTTGATGACAATCCGGCGCTGCTCGCGGCGCTGGCGGATGGAGCGCGAGTAATTCCGGTTTACATTCACGCGCCGAATGAAGAAATGCCATGGATGGCTGGCGCAGCAAGTCGCTGGTGGTTACACGGCAGTTTGCTGGCGCTGGATCAAGCCCTGCACCAGCGCGGCAGCCAGTTGTGGATTGCGCGGGGCGACAGTTTGGGCGAACTGCGCCGCATCGCCGCACTGACTGGCGCAACGCAAGTGCGCTGGAATCGTCTTTATGATCCAGTGACTTGCGAGCGCGATACGCAGATCAAACAGGCGCTGCGCGATGACGGTCTGCACTGCGCCAGCCATAACGCCGCGTTGTTATTTGAACCCTGGGAAATTCGCAACGGCAGCGGTCAGCCATATCGCGTGTTTACTGCGTTTTGGCGAGCTTGCGTCAAACAGTTGCAGCAGTTGCAGCCGCAACCTGCGCCAGCTGCGCTTCCGCCACTGCACAATTTACCAACCAGCCTCAGCGTCGCTGATCTCGAATTGCTGCCGCGTATCGCGTGGGATCAAGGTTTGCGCGAAACGTGGACGCCGGGCGAAATCAGTGCGCTGCAACAGGCCACCGCCTTTCTCAATACGCAGTTAAACGATTACGGCGTTCAGAGGGATTTTCCTGCAATTTCCGGCACTTCGCGGTTATCTGCGCCGCTGCATTTCGGCGAAATCAGTCCACGTCGCCTGCTGGCAATGCTCCGCGAGCGCAGCGTTGATCCACTGACTGACCCGTGGATGCGCGAACTGGGCTGGCGCGAGTTTGGTTATCACCTGCTGTATCACTTTCCGCACACCACGACCGAACCATTGGACACACGGTTTGCCGCGTTTCCGTGGCGCAGTGACCGCGCAGCCGAATTGCTCGCTGCGTGGCAGCGCGGACACACCGGAATTCCGTTGGTGGACGCCGGAATGCGCGAACTCTGGCACACCGGCTGGATGCACAACCGAGTGCGCATGATCGTCGCGTCGCTGTTGACTAAAAATCTGCTGCTGCCGTGGCAAGCCGGGGCGCAATGGTTTTGGGATACGTTGGTTGATGCAGATTTAGCTTGTAATACAGCGGGTTGGCAGTGGACGGCGGGCTGTGGCGCGGATGCTGCGCCCTATTTTCGCGTGTTCAATCCGGTGTTGCAGGGGCAGCGATTTGATCCTGATGGCAATTACATTCGCCGTTGGTGTCCAGAGCTGGCGCGTTTACCCAAGGCTTATCTGCATCAACCGTGGACTGCGCCAGCGTCAATACTCACGGCAGCGGGGATTCGGCTCGGCAGCGATTATCCTGCGCCAATTGTCGATTTGGCTGCGTCGCGGCAACAGGCGTTGGCAGCATGGGAACGGATCAAAATCACGCCGAAATGACGGTTTCAAACCAGCGCGACGGTGATGGCATCACCGTCGGCAACAGCGAAAATTCTAATGTGCGGGTGGGGCGGGAATTGCGGGGCAGCAGCAGGTGCTGGCGGAGCGCCTTTATCTTCTTCATGAATTGTTTCATCGGCTTTTTTATTCAAAACGATGATACTAATTCGCCGATTGATCGGATTATCAGGCGCGTTTTTATCAAAGGGAATGGTGTCAGCAAAACCAACCACTCGCCCAATTTTATCTTCAAGCATTCCCCAGCAACCAGAGTACGCCGCGCTGCATTCGCCCGATCGCAGACAATTCCCAATTGCTAAACCCGCGCCGCGCCAGAATTTTTGAATCGGTGTGACCGGTCAAACTAATCCGATTGGGCACTTGGTTAATCATCTTCGACAATTCTTTTAGAATCGCATCAGTATAACTTTTCAATTGCGCACTGCCGGAATCAAACATCGGGCGGTTTTCTTTATCGACAATTTGAATGCGCAGCCCTTCGGAAACGATGTCAATTAACAGTTGTTCTTTATACGGCGCAATGATGTCGCTTTTATCCACTGCTTCTTCAATTTGCTCTTTTAATGCTTCCAAACGCGCTTGATCCAGTGCCTGCGCCGCTTCTTCCGCCTGTTGCGCATCGAGCACTGATGAAGGCGCTTCCGGTGCCATATCCACTGCGCCATCAAACGAAATCAGCGATGGACTCGATCCAGACCCTTCGCCCTGCGCTTGCGAAGGCGCAGTGCTGGCACCTTCAAATGCGGAGGGATTTTTGAAATACGTCGAAATCGCGGCTTTCTGCTCTTTTGTCGTTGATGCCATGATCCACAGCAGCATGAAAAACGCCATCATCGCAGTGGCAAAATCCGCAAAGGCAATCTTCCACGCGCCGCCGTGATGACCTCCGCCTTGAAGATTTTTTTGATGATGATCGGTTGTTTGCTGTTGTCGATGGCCATGCTGAATGATCCTGATTAAGCGCCGCCGCGCAGATGTTTTTCGAGTTCGGAAAAACTGGGGCGGAACCCTGAACTCATCGTTTTACGTCCAAATTCAACGGCAACTTGCGGGCTATAACCCTGCACGTTGGCGAGGATGCACGCTTTCAAACAGGATAAATAGCGCGTTTCCTCGGCAGCGTAGCGTTCCATCACGGTCGAAATCGGACTGACAAAACCGTAGGCAATCAAAATACCGCTGAGAGTGCCGACCAGCGCAGCGGCAACGAGTGTGCCGAGTTCGCTCATTGGTCCACCGAGTGCTGCCATCGTGTGCACGATACCGAGCACGGCTGCGACAATACCGAAAGCGGGTAAACCGTCACCAACCCGTTGCACCGCGTGAGCACCTGCTTCTGCTTCGTGATGATGATTGTTGATTTCAATATCCATCAAATTATCAAGTTCAAACGGATTCATATTGCCGCTAACCACTAAGCGCATGTAATCCGAAATAAATTCAGTCGCATGATGATCTTTTAATAGCCGAGGATATTTCTGGAATAGGGCGCTATTCGCTGGCTCTTCCACATCGCCTTCAATGCCCATCAATCCTTCTTTACGCGCTTTGGTAAATAGGTCGTACATGAAGCCGAGTGCGTCGAGATAATCTGCTTTTTTGTATTTTGCTCCAGTGAATAAGCCGGGAATTGATTTGAGCGATGCCATCACCACGCTCATCGGATTGGCAATGATAAAACCGCCGAGCGCAGCGCCTAAAATAATGACCAATTCAAAAGGTTGCCACAGTGCTGCGATATGACCACCACCGGCAGCAAAGCCACCGAGCACCGAGGCGAAGACGATAATGGAGCCTAGGATCAGATTCACGCTGTCGAGTCCTCAGAGGCGTTGAGTTGCAGTATCAACCCGCTTGTGAGGCGGGTTATCCGCAACCAATAATAGCGCATCAGATTATTGCTGTGACACGAATCACAAATCTGATGCAAGTGTAGTTGCCCATCGACGACTGATAACTGGAGATTTTACCGTGCATTCAAACTGGCTGACGGCAGTGACAAGCAACGCGACACCAGAGGAGCTTCCGGTGTTAGCACGAACGCGCCGTGAATGTGCTGCTTTACTCGCCGACGAGCTGGCTCCGCTGCGGAAAATTGCGATGTTTATCATGGGCGATCCGGCACTGGCGCTGCGCGTGTTGCAACGCGCCAACGCCGTGCCGCATCGTCACTTCAGCGCGGAAGTTGCGTTATTGGAAGATGCTGGGCACATGCTCGGCACACAAACCCTCATGCGTTTGGAAGCCGAAGCGAATGTCGCCGATGCGGTTCTGACTGATGAGCGGCTGGCGTCTTATCAGCGCAGTGCTGGACGAGCGGTACTTGCGGCATTGCTGGCGCAGGATTGGGCGGAAGTTGATCACGACCGGTTTCCAGCCGAAGTGAGTTTGGCGGCGTTGCTCAATCATCTCGGCGAATTGTTTTTGCTGGCGCACGGCGATCCGCGCATCAATCGCTATCTCGATTTGGTGGAAATCAGTCATCTGCTGCCACACGAAGCAGAATATCTATCGCTCGGCGAAAGTTTGGAAGAATTGGGTTATGTGCTGGCGCAGCAGTGGAAATTGCCAGAAATGGTGCGCGAGGCAATGCGAGCACGAAATGCGCAATATCCCCGCGCACTGTGCGTGATGCTGGCGACGCAAATTGCCCGTCATGCGTTTTCGAGTTGGCAGCGTCCGACGCTGATGAATGATCTGCGTTTGACGGCAGATTTGCTGGCACTGGAACTCCAGCCGCTGATACGCCGCATTAACGGTTTGCTGATCGGATTCAATCGCAACGTGGGCGATTATGGCGTTAAACCACTGAAATTGTTGCCGATGGATGGCATTACGAACATCAGCACACCATGGTCAGTGGGTTTTTGTCTGGCTCCGCGAGCGGATGAAGTGGCGCAGTGTCGCGCAGTATTTACTGCGGAAGTACCGCCCGACCGCGACGACGTGTTAATTCAATTGGTGCGCACTCTGCATCGCGGCGTGGGATTAAATCGGGTGGTGTTTGCCCGCTATCACCCGCGTTTACAAATGTTGTCGGCAGAATTTCTGGCGGGCACTGATTTTGAGCCATTATTTAATCGTTTTCGATTAACGATTGATGATGACAGCGTCATTCAAGAATTGCTTGCTGTGTCTGCTGCGCTGTGGATTAACGACAATAACGCAGCGGAATTATTGCCGCGCATTCCGCCAGCGGTTTTAGAATTGATTGGCGTCAAACATTTTTTCATGGCGTCGCTATGGGTGAAAACGCAAGTGATTGGTGTGGTTTATGCCGATCGACGCAGTGAAAGCTGTCAACTTGACGCCCGCAGTTTCAATACGTTCAAACAACTGGTGAATGAAGCGGGCGCGTGTCTGGCGCGGCGCGATTAAATCACTCACGCTCGGCAGTACGGCGCTGCGTTGTTGCCATCGCAAAACTGACGGCATCTGCAACCTCGATATGAAGATCGTCCAGTTCGGAATCGCTTAAATGCGATGCAAAATCAACGCAGTGGCGCACATAACGCGCTGGCAAATAATTCAACGCGACGCAGGCAAGATCATCCATGTAGTCGTCCTCAAGCGGTGTGTGCTCAGATTTGAACACATCGTAGAGGCGTTCTAAAACCAGACGCTCATAATAATTGCTGATACTCGATAGCATGAGAAGCTCACCAGTCTGCGGTTAGATGTCAGCGTCGGCGACCGCAAAGATGCCCGGCGCATTGCGGAAATAATTTTTATAATCAAGCCCATAGCCGTATAAATAACGATCTGCAACCACCACGCCTACCACGTCCGCCTGACATTGATGCGGGCGCTGTTTTTCCACCAGCACTGCCGATAACACGCTTGCTGCGCCGTCCTCGTGACAGGCGCGAATCACCTGCGCCAGCGTGATGCCCTCGTCGAGAATGTCATCCAAAATCAAAATGTGTTCGCCACGAATTGCTGCCGATGGGCGATGCCGCCACGCCAATTCGCCGCCGCGAGTCGCGCCCTGATAACGGCTGGCGTGAAGATAATCGACACGCAGTTGGAAGTTGAGGCGCGGCAATAACAGCCCAGCAGCAATCACTGCGCCGGTCATCACGCACAGCACCAGCGGGTCTTTATCCGCCAGTTGCGCGGTTAATGCGGCAGCCATGCTGTCAAGTGCGGCGTCCATTTCCGCCGCAGTCACCAAACACTCGGCGCGAGCAGCGACGGCGTCGTATTGCGTTGCAGTGAGTTTCATTAACAAGTCTCCAAATGCGTGGAATCAAGCTGCGCCAGCCATTGCCGCGCACGTTGCCAATCCGAATTTTCGGGCAATTGTGCCCAGTTCATCGCTGCCGGTGCGCCGCGCAATGCGGATAAACGCTGCGAGGTCAGCGGTGCAGACGTTACCGCCAGCGCGTCAACAATCCTGATCGCCGCCGGACGATTGTTGCAAATCAATAGCATGTCGCAACCCGCCAGTAACGCCGCCTGCGCTCGCTCCACATGATCGCCACCCGCCGCTGCTGCTGCCATATTCAAATCATCGCTAAAGATAACACCTTGAAAACCTAAACGTTCGCGCAAAATGCGCTGCAACCAAATTATGGAAAAGCCAGCCGGTTGCGCGTCAATCTGTGAATAAATCACATGCGCGGGCATGATTGCCGCCAATCCGTTCGCGATTAATTGACGGAATGGTTCGAGATCATCTTGCTCAATGGCTGCCAGCGAACGCGAATCGGTCGGCAGCTCGGTGTGTGAATCTGCGGCGACTCCGCCGTGACCGGGAAAATGTTTGCCGACTGCGATCATTCCTGCTCGTTGCACTCCGCGCTGCCATGCCAGCGCCAGCGCCGTCACTGCCGCCGGATGTGCGGAAAAACCACGATCGCCAATGACTTGGCTAATGCCGCGATTCAAATCCAGCACCGGCGCAAAACTGAAATCGACGCCCAGCGCCCGCAATTCCGTTGCCATCAGCCAGCCTGCTGCTTCACAGATTTGACCAGCGATTGTCGGATCAGCGGCGTACATCGCGCCAAATTGTCCCACCGCCGGCAGGCGCGTAAAACCATCTCGAAACCGTTGCACCCGTCCTCCTTCTTGATCGACCGCAATCAATAATGGCGGATCACGCAGCGCAGTAATCTCGGCGGTGAGCGCGGCAAGTTGCGCCGGATCGGTGTAATTACGCGCAAATAAAATCACGCCCCCGACAGCCGGATGACGCAATAGGTCGCGGTCTTCGGCAGTGAGTGCCGTTCCCGCACAATCAAGCATGATCGGACCAAGCAACATGTGGCTTTGCACTGCATCAGGTTTAAAACAATGGCAAGGATAGTAGAAAAAGCGCGGCGCTTTTCGCTTTTGCACCACACCAATCGACGCCGCCGCTGCGCCAATCTCCGGTAAACTCAACGTCGCGCTCCGCTGCTGCGCGGTGGCGATTGGTTTTTTCATCTCTTCGACCTGATTTAGGTCGCAGCGCACCGGCATCGGGCACGGCGCATCACGTCACGATTCACGAGGTAATGTCGTTTTATGAATGCCAAGATTGTGCATATTTTGCTGTGGACAGGCGTCACTCTGTGGCTATTGATGACGCTCAGTAATTTGATTTTCAAAGATAAAATTGAAACTCGCCCCATGAGTTACAGCCAGTTTTTACAAGAAATCAGCGGCGGCGCAATTCAAGAAGTGACAATTCAAGATCAAACCGTGCAGGGTGTGCGCACTGACGGCTCGCGCTTTGAAACCTACGATCCGGGCGATCCCGGTCTGGTGAGCGATTTGCTCAAACGCGGTGTCACCATTCGCGCCGAGCCGCCAGTCACGCCGAGCGTGTTAATGCAATTGGTCGCTGCGTGGCTGCCGTTTGTTTTGCTGGCTGGCGTGTGGATTTGGCTGATGCGACGCAGTGCGGGCGGCGGCGCGGGCGGACTATTTAATTTTGGCAAAAGCCGCGCCCGCCAACATGCCGAAGGCGACGTGAAGGTCACGTTGCGCGATGTTGCTGGCGTCGATGAGGCTAAAGAGGAAGTCGGCGAACTGGTGGATTTTCTGCGTAATCCGCAAAAGTTCACCAATCTCGGCGGACGTATTCCGCGTGGTGTGCTGATGGTCGGTCCGCCCGGAACGGGTAAAACGCTGCTGGCGCGAGCGATTGCGGGCGAGGCGAAGGTGCCGTTTTTCAGTATTTCCGGCTCGGATTTCGTGGAAATGTTTGTCGGCGTCGGCGCGTCACGAGTGCGCGATCTATTTGAACAGGCGAAAAAAAGTGCGCCGTGCATTATTTTCATCGACGAAATCGACGCGGTGGGACGCAAACGCGGCGCGGGTCTCGGCGGCGGTCACGATGAACGCGAGCAGACGTTGAATCAGTTGCTGGTGGAAATGGACGGTTTTACCGGCAGCGAGGGCGTGATTGTGATTGCAGCGACCAACCGCGCTGATGTGCTTGATCCGGCACTGCTGCGCCCCGGGCGTTTTGATCGGCAAGTCGTCGTCGGGCTGCCGGATTTGGCGGGACGAGCAGCGATTCTGGAAGTGCACATGCGCAAAGTTCCGCTCGCTAACGATGTCGATGCGCGAACGCTGGCGCGGGGGACGCCGGGGTTTTCTGGCGCAGATTTAGCCAATTTGGTCAATGAAGCAGCGTTGTTTGCGGCGCGTTCAGGTCATAGCGAGGTTGGAATGGCGATGTTTGAAAAGGCAAAAGACAAAATCATGATGGGCGCAGAGCGGCGCAGTCTGGTGATGTCGGATGCCGAGAAAAAACTCACCGCGTATCACGAAGCTGGGCATGTGATTGTTGGGCGCTGTGTGCCAGAACACGATCCAGTGCACAAAGTGAGCATCATTCCACGCGGACGGGCGCTGGGCGTGACGCTGTTTTTGCCGGAGCGGGATCGCTACAGCATGAGCAAGCGCCAGCTCGAAAGTCAGATTTCCAGTCTGTTCGGCGGGCGGTTGGCAGAAGAGATCATTTTCGGAGCCGAGCAGGTGACGACTGGCGCCTCCAACGACATCGAACGGGCAACGTTGATCGCCCGCAACATGGTGACGCGCTTCGGGTTGTCGGATGGGCTGGGACCGCTCGCGTATGCCGAGGATGAAGGCGAGGTGTTTTTAGGGCGCTCAGTGACGCAGCATCGGCACGTGTCGCCAGAAACGGCGCTGACGATTGATCAAGAAGTGCGGATCATCATCGACCGCAACTATCAACGGGCGCAGCAGATTTTGGAAAAACATCTGGACAAGCTGCACCTCATGGCGGAGGCGCTGCTGCGGTTTGAAACCATTGCCCGCGATCAAATTGACGACATTATGGAAGGGCGTCCGATGCGCGAACCAGATGATGATTCTGGACGTCCACCGTCAAAAACAGGTGAAGTGTTACGCAGTCAGGGTGTTCAGCCGTCGCCGCCAGTGGTTGCGGATGGCGTTTGATCTTTAGTTGGAACAAACAAGCGGCATTGAGGGATCGCCAACGATCTGGCAATGCCGCTATTGTTTTGCCACCTTATTTTTCAAAACGATGACCATCAACATGATACGTGGAGCAATACACTGTTTTTTAATTCTGACGCTCGCGGTAGTTAGCGGCTGCGCTACCAAAAGCGTCGATTCCGGTTCAGGTAAACGCCGAGCGGAAGTGGTGCGAGTTGGGCTGGCGCAGATCGGAACGCCTTATGTTTACGGCGGCAAAAGCCCAACGACTGGTTTTGACTGTAGCGGCTTGACGCTGTACGCCTATCAAGCGGCTGGCGTTTCTATTCCGCGCATGGCACGGGAACAACAACGCGCTGCCCAACCGGTTAAAGCCAATCCACGCCCCGGTGATATGGTGTTTTTTGAAACTAAACCCGGGGTGTATCACGTCGGATTAATGGTTGATCAAGATCGCTTTGTGCACGCTTCAACCTCGCGCCAGCAAGTGAAAATTGATCGATTAAAAACACCTTATTGGACGGCGCGTTATCTCGGCGCCGGAACCTATCTCAATTAAAGCTGGCGCAGGAATGGTTGGTAAACACTCGTATTTTCCGATGTCCTGTAGCACAATGTTCGACGCCTTCCGGCAGTAGTCGGGAGTATTAAAGCCACATAAACGTTTTGATATTTTTTAGGAGTGACATCAATGTCCGATAAGCCAATCAGTCAGAGCCGTCGCGATGCCGTCAAAGTGATTTTGGGTACTGCTGTAGCGATCCCCATGATTAACTTGGTCGGTTTTAGCACTGCGCACGCCGCTCCTGCCAACGCAGTAACACCAGACGATCCGACCGCACAGGCATTGAAGTACAGCCAAGACGCCACCAAATCGATTCGTGACAGTGCCGCTCGTCCAGGTGCACCAACCAGCGAACAGCATTGCGCAACTTGCATGTTCATGCTGCCTGATCAAGGCGATGCGGAATGGAAAGGCTGCTCGTTATTCCCCGGCAAGTTGATCAGCATTAACGGCTGGTGCTCCTCTTGGACTCTGAAAGCCGGCTAATCTGAGCCAACACGCTCCGCGAAGCGCATTCAAAACGGGGCCATTGGCCCCGTTTTTCATTGTATGTTCAAAAAATTATGACCATTCCAGAGACAACTTCAACTCGATTTGAACGCCGTCAAATGCTTCAGGAACCAACTGATCCAGTGGAAATATCTCGATGGCGACTCGCCTTGATTCGCGGAATCATTTGGAGCATGTACGGGATGATTTATGCCCCGCTCTTTACCGGACTTGCTGAACTGTTGAAAGGATTTGGTTTCGGTTCAACCACTTACATCATCGCTGCCACTGTGACCGGAACCAGCACTGCCGTGCTGTATGGCGCCCGCGAACTATCGCTCATCAGCTCTGGTATTGGCGCAGGCGTGGGTGTGGTGCTGTTGATTCTGTTAGGCGAACAATCGGCGTTTATTCCAACCATCGTGATTACTGGCGTGGTTGCCACTGCCGCTGGTCTCACCATTCATTTTCCTACCCGCTGTTCAACACACGTCGGCGCCAAAGCAATGTCGGGTTTAGTCGCTGGCGCATTGGGCGGTAGTTTGCTGATGTTGCTAGAATTTTGGCAAATGACACCAGTTTCACTATTTCTCGCGCTGGCGGTATTGGTCAGCCTTAATGGTTTGCTGTATGTGTTAAGTCTGCGCGGCTGGGTCGCACTGCTACAGCGGTTATTTCACACCAATTATCCCTGCTATCTCATTGAAACGGCAATCATGGCGCTGTTGGCGATGGTCGCAGCAGGCAGTGTGTGGATGGTAAGCGGCCCATTGATGGACAGCGACGGCAGCCTGTGGCAAACCGCCAGCCTCGCCATGCACGCTCAACTGCCGCAAGCGATCCTCGGCGGTTTGGTCGGCGGCGGTCTCGCGGGAATGACGCTGGAGCTGTTCCGGCTGTCGTGGGTCAGCGATCTGTGAGCCAAACTGATGGCAAAAAGTAAATCCAGTCGGCGCTGGCTCGACCGCCACGTCAACGATCCCTACGTTAAACAATCGCTGCGTGACGGTTATCGCTCGCGAGCAGCTTATAAACTGTTGGAAATCCAAGAGAAAGATCGAATTTTCCGCTCCGGCATTCGCGTTCTTGATCTTGGTGCAGCGCCGGGCAGTTGGTCGCAAATTGCCAGCCGTTTGGTCGGCGCCAGCGGCTGCGTTATCGCGCTTGATCTGTTGCTGATGGAGCCGCTCGCCGGCGTCACCATATTGCAGGGTGATTTTCGGGAAGATACTGTGCTGGCGCAGCTGCGCGATCTGATTGGAACGCAACAGTTGGATGTGGTGTTATCGGACATGTCGCCCAACATCACGGGCACCGCAGTGACCGATCAAGCGCGAGGCGTGTATCTGCTGGAGCTGGCGCTGGAACTGGCGCAGGAACAGTTGAAGCCCGGTGGAACGCTGGTGTTAAAAGCATTTCAAGGTGAAGGTTTTGATGCGTTTTTGCGTGAATTGCGCCAGCATTTTCGCCGCGTGAATAGTCGTAAACCGCACGCCTCTCGCGCTGAAAGCCGCGAAGTTTATTTGGTAGCACGCGAGTTTCATCGTTAACACTAACGGCGCTCGATTCTGCATTTTCATTTCAACACAATAGCGTCAATCGACAATTAACAGGGATTAAATGCTGTGAGTGATATGGCTAAAAATTTATTGCTATGGCTGGTTATCGCCATTGTACTGATGTCTGTTTTTAATAATTTCACCACTACCAAAACGCTGCCGCGCAATTTGAACTATTCTGATTTTATCGCGCAGGTAAAACAGGACACCGTGCGCGAAGTGATGATTCAAGGACGTTTAATTGAAGGCGTCACCACTTCCGGTCAACGTTTTAAAACCTATAGCCCCGGCGATGATGGTTTAGTCGGCGATCTTTTAAATAACAACGTCGTAATTAAAGCCGAACCACCGGAAAAGCAATCTATTCTGATGCAATTGCTAATTAACTGGTTTCCGCTATTGCTTTTAATTGTCGTGTGGATCGTGTTCATGCGGCAGATGCAGGGCGGTGCTGGCGGACGCGGCGCGATGTCATTTGGTAAAAGTCGAGCGCGATTGCTGTCTGAAGATCAAATTAAAGTGACATTTCAGGATGTTGCTGGCGCAGAAGAAGCTAAAGAAGAAGTCGTCGAAATGGTCGATTTCTTGCGCGATCCCAGCCGATTTCAAAAGCTCGGCGGCAAAATTCCCAAAGGCGTGTTGATGGTCGGACCGCCCGGAACCGGTAAAACCTTATTGGCGCGAGCGATTGCGGGCGAAGCGAAGGTGCCATTTTTCAACATTTCTGGCTCCGATTTCGTAGAAATGTTCGTCGGCGTGGGCGCGTCACGGGTGCGCGATATGTTTGAACAAGCGAAAAAAAGTGCGCCCTGCATTATTTTCATTGATGAAATCGACGCAGTGGGACGGCATCGCGGCGCAGGTCTCGGCGGCGGTCACGATGAACGCGAGCAGACGCTGAATCAATTATTGGTGGAAATGGACGGTTTTGAAGGCAATGAGGGCGTGATTGTGATTGCGGCGACCAATCGCCCCGACGTGCTCGATCCAGCGCTGCTGCGACCGGGGCGCTTTGATCGGCAAGTAGTTGTAGGTTTGCCGGATGTGCGCGGGCGTGAGCAGATTTTGAAAGTGCACATGCGCAAAATTCCGGCAGCAGAAGATGTGCGGGCGTCGATTTTGGCGCGGGGAACGCCGGGATTTTCTGGCGCTGATCTCGCCAATCTCATCAATGAAGCTGCGCTGTTTGCCGCTCGCGCCAAAAAAAATTGGTAGAAATGAGTGACATGGAGAAAGCTAAAGACAAAATTATGATGGGCACTGAGCGGCGTTCGATGGTGATGTCGGATGCTGAGAAGAAACTGACTGCCTATCACGAGGCGGGTCACGTCATCGTTGGACGGCTCGTGCCTGCGCATGATCCGGTGCACAAAGTCAGCATTATTCCACGCGGACGGGCGCTCGGTGTGACACTGTTTTTGCCGGAAGGCGATCGGTTTAGTTATAGCAAACAGCGATTGGAAAGCAGCATTTCAGGGCTATTCGGTGGGCGCTTGGCGGAAGAATTAGTTTATGGCGCAGAGAGCGTGACCACTGGCGCACAAAATGATATTCATCGCGCCACTGAAATCGCCCGCAATATGGTCACGAAATGGGGTTTATCGGATAAGTTGGGACCATTAACCTATAGCGATGAACAGCAAGAAGTGTTTCTCGGTCATTCGGTAACGCAGCATAAAAGTGTATCGGACGAAACGACGCATATTATTGATGAAGAAATCCGTCATCTTGTTGAACGCAATTATGAACGCGCCCGCCAAATCCTGCTCGATAACATGGTTTATTTGCACGCAATGGTCGATGCGTTAATGAAATATGAAACCATTGATGCGCATCAAATTGATGACATTATGAATGGACGGACGCCGCGTCCACCGAAAGATTGGGAAGATGACGGCGATTCAATTCACTCGCGCCAACCTCACGACCATCATGCTGCGAACGCCGAGCCGCTTGCTCACCCAGCAGGAGAGCACTAAATCATGCGTCATTATTTTGGCACTGATGGGATTCGTGGACGGGTTGGCGAGGGCTACATCACGCCGGATTTCGTGCTCAAACTGGGCTGGGCGGCGGGTCAAGTGCTCGGTAAAGGTCGCGGTAAGATATTGATCGGCAAGGATACGCGGCTATCTGGCTACATGTTTGAATCGGCGCTGGAGGCCGGATTGGTCGCCGCTGGCGTCAACGTGCGGCTGCTTGGACCGATGACCACGCCGGGCGTTGCCTATCTCACGCGCACCTTTCGCGCCAGCGCCGGCATCGTCATCACCGCGTCGCACAATCCTTATCAAGACAATGGCATCAAGTTTTTTTCCGCTGAGGGCGACAAGCTGCCTGATGAGGTGGAATTGGCGATTGAAACTGAATTGAATCAACCGCTGCGTACTGTTGATTCGAGTGCGCTCGGTAAAGTGCAGCGCGTGGAAGATGCCAACGGGCGTTATATCGAATTTTGCAAAAGCACCATTCCGGCGGCGCTGAATTTTCGCGGATTAAAAATCGTCGTCGATTGCGCGAACGGTGCGACTTACAACACTGCGCCTTACGTGTTTGAAGAACTAGGTGCAACAGTGGTGCGGCTCGGCACTGAACCTGACGGCTTCAATATCAACCGCGATCTCGGCTCCACCAAACCCGACACGCTCTGCCGCACGGTGATTGCCGAAGGCGCTGATCTCGGCATTGCTTTTGACGGTGACGGCGACCGCGTGTTGATGTCCGATGCTCGCGGCAATTTGCTTGATGGTGACCAACTCCTTTATATCATTGCAAAATCTCGGCAACTTGCTGGCGCATTGCGCGGCGACGTGGTCGGCACGCTGATGAGCAATCTGGGTTTTGAGCACGCGCTCAAACGACTCAACATCGGTTTTACCCGCACCAAAGTTGGCGACCGCTACATCATGGAGCAGCTCAAACGCGCCGATGGTGTCCTCGGCGGCGAACCGTCCGGTCACATCATCTGCCGTGATCGCACCACGACTGGCGACGGCATTATCGCCTCACTTCAAGTACTTGCGGCGCTGGCGAGGCTTGAAACCACGCTTGCTGATCTTGGCGCTGAGGTTGAACGCTACCCGCAGGAATTGATTAATGTGCGGCTGAATGTGCAGCGCAACATCGTTGATTTACCTGCAATTCAGGCAGCGGTTGCCACTGCGGAACAGGAATTAGCGGGAACGGGTCGGGTTTTGCTGCGACCTTCGGGGACGGAACCGCTGGTGCGCGTGATGGTTGAGGGCGTGGACGCAGCACAAGTGAAACGGCTGGCAGAATGGCTGGCGGCAGCAGTGCGTGAACAAATTGGTACATAAAAACCAATTGCGGTAATCACCAAGACTATTGATCTAAATCAACAGTCATTTCGATTGAAAATTATTCTGAATCAATTGGGTTTGTTGTGGCTATTGTCAAAAAAAGTGCGCTAGTTCCCTATTCTGCATCACAGATGTTTAATCTGGTTTATGACGTCAGTTCATATCCACGTTTTTTACCTTGGTGTCACAGTTCACGAGTGCTCTCTGAAACTGACGAACAAATCTGTGGGTTAATTGAAATTTCTCGTTTAGGAATTCATCAATCATTCAGTACTTGTAATCGCTATGAACGCGACCGGCGCATGAGTATTGACTTATTAGATGGACCTTTTCGCAAATTAGTTGGTGCGTGGCATTTCACTGAATTACGCGCCAATGCGTCAAAGGTTGAACTTGAATTAGATTTTGAGTTTTCTGGGCGCTTAATTGACAAAGCATTTGGTACGGTATTTAATCAAATTGCTAATTCACTGGTTGATGCGTTTTGTAAACGTGCCGATGAAGTTTACCACAAGTGATGGAGCGGTATTTTTACACACTATTCTTCATTGTTTGGGCTCCAACCCTATCGCTTTTAAACCCCGCGTGATCAATCCTTGCTGTGCCTGATAATCGGGCACGGTTACCACACTATCTTTAACTTCATTTGCATGTGCGGCAGCGCGTTGTGCATTTGGTTTGAGATCACCTTCAATCCGCACCAACGCATCATCTTTGAAATACAACGTCAATGAATGTTTTTCAGGTGCTTGATGACCACGCTGAATGCTATAAGCATAATCCCAACGATCTTGATGAAAAAAATCAGTCAGTAATGGCGTCCCAAGCAAGAAATTAACTTGGCGTTTATTCATGCCGAGCGTGAGGCTATCGACCATTTCTTCTGTCAAGATATTACCTTGCTGCACAGTCATTTTATAAACAAAGGGTAAACTTTCCAGAACAGAACCTTGATAATCTGCTGGTTTTTGTTCCTGTGCACAACCGGCACTGAAAAAAATAACTAAAGCACCAGTGACTAATAAACGAAAAATCTGTTGCATATTGCTCAATGTATAAGATTCTGAATTTAAGTAGATATGATTGAATGGTGATGCGATTTTGTAAACTATAAAATATGCCCGCTCGTAATGAGCGGGCAAACACAAAAAACAATGGCAGTTACGGCAGACTAATGCGATTCATCATATTGTCTTTCATAATCAACCAATGTTTAAGTGCCGCAGCAACATGCACCAGCACCAGTAATAGCACTGCGACACCACCTAAACCGTGAAATTCAAATAGGGTGTGTGCTAATTCTGGATTTGGGGCAAGTAGACTTGGTAGTGTCATATTGAAAAACTGTACTGGCATATTTTCAGCAGAAGTCGCCAGCCAGCCACCAATGGGCAATCCAATCAATAAAATATACAGCAATAAATGGATGCCTTTACCAATCAAAGCCTCAATTCCAACTAATGGCGGATTATAAGCTGGTGTTGGTTGCATAAACCGCAGCATAATGCGCACAATCATTAGCACTAATAACAGGATTCCGAAAGTCATGTGCACTTTGAATAGCGTGGCAGTTATTTCTTCGCCAAACACGCTTTTCATTCCTTCATCTTCAAGCGCCATGAACGTTAAACCCACAGCTAATAGCCCAAAAACCATTAGCGCAATGATCCAGTGTAAAAGGCGTTGCAATAAACTATAGCGTTCCAAAATTCTATCCTCCTAGTAACAAATGTGAATGAAGTAGTAACAGTGACAAGCTACCTTGGTTTGGTACGAACCGCGCACTATGATACTCAAATCTGACGCTGTGCCGGATGAAAAAAAGTGACCGCTGCGCTTTTAATCAATGTGCAATGTCGAATATGGAGATATTCGTGCACATTGCCAATGTCTGATTGCTTGTTGCCAAAATGCCGTCACTGATGTCGTTATCGGAAGTGGTTCTTGATTGAGCAACTGCCAAATGTGGTGAAGAATCGGCAGCGGATACGCAGGATCAACCGGCGCAGCAGTAAGTGATTTGCTCAATTTACGTCCGTCTGCGTCTACGATCAGCGGCAGATGCGCGTAATTGGGTTGCGCCAACCCCAAAAATTGCTGCAACAACAATTGGCGCGGCGTGGAAATCAGTAAATCAGCGCCGCGCACGATGTGCGTAATGCCTTGCGCTGCGTCATCGACCACGACTGCAAGTTGATAGGCGTGAATGCCATCAGCTCGGCGCAGCACGAAATCACCCACTTCTTTTTCAATATGTTGCGTCCGTTGTCCCTGAATGCGATCAATAAAGCGAACCGCTGGCGCGGTGGTGCGCAAACGTATGGTGCGTGGTTGAGCGCCAGCGCGAAAACCATGCCGACAGATGCCAGGATAAATTGCTCCGTCAATGCCAAATTGTGCTTGTTGTGCGATGTTGGAGCGGCTACAGCTGCACGGATAAGTTAAACCTTGCGCAGTAAGTTGCGCGAGTGCAGATTGATAAACTACGGTGCGGTCGCGCTGAAAGATAATCGGTTCATCCCAAATAAAACCAAAGGCTTGTAATGTGTGGATGAGGTGCGCTGCTGCGCCAGGGACTGCGCGGGTACGATCCAAATCTTCAATCCGCAGCAACCAAAGACCGCCGTGAGCGCGGGCGTCGGCATAGCTGGCGACGGCGGTGAACAGTGAACCGAAATGAAGATTGCCGGTTGGTAAGGACGCAAATCGTCCTCGATAGTGTGCTCGGATGGTGGTAGTCGCCGATCCGAGCATGGGCAATAGGTAAAATAGGGATTAACCGATACATTTTTCTTAACTTTCGTTAACTGCGACAACTTGATCCGTAACCGGCGTTGTCGGATGTATCTACCAAGGCACGAAATAAACACTTCGTGCTCTAACTCTTAAGATGTGTTTCAAGTTTTACGCTAACAACTCGTGTTACCGCATACTCGAACTTATTAAAGAGCTCAATTAACAACGCGGGCTTGGTTATCGCCATAAGGTACACGTTGTTATAAAAATACTAACCATGATGTGGCGATGATGTCAAACCAGTGATTAGTAGCAAATGGTAAAAATTAGTAGGTTATTGAGTACTATGCATCAACCGCGTTGTTTTTCGCGGATTTCGTCGAGCGTTTTACAGTCAATGCACAGCGTCGCGGTTGGGCGGGCTTCGAGGCGACGGATGCCAATTTCTACGCCACAGGCTTCGCAATAACCGTAATCGTGTTCGTTGATGCGGTCGATGGCTTCATCAATTTTTTTGATGAGTTTACGTTCGCGGTCGCGGGTGCGCAGCTCGAGACTAAACTCGGATTCTTGCGTGGCGCGATCGTTGGGATCAGGAAAATTAGTTGCGTCGTCCTGCATGTGATGCACGGTGCGATCAACCTCTTCCATCAACGATTGCTTCCACGACAGCAGAAGACCACGAAAATGTTCCTCCTGCGCGGGGTTCATGTATTCCTCATCAGCATTGAGAATGTAGGGTTTAAATCCTAATGTCACTGCCTCTTGAGCTTGTGCGTGTACCTTTGCTTCGGCCATTTCATTTCTCCCGAAGATGCTACTCGTGGAATGCTGACCATCCGACCGTGGAGGTTATGCCGCAGGTGGTCGTCACAAAAAACGCCCTTAGATATCAGATATAGGTCAAAGGAGCAACTGAAAACCGTATATCGGTACGAATTTGACTTTAATTTAGGAATAACGCAGCTTGAATTTCAAACAACTGATTTAATTGAAACTTTATTTATACGATGGTTGCTACCATATAAAAATCAATCATTTAAAGATTTGTGTGGACAAGGGGCAGCCGCAAAATTATAATACGCGCCCGACTTGCGTTAAAGAGCTTCAAAGTGAATAAAAAAAGCAAATCACTTTAGAGTTTGTCTAATTTGAGTCGTCACTATTGGAGAGGTGCCAGAGTGGCCGAATGGGCTTGACTCGAAATCAAGAGAAGGCGCAAGCCTTCCGTGGGTTCGAATCCCACCCTCTCCGCCAAAAACTAAATTACTTCTTATCAAGAATAAGAAGTATTGAATAACTCGCAAGACCACCTCAAAACATCGGAATACTTAAGAAGTAACCGCTACCTATACGCTGTTACCCGCGCACTATCCCTATTAAAATACGCTTCAAACAATCGCATACAGATTGATTTTCAAGCGTTCGCGTAAGCATCACCATCATTTTATTACTAATGGCATCTTTTGCGCTCCGCAATAGACGCAGACGCGTTGCTGTTTTTTCGAGCGGATATTTACACAATTCAGAATTGGCTAATACGCTGCGGTCTCAATACCGCCTTGTTGGTAGCGCCAACAATTGTTGCGGTCAGTTTATCTGTCGTAGACTTAATAATTTCAATTAGAGTTTACAACTTTTCACTTGACAGAATGCGAATTGAAGCGCACAACATACCCTATGCGGTTAACAAATTCTAGCAAATGAACAGGAGCTATAAATGTTTATTTCGAGTTTTTTGCTCGGTGTGTTTACCTTCTTAGTTTACCGGGTATTGATTCGTGCTTTCTATACCGTTAAACCTGATGAGCGGGCAATACTCACTGCATTTGGTCGCGCCCAACGGCTCGGCAAATTGATGGTAAAAGATGCCAGTCTTAGCGATGAAGAAATGGCTCGTTATCAAGTACCACGTTTGCGTATTATCAATCCCGGTGGTCCTTACTTTAAGTGGCCGTGGCAAGAAGTACATCGAGTGCGTGTTGTCACTGAAGCAGTTGATTTGACTTGGGATCCAACTAAAACTCAACACACTGTTGAGGCGGTTACAAAAGATAATCTTACCACTGGTGTTGGTGGTCAGATTCGATTTCGTGTCGCTGAGAATAATCTATATGCCTATTGCTTTGGCGTGGATAGTCCATTAGAGCATGTGATGGGTTATTTTATTTCTGTATTGCGGGAACGAATTGCGACATTTGTTGATCCGCGTGGACAACCTTTAGTCGCAAATAATGACCTTAGCACGAATCAAGTTGAATTGGCTGAAGGTGTTTCAATCAATGACTTGCGCAAAAATTTACCGCTACTTAATGCTTATATGGAACAACATGTCATTGCACCAGTGCCCGTTATGGCATTGAGTTAGATGCAGCACTGATTACCAAATTGATCCACCGCAAGAAGTAGATCGGGCATTATCGGCAATTAACACAACACGCAATCAAGTTGCTGCTGATATTAGCACTGCTCGCGCTGATGCCGAGCAGCAAATTACCATGAGTAAACGCGCCGTTGAAATCGCTAGAAACAACGCTCAAGCTGAGGTAGCACCATTAAAAGAATTGGCGCAAACGCTGGCACGAATTAAAGCAACTGGTGGTTCTGCGGCATTAAGTGCCTATTTACGCAATTTGCGCGTACCTTTGCTGGGAAGAGCGAAACGTATTATTCGCACTACTGGTAATAATAATAGATTATTTAAAGTTCCATAGGAGAGATGCAATGTTATTTGACGTTGATGATTCATTCAGCATGATGATCTCGTTTATTCTCGGTCTTGTATACATTCCGCTATTATTAGCAATCGCACGATCATTAGGACTGTATGCGATTGTTAAAGAATGTGAAGCGCAAGTGTTTACACTATTCGGCAAGTAATTGGTACATTAACGGAACCAGGATTGCGCTTTCCGTTGGGTTATTTTGGTCTAAAGCGTTATTAGTGCCATTTTTCGGCAAGCGTTATCGTGTTTCAACCAGTTTGCGCCAGCATTATTTGCGAGATCAAATGGTGAATTCTGAAGAAGGAACGCCAATGGGTGTGGCATTTGGTATGAAATGCGTGTGAGCGATCCAGTTGCATATTTATTTCGCAATGCGAATCCTGATGCGTCATTGCAAGCAAATGTTGCAAGTTCGACGATTTCAACGTTGAGCAATTTAGAAATGGATAAGATGTTGGAAGATCGTCATCAATTGAGTCGGCGCGTTCGCGCTACGGTGTCGCCGTTATCAGAGCAATGGGGTTATCAATTGGGTTCGGTGTATATTCGCAAGGTTGCATTTACTGATCGGCAAATGGTCAATAACATTACTGACAAAGTTGTAAAACGTTTAGTGCAGGTGACAAGCGCAATGAAACAAGATGGCGATAATCGTGTTGGTTTAATTAAAAGCGAAACAGCATTTAAAGTATCGCAACAGATGGCTGAAGCTGCGCAACGCGACCTGAAATTGTAGGAGCGGCACTCAATGCAATTGCTGGTCAAGACCCTGAAGTGCTTGATGCAGTAATGAATGTGATGGAAACCGAGCAGCTTATTCATTCCGGTGCGACAGTTGAAGTATTGCCAGCCAATTCGGAGATTCTAGTGCAGCTTTAGTTTTAGCACTGAGTTTAAGTGTACGGTCGATTTGAGCATTTTTATGTCAAGTTTTTCTATTTCTGCGTTGCTATATCATCCTTGGGCAATGATAATTGATGCAATAGGTCTATTATTGCTGACAGGTTATCATGTTTATCTCAGTTGGATTCTGCGCCATACACCACACCAAACACATCGCGGACGGTCTAGTTATCTTCGTCATGCTTGGGTAAAAACGCTGCGTGAAAAGATAAAGATATTCTTGCAATTCAAACAATGCGCAATTGGGTGATGTCAGCAACGTTATTTGCATCAACATCAATGGTGATTGGTTTAGGTATAATGCAAGTGAGTTTTACCAGTGAAAAAATCTATGCGTTATCTCAAGCATTAAGTTTTTTTCCACCAGTTTCTGATTTATTGATCAAACTAAAATTGCTGGCATTGGCTGGCGTATTTTTTAATGCGTTTTTACATTTTTCGTTGGCATTACGTTACTACAACCAGAGTGGTTTTCTCATCAATTTGCCAGCGAATTATTTTGAAGGCGATGCTGATCTTGTTGTCTCTAACGTACTTAATTTGGCTGGAATCAATATCATAACGGCACACGTATTTTCTTGATTGCAACGCCGTTTACACTGTGGATTATTGGTCCAGATTGGTTTCTTGTTGGAGTGTTTATTGTGTTGTGGCTGCTATATCGTTTTGATTTCCATAATTCTTTAGATACAGATCAGCAATTGCCATAATTTCGCTGGTTATTTTAAATTATTTTAGCTATTTCAATCAGCACTGCATTCCTTTTATCAAGGAATTCGGTTTTATTAAAGAATCAAAAATATCAAAATCACCGTCCGCCGCGAACGTGGGTGCTATCTGCTCTGCCATAGTAGAAATCCACGCTAGTGATGTTCCAGTACGGAGTTAGTACACTTCATTGTGATTGCCAATATCTAATAGCAAAATCACTTCACAGCTTTCTGAATCTTTTTCCAATTTGAAAATCAGACGACAATCATAACCACAGGTGCAAGCCCATAGTCCTGCCAAAGCACCACTCAATTTGTGTGTACCTAATGACGGTGCAAAAACATCGCGTTGCATCATAAGAATGACATCATCAAGATGAATTTGTAGTGCAGAATCACGCTTTGTCACTTTTCGATATGCGCGTTGAAACTTTGGAGTGATAACGATTTTTCTCATTCGTCTTGCGCGATAAATTGATGTAGTTGCGCGATTGCAGCTTCCGCAGAACTGGCTTGCAATTGACCTGCATAAAAAGAATTAACGGCATATTGTGCCTCAGCAGCAATTTCAGCGCGGCGTATTTCAATTTGGCGCAGTTGTAAAATCTGCACCAGCATTTCTTGTTGCTCGCATGGCAATTGCAATACCGTTTCAAGTGCTTGATCCAAAGTCATTAGTGCCGACATATTCAAAACCTCATTTTTTATGCGATTTCTAAATCAACCTGCATTCCCTTTTTTTATCAAAGAAATGCGGTTTTATTAAAGAATCAAAAAGATCAAAATCACTGTCCGCCGCGAACGAGGCGAACGTGGCCGTCGCTGTTCCGACCGCAGTTGTAGGCGACGCCACTGCTGAAAACCACATACCATGCGAAGTCCGAATAGCTGGCATGATGGAGAGAACCCGACCAAAACCACCACTTCGGCGTATTGGGAAAAGCCTGTTGATCAATAGCCGGTTTTTGATCTTTGACTATCAGCGTTTTTAATTCATCAATTGACGGCAAGCGCCAATCGCTGTGTCCGGCATATCCGCCGTGTTGATTCAATTCGTTGACTGCTGAATGTGCTTCATCCCAGTTGTATTTTTTCGCTTCTCCGTTGCAAGTCTCACCTGTCCAAGTTTGCCCCAAAGCGCAGCGCATCCATTGCAAATCGGTTTTAATATCTAGCACTATGCCATTGCCTAAATCACGATAGCGCCCGTTAATAATGGATGAGCCAATGGAGCAATCTTTGAAAATCAACGCGCCGTCGTTTACTTCTAAAGTAAGCGTCATGTTGTCTAAAGATTCGAGCGTATCCAAAAAAAGAACCCGATTCTTAAATAGTTTAACTGCGTTGGCTTGAATCGGCAGCAATTCCGCAAAATCAATCGCTTGGTTATCGGTCTCGCTATGCGTAACCACTTCCGCAATGTTCAAACCGAATTTAGGCGTAGGATCATTAAACAAAACCGCAATCACGGCATCATCCGCTTCAACGGCGAAAATCTCGCACAAGCGTTTGAATACTGTTTGATCGTCATCGCTGGTGTCAATTGCCTGTAACGCTTCCAATTCGGTATTCAATTTGCGCACCGCCAGCCATTTTCCCAACAATCTGCTGCGATAATGCGCGAGAATTTCCAGCGTAAAATGCTCGCGGATTTCCTCGATATTCTTCGCTCTGATGCCGTCAATTGGCAGATCAAACTTGATGATTTTGGGCATAAACGCATCTCCGAAATGAATGGTTCCAATCGTCAATTGGGTTGCTGCTATTGGCAACCCAATCGACAAATGCTGCTTTATTGCGCAGGCGGTAGTAGTTTACCAGCGCGATGCGCTTCTAATCGCATCAATAATTGAGGAAAGCAATTAACGAAAAACAGCGGTTGCGTCTCGCGGGGATTATTCGGGCTGGTTTCATTGCGCCCGTATTGCAAACCTTCTTCCGTCAAACTCCAAAACTGCTTGATTTTATTGCCAGTGCTTTTGCGTGACAGCCGTTCCAAAATTCCCATTGCTTCCAATGCCGGATTAACCAGCTTGGCGACGTGATGATACAGCGGATTACTCATGTCCTTGAGCAGAGATGTAATCGCCTTCACCTGTGGTTCATTCACATAATCCGGCAGAAAATCGGAATTGATGTCTTTGCTTTTACAAAAAGCAGCGTACATCCGAATCTTGCTGGTTTCTGAAACGCGCAATTCCCGAATAGCGGATTCAAAAATCTGAATCTCAATTGCTGGTTGATAAAGCAATGCAGGTGTAAGTGGTTGCAATGCGCCTGTGACAACTGCATCAAAGGTGCGAATAACCTGTAGGTGAAACGCAGCGCTGATCCACATGGCGTAGGCATAGACCAGTTCACGCACGACGTAGGTGCCGGGCTTACTGCCGCCGTTGATAACCTTAACTGGTTGATTTTGTTCCAGTCCTAGATTTTCAGGAGTGAGTAAATTCAATGGCTTAGACAATTCAGCAATCAGGTCTTTTGTCTGCTGATTTGCCAGCCAATTGCTTGGTTGATGGATTTTCATACCACCGGATGCCTTGTGTAGATCGTTGAGGCTATAGCGCCCTTCAGCATCCTGACGGATCGAAATCTCGCCGATGGTGATGGTGGGAGTAGTGAGGTTGGGCATAAAAAACTCCAGTAACTGCGGATAAACCGCCAACTCCGAGACTAATCGGGGCGGGCAGGAGTGCGGGTTAGTCTACCGAGTACTGGAACCGGCGAGCCTTGCAGCTCCCCGCACGTCCTACACCATGAAAACTGGGAGTCAATGCGACAGACATAAAAAAACCGCGTTGCGCGGCGGATGTCCGCCAATACATCAGGAGACTAATCCCGACCGTCATGTTGACGGTGAATTCAGGTTATATCTGAAAGCTAATTGAGTCAAGTCTGTGGTTTATTTTTTCTTAAAGTGCCACATTCACTTCAGCGCACCAATGTCAACTACGAAATCAACCACAATTTCATCGCCGCACAATCTCCATATTATTTAATTCACTGCATCATCTTTTTTGTCATCAATAAAATAGGTTTTTATCTCAAAACCAATTCAACGGATTGAGTGCGCTGGCAACGCTGGTCACCACGTTTTTAACGCCTTCTGCAATACTTTTCATCACACTCACCGCAGTTTTAACAATTGCTTTACCGCCGGCATAAACTGCCTCGCCAATGGTGCTGCCCGCCATGCCGCCGACCACGCCGCCAACAAAACCGCCGACTGCGATACCAATTGGGCCAAAAATCGCGCCCAATGCCGCGCCTTGCCATGCCATAACCTGCGCCCATTAAACCGCCAATTGCGCTGCAACTGACATTGCCCGCTGCATCAAGGGCTTCTTCACCGCTGAGTTCGCCGGTCGCAAACTTAAATAATACTTTTGCGTTTTCCATACCGACATAAACAATATTGGCAATGCGTCCGGCGGGAGTATTTTTTAATAACGCTCCCAACCAACCATTTTTAGCAGCCACAACCACTGCCAGACACTGCGACCTGTACGCCGACATTGGCTCCGCTTTTCACCGAACTTTCAAAAAATTCCTGTAAATCTTCATTTACCGAGGATTTTCTTTACCAGTGATACTATTCCAAATCCGCCGTCCTAAAATACGAGCGCCCTGCATTCCAGCAGTAATCGCTGCGCCAGCCAATGCTTGTTTGCCAATAGCTTTGGCAACGTTCACCCGATTGACTTCACTCCATTCATATTCGCGGATTTCAGCATCACGTTGTGCATCTTCCTGTAGCTGTTTTAATTCCTCACGGCTCGGCATATCTACCGCAACATCATCAACTTCAATCTTGCTGGTGACTTTCCGATCTGGAATTCTTCTTGCACCGCTGCACTTGCTCTTCATGCACCACAATGGTCGTGCCTTCGGGATAACCTTGTGATCTTTCAGGTTTTTAATCAGTTGCTCGGTGTCAGCGTAGGATTTTACTTGATGTTTTCAATCGGTTTTCCCGCGCATCTTTTAATACAATGTCATGCGAATTCCAGCCAGTCTCATTTAAGACCTCGGCGCGAACGGTGGAGCCGCTGGTGGTCGCACGGATATTAAATTGATTGGCGATTTCGCTTTCCGCCAGCAAACCATGTAAATGCGGATTGATGCTGATGGTTCCATCTTGATTCAATACCTCGCGGAATTGATCGTTGGCATCCGTTAAAGCGCGATCAATTCCAGCGGCGTATTCACCCACGTTGACCACGCCAGCTTGTTTAGCGCCCATTTCAAGCCGCTGCGCCAACCAACTATCGCGGCTTTTGCCTTTATCCAAATGCGTATACAGCGCCGTTTTTGCTTCATTTGCTGCCGTGACGCTGACAATGATCTCATTGGTGGTGGTGATTATTTCCGCGTCATCCTGCCAAATCGTCGGATACAAGCGAAACTCACTGGTGAGCCATTCATTCAAGGGCAGTTCATGGCGCTGGCGGCTATAAGAATCGACAAATCTTGTAATGAGATTGCCCGTTTTTTTGCATTCTCCTCACCGTGAAACACCTGCACAGCGATTTGATTGGCGTGTTGCTGTTGCACCTGTTCATCGTTGAGTAATTCAAAGTCGTTGGTTGCAGAAGTGGATTGATTCATGTTGCTGCTCCGATTGAATGTAATGGTGAACAATAAAAAACCCGACATTGCCAGCGGCAACGTCGGGTCAAATGAATAGCAAAACGCGGGTAAAAATGCAATCAGGATGCGGGTTTAATTTTCATTTCTGCGAACCGATCCGCATATTCTTGAACCTTCTTTTTCATCACTTCACGCAGCGGATGCGTATTATTGATGACGCGCAATAACCGCGCATTGTCAAGCGTGGCGCAATTCTGCACAAAGGCTGTTTCAATCGCCTCTTTTACCACTGCTTCAATCTCTGCGCCCGAATAGCCCTGCGTTTTTTGCGCCAATTCTTCCAATTGAATCTGCGTGGATAAACGTTGCGGCGTTCTAAATGCACGCGGAAAATCTCAACGCGCTCGGTTTCAGTGGGAAAATCGACATAAAAAATCTCATCAAAACGTCCTTTCCGCAGTAATTCTGGCGGCAATGCGGAAATATCATTGGCAGTGGCAATCACAAATACCTGCTTGGTTTTATCTTGCATCCACGTTAAAAAATAGCCGAATAACCGCGTTGCTACTTCTGAACCTTCGCCGCCGCTACCAATTCCGACAAACGCCTTTTCTACTTCGTCCACCCATAACACGCAGGGGCTCACTGCTTCGGCAACCTGAATCGCACGGCGCATATTGCCTTCACTTTCGCCAACGTATTTGCCCATCAATGAACCCATATCCAGTTTTAATAAGGGCAAATTGAATAACGCAGCAGTGGCTTTGGCGGTCAAGGATTTACCGCAGCCGGGCATTCCGACAATCATCACGCCTTTTGGTGGTTCAACCCCAAACGCCCGCGCTTCTGGCCAATTGGAGAGCACCAGACTTTTTTGTTGCAGCCAAGGTTTTAATTTGCCGAGACCGCCGATGTCTTCTAACTTTTCGCGCACGGTCAGCATTTCTAAAATGCCGCTTTTTTTAATGATCTGCGCTTTTTCGTCAGCACTAAATCTAAATCATCAAGGCTAATTTTGCCGCTGCGTTGATAACTGCGATTGATGAGTTGCCCGATTTCATAACGGGTTAAACCTTGCAGCGCCAATGCGAGTTTGCTGCGGCTGGCAGCATCTAAATTGGTGTCATAAGCGGTTGTATAGCTGTCGAGTTCTTCACTAATCACCGTTTCATCGGGCAACGGTAATTCAAATAGCGTGATAAACTTTTCCAATTCCGGCGGCAGCAATACCTGCGAGGAAATCAGGAATAGCGTCACGGCGCTGTCGTCATCGGCGAGGATGCGATTGACCAACAATTTGAGGCGGGCGATGGCCAGTGGCTGATCGCGCAGACCGAGATGGGCATCGCGGATGACGATGACGTGATGCTCAAGGTCTTGATCTAACAGGTTATCTAGCGCAGTGGCGAGATCGCACCACGCGATGAGCGGGCGCTTGGTGGCGAAATCGACCATGCCCCGCGCCATATTCCATTCCAGAATTTTGCGACCGTCGGCGAGATCGCGGATTAGCGCGTCGGCTTCATTCTCGGCGTGAGTGAGTAAATAAAGCAGCGGATAATGCGATTCAACATGAGCGCGAATTGTTTCAGTGAGAGATTGGGACATGAATTGAAATCTCGATATTGAATGCCATAAAAAACGGTTGAAAACTCGTAATCAATACCGCAGCTCCCGATGATCCAATTCTAAAAACAAGGTATCAGCAGCAATGCGCAATTCCTCATCGGCGACTGCATCATCAGGGATTTCAATCGGCAAGCGGAGTAAATTCAAAAGCACTTCTTTTTGTGCATTAGCAGGCAGTGCTTTGAACATCGAAATAAATTGTTGTGCAGTTGCAATCATTATTAACCTCGATTCAGTTTGCACGTTGGATCAATCAAAAAGATCAAAATCACTGTCCACCGCGAACGGGGCGAACGTAGCCGTTGCTGTCGCCATCTTCTTCAACCGAAGCATGTCCCGAGTGAAACCAAACTTGCCATCCTCCAGATTCAGCTTTTGTACCAAAAACTCCACCACTTCTTGTTCCTCTTGAACTAGACCAAAAATAACCATCACTCATAGGAAAAGCTACCAGATCAATAGTTGGGTGAGCATAGTCACCCTTACAACTATCATCTGTATCGTTCCACTTTTTAGGTTGACCAGAAGAACAATAAACCAGAGATTTTAACTCTTGAAGAGAAGGTAATCGCCAATCACGTTGTCCAGCATAACCTCCATCACGATTCAGTTTTTCTATCGCACGTTTAGCATCATACTGATTATAATATGAAGCCTTTCCAGAGCAGGTAGTTCCGTTCCAAGTTTGTCCTAATGAGCAGCGCATCCACTGCAAACCAGTGCGAATATCCACGACAGTTCCATCACCTAAATCCAAATAACGCCGCCCGCAGTGCTTACACATTTTACCCGTCTGAGTATCCAGCACATCACCATTGCCTAAATCCAGATAACGACCTTCAAAACCAATCGGAACACCAATTGAGCACGACTTGAAAATCAAAACGCCGTCGCCCGCGATATTTGTCGGACGCATCCATACAATACCATTCTCAATAATCTTTACTGCACCAGATTCAATTGGCAGCACATCGGCAAGATCAATGATTTGCTTGTTATCAGAATTGCTAGCCGCTGAAACTGACTCGGCTATTTGTTCATATTGCTGCATCAGTTCCGCTATTGTCGGAGTAGATTTTGGCGTCGGATCACGCAGCACTTCCGCAATAAAGTCATCATCCGCTTCCACACCAAACGCGCCGCACAATCCCTTCAACACCGCGTGATCGTCCAAACCATCCAATGCTTGCACTGCCGCCAATTCCTCGCTTAATTTGCGCACCGCCAGCCATTTTGCCAACAGCCCGCTGCGGAAATGAGCGAGAATTTCAAGGGTGAAATGGTCGCGGATTTCCTCAATGTTCTTTGCTCTGATGCCGTCGATGGGTAAATCAAACTTGATAATTTTTGGCATGATGAATGCTCCAATAAACAACTGTGGTGAAAAGAAATGCGGGAGCTTTGCGTAGCAGAACCCGCAACCAATCATAAGCAAATGGCGTCATCATTTCAATCTGTCCTAGTACTCAATGTCATCACAGATGGTTGTGCGTTGCGACATAATTGCGCAGCACCTCGTTAATGCGCTGTTCCCAATCATCACCCAATGCTTTTAGAGCCACTAAAACATCTTCATCAATTTGAATTGCGGCAGAGAATTGAGGTGAGCAACCAATACGCACAAAGGGTTTTACTGCGTCCCATTCTTCATCAGTGAATGGCATTGCATCGGGATCAGACATCGCCGCTGCAGTAATTAAAGCATCTTCTTCTGGAGTAGGAATGATTGTTCCGGGTTTAAGTTTTGGCATAGTGTTTTATCTCACGAGGGTTAGCTTTGCGTAGGCTAATAATACGCCGTACATTGGCACGATCAACAAAAGCCACAAAAAACAAACGCAGCCCGATATAGCCAATTCCACACTGGCGTGGTTCACCATAATCGCGTCGATTATCCAACCATGTTAATGCTGTATCCCAATCTAAATCTGCCGCCAATGCTAACGAAACGGAATGTTTCGCTAAATTTGCTGCATCTTTTTCCCGGTCATAAGTGAATTTCACCCAGCACTCCCAAATCAATACTAAAAGTTGATGGTGTCGATAGACAGATCGAACTTCATCATAAGATTGGCGGTAAATATACGCCAATTGTTTTACCAACCAAACCAATTCAACGGATTGAGTGCGCTGGCAACGCTGGTCACCACGTCTTTAACGCCTTCTGCAATACTTTTCACCACGCTGACCGCAGTTTTAACAATTGCTTTACCGCCGGCATAAACTGCCTCGCCAATGGTGCTACCCGCCATCCCACCGACCACGCCACCAATAAAACCGCCAACTGCGATACCAATTGGGCCAAAAACTGCGCCCAATGTCGCTCCTTTAGCCGCACCCAAGCCAGCGCCCATTAAACCGCCAATGGCGCTACAACTGACATTGCCTGCGGCATCAAGGGCTTCTTCACCGCTGAGTTGACCGGTCGCAAACTTAAATAATACTTTTGCGTTTTCCATACCGACATACACGATATTGGCAATGTGTCCGGCGGGAGTATTTTTTAATAACGCTCCCAACCAACCATTTTTAGCCGCCACCACCACTGCACCAGATACGGCAACCTGTACGCCAACATTGGCTCCGCTTTTCACCGAACTCTCAAAAAACTCCTGTAAATCTTCATTTGCCGAGGGATTTTCTTTACCAGTGATGCTATTCCAAATCCGCCGTCCTAAAATACGAGCGCCTTGCATTCCAGCAGTAATCGCTGCGCCAACCAATGCTTGTTTGCCAATAGCTTTGGCAACGTTCATCCGATTGACTTCACTCCATTCGTATTCGCGGATTTCAGCATCACGTTGTGCATCTTCCTGTAGCTGTTTTAATTCCTCACGGCTCGGCATATCCACCGCAACATCATCAACTTCAATCTTGCTGGTGACTTTCCGATCTGGGAATTCTTCTTGCACCCGCTGCACCTGTTCTTCATGCACCACAATGGTTGTGCCTTCGGGATAACCCTCGTGATCTTTCAGGTTTTTAATCAGTTGATTGGTGTCAGCGTAGGATTTTACTTGGATGTTTTCAAGCGGTTTTCCCGCCGCATCTTTTAATACAATGTCGTGCGAATTCCAGCCAGTCTCATTTAAGACCTCGGCGCGAATCTTGGAGCCAGTGGTGGTCGCACGGATATTAAATTGATTGGCGATTTCGCTTTCCGCCAGCAAACCGTGTAAATGCGGATTGGTGCTGATGGTGCCATCTTGATTGAATACGCGCCCGCGAAATTGATCGTTGGCATCCGTTAAAGCGCGATCAATTCCAGCGGCGTATTCACCCACGTTGACCACGCCAGCTTGTTTAGCGCCCATTTCAAGCCGCTGCGCCAACCAACTGTCACGGCTTTTGCCTTTATCTAAATGCGTGTACAGCGCCGTTTTTGCTTCGTTCGCTGCCGTGACGCTGACAATAATCTCATTGGCGGTGGTGACTATTTCCGTCTCATCCTGCCAAATCGTCGGATATAAACGAAACTCACTGGTGAGCCAGTCATTTAATGGCAGTTCATGGCGCTGGCGGCTATAAGAATCGACAAATTTTGTAATGAGATTGCCGGTTGTTTTAGCGTTTTCTTCACCCTGAAACACTTGCACCGCGAGTTGATTGGCGTGTTGCTGTTGCACCTGTTCATCGTTGAGTAATTCAAAGTCGTTGGTTGCAGAAGTGTCTTGAGTCATGTTGCTGCTCCGATTAAATGTAATGGTGAACAATAAAAAACCCGACATTGCCAGCGGCAACGTCGGGTTAAATGAATAGCAAAATGCGGGTAAAAATGCAATCAGGATGCGGGTTTAATTTTCATTTCTGCGAACCGATCCGCATATTCTTGAACCTTCTTTTTCATCACTTCACGCAGCGGATGCGTATTATTGATGACGCGCAATAACGCGCATTGTCAAGCGTGGCGCAATTCTGCACAAACGCCTTTTCAATCGCTTCTTTTACGACTGCTTCAATATCTGCGCCCGAATAGCCTGCGTTTTTTGCGCCAATTCTTCCAATTGAATCTGCGCGGATAAACGGTTGCGGCGTTCTAAATGCACGCGGAAAATCTCAACGCGCTCGGTTTCAGTGGGAAAATCGACATAAAAAATCTCATCAAAACGCCCTTTCCGCAGTAATTCTGGCGGCAATGCGGAAATATCATTGGCAGTGGCAATCACAAATACCTGCTTGGTTTTATCTTGCATCCACGTTAAAAAATAGCCGAATAACCGCGTTGCTACTTCTGAACCTTCGCCGCCGCTACCAATCCGACAAACGCTTTTCTACTTCGTCCACCCATAACACGCAGGGGCTTACTGCTTCGGCAACCTGAATCGCACGGCGCATATTGCCTTCACTTTCGCCAACGTATTTGCCCATCAATGAACCCATATCCAGTTTTAATAAGGGCAAATTGAATAACGCAGCAGTGGCTTTGGCGGTCAAGGATTTACCGCAGCCGGGCATTCCGACAATCATCACGCCTTTTGGTGGTTCAACCCCAAACGCCCGCGCTTCTGGCCAATTGGAGAGCACCAGACTTTTTTGTTGCAGCCAAGGTTTTAATTTGCCGAGACCGCCGATGTCTTCTAACTTTTCGCGCACGGTCAGCATTTCTAAAATGCCGCTTTTTTTAATGATCTGCGCTTTTTCTGTCAGCACTAAATCTAAATCATCAAGGCTAATTTTGCCGCTGCGTTGATAACTGCGATTGATGAGTTGCCCGATTTCATAACGGGTTAAACCTTGCAGCGCCAATGCGAGTTTGCTGCGGCTGGCAGCATCTAAATTGGTGTCATAAGCGGTTGTATAGCTGTCGAGTTCTTCACTAATCACCGTTTCATCGGGCAACGGCAATTCAAATAGCGTGATAAATTTTTCCAATTCCGGCGGCAGCAATACCTGCGAGGAAATCAGGAATAGCGTCACGGCGCTGTCGTCATCGGCGAGGATGCGATTGACCAGCAATTTGAGGCGGGCGATGGCCAGCGGCTGATCGCGCAGACCGAGATGGGCATCGCGGATGACGATGACGTGATGCTCAAGGTCTTGATCTAACAGGTTATCTAGCGCAGTGGCGAGATCGCACCACGCGATGAGCGGGCGCTTGGTGGCGAAATCGACCATGCCCCGCGCCATATTCCATTCCAGAATTTTGCGGCCGTCGGCGAGATCGCGGATTAGCGCGTCGGCTTCATTCTCGGCGTGAGTGAGTAAATAAAGCAGCGGATAATGCGATTCAACATGAGCGCGAATCGTTTCAGTGAGGGAGTTGGGCATGAATTGAAATCTCGATATTGAATGCCATAAAAAATGGTTGAAAACTCATAATCAATGCCGCAGCTCCCGATGATCCAATTCTAAAAACAAGCTATCAGCAGCAATGCGCAATTCCTCATCAGCGATTGCATCATCAGGGATTTCAATCGGCAAGCGGAGTAAATTCAAAAGCACTTCTTTTTGTTCATTAGCAGGCAGTGCTTTGAACATCGAAATAAATTGTTGTGCAGTTGCAGTCATTATTTAGCCTCGATTCAGTTTTCAGAACCATGATTGGTTTAATCATTCAGTGAGGGAGTGGGGCATGAATTGGAATCTCCAAAAAATATGGTATTCACGGCGGCGAATGTAGTTTAATTCGATATGTCTATTCCAAACACATGAGTACGCATAAATCCACCTAATTGATCAACTAATACTTCTTCTAATTCACAAAAAATTTTTACATCAGGCTTTTCTTTTCCTATATCAGTAATCACTCCGGTGACTGTTGAAATGACACCACCAACTTTATCATGTGCGCAAATCAAATCACCTTTTTTGTATTTAGATTCAACAGAATCATTACCAACTAAGTAAGGATGAAAAGAATTCCTTGGTCGCACCACAAGTGAAACCTGCCCAGTGCGCGGCTGTGAAATCATCGTTTTCTTCTCTGCTGGAAGGCTTCTGATGATGTCGAGCTTCTCCTGATTTCTTTTTCCCCGACGATCTTTTTCTTGATCGCTCATACGCTGCTCTGCGTTGAAATCTTTTTCCTTATCCTTCAGTAAAGTAATGATGTCTTCAAGCCACGCGACGCGATCATTGAGCGCCTTTTTCAGCAGCGGGATCGTCACTTTTTCAGTCATCGAAGACAGAAGTTGCTTGCGCTGATTTAATACAGCAATAAAGTTGTGCCAGTTTGAACAATAATCTTCTGCATATTCCGACATCAAAAACCATCCGACAATATCACCGATGGAACGATTTGTATTAGAAAAATCAAAAGTGTGAATAACGCTGCCAATAGCCGGTGCAACAGGAATTGCAGGTGCAGATTCTTTTGATCTGCTTGTAAATAACGCCTTACTTTTATAACAAGCAGCTTCCGTCCAAGAGTAATAATCAAACATCTCATTCTTAACGATGCCTTGCGTTCTGACTGCTTCATAAATCGCAGAATCAATCGCCTCTGCCAATTGCGCGTAATGCTGCGCAACTTCCAACACATTTTCTCCCGCTTGTCCGACTGGTTCTTTTAACGCCTCAGCAATAATCAAATCATCTGCTTCCACACCAAACGCGCCGCACAATCCCTTCAACACCGCGTGATCGTCCAAACCATCCAATGCTTGCACTGCTGCCAGTTCCTCGCTTAATTTGCGCACCGCCAGCCATTTTGCCAACAGCCCGCTGCGGAAATGAGCGAGAATTTCAAGGGTGAAATGGTCGCGGATTTCCTCAATGTTCTTTGCTCTGATGCCGTCGATGGGTAAATCAAACTTGATAACTTTTGGCATGATGAATGCTCCAGTGGAATGATTAAAAAAAATGTTCATTGCCTGATTGACCTCAAGCAATGAACAACAGCGTCCTGTTTAACAGGTGACACATAGTCTATAACTTAATCATCAATAAAAACATCCTCTAAATTAAGCGCATCAAAAATGCGTTCAGCCCATAATTGGCGCTGCTCGCTGCTGCTTGCGCGTAAACGAGCACGGGTTTCTTCAGTGAGTGCGCCGAAGCGTTTAATGAACTGGCGCTCTAATAAACTGGTTTCACCTTCCAAGCGTCCCTTCTGTAATCCTTGCTCTAATCCTTGCTGCTCCCAAAAATGTGCGCAAAAGTGTTTATGCACAACTGGGTCATTCGCTCTCCGTTGATAGTGACATCACTGCAACTGGAGTCCTGGTTGGGCAGTCTCAACCGAACGGCCAACCTGCGTTGGCAACATCGAGTACTACTGAACAATTGCGCCCTGGCGTTACCATAAAAGCCACCCGGCTGATCATCCTTGGGCAGAGTGGCTTTGCGACCAAATGTTGTTCATACCCGACGGGACGCGAAACCTTCGCGCTTGTGGATACCATCCACCACTTTATTCTCAAACAACCATGCCTAAAAAACAAGAAAATCCACCTTTTTATATTCTCAATCTGTAGGGCGCGGTCACTGCTAAGAGTGTTTTCTATAGGTTAAAGAGCACTATAACGTACTTAATTTAATACTAGAGTCTAGCTCCAATCCTTGCTCCAATCCTTGCTGTTTCCATTCTTGAGTCCAATCAAGTACGCTTTCTGCCAACATGGTTTTAATCTCTAATAAATCACCTAGTTCTGGAAAATTGATGCCCGGCAATCGCGCCGGAATCAATACCCGTTTAATCCACACCGTAAATGCACGTCGTAAACTCGCTTGCTCAGGTGCATCAAGCCAATGAGTCAATGCAGTTAATGCCGCTTGCAATGGTTGTGGTCCTCGGCTTTTTTCTAAACGAAATAATGCCGCCACCAGATTTTTTAATGCCCAAGGTGTGCTTTCATCAATTGCGCCTTCATCAAGCAACAGATAACGTAGATGTGGCGCATAATCGCGCAACCGTACTCGCCAGAGCAAATCATCTTCGCGTTCGCGTAAATCATCGCTGATATAACTGCCGCTGACTTGTTCGAGCGTATCAAAATCAAGATCGGCAACCCAAGGCTCATTCACAAAGCCAATAAGAAGATCGCGCACCATTTGCGGATGCAAAAACAGTAGTTTGTAGCTAGGATCGTGAGTGTTCATATATTTTTACTTTGCTATAGCAGGTGTTATTGGTAAATCACAGATGATTGAGCGTTGCGACATCATTACGCAGCACCTCGTTAATGCGCTGTTCATAATCACCATTCAAAGTATTTATTGCATCATTTCCAGTCAATTAAAGTTGTGTTCGTCTTCTTAGGGTTTTATGATTCAATTTGCCGTGTGCTTAAACACTGCCGTTTTCACATTCATAGGAATGAAACGTTATGAAGACTATTGTTGCTGTTGTGGGTCTGGGTTATGTCGGTTTGCCGCTGGCAGTCGAATTTGGCAAACGCTATGAAACAATTGGCTATGATCTTTCTGAAACAAAAATCGCGCATTACCTTAATTATTGCGATCCAACTGGCGAAGTGAGCAGCGACGATTTGCGAGCAGCCAAGCGGCTCACGGTAAGCAAGGAGCCGTCCACGTTGCATCGCGCCGATGTCATCATCGTGGCCGTGCCGACGCCGGTCGATCAAACGCACATTCCCGATTTTTCGCCGCTGGTGAGTGCCTCGACGATGGTCGGCAAATACATGAAGCGCGGCGCAATTGTCGTTTATGAATCAACGGTTTATCCCGGCGCAACCGAGGAAATCTGCGTCCCGTTATTGGAGCAGCATTCCGGTTTGAAATGGCAACAGGATTTTCATGTCGGTTATTCGCCGGAGCGCGTCAATCCCGGCGACAAGGAGCGCACCATCACGCGCATCGTGAAGGTGGTTGCGGGTGATACTGCGCTGACGACCGATGTAGTCGCTGCGCTGTACGCTTCGGTGATTACCGCCGGCGTGCATCGCGCCAGCTCCATCAAGGTTGCGGAGGCGGCGAAGGTGATCGAGAACACGCAGCGCGATCTCAACATTGCGCTGATGAATGAGCTGGCGCTGATTTTCGACCGGCTCGGCATTGATACGTTGGAAGTGCTGCAAGCGGCTGGAACCAAATGGAATTTTCTGCCATTTCGTCCCGGTTTAGTCGGTGGACACTGCATCGGCGTTGATCCGTACTATTTAACGCACAAGGCAGTGGCGCTCGGTTATCACCCGGAAGTTATTCTCGCGGGGCGACGCATCAACGATGGCATGGCAGCGCATATCGCCCAGCAAACAGTGAAGCAGATGATTCAACACGGCGACCGAATTAAAGGCGCAACTGTCATCGTGCTCGGTCTTACGTTTAAGGAAAATTGCCCGGATTTACGCAATTCAAAAGTCGCCGATTTAATTGCGGAATTGCAATCATTTGGCTGCAACGTCGTAGTACACGATCCATTAGCAGCAGCAATAGAAGCTGAACATGAATACGGATTAACGCTCACGCCGTGGGAACAATTGCCGAATAACGCTGCGGCAATGGTTGCAGCGGTATCGCACCGTGAGTATTTAGCAATGCCGCTGGCGCAATTAACTGCGCATCTCAAAGCAGGCGGTGTCTTTATTGATGTCAAATCAGCTTATGATCCGGTGGCAATTCGTGCTGCGGGTTTTAATTTGTGGCGACTGTAAATTTTAGGAATTCAACGATGACGACTTACGATCAACTTCGCATTCAATTACCGACTGCGCCACGCACTTGGTTGATTACCGGCGTTGCCGGATTTATCGGCTGCAACCTATTAGAAACACTATTGAAATTGGATCAGCATGTGATTGGTCTGGATAACTTTGCTACCGGCCACCGTCACAATCTTGATCAGATTCAGCAGGCAGTGACACCTGCGCAGTGGGCGCATTTCCGCATGATCGTTGGCGATATTTGCCATTTGGATGATTGCCGCGCCGCTTGCGTTGGTGTTGATTATGTATTGCATCAGGCGGCGCTCGGTTCGGTGCCGCGTTCATTAGAAGACCCGATTGCGACCAATGCCGCCAATATCACGGGTTTTCTCAACATGTTGGTGGCAGCGCGGGATGCGCGAGTCAAACGGTTTGTGTACGCAGCATCGAGTTCGACCTACGGCGATCATCCCGGGCTGCCCAAAGTGGAAGATGCGATTGGCAAACCGTTGTCGCCTTACGCCGTGACCAAGTTGGTCAATGAGCAATATGCCGACGTGTTCGCCCGCGCTTATGGCTTCAAAACCATCGGTTTGCGCTACTTCAACATTTTCGGCGCACGTCAAGACCCCAACGGCGCGTATGCCGCTGTCGTGCCGAAATGGACGGCCGAGATGATTTTCAATCAAGCGTTGTGGATCAACGGCGATGGCGAAACCAGCCGCGATTTCTGCTACATCGCCAACACCGTACAGGCTAATTTGCTGGCAGCGACCGCCACGCATCCTGACGCGACCAATCAGGTTTACAACGTTGCAGTGGGCGAACGCACCACGCTCAACGAATTGTGTGAAGCGATTCGCTCGGCACTCGCGCCGCGCTTTCCACATCTCGCTGATTTCAAACCGAATTATCAGGATTTCCGCGCTGGTGACGTGCGCCATTCGCTCGCCGATATTTCCAAAGCCAAAACACTGCTCGGCTATGAACCCACGCATCGCATTGGCGAAGGATTGATTGAAGCGATGGATTGGTACGTCGCCAATTTGGGAAAAATCCCCCCCAGCCCCCCTTTTTCTAAGGGGGGAGATGAGGAAAGCCCCTCTTTGAAAAAGGGGGGTTGGGGGGATTTATGAATGCTCCGCCCGTGTTGCTATTGGCGCTGGCAGCAATCACGCTGGCGCTGACTTCATCCGCAGTGTCGTTATTTGCCAACCGCGAACCGCGTGTGCTGCGGTTGGTGGCAACGCCGCTGCTGGGTTTATCCGGTGTAGCGGCGCTGGCAGCGGGATTAAGCGCATTGATTTTGCACAGCAATGTCGCAATGACGCTGCCGTTCGGGTTGCCGTGGCTGCCGTGGCACATTCGCGTGGACGCACTGTCTGGGTTTCTATTGCTGCTGATTGGTTTAGTCACCAGCGCAGTCGGGATTTACGCGCCAGCATACGTCCGCGATTTCGAGCGCGGGCGCGATTCACTGACTGCGCTGGGCGGATTTAGCGGCTTGTTTTTAACTGGAATGTTGCTGGTCGTACTGGCCGATGACGCTTTCGTGTTTATGGTGGCATGGGAATTGATGTCGCTCGCGTCCTATTTTCTGGTCGCGTTTCAGCACGAAAGCGCCGCCAATCGCCGCGCAGCATTTTTATATTTACTGATGGCGCACCTGGCGGACTGGCGATTTTGCTGGGATTTGGCGTGTTGGCTGCATTCGGACACAGCTTTGAATTTGCTGCGATGCGCACCGCGCCGCTGTCCTCTGGCTGGGCAGCATCGCCTTCATGCTGGCATTCATCGGTTTTGGCATGAAAGCCGGACTCGTGCCGCTGCACGCATGGCTACCAGAAGCGCATCCCGCCGCGCCGTCGCACATTTCGCGCTGATGTCCGGCGTGATGTTAAAAGTAGCGGTATACGGATTTATCCGCGTCGTGTTTGATTTGATTGGGCAATTCCAATGGCAATGGGGCGTGACGCTGATTGTCATCGGCAGTTTATCGGCGTTAATGGGCGTGTTATTCGCATTGATGCAAACTGACCTTAAACGACTGCTCGCGTATTCGTCAGTCGAGAATCTCGGCATTATTTTCATTGCTTTAGGGCTGGCACTGGTATTTCTCAGCACCGGCAATCCACTGCTCGGCGCATTGGCTTTTGTTGCGGCGCTCTATCACAGCCTCAATCACGCACTATTCAAAAGTCTGCTGTTTTTTGGCGCAGGCGCAATTTTGCACAGCGCCCACGAACGCGATTTAGAGCAAATGGGCGGACTATTGCGCCGAATGCCGTGGACGGGAATGTTTTTTTTAATTGGCGCGTTATCCATTTCGGCGCTGCCGCCATTCAACGGTTTTGTGTCTGAATGGCTGATTTTTCAAGCAGCACTGCAAGCGTGGCAATTAGAAAGCGGCGTATTGCGCAGTTTGATTCCAATTGCTTCCGCCGTGCTGGCGCTCACTGGCGCACTGGTCGCAGCGACTTTCGTCAAGGTTTACGGCATCGCATTTTTGGGACAAGCGCGATCGCGGCATGTGCGCCACACGCGCCAAGGTGCGTTAGGAATGCGCATTGGACAGGGCATATTAGCGGCGCTCTGCGTCCTCTGCGGCGTGTTGCCGACGCAAATCATCGCGCTGCTGGAGCCAGTATCTGAAGGGCTGCTGCATGTCGGTTTGCCGCAAGCCAGCGCCAATGGTTGGCTGTGGTTAACACCCATTTCCTCAGACACTGCAAGTTACAGCGCACCATTGACGATTGTGTTGTTGGCGCTGATTGCGGGATCGGCGTTCTGGTGGTTTTTGCGTGGAGTGCCGCGCCGAATGCGCCGCCGTGATCCGTGGGATTGCGGGTTTGCGCCACCATCACCGCGAATGCAATACACCGCAACTGCATTCGCACAACCAATGCGGCGCGTATTTGGTCTGCTCTTTGAAATGGATGAAACGCACCCGGCATTGAATGACACGATGCCGCGCTATCGACTTAAAATCACGGATCGTTTGTGGGGATTATTGTATTTGCCAATCGCGCAGGCAGTGGAATCTGCATCACGGCGCGTGGTGCGTTTGCAATCCGGCAATGTGCGGGTTTATTTGGGTTGGACGTTGGCAACGTTATTAGCCTTGCTGTGGGTGATTTCGTGGACTTAAAGATTGATCACGATCAACGTTTTGTCTCCATTCATTGCATCATTTTTTGCATTCATCATTTACAGGAATCTTCACCATGAGCCGCACCATCAGCATTGAACCGGTCACGCGCATCGAAGGTCACGCCCGCATCAGCCTGCAACTCAGCGACGACGGCGCAGTAGAAGATGCGCGGTTTCATCTCACCCAATTTCGCGGGTTTGAGAAATTCTGCGAAGGTCGCCCCTACCGCGAAATGCCCGCGCTCACTGCTCGCACCTGCGGCATTTGCCCAGTCAGTCACCTGCTCGCTTCCAACAAAGCCTGCGATCATTTGCTGGCGGTCAGTATTCCGCCAACAGCGGAAAAACTTCGGCGGATTATGAACTTAGCGCAGTTTTTACAATCACACGCGCTGTCGTTTTTTCATCTGTCCTCGCCGGATTTGCTGCTCGGCTGGGACTCCGATCCCGCGTCGCGCAACATTTTCGGCGTGATGCGCCAGCATCCCGATCTCGCCCGCGACGGAATTCGCCTGCGCCAGATCGGGCAAACCATCATCGAAATGCTCGGTGGCAAAAAGATTCATCCGACGTGGGTTGTGCCCGGCGGTGTCAATGAACCGCTCACGCTGGAAAAACGTGATGCCATGCTCAAACTGTTGCCGGAGGCGCTGGAAATTGCGCGGCGCACCTACGCTTTTTTCAAGACGCTGCTGCCGAAGTTCAAACATGAAGCCGACCATTTCGGCACGTTACCGACCATGTTTCTGAGTTTGGTCACGCCGCAGGGCAATTTGGAACATTACGACGGGCTGTTGCGAATTAAGGACGCGCAAGGGCGCATCGTGGAAGACATGGTTCCGCCGGAAGAATTTGAACGGCTGATTGGCGAGGCGGTGGAGGATTTCAGTTACATGAAATTTCCGTATTACAAACCGCAGGGTTATCCGAAAGGTATTTATCGTGTCGGCCCGCTGGCGCGACTCAATAACGCGCAAGCCTGCGGAACGCCTTATGCCGATGTCGCGCTGGCGGAATTCCACATGTTGCAGGAATCCGGTCCGATCACCAGCAGCTTTCATTATCACTACGCCCGTTTGGTCGAAATCATTTATGCCATTGAAATGATGGAGCGATTGCTTAAAGACGCAGCGATTCTGGATTCTCGCGTCCGCGCTCGCGCCCGCAGCAATCGCAATGAAGGGATCGGCGTTTCCGAAGCGCCACGCGGCACGCTCATTCACCATTACCGCATTGATGACGATGGGCTGATTACTTGGGTCAATCTCATTATCGCCACCGGTCACAACAATCTGGCGATGAATCAAGCGATTAAGCAGGTTGCGGAAACTTACGTCGATGGAAACCACCTGCAAGAAGGCATGTTAAATCGCGTGGAGGCAGTGATTCGCTGCTTCGATCCGTGTTTGTCGTGCGCTTCACACGCTTTCGGACAGATGCCACTGCGCATTGAATTGAAAAATGCTGCTGGGCAAATCGTGGACACGCTGACTCGCGCAGACGGATGTTTTGCATGAAGATTTTGGTGATTGGTTACGGCAGCCCGATTCGTGGCGATGATGCGCTTGGCGTGTTGGTTGCAGATCGACTGGAACAAAACGGCGTTCCCGCGCATGTGAGCGTCATCGCTCGCCACATTCTCACGGCTGAACTGATCACCGAACTGCTCGCCGTGCAACGGGTGATTTTTCTCGACGCAGCAGTTGATCTCGAACCCGGCGCAGTGCGCAGTCAGCGCCTCATTCCAAGCGTATGCGCAGCATCCAGCATGGCGCACTTTCTCGATCCGCGTGAACTGCTGGGCTGGTGCGCTGCACTCTACAACCACACGCCAGAAAGCTATCTCATCACCGGCGGCGGCGCGTCATTTGATTACGCCGATTATCGCCTGTCACCTGCGGGTGAAACCGCGATGACCGCGATGCTCGCAGAAATAGCACCGCTGCTGCGTCCATAAATGCAATTTTGACCGTTCGCTTGAGCGTCATCCGTCATTGCTAACATTGGAAAATCTAACTTGTTGCCCAATTTTCGCTGCACTTGAGCACTTGAAATCAACCGAGATACACCAGCAATGCAATGGATAGATCACGCCAAAATCAGCACAAAAATTATCCTGCTCGCTTTAATACCAAGTCTTGCCATGCTCCTTATTGGCGTGACTTCTATTAGTCTTTTGCGAGCAGTGAATCAAGGAATTGATCGCATTTATCTGGATCGCGTGGTGCCATTAGAACAATTGAAAAGTGTTGCTGATGAATACGCAGTACGAATTATTGATGCAGTCAATAAAGCCAATGCCGGACGCTTCACTGCGGAACAAACGCAGGCAGCAGTGCAATTGGCGCAAGAGCGTATTAGCAACCATTGGCAAGCCTATCTTCAGACGCAACTTACCGCTGATGAAAAATTCCTTGCTGATCAAGCAACCAGCCGTTTTGCTGCCGCCAATGCCAGCGTTATGCGGTTGCTAACGCGATTACGCAGTCAACAAGGTAGCGTTGCTGGGCAATTGCACGATTTTGACGGTCCGCTATATGAACAAATTGATCCAATTAGCGAAACCATTACTGCATTGGTGGATTTGCAATTGCGCGTTGCTGAACAGGAACGCGAACAAGCGCAATTGACTTATCATAATGCGCTGATGGTTTTTATTGCATTAGCAATTGGCGCAATTGCGCTGGTGATTTTATTGGGTTTTGGGTTCTACCATTCAATCATTGGTCAATTTGGCAAGCTGCGCACAACGATGATGCGTATTCTTCAGCACTCGGATTTGTCAGTGCGTGTCAATCTGACGGTGCGCAATGAAATTGGCGAGCTGGCGCGGGATTTTGATCGCATGACTGAATGGCTGCGGACGCTGGTAGAGCAAATCAACGGTTCGGCGCTGACGCTGGCTGCTGCGACGGGACAGATGTCAGATGGTCTGATGGAAGCACGGGGCAGTGCCCAGCGCCAGCTTTCAGAAACTGAACAGGTCGCGGCAGCAATGCACGAAATGACTGCTTCGGCGGAAGAAATTGCTCGCAACACTGCGGATGCTGCGACCGCTGCGCAACAGGCAAAAACGCTTACCGATCAGGGACAAGGGGCAGTGACCGATACCGTGAGCGCGACCACCACGTTGGTTGAAAATGTCACTCATGCCAGCGACACCATTCGCTCGCTGGAACAAGACATGCTCGGCATTGGTAAAGTTTTAGAAGTGATTCAGAGCGTGACCGAACAAACCAATTTGCTGGCGCTTAACGCGGCAATTGAAGCGGCTCGCGCTGGCGAGGCGGGGCGCGGGTTTGCGGTGGTTGCCGATGAAGTGCGTACTTTGGCGCAGCGGACGCACGCTTCAGCGCGGGAAATCGAGGTGATGGTGGCGCAATTGCAACAGAGTTCGCGGCGAGCAGGAACCGTAATTGTGCACAGTCAACAAAGTGCGCAAACCGCCATGACTGCTGCAAATAAAGCGGGTTTGGCGTTGAAATCCATGACAGATGCCATTGGTGGTATTTCGGCATCAATGCTACAAATTGCCAGCGCCGCCGAGGAGCAAACCGCAGTGGCAAATGAAATCAATCAAGGCGTGATTGCGATTAGTGATGCCACGCATCGCGGTAACACTGGTTTGGCGCATTTGGAAACTGCAAGCGTCAAACTCATCCAATTGGCAACAGAATTGCGCAGCCACGCCGAACGGTTTGGCGACACGCGCTAACATTGAGCAATTCGGCAATGGCTGATCCAAAAACTCCAGTTGCTGAGATTGATGACCGCCAGCGCCAGAGATTGCGGCTGGCGCGGCTGGAAACGGATATGGCGTATTTTCAAGCGCGATTAGAACTCATTGGTGATTCGCACAGCAGTTATCGCGTCACCCAACGCAAAGTATTTCATCTGCTCAATAAAAGCGTGGTGTATAAAATCCAGAAAATTAAACAGCGATACGCTGAATTGCGTTAAATCGCTGTTTTTTTACATCAATCCGCAAGTATTTAATTCACCAGTGTTGATTATTCTGTTGTAGCGCAAAGAGGCGCTCATTGATGAAAAAATTGTGTTATTTGTTTTTATTGTTTATTCCGCTGGCGCAGAGCGCAGAACCGCTGCACATTTTCGTCAGCGTGTTGCCGCAACAAACTTTTGTGGAACGCATTGGCGGCAGTCATGTCATCGCTGAAGCGTTGGTGAAACCGGGCGCAAATCCGCACACTTACGAACCAACGCCGAGTCAAATCAAGCGATTAGCAAATGCCGATCTGTACATTCGAATCGGAATTCCGTTTGAAACTGCGTGGCTGCCGCGCATTCAAGCGGCAAATCCGCAACTCAAAATCATTGATGCGCGTGACGGAATCGCGCTGCAACCGCTGGCTGCGCATGAAGATGATGAGCACGATGCAGCAAATGAAAAGCCCGCGCATGAGCACGCCAGCGTCGAACTCGACCCGCACCTATGGACAAGTCCGCTGTTGGTGAAGCAAATGGCGGTGACGATGGAAACCGCGCTGGCGAACATTGATTCCACTCACGCTGCGGATTACCGCACTAATCTCGCCGCATTTACCGCTGAATTGGACGCACTTGACCACGAAATTCGCGCTGAATTGATGGGACTGCGCCAACGGCGATTTATGGTGTTTCATCCGGCGTGGGGTTATTTCGCAGCGGCTTACGGTCTGGAACAAATCACGATTGAACATGCCGGCAAAGAACCCAGCGCTCGTCAGCTTGTTGCGTTAATTGAACAAGCGCAGCGCGAAGCAGTGCATGTCATTTTGGTGCAACCGCAATTCTCTCCCAAAGCTGCAGCGCAGGTGGCGCAAGCGATTGATGGCAAAGTAGAAAGTATTGATCCGCTGGCTGCCGATTATTTTGCAACGCTGCGGCGCATTGCGCGTGTGCTCGCAGAAACGGCTGCCAGCAAATGACCGCATCTTTCACTGCGCCAGCCTTTTCACCGCTCAATATCGCCATCCTCACCGTCTCCGATAGCCGCACTGAAGCGCAGGACACTTCTGGCAAATTTCTCAAGGAATCCGCTGAATGCGCTGGGCATCAGGTCGTCGCCAAAGCCATCGTCCGCGATGACGTTTACCAATTGCGAGCGGTGTTTTCGCAGTGGATTGCCGATGCCGCAGTGCACGTCATTCTGAGCACCGGCGGCACTGGCGTCACCGGACGCGACAGCACTCCAGAAGCAGTGCTGCCGCTGCTCGATAAACAGATCGAAGGTTTTGGCGAACTGTTTCGGCACTTGTCGCTGGCGGAAATTGGCACTTCAACCGTGCAATCGCGGGCGTTCGGCGGTTTGGCGAATGGCACGTTTATTTTCTGTTTACCCGGTTCGACTGGCGCGTGTCGCACCGCGTGGGAACAGATTTTGCTGGCGCAATTGGACAACCGCACTCGCCCCTGTAATTTCGCGCAACTGCTGCCGCGCCTGTTAGAGCATTGATTTTATGCGTATTCCCAACACTTGCACCGATTCGCGCCGTCCACTCACCAAACAGGAAGCCATTGATTTTTTGCTGGCGCACGTCACGCCGATCACCGCCAGCGAAATCATTCCGCTCGATGCAGCACTGGGGCGCGTGTTGGCTGCGCCATTAACCAGTGCCAGCGCCGTGCCCAGTTGGGATAACAGCGCGATGGATGGTTATGCGATTCGTCACGCCGATTTGGCAACGCATGACGGGCAACTGCTGGTGACGCAACGGATTCCGGCGGGCGCAACTGGCGTGGCACTGGAATCAGGCACGGCAGCACGGATTTTCACCGGCGCACCGATTCCCGCTGGCGCGGATACCGTCGTGGTGCAGGAAATTTGCGAACGCAACGGCGATCAAGTGCGCATTCCGCTGGATTGCAAAGCTGGCGCGAACATCCGCCGCGTTGGTGAAGATGTCCGCGCTGGCGCAGAAATCATCGCTGCCGGAACGCGCTTGACGGCAGCGCATTTGGGTTTGGTCGCAGCAGTCGGAGTGGCGCAAGTAACGGTTTATCAACGGTTGCGCGTGGCGATTTTGACCACCGGCGATGAGCTGGCGCAGCCGGGCGAACCGCTGCAGCCGGGGCAGATTTACAACGCCAATCAATTCCTGTTGAGCGGTTTGCTGCGCGGGCTGGGTTGTGAGGTGGTGGAAATCGGCAGCGTTGCTGACACGCGAGAAGCCACGATTGCCGCGCTGCAACGCGGAGCGCGGGAAGCAGATTTGATTCTCGCCAGCGGCGGCGTCTCGGTCGGCGAAGAAGATCATCTCAAACCGGCCATCGAAGAAATCGGCACTCTTGAGCTGTGGAATATCAACATTCGCCCTGGCAAACCGGTTGCGTTTGGCACGATTGCCGGAACGCCGGTGCTCGGTGCGCCCGGCAATCCGGTATCGCTGTTCGTGACGTTCTGTCTGTTTGCGCGTCCGGTGGTGCTGCGGCGACAAGGAATCGTTGGCGATCTCGCGCCGCGAGTTCTAAAAATTCGTGCTGGCTTTGAGTGGCCGAAACCGGATAAACGCACCGAATTTCACCGCGCCCGATTGCAACCCGGCGCAGATGGCGAATTGGAAGTAGCGGTATTTCCCACGCGCTCATCGGCGGTGTTGTCATCGCTGACTTGGGCGGATGGTTTGATCGAGATTGCACCGGGGCGCGTGATTGCATCTGGCGATCTGGTGGATTTCCTGCCGTTTGCCGATTTGTTGCACTGAATGGAGCTGCGCCAGCATGGTCAACATTTTGTATTTTGCCAGTCTGCGCGAACAGCTTGATTGCAGCGGAGAAGCGTTCGCGTTACCGCCAGCAATCAATACGGTTGCCGCGTTACGCGATTATCTTCAGCAACGCGGCGGCTGCTGGGCGCTGGCATTTGATCCGCGCCAGCACTTGATTAGTGCGGTGAATCAAGAGATTGCGCCAGCACACACGCCAATCAGTGACGGCGACGAAGTGGCGTTTTTTCCGCCAGTGACCGGCGGCTAACTTAAAACATTGAATTAACAGTAAATATGTCAAAATCGCGTCCCATTTTTTTAAACCTGTGGCACATCAAATTGCCGCCGTCAGGCATCGTCTCCATTCTTCACCGCCTCAGCGGTGTGTTGATGGTGCTGGCGCTGCCAATCGTCGCCATCCTGTTGGAACAGGCACTCACCACGCCGGACGGTTTTGCGACGACGGCAGCCATTCTGAACAGTTGGCCGATCACGCTGGCGCTGCTGCTTCTGCTGTGGAGCCTGCTGCATCATCTGCTCGCTGGACTGCGCCATTTGTTGCTGGATTTAGACATTGGACTGGATCGTCCGGTCGCTCGGCGCAGCGCCCAAATGGTGCTCATTGCCGCGCCAACATTCACTGTCGCGCTGCTCGCAGCGGGGAGATTTTTCGCATGAGCCGCCACGCTTCCGGTCTCATGGCGTGGCTGATTCAACGCGCCAGCGCCGTTTATCTCGCGCTCTTCATGGGTTATCTGTTGATTCATTTCATCTTTAACGCGCCAGCGACTCACGCCGCACTCGTGGCGTGGTCAAACAACCGCTGATTGCCGGCGGGCTGCTGCTGTGGATACCGCTGCTGCTGGCACACGCTTGGGTTGGCATCCGCGACGTGCTGATTGATTATGTACATCAGCTCGCTCTGCGCCTCAGTTTATTGATGTTATTCGGTTTTATCTTCATCGCTTCGGGACTGTGGCTGTTCAAAGCGATCATAACTGCAGGTGTTACAACATGACTGTTCCCACTCGTCATTTTGATGCGCTCATCATCGGCGCTGGCGGCGCTGGCCTGAATGCCGCGCTGCAACTGGCCAACGCCGAGCTGCGCGTTGCCGTCGTGTCCAAAGTGTTTCCGACCCGCTCACACACGGTTGCAGCGCAGGGTGGCGTCAACGCGGCGCTCGCCAACGTCATGCCCGATTCGTGGCATTGGCACATGTTCGACACCGTGAAGGGTTCGGATTATCTCGGCGATCAAGACGCGATTGAATTCATGTGCCGCGAGGCGATTCCAACGGTTTACGAGTTGGAACATGCCGGAGTGCCGTTTTCGCGGCTGGCGGATGGCAAAATTTATCAACGGGCTTTCGGCGGACAGAGCCAGAACTTCGGTGGTGAACAAGCAGCTCGCACCTGCGCCGCAGCAGATCGCACTGGACACGCGATTTTGCACACGCTGTATCAGCAAAACATTCGTGCTCGCACCCATTTTTTCGACGAATTTTTCGCACTTGATCTGGTGCGCGATGCCGAGGGCGTGATATGCGGCGCGTTGGTGCTGGAGATTGAAAGCGGACAACCGCTGCTGATTGAAGCCAAAGCGATTTTGTTGGCAACCGGCGGCTGGGGGCAGGTATTTCGCACCACGTCCAATGCGCACATCAACACGGGCGACGGCGCAGCGATGGCACTCCGCGCTGGCATTCCTTTGATGGATATGGAGTTTTTCCAATTTCACCCGACCGGAATCGCTGGCAAAGGCATGTTAATCAGCGAAGGCACTCGCGGCGAAGGCGGCTATCTCATCAATAAAGACGGCGAGCGATTTATGGAACGCTACGCGCCGCGAGCCAAGGATTTGGCCAGCCGCGATGTAGTCGCTCGCGCCATCGTCACCGAGGTCAAAGCTGGGCGGGGTTGCGGCGCACAGGGCGATCACGTTTTGCTCAAGTTGGATCATTTAGACGAGGCGTTGATTGCCCAACGGTTGCCGGGCATTCGTGAATTGAGCAAGATTTTTGCGGGCGTTGATCCGGCAGTCGCGCCGATTCCGGTGTTTCCGACCGCGCATTACGCGATGGGCGGCATTCCGACGGATCGGTTTGGGCGCGTTGCCGTTCCCGCTGGGCGCGGTGAGGAAATTGTGGCTGGGCTGTATGCGGCGGGCGAATGTGCTTGCGCTTCGGTGCACGGCGCGAACCGGTTAGGCGGAAATTCGTTGCTCGATATTCTCGTATTCGGGCGACTGGCTGGCAAAGATATTATTGAATTTGTAAAAGAAAATCCGTATCAACGCACAACCGATCCGCTGAGTTTAGAGCTGGCGCTGGCGCGACTGACGCGCTGGGATCGGCAAGATGCTGGGATTTCAGTGGCGACCTTGCGGGCAGAATTTCGCAAATGTATGGAAGATCACGCGGGCGTGTTTCGCACTGAGGAAGTCATGGCGGAGGGCTATCAAAAACTGTGCGAATTGCGCGAGCAGCTGGCAGAAGTGCGACTCACCGATCATTCCAAAGTATTTAATACTGCTCGAATTGAAGCATTGGAATTAGTGAATATGATCGACGTAGGGCTTTCAATTGCGGTATCGGCACTGCATCGCCGAGAAAGTCGTGGGGCGCATTCGCGTCCTGATTATCCAGCGCGTGACGATCAAGCGTGGCTCAAACACAGTCTTTATTACCGTGATGGTGATCGCATGGATTACAAACCAGTACGCACCAAGCCATTAACTGTCGAATCATTTCCGCCAAAAGAGCGGGTGTACTAACTCAATTCAAAGGGTGATTGTCTAAATGCGGACAATCCCGCGTTCCATATCGCCCTTAATGGTTTCGCCCATTTGAATTATGTCAACGTCTTCAACGGCGATCCAATGGATATAAACATCTTCATTATCCATTTCTAACGTAATCGTACCGGGCGTGAGCGTGATGCTATTTGCAAGAATCAAGCGTTGATATGGAACTGTCAAATCAGTATGAACGCGCACAATACCGGGATTGATGGGCAGTTTGGGATTCAATACGCGCATTGCTACATCAATGTTTGCCAGCACCAATGCTTTCAAAAAAATCGGAAAATAACTCAGTAATCCAAACAAATTCCAAGACCGAGCATGATTGATTGTTGGTGCAGGTATCGTGACCCAAACAATGGTTGCTGCGATAAGAATTCCCGCTAATAGCTCCTGATATTGCAGCGTATTCGTGAGACCGACCCACGCAATCAGCAACACCGCGAACCATTGAAAGCGTTCCATTCCAATGTGTTGCATAGTCTATTGATCCTTTGGCATATACAAAAAGCTATTGGCATCGGCGCTGGCATAGACATATTTGCTGTCAAGGCGCAGTGAATCAGGACCACAAACATCAGTACAAAGTCCGCACCAACAGCAACGCCCATAGTCAATACGCGGAATCAAACCGCTGGCGTTTTTGGGATTGATTGTACCCATCGCTTCAACCATATCAATCGCTTCATTCATGCAAATGTCTTGACAGTTTCCGCAACCTACACAGAGACTCAAATCATTAAGGTGAAAACCACGATAGCCTTCAACATCTTTTCGCTTTTCAATTGGGTAATTCAACGTGTGCGGTTGTTTAACGCTAAATTTAAGCGCACCAAATGGCTGAATCAATCCTTTAATATCAAGTTCCCAAGACATAATTTTTACCTTAGATGATGATCATCAATCACTAAATTAAACAAAGGCTGCCTGACAAAGCGATAATAAGGCAGTGGGAAATAAACCGAGTATCAATAAAGCAAGACCGTTAACAGTCATTGCAACACGCACGCTACTAGTGGTTATAAGTTCAGGACAATTTAACATTGGACGATCAAAGTAAATAAATTTGATTACGCGTAAATAATAAAAAGCACCAATAATTGAAAAAGCCACGGCAACAAGAGCGACCCAAACCAAATCAATACGGATCACTGCCTCTAAAACTAACAACTTTGCTATAAACCCGACAGTTGGCGGAACGCCTGCCATCGAAAACATAACAATTGCCATCATCGCTGCGTACCAAGAATCACGATCGTTAAGACCTTTGAGGTCTTCAAGATTTTCTGCATCAAAACCTTTGCGGCTTAAAAGTAATAAAATACCAAAAGCTCCTACTGCCATTACAGCATAGACAATCGTATAAAACATTGCTGATGCGTAACCTTGACTCGAACCTGCAAGAAGACCTAAAAAGATGAATCCTACATGTGAAATTGTCGAATAAGCTAACATCCGTTTGATATTCGACTGCGCGATAGCAACTAGATTGCCTAAACCCATTGAAAGCACTGCGAGAATTAACAACATTCCGTGCCAATCCGAATATAAATCCTGTAAACCATCAACTAACATGCGGATCGCTAGTGCAAAGGCTGCAATCTTTGGAGCACTTCCTAAAATTAAAACCGCTGGCGTTGGCGCACCTTCATAAATGTCCGGCACCCACATATGAAAAGGTACAGCACCAAACTTAAAACCAATACCAATAACGAGAAAAACAATCCCAAAAACTAAAACTTGATTTGAAATACCCTTTTCAGCGATTGCTTGTGCAACCTGACCAAATTCAATACTCCCAGTCGCGCCATAAATCATCGAAATACCGTAGAGCAACATTCCAGAACCAAGTGCACCAAGCACAAAGTACTTCATTGCAGCTTCGGCGCCCTTCTTGGAATCACGATCAAACGCAACTAAGGCGTAAAGGCAAAGTGCTTGAAGCTCAAGTCCCAGATAAATAGTTAAAAAACTATTTGCTGAAACCATAATTAACATGCCGAGGACAGCGAAAAGTCCTAGAACATAAAATTCACCAATCAGCATATTGCGATCTTTTAGCCAAGGTCTTACATAAATAAACACAAAAAAACTGACTACAAGAATAGAACCCTTAAGCAGATCGCTAATTCCGTCATGCACTAAATTACCATCAAAAAACAATACACGTTCACCACCACCTACTACTCCCGTTAACGCAATTGCAACGATTAAACCTATAAGACTTAATTTGTGATTAAAATCTTTGTTTTGTTCTTTTACATAAAGATCAACCACAAGAACTAAGCAGGCTGTCACCAAGATAGCGATTTCTGGCAGGATAGTCGTCAAATTTGCGGCATCAAATTGCATGTGGTTATTCCGAATTCTGAGACATCAAGTATTTTTAAACAACATTAAATCTATCAATGCTGAGGTGTATATGGTAGTGATGAATGATGTAGGTTAATGAGAAGTTTCCCTTTGTCGTCTTTGATATATCCAAAGGTGAATTCAACCTTAACATCTTTTCCAGTTTTAGCATCGGTAAAGTAGTAATTGCCCATTGCCGTCGCAGAATGGCTGCTTATATCAACTCCGGCATTTTCAAATCGAACTTTACTCCAAGGCTGAAGAGCAAAGCCGTGATCTTCGTGAAGATTACCCTTCACGAAATAAGAAATTGCATCTGTTTTATTCAAACGAAATTGTCTTTCTACAGCTTTCGTTGGTTTGAACAAAACAGTGCCTTCATCATAAGCATATAGATTGTTGATTACCTGAGCCGCTAAGGCTTGATAGTTTTTCTTTTCAGTATAAGCCCTACCGATAGCAACAATTGCTTCTCCCCATTCCTTTTGAGCACGAACAACGTCGTCTTCAGAAATTCCACTAATCACACACTGAACTTTACTGTTTGTTGTCAGTGGAGATATTGCGCAACCAGAGACAAAAAAAGTAGTTGCTGTAAACAGGAGCAGTAGTATTTTTTTCATTGGATCAGCTCTAGTGATATTACAACTCAATTATTGTGTATTGCTGCAATAGATTTAGGTTGCATCAATACACAATTGCTGATTTCGTTAGCAGGCAACTTACAGATACTGCTTTGAGTAACGAGATTTGAAACCGTCTCATGCATAACGTTAATTAGTGGAGCAGGCCAAACACCTAGTGCTAAAACGACTATTGCCAATATACTTAAATTAAGTGTCTCACGAGAATCTAGGTCTTTTAAGACTGAAACCTTTTCGTTTTTAACTTCTCCAAATATCACTCTTTTAACCATCCATAACGTGAATGCAGCAGCTAAAATTAAAGTTGTTGCAGCAATTAACGCCCACCAAAAATCAGCGCGGAAGGTAGCTAATATCACCATGAATTCACCAACAAAACCCGATGTTCCTGGTAATCCTGCATTTGCCATTGCAAAGAAGACCATAAAAGCGCCAAACCAAGGCATCGTATTGATAACACCGCCATAGTCAGCAATTTCACGTGAGTGCACTCGATCATAAAGAACGCCGACACAAAGGAATAGTGCACCAGAAATAAACCCATGCGAGATCATCTGAACCATTCCACCTTCAATGCCCATGATCGAACCAGAGGATATCTCAGGATTTTGAACAATACTAAATACGATGAAAAATCCAAGAGTTACAAATCCCATGTGCGCAATTGAGGAATAAGCAATTAATTTTTTCATGTCTTGCTGAACAAGTGCGACAAAACCAATATAAACAATTGCAATCAGCGATAAAGAAATAATTAACCAAGCAAGAGAAGCACTTGCATCTGGCGTAATTGGCATAGAAAATCGTAAAAATCCATAACCGCCAATTTTTAACATAATTGCTGCAAGAATTACTGATCCTCCTGTTGGAGCTTCTACATGCGCATCTGGCAACCAAGTATGCACGGGAAACATTGGTACTTTGACAGCAAAGGCGAGTAAGAAAGCAATGAATATAAGCACTTGGGCTGTCATACTCAGTTGCAACGAATGAAAATCAAGAATACTAAAACTATCAGATTGAAAATACATGTAAATTAGAGCGATCAGCATAAATACTGAGCCAAAGAAAGTATAAAGAAAAAATTTAATGGTTGCGTATACCCGATTCGGTCCACCCCAAACCCCAATGATGATAAACATTGGAATAAGCATTGCTTCCCAAAATACATAGAAAAGAATTGCGTCAAGTGCTGAAAAAACACCCACCATAATTCCATTCATAATTAAAAACGCAGACATGTATTGGGTAGGTTTATAGGTTATTACTTCCCAACCAGCAATAATCACGAAAATCGTAATAAAGGTTGTGAGAATAATGAGTGGCATTGAAATGCCATCAACACCTAGGTAATACTCAACATTAAACGTTGGTATCCAAATCGAACGTTCCACAAACTGCATTTGAGCTGTACTTGAATCAAAACCAATCCATAACCCAAGACTAACTAAGAAGGTTAGTAAAGCAAACGATAGAGCAACCCATTTTGAAAGATTGGTGGATTTATCTCCGCTCGCCAATACGACAATACCGCCAATAATCGGTAGCCAGATAGTCAATGTTAAAAGTGGAAAATCATTCATTTAAAAATCTCTGCGCATCAGAATGATACGAATAATGTTAATAAGCCAACAAGACCGACAATCATTACAATAGCGTAGTGATAAAGGTAACCGGTTTGTAAATGACGTGCCCATTGCGCCATTTGAATAACACGCTGCGCAGAACCATTAACGATTGCTCCATCAATCACATTTTGATCACCAATCACCCAGAGCTTACGACCAAGACCGCGTCCACCGCCTGCAAAAATACGTTGGTTAAAGTCATCGAAACCATATTTGTCTTGCAGTATTCGCGTGATAGGGCCACCAAGCGTTTGTAGTTTTTCATCAATACGAGGATTCCAAGCAAACATTCCCCACCAAATGATTGCAGCTACCACCAAACCGCTCATTGCAAATAAAAATGGCAAAGCAGTAACACCATGCTGAATAAAAGCAGCTTGACCATGCCAATGTTCGCGCAAATGATGGAGTGTATCGTGTTCATGGAAAACTACGATTGGCATCCAATTACCAGAAGTAAACCAATCGTTTACTAATAATGGTTCAATAGCATACCAGCCAATAAATATTGACGGAATTGCCAGAAAAACCAATGGCAATGTTACAACCCAAGGTGTTTCATGTACATGGTGTTTAGTGTGTTCATCCATGCGTTCTTTGCCATGAAACACTAGAAAATACATACGAAAACTATAAAGTGCTGTAACGAATACTCCAACCGTCAGTAAAACTGACGCGTAACCAGAACCAAAAATCTGTGAAGCGTTAACCGCTTCAATAATCGCATCTTTAGAAAAGAAACCTGAGAAACCTGGAAATCCAATTAACGCTAGTGAACCAAATAGAGCGGTTAACCAAGTAATTGGCATATATTTACGCAATCCACCCATTTGACTAATGTCTTGTTTGTGGTGTAACGCAATGATGACTGAGCCGGCAGCAAGAAATAAAAGAGCCTTAAAAAAGGCATGGGTCATTAGATGAAAAATTCCAGCAGCATAAGCTGAAGCGCCAAGTGCAGTAACCATATAACCAAGCTGAGAAAGCGTAGAATAAGCTACGACACGTTTAATATCGTTTTGAACAAGTCCAACTAAACCCATAAAGAAAGCTGTTGTCGAACCAATAATTAATATAAAACTTAAAGCGGTTTCTGATAGTTCGTAAAGTGGCGACATTCTGGCTACCATAAATACACCAGCGGTAACCATTGTTGCTGCATGAATCAATGCAGATATGGGTGTTGGACCTTCCATAGAATCTGGTAACCAAACATGCAAAGGCACTTGAGCCGATTTGCCCATTGCGCCAATAAAAAGCAGAACACAAATTAAGGTCATCAGTGAAATACCACCGAATACTTCAATCTGAGTACCAGCAAATGCTGGCGCTTGTGCAAAAATCTCCGCATAGTCCATCGAATTAAAATACATTGCAATTGCGGCAATACCGAGAATAAATCCAAAGTCACCGACTCGATTTACTAAAAATGCTTTCATATTCGCAAAAATAGCACTTTCACGGGTTGACCAAAAACCAATTAACAAGTAAGACACTAAACCAACGGCTTCCCAACCAAAAAACAGCTGCATGAAGTTATTAGACATAACTAGCATTAACATCGAAAATGTGAAAAGCGAAATATAGCTAAAAAACCGCTGGTAGCTGTTCTTACCTGTAAGCGCACCATGCGGCCAATTATGTTCGTCATCAGCCATGTATCCAATGGTATAAATATGAACCATTAGTGAAACAAAGCTAACTGTTGCCATCATTAAAACTGTGAGCTTATCGATTAAAAATCCGACTTCAAATTGAATGCCATCGGACACCATCCAAGTGTAAATAGCATCGTTAAAAACCGGTTGTTCATGCCAGATGAAAAGCGACAACACCCAAAGCGAAAGACCTGCCGAAATCGCAACACCTGTGATGGTTATAGAATGTGCACCTCGGCGACCAATTTTGCTGCCAAACAAGCCGGCAACTATGGCACCAATTAGTGGTGCAAGCACAATAGTCAGGTAGAGGTTTTCCATCTCTTTGTTGGCTCTTTCGCTTTAGTGGAAGGGGTTAACAAGAAAGTTAGTTAACCTTTCAGTGAATTGATATCTTCAACATTGATTGTCTGTCGATTACGAAACAGTACAACCAAAATCGCTAGTCCGATTGCAGCTTCCGCCGCTGCGACAGTAAGAATAAAAAAAACAAATACCTGTCCGGTCATATCAGAGAGGAAATGCGAAAAGGCAATAAAGTTAACATTGACTGCCAATAACATCAGCTCAATACACATTAACAGCAGGATGACGTTTTTACGATTTATAAAGATGCCAGCGACTGCAATTGAAAAAAGAAATCCAGCAAAAACAAGATAATCAGAAAGTGCAATCATTTCGTTACTCCATTATCCAAAAGAGTATCCTTCTCGGAAGTGGTGATACCGAAATTTTCTGACGCCATTTTAACTATTCGAACTCGATTTGATCTCTCAACCCGCACTTGAACTGATGGGTTAATGCATTTATTTTCTGGTCGCTGCCGAAGAGTCAAGCGAATTGCAGCAATAATTGCAACTAACAAAATCACAGATGCAATTTCAACTGGATAGATGTAAATCGTGTATAACAAAAAGCCCAGTTCGCGAGTGTTGTCTACAGCCATACTAATGGGTTCAGGTGGCGGAAATATAACTAAACCAAAATTTGCTGAACCAACAACAAGAAAGATTTCAGTTGCCATTACGACGGTAACAAATGTTCCTAACGGTAGATAGTGAGTAAAGTTTGCTCTTAAAGTGGCAATATCTACATCAAGCATCATTACTACAAATAAGAATAGAACCATTACCGCACCAACATAAACCAGAACTAGAACAATCCCTAAAAACTCCGCTTCTAGTAGTATCCAAAGTGCAGCACTGGTTACAAAAGCTAAGACTAAAAAGAGTACTGCATGAACGGGGTTACGACGTGTTACCACCATTCCAGAAGCCCATAAGGTAATCAGAGCAAAAACGTAAAAGAGAAACTTTTCAAAGCCCATGATTTCATCTCACTCAGCGGTAAAGTGCGTCGGCTGCGCGTGCCGCAGCAATCTCAGCTTCGTATTGATCCCCAATAGCGAGGAGTTTTTCTTTAGTCATTAAATTTTCGCCACGCTGTTCAAAATGATATTCATAGATTCCTGTTTCAACAATGGAATCAACAGGACAGGATTCTTCACAAAACCCGCAGTAAATACATTTGAAAAGATCAATTTCATAGCGTGTTGTACGACGTGACCCATCTTCACGTGGTTCGCATTCAATGGTAATTGCCAATGCCGGACAAACTGCCTCGCAAAGTTTGCAAGCAATACAGCGTTCTTCACCATTTGGATAACGACGCAATGCGTGTAAACCACGAAAACGTGGCGACAACGGCGCTTTTTCCTCGGGATATTGAACAGTGAACTTACGTTTAAATAGATAACTACCAGTTAAATGAAGTCCCTTAAACAGTTCTACCATGAATAGACTTTGGAGATAGTCTCGCGCAGTTTTCAACATCGGTTGTCTCCCGTTCAAGCGGACCACCAAGGCGGTAATCGATATATCACTGCGATTGCCACAACTAGAATCCAAACAATTGTAATTGGATGAATACCTTCCACCCTAATCGCATAATTTGGTCATAACGATAGCGAGGAAAAGTCGCTCTAAACCATAGAAATAAAAACATAAAGAAGAATGTTTTTAACAGAAGCCAATGAAAACCATCACCTAAAATAAAGACTCCATCAACCCAATCTTTTGGAAATGGTGATAGCCAGCCACCCGTAAACATTAGCGCAGTAAGTGCTGAAACCAAAATCATATTAGCGTATTCAGCAAGGAAAAAAATCGCGAAGGCCATGCCCGAATACTCAACATGAAAACCTGCGACGATTTCAGATTCACCTTCTGCAACGTCGAAAGGAGCGCGATTAGTCTCAGCAACCCCAGAAATTAAATAAACACCAAACAGTGGCAATAACGGCAACCAGAACCAAGTCAATATATTTCCCGTTTGGGCAGTAACTATGTCACCAAGATTTAGGCTTCCTGCCGCAACCAAAACGCCAACAAGTGCAAATCCCATGGCGATTTCATAAGCAACGATTTGTGCTGCAGAACGCATTGCACCAAGTAGCGCATACTTAGAATTAGAAGACCAACCAGCAATGATAATCCCGTATACGCCTAATGAGGTCATTGCTAAAACATATAGTAACCCGGCGTTAATATCTGCAAGTACTAAGTTTTCGTCGAATGGAAATACTGCCCAAGCCGCAAGTGCAGGTGCAATAGCTATCATCGGAGCCATTAAAAAAAGTTTTTTATCAGATTTGGTCGGAATGATGATTTCTTTCATCATTAATTTAACCGCATCTGCGATAGGCTGTAGCCAGCCACGCCAACCAACGCGATTAGGACCGATACGAACTTGAATATAACCAATAACTTTGCGTTCAGCGTAGGTGTAATAAGCCACCAATCCCAGCAAAGGTAAAACAATAATAGCGATCTTAAGTAAAATCTGGATCACCAACGGCAGTGCGTTCCAAAGTTGAATCATCTTTGCCTCGTCACTTTTTGCCAGTGGTTATGAGATTTACTACACCAATTTGCACACCAAGTTCCGCACTTTCTTTAATGCCTGCTGGAATATAAGCGCACCCTAATGGAATACGATGGTCAATAAAAATCTGCGCTGCACATTCGTAGTCATCTTGTTTTAACGTCACCCAATCTGATGATGAAACCTTCTCATATTTTGCTTGATCAGGGTGTAAGTAAACTCCAAAAGCTGACCGTGTTGTCTCGGTATATTGCAATGGTAGCGCACGACGCACGAGAGGATCGATAGCATTGATTGGTACGCTACCAATGCGCATTAGTTCACTTTCAATAGGCTGTGTTGTTATTTCAAAATCACGATACGGATGGTTGTTAGGTGAGTCAATACAAAGGGCAACAAGTTCATCGTGCACTTGAGCACTATCACGATAATCAAAAGTTTTCAAATCTAAAAGATTTCCCAAAACCCGCAATACTTTCCAGCCCGGACGCGCTTCGTTTGGTGGCGGCACAGCGCCTTGAAATCGTTGCCAAGTTCCACTGCCATTTATGTAAGTGCCTGATGTTTCAGCAAAAGATGCTATCGGTAGTAACACATCTGCTGCTGCTTCCAATGATGAAGAACGAAAGGCTGAAAACGCCAACACAAAATCAGCTTTCTTGCATGTATTCATGGCTTTAGCAGGATTATTCAAATCCAGATTTGGCTCTATTCCCCAAAGCACCAATGTTTTTAGCTGTTTTTCTAGCATTTCTACAGATGTAAAACCAATCTGAACAGAAGGTTTAGCACCCGCTAATCTTTGCGGATGTGCACCGGCAAAATAAGCGCCAACACTATTAGCAGCGGCAGGTAGATAGCCAATTTTACAATGGGTGATATCAGCAATTGCGTAAGCAAATGCTTTTAGAAGAGTGAAGTTGGGGTGTGCTGTGGCAATCGCCCCCATTAGAATTAACCCTTGTTCTTTTTGCCCAGATTGCGTCAAACAATTTGCAGCGGCAATTTGTAGATCATTTGGTTCGCTGGCAATAATTAATTCCTGCATTATGCCTGAATTAGATATACCCAAAACCTTGGCAATTGCTGCCAAATTTCTAATCATTTCAGCAGGAGTGCTAACGAGTTGATATGCCGCATGATGCAATTCAAGCTGAAATGGATTGATACAGAATACTTGTCCATTTGAGAGGGCAGCTTTGCGAATACGATGTGCAAGCAGCGGTTGTTCCTGACGCAGATCAGTACCAATCAATAGGATTCCCTGTTGCCGTTCTAATTCAACAATTGGAACGCCTAGCCAAGGCAATAGCGGATCGGCAGCATCACCGGCAAAATCCTGTTGACGTAAACGATGATCGATATTTGGACAGCCTAAATCTCGAGCAACACGTTGAGCAAGATAGAGTTCTTCTAGTGTAGCCGTCGGTGACATTAGCCAGCCCATTGCAGCCGGATCAGCAGATTTAAGTCGCTCTGCTACTAATGTGAGTGCGTTTGACCAATTTGTTTCGCACCAAACACCATTTTGTTTAATCATTGGTACTGTCAAACGATCTTCACTAGTAAGACCGATATAACTATAGCGATCACGATTTGAAAGCCAAGTTTCATTGACTAATTCATTTTCATTTGGTTGAACTCGCATCACCTTACCACGCCGAATATGGAGTCGGAGATTTGATCCAACGCCATCATGCGGTGCAATGCTATTTGCGTTAGTCAATTCCCAAGCCCGAGCGGTAAACCGATAAGGTTTAGACGTCAGAGCACCAACCGGACACAAATCAATAATATTACCTGAAAGTTCGTGATTAATAGCGTGAGCGACAAAGGTGCCAATTCGCATATCTTCACCACGTCCAGTCGCTCCTAATTCGCGCACTCCAGTAATTTCTGCGCAAAAGCGCACACAACGGGTGCACTGAATACAACGAGTCATATCAGTGGCAATTAATGAACCAAAGTCTTCATCAATAACAACACGTTTGCTTTCATTGAAATGCGAAATGTCATCACCATAACCCATGGCAACATCTTGTAATTCGCATTCACCACCTTGATCGCAAATTGGGCAATCGAGTGGATGGTTAATCAGCAAAAACTCCATCGTGCCCTGTTGAGCTTCAATCGCTTTTGGTGATTGCGTCCATACTTCATGCCATTGCTAACTGGCGTCGCGCAAGCGGGAATTGGTTTAGGAAAAGGACGACCGCCTTGTTCCGCCTCAACCAAACACATTCGGCAATTGGCGGCAATAGATAACTTTTTGTGATAGCAGAAGCGAGGGATGGAAATACCAACACGATCAGCGACCGCAATAATCATCTCTCCTGGTGTCGCTTCACAGGTGCGACCATTGATCTCGATGGTGATCTTGTCCGTCATGGTTTATCTGTTTTAGTCAATCCGCGGCCGATTCAAAATCGTGCGTCGTTGAGGAGCTTTGGCGAACGTCCGTGCTGAGTGCTCGCAAAGCAAGCATTCGCCCGATTCTTGTTGTGTAATCAAGCCAAACTCTAGGCTGTTAAACTACGACCATGTTCAATGAAATAAATAAACTCATGCCGATAATGCTTTATAAAACTTTGGATGGGCATTGCCGCTGCATCGCCAAGAGCACAAATTGTACGTCCGCCAATACGTCCCGCAACACTATCAAGTAATACTAAATCCTCAGCGCGACCCTTCCCATTTAGAATACGACTAAGCACCCGTGCCAGCCAGCCAGTGCCTTCTCGACATGGAGTACACTGACCGCAAGATTCATTCATATAAAAATGCGACAAATTATGTAATAGCTTGACCATACAGGTTCCCTCAGCAATAACAATAACCGCACCTGATCCTAACATAGAGCCTACTTTAGCAATGCTGTCATAATCCATGTCTACGGTCATCATAATGTCACCTGGAACTACTGGTACAGATGATCCACCAGGAATGACTGCTTTTAATGGTCGTGCATCTAAAACACCGCCAGCTAATTCCAATAAATCTTTAAATGCAGTGCCTAAAGGTATTTCAAAGTTGCCGGGTTGATTGACGTGACCACTCACTGAAAACAGCTTGGGTCCACCATTATTAGGGCGTCCTTGCTCTAAAAACCAGCGACCACCTTTTTCTAAAATAACCGGAATTGAAGCTAGAGTTTCAGTGTTATTAATTGTCGTTGGTTTGCCATAAAGACCATATTGCGCTGGAAAAGGTGGTTTAAAGCGTGGTTGCCCTTTTTTCCCTTCTATAGATTCAAGCAATGCAGTTTCTTCACCGCAAACATAAGCGCCAGCACCAAGATGCGTGTATAGATCAAAATCAACGCCAGAACCAAGAATATTTTTACCTAATAAGCCAACGGAATAGGCTTCTTTAATTGCTTCCTCAAAACGATTTGCGGGTTCATAAAACTCGCCACGAATGTAGTTGTATCCAACAGTCGCGCCAATACAATAGCCAGCAATCGCCATACCCTCAATTAATTGATGTGGGTTGTAGCGTAAAATATCACGATCCTTACAGGTACCTGGCTCACCTTCATCGGAATTGCAGATAATATACTTTTGATCTGTAGTGCGCGGCATGAAGCTCCATTTCAATCCAGTTGGAAAGCCAGCACCACCACGTCCACGCAGATTTGATGCCTTTACTTCATCAATTAAGTGATTTGGATCGATTTGCTCTCGCAAAATCTTTTCCCATTGCGTATAGCCACCAAGACTGCGGTATGCATCAAACGTATGTCGAATAGAAACATCAAGATGAAAGTTGCGAAAGCAGACAGTATTCTGATTCTGGATCATGATCTCACTCCAAGCCATCGATCAGTTTGTCCAGCGCATCAGTGGATAAATTTTCGTAGTAGATTTTATCAAGCATTACCGCAGGAGCATCCCTACAAGCGCCTAAACATTCAACTTCTTTAAAGGTGAAGCGACCATCTGCTGTTGTTTCACCTTGCTGAACACCATATTTGTGTTCAATGTGATGAATTAATTGTTCAGAGCCGCGCAGTAAACAAGACACACTATTACAAATACAAACTTTGTGTTTACCCTGAGGTTTTAAATTATACATGCCGTAAAAAGTAGCAACTTCGTAAACGGAAATTGCTGGCATATCTAAATAAGTTGCAATGTCATCCATCAATTCGCGGGTCAACCAACCGCCATTGACATCTTGCACCAACGTTAATACGGGCATTACGGCAGACTGTTTCCATTCTGGCGGATATTTAGAAATGTACGCATCAATCGCATCACGAATCTCAGCAGTAAAAAACTTCGATTTATCACAGTCGTAAACAACAGTAAGAGGCGTATTACGGAAGCTCATTAGCGATCAATCTCCCCAAATACGATATCTAAAGTACCAATAATTGCCACGACATCAGCTAACATATGTCCCTTAGACATTTCATCTAAAGCTGCAAGATGTGGAAAACCAGGAGCTCGCACTTTTAAGCGATAAGGTTTATTTGCTCCATCAGAAATAATGTAGCAGCCAAATTCACCTTTTGGTGCTTCAACGGCAGCATAAACCTCACCTTCGGGTGGACAATAACCTTCACTAAATAGCTTGAAATGGTGAATCAAACTTTCCATGTCAGTTTTCACTGATGCACGTGATGGTGGCACAACTTTGTGATCATCAACCATTACAGCGCCAGGATTAGCGCGTAACCATTTGACACATTGTTGAATAATTCGATTAGATTGTCGCATTTCTTCCATACGCACCAAATAGCGGTCGTAGCAGTCGCCATTTACGCCGACAGGAATATCGAAATCAATTTTCCCATAGGCTGCGTATGGTTGTTTTTTGCGCAAATCCCACTCAATTCCAGAACCACGTATCATCGGACCAGTAAAGCCTAATTGCAGCGCCCGCTCAGGAGAAACAACACCAATACCGACTGTACGTTGTTTCCAAATACGGTTGTCTGTTAATAGGGTTTCATATTCATCAACATAATTGGGGAAACGAAACGTAAAATCTTCAATAAAATCTAGCAGCGAACCTTGACGAGCATCGTTACGTTGCGCAATGGTCTTTGCACTATGCCACTTTGAGCTACCTTGATATTTTGGCATTTCACTTGGCAAATCACGATACACACCACCAGGTCGATAATATGTTGCATGTAAACGTGCGCCCGATACAGCTTCATAGCAGTCAAGTAAATCTTCGCGTTCTCTAAAGCAATACAAAAAAATACTCATAGCACCAATATCTAACCCATGAGCGCCAAGCCACATGAGATGATTTAAAATGCGCGTAATTTCATCAAAAAGGGTTCTAATATATTGCGCTCTTTCTGGTGCTTCAATACCAAGCAACTTCTCAATAGCGCGAACATATCCATGTTCGTTACACATCATTGATACATAATCTAACCGATCCATATAACCAATGTTTTGGTTATACGGTTTATATTCTGCCAGTTTTTCTGTACCCCGATGTAATAAACCAATATGTGGATCAGCTCGTTCAATGGTTTCGCCATCCATCTCTAATACGAGACGCAGTACACCATGCGCTGATGGGTGTTGAGGACCAAAATTAAGTGTGTAGTTGCGAATTTCAGGCATCAGTTAACTCCTTCCTTGTCCTGATCAGTCCTAATATAACGACTATCTTTGCGGATTACTTTTGGAACCAAAACTCGCGGTTCAACTGATACCTGCTGATAGATAACGCGCTTTAGTTCAGAATCATAACGCATTTCGACCTGACCACTTAATGGAAAATCTTTACGGAAAGGATGACCAATAAAACCATAGTCCGTTAAAATTCGACGTAAGTCAGGATGACCACGAAAAAGAATTCCGTAAAGATCAAATGCTTCACGTTCAAACCAATTAGATGCAGACCAAATAGGGACAACTGAATCGACAAGCGGATGACAACTATCTACATAGGTACGCAAACGTAAACGTTGATTATTAGTTATTGATAGTAAATGATAAACCACAGCAAATCGTTTGGAGTTATCGATTTCAAAATTAAAATCTCGATCTACACCACGCCCAAATCCAGTATAAGACACATTTTCGGTGTCCCACTCAGCCTGCCCAAAAGTTGAGTAATCAACACCGCAAAGATCAATTAATTGCTCAAAATAAAAATCTGGGTGGTCATGCAAAATCTCTGCAACCTTAATTAGTTGCGTAGAGGGAACAATTAGGGTCAATTCACCAAATTCAGCTACTAAATCACAACCAATCTCCGTAAAATGCTTGCGCACAAGGGCAGCAAATTTATCGAGTTTAGTGCTGTTGATTGAAGAGCTTGTGGTCATTTGATTATGCACTCAGCGAGCAATCGTGTTTGTACGGCGAATTTTATTCTGAAGCTGCAAAATACCATAAAGCAAAGCTTCGGCTGTTGGTGGACAACCAGGCACATAAATATCAACGGGAACAATACGATCACAACCGCGCACTACGGCATAAGAATAGTGGTAATAGCCGCCGCCATTAGCACATGAACCCATTGAAATTACCCAGCGCGGTTCAGCCATTTGATCATAGACTTTACGAAGAGCCGGAGCCATTTTATTGACTAATGTTCCAGCAATAATCATAACATCGGATTGACGTGGACTAGGGCGAAAGACAATTCCAAAGCGATCCAAGTCATAACGCGCAGCGCCTGCGTGCATCATTTCTACAGCACAGCAAGCTAAACCAAAGGTCATTGGCCAAAGCGAACCAGTTCTAGCCCAATTGATAAGTTTATCTGCTGTTGTCGTAATAATGCTTTCTTCGAGCAGCCCCTCTATTCCCATTCCAATGCCCCTTTTTTCCATTCGTAGATAAAGCCAACGACCAGAATACCAAGGAAAATTGTCATAACCCAAAATGCAGTCATTCCAAGGTCGTTAAGTACAACCGCCCACGGAAAAAGAAAGGCAATTTCCAAGTCAAAGACAATGAATAGAATTGCAACTAAATAAAAGCGCACGTCAAACTTGAGCCGAGCGGTCTCAAATGCTTCAAAACCACACTCATAGGGAGCGTTTTTATCTTTATCTGGATGATGTGGACCAAGGAAATAGCCCATTAAAAGTGGACCAACACCTACCAATATTCCGACAAGGATAAACATCAAAATCGGAAGATAGTTGTTAAGCACTGTGTCCTCCCACTATCGTTCTTATAATATATTAGGTGAGATCAAAGTCTAATTCAGCTATCACTGATATGTCAACTGAAAGAAAAAAGATTCGCTTTACCACAAAATAAAACGGCACACTAGATTAAACAGAGTGTACCGTTTTTTAATTGGTGCCGACGGCCAGACTCGAACTGGCACAGCTTACGCCACTACCCCCTCAAGATAGCGTGTCTACCAATTTCACCACGTCGGCAATAAACATTTACTCTTTTCCACTTTCAGGATTGGGTGTGCTAGGCAGTATTGGAACATCTGTTTGAGAGTGTTCTTCTATAGCACTTTCAGGAACGGTAGGTATATCTGATGGAGAAGTTTTTTCTAGTTTCATTGACTGATCACTTACTGTTGTGTCATCAATTTGCTCCATCAACCCAACCGGTTCATGTCCTTGAGTTGCATAGTAAGCGAGCGCCATACTCGTTAAAAAGAACAACGTCGCAATAATAGCGGTGATACGTGTTAAAAACGACCCTGTTCCTTGAGAGCCAAATACTGTTTGCGATGCACCACTTCCAAAAGCAGCGCCAGCATCTGCGCCTTTCCCATGCTGGATAAGCACTAATCCAATGAGTCCTATTGATAAGAAAACTTGGGCAATTGTTAAAATTGTGTGCATAGAAATTATTTTGTAATTCAGACTTTAATTCTGTGACGCAACGGTATCACCAGCGCGACAGATTGCTAAAAAATCATTAGCAACCAGCGATGCACCACCAATTAAACCACCATCAATATCTGACTGAGATAATAGGTCACAAGCGTTTTCTGCTTTCATACTTCCGCCATAGAGTATTCTGATTTTCTCAGCAATCACTAAACTGTGACTAGCAATCTTTTGACGAATAAAAGCATGAACACTCTGAGCCTGTTCTGGCGTTGCGGTTTTTCCTGTACCAATTGCCCAAACTGGTTCGTAAGCTATTTCTATGTTATTAAAAATGTCAATACCAATTTGTGTGATAACACCATCAAGCTGAGTACTAATAACAGACTCGGTTTGCTCTTGCTCGCGTTGATTTAGTGTTTCACCAACGCACAGAATAGCTCTCATTCCTTTTTCTACACAAATCGACACTTTTTCTGCAATGATTGCGTCGGTTTCGCCATAATACTCACGACGTTCTGAATGTCCGCAAATGACATATTGACAACCAAAGTTAGCGAGCATACTGGCAGAGACTTCGCCAGTGTAAGCGCCAGACTCTTTAGTAGAGGTGTTCTGTGCACCAAGTTTAATTGAAGTTCCAGAAAGCAAGCGTTCACTAAGGTCAAGGAAAGGAAATGATGGACAAACCACAACTTCGGTTTTTGAAATTGTTGATGCTCCATTGATAACATTCGATAAAAGCGTTTCAACGCTTGATCGATTGCCATTCATTTTCCAGTTTCCTGCAATCAAAGGTTGACGCATAGCGAGACTCCATAAATTGAGTTAGCGATCATAGCCAGTTTTTTGCAGAATTCAAGCGTGAGTTTGATCGTCAAATAAAACGCTTTATCTATAAAACCTTATAAACTAAGCACATAATCCTTTTAAGACTAACGACATGACAAAAACTAGCAAGAGCAAGACCATGGGCAACGCGACCATCGCCCTGAACAAAAAGGCAGGTCACGATTTTTTCATCGAACAACGCATTGAGACGGGTTTAGTGCTTGAAGGTTGGGAAGTCAAGAGCTTACGAGCAGGACGCATTCAACTCAAGGAAAGCTACGTCAAAATTTTGCACGGTGAGTGCTTTTTAATTGGCACTCACATTTCGGCACTTGCCGCTGCATCGACGCACGTTAATCCTGATCCAACACGCAGCCGGAAGCTGCTACTTAAACGCTATGAGCTTAACCGATTGATTGGGTTGACTGAACGTTCTGGATATACCCTTATTCCCACCGCGATGTACTGGAAACACGGACGCGCCAAACTCGAAATTGGTTTGGCTAAGGGCAAGAAACAACACGATAAACGCTCCACGGAGAAGGATCGTGATTGGCAACGCGATAAAGAACGGCTGTTCAAAACCGGTTGAGCTTGCCGGGTCATCATTGCAAGTCTATAGTTGACAGTCTCACTTGGGGGCGACATGGCTTCGACGTGGGTCGCAAAACCTAAGGTGCATGTCGAGGTGCGGTTTACCTCGTAAATCCAGCCGCAAACTTATAGTTGCCAACGACGACAACTACGCTCTCGCTGCTTAACCCAGCGAGCCTCTGACCGTCTCTCGCCTGTGGGCGGCGGGTTCCAGGGGTAACATTACACAGGATCGCGGAGATGGGCGTTCGGACCTGATCTGCTAAAACTAACGAAATCGCCGACACGTCGCCCTGCCATTCGGGCGTGTGAAGGTTAAAAACAATTGAATTGGCTAAACATGTAGAACCAAGGGCAGAGGGCTTGCGGACGCGGGTTCGATTCCCGCCGCCTCCACCAACTTCTGTATTGAAAACCCGCCTAGTGCGGGTTTTTTTATGTCTCGTGGTATCGAAATTCCCGCCACATCAGGATTGACAAACGATTTGGTATATTAGAAACTACTGATGTACTGAAGTTTGATCCTCCAGTACATTCCTCCATCCTCCTTTGGTGGTAATTTTTTTTAAGCGCGACACATCGTCGCGCTTTTTTTTGCGCCGATTTAATTCACGCCACACTGAATTTCAGCGCATTACGAACGCGCTCCGGTGTGGTCGTTGCGCCAATCAACTGCGCAGCAATCAGCGCATCAATCATTCGTTCGGCGTTTAACCAATCTGCATCCGCCGACCCCGGCGCAAAATGGCGGCGTTCCGCTAAATAATAGGCCGCCAGCGCAATCATTTCGTGGCGCTGTTCGGCAGTTGGAGTCTTAATACAAGATGTCGTCATCAATCAACATTCTCCAGCAGATTGTCGTGATCCGCGTTTAGCTTGGGTCTGAGACACGTATAATCGCGTTTTTTGCAGCAAAGATCAGCGGTCGATTAAGCGCACCGCCAGCTTGTCGCAATCCTAATCTCTCCCGATTTCAGCGCAGAGGAACTCTCCATGACCACAGCAGCGCCGTCCGTATTTCGGAGGACACTGATCGCATTCGGCAGTTTTCGCCGTATTTTCAAAGACCCAGATTTTGCGCAAGCCGTCGCGCAGTTGGCGACAGATGACGACATCTCGCCGCCAGCTTCTGTTGTTGCGCCAGCGCCAGCCGCAATTCCACTCGCCACTGCTGCACCCGATGCCGCATTACTGTTGCTCGGTTTATTGCAACGCGAGGGGCGATTAGTCGATTTCCTGCACGAAAACATCCAAAGCTATTCCGATCAAGAAGTTGGCGCAGCAGCCCGCGTGGTGCATCACGGCTGCCAGCGCGTACTCAACGAATATCTCACCATCACGCCAGTGCGCGACGAACTGGAAGGCAGCCGCGTCACGCTGCAGCGCGGATTTGATGCCTCCGCGATTCGCCCGACCGGACAAGTCGTTGGTGAACCGCCGTTTACTGGAACCCTGCTGCATCGCGGTTGGCGCGTCGCCGAAACCCGCTTGCCACAACTCACCAGCACCCACGATCTGCGCATCCTCGCTGCTGCGGAGGTGGAACTGTGAATCATCCGCGTTATGCCGTCGGCATTGATTTGGGCACGACGCACTGCGCGTTGTCTTACGTTGATTCAGAAAAAAGCGAGGGCGAGCAGATTGTTCAAGCCTTGCTGTTGATTCCACAACTGGTTTCGCCCGGCGCAGTGGAAGCGCGACCGCTGCTGCCTTCGTTTTTATATTTGCCGCACCGGGATGAATTTCGCGCCGGCGATCTCGGTTTGCCTTGGCACACCGACGCCACCCGCATCGGCGGTGAGCTGGCGCGGCAACAAGGAATGACCACGCCAATCCGCTTGATTTCCAGCGCCAAAAGCTGGCTGTGTCATCCCGACATCGACCGCAAAGCCGCCTGTTTACCGGCAGGAGCGCCAGCGGAAATTCCGCAAATTTCCCCGTTTGACGCCAGCGTGCAATTTCTCGCCCATCTGCGCGATGCGTGGAACGGGCTGCATCCTTACGCGCCGCTGCATCAGCAAGCCGTCACCGTCACAGTGCCCGCATCATTTGATCCGGCAGCGCGGGAATTGACGGCCGAAGCAGCGCGAGCGATTGGCATCGAGCAACTGGTGCTGTTGGAAGAGCCGCAAGCCGCGCTGTATAGCTGGGTGAATGACAGCGAAGGCGAGTGGCGGCAGCAAGTGCAGGTCGGCGATGTGATTTTGGTGGTCGATGTCGGTGGCGGCACGACGGATTTATCGTTGATCGCAGTGACGGAAAATGACGGTGCGTTAGAACTGACGCGGGTTGCAGTCGGCGAACACATTTTACTCGGCGGCGACAACATGGATTTGGCGCTGGCGTATTTATTGAAAACCAAGCTGGCGCACACCGGCGTGGAATTGGATCGCTGGCAAGTGCAGGCGCTCACGCACGGTTGTCGGCAGGCGAAGGAAACGCTGCTGGCTGATGCGACGCTGGCGCAGGTTCCGGTGGTCGTACCCAGTCGCGGTTCGCGGTTGATTGGCGGCAGTATTCGTACCGAATTGACCCGCGCTGAAATCGAAGCCAGTTTGATCGAGGGCTTTTTCCCAGCGGTTGCAGCCAGTGCTCGCCCAGTCAATCGTCCACGCGGCGCATTGACCAAAGTCGGTTTGCCTTACGCCCAAGACCCAGCCGTCACGCGCCATCTCGCCGCTTTTCTCGCCCGTCAAGCTGGCGCAACTGGCGATCTCGCCGGTTTTGTGGCGCAGCATCCCGACGCCAGCTTTTTGCGCCCGACGGCAGTGCTGTTTAACGGCGGCGTGTTCAAAGCCACGCCGCTGCAAGCGCGAGTGCTGGAAGTGCTCAATCAATGGCTGGCGAGCGAATCTGCCCCAGCAGCGCGATTGTTAATTGCCCGCGATTTGGACTTAGCCGTGGCGCGGGGCGCAGCATTTCATGCGCATGTTCGCCGTCATGGTGGAGTGCGGATTCGCGGCGGTACGTCGCACAGTTATTACGTCGGCGTGGAAAGTGCGATGCCGGCAATTCCCGGCATGGAACCGGAAATTCAGGCGCTATGTGTGGTTCCGTTTGGATTAGAAGAAGGTTCGCCGCCGGTTGCGCCGCCACAGGAATTCGGGCTGGTGGTCGGCGAGCCGGTGCGGTTTCGGTTTTTCGGTTCCAGCGTGCGCCGCGAGGATCAAGTCGGCGATTTATTGGAAGAATGGAACGCGGATGAGCTGGACGAAATGGCGGAAATTCAAACCACGCTTTCGACCACCACGCGCAAACCGGGCGAAGTTGTCGCCGTGCAATTGCAGGCAGCAGTCACCGAAGTTGGAACGCTCGAATTGACAGCAATTCCGGTGGATGCTGGCGGAGAACACTGGAATGTTGCATTTAATACGCGTGGTCATCAGGCATGATTGATTCACGCTGAGAGATAACGGCGGTGGTGCAAACTGACTGCGTTACAATTATTCACCTGATCTTTGACGAAATAACACTGCGTTAGGAAGCAAGCGAATGCCAAAAAAGCCAACTGGATCAAAACAGATACCGACTGTGCAACCTAGCGCGGTCAAGCCCACTGCCGCTGCGCCAGCAGTAGAAACTGTTGTGCCAGACGTTATCCCCGTCGCGGTTACGACTACAGAAGAAATTAAAGCGGCTGCGCCTGCGCCAGAACATGCACCAACTGCATCGGCAGTGGAACCGAGCGGCGATTCCGCACCAGCGACAACCAAATCACGGCGGCGTTCTACAAGTAAATCTGAAGCAACCCAACTGATTGAGCCTGCTGTTGACGTGCCGGTTGCTGCTGCGATTGCCGAGGTCGTCAACGCAGAAATCATTGTCACACCAACAGATGAAATTGCACCCGCAGTTGCAGAAATTCCAATTGCTGCTGAAACGACAGTGATGATTGAAATAACCCCAGAATTTGTACTGGAACCAGCATTTCCATCGGTTATTGAACCTGAATCGGTTGTAGCAATAGAACCAGAGCCAGAACGGGCACTAGAAGTTATTGCTGAACCACCGCCGCCCGCACCAGCGCGTCCCAATCTATTTATTGTACACATCACGCCAGAATTGGCTGCGGTCGCTAAAGTAGGTGGATTAGCGGATGTCGTATTTGGTTTAAGTCGTGAATTAGCAATTCGCGGCAATCACGTTGAAATCATTTTGCCCAAGTATTCCTCCATGCGGCATGACCAAATTTATGCTATGCAAGAGGTTTATCACGATTTATGGGTGCCTTGGTATGACGGCGCAATTCATTGCACTGTATTCTTTGGTTTTGTCCATGACCGCAAATGTTTTTTCATTGAACCGCATTCACCGGATAACTTCTTTAATCGCGGCAGCATTTACGGGTTCAAAGATGATGTGCTGCGTTATGCTTTTTTCTCTCGCGCCGCAATGGAATTCTTATGGAAATCCGGCAAACATCCCGACGTGATTCATTGCCACGATTGGCAAACCGCATTGGTTCCAGTGTTTTTGTATGAATTTTATCAATCGCTGGGTATGACGCATCCACGAGTTTGTTTAACAATTCATAACTTTGCACATCAGGGTGTCACCGGTGTTGAGATTCTTCATGCCACTGGTTTACATCGACCTGAGCGATTTTTTGATCCCACGCGCATGGCGGATAATCGTCATCCTCGCGCCTTGAATTTGCTTAAAGGTGGCATCGTTTACGCGAATTTCGTCACCACCGTATCGCCGCGTTATGCGTTTGAAACCAAAGATCAAGGGCAAGGATTTGGTTTAGAATCAACATTACACACCCATCATATTAAATACGGTGGCGTCGTGAATGGCATTGATTACGACGTGTGGAATCCAGAAGTAGATCATCAAATTCCGACGCGCTATAACATTGAAACGATTGAGGGTAAATACGACAATAAACGGGCACTGCGTCACCGCTTAATGCTCGCTGATAATGACAAACCAATTGTCGCTTTTATTGGGCGACTTGATCCACAAAAGGGTCTTGAATTGGTACGTCACGCCATTTTTTATACCTTGGAACGCGGCGCACAATTTGTATTGCTTGGCTCTAGTCCCGATGAACGAATTAACGGCGATTTCTGGGGATTAAAACGGATGCTCAATGACAGCCCTGACTGTCATTTAGAAATTGGTTTTGATGAAGATTTATCACATCTTATTTATGCTGGCGCAGACATGATGTTAGTGCCGAGTCGTTTTGAGCCTTGCGGTCTCACGCAACTCATCGCATTACGCTATGGCACTATTCCAGTCGTCCGTGCAATTGGCGGATTAGCCGACACCGTATTTGATAAAGATTTTTCTGATCGCCCGCTTCATGCGCGTAATGGTTACGTTTTCCAAGATTACGATAATCCAGGTCTTGAATCTGCATTGGGTCGTGCCATCGCTTGCTACCGCAATCACCCCGATCATTTCCGTGAATTGATGAAAAACGCCATGCGTTCGGATTATTCGTGGAATGTACCGGGACAAGATTATTTGAACATCTACGATTACATCCGCGATGTTTAAATTGTTTTATCTATAAAATCTTAGCGTCACATGATTTTAATATGTGACGTCTTCAGATTAAATAACACTTCGTATTCTCGATATCTGCTAATTGCAGCAAGGTAAATAAAGTAATGAAGATTTATAATCTGTTTCCACGGCTTGCTGGACATTTTGATCGCTGGGAACCACATTTGAAACGTGCTGCTGCGATGGGTTTTGATTGGGTATTTGTCAATCCAATTCAGAAAACAGGACGCTCAGGCAGCCTGTATTCAATTGCCGATTACTTTGCAATTAACAAAGATTTTCTAAATTCTAGCACTGATATTTCTCCTAAAGAACAGGTGCTAGCAATGGTGGCGCAAGCCGAAAATCATGGTTTATCAATGATGATTGATCTCGTTATTAATCACTGTGCTATTGATTCTGATTTAGTTAAAGAACACCCTGAATGGTTTTTGCGTGATGGTAAAAAAGTTGCCAATCCATTTTGTGTTGAACCTGATGGTAGTAAAGTTGTTTGGTATGATTTAGCACAATTCGATCACGCTAATTCATCAGCTCGTACTGCGCTATTAGATTACTGCGTTAAATTGGTGTTATATTTAATTGGTATTGGGTTTCGTGGTTTTCGTTGTGATGCCGCTTATCAACTCCCTAAAGCAACTTGGACGCAACTAATTCAGCGCGTTCGTAAAATGCACCCAAATACGGTCTTTATTGCTGAAACTCTTGGATGCTCACCAGAACAAACTAAGGATACCGCTACGGCTGGTTTTGATGCAGTTTTTAACAGTTCAAAGTGGTGGGATTTCAGTAGTGATTGGTTGCTTGATCAATATGAATTAACGCGCTATGTTGCACCATCAATTAGCTTTCCAGAAAGTCACGATACCGAGCGTTTATTTAGCGAGTCCGGTAGCAACTTGAATGCGATGAAACAGCGTTATCTGTTTGCAACGCTTTTTTCAACTGGAGTGATGATTCCAATTGGCTTTGAGTATGGTTTTCGCAGCCGCCTTGATGTAGTGAACACTCGTTCGGAACAATGGGAAACACCCAATGTTGATTTGACGCATTTTATTGCTGAGATCAATCGTATTAAAGACGATTATCCGGTATTTCAGAGCGAAGGCGCGATTAAAAAAATTGAATTACAGAATTCAGCAGTGTTGTTATTACACAAATGTCATCCCAAAGGTACGGGTGAAGCATTACTAATCATTAATAAAGACCCATGGAATCGTCAGCATTTACAAATCGATAATTTGTATCGTTATCTTAAAAAACCAGCGCCACTACTTGATGTATCTCCGGAATGGCCAATGGATTATTTGCCAACTCCTTTTGAATTTGAACTTGCACCGGGAATGGGTCGTATTTTAGTCACCACGCCCTAATCAAAGCCGCTTATTAACTCGTGTGATCGAGTACGCGAGTTAACAAGCCATTTTGCGCATCTATGTCTGGCAATAGAATACGTACTTGCCAACCTGAACCGGGCGCAATTAACAGTACTTCACCATCTAATGTTTGCATCTGTGTTAATTGAAACAACTGATTTTCTTTTGGGGTTATCAGTTCTAAATAATCTCCGACGGCAAAGCGATTTTTAACCGTCACTTTTACCCATTCTGTCGTGTCATCGCGTTCATTCAGTTCACCAACAAAAATACGGCGATGATTGCGTGATGCTCCATCTGCATAATTCTGTAATTCACTTGCTGAATGTCGCTGATAGAAGCCCTCGGTATAGCCGCGATTAGATAAGCCTTCTAAATCTAACAATAACTCAGGACGATAGGTGCGACCGGCAAGTGCATCATCAATTGCTGCTCGATAAACTTGCGCAGTACGTGCGACATAATAATGTGATTTAGTACGACCTTCTATTTTAAGACAATCAATTCCAATTGCGACTAATCGCTCAATGTGTGCAACCGCTTGTAAATCCCGTGAATTGAGAATGTAAGTGCCATGTTCGTCTTCGAAAATTGGCATCAATTCGCCGGGGCGCTTACCTTCTTCCAATAAATAAACAGCATCTACTGCGTGATGATGCTCAACATTTGGTTCGGCATTTTTTAATCGATATTGCCAACGGCATGAATTAGTACAGCTGCCTTGATTGGCGTCGCGGTGATTAAAATAACCTGATAATAAGCAGCGTCCAGAATAAGCGATGCACAGTGCACCATGAATAAATACTTCTAATTCAATATCAGGACAGGCGGCACGAATATCAGCAATTTCATCAAGTGATAGTTCTCTCGATAAAATAACGCGCTCAACTCCCTGTTTTGCCCAAAAACGCACTGCTTCTGCATTCACTGTGTTCGCTTGTACCGAAAGGTGAATTGATTGCTCAGGCCAGTGTTCGCGTATTAATAGTAAAATACCTGGATCAGCGACAATAAGTGCATCTGGTTTTAATGCAATAATTGGAGCAAGATCAGTAACGAATGTGCGTATTTTTGCGCCATGTGGCATTAAATTAGTTGCTAAATAAAAGCGTTTACCCTGTGCGTGTGCTTCAGTAATTCCAATGGCGAGATTAGCGGCATTAAAGTCATTATTACGCACTCTTAAACTGTAACGCGGTAGCCCTGCATATACTGCGTCTGCGCCATAAGCAAAAGCATAACGTTGATTGCGAAGGCTTCCGGCAGGCGAAAGTAATTCAGGACGATGTAACATGATGATTAATTCAATTTAACTAAAAAAGTTAGGTGTTCACTGTTACCGACAAGTTTTTTGCGTTCAATTTCAACTGGCAATATTTGATTAGGTGCATGATCGAGAAGTGCAATGCGAATGTCGGAATAGTTAGTGATGGGTGTTGTTCCAATACGAATAATACGGTCGCCAACGATTAACCCTGCTATTTTTGCACCACTTGAATCTACAAAATCTTTACAATCATTCCGTTACCATCGGTGCTGGGATCAAGCATTACGCCAAGTAAACCTGCGGTGGTAATTCTGCTGATTGTGGGTATAGTAAAAAATCGGCAATTGTTGTGTTAGGTGTATATGCTGTGCCATTCAATAATACCGCAATGTTAACTGCTTTCCGTCGTAATAATCGATTTGGAATGCCTTGTCGATATTCGAGATGTCCAGCTCCAGCGAATACGATAAGTGTGCGATCAGGATAATAATTAGTGCTTGTGCAGCTCGGTCTGCCATGCCTTCATCCCACAGTAGTTGCACATCTAAAAAATGCTCAAAATTAATCTTTTGTGTATTCGGATGCTGATTAAAAACCGCTTCAATACGTTGTCGGTAAGAGGAATTACTGCGATCAATATCAGTGGGATTTTTGCTTTCTCAGTTTCATTTAATCCTTCGATACCGCTAATACCTACTTTACTGGTTAATTCTACATCTAAATTAAGTGCAATCACTGGAATTCGGTGGCTGCGAGCAAAATGTAATAATGGTCGATATAGTCGGTAATCATAACGCCAACGTTCAAAATATTCAGTGCGACGTAATAATTCAGCGTCATCAATACTGCCAGCAATAAAGGCATCAAGTGCTGCTTGAAAAGGCTGTTGGAAACTTTCCATGCCAATGACAAGTGCATGTCCTCGCGCTTGTAAACCTTCAATAATTGCTAATTGATTGAGATGATCTTCATAACGATCATGCTGTTCGCCAACAAAAATAACCCGCTGATCAGTAATGCGTTCTAATAATTGATTCATTGTAGTAAGTTGCGTTGTATCTAATACAGTAACTAGCAATTCAGGCGGTGTTGCTACAACGACATTTGTAAAAATAATGATGCTGGTTGTCAAAATACGAAATAGTAAAGAAGACATGAATTGTTTTCCTAATTATTTTGATGTTGATGAATATGCTTGATGTCATGCCATGAATATCAGTATGACAAAAACATATAGAAATCTACTGACTAAAAGAGTGGCTTATTGCAGAAGAAACATGAACATCAAATCCTAATAGATTTGATTATAGATGTGTTTTTGCTAGACAAAAAAATAGGCGGATGATACGCAAGGTATCACCGCCTATCGACGCGAAAGACTGGTTTTTACTGAGCTTGGGTTGCAGCAACTGGAGCAACAACAGCAGCAGGCGCAGCGACGCGTACGGAATCTTTGAAGCCGTAGCCTGGCAGAGCCAGTGCATAGCTGTGAATCATCCACATCTGAACAAACAGAATACCGAAGAAAGGCACCATCCAAGTTGCTGGATTGATAACGGTCCAAATCTTCCAATCTTCTTCAGGATGGTTAGGAGCGGCAACAGATGGATCGGCAAACATGACAGGTACTTGCATTGGAAATCTCCTCAGAAAAGTAAATAGTTCTTAGAACCAGGGTTGATAGACCCAAGTGACGACGTGAACTGCGCACGCGATCATCACCCAGCTCCAAGTGCCATGCTTCCAATGCTCATGGAATTCTTTTGCTTGTGCATCGGTCAAACCAGACAGGTTCTTTGCTGCTTCTGCCATCGACTTATCCTCATTTTGGCTGTAAGTGACGCACACCTAAATGATGTGCAACTAGGCTTGCCGTCAGGCTGCGAACCCTGTTATTAAGTCCAGAATCGAAGCCATCAGCAGCGCATGGGTGTTAGTCTAACCTGACATTCAGTTGCGTCAAGTTTTATTTACACTTCTCCGATAGCGATGATTGCACACGAAAATCTTCCGCGATCACCACAAATCGAACCATTTGGCAATGCCAATAAACGCTAAAAACACTAAAAATGCCGTGCCAGACACTCGACCGAAAAAGAAGATATTGCTGTACATCGCCTTCCACACTTCGCCAATGCTCTGCTCCTGCATAAACTCTTGGGAAGTCGCCGCCGTCGCTGTTGTCGCGCTAACACTGCTGCCGCCGCTTTCCACACGCGGATCAGCCGGAATCAAGCCATAAGGATCAGCGCGGCTCACTTTGAAAAACTGAATGTCTGAATCCGCGCCGCCTTTCTCAATCACCACAAACTCGGCACCCACCGCCAGCGCCTTATCAGTGGCGTACATCATGGCGAAATCGTCCAAACTTTCTGCCGCGCCGAGATAATCCCAAGTCGCTGATTTCTCAGGCCACATCATTCTTGCTGCGTAATTCAACGATGATTCCTCAATTAGATAGTGTAATGAACGATGAATGAGCGACCGCCGCCTGACTGTGCAAAATCGCCCCCTGTCAGGTAGACTCAACCGCCCAGATGTCTAGTGAACTAGACACTCATTTGAACCTAATCACAGCTCATCTTGCAAGGCGCGATCTCGCAAGCATCCAGTCAAATTTTCCCTTTAATTTCACGGTTGAACAGACAAGGCAGACACATGCGGAATAAACGAATCCTCGTGATCGGCGCGGGCATGGGCGGCTTGAGCGCGGCACTCAAACTGGCAGTCAACGGTTGCGAAGTCACCGTCATCGAACGTGGTGCGCGTCCCGGCGGCAAACTCCGCGAGCAACATCGCGGCGACCAAAGTTTCTACACCGGCCCGACGGTGCTCACGATGCCTTGGATATTTGAGGAAATGTTCGCCGAGGCTGGCGCTTCATTAAAAGAGCGCGTCACGCTGCATAAAGCGGAAATCCTCGCCCGTCATGCGTGGAGCCAGAACGAACGCCTCGATTTATTTGCCGATCAACAACGCTCTGCAGACGCCATCGCCACCTTTGCTGGCGCAGCGGAAGCCGATGGTTATTTGCGTTTTGTGCAACACGCCAAGCGCGTATTTAATGCCCTCGAAGTTCCATTTATTCGTTCCTCGCAACCAACGCCGCTCTCCATTTTTGGACGCTTCGGAATGAGTGGCATGAGTGAATTGGCGCGAATTAAAGCCGTATTCACATTATGGCAAGCACTCGGCGGTTATTTCAAAGATCAACGGCTGCGTCAATTGTTCGGGCGCTATTCGACTTATGTCGGCGCGTCACCCTATCACGCACCAGCAACATTGATGTTAATTGCGGATGTCGAAAGTCGCGGCGTTTACGCCGTTGAGGGCGGCATTCACGGTTTGCCGGAAGCAGTGGCAAAGCTGGCTGAAGAGAAAGGCGTGACGCTGCGCTACGGCGAAAAAGTCACAGAAATCATCATTGAAGGCGGACGCGCAGCTGGCGCAGTGCTAGAAAATGGCGAGCGATTGTCTGCCGATGCCGTCATTTACAACGGCGATGCCTCGGCACTGGGCGCAGGTTTATTGGGCGCACGAGCGAAAAAAGCCGCCCCACAAATTACTCCCGATAAACGCTCTCATTCCGTCGTGACTTGGAACTTATTGGCAAAACCTGTGGGTTTTCCAATGCAATATCACAACGTCTTTTTCCCGCGTGATTACGCCGAAGAATTCAAATCCGTATTTGAAGATTTGCGTTTACCAGTTGATCCAACCGTCTACATCTGCGCTCAAGATCGCGGCAATCCTGCTGCCCCTGCGCCGACTGAAGCGGAGCGGTTATTAGTTATGGTCAATGCACCAGCGCGTGGTGACAGTCAAGTCATTCCCGAAGATGAGATTCGGCGCTGTGAAGAACGGGTAATGAAGTTATTGGCGCATTGCGGATTAACTTTTGCCGACAACCAAGAAATTGCCGTGACCACGCCGGTTCATTTTGAACAAACTTATCCCGCATCTGGTGGCGCAGTATTCGGGCGCGTCACCCACGGTTTATTCGGTTCTTTTGACCGTCCTGGCAATGAATCAAAAATTGCTGGGTTATATCTTGCCGGCGGCAGCGTCCATCCCGGTCCCGGTATTCCAATGGCGTCGATTTCTGGGCGAATTGCCGCCGAAGCAGTATTAGCGCAATTGAATTGAATCAGGAGTTGAATAATGGCTGTTGCAGAATCAAATCGCCCCGCCAGTCCAGACTTCAATTTAACGGTGCCGCCGCGTGGTTATGCGTGGTGGTATGTCGATGCGTTGAGTGATGACGGGCAACACGGATTAACGTTAATTGCGTTTATTGGCAGCGTGTTTTCGCCGTATTATTTCAAAGGACGGCGCAAAGGACGCAATGATCCGCGTGATCATTGTTCAATGAATGTCTGTTTATACGGTGAAAAACGGCGCTGGACAATGACAGAACGCCACGCCAACGCTGTGAATCAAACCGAAACCAATTTAACTATTGGGCCGAGTGCGATTCAATGGAATAGCGACGACACATTAACGCTGCAACTCAATGAAATTGGCACGCCAATTCCGCAGCGGGTGCGCGGTACGATTCATTTAACACCCAATTTTATCAATGAGCGGATATTCACTTTGGATCGCAATGGACGTCATCGTTGGCGACCAATTGCACCGAGTGCGCGAGTGACCGTTGAATTGGAACATCCCAATATCAAATGGACGGGACACGCTTATTTTGATCGTAATTGGGGCGATGAACCATTAGAAGATGCGTTTGTGTATTGGGATTGGTCACGCGCAGAAATGGGCGGCAATGAAAGCGCAATTTTGTATCACGTTGAACGGCGCAATGATGCGTCGCTGGCATTAGCACTTCATTTCAATGCTGATGGTTCAATCAATGAATTTGCGCCACCGCCAGATCATCGCTTGCCGCGTACACCAATTTGGCAAATGCCACGCAGCAGTCAATCGGACGCAGGTACACCACCGAGCGTGGTGAAAACATTAGAAGACACGCCGTTTTATTCGCGCTCGGTCATCAATGCGCATTTATTGGGGCGTCCCGTTGAAGCCGTACACGAAAGCCTGTCATTAGATCGGTTTCGTTCGGCGTGGGTGCAGCATTTATTGCCATATCGGATGCCACGCTGGTAATAACAAGGCGCGGAACCTGACTGCTATCAATGGTTCCGCGCTTAAAAAAAGATGTGTTTTTAATGAGGTAATGATCAATGGCTATTTCTCTCGAAAAGAAGTTAGAAGAAGCAACGGTTGCCAAAAAACGCTATCAATCGCTCTTTGTCACCGTATCAATTTTGTTCATCGCAGTGATTGGTTATTTGTTTAACAGCATGATTTTAGATTATGCCGTATTAGAAAATGTCAGCATTACTCGTGATGACGATACCAATCAAGTGTCATTTGCATACGATGTTGTCGAGCCGGGCAGAATTGATTTTAATTATGCAAACGCCATTCTCACTGATCGCAAAGATGCGGGAACAGATGAGAACTTTACTTGGAGTTGGGACGCAGAAGGATTAACAGAAATTTCTATCAGAAGTCGAAAATCTGTTCTGCCACATTGGGATAAAGAAAATTTTGATTTTTAGCGATTGTTTCTGAAATTCAATAGACGTTGCATCGTATGCTCGAAAAAAATGCTCATCCACCTGTTGAACTGTTGCCTACCACTGAATGCGAGACCCCGCAATCACTTGATGATTCGTGGTGGGGCAAAAAAGCTCAATTGGCACTTGAAAGTGGTTTTGTTGGAGCTGATGAAACCATGCGGCGTATTCAAGAGCGATTGGATTTAGAGTGCTGCGCAGCCGATAAAATTGAGTTTTTAATTTAATCAACTATTCCCTTTTATCCCTCACTTTCGAGCCACACCGTGAACCCCGACATTCCCACTCTCGAAGCCTCGCAGTCGTCCTCGAACAACCCGAACAGTTATCGCTGCGCCGCCTCGCGCTGACGCCACCGGAACCCACCGATGTCATCGTGGACATCGAATGGAGCGGCATCAGCACGGCACCGAGCGCCTGCTGTGGTCGGGGCAAATGCCCGAATTCCCCGGCATGGGTTATCCGCTGGTACCCGGTTATGAATCAGTCGGGCGCGTCATTTTCGCGGGCGCAGAATCCGGTCTCAGCGTCGGGCAGCGCGTGTTTGTGCCGGGAGCGCGGTGTTATGGCGAAGTGCGCGGCTTATTCGGCGGCGCAGCTTCGCGCATCGTCGCGCCAGCCAGCCGCCTGTTGCCGGTCGCAGAAAACTTTGGTGAGCAAGCCGTGTTATTGACGCTGGCAGCGACCGCGTATCACGCAATCGCCGGCGCGACGGTTGAATTGATCGTTGGGCATGGCGTGCTCGGACGGCTATTGGCGCGGATTGCGGCGCTGGATGCAGCGACGCCGCCAGTCGTGTGGGAAACCAATCCAGCGCGGCATTCGGGCGCGGACGGTTACGGTTACAACGTCATGTCGCCGGACGACGATCCGCGCCGCGATTACCGCTGCATCTGCGACATGAGCGGTGATGCGACGATTTTAGATCGGCTGGTGGCGCGGCTGGCGCGAGGCGGCGAGATCGTGCTGGCTGGCTTTTATCACGCGCCGGTTGCCTTCACTTTCCCGCCAGCATTTATGCGCGAGGCGCGATTCCGCATCGCCGCTGAATTTCAACCCGCCGATCTCGCCGCAGTGCAGGCGCTGCTTGATTCTGGACGCTTGTCACTGGATGGCTTGATCACGCATCGCGTCGCTGCGACTGACGCTGCGAGCGCGTACCGCACCGCGTTTGGCGATCCCACCTGTTTGAAGATGATTTTGGATTGGAGAAATTTATCGTGACTGCATCCGTGACCGTTTCCGCGCCCACCGCGCCAGCACTCAAACAAACCCAGATCATCGCCATCTATGGCAAGGGCGGCATCGGCAAGAGTTTCACCCTCGCCAACCTCTCGTACATGATGGCGCAGCAGGGCAAAAAGGTGCTGCTGATTGGCTGCGATCCCAAAAGTGACACCGCAACGCTGCTGTTTGGCGGACGCGCCTGCCCGACCATTCTCGGCGTCTCCAGCGAGAAAAAACGCGCTGGCGACAGCGTGGCGATTGGCGACATCTGTTTTAAGCGCGATGGCGTGTTTGCGATGGAGCTCGGCGGCCCCGAAGTCGGACGCGGCTGCGGCGGGCGCGGCATCATTCATGGCTTTGAATTGCTGGAAGGTTTGGGCTTTCACGAGTGGGATTTTGACTACGTCCTGCTGGATTTTCTCGGCGACGTGGTCTGCGGCGGCTTCGGGCTGCCGATTGCCCGCGATCTGTGCCAAAAAGTCATCATCGTCGGCTCCAACGATCTGCAATCGCTCTACGTCGCCAACAACGTCTGCTCGGCAGTCGGCTATTTCACTGGCTTGGGCGGCAGCGTCGGCGTCGCCGGCATGGTCATCAATAAAGACGACGGCACCGGCGAGGCGCAGGCGTTTGCGGACGCAGTCGGAATTCCGATTTTGGCGACGATTCCCGCCGACGATGACATCCGCCGTAAAAGTGCGAATTACGAAATCGTCGGACGCCCTGGCGACCGCTGGGGCGCGTTGTTTGAAGAATTAGCGGCGAATGTCGCCACTGCGCCGCCGGTGAAACCGAAACCGCTGGCGCATGAGGAATTGCTCAATTTATTCAAAGGCGATGCCGTTGGGCGGCATGTGATTTTAGAACCGGCGAATGCGGCGGATATGTGCGACGCGGCCGCAGTGGCGAAACCATCTCTCGAAGTGGTGTACGACGATGTCTGAGTTGCCAACGCTTTCGACCTGCGCCAGCGGCCCGCACGATCAACCGCAAACGATGTGCCCAGCATTCGGCGCACTGCGCGTCGGACTGCGAATGCGCCGCACCGCGATGGTGCTGGTCGGCTCCGGCTGCTGCGTGTACGGGCTGAGTTTCACCGCGCATTTTTACGGCGCACGGCGTTCCATCGGCTATGTGCCGTTTGATTCGGAATCGCTGGTTTCCGGTCGATTATTCGAGGATGCACGGGACGCGGTGTTGAAACTGGCTGATCCCGACCGCTACGACACCATCATCGCCATCAATCTGTGCGTCCCGACGGCATCTGGTGTGCCGCTGCGCTTATTGCCCAAGCAAATCAACGGTGTGCGGATTATCGGCATCGACGTGCCCGGCTTCGGCACCCCAACTCACGCCGAAGCGAAAGACGTGCTGGCGGGCGCGATGCTGCATTACGCCCGCAGTGAGGCGGAGCAAGGGCCGGTGCAAGCGCCACGCGGTGGGCGCAGCGAACGTCCGACGATCACGCTGCTCGGCGAAATGTTCCCGGCTGATCCGGTCGGGATTGGCATGATGTTGGAACCGCTGGGGCTGGCGACTGGGCCAGTGGTGCCGACCCGCGAATGGCGCGAGCTGTACGCCGCGCTCGATTGCGCTGCCGTTGCCGCGATTCATCCGCAATATGCCGCCTCAGCGCGGGAATTTGCCGCTGCCGGACGCCCAATTGTGGGCTCGGCTCCGGTCGGCTGCGACGGCACGGCGGCGTGGTTAGATGCGATTGGACAAGCCTGCGGCATCGCGCAAGACAAGGTTGATGCAGCGAAAAACAAGTTTTTACCGGCAATTGCTGGCGCGTTGGCGGCAAAACCAATTAAAGGGCGCGTGATTGTTTCCGGTTATGAAGGTTCAGAATTGCTGGTGGCGCGATTGTTAATTGAATCGGGCGCAACAGTGCCGTATGTCGGCACGGCTTGTCCGCGCACGGCGTGGAATGAAAGCGATTTGGAATGGTTGACCGCGCACGGCGTACCGGTGCAATTCCGCGCTTCATTGGAGCAAGATTTAGCGGCAGTGAAATCATTGGAACCGGATTTAGCAATTGGCACCACGCCGGTCGTGCAGGCAGCAAAAGAATTAACCATTCCGGCGCTGTATTTCACCAATTTGATTTCAGCGCGTCCGTTAATGGGACCGGCTGGCGCGGGTTCATTAGCGCAGGTCATTAACAGCGCCTTGGCGAATAAAGAACGCTTTATTGCGATGCGTGAGTTTTTTGATGGCGTGGGAATGGGTGACACGAGCGGGATTTGGTCGAAAGCGCCGGTGCGGGTGAATAATTAACTCATTAAACCAGTTGGCAACATTTGTTTGTGCGGTGGTGAAAAAATGATTAAACCCAACACGATTACTGAACAACTCCATGCCGAGATTGAACAAACACCGGAGCACTATCGCCCGCTGTTGTTGCGTTTGGTGCATTCTTTTCGTGAAGGGATTGAAGAAGATGCGCCTTGGTTAAATGCAGCTGAAGCTTTCCGCGAAGGCTGGAAGGATATTAAAGCGGGACAGGTTTATGCAATTGAGACGTTATGGGATGATATTCACATCAAAACTGATTAACGCTGATGGTAATCTATTATTCGGCAGCATTTAAGCGCCAAGTGAAACGTTTAAAGAAAGTATGGCTGCGCCATTAAGTGAAAGCGTTAAGCAATCGTCGCTTTTTGGATTAATTGCTCAATAAAAAAACGCCCCGAATCATCGGGGCGTTTTTATTTCAGCAATGACGATCTAAATGAACTACTTCAAACCGAAGTCATCGGCACTGAGCAACACGATGCCGCTGAGGGCAATTTCCATATCGGGCGCCTTATTGCCGTCTAAATCGATGCTCACCAGCGTGGTTTTATTCACGGCGTCAACTGCAAAGTTGATTTCGTGACCAGCGCCGGTGTAGGGCTTGGTGCTGAGGAAACCCCAAGTTGCCAGCGGCGCAATGGCTTTCAGGCTGATGACATCGCCGCCGGACGAGCTGAAGTCGGTGATGAGATCGCGGTTGGCTGCGCCCACGCCGGAATCGGTGGCGGCGGTGTAGTTGAAAGTGTCGGCATCAGCGCCGCCGGTCAGACTATCGGCTCCGGCACCGCCATTGAGACTATCTGCGCCAGCATCACTCGTCAGGCTATCGTCACCGGTTCCGCCGGACAGCGTGTCGTTACCATTTGAACCGTAGATGGTGTCGTTGCCAGCGTCGCCATAAACGAGGCAGGTATCAGCCATATCGATCTTGTCGTTGCCTTCACCGCCGGAAACGTAGTTTTTACGGGCGGCGTCGTACTTCAAATAGCCGGAGATGGTGTCATCGCCATCGCCGCCGAGCAGGGTTGCACCAGCGCCGGTGTACCAGCCGTAATCTGTAGCACTGATGACATCATTGCCAGAACCGCCGTCCAACAGATAACCGTTGCCCAAGGTGTCATCGCCGTCACCGCCCAACAGGGTGTCATTTCCCTGACCGTTGCTCCCTGAATTCGCCCACAGAGAGTCATTCCCCGTCCCGCCAATCAGCAAATCTGAGCCAGCGCCATCAGTCAGACTGTCATTCCCGTCACCGCCGTCGATGATGTCGTCGCCATAGTGTCCATTGATCGCGTCGTTACCAAATCCGCCCTGCATTCGGTCATTACCATCCCATCCCTCCAGAGCGTCATCGCCCTCGCCACCGTCGATGGAATCATCGCCCACCTGCCCGTTGATCGTGTCATTGCCAAAACCACCCACCAGCAGATCGTTCTCCGAGCCGCCCGAAAGATTGTCATTTTCTGCGCCGCCGTCGAGCGAATCTTTACCGGCTGCACCGTCAAGCGTGTCGGCACCGTTGCCACCCAGCAGATAATCATCGCCGTCCTCGCCCGATAAGACATCGTTGTCATCGCCACCATCCAGATGATCGTTGCCGGTGTTGCCGCTCAAGGTGTCATTGCCGGTCAACCCGAGCAATTTGTCGGGACCGGCGCTGCCCTGCATCAAATCGGGTTCGGGAGTCAGCGGAAACTCGAAGTCATAACTGCGGGAATCGACCGGCAGGGTAAAACTGCCCATCTCATCGTTGTCAGCGATGGTCAGCGTCGCGGTGGTTTTGCCCAGCGTGGCACCGGTGGGATTGCTCAGAGTGAACAGCACCGTTTCTGGAGTTTCCAACAACATATCGCCCGGCACTGACACCGTGACGGTTTTGCTGCTCTCGCCGGGTTTGAAGGTGAGCGTACCGCTGCTGGCGCGGTAATCATTGCTGGCAACGGTCGCCGTGCCATCGCTGCTGGCGTAATCGACCGTCACTGTGCTTGCCGCCACCGTTGACAGCGTGACGGTAAACGAGGCGGTGACGCTGTCTTTGTCGGACTCGGTCACAGTCTGGTCGTCGCCAAAACCCACTGTCGGCAGGTCGTCATTGGTCAACGTGACGATGGCGCTGGCGCTGCCAAGCACGGCGTTAGTTGGGTTGCTTATCTTGAGCGCGAAGGTTTCATCAGTTTCCACCGTCGCATCACCGAGCACCGGCACCGTGATGGCTTTGGTCAGTTCACCGGGCGCGAAGGTGAGCGTTCCGGTCACTGCGGTGTAATCGCTATCAACGATGGCGGTTTTATCGCTGCTGGCGTAATCGACCGTCACCGTAGACAGCACTGGCGACGAGAGCGTCACGGTAACGGTCGCATTTGCCGTACCCGCCGCACCTTCGGGAACTGCGACATCCGCAATGCTGAGGCTGGCGCGGTCGTCATTGGTAATGGTCACAGTCGCAGTGGTGAGTTCACCCAACAGCGCCAGCGTCGGATTGCTCAAAGTGACGCTGAAGGTTTCATCCGCTTCGACTTCAGTGTCATTGCTGATCGGAACCGTCAACGTTTTGGTGAGTTCACCGGGCGCGAAGGTGAGCGTGTCGGTCAGCGCGGTGAAATCGCTGCCGCTGGCGCTGCCGTCACCAGTCGCATAACCCACCGTCACCGGCTGGCTGCTCACAGCGGAAAGATTGACCGTGAGATTGGCGGTGTGCGTGCTGATGTCTTCACTGACTGCAAGGGCATCGGCAGCAAAGGTAATGCTGGGCAGATCATCATTGGTCAGCGTGATCGTGGCGCGAGCAGCGGTACTGAGCACCGCGTTGGTCGGTTTGGTCAGCGTGAGCGTGAACGTTTCATCGGGTTCCACGTTGGTATCGGCGATGACCGGCACCGCGATGGTTTTGGTGGTTTCGCCGGGCGCAAAAATCAACTTGCCGGTGGTCGCAGTGAAGTCCGTTCCCAACAGCGCCGTGCCCTTCGCGGTGGCGTAGTTCACCGTGACCTCGGCAGTTGCGGGGATGTCCAGCGTCACCGTCACGAGAGCTTCCGTGACGCCCTCATTACCTTCGACGACCGTGACATCAGCGATGCTGAGGCTGGGAAAATCATCGTTGGTGATGGTAACGGTAGCGAGGCTGGCGCGAGGTGAAAGCGCCGCATTGACGGGATTGGCAAGCTGCACTTGGAACGTTTCTGAGCTTTCCACTGTGGTATCAGCCGTCACCGGAATGATGACGGTCTTGCTGGTTTCGCCAACTTTGAACGTCAGACTGCCGGTGCTCGCGGTGAAATCGCTGCCTGCCTCCGCCGTACCGTTCAGCGTGCTGTAATCGACCGTCACATTTTGATTGGCGGCAGCGGACAGACTGATGGTGACAATGGCATTGGTGGTGCCGGTCTGTCCTTCTTTCACGGTAGCGCCCTTGACGGACACCAACACCTGATCGTCATTGGTCAAGATGCCGACTGCTTGCGGATCGCCCAGCTCACAGTTGACCGGTTGAGACAGGAACAAGCTAAACGCTTCATTGGCTTCCACGAGCGCATCGGGAATGACGGCAACGCTGACAGTTTTGCTGCGCTCACCAACATCGAAGGTGACGGTGCCGGAAGTGGCGGTGTAATCGGTGCCAGCGGTAGCGGCTGCGATCCCTGCGCCGTCAGCACCACCGTCGGCAGTGACGTAGTTCACGGTGACGGGACGCCCGGCGGGTGCGGACAGCGTCAGCGTGAATTGCACGTTGAGTTTGCCGCTGTTGCCTTCGTTTTGGGTGATGTCGGTAACGGATAACAGCGGCATGGGACCGGCGCTGATGTCAACGGTCTGATCCTTGAAACTCAGCGTTTCGACATTAACCACTTGATCCTGTTCACCGCTAGCGGTGTGCGTGACCGTCCACGAGTTATTATCAAGATCATAGACTTGCGTGTATTCAGCCAGCTTGCCGGTGTAGGTCACGGTATCTGCACCAGCGCCACCATCCAGCGAATCGTCGCCGAGACCGCCAATCAAAGTGTCATTGCCCGCGCCGCCGCTGAGGGTGTCAGCGCCAGCAGCGCCGTCCAAAAGATTCGCGCCGGCGTTGCCTTCTAGCTGATTATCCAAAGCATTACCGGTGCCGTTGAGCGCCAAAGTGCCAGTCAATTGCAGTGCTTCCACGTTGTCTGACAGGCGCTTAACGGTGGCGCTGCTAATCACACGATCAACATCACCGTCCGTGACTGTTTCGACAATCGTGTCTTCGGTGTTGTTGATGAGATAGGTATCGGAACCATCGCCGCCAATCAGACGATCGGCATTCAAACCACCGTCGAGAGTGTCTGCACCGAGACCACCTGATAGCGTGTCCTTGCCACCCAAACCGACTAATTTATTGTCGCCGTTGTTGCCGGTTAGCTTATTGTCGGACTGATTGCCAGTGCCGTTGAGATTTCTTTCACTGGTCAGCGTGAGGTGTTCAAGCGCAGCACCCAGCGTGAAAGTCACTGAAGCCTGCACCGTATCCTTACCGCCTGCCGAGGTTGCCTTTTCAACAACCTTATCTTGGGAATGATCAACGATATAGAAGTCGTCACCATCGCCACCATCCAAGGTATCGCTGCCAGTGCCGCCGTCCAAAGTGTCTTTACCAGTTGCGCCAAAAAGAATGTCGTTATCAGCGCCGCCTTTCAATAAATCGTTGTCGGCTTGACCGAGCAGGGTGTCCTTGCCGGCGCCGCCATCCAAGGTATCGTTGCCGGCACCACCATCCAAGGAATCGTTGCCAGTGCCACCAGAGAGCGAATCCAAACCACTCTCGCCCTTCAGAGTATCGTTGCCACCCATACCATTGACGGTATCGTTGCCAGTGGTGCCAGGATGTTTATCGTTTTTATCATTCAACGTAATAGGTGTCGCCATGATTCATTGTTCCATGTGTGTTATTTGCTATTGATAGCATGTTGATTATGGGTTGAATGCCAATATCCATGCAATGACAATGTCTTCACATCAATCAACTGAAATTATTTTCCAACTTGAACATTTCTCATTTTCCCGAATCATCCGATCTCAATCGCTGTTTAATTCGTGATCGCCATTCGTTCCAATCGCGGCTGCGCGGTTTACGCAAGCGCCAACGCGCCGGTCAACCGTTCGATCAAAGTTTGGCGAAACTCTGGCTAGAAATTCATCACTCTCAAGCACTTGTCGAACGCCGCGCTGCGTTGGTGCCGCCAACGATTGACTATCCCGAAGCCTTGCCGGTCAGCGAGCGCCGCGCCGAAGTTGCTGAGTTGATCGTGCAGCATCAAGTCATTGTTTTATGTGGCGAAACGGGTTCGGGTAAATCGACGCAGTTGCCGAAAATCTGTCTTGAGCTGGGGCGCGGGCGCACGGGGCGGATCGGACACACGCAGCCGCGTCGCATCGCGGCGCGGACGCTGTGCAGTCGCGTGGCGCAGGAGCTGGGCGGCGAGACCGGCAATCTGGTGGGTTACAAGGTGCGGTTCCATGATCGCAGCCGCCCGGAAAGCTGCATCAAATTGATGACTGACGGGATTTTATTGGCGGAAATTCAACAAGATCGGCTGCTCACCGAATACGACACGCTCATCATCGACGAGGCGCACGAGCGCAGTTTGAACATTGATTTTCTGCTCGGTTATCTGCGCGGGATTTTGCCGCGTCGTCCCGATCTCAAGGTGATTGTGACTTCGGCGACCATCGACCCGCAGCGTTTGCCCGCCATTTTGCCGATGCGCACGCGCAGCCTGCGCCGATTATTGAGATTTCGGGGCGCACTTATCCGGTTGAGGTGCGTTATCGCCCGCCGGCTGAGGATGAAAGTGCGGGCGAGCGCGATGACGCGATGCAGCAGGCGATTTCAGCGGCGGTCGGCGAGCTGGCGCTGCACGGGCGCGGCGATGTGTTGGTGTTTTTATCGGGTGAGCGCGAGATTCGGGACACGGCGGAAACGCTGCGCCAGCATCATCCGCCGTCCACCGAGATTCTGCCGCTGTTTGCGCGGCAAAGTCCGCAGGAACAGGCGCGGATTTTTCAGGCGCACAGCTCGCGGCGGGTGATTTTGACCACGAATGTCGCGGAAACCTCGCTGACCGTGCCGGGCATTCATTATGTGATTGATCCCGGTTTTGCGCGGATCAGTCGCTACAGCCATCGCACGAAGGTGCAGCGGCTGCCGGTCGAACGGATCGCGCAGGCGTCGGCGAATCAGCGGCAAGGTCGCTGCGGGCGGGTGGCGGCTGGCGTGTGCATCCGCTTGTATAGCGAGGAAAATTTCCAATCTCGCGCCGCCTTCACCGAGCCAGAAATCTCCCGCACCAATCTGGCTGCCGTCATTTTGCAGATGAAATTGCTCGGCTTCGGCGCGATTGAGCATTTTCCGTTTATTGATCCGCCAGATTCCCGTTTAATTACCGATGGTTATCGGACGCTGGAGGAATTGGGTGCAGTCGATGCTGCGGGCGATTTAACGGCGCTGGGCAAACAGTTGGGACGGCTGCCGGTTGACCCGCGCATCGGGCGGATGCTGCTGGCGGCAGTCGAGCACGTTTGTTTGGACGAGATGTTGATTATTGCGGCAGCGTTGAGTGTGCAAGACCCGCGTGAGCGTCCGTTGGAAAAGCAGCAAGCCGCAGATGAAATTCACAATACTTTTCGCCACGAGCATTCGGATTTTTTCACTTTCGTAAAGCTGTGGAATTTTCTGGATCAACAGCGTCATGCGTTATCCAGAAATAAGTTTGCAAAGTTATGTCAGCGGCATTTTTTATCGGTGAATCGGGTGCAAGAATGGCGCGATGTGTATAGCCAATTGCGTGAGCAAATGTTGGAAATGGGATTTAAGTCATCGCCGTCGGTTATCGAAAAAGAACCAAAGGCACTATTTGACGCGCTTCACCGCGCCCTCCTCGCCGGTCTGCTCGGCAACATCGGATTCAAAGGCGCAGAACGCGATTATCTCGGTGCGCGGAATAGCAAATTTCAAATTCATCCGAGTTCGGGGCTGGCCGCCAAACCGCCAAAATGGGTCATCGTCGCCGAGCGCGTCGAAACCACGCGCCAATATGGGCGCATCGCCGCTGCGGTGCAGCCGGCGTGGATTGAAAGCGCCGCTCAACATCTGCTCCAGCGCAGCTATTCCGAACCGCACTGGGAAGCGAAATCTGGGCAAGTCGCCGCCTTTGAACGGGTGACGCTGTTTGGCGTCGTGTTGGTGCCCAAACGTCGCGTTAATTACGGCCCGCTCAATCCCGCTGAAGCCCGTGAGATTTTTCTGCGCTTCGCGCTGACCGAAGGCGATTTCAAAACCCGCGCTCCATTTTGGCGCCACAACCGCGAATTGATTGAATCCATCGACCAGCTCGAAGCCAAATCGCGCCGCCGTGACATCCGCGTCGATGATGAAGCGGTTTATCGGTTTTATGCCGAGCGCGTGCCGTCGGGCATTTATTCAACGCCGCAATTTGAGCAATGGCTGCGCCACGCCACGCGCACCAATCCCAAACTGCTGCATCTGCGCTTGAACGATTTGATGCGCCACGACGCCGCCGACATCACGCCGACTTCCTTTCCCGACCGCCTGCACGTTGGCGCGACGGCGCTGCCGCTGGACTATCACTTCGAGCCGGGCGCGGCGAGCGACGGCGTGACCGTGACCGTGCCGCTGCCGCTGATTAACCAGATTTCCGCAGATCGGCTCGATTGGCTGGTGCCGGGACTGTTGACCGAGCGGATCACCGCGCTGCTGCGGGGTTTGCCCAAAGTGTGGCGCAAGCAACTCGTGCCCATTCCCGACACTGCGGCACGGCTCGCCGCTCGCCTCAAACCGTCAGAACGCCCTTTGATTCAGGCGCTGGCAGAAACGCTCAAAACGATGACGGGGGTGCAGATTCCCGAAGATGCGTGGGATGTGAACGCGATTCCTGAACATCTGCGGATGAAGGTCAAACTGATTGACGAGAGCGGCACCGAGCTGGCGCTGGATGCCGATTCGCTGCGGCTCAAACGCGAATTTGGCGAGCAGGCGCAACACGGTTTTGCGCATTTGCCGAGCAGCGATTTAGAACGCGACGATTTAACCCGTTGGAATTTCGGCGATTTACCGGAAGCGGTGGATTTGACTCGCGCTGGAATCACGCTGCGCGGTTATCCGGCGCTGGTGGACGGCGGAGACAGCGTGTCCATTCGGGTGCTGGATTCGGCGGAAAATGCGGCACGAGCGCAACGCGACGGTGTACGGCGGTTATTGATGCTGCATCTCAGCGCCGAACTGCGCCAGCTCCGCAAACAACTGACCGATTTAGAACGGATGCGGCTGCTGTATGCGAAAGCGCCGCTTATTTCATCAAATCCCAACCGCCCGATCTCAAATCCCCCCAACCCCCCTTTTTCAAAGGGGGGCTTTTCAACTCCCCCCGTTGAAAAAGGAACTCCGACATCTCCCCCCTTTGGAAAAGGGGGGGCAGGGGGGATTTATCCGACGACCTGCTGGCGCTGATTTTCGATTTAACCTTCACCGAAGACCGTCCGCCGCTGCGCAGTCAAACCGAGTTTGAACAGCGTTTAACCGACTGCAAAGCGCACTTGCTGCCGACGACGACCGCAGTGTGCAAACTCATCGGCGGCATTTTGGCGAGCTATCACGCGCTGCGAAAACAGCTCGCCACCAGCACCCAAGCCAATTGGCTGCCGTCGGTGCTTGACCTTCGCGCCCAGCTTGACGGCTTGATTTTTCGCGGTTTTCTGCTGCAAATCCCCTTTGCGCAGCTCAAAAATTACCCGCGTTATCTCAAAGCGATGGAGCAGCGATTGGAGCGTCTCGCCCACGCGCCGAGCCGCGATCAGCAATGGCTGCGGGAAATGGCGGAGCTGCAAACCCGCTGGCGCGAGCGGGCAGACGCAGCGACTGCTGCCGGACGCGATGATCCGCGTTTGGAGGAAATTCATTGGTTAATCGAGGAGTTGCGGGTGGCGCTGTTTGCCCAGCAATTGGGCACACCCGCGCCGGTGTCGGTCAAACGCATTCAAGCCCGCTGGCGCGAGTTGGGATTGTAAATTGCATTTCAAAAGTATTTTGTATAACGCAAAATCAAGCGGTTATCTTCCAGCCAGCCGTTTTCCGTTTCGAGATCGCCGCCATATTGCAGCGTGATTTTTCCAAAAGAAAATTGCGCCGTGCCGGTAAGTTGATATCGATGCAGTTCGGTCTGGTCGTGCTGGCGCGTGGCGTTGAGACTGGTTTCGCCGCCGACGCTGTAGAAATAGCCAGCAGCCAGCGTGTAGCCGGGCAGCACGTCGTATTGAACGCTGACCTGCGCGGTGGTGAGCGGCGCTTTTTCCAAGGTGTCGCGGCGTTGCCCAAACTCAGCATTTTCGCCATACCAAACCGTATCCAGCGCCAGCATCCACCGCGAACGATCGGTTAACGGCGCCTGCACACCCATTTGCAATGCGCCGCGATAGCGGTTGTCACCGAGATTGAAATTGCGATCATGGTGATAGTTGCCAGTCGGCGCGAACAAATAAGCGCCAACGCCAAAATAAGTTTGGGTTTCACGATTGGCGTAAGGCCACAGCGCCAGCAAAAAAGTCGTATCACCAATACCGCTCACGCTTTCTTGATTCGACAGTGAACCAGCAGGTTGTACGCTTGACACTGGCGTCTGCGCGAAAAACAGCAGCGGCTTTCCCGCTGCATCAAACACACGCCCAACCCGCCAAAACAGATGCGAGATTTCCAATTGTGGATCACCCGGCTGCAACTGCCCGTGCACATAACGCCCCTTAAAATTGCTTTGTTGCAGAATGAATTGCGTGAAATTCATGCCAATTTTAGGCGCTCGTAAATCGCCCGGCTGCAAATCAACTGCCAACGCTGGCGCAGCAAATAAAATGGTCAGAAGTGAAACGATGCAAGCGTGGCGATAACGTATCGGCATGATGTAATCCTGTGCGGCAACCGAAGGTGATTGCGGTTGATAATGATCATAATCGGTTTAACTTCCACGCTGGTTTGTGCAAGGTGATTGTGCAATGGATATGAAAACATTGGTGGCTGTCGGCATCATGATGGCGCTGGCGAGCACCCTGAGCATGGCAACAACGTTATTGACGCGCCGCGTTTATCCCGGTTTCGGATACTGGACGTTTGGCGTCCTGTGTCGAACGCTGGGTTCGTTGTTATTCCTGTTCCGCGATCAACTTTCACTGTGGCTGACCATCATCCTCGCCAATACCCTATTGCTCGCAGACATCATACTGATCGGGCGCGGAGTGCGCGTATTCCGTGACCAGCATCACCCAAACCACTCCAGCATAGAAATAGCTGCCTTATTGTCATTTATCGCATTATTCATTTGGTTAACCATTGTCGTGCCCGACACCAAAATGCGTATTTTGCTGTGGTGTGTTTACAGCAGCGCATTCATGTCATGGGCGATATTTATTTTGCTTACACGGCGACCAGCGTGGTTTGGATCAGGCGATCAATTTCTAGCACTGGCGCTGATTTTCTTAGTGTTAGCGACATTTATCCGCATTGGCTATACCGCATTTTTTGAAGGGTTGCTCCCTGATCTTATGGTCGCATCCGGTCAAGCCGTATTTATTGTGATTAACATCGGAATGACGCTATTGATCGTTTTGGGGCAAATCATTATGAATGCGCAGCGGATTGAATACGACTATTGCTTGGTGCAGCAAGAATTGGAACGGGACATCGCCGAGCGTAAATATCTGGAAACACAATTGCGAGAGGAAACCATCCGCGATCCGTTAACCGGATTATTTAATCGCCGTTATCTTAATGAAAGTTTGCAACGTGAATTCAGCCGCTGCCAACGCAATGGCGGATCGCTGATTATCGCCATGTTGGATTTGGATCATTTCAAACGTTTTAATGATAGTTATGGTCACGATGCTGGCGATGCCGTACTGCGGGCAGTCGGCGAACTCTTGCAGCATTCGCTGCGCCGCGAAGACATCGTGTGTCGTTACGGCGGCGAGGAAATCACCATGATTCTGTCGGAAACCACGCTTGCCGTTGCGGCTGCTCGATTGGATGGAGTGCGCCACGCGCTGACCTGCCTGCGGGTGCGCCATCAGGATCAGGAGTTGCCACCAATCAGCGCCTCGATCGGGCTGGCAGCAGTGGAATCAATTGATTTAACCCCTAATACGGTGCTCGCTCGTGCTGACGTGGCGCTTTACCGTGCGAAACAAAACGGGCGCAATCGAATCGAAGTGAATGCGACTGATTTCAACATTACCGAACCGAGCAAGACTGCATTTATTCGCTTAATTTTGCGGGATTGTTTTCTCAGCGGTCATATGTTGATAGACCATCAGCACCAGCAATTGTTTGATGACGCTAATCAGCTTTTGGATTTAATCCTCAACGAACGACCGGATGCAGCAGAGGTGAACCTGCTGCTTGATAAAATGATGCGCGATTTAATACAGCATTTTCGGGATGAGGAACAAGTGCTGATAGCGATTGGTTATCCGGGTTTGGTTGAACACGCTATTTTGCATTACTCCTTGATTAATCAATCAGTGGTATTGGTGGAGCAATTTCGTGCTGGTAGTTTGGCGATTAGTTCGCTGTTAGAATTTTTAGCTCACGACGCCATCGTTAAACACATCCTAAATGAAGATCGCAAATTCTTCGGTCATCTTCAAAATTTTCCAACATCCGAAAAAATTGATAATTTTCAATGTCAATAATGTTCAACTGCGCCACCACTGCGCCACTCGAAAATGCACACTTTCATGGAATGACAGCAATGCTGGTGTAAATACCAACACCAAAATAGTGGAAAAACCCACGCCAAATGCCAATGACACTGCCATCGGAATTAAAAATTGCGCCTGCAAACTGGTCTCAAATAATAGCGGACCTAAACCAACAACGGTCGTCGCTGAAGTTAAGAGCATTGCTCGCAATCGTGACACTGCTGCTGCAATTAACGCTGCTTCCACTTCAATTCCGGTTTCGCGCAATTCGTGATACATGCTGACCAGAATGATTGCGTTATTCACTACAATTCCCGATAAGCCAAATAAACCAAATAGCGAGAGCAGCGTTAAATCCAAGCCCATGATCCAATGACCCGCAATTGCGCCAATCAATCCCAGCGGAATTGCCGTCATGACCACCAGCGGCCAGCCCCAGCTCGCAAAAACCGCTGCCAGAATTAAATAAATCAGCGCCAGCCCCAGCCACAATCCCAGTCGCATATCGCCGAGCGTTTCGCGTTGATCGGCAGCGCGACCTTCAAAGCTGTATTCAATCCCGTAATGTTTCACCAGTCTGGGCAACAACTCGCGCTCCAACGCTTCGCGCACATTATCCGGCGTACTCAGCGCACGATTGATGTCCGCTGACACTTCCACTGCCAACCGTCCGTCGGCATGGCGCAGCGCCTCAAAACCGCGTTGGCTTTCCCAGTGCGCCACCGTCGGCAGCGGTACAAAACTGCCGTCCGGCGCACGAATCAACAGTTGTTCCAGCACGTCTAAACGGGTGCGTTCAGCTCGCGGCAGCAGCACCCGCACTTCCAATTCGTCTTGTCCGACCTGCACCAGTTGCGCCAAATGCCCGTCAAACGCAGCGCGGAGTTGCCGACCCAGCGATTCGGTCGTTAATCCCAGCGCCTGTGCCGCTGGCGTCAGGCGGTAAATCAACTGCTCGCGGCCAAATGGCATGTCATCGAGCATGTCCGAGACGCCCGGCAAACTTTCCAAACTCTGCGCCAGCTCCAATGCCGCTGCTTTCAATTGCCCAGCATCATCGCCCGTCAGTCGCAGCGTTAAATCTCGCCCGGGTGGACCCGCCCGGCGCGAGGAAATCACCAAATTTTCCAATCCGGCGGGCATCTTGATGTGGTTGCGCCAGTCGGCGAGAAATTGCTCATTGCGCACGGTGCGCCGCTCGGTCGGCACTAATTGCACCAGAATCGACGCCAATTGATCGCCCGCTGCGCCATCACCTTTTTCGACTGAAACCGTGCTGCCGAACCGCGCTACTGCGGCTTCAACCAACCCGCCGCCGAGTTCGTGCTCGGTCTCGCGCAGTGCTCGCGCCATTTCGTGCAAAAACGCTGCCGTCTGTTCACGCGGCGTTCCGGCGACAAAGGTGGCATTGGCAAACACCAGTTGCGCTTCCGCCGTGGGGAAAAACACGAATTGAATGCGCCCACCCGCCAGCAATCCGACTGCCAGCAGCATCAGCACCATGACTGCGCTGACGGTCACGCCGCGCCAGCGCACTGCTGTTGTTACCAATGGGCGATAAATGCCGTCGCGGAAATGGTCAAAGCCAGCGTCCACGCGCTGCCGCCAGCGTGGAATCGTCGCCTCGGCGTGATGTTCAAATGCGGCGCGTAAATGCGCAGGCATAATCAGAAACACCTCCACCAGCGACGCCATCAGCACCATGATGGCCACAAACGGGATGTCGCCCAGAATGTTGCCCATGATCCCGCCGATGAGCATCAGCGGCAGAAAAGCCGCGACGGTGGTGAATGCCGAGGCGACGATGGGCCAAAACATGCGCCGCGCTCCGGCAATGGCGGCTTGCGCAGGTGACATTCCGGCACGAAACCGCGATTCGGCATATTCGCCAATGACGATGGCGTCATCGTCAATCACGCCCAGCGTGAGCAGCAGCCCGAACAGACTAATCATGTTGATGGTGCCGCCGAACAGCCACAGCAGCGCCAGCGCCGCGAGATAGGCCGTCGGAATTCCCATCGCCACCCAGAATGCGACGCGCCCCGGCAGAAAGATAAACAGAAGGAGCAGCACCAGCGTGAAGCCCTGTAAACCGTTATCCGTCAACAGGTTAACGCGATCTTGAATCTGCTCCCACTGCGCATCAAACACGGTGAGCGTGAGCGTTGGCGGCAGCGTTGGGCGCGTGTCGGTGAGCCAGTGCTCGAAGATTTTCGCGGCAGTCAGCGAATTACCGTTTTCAGCGCGTTGGACAAGGATTTCCACGGTTGCTGGCGCAGAAATCCCCCCCGACCCCCCTTTTTCAAAGGGTGGAGAAGAGGATTCCTCTGTTTTAACGGGGAGTGAAGCAGAAAGCCCTTCTGTTTCAACGGAGAGCGCAGTAGAAAGCCCCCCTTTGGAAAAGGGGGGTTGGGGGGATTTTTCAAAAAAAGCCGATTTCTCCAACTGTTGCAGTTGCAAACTCGCTGGTCGTGCCTCGCGCACAATCACTGCACATCACCCAGCCGCACCAACCCCGCGTATCGCTGACAATCGCTAAATTTTCAAACGCTTGCGATCGCGGCGCTGCTCCAAACTGCGCAATTCTCGTGCGCCGTCAGCATCGCCTGCCGTGCCCGACGGAAGATCACGCGCCAGCCGTGCGATCTGTTCGCCAATGCCGTCCACGATAAACCGAGCGTTTCCAACGTTTGCCCCGGCACTTCAATGCAATGCGCTCGGTCGGCAGCCCACTGAGATCAATCCGGTCGATGCCCCGCGCCAGCAATTCGCGCTCAAATTGGCGCACCCACGGGCGCAATTCCGCCACACTCGGTCCCGACACCAACAGCCGCGCACGGATTCATAACGCGAAACACGGCTGATTTGCGGCGTTTCGGCATCTTTCGGGAATTGCGAATTCGCTCACACGCTGGCGCACCTGATCCAACGCAATCAACGTATCCGTGCCTTCTTCCAATTCCAGCAACTGGCGACACCCTGCGCGCAGTGGAATTGAGCTTTTTCAGACCATCAACGGTTTTGAGGCGTTCTTCCAGCGGAAGCAAAATCCCGTTTTCCACGTCCTCGGCTGCTGCGCCGCTCCACACCACGCGCACCGAAATCACATCCAGCGCAAAGTTTGGAAAATACTGAACATTCATTCGCAGCAGCGCGACTGTGCCCAGAATGAAAATCGACCCCATCAACAGGTTAGCCAGCAGCCGATGACGGGCAAAAATGGCAATCAATCCGTGTTTCACTCGACGATCTCCACCTTGAGACCGTCAACTGCATTGGGCAGATGCGTCACCATGACCGGCGTTGCTGGCGCGAACGTCGGCGCTCGCACCAACACCAATCCGCCTTCATGGTCATTGCCGCTCAGTTCGCCGACTCGTTCGACGGTCACGCTGCGCAGGCGTCCGTTATCCACCGCAAAAATGCGCTCGCCACCGTGTAGCGCCGAAAACGGCAGCGCGATCGTGGCAGGTGTCACTGGGCGCTGGAGTTGCACCTTCACAAACGCGCCGCGTGGCAAATCAACGCCGCTGGTGGTGAATTGCAATAACGCTTCCACTCCCGCGCATCTGCTTCTCCGCGAGCCGTTCCAGCACTGCGGTCAACGGTTTGCCTGCGTATTCACCGCTGGCCATTAATCGCTCGCCAGCGTCGAGAGCGCGGCGCAATTCCACCCGTAAGCGTCGGGAATGATGGTGCGCAGATACAGCCGTTGCAGCGGGAATAACGTCAAATGGTTTGATTGGGTTGGAGTTGATCGCCAGCCGCTGCTTCCACCACGCCGATCCGCGCCGCAAATGGAGCGCGAATTTCGCCGCGTTCGGCGTCACGTTCGGCTTCTGCCAGCGTCGCAGTCAGTGCAGCCAACTGCGCTGGATGTTCGGCGATGGATTGCTCGCGCAACGTGACTGCGAGACGCGCTCGCGCCAATTGCTGCCGCGCTTCATCGACGCTGGACGCCGAGCCGAGATTTTTCGCTTGCACTGCGCCAGCGCGTTCCAGTGCCACTTCAGCGAGTCGCAGCAATTCGCGCTCCTGCGCCAGCGCCGCTTGATCGTGAAGTAAACGCAGTTGCTGTTTTTCCACTTCAGCCCGCGCTTTCGTCAAACGCGGTTGCACATCACGCGGATCGAGCCGCGCCAGCAGTGCACCGGATTGAACGCGTTCGCCGTCATGCACCCGCATTTCCAGCAACCGCCCAGCGACTGGCGCAGCAGCGCGAATGCGCTCTGGTGCTTCGACGCGCCCGAATAACGACAGCACCGGACGATGATCTGCCGGAGTGACGCTGGTGACGCTGACACGCCAGATGCGTTCTTGCACCACCACTGGCGGTGGTGCGGGGCGCGTGATTTTGAGCAGATAAAAACCGCCGATACCGGCAGCGAGAATCAGAAATGGCAAGAGGCGAGGCAGCATGTTATGAATAGTGAATTGAGCAATCATTTCCAAATGTGACCTAAATTGCGGTCGGATGTTGCAAATGCCATTCACAGCGTTACACATGGGACCGGGCATAGCGATTAAAGCACTCGCTGGCCAGCAGTTCAGCGTGTTGACTTTTGGGATAGCGCAGATAGCGATGGATATTGAGCCATTGCTGGGCATGATGCGCGGTGCCGAGCGGTTGCACGGCGTGACCCACACCTATTTGGCAGCAGTGGGAATTGCCGCGCTGGTTGCCATGATTGCGCCGCTGCTGGGTCGATCACTGCTGCGGCGCTGGAACCGGGAACTGCGGTTTTATCATCTGGATTGGCTGACTGCGCCGGAAACATTCACGCCGGTTGCCGTCATCAGCGGCGCTCTGCTTGGCACACTGTCACACGTCCTGCTCGACAGCCTGATGCACGCCGACATGACACCGTTTGCGCCTTGGTCAGACGCCAATCCGTTACGCGGCTGGCTGTCGATCACTGCGTTGCACTGGTTTTGCGTGGCAACTGGACTGCTCGGAATAAGTGGCTGGCTGGCGCAAAAATGGCGACAACGCGGGACAGTTGACGACTAAACTGGCGCTGCCTACATTCCTGCCGATCCCACGACCATTGGAGCACGTCACAATGCTGCACCTAGGCGATCAAGCCCCCCGTTTTTCGTTACCGACTGCCGACATGGAGCAGGTCACGCTCGATCAATTTATCGGTCGCCGTTATGCGGTCATCTATTTTTATCCAAAAGACGATACGCCGGGCTGTACCATCGAAGCCTTAGAATTCACTGATTTACAAGCTGAATTTGAGCAGGCACAGACCGAAATTATCGGCATCAGCCGCGATTCCTGTGCCAGTCATGGCGCTTTTCGAGATAAGTACGGTTTGAGCGTGCATCTGCTGTCAGATACCGATGGCGAAGTGTGTGATGCTTATGACGTATGGCGCGAGAAAGAGGTTCACGGCGTGAAGCGGCAGGGCATCGTGCGCTCCACCTTTATCGTTGATTTGGATGGAGTCATTCGCTACGCGCTGTATGACGTGAAACCAAAAGGTCACGCAGCCGAAGTGCTGCAATTCGTGCGCGATCTGGCGACCACTTAGTGCCATTCGTTGTGAACGCCTTGTCGGCGCAAGCGGATATGCGCTGTGTCGCGTGATCCCATCTGGAATCCACTGACTTTAGCGATGGGGAGGTTCAAACTCCGCGCTTATATCCTGTTATTTCTGCTGGTTTTCGGCTTAACCCCGCTCATTCTCGCCCTACTCATCAATCTCCCGCTGGTGCTGGAGCGCACCACGCTTTTTTACCAACGCGCTTATCTGCAAAACCTGCGAGCGGATTTCCGCGATCTCGATCAACACCTTGCCAGCCGTCACGAGATGATTCGGCTGCTGTCCAAACTTCCTGAACTCGGCTTGATTCTCGGCACTGAGGGCGACGCCGAGCAGATCAGCGCAGCGCGAGCGCGGTACACGCTGTGGATCAATCAAATCCTTGACGATCAAGGCGATGTGATTCAATTACTGTTTATCGGCGATGACGGCGCAGCGCGGTTTTGGTTGACGCGAGATGCGCGGACTCAGGAATGGAAAACCCCAGTTGCAGTGCCGCAAATCCCCAATCGGCAATTTGTCGCGGCGGGGCTGGCGTTGCAGCCGGGCGCAGTGTTGGTCAGCCGCATTCGCATTGATCAGGTCGCTGGCGCGGAAGACCCGCATCAGTTGATGACGCTGAATTTGGTTAGTTTGATCGGCGGGAAGCAGGCGAATGAGGCGCGGGGCGTGGTGGTGTTGACGATTGATGTCGGCGGGCTGGCGCAGTTTTATCAGAACACGTTGTGGGTCAATCAGGACGGCAGCTATCTGCGCCCGAATCAGCCACCGAGCGGCAAACCGGAGGCGTTCGCCGCATTTCCGGGGTTGGCGGAGATTTTCGCTGAGGGCAAGCTGGCGCTGTGGAAAGGCGAGCAGGGGCAGCAAATGCTGTGGCTGCCGATGTTTTTAACCGAAGACGGTGTGCCGCTGTGGGTCGGGCGAGCCGTGGATTCGTCGCCAATTGACGCTTTTCGCAACGAGCTGATGGTACGGGTGCTGTCGATTATTTTTTTACTGGTGGCAGTGGTGATGGTGCTGGCGCGATGGATCGCAGCACGGGCGGAACATTTTGGGCAGGAATTGACTGGTGGCATTGGACACATTTTGCATGACGGACAACCGCTGCGGTTTCGCTGGCGCGGCCCGCGTGAGATTCACGAATTGAGCGAGCAGCTCACCACGCTGGCGAAAACTCACGCCGAACATCTTCGTGCCGCTCGCGCTCATGCCCGCGAATTGGAAACGTCCAATCGCTACAAATCGCAGTTTCTCGCCAACGTAAGCCACGAATTGCGCACACCGCTCAATTCGATTTTGCTGCTGTCAAAAATGCTTGGCGCAGAGAGCGGCGGATTGAGCACCAGCCAACGGCGTCAAGCGCAGGTGATTCACGAAGCTGGGCGCGATTTGCGCACGATGATCGACAACATTTTGGATATTTCGCGGATTGAAGCTGGACATGTGAACATCACGCTCGATTGGGTGGAAATGCGCCCGATGTTGGAAGATTTGATCGAGCTGGTGACGCCGCAGCTTGTCGAGAAACCAGTGACCTTGCGGCTGATATTTGATCCCGCAGCCGCAGCGTGGATTTACACCGACCGCGATAAGTTGCGGCAAATTATCAAGAATTTTCTTTCCAACGCCGTCAAATTCACCGCCAGCGGCGAGATTGTCATCAGTGTGGCGACGCACAACGATTTGGCACATCCGGTGGCTATCAGCGTGACTGATACGGGAATTGGGATTCCGTTGGATAAACAAGAGATTATTTTCGAGGCATTTCAACAGGCGGACGGTTCAACGCGCCGCCGTTACGGAGGCACGGGGCTGGGATTGGCGATTAGCCGCGAGTTGGCGACGCTGTTGGATGGACAGATTGCCATCGACAGCGCACCGGGCGCAGGCGCTTGTTTTACTTTGAGTTTGCCAGTAGCAGCAACGACTGCGCCGCCGATCATGCCCGAGTCGATATTGCCGGCGTCTACTGAAATGGCGGTGCGCTTGAATGTACCGCCGTCAGCTTCGGTCGAATCTGCGCCGGCGCAAAGTGCAACTTGGGTGCTGGTGATTGAACGGGACGTGAAAACCTTGGTGTTGTTGGCGTCATTGCTGGCGCAACAGGGATTGCGGGTGCAAACCGCTGCGGATGTCGACGAAGCATTGGAAACGTTGCAGGAAGAAAACGATGGTTGTGCCTTGGTGCTATTGGCGGCGCAGCAATCAATTGAAATCACCTGTGGTACGCTTCAACACTTATTTACCCAAGTGACACCGCCGCTGCCAATGGTTGTGCTGTTAATTGAAGCGGACGCAGCAATTCAAAAAGATGACTGCCCTGAAATAGGCGCGATTGATGTTTTAACCAAACCCATTGATGTTTATCAATTCAATCGGTTGGTTGATAAAGTGTTGCCAGACCGGAGAAATCAATGAATCGTTATGCCGGATTCAAACTACTGATCGTTGACGATCATGCACACAATTTATTCACGCTGCGAACGCTCATTCACACGCATCTTGATGTCGCAGTATTGGAAGCGGCTTCCGGTCAAGAAGCAATTGATCTCACACATCAGCATTCAAATATCGACTTGATTATTCTCGACGTGCAAATGCCGGATATGGATGGCTTTGAGACTGCGGCGATGCTCAAATTGCGCAAACGCTCCCGCGATATTCCGATTATTTTTCTCACCGCCGCATTCAAATCGGAAGAATTCCAACAGCGTGGTTTTGCTGTCGGCGCTGCCGATTACTTGCTTAAACCGATTGAAGACCATCAGTTCATCAATAAAATCAGCACTTATTTTCGGCTGATTGAAAAAGAACGCGAACTCAATCGTATTCTGGAAAGCCGCGTCGCCGAGCGCACACAAGAATTGGCAGAAGCGCGACAATATCTTGAAAACATTGTCACTTATATGGGCGAGGCACTGCTGGTGCTGACTGCGGAAGGAATTATTAAACTGACCAATCCGGCAGCCTGTCAAATGCTCGGTTATCGCCGCGATGAATTGCTGGGCATGGCGATTGGCGATGTGTTTGAAGAAGACGCGGATGAACAAGCCGGAGCGTTTATGGGGCTGTGGCTGGAGGCATTAATTCGCACTGGCGCATTAAGCAAAATCGAAGCGCGATTTGTCGCCAGCGATGGACGACGTGTGCCAATTTTATTTTCGCGCACTGCCATTAAAACGAATACCGGATACATCAGCGATATTATTTGCATCGCCAAAGACATGACTGGCTATGTACGGTTGGAAGCAAATGCTGATTCCACTCACGACGTTTGTTAAACGAGAGTATTGATTATGACCGAAATGAATTCACTGCCGGAGGTGATTGAAGATGAAGATCACACCACTTTAACTGCGAACGCATTGAAAGCAATGGCGCATCCGTTGCGCTGGAAAATCCTCTGTTCACTCGGTGACAACGAATTGTCAGTCGGTGAAATTGTCGAACGTACCGGCACATCACAAAGCAACATTTCACAGCATCTGGAGCAACTGCGGAATAAAAACATCGTGGTAGCGCGTAAAGAAGCCAATCGTATTTATTACCGCATTCGCAATGGTCAATTATTAGATTTAATTGGCATCATGCGCGAAGTGCTGTGTCCAGTCAATTTGGATGATCGCGCACAATAATTAGATTGATCATACAATTTTGGAGTGAATCGCTAATGAACATTTCTCCGCAATTGCTGTGGGCTGCAGGTTTGAGTGTGTATGTGCTGGCGGTGTTGTTTTTAACGCGCTTGCCGTATCAAATGATGGTGACGCGAGGAATGGAACCCATTCGGGCGGTGTATTACGTTCGCAAAATGGTGCACATGCTGGCGGGTGGAATGGGTTCAATTATGGTTCCACTGGTATTTATTGATCCGTGGTATCCATTGGTGAGCGGATTATTATTAACGCTGTTGTTATATTTCGCACACGTCAGCGGACTGCGGTTTTATTGGTTTCAAACCGATGACAATCGTAATGATGTTAAATTTGCATTGATGTGGTCGAGTTCGGTTTCGCTATTGTGGTGGGTGCTCGGCGATCCATGGCTGGCAATTTTGCCATCGCTGTATATGGCATTTGGCGATGGAATTACTGGAATTGTACGCAATGCAGTCATTCGTAAACGTTCAAAAAATCCGATTGGCAATGTATTCATGCTGCTATTGTGCGCACCGCTGGGTTGGTATATTGGTGCACAGGCTGATCCATCAATTCCGGTATGGGGATTGTTGTCGGCAATCGTAGCGACAGTGATTGAACGCTATGAATTCGGGCCGATTGACGACAACATTTTAATTACCGTGGCTGCATCAAGCGTATTGCTGCTCGGCAGTGTTTTGAGTTGAGCGCAATTAAAAGCCTGCGAGTTGATATAGGCGCTTGGCTTCATCCAGATTTTTTTCGACGCCTTGCCCCTGTTCATACATCAGCGCCAGCGTGGTCATTGAACCAATTAATCCTTGATCGGCTGCCTGTTTGAACCATTGCACCGCTTTTGCCGGATTCTTATCGGTGCATTCGCCCTGCATGTACATAAATGCCAGCCCGTGTTGCGCCACGCCCATTCCTGCCTTCGCCGCTGCCTTCATATAACTGAAGGCTAACAACGGGTTAGGCAACATTCCTAACCCGTTTTGCGCCATGATTGCCATGCGATATTGCGCGTCTACATTGCCCTGTTCGGCGAGCGGCGCGAGTAAACCGGCAGCGCGAGAAAATTGTTTTGATTCAAAGGCAGCGATGCCGCTGCCCAGCGTCATGTCCAGATCGTCTTGTTCGCGGCTCATCGTCAATTCCTGTGATTTATCAAAATGATGGTTTATTGCAATGCGACAAATGCTTGCCAGCGTTCCAGTAATTCGGGATTCGCTGCGGCAATCGCAAGCTGAGAATCCAGCGTTAATCCGGCAGTCAAGGTCATTTGCTCGGGTTGGTAATGTTGCACTGCCGCGCCCGCTTCTTCGGCAATCAACCGTCCCGCCGCGTAATCCCAGAGCCGTTGCCCGCCGTGCAAATACAGCTGAAATCGTCCGCTCGCCAGCCAGCACCAGTCGAGCGCGACCGAGCCGAGATTGCGTTGTGAGCGAAAACCGCCGGGGCGAAACAGTGCCGCTAAACGCTGCGGCGGTAATCGTTTCAAATCAATCATCGCCAAACAGTCGCCGAGTTCTGCGCCAGCCGCAAACGGTTGAATTGGCTCACCATTCAGCCACGCGCCCTGACTGCGAGCGGCAGTGAAACATTCATCGCGCACTGGATCGTAAATCGCGCCGTGCGTGACTTGCCCGTGTTCAATCAGCGCCAGCGAAATCGCAAAAAACGGCAAGCCGCAAGCGTAATTGCTGGTGCCATCGAGCGGATCAAGCACCCAGATTCGGTGCTCAGTTGCGGTCAACAAATGCTGCTGCTCGTCGGCGGTCATCTCCTCACCCAGCAGCGGAATGTCAGGGAACACCAGCGCGAGCGCAGCAGTGATTCGCGTTTGCACCGCTAAATCGGTGGCGGTGACTAAGCTCCCGTCGGCTTTGTTCTCGGCGCTGATGTGATGCCAGCGCGGCATGATTTCGGTTGCCGCAGTAGTGCGCAGCAATTGTGTTAACAGTTTGAGTTTCGCGTTCATTCGATGCCTATCGTCTGGGTTTGACCGCGCTGGAGCGGATTGCTCTAATCAGTGCATTAGCGTCATTTCACTCACACCAGCAGGTCAACTCGTCATGCCATTGCAACCTGTCATTCTTTCCGGCGGTTCTGGAACGCGGTTGTGGCCGTTGTCCCGCGAAGCCTATCCGAAACAATTTCTGCCGTTGACCAGTGCGCACACGATGCTGCAAGAAACCGTGCGGCGGTTGAACGGTTTGGATGCCGAACATCCTCGCGCCGCAATTGGCCAGCTCGCGCCGCTGGTGGTGTGCAACGAGGCGCATCGCTTTTTGGTTGCCGAGCAGTTGCGCGTGATTGGGCAACCACCAGCCGCAATTATTCTCGAACCGCTGGGACGTAACACCGCGCCAGCATTGACCTTAGCGGCACTCGCCGCGACCCAAACTGATGACGATCCGATCCTATTGGTGATGCCGGCCGATCATACCATCCGCGATGAAACCGGCTTTCGCGCAGCAGTCGCGGATGCCACATTGCTGGCGCGAGCTGGCGCAGTGGTGACGTTCGGCATCGTGCCCAGCAAACCCGAAACCGGTTATGGCTACATTCGGCAAGGTGCGCCGTATTCAATCGCTGGCGTGAATGGCGCAGCCTATCAGCTCGCTAATTTCGTGGAAAAACCAGCGGTTGAAGTTGCTGAAAGTTATCTAGCATCAGGCGATTATCTGTGGAACAGCGGCATTTTTGTATTACGAGCATCGCTGTGGTTACGACTGATTGCACGGTTTCGTGCCGACATCGCCAACGCCTGCGCCAGCGCCTGTGCTGCCGCCCAGCGCGATGGCGAGTTTTTGCGCTTGGCGACGGAGCTGTTCGCAGTTTGTCCCAGCGACTCAATTGATTACGCAGTGATGGAGCATTTGGCGGCGGGCGCGGCAGCGGATTTGCCGCCAGCAGTGGTGATTCCGCTTGCCGTCGGTTGGTCAGATGTCGGCGCGTGGTCCGCGCTGTGGGAAGTGCGCGAGCAGGATGCAGCGGGCAATGTCGTCGATGGCGACGCTTTCTTGCACGATGCGCACGATAACTTGGTAATTGCGCAACATCGGATGGTGGCAGCGATTGGCGTCCACGATTTAATCGTGGTCGAAACGCCCGACGCAGTGTTGGTCACGACCAAAGACAGTGCGCAGGACGTGAAGGCGGTCACGCAGTTTCTGCAACGAGAACAACGCAATGAGCATCGTCATCACCAGCAGGTGCATCGTCCGTGGGGTTCGTATGAAGCCATTGGGCTGGGAGCGCGGTATCAGGTGAAACGCTTGATCGTGAAGCCGGGCGAATCGCTGTCACTGCAAATGCACCATCATCGCGCCGAACATTGGGTGGTGGTTTCCGGCACGGCTCGCGTCACCTGCGACGAGCGAACGTTTTTATTGACCGAAAATCAATCCACTTATATTCCGGTCGGTTCCACGCATCGGTTGGAAAATCCCGGCAGCATTCTGTTGGAACTGATTGAAGTGCAATCCGGCAGCTATCTGGGCGAGGATGACATCGTGCGGTTTGAAGACCGCTATCACCGTTAATTCCGTCCGGCATCACCGGCAAAAAATGGTCGCAGCAACAAGGTGTGTGACTATCGCTGCGACCCAATTGGCTTGCTGCCGAAAAACAAAGGTGGTCAGCCAGTACGACTGACCAGTGAGGCGGGAACTAACGTTTGGTAGAACGCCGAACAGTGCTGTTGCGATTGACGAGCGCGATCAAAAAACCCGCGCAGAGGATGGCAACGAGAATGCCGGTAATGGTTAGTGCATCAAAACTCATTCAAATTCTCCTAAATAGTGGCAATCCGTTTCCAGTGCACTGGCAAACGGCTTGATAACAAAAAACACTGGTGTGCACGTGAGTTGGGTCATTACCAGCGTATTTCGGCATCTGCTAATATAGTATCAAATTTAGAAGTAACGCAGTTGAATCTATAAGTTGATGATTTTATTAAAAACTTCGTTGCGCCGTATACAATTGATGTTTCCATAAAAAATCAAACGTCAGGCTTTCAACGACATCATTCCCCAATCATGTCAATTCAGTGTAAATAGCGATTAAGGTCATTGTTTATGAAATACTTTTTATCATTCGCGCTGCGGCACAATGCACCATGATCGCGTATTTGCTGCGCCGCTTACTGTATGCCGTACCGATTTTGATTGGCGTTAACTTATTGACGTTTATGTTGTTTTTCGTGGTCAACGCGCCGGACGATATGGCGCGAATGCAGTTGGGCGAAAAGCGCGTCACGCAGGAAGCAGTGCAACTGTGGAAGCAGGCGCATGGTTACGACAAACCGCTGCTGTTCAATCCAGCAGCAGCAGGCGCAGCACAATTCACCGACACCATTTTCTTTGAGAAATCAGTACGTTTATTTGTGTTCCAGTTTGGCGCATCCGATGACGGACGCAACATTGGTGCGGACATTGCGCAGCGGATGTGGCCGAGTTTGGCGATTGCGCTGCCGGTGCTCATCGTCGGGTTGGCGGTCAATATCAGCGTGGCGCTGCTGCTCGTGCTGTTGCGAGCGACTTACGTGGACATCGGCAGTGTCGTGATTCTGGTGGCGCTGCTGTCAATTTCCGGCTTGTTTTACATCATCGGCGGACAATTTGTGTTGAGCAAACTGCTGCATCTCGCGCCGATTTCCGGTTACGACACCGGCGTTAATGCGTGGAAATTCTTGGTGTTACCGGTGCTGATTGGCGTCATCAGCGGCATCGGCGCAGGCACGCGCTGGTATCGCACCCTGTTTTTAGAAGAAATCAGCAAGGATTACGTCCGCACGGCGCGAGCCAAGGGTTTATCGGAAACGCGGGTGTTGGTGCGCCACGTGCTCGGCAATGCACTGATACCAATTTTGACTGGTGTCGTCGTGGTGTTGCCGCTGCTCTTCATGGGCAGTTTATTGACGGAATCGTTTTTCGGCATTCCCGGACTCGGCAGCTATACCATTGATGCAATTAGCAATCAGGATTTCGCCATCGTCCGCGCAATGGTGTTTCTCGGTGCAGTGCTCTACATTTTGGGATTGATGTTGACCGATTTTTCCTACGCGCTGGTCGATCCCCGAATCCGCCTGCAATGAGGTTGCCAATGCCATGCCGTTGATTCCAGTGATTTTATGGACAGATGCGCTCGTGTTTGTGCTCCTCGCGCTGGCGCTGGGATTTGGCGTTTATGCGGCGCGTCACGAACATCTCCGCGCTCCGTGGCGACGGGTGCTGCGCTCGCCGGTCGGCATGGTGACGCTGCTGGTGCTCGGCAGTTACGCGCTGATTGGTGTGCTTGACACCGTGCATGTGCGGCTGCGACTGGAAACCAGCGCCAGCACTGCGCCAGCACAATACGCGCCCGACGTAATGAGCCTGCTCGATCTTGCGTTGAGCGATTTGCGTACCCAGCAAGAAAAAACCTACTCCGCGCCTTTTGCGACGCATCTCTTTGTTAAAGAAGCAATTGAACAACCAGATGGCAGCCTGAATCGCGCTTATCCGCGTCTGCAATACGGCGGGCGCAATCTCCGCGATCCCGACACCGAACGCGCTGCCGACATCGCCGCACGGACGCTCATCGGCGCGTTGAAAGGTTTGATTGCATGGGCATTTTTCAGCGCAGGATGGCTGTGGTTGCTGGCGCGGCGACGCACTGCATCGCTGGCGCAAGTTGCAGCGGACATTCGCACCGGACGGACTGCGCTGCCGTGGCGCACCGCGTTGATCACACTCGGCATGTTGTTTTTACTGGGATTTATCGCAGCGGAATTGGCAGCGAGTTATCACCTGCTCGGCACGGACAAGGTGGGCGAAGATGTGTTTTATCAAACCCTGAAAAGTGTGCGCACCGGCTTATTGATTGGCACGTTAACGACGCTGGTGATGCTGCCAGCGGCGCTGTTGCTGGGCATTGCGGCGGGCTATTTTCGCGGCTGGGTGGACGACCTGATTCAGTATCTTTACACCACGTTAAACGCTATTCCCGGCGTGTTGCTGATTGCTGCCGCGATTTTGATGTTGCAGGTGTACATGACTAATCACGCCGATGAGTTCACCAGTTTGGTCGAGCGAGCGGATTTGCGGCTGCTGTTTTTGTGCCTGATTCTCGGCGTCACCAGTTGGACGGGATTGTGTCGGCTGCTGCGCGGCGAGGCGTTGAAACTGCGCGAAGTGGAATATGTGCAAGCGGCGCTGGCGCTCAGCGTGGGACATTTCACCATTCTCACCCGCCACATTTTGCCCAACGTGATGCACATCGTGCTGATGACGCTGGTGCTGGATTTCAGCGGACTGGTGTTGGCGGAAGCAGTGCTGTCGTATGTCAACATCGGCGTTGATCCGACGATGAACAGCTGGGGCAATATGATTAACAGCGCCCGGCTGGAACTGGCGCGAGAGCCGGTCGTGTGGTGGTCGCTGGCGGCCGCATTTAGTTTCATGTTTATTCTGGTTTTGGCAGCAAATCTGTTTGCCGATGTCGTGCGGGATGCGTTTGATCCGCGCCTGCGCACCGTTCATTAACAATTGAAAACTGCAACATGTTCAAACGTTTAAGAGAAGATATTGCCTGCGTGTTTGAGCGCGATCCGGCAGCGCGAACCCGCTTTGAAGTGTTCACGCTGTATCCCGGCGTTCACGCGATGCTGGCGCATCGGCTGGCGCATCGGCTGTGGATTAACAATTTCAAATGGTTAGCGCGAGCACTCGCCAATCTCAGCCGATTATTCACCGGCATCGAAATTCATCCTGGCGCAGTGATTGGGCGGCGCTTTTTTATTGATCACGGAATGGGCGTGGTCATCGGTGAAACGGCGGTGATTGGCGACGATTGCACGCTCTATCACGGCGTCACGCTTGGCGGCACCAGTTGGCAAAAAGGCAAGCGCCATCCGACACTTGGGCGCGATGTCGTGGTTGGAGCTGGCGCAAAAGTGCTCGGTCCGATTGAGATCGGCGACGGAGCACGAATCGGCTCCAACGCCGTCGTGGTCAAATCCGTGCCCGCTGGCGCGACGGCGGTCGGCATCCCCGGACGCATTATTGAACCGCCCGAAAATGCCGCAGCCCAGCGCCGCGCCGACACCGCCAAACGCATCGGCTTTGATGCTTACGGCGCGACCCGCGACGCGCCCGATCCGATTGCGAATGCGATCAATCGAATGCTCGACCATATTCACACGATGGATCAACGGGTTGAGAAGATTTCGCAGGTGCTCGAAAGCCGCGAATTGATGCCACACTTCGAGCATGACGGCGATTTGGATACAGTCATCCTCGCGCCAGCGACTGATGCGGAAATTCCGCTTGGTGCAAATAAACTCACTGAATAACCATTTCGTTATTTCAATTCAGTTTTATGAACTGCGCCGCCAAATTGTGCCCTGTGCACCGTCTTCTAACACAATTCCTGCTTCGGTTAAAACGGCACGAATTCGATCCGCTTCTACCCATTGTTTTGCGGCGCGAGCTTGAATACGCTGCGCAATTAAATCATCAATTGCTGCATCGGTTAATCCGTCATCCGTCGCATTACCGCGCAAATACTCATCTGCATCGGCTTGTAAAATACCGAGCACCGCGCCGAGCGTTCGCAATTGCGCACCAAGTGCCGCAGCGCGATTCACATCAATTGCGCGAATACGATTCATTTCACGCACCACATCGAATAACACCGCCAATGCTTCTGGCGTATTAAAATCATCATCCATCGCTGCATGAAAGCGTTCGTTAAACGACGCATCATCTGCTGGCGCAGCAATTGGCAATCCCCGCAAAGCCGTATAGCAGCGCGTCAACGCATGGCGTGCATTTTGCAAATTATCATCGTCATAATTTAACGGGCTACGATATTGACTGGTGAGAATGAAATAGCGGATTTCTTCAGCGCGATAACGCTGCAAAATCTCGCGCACAGTAAAGAAATTGCCTAACGATTTAGACATCTTTTCTTCATTGATCCGTACAAAACCGTTGTGCATCCACACATTCACATATTGCTCGCCAGTCGCTGCTTCTGATTGTGCAATTTCATTTTCGTGATGCGGAAATTGAAGATCAGCACCGCCGCCGTGAATATCGAAATGATTACCTAAAGCGCAGGTACTCATTGCCGAGCATTCAATATGCCAACCTGGTCGTCCATTGCCCCACGGCGATTCCCAAAATGGTTCATCAGGTTTTGCCGCTTTCCATAATACGAAATCCAATGGATCGCGCTTTGCTTCATCAATATCCACGCGAGCACCAGCACGAAGGTCTTGCGGATTTTTACCGGACAATTTGCCGTAATCGGCGAATTGACTAACAGAATAATAAACATCGCCATTGTCAGCAGCATACGCAAAACCTTTATCAATCAGCGCATTCACCATTGCGATGATTTCGGCAATGTGCGCAGTAGCACGTGGTTCCGCAGTCGGCGGCAAAATACTAAGCGCCGCTGAATCCTCGTGCATGGCTTGAATAAAACGCTCGGTTAATGCGGTAAATGGTTCGCCATTTTCGGCAGCACGACGAATGATCTTGTCATCAATATCGGTAATGTTGCGCAAATAGGTCACGTCATAGCCAAGCGCCTGTAAATAGCGATAAACCACATCGAAAACCACCAGCACTCGCGCATGACCGAGATGACAATAGTCATAAACCGTCATGCCGCAGACATACATCCGCACCTTATTGGGTTCAATCGTTTGGAAGAATTCTTTCTGACGGGTCAGGGTGTTGTAAATCTGTAGCATCGAAAAATTGCCTTGACAATGCCTAGGAACGAGGTGTTATTTTAGCAGAAAGTTTTGTTGTTTGAATGGGTGATTTTCGTTCTCAAGGTGACAGACTATCGCCGTTGATTGAACGGCTTAAATTCATTTTAGTTGGAGACAAGAATGGCAACATTTAAATTCAGTACGATTAAAAACGGGGATTCAATCGCGTTTAATCCGCTAACTGACATTTTCCAGTTCGATGATCCCGCCATTAGTGCAGGTTTAGGTAAGGTTAGCCCGGTCGAAAATAACCTGCAATTTAGTTATGCAGGAAAATCGTTTACGTTCGGCAATGTCAGCCTGGGACAATTGACTTCGAAAAACGTGACCTTCATCAACGGCAGTAAATTATTAGTTGGCGATGACACTACTGCTACCGTCAACGACGATTCTTCTAATATGCTATTCACCGGTGGATCAATATCCGATTTACTTTTTGGCATGGGTGGTAATGATACGTTAGACGGCGGTGCGAATGCTGACGTTATGATCGGTGGTGCTGGCGCTGATCTCTACATCGCTGATGATGATGGCGATCAGGTTAATGAAAACGACGATGGTATTGGAGATACAGTCAATGCATCGGTTAGTTATGAGCTGGATGCGAATGTCGAGAATTTAAATCTGACTGGCAGCGCTCATATCAACGGCACGGGAAACACACTTGGTAATGTTATTACTGGCAACGCTGGCAACAACATCTTAGATGGCGGAGATGGTGTTGATACGATGAGTGGTGGCGATGGTAATGATATTTACCTCGTCGATGACTCCTACTATAAATATTCTTACGGCTCCATTCTTTATGGCGATGTTTACGATCAAGTCGAAGAGGACTCTTCAGGAACAGCCGGCGGGATTGATACCGTGCGTTCTTTCATCAGCTATACGCTAACTAGCAATGTTGAAAATCTAGAACTACAAGCTATTTCTGGTTATAGATACCACATCAATGGTACCGGCAATATTCTGAACAACCTTCTGGTTGGTAATGATGATCAAAATGTCCTAGATGGTCTTGGTGGTGCAGATACCATGAAGGGCGGAGATAGCAACGATGTCTATTACGTTGACAACGTTGGTGACATGGTAACTGAAGAGAATACAGCAATAGTGGATGATCAGGTTGATCTCGTTAAATCAACCATTAGCTATACTCTGACTGAGAACGTTGAAAAATTGCAATTGATGGGCGGTGCGAACATCAATGCCACAGGGAACAAACTGAATAACGTTTTGTATGCCAATACAGGAGATAACGTTTTCGATGGTGGGCTTGGTATCGATACAGTATCTTATGAATCAAGGGTTGATTCAAAAGCAGATTTTGCGGGCGCTGATGCAGCCTATGCGGGTGTTTTAATCTCTTTAGACACCACTGGTATTCAATACACCCGTGGTTCTGGGAAGGATACCTTCATTAACATCGAGAACCTTATTGGCAGCCAATACAACGATACGTTGACCGGTAATAGCAAGGCAAATCGATTGGATGGCTCAAGTGGAGCAGATCGTTTGATAGGTGGTGACGGTAACGATACTTATATCGTTGATAACGCTGATCTTGTGATTGAAACCAATTCGGCAACAACTGAAACTGACATCGTGCTATCGAGTGTGAGCCATGTCTTGAATGCCAATGTGGAACAACTGACCCTAACTGGCAATGATGCGATTAACGGAACAGGCAATGAACTGTCAAATACTATCATTGGTAACAGTAAGGCTAACTTCCTTGATGGTATGGCAGGCTCTGACCAATTAAAAGGTGGCAATGGCAATGACAGTTATGTGGTTGACACGATTTCTGATACGGTTATTGAACAACCTTCAGAAGGAATTGATACAGTATTGACCGACATTAGCTACACGCTCCCTATGAATGTCGAGAACTTACAATTATTGGGATCAGATAACCTCAGTGGTACTGGTAATGCACTGGCAAATGTCATCTATGCCAACGTTGGCAATAATGTGCTGGATGGTCAGGGCGGTGTGAATACGGTGTCCTATCAGTTTGGAGCAATTACTGGTATTCGTGTTAATCTATCTTTGACGGCAGCACAGGTCACTGGGGGTTCTGGAACGGATACGCTGTTGAATGGCAGCTTCAGCAATTTGACTGGCAGCAGTTATGATGATTTTTTGATTGGCACTGATAAAGATAACGTGCTGGATGGTTTGGGCGGAAGCGATACCGTCTCTTATGAAAGTGCGACTGCGGTAATTACTGTTGATCTGAGCAGTAAAAGTGCTCAAGCAACAGGTGGTTCCGGTAAAGACACGCTGCTGAATATTGAGAATTTAAACGGCAGCAATTTCAATGACATCATCACTGTTAGCACAGCGAACAATATTATCAATGGCGGTGGCGGTGTTGACACAGTTTCCTATGCAGGTTCTGCAGCAGTTGAGGTCAGTTTAGTAACCAGTGATATACAGAATACAGGCGGTTCTGGTCGGGATATCCTGATTAATATTGAGAACCTGATTGGTAGCAAGTCCAACGATATTCTGATTGGCAATACAGGCGACAATCTGCTGAATGGTGGTGCTGGTATTGATACCCTGACAGGAGGAGACGGCAATGACATTTATATCGTCGATAATTCGCTCGATGTGGTAATTGAGAAGAATAGCCAGCTAACCCAGATTGATACGGTTCAATCCAACGTCAGTTTTACACTCAGTGACAACGTTGAGAATTTGCAGTTACTGGACACGAAAAAAGTCAGCATTAACGGAACTGGCAACTCACTCAATAATAGCCTGACGGGCAACGCTGCTAGCAATACGTTAATTGGTGGTTCAGGCAACGACACGCTTAACGGCGGCGACGGCAAGGATACGCTGCAAGGCGATCTGGGTGCTGACTCTTTCTGTTTTAACCTACCCAGTGATAGCAAGGTTTCTGATCCCGATGTTATCAGTGATTTTGTACATGCACAGGGTGATATAATCGATTTGTCATCACTAGCGTTCTATTCGGGAACATTTGCGTTCATTAGTAATGCAGCCTTTGGTGGAAAAGTCGGTGAGTTGCGCTTTGAGATCAATGCAGGCAACGTGCTAGTTACGGGTGATATTAATGGCGATAAAGTGGCTGATTTTGCCATTCAGTTGACAGGAGTCACAACACCGATGGTAGCTGCTGATTTCGTGCTTTAATTAGATTCAAAAGCAGTATTTTTCGTTCTGAATTTAATACTGCTTTTCACCACGATCTTTATGAAACAACAGTAGATAGCGCCACAATCAACTGGGATTAGGATTGTGAGCTCTATCTACTTGTTTTACTGAATTGATTACCCGCTGTCATAGCGCCACTCCATTCAGAATAAATGCTGCTACTTCATCTTCACCAATCCGCTGCCCCGGCTCTCCACCAACTAACCGATGAATTGCACAAGCCGGCAATACCGCTTGCACATCTTCTGGAATGACATATTCCCGCGCTGCTAATAATGCCCAGGCTTTTGCTGCGTGCAAAATACCCAGCCCAGCACGAGGCGATAATCCATAAATGAATCGCTCTGAACCGCGAGTGAATTGCAAAATCGCGTGAATATAATCAATGATCGGTGGTGCGGCGTGAATTGCAATAACCTGTTGTTGCAGCGCCAGCAATTGCGCATTCGTCAATACTGGCGCTTGCCGCGCTACCATCGCTCGCCGATCTTCACCAGCGAGCAGCCGTTTTTCCTGCACGGCTTCGGGATAACCCAGTCGAATGCGCATTAAAAACCGATCAAGTTGCGATTCCGGCAGTGGAAAAGTACCGATTTGAAATAGTGGATTTTGTGTACCAATCACAAAAAATGGCTCCGGCAATGGGCGCGTTTCGCCTTCAACTGTCACCTGCCGTTCTTCCATCGCTTCCAGCAATGCGCTCTGCGCTTTTGGTGTGGCGCGATTGATTTCATCTGCCAGCACTAATTGCGAAAAAATCGGTCCGGGATGAAAACGGAAGCTCTCCGCAGCGCGGTCATACACTGCCACGCCAATGACATCAGCAGGCAATAAATCGCTCGTGAATTGAATGCGGGCGTAATCCAAACCGAGCAGCCGCGCCAGCAAATGTGCCAGCGTAGTTTTGCCGACGCCCGGCACGTCCTCAATCAGCAAATGTCCCTGCGCCAGCAAGCATGTCAGCGCCAGCCGCAATTCGTGATCCTTGCCGAGAATCACGGTGCTGGCATGTTTCAAAATGACATCAGGCAGGCTGAGGTGAGATGTATTGATTGGGTTTAGATTAGGTAATGTCATGGATTTAGGCTCTTTTCGTTATCGCGCAAAATCATTCCAGAAGATGATGCAGTCAAATTAAAGGTTTTCTGGCGCTCGCCGTTAGTGGCACTGAACGACCTCTTTGTCCCGGCTTACCGCTTATTGAGTTAGCAGTTCAGCCGATTTGATCACGTTAGGAGAGCAGTCATGTCATTAGTCATCAATACCAATATGGCGTCGCTGAACGCACAGCGGAATATCACAAAATCGCAGAATACCCTAGGTCAAACCATGGAGCGGTTGAGCAGCGGAATGCGCATCAACTCTGCGAAAGATGATGCCGCCGGTTCCGCCATCGCTAACCGCTTGACTTCACAAGTCCGCGGTTTAGAACAAGCCACCCGCAATGCCAATGATGGTATTTCGTTGGTGCAAACCGCTGAAAGTGCGTTGACTGAATCCAGTAACATTTTGCAGCGGATGCGCGAGTTATCGGTGCAATCGGCGAACGGAACCTACACCTCCGGCAACCGCACCACGCTGAATGCTGAAACGCAGCAGTTAGTTAAAGAACTCGACCGCATTTCTGGCAGTACCAATTTCAATGGTCTGAACTTGCTTGACGGCTCCTCAAGCGATGTGAAATTACAGATCGGTGCTGAATCGAACGAAACGATCAGCGTCAACATTAGTGCGATGACCTCCAAAGAGCTGGGCGTTTCTGATTCGGCAGGCATCACGTCTTTTGCCAAATCCGGAGTAGGGACTGGTACGAGTGCGGCTGCAACAATGACTTCAGCGGCAACAGCCCTCGATCCCTTTAGTTCTGGTGATCTGATCATCAACGGCATCACCATCGATCCAGCAGTGACTTCTGCTGACACTGCGTCGCATGACGCGAAAAATTCCAGTGCGATTGCGACCGCTGCCGCAATCAATGCGAAAACTAGTGAAACCGGCGTCACCGCGGTTGTCGGTGAAACGCGGGTTGGCGGCACGGCAATGACGACGGCTAACGCGACCGATGCTGGGGTCATTTCGATCAATAACGTGTCGATTAGTGTGAATCTATCCGACGACATGACCACCACCCGCTCTGGACTTGTGCGTGACATTAATCTGCTCTCCAAGCAGACCGGTGTCACTGCGGTTGACAGTGGAACGGATAATGGCGGCATCACTTTGCTCGCAGAGGATGGGCGGAATATCTCGGTTTATAACGTATCGGGAACGCTCACAGACGTTAAGACTGGAATCAGTGGACTTTCCACAACAAGTGGCAACGGCGTCATTACTACTGGAACCGTAACTTTGGTTGCGGATGGCGGCAAAGATATCAAGATCACCTCGAATGCAACCGGCAAGGCGACGGATGCTGGCTTTATGGAAGGCACCTACAATGGCAAAGGCACTCAGGTCTCATCCCGATTGAATGACAGCACAGCGGTAATGACAGCAGCCAATGTGATGGTGAATGGCATTGGGGTCGGTCCGTCGTATGCAATTGATGATTCCGCATCATCAGGCGGCAATGGTTACAGCGCGATTGCTAAAGCCGCGGCGTTTAACAAGGTTTCTGAGCAAACTGGCGTGACGGCAGTGGTCAATCAGAATGTCGCCAAGGGTACGACTGCGCAATTGACCTCAACGAGTGCAAGTACTGTGGCATTAACTGTCAACGGCGTATCGATTACCTCGTTCAGTGCTACCACCAGCGCTAGCTCCAATCGCCAAGAATTGGTGACGCAGATCAATAAAATTTCAGGAGAGACCGGAGTACGGGCAGTTGATACTGGTGTGGACGGTTCAACTTTAGGCGGCGGTGTGCAATTGATTGCTGACGACGGGCGCAACATTGTTATCGATGAAAGTAACGGTGCGTATGGTGGGCTATCAGTGACTGATGGCACCTATGTTGGCGACTTCACGCTAACCTCGGATAAAGAGATCGTCATCACTCGCGGCATGGATCCCAACATCGCTCTTACTGGTTTGAGCGTCGGTAATTACGGCAACGGTGAAGACGGCATGTCGATCGCCAGCATTGACATCTCCACTGCTGAGGGTGCACAAAAAGCGATTACCGCTATTGATAACGCGCTGGAGCAAGTCAACAACACCAAGTCTGACTTGGGTGCAATCAATAACCGACTCGACTTCACCATCAGCAACTTGGGCGGCATTCAACAGAACTCGGAAGCCTCGCGTTCACGGATCGTAGACGCAGACTTTGCGAAAGAAACAGCGAATCTGTCACGGGCACAGGTATTGCAACAGGCGAGTTCGGCGATGCTGGCGCAAGCCAACTCCGCACCGCAACAGGTGATGTCACTCCTGCGTTAAACTGATCGCTAATCCTCCTGCCCCCCTTTTAGAAAACAAAAAGCCCCCTTTGAAAAAGGGGGTTGGGGGGATTTAAAAACACCTCTCACACAAAAGGACGGTCGATCATGGTCAGCGAATCTTCCACGCTTGGCGCAATCGGATCGCCCGCCGCGCTTTCCCGCCTCACCAAGTCAGATCAACCAACACGATCTACCGAAGACGCCGCACCCGCACCAATCCCAACGCTGACTGCGCAGCCGGTTTCCACCCAAACGCCAGTTGATGCCAGCGGTAATCCGCCACCTGATTCAGTTGAACGTGTCAGCAAGGCAGTTGAACGCATCAATGAAATGATGCAAAACAATAAACAGATGATTACCTTTGCGATGGATCAAGATTCCGGGCGAATGGTGATTCGGGTAGTTGACAGTAAAACCGATGAGTTAATTCGGCAAATTCCCAACGAAGAAACACTAAAATTTGCGCAATATGTGGATGGTTTAGTGGGTTTAATTTTTAATCATAAAGCATGACATCTTAATTTTTTAATTGCGATCACAGGAGACCAGTATGGACACCAATATCGTTAGTACACTCGGCGCTGGATCAGGTATTGACATCACCAAATTGGTTTCGCAATTGGTCGAAGTCGAACGCGCTCCACAACAGGCGCGAATTGATGCCAAGCAGAAAACGCTAGAGGCACAAATTTCTGGTTATGGCAAACTGAAAAGTGCGTTGGATACGATTAAAACCGCAGTTGCTTCTCTCGGTAGTACCGATTTATTCAATGCCCGTTCAGTGGCAGTGCCCACTTCAGAAGCGATTACTGCTGACAAGGTTTCGCCCGGTGCGCAAATTGGCAGTTATAAAATCAATGTGACTCAAGTTGCCAGCGCCCAATCGATTGCGACTGAAGAGCAAACTGAACGCGATAGCGCATTGAATAAATCTGGCAATATGACTATTAGTTTTGGCGCTTGGACTTATACTGGCAGCGATCCCACCAGTTTTGCCACCAATACTGACCGTGAGGCACTATCAATTAATGTTACGGCTGCTGATTCGCTCGATACCATCGCTGAAAAAATCAATAGCCAAAATGCTGGTGTGCAGGCATCAGTGATTAAAGTGGATGATAAATATCAATTAACACTGACGGCACCCTCTGGCGCATCTAACGCAATGCAAATCAGTGTTGATGATCCAAGTCTCAATTCTTTTTCATTCACAGCAACGAACCATGCTTCTGTGACCGAAACCCAGCAGGCTAGTGATGCTAAATTAACCGTCAACGGTCTAGAAGTGATCCGCGAGAGTAATACGATTGACGATGTTATTTCTGGGCTGAATTTCACAGTGAATAAAGCCATGCTTGCGACTGAAAGCCTGACTTTTTCCGTGACAGCAGATAAAAGTGCGGCAGAAACAGCGGTACGCGGATTTGTCACTGCTTATAACACCTTTCAAGAAACCACTAATAAATTAGTTGGTTATACCCGTGATGCCGATAACAATCTGGTGCGCGGCGATCTTGCTGGCGATAGTTCAGCACGCAGCACAATTAACCGAATGCGTACTTTAATCGGCGGCGCAGTGCCCGGTTTAGAAAGTGGTTTTACTGCGTTGACCAACGTCGGTATTCGCACTGAACGCGATGGTAGTTTAAGTATTAACCAAACTGAATTCAACGATGCTTTTACCAATCATTTTGATTTAGTTGGTGAGCTATTTGCTAATAAAACCACATCTGCCAATAGTGCTGTCACGGTGAATCAAGGCACTTTTGCCTCTGCTGCAGTTGCGGGTAGTTATGAGATTGCGATTACTCGTGATCCAACAAAAGGTGAAACGATTGGCAGTACGATGACTGATACTTTTCCAAAAACGATTGCCACTGGTGATGGTTATACCTTTAAGCTCAATGTCGATGGCGTTTCCTCCCACTCAATTGAACTGACAGGCACTTATAGTTCAGTAGAACAATTGCGCCTTGATTTGCAATCACGGATTAACTCGGATTCTAAATTAAAAGCCGCTGGAGTTGGCGTCGATGTTGGCTTTGATACCGTTAACAATCAGTTCAGTTTTAAGTCGCGGGAATACGGTTCTATTTCCCAAGCTGGGTTTACTGAAACTGGAACAGGAATGGCGAATTTAGGAATTTCTCCAACGCAAGCAAAAGTTTTTAGCAGTGCCATTACGCAAGCTACTTTCAATAGCGGCACTAATAGTTTTACGCCATCACTAGATGCTACTACAAAAGATTATACGTTCAAGATCAACGTTGATGGTCTTGAATCAAGCTCTATCACCTTGATAAATACCTATAACACTGCTGCTGATGTCGCTGCAGAGCTAGAGGCAAAAATCAATGCTGATTCCACATTATCCACTGCTGGTGCGGCAGTTGATGTTGAATACGACACCACGAATAAGCGATTTATTTTTAATTCGCGGGCTGGTGGTACGGTGTCAGCGATTAGCTTCGCGAGCATTAGTAATGACATGGCGGAATTTGGAATTAGCACCACAATGGGTGGCACTCGCGGTATTGATGTTGCTGGCACTGTAAATGGCATCGAAGGTTTTGGCGCAGGCAATGTGCTATTACCAGATATTGAATCCGACGCTTATGGCTTAAACTTTAGCGTTCGCGCTGGCGCAACAGCGCAAAGTGGCAGCGGCTTTCAGGTGAGTTTTTCGCGGGGTATGGCTGGTGAGCTCTCGAATCTAATTGATAACTTTTTGAGTTCGACCGGTGTGATTGAATCGCGTGAATCAGGTATTCAAACCCAGCTTGATCGTTTGGGTGAAGATAAAACGAAGTTAAATACTCGAATGACGACTGTTTCCGCACGCTTGACCGCGCAATTCGTCACGATGGAGCGCATTGTAGCGAGTCTTCAAGATACTGGCGGTCAACTTGATGGCTTGGTAGATCGGCTGCCATTTACCGCATCTAATAAATAAACATTGAATGATCGCAATGAAAAAAGCCCCGAACGGGGGCTTTTTTTGTGTATTTAATCCGCCCAGCGCCCGTGACCGGGAATACTGACTTGATGTTCGTTGTATACGCCATCTGCTGCGCCGCGATGACATTGATTACATTGGCTAAAACTGCCAACTTCCGGGTTGCCCGTCACCAGTCGTGCCGGAATTTCATCGTGCTTACGCATGAAGTAGCGGGTTTTAGTGATGCGCGGTAACGCATTTCCTTGATTTTGTGCGTTGGGCGCGGCGGCAACCGCAAAGGCTTGAGCGCGAGTTTGCGCAGCATGATCGGCAGCGTTTGCACTGAGATAACCGTTGATTTCGTTGCGAATTGTGTCTGATAAGCTGGCATCGTCGCCATAATGATTAGCTAGTGCCGCTGGCGTCATCACTTGCGTCCAAGCTGTGGCGGGAAGCAGCCCCGGTTGATACGCCATGTGACAGGAGCCGCATTCTTTGCCATAAGTTGCATTGGTAACTGGCGCAATATCAGCGCGAGATTCTACCCAACCACTATTTTTATGGTGCTTGCTCCGTCCGTCATCATCATCATTATCATCATCGCTAAAAGCCACGCTAACGACGCCGAGAGAAAACAAACCAATAGCGATCATGCTCAATATGCGTTTGGAATTGTTCATTGGTTTTATCGCTCGCTCATTGAGTTTTGATGTAGCTGATGAAATCAGCTTTTTCATTGGTGCTGCATTCGCGTTCAAACGTCCATTTACAATTACGCGCCAGCCATTTTTCAATCTTTTCGGGATCGGTTAAGCGTTGCAGATTGACCGAAGGAGCCATTGGTTCAATCACCTTGCCGGTTTTGGCGTGACGTCCAGCTTGCGTCAAATCTTGACCGTGACAGGTGGCGCAGCTGCGAGCGGGTGAACCATCGGTTTGCGCATGTTCGGCGTTCCATGCAGCTTTACCGGCGGCGGGATCGGCAGCGAATGACGCAGCAGAAAACGTCAATGCAGCAGTAATCGCTGTGATTACAAGATGTTGACGCATCATTTTGCACTCCGTTTGAAGCCGGTAATCATTGCGCCAATCAGGTTTTCACGATGCGACAAACTGGAAAACGCCACGCCAGCCAAATGAAAGAACACCAGCGCCAGCGTGAAATTGGCAAAAAATTCATGCACTTCTTCAATCGCCTCGCCAGTTGCTTCCGATGCGCCGCTCATCATTCCCGCAAGTGGTCCAGCAAATTCCGTCGCGCCATATAACGCCATACCGCTCAACGCAGTCGCCGTTAAGGTCAGCAACATGACGATCACCATCGCGCCGCCGGCGGGGTTATGACCGAGATAACGCGGCGCTTGATGCGTCAGCGCAGCTTTCAGATAAGCCATGATCTCGCGTGGTTGGCGCACAAAATCGCTAAATCGCGCATATTCGCTGCCAATCACGCCCCAAATGATGCGGACAGCAATCAGAATGAATACGAGATAACCGGCGTTGACGTGCACATTAAGCAAATCGTCTTCCACAATAAACGCCGTCATAAAAGCCGCTGCCAGCGTCCAATGAAAAGCGCGGATGAATCGATCCCAAACGCGCACTTGCGTATTCGGATTTGCAGTTGAAGTAGATTCGGTTGGAATTTGGGTGGGTATGGTCATCGGTGCGCCTCAATTGATGATTGAATTGATCGTTGCAGTGTGCCGCGATCTGAAACGCAGATTAACAATGACGCCCTGACCAATAGCTATCGGTCGTTGTCAGCGAATGGTCAGGAAATGGATGCTATGGATGTTTTGCAGAGTTCATTCGTGGTTCATGGTGTAATACGCCGCTATCAAGTCGAACGCTGCGGGTTGCCAATTGCGCCAGCACTTGTTGATCGTGCGATACAATCACCATTGCCTGTTTTAATGCAGCGAGATATTGAATTAATCGCGCTTCAGTTGCGGCATCTAAACCATTCGTTGGTTCATCTAATAACAATACGGTCGGTTTCATTGCCAATACCGTCGCCAATGCCACCAGCCGTTTTTCCCCCGCCGATAGTCGATAAGTCACGCGCTCGGCAAATCCTGCCAATCCCAGCGCAGCCAAGGTGTCCAGTGCATCTGCTTTCGCCTGCGCCGAAGTACGTCCGAGATTGCGCGGCCCAAAGGCGACATCTTCCAGCACGGTCGGACAAAAAAGTTGATCATCAGCATCTTGAAACACCAGCCCGACTTGCGCTCGCACGGCGTGAAAATCCGTCTCGCTGCGCCGCACTTGACCAAAAGCGATCACTTCACCGGCCGTCGGACGTACCAGTCCGACCAATAAATGCAGCAACGTCGTTTTGCCTGCGCCGTTCGCACCAATCAGTGCCACGCGCTCGCCCGCTGCCAGCGCAAAATTGACGCCGCGCAGCACCGGATGCGTGGGATAACCAGAATGCACTTCGCGTAATTCGAGGAGCGATGGCATGGTTATCACCACGATTCCAGTGCAATTAAGCTGCTGAGAAATAACGCAAATCCCAGCGCTAGCGTCGTGTCAGCCCGTTGCCACTGCCACACCCACGCATCGAGCAAATACAGCCGCCCGTGAAATCCGCGCAAACGCATCGCCGCTGCCAGCCGTTGCGAGCGCGTCAAACTGCGCACCAGCAACATTCCCATCAGCCAACCGTAACTGTGCCAAGTGTGGCGATCGCTGCGTGGCACAAAAGCGCGAGCACGCATCGCTTGGCGCAAACGAATAAACTCTTGATATAACAAGTGAATCTGGCGAATGGTCAGCAGCAGCAAATGTACCAATTTTTCCGGTACGCCGAGCCGCGCCAGCGCGTGACCGAATTGCATCGGCTCCAGACTGCCGACCAGTGCCAGCATCATCACGACAATGGCGTTGGCTTTGAGCAACAGCGTTATTGCCAAGGTGAGACCGGTGCGGCTGGCGCTGAATCCGCCGACGGTGAATAGCGCCGCGCCGGGCACGGTCAGCGGTAATGTCAATAATAACAACAGCATCACGCTTTCTAGCGCCAGCAATTGTCGCCAACGTTTCCAGCCGCCGCTGCTGATGAGCATGGTCACGGCACTTAGCACTGCGATCAATAACGTGAATAAATGCGTGAAATTGACCGTCACCAGCGCAAAAACTCCAGCCGCAACGATGCGCAGCCGAGGATCGCGGGCGCATATCCAACAGGATGCAGGCGGAAGAAAAAGCGCGAGCTGGCTCACGGGCGAGGTGGGCTGCGGCGTTGACGCCACCACAGCAAAATGCCAGTTAAACCAACGATGTAGCCGATGCCGCCGAGAATGTCGCGGAAATGGGCTTGATTTTTAGCCGCTTGTAATTCCTCGCGCAGTGGTCGTACTTGCCTCGCCACTGCCTGCTCCATCGCCGCGAGCAGCGCCGGATCAACGGTGTTTGCGGTTGTAGTTGAAACGATGGCAGATGACGCTGGCGCTGCGGACAGCGGCAGATTTCCACCCAATTCCGCTGCCGTCACGCGCCATTGCGCCCGATGTCCGTCGCCACTGTCGGCAATCACCAAATGCTCGGTCGGCGTTTGCACCGGATAACTAAAACTGCCATCGGCGGCCGTGCGCAATTCCGCGAGCTTGTGACCCGTCGCATCCTGAATTGAAATGGACGCATCGCCCGCTTTCGCGCCACCCGCAAAATAGGCGCTGCCGCTGATATTCGCACCCTCGGCGCTGGCGAATACTTGCAGCCGATGCGCCAGCGCTGGGGCGCAATTGAAAGCACAAATAAACAATAGCGCCAATGTGCTGATGTAATTAACCACGCAATACCACCAATGGCTCCAATAATTCCGGCGCGACACGCTGTAAAAAAGTCAATACCGTGCCGGTAATCAGTGCCTCCACCAATGCGAGCGGTAAATAGCTTGCCAATAGCACTCCAGCCGCAGTGCGGAATGCGTCACCACTTAAACCTAAACTTAACGCCACCAATCCACCAGTTAATAACACTCCGCATAAACCTGCGGCAGCGCCAATCCAAAAAAATCGAGCTGGCGCAATTCGACGCAATAATGGCGTGAATAACAGTGCGCAGATCAACGCTGGCAATGCCATATTCAGCGTATTAACGCCCAGCACTAAAATTCCGCCATAACCAAAAAACGCTGCCTGTAATAGCAACGCCACGAATAATGCCGGAATTGCTGTCCACCCTAGCAATAAACCCATTAACCCATTTAATAATAAATGAACGCTGGTGGGTCCAATGGGAATCGTAATTAACGAAGAGACAAAAAAAGCAGCAGATAATACGGCTGCTGCGGGCAATCGTTCATCATCTAGTCGGCGCAGTGCGGTCGTCAATAAGCCGATTGAAAACACTGCGCCGCCAATTAACACTGGCGCAGATAACACGCCATCGGGAATATGTGCCATAGCTTATTTCATATCTCGTGTGCGCACCCAAATCAGCGCCCCTAATTCCACTGGAACCGCGTTTCCCGCTGGGTTTTTTAGTGGTTGATCGCCATTGAGTAATGCCGCAAATCCCCACCAGCCAGAATGAGGCATGGCGTAACTAAAGACGCCATTGGCATCAGTTTTAACGACTTGCGTCACAAACGGCGATGCTGGTGGTTTAATGGAGCTATCATTGCGCCATTCTACTTCAACTTCCGCAAAAGGCACTAGTTGACCGTTGTGTTTAACCACGCCAGTGAATAGATTTCCTGTCCATAATCCATAGGGGCGCGTTAATGGAATGATTTCAACCGGTAAGCCGATTTCAGTATCCCAGCCATTTTCTGCGCCAAATGCAGACACGATGACTTTGGTGTAATGAATAATCATCACACCTTCAGCCGGTTCCCAATAGGGCGCTGGCTCCACAAAAAACAGGTAATCGCCGGGCTGTTTAATGCGATAACTGGCACTAAACGTCTGATGATCGGCGATGCTGTGCGCAGTCAAATTAGGCAGTAAATCTTCGCGTCCCGTTGGGCTAATCACGCCAAATTGTACGGGTTGTGCCATGTTCATCAATGGCCCGCGTTCCATTGGATGCGTGAATTGCAAGTGCAATTCAACTGGATTTTCGCTGGCGGTAATAATGATTTCCGTATTTGGAATGAGTTCTTGAAAATGCGCCGCAGCAGTTGTGGCAAATGCGAGTGCAATCACCAATGAGAGGGCAAAACGAATCATAGAACGTATTCCTGCGCTGATAATTCTGAACAGATGTAGGTGTGCTGCATCAGGTGTTTTATACCCATCTAGGAATTAAAATCAGTGCCCAATTCACCACACAAAACGCAATACTGGAAAACACTGCGGCGGAGGCGATGTCTTTAGCGCGACCCGATAATTCATGTCGTTCTAAACCCACGCGATCAACATTGGCTTCAATTGCTGAATTGAGCAATTCAACAATGGGCACAATCAATAAACTGCCAACCAATAATGCGCGTTCAGTTGGCGTTTCGCCAAGCCATAGCGCCAGCGGAATGAAAAATATCAGCAGAAAAATCTCTTGTCGAAATGCTTCTTCATGTACGAAACAGGCTTTTAATCCGTTCATTGAATAGCCAAACGCAAACACGACGCGCCGCCAACCTTTTGCGTTTTGATTAGCCATTCGCATTCTCGTGATGATTCGGTGTCCACGCTAAATCTAATTGCCGTGCTGCTCGCACATCATCGAGACGACGCAAGGGCAAATGATGCGGCGCAGTTTTGAGATGTTGCGGATTTTCATAGGCTTCACGGCGAATGGCGGCAAGTGCGGCAATAAAACCATCCAATTCTTCTTTAGTTTCGGTTTCGGTTGGTTCAATCAATAAGCATTCCGGCACGAGTAATGGAAAATAAGTGGTTGGTGCGTGATAGCCGTAATCTAATAAACGTTTTGCAATATCCATAGCATTTACGCCGAGTTCTTTTGCTTCACGTTTCAGCGTGATAATGAATTCGTGGCTGGCGCGGCGTTGCGGATAAGCTGCTTCAAAACCAATGGCTTGCAGTCGTGCCAGCAGATAATTGGCGTTGAGCGTGGCGAATTCGGCGACGCGCCCCATGCCTTCGCGTCCGAGTAGCCGCGCATAAATATAAGCACGCAGCAAAATGCCGATGTTGCCGCCGAACGCGGTCAAGCGTCCGATGCTGTGCGGACGGTCGCGCTCGGTCAGCCAGCGATAAGTGCTGCCGTCGCAAGCGACCAATGGCACGGGTAAATAGGGTTCCAAACGCGGCGACACGCCGACGGGACCTGCGCCGGGTCCGCCGCCGCCGTGGGGAGTGGAAAAGGTTTTGTGCAGATTCATGTGAATCACATCGAAGCCCATGTCGCCGGGGCGCACCTTGCCCAAAATGGCGTTGAGATTTGCGCCGTCGTAATACAGCAAGCCGCCAGCGGTGTGCACGGTGCGGGCAATGGCTTGGATATTGCGGTCAAATACGCCGACCGTGCTGGGATTGGTCAACATGATTCCGGCAGTTTGTGGGCCGACTGCCGCTGCGAGTGCCGTCAAATCGACATCGCCATCAGCGCCGGTCGGAATCTCGCGGACAGTAAACCCGCACATCACGGCGGACGCGGGATTTGTGCCATGCGCGGCGTCGGGAACCAGCATTTCGGTTCGCGCTACATCGCCCCGCGCTTGATGATAAGCGCGGATCATCGCAACGCCGGCAAACTCGCCTTGCGCTCCGGCAGATGGAGCCAGCGATACTGCTGCCATGCCGGTGATTTCTTTCAAAATGTCTTGCAATTCAAACAGACAAGCCAGCACTCCCTGACCGTGACTGTCTGGCGTCAGCGGATGCCGATTGAGAAACCCCGGCAGCATCGCCAACGTGTGACAAACGCGAGGGTTATATTTCATCGTGCACGAACCGAGCGGATAACACTGCGTATCAATGGAAAAGTTCTTTTGTGACAAGCGCGTATAGTGACGCACCACCTGCATTTCAGACACTTCCGGCAGATGCGGACGAGTGCGACGGCGCAGCGCTGGAGCAATTGTAGTGACATCAAATGAATTGAGCGGCGCTTGCGTTGGCGCTCGGCGACCAGCACGGGATTGGTCGTAAATCAGCATGGCGGTATCCTAAAAATAAAGGTTAAATCCTGTTGGATGGAACAGATTTTACGGCGATTTGCCGAATCCATGTTAACGAATAGCGATATTGTGGGAAATCAACGTGAGATTTGAATCCGTCACTATGTCTGGAAATTTATTTGCAAATGCACCGGTGTTATCTCACGGCGAAACATTTGAATCATTACTCTGCTGCCCTCAATTACGCATTGAACGTATTATCAGCAGTGCTTATCCCGATCAACAGCTTTACGATCAAGTGCAAGATGAATGGGTGTGTTTATTACAAGGAACAGCGCAATTATGGATTGCTGGCGTTATTGTCAATCTTGTAGCAGGAGACTATTATTTTATTCCTGCGCACACACTGCATCGCGTTTTATACACAGCAGAAGAACCGCAGTGTATTTGGCTGGCAATTCATCTTGAAAACAGTTTTAGCGCAAGCAGCAACGTAAATTCTACACCAAACACTTAATTAATAATAGCATGACCATTCGCATCGTTTTGTTTGTCGCCGTGAGTTGTTTAATTGCATTCAGTGAAGGCATTTTTGTTTGGATCAACTATCATTCAGAGCAAAAACAATTCCAGATTTTTTTAGAGCAACGGGCAGATTACCTCGATAGTCTTTTTAAAACTGCACTTGACGATACTGCATTGCGTATGCAACAAACCGCTGCCTATATCGCTTCTATTCCTGAAGTACAAAAAACATTTTACGAGGGTCGCAAAGCAGTTGAAGCAGAAGGCGGTGGCAAGGGTGGATTGCAAGCACAAATAGCGCGGTGTCGTCTGCTCTCAATTGTATCCAGACCTTGGGAAGAATTAGAGCGTCTTTATGATACTCGTCAATTACACTTTCAATTTGGTTTAGCAGCAACCTCATTTTTGCGTGTTCATGCACCTGAAGAATTCGGCGATGATCTGGCAGATGTTCGTTTTACTATTCAAGATGCATTACGCTTAAAAAAGCCAACGATGGGTTTTGAATGTGGGCGTACTATCTGCGGAATTCGTGGCGTTGTTCCGATCACTTACAATGATCCAGATAATCCACAACGATTAACGCAAATTGGCGTTCTTGAAGCAGGAACATCTTATCAATCACTATTACAAATGGTTGAAAAATCAAGTGATACACATTTTGCAGTGCTTTTAACCTTGAGCCACACTCGTGAAACAATGTGGCCATATCATTTTGCAAACTACCTTGCTAAAAATTCGGCTGTTGGTAATTATTTTATTGAATCGAGCTTACATAATGAAACTCGCTATCTGTTAGATCATCCCTGTACGCAAGCGATTTTACATGAATTTGGTGTGAGTTGGTGTCACATTGATCAACGTGATATTGCAGTATCCGTGTTTCCATTACGCGACTATCAAAATCAAAATGATCCACATCGTGCGCCTGTTGGCGCAATTGCAACTTGGTATGATGTGACGAATGAAATAGCACAGTTACACCAGAATGTTCACAACAATATCATTTACAGTGTAGTTGCTTTTATTTTAATTGAAATCATGTTATTTATCGCTTTCCGTATTGCCACAAGAAAACTAAAACAGACGCTCAGTTTACAAACAACAGCGTTACGTGAATTATCTATACGCGACCAACTAACCAGCCTTTACAATCGAAGCTATCTAACAGAATGTTTAGCCAAAGAAGCAATTCGCGTTCAGCGTCGTCATCTTACTAACCTGAGCCTAATCGTCATCGATTTGGATCATTTCAAAAGTATTAATGATCGTTTTGGTTATGCTGTTGGCGATCAAGTTTTGATTGAGACAGCGCGATTAACACGTAGTTGTGTGCGGAATTCTGATTATATTTTTCGCTATGGTGATGAAGAATTTTTAGTTATTTTAACGGATACACCACTCAATATCGCCATTAAGTTATGTGAAGATTTACGTCAATTGTTAGTAATGAGCGCAATTTCAACCTTATCTGCTGGTAGTATTACTGCAAGTTTCGGTGTTACAGAACTCACATCTGCCAGCACTAGCTCCGTTGATCAGTTGTTGAAAGATGCCGAGCAAGCACTTTATCAAGCTAAAATTAAAGGTCATAATTGCATTGATGTTGTTTCTAATTCTTTGATTAAATAAGATTAGTTTTTGATCGCTAACGAGTTTTTTGACAACAGCCACAGCATGATCTGATTCCGGTTGATTTATGTCGTCTTGTCTCCATCTTCCAAACATTCAACTTTTCTCAAAACCTGAAGGATGCTGCGATGACCATTAATTTTCCGCTTGATAACGAAGGTTTTTTACTCAACCGCGATGATTGGAATGAACAGGTTGCGGTTGAATTGGCGCGTACCGATGATTTTGAAATGACTGAGCAAGTGATGTCGCTCATTCGTGATGCGCGTACCATGTATGATGAAGATGGCGTGGTTCCACCGATTCGTATTTTTGCCAAGAAGCAAAAGGTTTCAACCAAAGACCTCTATGACATTTTTAAGAAAGGTCCAATGAAACTCATTTGCAAATGGGGCGGACTACCCAAGCCTACTGGCTGCGTCTAAATCCCGCACATTGAATCACCAAAAACGCCGATAGTTATCGGCGTTTTTTATTGTTAAGATGTTGGTTATTCATGCTGCATCATGGTAAACATTCGAGAAATTACGACCATTAACGGCAGTTATGTTTGTTCTTAAAATTCCGATTAAATTGCACTAATGCGTGATATAATTCTCCGTGATTTCCATCGACATCATAAAGCCCGCCGTGTTGAATATGATCGAAAAACCAAATGCTACGCAATTGCAGTGTTGTTTCGGAATTTGCGGCAATGCGTAATGTCAACTGATCATTGTATGGAGCAGCAACGATTGCAGTGCATTGTAGCGGATTCGTATTCGCAGTAAAACGCAATTGCGTTGCACTATTTAGATTACCTGCGGTAATCGTTACACTGCCTACACTCGCTGCGCCAACAGCAATACATACTTGATCTGGTTGTGAATCCAGAGATGTCGGTAATCGTCCAGCAGCACTGGTGATTGTTTGTTCTAATACATCACCTGTCGCTAATTGCAATTCAGCATCTTCATTTGGCAACCACTTTAGAGCTGCGGAATTGGTTGAAGTGAATTTCCAACCATCTAAGCCAAGACTAAATGATGGGTTATACAGTGGACTTTCTCGATAATCACGGGTTGTCCAATAACCATAACCAATAACATTTTGCTGTTTTAATGTGCAAAGCGCAGTGTTCAGAAAATCGTCAAGCGCATTCGGCGCGAGAATCGCGTTGTGCTCGTAACCAAGCGAGTTATCAATCACATTAAATTGATCAATAAAAATTGCACGTTGCCCAGAAAATGCTCGTGTTTCCCGCAGCAAAGCTGCTAACAATTCATTACTGCGAGCAGCACTTAATTGCTCGCCAACATTCTCTGCGCCCCAAAATGGTGCCCAATAAATACTGACTGGTGCATTGCCGGTTTGCCGATACATCGCACGATGATCTAACCAAATCATTGGTTGATTTTCACCAGTCTTCACTGGGTCTTTATCAATACGGATTTCATAGCTCAAGTTAGGCAATAACTTCTGTGCGGGTTGATATAATTGCGTCATTACCAACCAATCCCAATACGCATGAAATAACGCAGCGTTAATGCCGTTTGCTGTCGGCAAGGGCGCATTTAATGGCGGACGTGTTCCTGCTGGCAATAGGCTCGTGAAATCCTCAAAAATGGTTTGTGCTGCCGGATCAATCTGATGTAACCATTGATCTTCCCAGCTCATCATCGTGAGAATGACCTGCGGCGAATTTTCCAAACTGCGTCCTAATCGCTCAATAAATTTGAGAAAAATGACGCGAGTTGCTGCGTCATTGAGCAATTGATGAATACGCTGCAACGGCGCTTCTGCATGAGGATTCAAACTCCAACCGTAACCCACGCGCAAAATCACACGCAAATCAGCTTGCGCCGCTGCATCAATTAAAAACTGCAGCCGCGTAAATGCACGTTCATTCCATTGGCAACATGGCGCAATCACCGGTTGAAAATCGCCCCAACTGACTAATAAAATCACCGTATTAAAACCATCTTTTCGCAATTGTTGAAAATCTTTTAATACGTACTCACGACGAAATGCGGACAGGAAATTTTTTGGCCAGTGTTCACCGAAATAATGTGCTGCAATCATTGGTTCTAAAGTTTGTTCATTTGATGCAGCAGGCATTTTTTCAGCAGTGAATAATGCACACCAGAACGCAATGACGAGTATTTTTTTCATTTGATGTTTGCTATTAATTGAATGCGGAAATGAACACGACAAGGCTACTGTTCAGCACCATAATCGCGCTTCGTTGCTATATTTTAGTGCACACAGCGGTACTGTTAATGTTTACCTTAACTCCTTTATTAAAAACGACCTACTGAGCAGTTTTCGCTTTTTACATAGGGCATAACGCTGTATAGTTCAAAACACAAGGCTGATCCCTTGCGCAGTTTCGACTGCATTCTTTCAACCCTAAACATAGGCTTATCGCAATGTATACCAGCGCCCGTAATCAGTTTTTTGGAACCGTGAAATCCGTCGATCAAGGAGCCGTCAATTCGGAAGTCGTCCTTGATGTTAACGGTCTCGAATTAACCGCGATGATTACCAACCACAGCGTCGCCCATTTAGGATTAACGACCGGCAGCGCCGCCTACGCGCTCATTAAAGCGCCGTCGGTCATCGTGCTCACCGATACCACGCTCAAAACCAGCGCCCGCAACCAGATTTGGGGCACAGTATCGCGCTGCGAACCCGGCGCAGTGAATGCCATCGTCGTCATCGCGTCCGACGCTGGCCCAGAAATCACCGCATCAATCACGCTTGATAGTTTGAATAGCTTGGGACTTGCGCCCGGCGTTCGTGCCTGCGCATTGATTAAAGCGTCGCAGATCATTGTGGCCACTAAATCCTGAGCACCAGCCGGAGTATTTTTATGAACCCAATTCGTTATTTTGCACTAACGCTGGCGCTGCTCAGTGCCAGCGTGGTCGCGCACGCCGATGAGATTCAAATCGCAGTGGCTGCTAATTTCACTGCGCCGATGAAAGAGATTGCGGCTGCATTTACTAAAGAAACCGGTCATCAGATCAAAGCGGCTTACGGCGCAACCGGCAAGTTTTATGCGCAAATTCAAAACGGCGCACCGTTTGAGATTTTATTGGCGGCAGATGACACCACACCCGCGAAGTTAATTAAAGAAGGGAATGCGGTTGCTGATTCGCAATTCACTTACGCAATTGGAAAATTGGTGTTGTGGTCAGCGAAAGCGGGTTTTGTGGACGCGCAGGGCAAGGTATTGACGACGGGCGATTTTCAAAAAGTCGCAATTGCGAATCCGAAAGCTGCGCCTTATGGAGCAGCCGCGTTGGCGGTATTAAAACAACAGGGATTATTGGATGCAGTGCAGCCCAAATTTGTGACCGGCGAAAATATCGCGCAAACCTTTCAATTCGTAGAAACGGGCAATGCGGAACTCGGTTTTATTGCGCTGGCGCAGGTGCAGAAAGATAGCAAATTAACGCACGGTTCGATGTGGTTAATTCCGGCGCAGTTATATCCGCCGATTCTTCAAGATGCTGTAATTTTGAATGCGGGTAAAGATAAACCGGCAGTTGCGGCGTTAATGACTTATCTCAAAGGTGAGACGGCGCAAGCAATTATCCACAGCTTTGGTTATGACCTGAAATAACGCGATGTGGCTCAGTAGCGACGATTTACAAGCGATCTGGCTAACCTTGCGTTTAGCCGGAATTGTAACGGCGATTTTATTCGTCGTGGGAACACCAGTGGCGTGGTGGTTGGCACAAACATCATCGCGCTGGAAAGGTCCGATCAGCGCAGTGGTTGCATTGCCGCTGGTATTACCGCCGTCGGTGCTGGGCTTTTATCTGCTATTAGCAATGGGGCCGAGCGGGCCGGTGGGGCAATTCACGCAGGCGCTCGGCATCGGTTTATTGCCGTTTACTTTTGGGGTTTAGTCATTGCCTCAGTGTTTTATTCGTTTCCATTTATGGTGCAGCCGGTGCAAAACGCTTTTGAAACGATTGGCACCGTCCGCTGGAAGTCGCTGCAACACTGCGAGCTTCACCATTGGATACGTTTTTCACCGTCGTATTACCGCTGGCAGCGCCGGGCTTTTTAACGGCCGGCATTCTCACCTTTGCCCACACCGTCGGTGAATTCGGCGTGGTGTTAATGATCGGCGGCAATATTCCTGATTTAACTCGCGTCGTTTCCGTGCAAATTTACGATCATGTTGAAGCAATGGAATATGCCGACGCGCATCGTTTATCAGCGGTGATGGTGGCATTTTCTTTTGCAGTTTTGTTGGCGCTTTATGTTTGGCAACATCGCGGGCGCAAGGAAACTTAAATCAATGGATACTATTGCCGCTCGTTTTCAACTCAATTGGCCGGGCTTTCAATTGGATGTTGATCTCAATTTACCCGGACGTGGCGTTACCGCGCTATTCGGTCATTCTGGTTCTGGCAAAACTACGCTGCTGCGCTGCATCGCCGGTTTAGAACACGCGCCCCGCGGTTTTTTATCATTCAAAGGCGAGATTTGGCAGGACGCGACGACGTGGGTGCCGACTATCGCCGGCCGCTGGGTTATGTTTTTCAAGAAGCGAGTTTATTTCCGCATCTGACCGTGTTGGGCAATCTGCGCTACGGGCTGAAACGGATCGCGGCAGCCGAGCGGCGCAGTCTGGAGCAAGCGGTCGAACTGCTCGGCATCGGTCATCTGTTGGCGCGGAAACCGGAGCGGCTATCGGGTGGCGAGCGCCAGCGCGTGGGGATTGCGCGGCGCTGGCGGTGAATCCGCGCATTTTGTTGATGGATGAACCGCTCGCGGCGCTTGATCTCAAACGCAAGCAAGAAATCCTGCCGTATCTCGAACGGCTGCACGATTTACTAGATATTCCAGTGCTTTACGTCAGTCATGCGCCGGATGAAGTGGCGCGATTAGCCGATCATCTGGTGGTCATGGACGGCGGGCTGGTGCAGGCAAGTGGGGCGTTGACGGAAACGCTGGCGCGGCTGGATGTGCCGATTCGCCTCGGCGAGGACGCGGGCGTGGTGCTTGATGCGACCGTCGCCGAGCGCGATGCGCAGTGGCAATTAGCGCGGGTCGATTTTGCGGGCGGCAGTTTGTGGAGCCGCGACCGAGGGCTGGCGCTAGGGCAGCATGTGCGGGTGCGGGTGCTGGCGCGGGATGTCAGTTTGGCGACCGAGCATCAAGAAAATACGAGCATTCTCAATCTGTTATCTGGCAAGGTCGATGCGATTGCTGATGATGAGCATCCGGGGCTGGCACTGGTGCGGGTGCAAATTGGTGAAGCGGTGTTGCTGGCGCGAGTGACCAAACGGTCGGCGGCGGCGCTCGGCATCGCGCTGGGGCAGCAAATTTGGGTGCAGGTTAAATCGGTGGCGCTGATGGAATAGTTGGTTATTGAATTTTTGATTTTGCTTTATTGAAAAAGATCCCATAAAGCAAAATACTGTAATTTCAATAGCGTAATTTTCAAAACTAATCTTCTGGCCAATAACCACTAAAAGCATTTTTTACAAGCGTATTTCCATGCGTATTCATCAAAATTTGTTCGATTTTGCGCAACGAACAACCCGTAATATCCTTAATTGACTCTGCCATATCTTCTATAATTGCAGAACTAACTGTTAGTTGCCCAATAGATTCAATATCTTCCGCACATTCAGTGTCGGTATCGTCTTCCACATATTCAGAGTCTGGCCAATAATCACTAAAAGCATTTCTTACAAGCGTATTCCCACGCGTATTCATCAAAATCTGTTTAACCTTGCGCAACGAACAACCCGTAATATCCTTAATTGACTCTGCCATATCTTCTATAATTGCAGAACTAACCGTTAGTTGCCCGATAGAGTCAATATCTTCCGCATATTCGGTGTCGGTGTCGGTATCGTCTTCCACATATTCAGAGTCTGGCCAATAATCACTAAAAGCATTTCTTACAAGTGTATTCCCACGCGTCTTCATCAAAATCTGTTTAACCTTGCGCAACGAACAACCCGTAATATCCTTAATTGACTCTGCCGTATCTTCTATAATTGCAGAACTAACCGTTAGTTGCCCGATAGAGTCAATATCTTCACTATTATCAGTAATTTGATATCGAGGATGCCAAACTATCTCCACACATTGGCTTACATCGGTTGTCGCTGATAGCACGTCACTGATTTGAATACGAGGGATTTCATTATTTAAATCTTCATAAATTTCATTTGACACTAAATTTATTTCTTTAGTATTCAAGTGTTGTATAGGAGTTTTCTTGCCGTGAGTCCATGTAATATAAATAACGGACTCTTTATAAGCTGGCAATGCACCTGCCTGACATTGCGCAATGTTCACAATATCTGAAACGCATAGTCGCTTTTTTTGTTTTAATTTACTAATTATTCGAATAGCTGCTCGTTCCCATAAAGGAACAACCTTTGTATCGCATCTCAGAGCTATAACTGAGTAATGATGACCTTTGATTCTAAAATGTTCCATGAATCTTCCATAAACTCCTGCTTTAGGTTTGTCAGGATTAAAAAACGATCTACCTATATAGATAACCACTTCACCAAGATCAACGCCATTAAACAAATTCGGCAGACTATGAATAACTTCCATGATATGGCTACCGGCATCAGAAAATTTCTTTGGTCTGTGGCATTTATTAACTGCCTCAGAAATATCTGTTGGTTTTAAATCTTCTAAATCCAAGGCATAAATTTGCATGACTAAAACCTCTGATTTTTTCAGTTAATTAGGTCTTAATTTAATTGCTGGGGACGTAGCTTAGATTACTATAAAGCACAAAGTGTGACAATAAAATATCATCGCGCAATGTATACTGGTGGCTGGGCAGAGCAAAGATTATCACAACACTGCTGATTTTTCAACCCAAAAAAGCCGTTTATGATCTGAGTGATTTCTCTTATACATCGAGGGTAATTACACCCATTTGAGTAGTGATTTACTCTGTAGATTTCAACCAACAACCGACACATATTTTCAATAAAAAGCTCACTTTGAGCGGGCGTTTCTTGAATAGCCACAAAATTTTTGTACCCTTTTGGTTGCTTCATCATCCAATTTTCAAAGGCATTAAGAATCCTATCGGCGTTAAATGGAGGAATAAAAGTTGGAATAGTAGAAGTCTTAAATAAAGGCATCAAATTTTCTTGATGTTCAGTTAAGTGTTTATACAAAAAACCATACGCTGCTGTGTTGCATATCGCTTCTTCCATAAAAATATAGCCATTAAAACGATTATTTATTCTCGCATATCGTCTTTTAGACTTTGGTGCATTTTCGCCGTCAAAAAAATCAAATAAGCAACAGAGGTCTTCAATCCATGCGTGACATATTTCGTGAGCCAACAGCATATATGCCGTTGCTAACACAACAATTTCTAACGGCTCGTTAGAACACTGTTCATGCACTTGAAAAGCGACTTTAGCAATACCTCGTTGAGTAAGATGAATGCCATAAGCGTCACGTCGATTAGTATGCGCAGGCGAATAGTAAGCTAACATTTCCATTCGCCATTTACGGCAAGGATGCGGTCTATTTTCTTCTGGTAGCGTCGAATTACTATGATGTTCTATATTCCAGTTATCTTCTCCAATACTATCTTCACGATCATTTCCGAGTTTTTTAAACCGTTCACTCAGATTCCAAATAGGTTGAGAGTGAACAACACATCCATCATGCTTTGAAGCATAAAAAGCAACCGCAGAATTAGCCAAATCTTCAAAGTTTTCTTTTTTAATATCGTATAAAAATGTAGTTTTATTACTATTTGTTAAGGCTTGCCACTGCGTATTTAGAGATGAATAGACAGATAAGCATTCTTCGGTATTAAAATTTCGTTGATGTAGAAGGTATGTTTGAGTAATGGGTGAAAAGAATGCCTTTTTGGGATATGGCGTCGAGCTGTCCAGTAAATTGTCGATAAAGAATTTGATCACGACTCCGGTGTCCCAGATTTTTCTATAAAGTACAATGACTACTGTGCTATTACTCCAACAGTAATCACTTACCTTATACTTTGCATACACTTTCCCAAGAATATCATTGATTTTAACAGTATCTGAACAATTTATAGAGAGGGTGTTATTGTTTTTATCTTTCTGAATATCAATGCCGCTTAAGCGTAGTATATTGGTAACCTTAAGCACTTCCATCTCAATTATTTCAGAGTTATTGCGCATTTTTAGCACACCTGAGAGCATGTGTTTTATGCAGAAATGTGTCTTGCTGATGAACTCAACAACCACCAGCTAAAAGCTGGTGGTTGTTGAGTCTACTCAATCCGCAGTTAACTAAATTTTAATACGTGAACTGCGCTTGCGTTCATTCTCAGTCAGATGACGTTTGCGCACGCGAATCGCTTTCGGCGTGATCTCCACCAATTCATCATCTTCAATGAATTCCAACGCCTGCTCCAGTGTGAATTTGATTGGTGGAGTGAGCAGGATATTTTCATCTGAGCCAGCAGCACGAATGTTAGTGAGCTGCTTGGCTTTCAATGGATTGACCGTTAAATCATTGTCGCGGGAATGAATACCAACCACCTGACCTTCATACACTTCATCGCTGGGCGATACCATCATGCGTCCGCGCTCTTGCAAAGCAAATAGCGCATAACCCAATGCTTTACCGGTTCCATTAGAAATCAATGCGCCATTGCGACGCGGTGCAATACCACCTTGATTCGCCGGACGATAGCGATCAAAGACGTGGTATTTCAAACCCGTGCCGGAAGTCATCGACATGAATTCAGTTTGAAAGCCAATTAAACCGCGTGATGGTATTTCATAATCCAAACGCACTCGCCTTTACTGTCTGGAATCATGTCTTTTAATTCGCCGCGCCGTTCGCCGAGCGCCTGCATGATTGCGCCCTGTGACGTTTCATCGACATCGACGGTAAGCTGTTCATAAGGTTCGCAAATCTGCCCGTCGATTTCGCGGAAAATCACTTCTGGGCGCGAGACTGCCATTTCATACCCTTCACGGCGCATGTTTTCGAGCAGGATCGACAGATGCAGTTCGCCGCGACCAGACACGCGGAATTTTTCAGGATCGTTGCCTTCTTCAACACGCAGCGCAACGTTATGAATTAACTCACGTTCTAGCCGATCTTTGAGCTGGCGCGAAGTCAGATATTTGCCGTCACGCCCGCAAAATGGCGAGGTGTTGACCTGAAACGTCATGGTCACGGTCGGCTCGTCCACCGTCAACGCAGGCAGCGCGTAAACGTGTTCGGGATGGCACAACGTATCGGAAACATTGGGCGCTTCGATGCCGTGAGCGCCACAATGTCGCCTGCCGAAGCGGACGGCACTTCATGACGTTCCAAACCTAAGTAGCCGTAAACCAAACCAATTTTCGCTTTATACCGTTCGCCATCTGGCTTGACGACCACGATCTGTTGATTGGGCCGCACGCTGCCGTGACGAATGCGCCCGACCGCAATTGCGCCAACGAAGGAGCTGTAATTGAGCGTCGAAATCTGCATTTGAAACGGCGAATCGGGATCCACTTCGGGCGCAGGGCAATGCTCCACGATGGCCTCAAACAGCGGCGTCATGTCGCCACCGTTGACGGTGTTTTCCAGCCCAGCGTAACCGTTGATCGCAGAGGCATAAACAATTGGAAAATCAAGCTGTTCATCGGTTGCGCCGAGGCGGTCAAACAGATCAAACACCTGATCAATCACCCAATCCGGGCGAGCGCCGGGGCGATCAATTTTGTTGATCACGACGATGGGACGCAGACCGTGCTCAAACGCTTTGCTGGTGACAAAACGGTTTGCGGCATCGGTCCTTCCTGCGCATCGACCAGCAGCAGCACGGAATCGACCATCGACAGGACGCGCTCCACTTCGCCGCCGAAATCAGCATGTCCGGGCGTGTCAACGATGTTAATTCGATAATCATTCCAACGAATTGCAGTGTTTTTGGACAGAATGTAATGCCACGTTCTTTTTCCAACGCATTGGAATCCATGACGCGCTCGACTGGTCCAAAGCGGTCGCCGAGAGTGCCGGATTGCTGCAACAGCTTGTCTACCAAGGTGGTTTTGCCGTGGTCAACGTGGGCAATGATGGCGATGTTGCGTAGGGTTTCGATCACGAGGGTCTAGCTCCAAAAGACAGTGTAAATAAAGATTTAATGATATAAATCAGAAATTAACGGCGAATTGCTGGTATGCGCGGAAAATAAGGCGCAGCCGGTATGTAAGTATATGCTGTCGGCGTCATTCCGGCGGACGACTGCGTTTAATGCGCTTCATGATGCATCGAAAAGTTGTCAGTAAGAAACGCGCTGACCATTGAAAACTGAACACTATTCATCGCTCGCGTTATCAGCAATTTTTATTTAGCATGGCGCATTAAATCATCAGAAAATCGCTGATAAAGCCAATGCTCGAAACATTTTGTTCGAGCATTGATTGATTTGCTTGACACTGGGTTGTCGCTGTTGCAGTAAATTGATTAGAAATAACAAGCAAACAGTTAATTCAATGCGTTGGCAAATAACCACGTTGGCGCAATTCGGCAATGGTCTGTTGCACTACTTCAGGCAGCTTTGCCATTGCGGTAGCCGTCAATCCACTATCACCAGCGCGAGAATGACGTTCGACTGCGGCAGCAACATCAGATAATGCGACAGCGCCGAGATTACCTGCGCCACCTTTGAGCGAGTGCGCAATACGCGATATTTCGGTCAGTTCTGCATTGGCACTATGCGCTGTTAATTCCGCCAACTGATTCCCCAGTTGATCGACAAAACTCGCAGTGATGGCGCACAGGTCTTCTTCCCCTAAAATTTCTACCAATTCGTCCAATACTTCATTATCAAAATACGTCATGCACTCCCCCAAACTCGTGTTTATGTGATAGATGTCACTTATTACACCAAAATAATGTCAACCAACAGTAAACCGCTTTGTTGAATAATGGTGGTTGATTATAGTGTTCACTAATCGCGTGCTTTGCACAAAAATAATTCACACGGAAGGTTTTCACTTTTGAACGCTGACGCACTATTCCAACCCCGTCTCAACGGCTGTTAATTGTTGACGATGATAATGCCACGCGGATGTTGTTGCGCGGCGTACTCAGTCGTCAAGGCTTTGAAATTATTGAAGCTGCTAATGGCGCACAAGCCGTTGCTCTGTTTAGCCAGCATCGTCCACTGTTGGTATTGCTCGACGTAATGATGCCGGTGATGGACGGCTTTACCGCTTGTGCCGAAATGCGTGCCATTGATCATAACGAAGGCACACCGCTGATTATGCTCACCGGCGCAGATGATCTGAAAGCAATTGATAAGGCATTTCGCGTTGGCGCGACTGATTTTATTACCAAACCAATTAACTGGACGTTATTAACGCAACGGGTGCGCTATGCGCTGCGTTCCGGTCAACTGAATCGTGAAGTGCGGCAAAGTCGTTTGCGCCAAGCGTCTGCCTGCCGGATTGCCAAACTCGCATTTTGGGAATGGCGCTTGACCGATGATTCGTTGCATTGGTCAGATGATTTAGAAGCAGTGCTGGGCGTGTCTGCGCAACACATTGCTCAGGTTGCAGATTTTCTCGATGCCGTGCATCCCGATGATCGGGCTCGAGCGCAGCGGCTAATGAATCTGGCGCGGCAATCAACCGGCTCCATCGAAATGGAATTGCGAATGCACACGAGCAAGATCGGCTGGTGCGTTTGGTGGGCGAACGCGGCGTTCAGGGTGGCGATCACGCGCTGATGTTCGGCGCGTTTCAGGATGTGACCGCGCTGCGCCAAACCGAGGCGCTGGTGGATTATTTGGCGCTGCATGACGAATTGACTGATCTTCCCAATCGGCGGCTCTTTCTGCGGCAAGTCGCTGAAATAATACCGAAAATAAACACAGAAAACGGCGAAGTGCTGCTGCTTGGCTGGATTGACATTTCGCGTTTTCATCGCCACAACGAAGCACTTGGTGAGGCGCTCGGCGATTTATTGCTGACGCAGTTGGCGCGGCGGTTGCGGCGGTTGATTCTCGACACGGAAGCAGTCGCTCGCACCGGTGGCGATGAATTTGCGGTGATTTTTCGTGCTACCGACATGAAAACGGCGCTAGATCGTTTCGAGTCCATGCTGTCTCATCTGCGTCGCCCGTTTGACATCGCGCAAAACGATACCATTTTGACCTTCACCTCCGGCATCGCCCTATTTCCCGAACACGCAATCAACGCTAACCAATTGTTATTATTGGCACAAGACGCCCAACGATTAGCGCAAAGTCAAGCCCGTTCATTGCTGGTGGCAACGCCAAACACCCCATCAAACTCGCGCTTTACTGAAACGCTGGCGGTCGAACGGGCGCTGCACACCGCGCTTGAACGTCGAGAGTTTTTCCTTGTTTATCAACCACAAATGGATTTACGCACCGGCGTGATCGTCGGCGCAGAATCGCTGTTGCGCTGGCAGCATCCAACTTGGGGTTTGGTGTCGCCGGTGCGCTTTATTCCGCTGCTGGAAAGTCTGGGACTGATTTCTGATGTCGGACAATGGGTGTTAGAAGATGCCTGTCGGCAAGCGCGGCGCTGGGAACAAATGGGGCTGGCGCTGCGCGTGGGGATCAATCTGTCGCCGCGCCAATTTTTGGAGCCAGATTTATTCGATAAAATTCAACGCGCTGTCGTACTGAGCGGCGTCAATCCGGCGCATATTGAATTAGAAATTACCGAAAGCCTCGCCATGCAAGACCCCGCCAATGCTATTTTATTATTGGGACGTTTACGCGAAACCGGATTAAAAATTGCGCTTGATGACTTTGGAATTGGTCACTCATCATTAGAATATCTACTGCGTTTTCCGATTGACGCCATTAAAATTGATCGCGCTTTTGTGACTAATATCACGCATGTACAAGCAGATCGAGTCATTGTGCGAGCGGTCACTGCGATTGGGCAAACAATGGGATTAAGTGTCATTGCGGAAGGTGTCGAAACGCTGCGCCAATGTGATTTTATTGAAGCACTTGGCGTCACCGAAATCCAAGGTTATCTCATTGGTAAACCGATGGAATCTGCGCAGATTGAAACGTTAATTGCCAACTTTGTACGCCCCGGCGCAGAAACACCAACCAATTAAGTAGGTTGGGTTGACTGCGTCAACCCAACCTACGATTTACGATCCGCTTATGAATCCACACTGCTATCAGCATCCGCGTTGGGTCGATAGCTTTTCACTCGCGCTTCATTCAAACCCACTCGCGCTAATAAACGTGGTAATTCCTGTTGATCATCATTCATTAACAACAGGTGCGCAATCCGCATCACAATCACATCAATTTTCACGGTTCCCGACGGCAATAAATAAGTTGCTCCAATGCGTCCGCGAATGGTGTTGGGGATATTCCACTGCGTTTTTATTCGATTTCCAGCAGTACTGGCATGTGTTTTTAAGGTTGTATCGCAGGTGATTTCATCAAGTTCATGCCCAGAATCAATCCACGCTGCATCACCTGTAATAACGACAATTCACCCACGCGATACAATACACAAGCCGAGCGTGCGGCATTGAGACTAAAGGACACATTTTCAGCCAAATCCGCTGCCAGTTTAGTGACAATTTCTGCCAGTATTAACCCGTCACGCTGGTATTTCATTTGCCGTGTTCTTAAAAAATCTTGCTGTAAATGACTGCCTTGATGCAACGACATTTCTACTGCGAGATTAATAAAACCATCTAATCCCACCAATTGAATTGCTGCCTCAAAATTTTCAACAGAACTTATGCCTTTAATGTATTGACTACTATTGGCAAGGCTTAATAATCGAAACACCAGTGCTGGATGAAATTGGCATTGCCGCAAAATCCGCACACGCTCGCTGCCATTAGCATTGCGCAGACTTTCAATAGTGCTAATTAACTCAGGATCAATTGGCAAACCCAATGTGCCTTGCGTCATTTGAAAACGAATAAAATCATTCAGTGAATCAAACCCGTCAATTTTTGAGTCATGCAGCGCTCTGGATAACTCCATAATTTCTGCCAAGCGCACCATTACCTGTTTGGCGTTGAATGGCTTAACAATAAACGCATCAACCTGATGTGCTCGCGCCGCTAAAATCACATCGCGTTCGGCATGACCAGAAATCATCACGCATTTCGTTTTCATATCCGTTTTTTTAATCTGTTTAAGGGCTTCCATTCCACTCATTCCCGGCAATCCCCAATCAAGCAAAATCAAATCTGCGCCGTGCTGATGCCATTGCTCAATTCCAGAAACTGCATCGGATTCTAAAATAACCGACGCTGTTGGCCATAATCGTTTTACCAATTGTGCCAATAAAGCGCCGGTTGACGCATCATCCTCAATAATAATGACACGAATCACAGTGTTTTACTTCTATTCAAAAGTGATAATGATTAGATTTTGAACTGCGCTACTCGCTCCTGCAACTGCGTGGCTAATTGCGCGAGTTTTTCACTTGCAGTGGCGATTTGTGCTGAACCTGCTGAGGTTTGATCGACAGTGCCAGAAATGGTGTGGATATTGCGGTTAATTTCTTCAGCAACGGCACTTTGTTCTTCGGCTGCGCTGGCAATTTGTCGATTCATATCATTGATGCTGGTAATTGAAACACTAATGACATGTAGCGATTCACCTGCTTGTCGTGCTTGCGCCACGCTTTCACGCGCTTTGGTCTGTCCTTTTTCCATCACTTGCACTGCACCAGCCGAACTATTTTGTACCCGCTCAATTTTGGCTTGAATATCCAAAATGGATGATTGAGTACGACTTGCCAAGGTGCGCACTTCGGCAGCAACGACTGCAAAACCGCGTCCCTGTTCACCAGCACGTGCAGCTTCAATTGCCGCATTTAAAGCCAGCAAATTGGTTTGTTCTGCCACGCCGCGAATCACGTCAAGCACCGCACCAATTTCAGTGCTATCGACCGATAATTGCGCAATGACTTCGCCAGCGGTTTCGACTTCTCGCGCCAGCGATTCAATTGCCGATACCGCTTTCATCACCACCTTGCTGCCGGCTTCAGTTTCCATATCCGTTTCGCGTGCAGCACGCGCAGCGGCAGCGGCATGACGCGCTACTTCTTCAACGGTGGCCGTCATTTGGTTCATCGCCGTAGCAACCTGATCGGTTTCGGATTGTTCCAATCTAACCTGCTCGCGCATCTGCTCACTGGTCGCTGAAAGCTGCTCGGCTGCTGCCGCCACCTGCGCACTGGCAGTTGTCACCTCGTGCAATACGCGTCGCATATTCGTCACCATTTGCGCAAACGCTGCGAGCAAACTGCTGTTGTCATCAGCCCGCAAATTAATTTCTACGGTCAAATCACCAGCGGCAACTTGATTCACTAAATCAACCGCATAGGCTGGCTCACTGCCTAATTGCTGCAACGTATCGCGGATAATAAACAACCCTAAACCCACAGCTAATGCTAGCCCAATCCCAATGCCAATCAGGGTCCAAGTAAACATCTGCCCGGCTTCCGATAGCGCCTTTTCTACAGCAGAATGTGTGCTTTGATTATTAAATGCGACCATCGTATCAATTAAAACGCCAACGCGGTCTGAAAGTAACATCATGCTATGCACCAATTGCAGGAATTGATCATATAAAGGTGCATAGCTTTCCGCTGTTTTTGCTAATATCATCTGCGCTAAAATTTGATCAATTTTTTCATAGCCTTTACGCCAAGCAGTGTATTCAGATTTGAAGACATCTTGGATAGCTTTTTCATCTGCTGTTTTCGGTAATTTTTCATACTGCGCCATGGCATCTTCAACCGCTTTCCACGAGGCAAGCCGCTGCCGCGATAAAAGTTCCAGCGTCTTATTTGTTTCAGATGACCACGGCGTTTGTGCTTGTGCTTCAAGGGTCTGAGCACGCACACTCAAACGTTCGACATTCATACGGTCTAATTCAATAATAGATGGCAGGCGAATCTGCCCAATCGTTTCGATATGCCCGCGCATATCCATTTCGCCCTTGATGCCAAATAATCCGACAACGAGCACAATCATGGCTACCGACAGAAAACTCAGCATCAGCTTGACACTTAATCGAACAGTTTTCATTCCCTACTCCAAGACAAACCCCGATATCAGCTCTAATCGGGAAACATAATTTTAATAACCGCAATGCGGTCGGTTCTTTAGATCATCAATGTGAATAAAGCGCCAGCGGGCGCTTTATTGCTGTTACTCATTGTAATTTGGGGCGTGATCGCGCATTCCGTTAGTTTATCAGGTTATTCTAAATAAACGCGCTATGATGCTTGTCAACCGATCAAAAATTAACGTGTTGCGCTGCGTACTTTTGTAACGCCTTTTCAATTGCCGCAATGCGTGCTGCCTGTACGCGCTCAGGAATTTTTTCGGGTTCCGGCGTTTGGTGCACGATGGCAGCAACATTGACCGATGCAACGACATTGCGCAGTCGCCGCAGCAATGCTGCTTGCGGATAAGCGGCATCGGCATAACCCGCACGTCCACGCGCATCGGCTTCACACGCAAGCAATACCTTTTCAAATCGGGCCGGTTGTCGCAGCGCATCTGCGCCTTCGAGCAGCGCCAGCAACGTTTCTGCTGGTAATTCCAGTGCGCGATGAATTAAACCGTGATCTCGCGCTGTGATTCGCGCTAAATGACGAAATAAATTAGGGATTTTTAAGCGATCACACAGCCGATTGACCAATTTTTCCCCGCGTTTTTCGTGACCGTGATGATGCGGCAATAATTCCGGTGGCGTTGTACCCTTGCCGAAATCGTGACACAACGCCGCAAAGCGCACTTCTGCATTTGTTGATAATTGCGCGGCCATATCGACCACCATCATTACATGTTCGCCAGTATCAATTTCGGGATGCCACTGCGCAGATTGCGGAATTCCCCATAAGCGATCCAATTCCGGCAGCAATCGCGCCAGCGCCCCACATTCCCGCAATTCTCTGAAAAACCGTGACGGTTGCGCTTCATTCAGAACTCGCGCTAATTCCTGCCATACCCGTTCTGGAACCAACGCATCTATTTCGCCAGCAGCAATCATGCTGCGCATCAATTCGCGGGTTTCTTCAGCAATTTCAAAGCCTAAATCCGCAAAGCGCGTGGCAAAACGGGCGACACGCAAAATGCGCACTGGGTCTTCCGTAAACGCGATTGATACATGTCGCAAGCGCCGCGCTGCCAAATCAGCTAATCCACCGTAAGGATCAACAATGTTGCCCGCTGCATCTTCCGCCAGTGCGTTGATCGTTAAATCGCGCCGCAGCAAATCTTCTTCCAATGTCACCAGCGGATCGGCGTGCATCGCAAAGCCATGATAGCCGGGCGCAGTTTTGCGTTCCGTCCGCGCCAGCGCATATTCCTCTTTGGTCTGCGGATGTAAAAACACCGGAAAATTCTTACCGACTTGCAGAAAACCTCGCGCTCGCAACTCCGCAGCGGTGGAGCCAACCACCACGAAATCGCGTTCCGTCACCGTCCGTCCCAGCAGCCGATCGCGCACTGCGCCGCCTACCAAATAAACCGTTAATCCTTCTGTTGCACTCATCATCTCGTCCACAGCATCTCGTTCGCAGTTAGAATCTCAATTACATCCTGACATTACGGAATATCTTCACATGATGCGTATTTTTGGTTATCTCGTCCTACTGGCAATTATTGGTTACGGTATCTGGCCGTATTACACGGTTTATCAACTGGATAAAGCAATTGTGCAACCATCCACTGCGCCACTTGCTGAATTGCTCGATTTACCGGCAATTCGTGCGAACTATAAACAGCGCGTGACCGCAGGGGTCAAGGATGTGCTCCCCGGCAACACCTCTGATCCGCATGGCGTGATGACATGGATCGGTGAAAATCTAACGCGACTTGGTGATGCTGCGCTCGATCAAGTGATTACGCCAGAATGGGCGCAACGTACTCTGCGTGATGCAATTAACGAAGCCACAAAACAAACGCCTGCGTATTTGCTGGCGGCAATGGATTTCGCGTTTTTTGAATCGCATAACCGCTTTTTAATTCGCATTGGCGACCTCGGACAGGGCGCAACGCACATTCGGCTGTCATTCATTGGCGGCAAATGGAAAATCACTGACATCATTACTTCCGTCACCGCCATCAATTAAATGAGGCGACGCGACACGCATTCGTCGTGTCGCGTGTTTTTTGCCTTTCTCGTTATTCCCAATTCAGGTACTTCCGCCATTTTTAATCTAACTTTTAAGCACTTATTCAGTGCTGGCTTGTTGCTGACTGCAACTTGGTGCGCCCATGCGGATGATCGCAGCGATTTTCTCGCTGCTGAAGAGGCACTGAAACGCGGTGATCGCCCAGTTTTTGAACAACTCAGTGCCAAACTTCGCGCCTATCCGCTGTATTCCTATCTGCGTTTTGCCGACCTCGAGCGCAATCTCGACGCAGTTTCCGAAGCAGAAATCCTTGATTTCTTTACCTTTGATGCAGATTCGCCGCTCGCCGAAACACTGCGGCAGGTGTACCTGCAACGGCTCGTAACCGCACAACGCTGGGCAGATTATTTGCGCATTGATCCGCCGCCGCTGCCAGCCAATGCGTCAACTGAACGGCGTTGTTTATCACTGCTGGCGCTGCTGGAAACCGGACATGCCGAGGAAGTATTGCCGCAAGTCGCCGCGATTTGGTTATCGCCTCGGTCACAACCTGCTGCCTGTGATCGCGTGTTTCAGGCGTGGCAACAGGCCGGAAAACTGACACCGGAGCTGGTGTGGCAACGCATTCGTTTGGCAATGAACGCTAGCGAAATAGGTTTAGCGCGATGGCTCGGAATGTCACTGCCAGAACCGGAGCGCCCGTGGCTGGAGCTGTGGCTGGCGGTTGATCAAACACCGACGCTAATCAGCGATAACGCAGCATTTGCAACGGAATATCCGCAACGTGCGGCGATTGTCGCGCATGGCATCACGCGGCTGGCGCGGCGAGCACCTGATGATGCCGCGCAACGGTTGACACGCTACCGCGATCTACTCGCGGCTGATCCTACTGCGGGGAATCGCGCTTACGCTGCCGTCGGTAACGCTTTGATTGGTAAAAATAATCCAGAAGGTCTGCGCTATTGGGATGGGCTGCAAGCGAACGCTGACAACCTTGCGGAGCAGGAACAGCGAGCGCGAGCGGCGTTAAAGTTTCAGGACTGGGGGAAATTGGCGACATGGCTGGCGCAAATGCCTGATAGCACTGAAAAACGCGACCGCTGGTGTTATTGGCAAGGTCGCGCTGAAGCGGCACTGGGACAGGCAACCGCAGCGCGGCAAAGTTTTGAGCAAGCTGCAACAGCGCGGAGTTTTTGGGGATTCATGGCAGCCGATCGGCTGGGACAGCCGTATCACTTGAAAGATGTCGCCACGCCAGCCGAACCAGCGCGAATTGTGCGGCTGATTCGGTCGCCAGCCTGGGCACGACTGCGTGAATTACGCCATTTGGCGCGAGAGGCGGAAATCCAGCGTGAATGGCGCACGTTGACGCAGCGTTTGGAGGCAGCGGATTTACAAGCGGCAGCCTACATCGCCGACGTGTTGCATTGGCATGATCGGGCGATTTTCACGCTGGCGCGGAGTGGTTATTGGGACGACTTAAAACTGCGCTTTCCCCTGCGTTATCAAGAGCAGGTGACAACGCAAGCGGAGCAAGTGGGCATTGCGGCGGAATGGATTTTTGGAGTAATGCGCCAAGAAAGCGTATTTGCACCAGCGGTGGTTTCTCGCTCCGGCGCAATGGGCTTGATGCAATTAATGCCGAAAACCGCTGCAGAAGTGGCGATTTCTCGCGGTTTACCCGCGCCATCATCGCAAGATTTAACCGATCCGACGCTCAACATCACGTTGGGCAGCACCTATTTGGGCTGGATGTGGAAACGCTTTACTCATGCCGCGCTCGCTACGGCGGCTTATAACGCCGGACCGGGGCGAGTCACCAGTTGGCTTCCGCCGCAACCAATTGATGCTGATTTATGGATTGCGCAGATTCCTTTTAATGAAACACGCGGTTATGTGGAACGAGTGCTGGCATATCGGGTGATTTATGCGGAGCGTTTGGGATTACCACCATTGCGTCTCAGTGATTTATTGCCACCAATTCCTGCGTTACCCAGGAATAATGCTAAAAGTTAATGGATTTAAGGTGCATAAATGTCGAATACACTCACTGCGACTTTTCAAATTGTCACTCCAATGTTTATTGGTGGCGTGGATCAATCACCGCAGGATGGAGTGTGTCCTCCATCAATTATGCGAATGGTGAGAATACAGGGCAGAGTTTATGTTTATTGCGTGTCGCTGCCAATTTGCGTCCGTTGACCAAAGCACAATTACCGAATGCTGGTTCTGGTCATCAATACTTACTTGGTCAAGGGCTTTATAGCTTCAGGGATGGATACTTACGCGAAGCACTTCCTCCCGGTGAAATAAAAGTCAGTTTACGCTTTCATCCGAACACCATATATAGCGAACGCCATTCAGTTGCAGAAGCGTTATTGATACATAAAAAAGCCTCCCTTTGTAGAAAGGGAGGCTAACAGTCATAAAAACAGCAGTGATTATTTTACTGTATAGAGTTTACCCAACTGATTATCCTTTTCACTGGTTTCTGTTGTGACACAGCCGCTATCAATAAATGCCCGCGCAGTATAAGTTCCCGCGTTGGGCACCCGTAATCGCGCTGTTAACGTGCGGCTCGCCCCAACAGCTAAAGTGCCAACGCGAGTACGTGCATTACCTAATGCCCCGCAAGTACCGAGATTGGTTTGACTTTTCCAAATTGTCAAATCACCCGCATCCAATGCTTTTTTCGCAAAGTTCTTTACCGTAACGCTAATGTCAAAAAAATCATTTGCGCTTGGTGACGCGGGCGTAATGACCATATTGGTAATGACTAAATCAACCGCTGTTGTAGTAAAGGTTGCCGTGATATTTTTCAGTGCATTCATACTAACAGTACAGGTATTAGTACCACTGCAATCGCCACTCCAACCAGTAAATACAGAACCGACATCAGAAACTGCTTTAAGCGTGACTGATTGTCCGTTTGTATAGCTTTCATTGCAATTCATGCCACAACTAATTTTACCATCAGTAGTAGTGACAACACCCGATCCCGTGCCTTTTTTAATGACATTAAGCACATAACCTTCTGTTAACTTGAAATTCGCCGTCACGGTTTTATTCGCAGTGACATTCGTCAAGCTGCAACTCGTGCCGCTGCAATCACCACTAAATCCAGTAAACGTATAACCCGCATTTGCCGTTGCTGCGCAATTACTCGAACCGCCATAAACAACCGGATTAACGCTGCAATTCACGCTACCGCCAATTGAAGGATTGGCAGTGGCGTTAATTGGATAAGTGATTGCAGTGAAATTTGCCGTCACGGTTTTATTGCCGGTGACGTTATTCAAGCTGCAACTCGTGCCGCTGCAATCACCACCAAAGCCAGTAAATGTATAACCCGTATTTGCTGTTGCTGCACAATTACTGGAGCCGCCATAAGTCACCGGATTAACGCTGCAATTCACGCTGCCGCCAATTGAAGGATTGGCAGTGGCGTTAATTGGATAAGTGATTGCGGTGAAATTCGCCGTCACGGTTTTATTCGCAGTGATATTCGTCAAGCTGCAACTCGTGCCGCTGCAATCACCACCAAAGCCGGTAAATGTATAACCCGTATTTGCCGTTGCTGCGCAATTACTGGAACTGCCATAAGCAACCGGATTCACGCTGCAACTCACGTTACCACCAGTTGACGGATTTGCAGTGGCGTTAATTGGATAAGTGATTGCGGTGAAATTCGCCGTCACGGTTTTATTCGCAGTGACATTCGTCAAGCTGCAACTCGTACCGCTGCAATCACCACCAAAGCCGGTAAATGTATAACCCGTATTTGCTGTTGCTGCGCAATTACTCGAACCGCCATAAACAACCGGATTAACGCTGCAATTCACGTTGCCACCAGTTGAAGGATTGGCAGTGGCGTTAATTGGATAAGTGATCGCAGTGAAGTTCGCCGTCACGGTTTTATTCGCAGTGACATTCGTCAAGCTGCAACTCGTTCCGTAGCAATCACCCGCAAAGCCGGTAAACGTGTAACCGGAGTTTGGTGTCGCAGTGCAATTACTCGAACCGCCATAAGCCACCGGATTAACGCTACAACTCACATTGCCGCCAATTGAAGGATTGGCAGTGGCGTTAATTGGATAAGTAATTGCGGTGAAATTCGCCGTCACGGTTTTATTCGCAGTGACATTCGTCAAGCTGCAACTCGTACCGCTGCAATCGCCGCTAAATCCACTGAAGTTATAACCAGTCTTTGGTGTCGCAGTGCAATTACTGGAGCCACCATAAGTCACCGGATTAACGCTGCAACTCACATTGCCGCCAATTGAAGGATTTGCAGTGGCGTTAATTGGATAAGTGATTGCGGTGAAATTCGCCGTCACGGTTTTATTCGCAGTGACATTCGTCAAGCTGCAACTCGTACCGCTGCAATCGCCGCTAAATCCACTGAAGTTATAACCAGTCTTTGGTGTCGCAGTGCAATTACTCGAACCGCCATAAGTCACCGGATTAACGCTACAACTCACGTTACCACCAGTTGATGGATTTGCAGTGGCGTTAATTGGATAAGTGATTGCGGTGAAATTCGCCGTCACAGTTTTAGTCGCAGTGACATTCGTCAAGCTGCAACTCGTGCCGCTGCAATCACCACCAAAGCCGGTAAATGTATAACCCGTATTTGCTGTTGCTGCGCAATTACTCGAACCGCCATAAACAACCGGATTAACGCTGCAATTAACGCTGCCGCCAATTGAAGGATTTGCAGTGGCGTTAATTGGATAAGTGATTGCGGTGAAATTCGCCGTCACAGTTTTATTCGCAGTGATATTCGTCAAGCTACAACTCGTACCGCTGCAATCGCCGCTAAATCCACTGAAGTTATAACCAGTCTTTGGTGTCGCAGTGCAATTACTCGAACCGCCATAAGCAACCGGATTAACGCTACAACTCACGTTGCCGCCAATTGAAGGATTTGCCGTGGCGGTAATTGGATAAGTGATTGCGGTGAAATTCGCCGTCACGGTTTTATTCGCAGTGATATTCGTCAAGCTGCAACTCGTGCCGCTGCAATCACCACCAAAGCCGGTAAATGTATAACCCGTATTTGCTGTTGCGGTGCAATTACTGGAACCGCCATAAGTCACCGGATTAACGCTGCAATTCACGCTGCCGCCAATTGAAGGATTTGCAGTGGCGTTAATTGGATAAGTGATTGCGGTGAAATTCGCCGTCACGGTTTTAGTCGCAGTGATATTCGTCAAGCTACAACTCGTGCCGCTGCAATCGCCGCTAAATCCACTGAAGTTATAACCAGTCTTTGGCGTTGCGGTGCAATTACTGGAACCGCCATAAGTCACCGGATTAACGCTGCAAATCACGTTGCCGCCAATTGACGGATTCGCAGTGGCGTTAATTGGATAAGTGATTGCGGTGAAATTCGCCGTCACGGTTTTATTCGCAGTGACATTCGTCAAGCTGCAACTCGTGCCGCTGCAATCACCACTAAATCCAGTAAACGTATAACCCGCATTTGCCGTTGCTGCGCAATTACTCGAACCGCCATAAACAACCGGATTAACGCTGCAATTCACGCTACCGCCAATTGAAGGATTGGCAGTGGCGTTAATTGGATAAGTGATTGCAGTGAAATTTGCCGTCACGGTTTTATTGCCGGTGACGTTATTCAAGCTGCAACTCGTGCCGCTGCAATCACCACCAAAGCCAGTAAATGTATAACCCGTATTTGCTGTTGCTGCACAATTACTGGAGCCGCCATAAGTCACCGGATTAACGCTGCAATTCACGCTGCCGCCAATTGAAGGATTGGCAGTGGCGTTAATTGGATAAGTGATTGCAGTGAAATTTGCTGTCACGGTTTTAGTCGCAGTGACATTCGTCAAACTACAACTCGTGCCGCTGCAATCACCACCAAAGCCAGTAAACGTATAACCCGTATTTGCCGTTGCTGCGCAATTACTCGAACCGCCATAAGTCACTGGATTAACGCTGCAACTCACGTTGCCACCAGTTGACGGATTTGCAGTGGCGTTAATTGGATAAGTGATTGCAGTGAAATTCGCTGTCACGGTTTTATTCGCAGTGACATTCGTCAAGCTGCAACTCGTACCGCTGCAATCACCAGCAAAGCCGGTAAACGTATAACCCGTATTTGCCGTTGCTGCGCAATTACTCGAACCGCCATAAACAACCGGATTAACGCTGCAATTCACATTGCCACCAATTGAAGGATTGGCAGTGGCGTTAATTGGATAAGTGATTGCGGTGAAATTCGCCGTCACGGTTTTAGTCGCAGTGACATTCGTCAAGCTGCAACTCGTTCCGTAGCAATCACCACCAAAGCCAGTAAACGTGTAACCGGAGTTTGGCGTTGCGGTGCAATTACTGGAGCCGCCATAACTCACTGGATTAACGCTGCAATTCACGCTGCCGCCAATTGAAGGATTCGCAGTAGCGGTAATTGGATAAGTGATTGCAGTGAAATTTGCCATCACAGTTTTATTGCCGGTGACGTTATTCAAACTGCAACTCGTGCCGCTGCAATCGCCGCTAAATCCAGTAAACGTATAACCGGAGTTTGGCGTTGCGGTGCAATTACTGGAACCGCCATAAGTCACCGGATTAACGCTGCAAATCACGTTGCCGCCAATTGACGGATTCGCAGTGGCGTTAATTGGATAAGTGATTGCGGTGAAATTCGCCGTCACAGTTTTAGTCGCAGTGACATTCGTCAAGCTGCAACTCGTGCCGCTGCAATCACCACCAAAGCCGGTAAATGTATAACCCGTATTTGCTGTTGCGGTGCAATTACTGGAGCCGCCATAAGTCACTGGATTAACGCTGCAATTCACGCTGCCGCCAATTGAAGGATTTGCAGTGGCGTTAATTGGATAAGTGATTGCGGTGAAATTCGCCGTCACGGTTTTAGTCGCAGTAACATTCGTCAAGCTGCAACTCGTACCGCTGCAATCACCACCAAATCCAGTAAATGTATAACCCGTATTTGCCGTTGCTGCGCAATTACTCGAACCGCCGTAAGTCACTGGATTAACGCTACAACTCACATTGCCGCCAATTGACGGATTCGCAGTGGCGTTAATTGGATAAGTGATTGCACTGAAATTCGCCGTCACAGTTTTATTGCTGGTGACGTTATTCAAGCTGCAATAGGTGCCGCTGCAATCACCAGCAAATCCAGTAAACGTGTAACCGGAGTTTGGCGTTGCAGTGCAATTTGTTGAGCCGCCTTGTATTACCGGATTGACGCTGCAAGTGACGCTGCCGCCGACGCTGGGATTGGCAACTAACCCGATGGCATAAGTTGGCGCAGGATTAAACGTTGCTAATACCGCTTTTGCGCTGTTCATTAGAATTGAACACGCGCCGATCCGGTGCAGCCGTTGCTCCAATTACTAAAAATATAGCCAGCATCGGGCGTGGTATTGAGATTAACGATGATGCCGCTATTAAAATCGGCTGAACAAGTCGAACCGCAATTGATTTTGTAGTCGTCGCTGTAAATCAATCCGTTGCCGCTTTTATTGATCGAGAGCGAATAACTGGCGGGCGCAAAATTAGCGGTGACGATTTGCGCGGCATTCATGGTGACGGTGCAAGAACCAGTGCCAGAACAACCGCCCCCACTCCAGCCAGTAAATACGGAATTGCTATCGGCACTGGCAATGAGATTGACAATAGCGCCACCGCTAAAACCGGTCGAAAATGACCAGCAAGTTGGGTCACAGTTAATTCTCCCATCGCTGCTGGTGACTGTACCGTTGCCGCTTCCAGCTTTACTGACAGTTAATTCAAACGAAGAATTAACAACAGCAGCCCCACTGCGGACGAGGCGAACGTGGGAGTAGTCCTTCCGAAGTTTGTGGTAGGTGTAGCCATTCTCGAAACCCACGTACCACGCGCCGTTCGCGTAGACGGTAAACGGAGAACCCGACCAAAACCACGAACTCGGCGTATTGGGAAAATAACTGGTGTTGATTGCTGGGATATTGCGGCTGTAATCGACTAAGGCTTGCAGCTCTTTGAAATTAGGCAAGCGCCAATCGTTATAACCACCCAGATTAGAGTTATTGGCAGCAGTTAATGCGGCGCTCCAATTCATTCCCGTTGCCGTGCCTGTACAATTCGTGCCGGTTTGACCTTCACTGCATTTGGCCCACATTAGCCCAGTGTTTGTTTGGGAGACTGTGCCATCGTTGTTATCAGCAAAAGAATCAAAAGACTGTCCGCCGCGGACGAGCCGGACGTGGTAGTAGTGGTTCCGATCGCAGTTGACGGCGTTGCCATGGTCGAAATTCACGTTCCACGCGTAGTCCGCGCTGCTGGCAAGCGGAGAACCGACCAAAACCACGAACTCGGCGTATTGGGAAAATAATTGGTATCAATTGTTGGGCCGGGATAAGCAATGCTGTGATCGGCAATTCCCGATAATTCTTTTATATTCGGCATTCGCCAATCATTAAATCCGCACAAGCCAATTGTATTAACAGTTCCAGTATAAGTAGCGGCTTGGTCGAAGGTGTAATATGAATCACTGAATTTCACTTGCCAGATCAAACCGGTGACGTTATCGCGGACGCAGGTGTGATCGGTGGCGCTGGCGGGCAAATCATTTCCCGCTGCATCTAATTTGGTGAAATTAAAACCGTTGCTGCCGTATTCAGCATCTTGGCGCGGAAAACCCGCGACCGGACACGGCAAACCATTTTGCGTGGCATTCGAGCAGGTGGTAATGCCGGTGTCGTTGAGACCATCGGCGTGAGTTGGAATAGTCAGCGCGAGCAGGGCAATCAATCCCGCCCCACGCGCCAGTGAATGAAAAGATCGCATACGGTCAAGCATTGTCATTCTCCAGTAGTGAGTTTTTAATCCACTTAAAATTAAGCAGGTAAAAGTTCTAACTCCACTCTGCAACCCGCACGAGTTGCTAACGTGATTAACATATCTATACTAAACTGTTCCTCTTGACCGCGTATTAAATCCGACAGTTGTGCTGGTTCTATACCCAATTGCATTGCTGCTTGCTGGTGCGTCCAATTGCGTCTGGAAATCCTCATGCGCAATTCAGTGATGAGTTGAGCACGCAAACGCAACAGATTTGCTTCTTCGGTCGTAAAGCCTAAATCAGTGAACACGTCGCCACTGGATTCGATGATGTATTCGGTCGTCATGGGTTATTCCTCAATGTGGCGATAACGGCGCGTTGCCAATTCTATATCTTCGCTGCGGGTGCGCTGCGTTTTTTTCACAAAAGCGTGGAGGACATACACATCAAAGCGGATGTCAGCATTTTAGGTGCCTTCTTCACTTCGTACTTAGCGGACTAAAAGTCACTGAAGCATTCATTGGAAAAAGCAGAGATTTTCCTGAATAGCATTTATTCTCGCGGCTGAAAAATCACATGTTCTATATCGCGCAACTTATCAATATCGGTGTGATTTTCAAGATATTCTGCCAATTGTAAAAAATCGGTGCGGGGATAACTGCGCCCGGCAGTTTCACGAAAAGCTAATTGCGGTTTTGAGCCTTCAATAATGTGATAACCCCAATACAGTAATGCGACGCTGTAGCGAATTTTGCTGCATCAGGATGAATCAATTG
>NZ_PPGH01000012.1 GCF_002958735.1 Chromatium okenii | reverse complement strand
CGCATCCAGTTCACCGCGCCGAGCGGAGTTGCTCACCCAAATTGGCGTACAGTTTGCGGTGATTGATGCTGATTGTGATGAAACGCCGCTGCCTGCCGAAGCGCCGCGTGATTATGTACAACGCATGGCGCGACTCAAGGCGAACACCGGTAGCGCGGAAATGGTGGCGCAGCAGTTGCCACTGCGTCCGATATTGGCAGCGGATACCGCTGTTATCTGCAATGCGCGTATCTTAGGAAAACCGCGTGATGTGCACGATGCAGCAACGATGTTGCGGCTGTTGTCCGGGCGTCGTCATCAGGTATTGACCGCAGTTGCACTACTGATTCCCACTCCCACACCGCAAAATGGCTGGCGCTCAGTAAAAGCGATGTCACTTTTCGCACCCTGAGTGAGGCGGAAATTGCGTGGTATTGCCGCACTGGAGAGCCGCTAGATAAAGCCGGAAGTTATGGCATTCAGGGTTATGGCGGACTGTTTGTGACTACACTCAACGGCAGCTATTCCGGCGTTATGGGATTGCCGCTGTGTGAAACAGGACGTTTGCTCAAACAGGCAGGAATCGCGCTCATGCTGCCAACTGAAAACTGACAACTTTATCCATCCATCGAGATCGTGATTCCGTGACTGAAGAAATCCTCATCAATGTAACGCCGCCTGAGACTCGGGTTGCTGTGGTCGAAAACGGTGTGGTGCAGGAGATCATCATCGAACGTGCCGAACGTGCTGGTTTAGTTGGCAATATCTACAAAGGGCGCGCGTGTGCCGAGTGCTGCGGGAATGCAAGCAGCATTTGTCGATATTGGACTATCCGGGCAGCATTTCTCCACGCTTCCGATATTTTCAGCGCGGCACTGCATGACATTCGCACCGATCAAATCCATGAGCTGGTGCACGAAGGCGAATGTTAATGGTGCAGGTGGTGAAAGACCCGCTCGGCTCCAAAGGTGCGCGATTAACGACAAATCTCGCTTGCCTCACGCTATCTGGTGTGTATGCCCACGCTGCGCAATACCGGTATTTCCCAAAAGATCGAAGATGAAGAAGAAACGACGACGACTGCGCGACATTTTGCAGCGTCATGTCGATGCGCATCCGAATGAAGGCGGTTTTATTGGGCGCACTGCCGCGGAAGGCGTGAATGAAGAAGTATTAATTAATGACATGCGCTTTTTAGCCAAACTGTGGTGCGGTATTCAACAACGCTGCGCCCAAGCCACTAACATTCAATTAATTCACGATGATTTACCCTTAACACTGCGGGCGCTGCGCGATTTGGTAACACCAGAAGTAGAACGTATTCGGATTGATTCTCGCGCCATGTTTGAACAAGGCATTACCTTTTGCCGCAAATTACATTCCAGAAATTCAAGGTCGTATTGAACATTATCAGGGTGCACGTCCGTTATTTGATTTATACGGCATTGAAGAAGAAATTAAAAAAGCCTTATTGCGTAAAGTATGTTTGAAATCCGGTGGCCATTTAGTGATTGATCAAACTGAAGCCATGACCACTATTGACATTAACACGGGCATTTGTTGGTCATCGTAATCTCGAAGAAACCATTTTCAAAACTAATCTTGAAGCCGCGCAAGCCATTTGTCGGCAATTGCGACTGCGCAATCTTGGCGGCATTATCATTATTGATTTTATTGATATGGATGAGGATGAACACAAGCGCCAAGTGCTGCGTGCATTAGAAAAATGCCTCGCCCGCGATCATGCAAAAACGCACATTACTGAGGTGTCATCATTGGGTTTAGTGGAAATGACTCGCAAGCGCACCCGCGAATCATTGGAGCATGTGTTATGCGAACCCTGTCCATGTTGCGGCGGGCGCGGTTCCATTAAAACTGCGGAAACCACCTGCTATGAAATTTTCCGTGAGATTTTGCGGGAAGCACGGCAATTCGATGTAGAAACGCTATTGGTGCTGGCATCGCAGGAAGTAGTAGATCGAATGCTTGATGAAGAATCAGCGCATCTTGCCGAATTGGAAGCATTTATTGGTCATCCTATTCGGTTGCAGGCAGAGGCGCTGTATACGCAAGAGCAATATGATGTAGTATTGATTTGATGTCATTACGCAGCAGCGCCTTAATAAAAAATGCGCTACTGCGTGAAATAGTTAACGCTGCATTGGCGTTACATTGCTATTTAAAATAGCGAAAGCGTCTGCCATTCAATAATGGCGATTCACACATGCAGCGCGTGACCTGAATCGCATCCTCCAGAAATGTCCGCACTGCATCGGCAATATCGCTCTCCAAATAAGCAAAAGTCGCAACGTCATTGCCATCTTCAGCATGATGAATATACGGCGTGGTCGGCACTTCAAGTTGATGTAACGCGAGATGGAAAACTTTTTCGGATAAACCAACGCCGTGTAAAACATGCGCCTGAGATCGAGATAAATAACCTTGCGGAACACCATTGCGATGTTGCAATTCAACCTGTTCCACGCGGGATTCAAGCTGCTCGGTTTTGCGCACAATCACCACCTGCTGCTGTTTAATTCCGTCAATCTCCATTAAACCGTGCACCAGCGCAGCAATGATTGGATCGGTAATCGTGGTGGGCTGTAATTTGCCGCTCAGGTGTGCGTCATAAACGCGGATGATGTCTACCTGAACATCAAAAGCGTTGTCGGTCTCAGACTTCATGCAAATGAACAGCGACTGTTGACGGTCAAGGTAGTACTCAGTAGCAGGGCGACCAGCTCCATTGTGAATTATTTCCACAGCGTACAGAATACTGAATCCATTGAGTTTTTCTTTGTTGCTCTTAATGAGCTTACGGATCATGCGCGATCAGCGAACCCAAGCCGTTCGGCTAGATCAATGTCACGAATACGGAGTTCGCCGTTGATTGGCGTGAGGGTGAGAGTGTTGTTGGTTTCCATGATGGTCTCTTTACATTTGCTTCGACAGAATGGTTTATCCAAATGAGCCTGGACAGCCGGGAGGGTCGAAACGGCGTAAAGAACCGCGTGGTTATTACTGATTATTCAGATATTTACCACACTCCCAGCGATTAAAAAATCTTGAAACCGTTGGGCAAAAACACCGCATGTCTGACGGGTGCGGAATCCGCTTTACGAGGGTTCGACGCCTCTTACAACAAATAAAAACATAGATAGAGCGGCAGCGTCAAGCGATAATCCTACTGCAATTCAATTAAGGAATTGAAGCAGCATTTTTAACAACCCGATTCTGAACACATATCAATTAAAAACTGCATCGTTTCATCGCGCCAGATTAGCCCCAAACTAATATCATCGCCGCTGCCATGCTGTGAGATGTCATTTAACCAGTCGCGCAAATAAGGTTTCACGGCTGCTTGATCTGCGCCGCGCAACAATTCCCAATATCTCGCGCCACTTGTTGAAAACTCGCCTCGTCGCGGTAAGATTCGCATAACCATCGGTCGCCATTAAAATCAATGTCGGCGGAGCGCCAGCTAAGGGTTGAAAGCAAATTTGCATTTCATTCCACGCTTTTTCTGAGCACAACGACGTTGTTTCATTCGCAATCAATCGCGCATCTTTAGCAAATGGGCGCACGATGTTTCCTTCGTTGTCATCGTGAGCAAATCCCCATCGCCCAATTGCAGATATAGAATAAATTTGGGCGCAACAATCACCGCCAATAAGGTCGAACCATAAGCAATCAATGGCTGGTTTTCTAATTGCCGCCGCGCTGCGTCATTGAGCGGTGCCAATTCCGCAGCGGTGAACGGTTGCCGCGCCAGCCGCCGTTCCACCCGTTCCTGCCACTGCCGCACCACCGCCACCGGCAATTGCTCTTCCGCCCAGTGTTTGCACTGCGAAAGATGTTCAAATTCAACCAGATGCTTGCACACCTGTTGCGCCGCCAGCACCGCCAACCGCGCTCCGCATTGACTGCGAAAGCTCTTGGCTGCCGTGCCCATCCGCCAGCGCGAGCATTTGCGCCTGCCCCGCCAACTGGAAGCGCCGCGCCGCGTCTTGATTGGGTTGACCGCTGCGGTGATGCGCGCGCCCCGCACGCTGGCGCGGAGTAACTGCCACTCGGGGCGCAAAAATCGCTCACAACATCACCACACATCATCAGCCGCTTGCGGATCGGCGGCGCTCGGCGGCGTGGGAATCGGCACGTTGTGACCGTCGGGCAAAGCGGCGACTTGGCTGGCGGGCGCGGAGGCGGATTTGAGCACGCTGTCGAAACCCATTTGATATGCCGCACCAGCGCCTCGGGGTTATTGGCTTGCAGCGGTTTGATTTCAGAATGACCAATGAACTTTTGCAATACGTCGAGATTGGCATCTTCTCCAATTGCAATCGCAATGCGCACCGCTTTTTTACCCCAAGGTTCTGCCATTAACATTTGCAGCCCATGCGTAAACTCATCAGTTGGTTCACCGTCAGAAATAAGCACCAGCACCGGCGGTAAAGCGCGATCAGTCATTGGTGGAATCCGCAATTGTTCCGCCAACATAGTTAATGCGCGTCCTAAATCGGTCACACCATCGGCTGCTAAATTATTCCATTTGAATTCATCAACTGGCGTCGGTTGTGAGACATGCCATTGCGCACCGCTAGAAAATGCCAATGCGCGTACTAATACTTCCGCATTGGGATTTTCATCGGCAACGCTGCGCATGTGCGGCAATGATTCGCGGATTGCATTATTGAGCGCCTGAATTTTGCCATCAATCGACATTGAGCCAGAACAATCCGCAATCCAAATGAAATGCAGGCGGGCGGGTTGCTAATTCACCACCGGGACGTTTTGCATACAACACTCCTGAATAAACAACTAAAAATCAAAAAGATCAAAATCACTGTCCACCGCGGACGAGGCGAACGCGGTTGTAGTTGTACCGAGCGTCGTTGTAGGCGTAGCCATTGCCGAAATACACGCCCCACGCGTAGTTCGCGCCGTTGGCACTCGGAGAACCGGACCAAAACCACGAACTCGGCGTATTCGGAAAAGCTCCTGAATCGATGGTTGGTTTTGCATAATCTCCTTCACATTTCTCGCCAGTATCATTCCAAATTTTGGGTTGACCGCTGGAACAATAAACCAAAGATTTTAATTCGTCGATTGTTGGTAGTCGCCAATCTTGATAACCGGCATATCCACCATGTTTGTTGATTAGTTTCTGCCGCTTGTTTTGCTTCCTCCCAAGTATATTCTTTAGCTTCGCCAACACAAGTTCCGTTTTCCCATTTTTGCCCTAATGAAAACCGCATCCATTGTAAATCAGTTATTAAATCGGTTACTGTTAGCATCATGGTTGTATAAATAACGATTTCCCAACAAAATTGTCGCTACAGCCGCAGTAGTAATTTGCGATGCTGAAGTTGTTGTTTGGTAAAGGTTGCGTAATAATGTCCAACGCCAACATCCAAGATTCTACCGCCCAGTGCGCTGCTTCTGAATTTAACGCCGCATCATCTTCTAGCCGTTTAATTAAACGCGCTGATAATAAAGTGGGCGGAATCCCAGCGGAATTTTTCAATAATTCATCCGTAACTTTATTCTTCAAAGCGGTGGTTAATACAAAAATCTCTTGCGATATTGACCACAAGAATCTTTTAAGAGTGCCTCACAACGCTGCGAATCGTTGCATAAAGGATGTCCATAATTCAAGATCAATTCACGGAGCTGTGACGGGGTTCATCGTGCATGGTTTTATTCTCCTCAAAATTAAAATCACTTTCCGCCACGGACGAGGCGCACAAGTAGCGCACTGCCCCGATAGTTACTGCCGGCGTAGCCATTGACGAAACTTACATCACACGCGTAATCCGAGCTGTTGCATAGGGAGAAATCGACCAAACCACGAACTTGGTGTATTCGGAAAAAGCTCCTGAATCGATAGTTGGTTTCGCATCATCGCCTTCACAAGGTTCGCCAGTATCATTCCAAGTTTTGGTTTACCACTGGAACAATAAACCAACGATTTTAATTCGTCGATTGTTGGCAATCGCCAATCTTGATAACCGGCATAGCCAATGTTGCGATTTAAGGATTCAACCGCCTTATGAGCGTTCATCCCAATTGTATCTTTTAGCTTTACCAATACAGGTTCCATTTTTCCATTCTTGCCCAATGAACATCGCATCCATTGCAAATTGGTTTTAACATCGGTCACGGTGCCATCGTTATTATCACGATAACGACCGTCAGCAACGTTAGTGATATGCGGCGAGGGTGCAACAGGAATTGGCGCAGTATTAACAGCAGATTGCTGAATAGAAACTGGAACAGATGTTAATGTGGTGTTTGATCTCGGTAAAGGTTGCGCAATAACACCCAACGCCAACATCCATGATTCTACCGCCCAATGCGCCGCTTCTGAATTCAGCGCCGCGTCATCTTCTAGCCGTTTAATTAAACGCGCTGCTAATAAAGTGGGCGGAATCCCAGCGGAATTTTTCAGTAATTCATCCGCAACTCTATTCTTCAACGCGGTGGTCAATACAAAAATCTCTTTGCGATATTGACCGCACACATCTTTTAACAAAGCCTCACAACGCGCGAATCGTTGCATAAAGACTGTCCATTTCAAGATCAATTCACGGAGCTTGTGACGGGGTTCATCGTGCATGGTTTTCTTCTCCTCGTTATTAAAACCGAATCTCGCCTTCTTGATGCCCAAACTGAATTTTTACTCCGCTCACCAATGACACACTGCGCCCCGGCTCCACATCGCGGACGACACCATCTGGCATAGTCACCACCCATTTTGCGTCTGACAGATTCTTTAATCCCCAAACATTTTTCTGTTGCGGATGCTGCTGCATTTCAGCCACCGGCTGCGATAAATCATAACGCCGTTGCGGATCAATATGATGCGGAAATAGTTTGGTATCGTGATTCAACATCACAATCTCACGCCCTACACGCAATCGAAATGGCAACGTTAAATTGCGCTGACAAGACCAACAGGGATACGGCTGCCCGTTATTATTCCGCAACGCCTCAACATCATAAAAGTTTTCCGCCCGCAACTGCCACAATACAGAATAGAATCGCGCATCTGCATTAAAGTTGCCCGCCATTCACTTTCCCGAATGCGTGCCTGCGGATCGTGCAAACCACCCGTAAACGCTTGAATAAAGCGTTGCGTAAAAAAGTCGGATACATCGGCCAGTATTCCAAAGCGTTGTCGTGAATACCGCGCACCGGATAATTCGCTTATTCGTAGGATCGAAAATAAACAACGGATTGATGCCATAAAGCTGCGTCATTGCCGGAAGATCAAAGCATTTAATATCTGCCTCGCGCTGACCTTCAAGCGGATGATGAATATGCAGCAAATAAAACAACAACACCGACAACGAAAATAAATCCGTTTGCGTACTCGGCACTGCCGCACCGCGCACGATTTCTGGCGCAATAAAACGCGGCGTTCCTAAAACGCCACTGATCGCCATGCCGTCATCAATTGCCACATTATCATTATCACAGATTTGAATATCGCCGCTATTGGGATCAAAAAACACATTTCCAAAGGAAATATCCCGATAACATAACCCTTTGGCGTGGAGTTCTAAAAACGCCTGCGCCAACTGCAAACTGGCAGTCGATAGCGCATAAAATGAAGGCTCAATCCGTCGCTTCATTAAATCAACAATGCCCTTAAAACGCGGTTCGCGCAGCGGCATGATGTAACCAAACCCGGACGCAGTAGCATAATTGTCTAACACCAAATCCATCGGCCAAAGAAATTGCGCACTGGGCGCACCGGCGCGAATCAACGCCTCTAAATTAATCTTCTGCGCGGGCGTTGCCTGCTCGGAAAAATACCATTTCAGCGCCAATGCTTTACCATCTAAATCAGCGCGATATACTTCGCCTTGTCCGCCGCCGCCAATAAAATCTTTAATCGTGCAAGCATGACCAGAAACCGTGTTACAGTGGAACCGAGTTTGAGTAGTTGGTGCATCTGTAATAACCTCAAAATGAATGAACATGTGTAAATAATAACCCAATCGAGTTCAAATAAAAATGGCGTTGCTGCACATAATCAACGCCATTCCTATTAATGCTGTTGCGTGTGTGACCGGCTATTTAGAATAGCGAAAGCGTCTGCCATTCAATAATGGCGATTCACACATGCAGCGCGTGACCTGAATCGCATCATCAATAAATGTCCGTACTGCATCGGCAATATCGCTCTCCAAATAAGCAAAAGTCGCAACATCATTGCCATCTTCAGCATGATGAATATACGGCGTGGTCGGCACTTCAAGTTGATGTAACGCGAGATGAAATACTTCTGCGGATAAACCGATCCCGTGTAATACATGCGCCTGAGATCGAGATAAATAACCTTGCGGAACACCATTGCGATGTTGCAATTCAACCTGTTCCACGCGGGATTCAAGCTGCTCGGTTTTGCGCACAATCACCACCTGTTGCTGTTTAATTCCGTCAATCTCCATTAAACCGTGCACCAGCGCAGCAATGATTGGATCGGTGATCGTGGGTTTAGCTGCGGCAGCCTCAAGTTCCTGCCAGCGATCCACAAGGCGAGCGGTAAATTCAGGCGATAACTGCGCCACCACGATGAACGAATCGCGTTTATGGGCGTGATCGAAGACGTACATCTCGCGCTTGACTGAAAAGCCTAAGTTGTTGATTTCCTCGAAAAACGCCAATGGCGTTTTCCGGATAACGCCACGTTCTACGAGGCGATCAATTGAGCGCATCACGTCGATATGACGGGACTCAACCAGTTCGGCGATCTCACGGGAATTCATGGTGATGGGTAATGCGGAAAGGGTGTTGCAGTGTTCCATAACAGATTCCTGGTTTAGTTGGAAACTGCCGTCATCAAAGTTCAATTGAGTGGCGGCAGTGCTATACAGGGTTGAACTGCCGGAACCAAGGAAACCGGTGAGCCTAATGGCTCCCACTGTATAGCCCACCGTCGAAATCGTGCGGGCACAAAAAATGCGCCTTTCGCTGGGTGGCACTACGCGCCTTTGGTTATCCGAGAGTTCAATCCCGACCGTCATGTGACGGTAAAATCAGGCTAATTCAGGAAGAGCAATGGTGTCAAGCGATAATTATTTGATAGCTAATCATTCAATGTTGAATATGAATCCAATTCAAAATAATGCCTTCTGTGAATCATTCTTTGATGCCAACGCTGCCTTTTTGAAATTCAAACCACCAGCAGCAAGATCGGGATAACGTGGGCGTTCGCTGCCATTCAATAATCCTTCAATCGTGAGGATTTGCAAGCGAGGATAACGTTGATCTGAAATGCTGGCGTTTCATAAAAACCCGTTCCAGTCGCTTCAATTAACATCGGTTTTGTGGGCGGAGCGAGCGTGATAAATAAACCAATTGCTGCCTGTTCGCGGGTGACGACATGCGCCAAATCACGAATCATGGCAACACTGACATTTTCGCCGCCTTTTACGGATACAACAATTTTATTCACGCTTTGCTTGTCATCCTGAAAAAAGATCAACCCGTCAATACCACCATCAGCACCTTTTTTCTTACCTTGAAATGGCTGCGCATTTACCAATGAACACGCCCACCATTGGAATTGATATTTATCGCGGGCAGCAAGATTACGCGCTCCCTCAAGGTCTTTTGGTGTGCCCTGAACATCAAAAGTAATGCTGGGAAAACTGTCACGCAATCGCTTTTCAATCAACGTGATTGCTAAATGCGTGATGTCAATTCCAATCCATTGCCGATTGAGACCATGCGCAGCATGAATTGCCGTACCGCAACCACAAAACGGATCAAGAATGACATCGCCTTCATTGCTGCTGGCGCGAATGATCCGCTCCAATAATGCCAGCGGTTTTTGTGTTGGATAACCCAACCGTTCTCCACCAGCAGGATTGATGTCATCCCAATTATTTTGTAATGGAACGCCGGGCATTTCATCAAGATAACGCTTATAAGCCGGCACTGTATTTGGTTTTGTTTGCACAATGCGTCCTTGTGCAATCAGTTGATCCATATTTTCTTTTGAATAGCGCCAACAACGTATTACACCCATCACTCATAACTGGGATGACCTGTTGCTGCGCCACCGGGACCGGTTAAATTATCCAAGCGATAAACGCGCCCTGTTTCTGCTTCAATGTGACGATATGAGCGTTTAAGATAGTCTTCGCTATACGGCGTGAAAAAGCCATTCCATGTCCATTCGTTGGATTTTGTATAAAAATAAATCACATCACGAATGTTGCCATATTGTTTGCGTCCTTGTTTTGCGTCGCTGTGCGCACTGGAGCGTTTCCAACTAATTTCAGTGCGGAAATTACCTTTCCAAAGACTGCATCCAATAAGATTTTAAATAGTGCGATGCAGTCGGATCACAATGTAAATAAAGCGAGCCAGTGGGTTTTAAGACGCGATGCAGTTCTAATAAACGGCTTGCCATCATAATGAGATATGCCATCATGTCATTGCTGCCGAGAAGTTTGCGCATTGCCTAATAACTCAGTGACATTGGCATTCGATTGGAGAAGAATATCCGCCATTTCATGCTCGGCTTGTTCGCCCCAATGCCAAGTGTCTGAAGGCTTCAATCTGCGCGTGGCTATCGTGACTTTTGGCGATTTGAATAACACATTATAATTAGCATTGGAATTAAACGGCGGATCAAGATAAATGAGATCAACCGATTCAGTTATCAAATGCTCACGCAAAATGTTGAGATTATCGCCAAAATAAAGGTATTCATGGTTATTGCGCTCAGGTTCAAAATAGCAAGGCTTCAATTTGTCCACCACAGCCCAGCGCCACAGCCCGGCGTTTCCTCAATTTCAATTCCATCGAGCGCAGGCAAAACGCGGCAATTTCTCGCCGAATCCAGTGCGCCAATTCAATAGGATCGGCATTTTTAATTGCGGCAATTGATCAAGCCGATGGTGATCGAGCTGGCGATAAACCGGCGTAAACAAGGTTTTAACGTCGCCATAATCGACCGTCCAACCCAGCACTGCATCCAACGGCGCACTGAGCAACAGCCGCAACAAATAACTGTGACCGTGCAACCGTCGCCGACCGTCGCCAGCCGGCGCATCGGGAAATTGCACTGCACTTTCAAAGCGTTGCTCTTTCCAAATGCGGAATTGTTGCCCGTCATAATGACAACCGGCGGTCGCGGTTTCGCACACCGTCACGCGGCGCAGCGTCGGCAATTGCGGCGCGAATCGTTGCCACAGCCACTGCGCCAGCAATTCGCTGGTCGGATTTTCTAAACCGGAAATGTCGTTGAGACAGGCGTGATGCATTCGGCGTGAAGCGGCTGCCAGAGCGCATCAAGGTTATTGAACAAATCCCCCCAACCCCCCTTTGCTAAAGGGGGGCTTTTCAATCTCTTTGCGAAAAGGGGGCTTTCTCTTCCTCCCCCCTTTGAAAAAGGGGGGCGGGGGGATTTCTCAACATGCACAATCACTTCAAAACCATGACCGTGCATTCGTCCGCATTGATGCCCAGCCGGAACATTCGGCAACGATGCGCGCTTCAAAGCGCCAGCGTCGCCACAATTCAATTTCCCCGCGCTCGCTCACCACCGCACCTTGATCGGCAGTGCTGTCCACGCCGAGCTGCACCAGACCGGGCAGCGCCAGCCGCTCGCGCAGCCACATCGCCAACGCTGCATCATTCGGCAATGGCATGATTTCATTCAAATCGCAGTAATTCAGTGCGGCGACCTGCTCGGTCAACGGCGCTTAATTGCCCAGTCGCTGCGCCCGCAAATTGCGCCCAATCGGCTGGCAACTGCGCCCGCAGTCGCGCTGTAAAACTGTGCCATGCCGCCGTCGCGCCGGATGTCCGTCGGGCAAATTCGGCAATGCCGCGCAGCGTGAAAAGTGGCATTCGCAAAATAAAATAGCTTGTCAGTCATCAACTTATCTCAAAAAGCAGCGGTTAACAGTGGATCGGAAACACCGGCTTCGGCAAATCCGCGAGCGCGAGTAAACAGGAATCGCACTGTCCGCACGGGCGACCAGCGGGATCGGGATCGTAGCAACTGCACGTCAATCCATAATCGACGCCCAGCGCCATGCCTCGGCGAATGATGTCGGCTTTGCTCAATTCGAGCAGCGGCGCATGAACGCGAAATTGCGCCGACCTTCCACTGCCGCTGCCGTGGCTAAATTGGCCATTTGCTCAAACGCAGCGAGATACGCCGGGCGACAGTCGGGATAACCGGAATAATCCAGCGCGTTCACGCCGATAAAAATCGCCTCTGCGCCGAGCACTTCTGCCCACGCCAGCGCGAACGATAGAAACACCGTATTCCGCGCTGGAACATAAGTGATGGGAATTCCGCTGCTCATCGCTGCCGTGTCGCGTCCTTTTGGAACAGTTAAATCAGCAGTCAATGCCGAACCGCCAAACCGCCGCAAATCAATTTCGGCGATGACATGTTCCGCCACGCCCTGCGCCGCAGCGACGCGACTCGCCGCAGCGAGTTCAATCACATGCCGCTGCCCGTAGCGAAATGACAACGCATAGGCGTGAAACCTTCTGTTTTGGCGATTGCCAGCGTCGTCGCTGAATCCAAGCCACCGCTCAAGAGCACGACTGCGCTCGTCTGTTTTCCGCGTGGTGTTTGCGCCACAATTAAATCCTTCCTAACCAAGTTATTCATGCTAAAAAATCAATGACTATCAAAACGATTCGCGTTTGGGATCTGCCCACGCGCCTCACCCACTGGCTGCTGTTTTTACTGGTGACGGCAGCGATGGTGACCGGATTATCCGGCGGCAATCTGATGGAATGGCACGGGCGCATTGGGCTGGGCATTTTAGGACTGCTGACTTTCCGCCTGATCTGGGGCGTCATCGGTTCGACTTACGCCCGATTCCACCAATTCGTGCGCGGCCCCGCAGCCATTCGCGCCTATTGCGCGGCGACTGGCGCGGCGTTGGTCACAATCCGCTCGGCGCATTATCGGTGCTGGCGCTGCTCGGTGCGCTGCTGCTGCAAACTGCCAGCGGCTTAATTGCCAACGACGACATCGCATTTAATGGACCGTTATATCCGCTCGTCACCTCGGCACTCAGTGGACAAGCCAGCGCCCTGCATCGAGAATTTTTCTGGTTGATCAGCGGCTTGGTTGGATTGCATCTCGGCGCGGTGCTGTTTTATACGCTGGGACGCGGCACATCGCTGATTCGTCCGATGTTGACTGGCTGCGTTGTGGTTGACGATTCGGCAGTACCAGCAGCGACTGGTGGCGGATGGTTGGCGTTGATTATCGCCATTGCTGGCGCGCTGGTGGTGTGGCTGGCGAGTGGCGGAATGTTGACTGCTGCGCCGGTGCACAGCGTACCGAGCTGGTAAACACACAACAAAAAGGCCGCCCGCGTGGGCGACCTTCACAAGCAAAATCAAGCACTTTTTCGATCAATCGTCATCGTTGGCGCGAAACTTCTCGTGACAGTTTTTGCACGTTTTGCCGAGATCACCGAATGCGGTTTGCACTGCATCCTTGTCGCCTTCCGCCGCCACTTCAGCGAGGTTTTCTGCTGCATCGACGAACTCACGAGCGAGGCGTCCTACTTCTTCGCCATTCTCTGGTTTGAATAGTTCTGGCTTGGCAAGAGTTTTATGTCCACCGACAGCTTGATCTGTGCCGGGTCCAAATAATGCGCCCATGCCGGAATTGGCGATGGCGCAATCACATTGGCAGCATTGGCAACCTGATCTTGGTTGAATTCACCTTGCAGATTGCTTTGATTTTGATCATGTTCCACGCCATGAAGCTGTAACCAGCCTGACGAAATTCAATCTGATCTTCGGGTTTGAGATCAGCAAATGCGGGAGTCACGAGCATGTAAGTCAAAACACCGATAGCGGTACTGGCAAGCACTCGATTCATGGAAAAAACTCTCTGGTGATGATTTGATAAGGAGCCACAAGATTAGGGCAATCTGCGAGCGCATCAAAGGACTATCGCTTGAAAATTCCCACAACCACTGGGCGGGCTGCCGATGAATAAGGCTTTAGCACTCGTCGTCGATGACGAGGTCGATATTCTTGATCTGCTCAAGATCACGCTCAAAAGAATGGACGTGCAGGCGTTGACTGCATCGACGCTGCCGAAGCGCGGCAGCAATTGGAACGCAATCGGTTTGATTTATGTTTAACCGATATGAACCTGAGCGACGGTTCGGGGCTGGAACTGATTCGTCACATCAGCGAACACTATCCGCAATTCCGGTGGCGATGATTACGCGCACGGCAACATGGAATCGGCAGTGCTGGCGATGAAAGCGGGCGCGTTCGATTTCGTCGCCAAACCCGTTGATTTGCAGTTGTTGCGGCGATTAGTCGGCTCGGCGCTCAAATTGCGCGGACGCAGCGGCGCGAGTGATGGCGAAGTACGGCTGCTCGGCGATTCTCCGCGATGGAGCAAATTCGGCGGTTAATCAACAAGCTGGCGCGGCATCAAGCGCCAGTGTTCATCACCGGCGAAAGCGGCACCGGTAAAGAATTGGCGGCGCGACTCATTCACGCGCAAGGTCCGCGCAGTGAAGGGCGTTTTGTCGCAGTCAATTGCGGCGCGATTCCGTCGGAATTGGTGGAAAGCGAATTGTTCGGGCATAAAAAAGGCAGCTTCACCGGCGCGATTGGCGACAAAGAAGGCTTGTTTCAAGCTGCCGAGGGCGGAACGCTGTTTCTCGACGAGGTGGCGGATTTACCACTGCTGGCGCAGGTCAAACTGCTGCGGGCGATTCAGGAAAAGCGGGTGCGTCCGATTGGAACCCAGCGCGAAGTGCCGGTTGATGTGCGGATTATCAGCGCCAGCCACCGCGATTTGAATGTTGAAGTGGAGCAAGGGCGATTTCGGCAAGATTTGTTTTATCGTATCAATGTCATCGAGTTACGAATGCCGGCGCTGCGTGAGCGTCCACAAGATATTCCGCTGCTCGCCGCGCAGATTCTGCGCCGACTCGCGCCCGCACCGGATGGCGAAACAGCAGCATTGACGTTAACGCCCGCTGCCATTGCTGCGCTGCAACAGCAATCGTTTCCGGCAACGTGCGCGAGTTGGAAAACATTTTAGAGCGAGCGATTGCGCTGGGCGACGGCGATCTGATTGATATTGATGATCTTTATTTGAAAACTGCGCCGATTGAAGAAATCCCCCCCGGCCCCCCTTTTTCAAAGGGGGGAGTTAAATCCCCCCGCCCCCCTTTTTCAAAGGGGGGAGGAAGAAACGCCCCCGTTTGGAAAAGGGCACGAAAAGCCCCCCTTTAGCAAAGGGGGGTTGGGGGGATTTGATGAAACCGGGCGGTTGGAAGGATTTAAAAATTTCAATCATGCCGCCGCTGCCCAAGCTCTCGGCATCAGCGAACGTTCATTACATTGGCGTTTGATCGCGCTGGGTCTCGAACCGCGCCCACCAGCGCCAGCAGCATCAACTCCTTCAAATAAAAGGAAATAATTGTGTCTGACCGTGATCCTTTTGTGGACTGGATGCGCCATGCCACGCCGTATATTCACGCGCATCGTGGTCGCACTTTCGTCATCGCATTCGGTGGCGAAGCAGTGGCAGATGCGCAATTTCCCAGCCTTGTGCACGACATCGCGCTGCTGCACGGCTGCGGCATTCGATTGGTGCTGGTGCACGGAACGCGCCCACAAATTGAGGAGCGGCTGGCGCAGCACGGCGCACAACTGCGTTATATCAATGGGTTGCGCATCACTGACGCCACTGCATTGCGCTGCGTAAAAGAAGCAGCGGGTATGGTGCGCGTGGAAATTGAGGCGCTGCTGTCGCTCGGTCTCGCCAATTCGCCGATGGCTGGTGTGCATATTCCGGTCGTGTCCGGCAACGTCATCACCGCCCGTCCGCTCGGCGTGATTGACGGCGTGGATTACGGTCACACCGGCGCAGTGCGGCGCGTCGATCACGGCATGTTGCGGGCGGTGCTCGATCAAGGCGCAGTGGCGCTGATGCCACCGCTGGGTTATTCGCCGACCGGCGAGGTGTTCAATCTCAGCGCAGCAGATGTTGCTCGCAGCACTGCCGTTGCCCTGAACGCCGATAAGCTGATCTTTTTACTAGAAAATAGTGCTGAAACCGGCACGTCGCGTTTATTACCGAATTTGCTGGCGCGAGAAGTAGACGCGCTGTTAACCACCACGCCCGATCTGCATTCAGAAATTGCTGCCTGTTTACGCGCTGGCGCAGATGCGTGTCGTCACGGCGTGCGGCGCGTGCATTTGGTAGCGCGGCGACAAAATGGGGCGCTGCTGCGCGAACTGTTCACCCGCGACGGCAGCGGAACGCTCATTTCCGCTGAACCTTACGAAACGCTGCGCCCGGCGCACATCAACGATGTCGCCAGCATTTTGGAGCTGTTGCAGCCGCTGGAAGAACGTGGCGTGTTGGTGCGCCGCTCGCGGGAACGGCTCGAAACCGAAATTGATCGTTTCGTGTTGACTGAGCGCGACGGTTTGGTCACGGCCTGCGCAGCGTTATACGACTATCCACAAGAAGGTATGGCGGAGCTGGCGTGTTTAGCGGTGCATTCCAATTATCGCGGAGCGCGACGCGGTGAACGATTATTGGAACATTTAGAACATCAAGCGCGTACCCGTGAAATCAAACGGTTATTCGTGCTGACGACCCAGACTGCGCATTGGTTTCAAGAACGCGGTTTTCAACCCGCTGGTTTGGACGCGCTGCCGATGGCAAAACAGGCGCTGTATAACTTTCAACGTCAATCTAAGGTGTTTATTAAATCACTGTGAATATCCGCTTAATTATTGTTTTTACTTGCTATTTGTGCGCATTCATCGCCGCGCCCGCACTGGCTGATGCGCCCGCTGCAAGCGCCACCACGCTGCCGACAACGACTCAACTCACCGCTAAATTGACCGAAGTGCAGGCCGCCACCGGCTTGGATGAAACGGTCAAAGCGAGTCTGATTGAGCAATACCGGCGGGCGCAGTCAAATTTAGAAGACATCAATAATTTCAATGCGAAAGCAGCGGATTTCACCGAATCGCTGAAAACCGCACCACCAGCCACTGCGCTGCTGCTCAAACAACTGAAAAACGCGCCAGCGCCGACTGCCGTTGATCCCACGCTGGCGCAGTTGACGGCAGCGGACATCAATCAGCGATTAAGTCAGGTGCTGGCTGACGTGGCGCAGCAGGAAACAAATCTCAGCGAGTTTGAAAAACAGATTAATTCCAGTGTCGAACGTCCGGCGGCAGTGCGGCTGCGTTTGACGAATTAAAACAACAGCTTGATCAGCTTGACGTGAAGCTGCATCAACCGACCGCCGCAGGTGAAGCGCCGGAATTGGCGCAAGCTCTGCGCTGGGCACTGGAAACTCAGCGCGAGGCGTGGTGGGCGGAAAGTCGAATGCTGGAGCAGGAATTGCTCAGTCAGGCAGTGCGTGAGGCGCTGTATAAAGCGCAGCGCGATCAAACCGCACTGACGTTGCAGGGTTTGAAACTGCGGCAACAGGCACTGGAAGCGCAGCAAAATCAACGCCGTACCGCTGAAGCTGAAGCTGCGCAACGTGCTTCCGAGCAGGCGCAGCGTAAAGCGGAAAATAAAGACCCGCTGGTGCAGAAATTGACCCAGCAAAATGTGGACATCACTGATTCCATCGGGAAATTAGCGCAGCAGCTTGACGGGTTAAATCAAGAACTCAACGGCATGACCGCCGAGCGCAAACGGATTGAGCAAGGTTTTCGGAGTGCGAAACAGCGTCTTGATGCTGCCGGATTGAGTAAGGCGCTGGGACAAATTCTGCTGGATGATCGCCAGCAACTGCCAGATTTGCGCCAACTGCGTAAAACCATCAATGAGCGCGAAAACGACATTGCTGAGGCGACGCTGCGGCAGATTCATTACCGCGAGCAGGAGCGCCAGCTCCGCGATGAAGATGGTTATCTCACAACATTACTCGCTGCTGCATTGGGCGAATCGATAGACCCAAATGTTGACAGCCCCAACGCAGTACTGCGTAAACAACTCAGCTTGACTTTGGCACAACGTAAACCGTTGTTGGCGCAGGCACTGAAAGTTGAAGACGACTACATCCGTCAACTCAGCGAACTGAATTACGCTGCCGAGCAGGTGGTGCAAATTGCCACTGCTTACGATGCGTTCCTCGCCGAGCGGTTGCTGTGGGTGCGCAGTGCGCCAGCGGTCAGTTTGGACACGTTAACGGGATTACCGACGGCGCTGCTGTGGCTGGGATCGTGGAACGGCTGGCGCGATGTGGCGACCGTTCTGGTCACGCAAATTCCGCGCAATCTGTTATTTTGGTTGGAATTATTCGGCGTAATCCTGCTGTTTTGGAAACGCAGCGCGTTGCAACGGGCGATCCAAACCAGCGCCGTGCCGCTGCGTCAGGTGCACAGCGACCGCGTGTCATTCACGTTACACGCTCTGGGTTTGACGCTGCTCGTGGCGCTGCCGTTGCCGCTGTTGATCTGGCTCATCGGACAACAATTGCAAACGGCAGTGGAGGCGACGACCTTTGCCCGAGCGTTCGGCATGGCGCTGGTTGAGATTGCCTTTGGGCTGTATTACCTGCGGGCATTTCGCACGCTGTGCCTTCCCAATGGCGTCGCGATCGACATTTCCGCTGGCGCAGCGACACGGTCAAACGGCTGCGGCGCGATTTCGACGGCTTTACTTGGTATGTCATTCCGGTGGCGCTGCTCACGGTGATGATTTTTCGTCACAACGATCCGTTTACACCAACAGCCTCGGTCGTCTGATGCTGGTGGCGAACATGATCGGATTTGCAGTGCTGTTTGCGCGACTGCTCAATCCTCAGCACGGAGTTTTGACGCCGCTACTGCTCGCCGCACCCACTGGCTGGCTCAACCGCCTGCGTTATCTGTGGTTTTTCGGCATCGTGGGCTTGCCGCTGGTGCTCGCAGGGCTGGCGTTGGTGGGCTACGTCTACACGGCCGGCGTGCTGTTTCAATCGCTGGTGTACCAAACATGGCTGGCGCTGGCGCTGGTCGTCATTCACCAATTGATTGTGCGCTGGCTCATGGTGGCGCGGCGACGGCTGGCGCTACAGGCGGCGCTTGATCGGCAAGCAGCACGGCGAGCACCGGCAGAAGTAGAAGAATTGCTGGAAACTCCCGAACCTGATTTAGCGGCACTCGATGAACAAACCCGTCATCTGATTAACGCAGCGATTTTTTTCAGCGCAGTTGGCGGCTTTTGGTTGACCTGGTCGGAAGTATTACCGGCGTTCACTTTATTTGAGCAATTCGCGCTCTGGCATTACAGCGGTGTAGTGGATGGGCAAATCCAGTTAATTCCCGTACCGTCGCTGATGTTGGATTAGTGCTCGTAATTCTATTGATTGCGGTCATTGCCGCAAAAAATTTACCGGCGCTATTGGAAATCGTGCTATTGCAAAGTGATTCAGTCTCGGCGGGTGGACGCTATGCAATTAAAACACTGGTGCGTTATTTCATCATTGCCACTGCGTTTTTATTAGCGTTTAACGCCATGGGATTTAATTGGTCGCAAGTGCAATGGCTCGTCGCAGCATTGAGCGTTGGCATTGGTTTTGGGTTACAAGAAATCGTCGCCAACTTTGTGAGTGGTTTGATTATTCTATTCGAGCGCCCAGTGCGCGTCGGTGACATCGTAACCATTGGCGAAACTTCCGGCATCGTGACCAACATTCAAATCCGTGCTACCACCATTCGCAACTGGGACAAGCAGGAGCTGTTAGTTCCAAATAAGGAATTCATCACTGAACGGTTATTGAATTGGACGCTTACCGACCAGCAAAACCGAATTAGCATTCCGATTGGGCTTGAATATGGCAGCGACACACAATTGGCGCTAAGGGTATTAAAACAAATTGCCCAGAACAATGAGCGCGTACTTGATGATCCTGAACCCTTAGTCAGTTTTGATGGTTTTGCGGATAATGCCTTGACGATCACGCTGCGCTGTTATTTGGGAACTGTTGATGGACGTATTGACGTGATTACCGAATTACATCAAACGATTTATGAGACCTTTGCTGAACAGGGTTTAGTCATGGCATTCCCGCAACGCGAGGTGCATTTATCTGCTCGCCAACCGCTAGAAATCCATCTCCAGCGTTCACCGCTACCGCCCGCGGCAGCCTGAGTTATTCATTCAATTCATCGAATTCTGGGTCATCAAGCAGCTCGCGCAAGCGTTTGATTTCGCGCATGTGTTCAATGCGACGACGAATATCAAGGCTGGCTGCTTGTTGACTGCGTGATTCTTGATGGGTCAGCGGTGGAATACGCTCCACAACCTCCTGTCCATAGCTGTTTTCAGTATCTAACATGGCTTATACCTCAGTGGATAACGGAATCAAGATAGGCGGCGTATAACAGAAATTGCCGTCCATTAAAAGTAGTTTCTTGCGATTTATAGCAATTCCAATATAAAATGATTTTATAAATGAGGAGTGAAAAGCAAATGACCTACTCTGTTGATTTCCGTCGTCGAGCATTAGAAATAAAAGAAAAATTTAACCTTACTTATAGTGAAACTGCCCGCAGGCTAGGAGTTGGCTCTGCGAGTTTAATTCGCTGGAATAAAGAACTAGAGCCACAAAAGCATCGCAACAAACCTGCAACTAAAATTAACACCAATCAACTGCTAAAAGATGTTGAAACGTATCCTGATGCTTACCTTCAAGAACGTGCCGATAGATTGCAAGTGAGCAAGAGTGGTATTGGTGCAGCCTTGAAAAGATTGGGCATTAGTCGAAAAAAAAACATTTTCTCATCCCAAAGCAGATGACAAGCACGTCTTTCATTTCAAGAACGCATAGCAAGCTATAAAACAACTAAAAAAACAATAGTTTATATTGATGAAAGTGGATTTGCTAACGATATGCCGCGTTCTTATGGATACTCTCCTATCGGAAAAAAGTGTTTAGACAAGCGCAATTGGCATGAAAAAGGACGAATAAATGCTATTGGGGCAATAACTGACTTTAATTTAGTGACGGTGACTTTATTTACCGGTTCAATTAACTCTCAAGTTTTTCTTTTTATGGATAACCGATGATTTGTTGCCAAAACTACCAGCAAACTGCGTTCTTGTCATGGATAATGCTACTTTTCACAAAAGACAAGATATTCAGCAGAAGATTAAAGCAAGCGGACATATTTTAGAATACTTACCACCATATTCACCTGACTTAAACCCGATTGAACACTACTGGTCAAAAGCAAAAGCGATTCGCAAAAGGAACCATTGCACAGTTGATGCTTTATTTGCCTGTAATTTGTAATCATTTTATGCTGTG
>NZ_PPGH01000011.1 GCF_002958735.1 Chromatium okenii | reverse complement strand
AACCTGTTGAATGAGTTCGCAGCCAAATCTTGCCAGTCGGTCACGGTGGGGCAACCACAAGTTGAATGCAATCGCCGCGCATTGCGCGTTCCAAAATAACTTTAAGTCCTTTGCGTTTGAAATTGAGTCCACTACCAATATCCTTAATGATCTCTGCTTGTGGATATTGATTGCGTATGAATTGAACTTGGCGGTCGAGATCATCGCGCTGTTTGAATGAAGAAACGCGGCAATAGCTAATGACTACGCGCTGGGGTTGGATGCGGAGATAAGCATCAACATTCGTAGCGGCGCTGTCCGCTGCTGGTGCGAATGTGGGGAATTTTGCCAGCATCTGCCCATTTTCTGAGCGTACAGGGATGGCAGCCAAGTCGTTTAGCAGCTTCTCTACTTGGAATGTACATGGGTTTTCATGCCATAAGCAATCATTAACATTACTCAATAAAAACATAGCATATCGTTTACTATGTTGTAACCTCAATGTCCCCGATCTGCGGCAATCATACGGGCATAACGTCCGCCGCAGCAGCGAGGCTGACATGAGTGCCTTGTTCTACAATTTTGTCCTTGATCTAACACCAAAATTTGATCTGCTCGGCGCACCGTTGCCAGCCGATGCGCAATCACCAACAACGTCCGTCCCTGCGCCAGCTCGTCGATACTTTCCTGCACCAGCCGTTCACTTTCGGGATCAAATTGGCGGTCGCTTCGTCGAGAATCACCAGCGGCGCATCGCGCACAAATGCCCGCGCCAGCGCAATCCGTTGAATCTGTCCGCCAGACAAACCGCGCCGCGCTCACCAACCACACTGTCATAACCATCTGGCAAACCGTCAATAAACGCATCAATCCGCGCCCGCCGCGCTGCTTCGCGCACTGCATCAAATGACGCAGCTGCGCACCGAGCCGAATGTGTCGGCGATGCTGCCTTGAAATAAGCGCGGTTGCTGCGGAACCCACGCCAGATGTTGCCGCCAATCGCGAGATTAATTTCTGCAAGGTCCTGATCGTTAACCACAATGCGCCCGGCGTCGGCGTCAAAAAGCCCAGCAGCAGATTGATAATCGTGGTTTTGCCTGCGCCGCTAGTGCCGACCAGCGCGATCCGTTGCCCAGCGGGAATTCCAAATTCAGCCCGCGCAGCGCATCGCGTCCGGCTTCATAACTGAAATGCACTGCCTCGAAACGCACGGCGAGTGAAGAAATCCCCCCCAGCCCCCCTTTTTCAAAGGGGGAGACAAAAGAGCATCTTTTGCAAAGGGGGAGTTGAAGAGCCCCCTTTAGCAAAGGGGGTTGGGGGATTTGTTGGCGCAGGGTGGTTGGGGGATTTGGTCTCTAACACGCGAATCAGTTGTTCCGCTGCTGCCGTAGCTGCCATTCGTGCGTGATATTGCGTGCCGAGATTGCGCAGCGGCGCGTAAAACTCCGGCGCCAGCATCAGCACAAATAACCCGTGCAAAAAGTTGATGTGGCACTTTGAACCACGGCGGCACCGGTAACGCCATGTCGTATAAACGAAAACCGATAAACACGGCGATGATAGCGATGCCGACAGTGGCGAAAAATTCGAGCACTGCCGACGATAAAAACGCGATCCGCAGCACCTGCATCGTGCTGATCCGGTAGTCATCGGAAATTTTGGCGATAACTGCGACTTCGCGGCGGCTGGCGCCAAACAGTTTGAGCGTGGTTAAGCCTTGAATGACATCGAGAAAATGCGCACTCATTCGCGCCAACTGCTTCCACTGGCGCTGATTGCGCACTTCTGCGCCGGAGCCAATCAAAATCATAAACAGCGGAATCATCGGCGCAGTAATCAGCAGCACTGCGCCCGCCAGCCAATCCATCGGCAGCACGACGGTTAATAGCGCCAGCGGCAAAATCATCGTCAAGGTCATCGTCGGCAAAAAACGGGCGTAATAACCTTCCAGATCATCGATGCCTTTGGTGAGTGTTTCCACCAACGCGCCGCTGCGTTCGGTGGCGAGATACGCTGGACCGAGCGTTTGCAAATGCCGATACACTTGATCGCGCAAATGAATTCGCACTTTGGCTGCCGCAGTAAAGGCAGCGCGTTCACCCAACCACACAATGACTGCGCGTACTGCCAGCAATCCCAATAAACTCAGCAGCCAGCGTTGTACTGCGACGAGGTCTGCGCCTTCAAACATCACCGCGTTGAGAATGACGCCAAACACCATGCTTGCGCGATGGCCAGCAACCCGTTGAATGTGTTGAGCCAAATGGTGTGCGCGAGGGCGCGACCGGCAAGTGGGCGTTGTGATTTAAGCCAAGTGATCGCGGACATGCGCAGAGATTCCAATACCGATGGTGATAAAAAACAGTAGGAACTGCGCAGTTGAAACGCAAACTATTGATTTAATTCTCAATCGTCGGTAATGACAGTTTCTTACTGATAACTGACAACTTTTTTAACCGCGCAGCCCTAAGCAGAATACGGAACCAGTCCGGGAGCGCAATGCAGATTTATCATTGTGAACCAATACTGAGCTTCCAACTGCAACTAAACATCGAAATGAATCAATTCTGGACCAGCGCATGACCACACCCGCACTTTCTGTTGCTGCTTTACCTTGGTTAACCGAAATTTGGACAGGTTTACAAACCGCTCGCGCCGCAGATCGGCTGGCGCATGGACTGCTCATTAGCGGTCCGCAAGGTGTCGGAAAACGCTTGCTTGCCGAGCAGTTAGCGCATTCACTGCTGTGTCCGCACTGTGACCATGACGGCGTACCCTGCGGGACTTGCGCCGACTGTCATCTGCTCGCTGCGGGCACACATCCCGATCTCACTCGTCTCGGTCCTGATCCCGAAGCCAAATCCAATCTCATTACGATTGACACCATTCGCGCTTTCACTGAGCACGAATCGCTCACGCCAAGTCGCGCACCGCGCAAAATCGTGTTGATTGATCCCGCAGATCGTCTCAACACTGCGGCGGCCAATGCGCTACTGAAAACACTGGAAGAACCTGCTGGGCGCACGATTTTATGCTTGATTGGCGAGCAATCGGGCAATTGCCGGCGACGATTCGCAGTCGCTGCCAGCACCTCAAAGTGCCGATTCCCGCCGAAACCGTCGCGCCGCGTGGCTGCGCAGTCACACCACGCAACGCGATCAAACCTTGCGGTTGCGGCTGGCGCACGGCGCACCGCTGCGAGCATTGACCGAATTCAACGATGAACTGCTTGAACAACGGCGCTTGCGACTGACGGGATTTCTCGCCATTGCCGCCAAAACCCGCGATCCGGTTGCTGAAGCAGCGATTTGGAACACGCAGGGCGCAGCGCAAATGCTGGATTGGCTCGCCGGTTGGCTGTGCGATCTGCTGCGGCTGATGGTCGCGCAGCAGCCGCCGCGATTGAATAATCCCGATCATCAGGGCGATTTTGCCGCGCTGGCTGGGCGCATTTCACCCGTGCGGGACATCGTTTATTGCGGCGGATTTTAGAGGCGGGAACTCAGCTTAATGCCAATATCAATCGCTGCTTATTTTAGAATCATTAGCAATTGAATGGGCACAAATTAAACAGTGCACAGGAAATCTTAAAGAATGAATATGCCAAATTCCGGTTCATTAAGCGGTCAAACAGCGTATTTTGAGCTTTGCCATCAAAGATAAAAGCGCACTGTATTTATCGTTTATGCCCTACATTAAAAACGGGGTTTATTTATTCCGACCACCAAATCCTATCAGCTCGGCGATTGAAATCTTTTTGCTGCTGCAATTGATGGATGAAACCGACCGATTGCCGGTGCTGGTAAAGTCATTTGGATCACGCCACCGGGCGCAGAAGGCAATCGTTCTATTGGCGTTGGAGTCCAATTCAGTGAACAAGATAAGGGCGGCGCTCGGCGCAAAATTGAAGCCTATCTCGCAGGATCAGCCGGTTCTGATCGCCCCACGCACACCATGTAATTTGAGTTTTTGAACTGCCATGTTAATAGATTCTCACTGCCATTTAGACCGCATTGATCTCACACCGTATGACGGCGATTTTGCCCGTTTTATTGCACAATGCACTGCGGCAGAAGTAACGCAAATGCTCTGCGTCGCAATTGATCTTGAGCATTATTCAGCAATGCGCCAATTGATTGATCCATTTCCACAAATCGCAGTTTCCGTTGGCGTTCATCCCAATCATGAGCCGGCGTTTCAAGTAACAGTTGCACCAATTGGTTGAATTAGCGACCGAGGCGCGTTGCGTGGCAATTGGCGAAACGGGATTAGATTATTATCGCAGCAGCGGCGATTTAACTTGCAGCATGAACGTTCGCATTCATATTGCCGCAGCGCGAGCTTGCGGCAAACCGCTGATTATTCACAACCGCGATGCGGGAGCTGACATTATTCGTGTTTTAACTGAGGAACGCGCCAACGAGATTGGCGGTGTAATTCATTGCTTTACCGATAGTTGGGAAGATTGCCGAGCGCGGATTAGAATTAGGATTTTATATTTCGTTTCGGGCGTGGTGACATTCAAAAACTGCGGACGCATTGCGCGAAGTAGCGCGGCGTGTTCCATTAGAACGCATTTTAATCGAAACCGACGCGCCGTATTTAGCGCCAGCGCCGCATCGTGGCAAACCCAATTCACCGCATTTATTTCCGTTGATTGCGGCAGTGCTGGCGGATATTCATGGGAATGACGTTGCCAGCATTTGCCGCCGTTGTGCGGGAAATTATCAACGGTTATTTAATGTTCCATTCGCTAACTTTGAGCAGAGTTTTTATCTTCTGAGTTGTCAGTGAATGCGCAAATCGCAATTAAAGCCAGTATTCAGAATCCAGCAATTGCGCAATGGTAAACGGGCAATCAGTTGGAAAAGTTGCAGCCGGTAAACCGGTTTCGAGTATTGCGCCTTGCCGCGCTGCCGAATAGCGGCGTATGACTATTTCTGGTAGCTGGTGATTGAGACTAGGATTATCTTCAAGCAATTCCGCAATGTCATCCCGCGCATTTGTAATGGATAACCGCCAACTCACGCTGCGTAATGCCGGTTGATAACGCCATTTTAATAAATGCAATATCAATACGCGAAGATGACTTGCTAGCGCATGTTTTTCACTGCGTCCCATATCTTCAATTTCCTCGGCAATACGGATCAAATCCAAACCAGCGAGATGACCCGTTCGCAATTGCTCGGCGCAGTTCATTGACCATTGATAGAAATCTTGATCGTGATTCATCGCGTTATGCTGCCTGCGCTAGCCGTTGATTGACAACTTGCCAAAACGTTGTCACTGCTGATGGAAGATCGTCAAAGAAATCCTCAAAAAACCCCGGTGCATTCAACAATGGTGGATAGGCATAACGTTCACCATCAGCACCGATTTCGCTGCGCCAATCGGGTGATTCAGTTGCATCAATGACGGTGAAGATCGCGGCTGAATACAGATAAGGTTTACCTAAATCGCTTTAAAACGCGATAGTCATCGCATTCAATACCAATGACCGAGTAGTTTTGACCCACAGTTAAATCAGAATGCAAATTGCAGTTTTTAATTGAACAATCATCTGCCTATCCTCTTCACTCACTTCATTCACTCACCAACTTTGCTGCGTATTCCTTCGCGGAAATAACGCAGCGTACTTAATACTGGATTGGGCGCAGTTTGCCCCAGCCCGCATAAACTGGTGGCTTGCACCACTTCGCATAATTCTTCCAATAAGGCCAAATCGGCAGTTGTGCCCTGTCCTTTGGTGATTTTTTCTAATAGCCCGTGCATTTGCTGGGTTCCAGCGCGACATGGAATACATTTGCCGCACGATTCGGTCATGCAGAATTCCATGAAATAACGGGCGACATCGACCATACACGAAGTGTCATCCATCACGATCATGCCGCCCGATCCCATCATCGTGCCCAGTGTTTTCAGGCTGTCATAATCGACTGCGATGTCGAGATGCGCGTCTGGAATGCAGCCGCCAGAAGGACCGCCGGTTTGTACGGCTTTGAAGGTGCGCCCGTCGGGAATGCCGCCGCCGATGATTTCAATGATGTCGCGCAGACTGGTTCCCATCGGCACTTCAATCAGTCCGGTGTTCTGAATCTTGCCAGCCAGCGCAAACACCTTGGTTCCTTTCGATTTTTCCGTGCCGATGCCCGCAAACCACTCGCCGCCATTGCGAATAATCGGCGCGATATTGGCGAAGGTTTCGACGTTGTTAATCAGCGTCGGGCAGCCCCACAGCCCAGATTCGGCTGGGTACGGTGGACGCGGACGCGGTTGACCGCGCAAGCCTTCAATCGACGCCATGAGCGCCGTTTCCTCGCCGCAGACAAACGCGCCAGCGCCGAGGCGAATTTCCACTTCAAAATTAAATTGCGTATCGGCGACGCGATGACCGAGAAAACCTGCGCCTTTGGCGTGCGCATGGCAGTTTGCAGTCGTTCGACAGCCAGCGGATATTCAGCACGAACATAGACATAACCTTTGCTGGCGCCAATGGCGTACCCGGCAATCATCATTCCTTCCAACACGCGATGCGGATCAGATTCGAGCACGGCACGATCCATAAATGCGCCCGGATCGCCTTCGTCGGCGTTGCAAATCACATATTTCTGCGCCGGGCGTTTTGGCGACGGTTGACCATTTCAGCCCAGTTGGATAACCACCGCCGCCGCGTCCGCGCAGTCCGCTGGTGGTCACTTCACGCAACACTTCGGCAGAAGTCATTTCACTCAGCGCCTTGACCAGTGCGGCATAACCGCCAGCAGCAACGTAACTTTTGAAACTATCGGGGTCGATGATGCCGCAATTTTCCAACACGATGCGTTGCTGGCGGGCGAAAAATGGTTGCTCAGTCGAGCAGCGCAGCCGTTCCACTGGCGCACCGCAGACGCTGTGCAAAATGTCGGACGCATCTTCGGGCGTGACATCGCGGTAAAGCACTGAATCTGCGAGATCACAATTTTTATCTGCGACTGCGACCAACGGTCCGGCGGAACACAAGCCCATGCAGCCGACGCCTTTAATGCGGCAGGTACCGCCGCCGTCACCGCAGGCTTGTGTCAGTGCCTCAAATACCGGCAGCGCACCGGAGGATTGGCAACTGGCTGCGACGCACACGCGCACTTCGCGTTTGATGGCAGCTTCTTCGGCGCGAAATTGCGCCGCTTTTTCAGCGAGGTCTTCTGGGTGCATGTCAGTCCAATGCCTCCAAGGAGTTAACGAGAGTCGCGGCGTTTTGCTTACCCAGCACGTCGCCGTTGAGCACTACTGCTGGCGCGAGTCCACAGGCGCCCACGCAGCGGGCAGTCAGCAGTGATAACCGATCATCGGCAGTGGTGTCACCGGAATTGATGTCGTAGCGGGCGTGAATGCCGTCGAGCAATGCGCCTGCGCCCTTGATATAACACGCAGTCCCGGTGCAAATCACGCAGGTGTGGCGACCTTTCGGTTTGAGCATGAAGATGTGATAGAAGGTTGCCACGCCAAAAACCTTGCTTAGGGGCAAATCGAGCGATGCAGCAACGAAACGCAGTGCAATTTCGTCCAGAAAACCAAAGGCATTTTGTACGCTGTGCAGCGTTTCAATGAGCGCGTGATCGGCGTAACCATGTCGGCGCATCGTGCGTTAACGAGTTTCCAGCGTTTATCGTCGTCGGGTAATGGTGGTTTGGGTTGTGGCTGTTGCATGGCAATTCCTGTGGGCAATTGATTTTAAATTATTTGATGAAGAATTTTCTTTTTCGGTATCCTACGAAGTTCACCGCACTATCAGTTGTATACGCTTATCTCTAGCAATTATAAAAAAGCGTTGCGTTAGCAGTGAGCTAGTGGCAGTATCCTGACTGCCTAAAGAATCGATATTCTGACGACTACAGCTCGATTTTATCGTTAATCAAGGCAGGTAATCATGTCACAAAAAGCCAACTATTTAAGGCTATTTTACTCCGTTAAGTTTACTCCAAACGTCATTGTAATTGGAGTGATTCTTGGTCTAACTTTTGCATTACAATTTTTTCTGGTTGCCCAAACCTTTCCACTATCTGAACTATTTGGTTCGGCAAGTTTATTATACATTGACAACCCTTTTCACGAATACAATGTTGCAATGGGAGCAGCAGTCGGTTCGGTTGGATATGATCCTTTTTTTGCTGCGGGTAGAGCCACCGGCTTTGCGCTTAACCATAGCGACAGATTGCCAGCATTTTTAGCGAATATTCTACCAAGCAGTCTGACAGCAGCAGACATTTGGAAACTGTATACCTTTGCCGTTTCTCTTATTGCCAGCATTTGTTTACCACTCACTTTAATTATTTTACGCTTTGAGCGCAATGCAATCGCAATCAGCGCGGCGCTAGGTTTGCTATTGTGGTGGACGGGTATATTTCGCTGGTTTCACACCGCTGGCATGGTCTCATTTATTTTTATTGCTTTTGCATCGCTTCCGTTTACAGCATTAGTGGTGCGGTTACTGACGCAAGCGTTTACCAAAACATTAATTGCTACAGTGGCATTAGGATTAGTTGCCGCATTTCTCTTTTTTAGTCATCCTTTGTTCCCACTGCCAATAACTGTTTTTTTAATTTTTTATCTTGCCTTAAATAGGCAAGCTGTTCATTGGCAGTTTGGGTTAACCGCGTTATTAGCGGTAGCAGCTATTGGCATCCTGTTGAATGTTGGTTGGTTATACTACTTTATGAATCCACTGGAAATACAAGAGACTTTTGATCTTTATCAACGGGCGACTGGCGGCGATTTAGTGATTAAATCTCTTCTTGGTATTTGGGATAAAGCCAACGGAGCAAGAATCAATACGCCAATTGCGCTGGCTGTTATTAGGATTCTTTTTAGCCTATTTCAGCAGCCAACGGCGGTTACTTTTAACCTATTCTGGCGTTGGCGTGTTCTGGCTCCTATATGCTTATACGGCAGGCGATAACGACGTATTAGGGAAACTTACCCAGCCGAATCGATTTACTACAGTTGCCTATTTATTTCTTGCCTTGCCCGCGCAGTAAGCATTGCGGAAATTTTTTGCAACGCATTACAACACGAGAAAACATGGCGACGAGCAATCTCTCGTGCAAGTGCTGGTCTGCTTGCGATTGGACTTACAATCAGTGTCGTTGAAATGGGACGCGAGGTTTCATCTGCTAACATTGGACATTATGGTCAACATCCACCGCAGGCGCGTCATCAAGGAGAATATGCAGATCATATTCTGAGTTTTTTGAATACTAACACCGATAATTCAGCACGAGTCTATTTGAAACCTCGCTCGGAAGAATCCATGATGGCGGTCATATTGCTGGAATACTTGCATTAAAAAGCCAACGTGAGTTTGTTGGCGGACCATATGTGCAAACTGGCTTTGCTTCTTTCTGGGATGGAAAGGCATTTACGAAGCCAATCGCAGAGATTTCACCAGAAAAAATGCACGAGTATTTTGATCGCTACAATATCGGCTGGATCATTGCCCACTCGGAAAAAAGCAAGCGTTATTTTGACCAATTAAACGGCGTCGTTTGTATTAACGAATGGAAGCAACTGAAGTTTTATCAGGTACAGCGTCTGCACAGTTTCTTTTTAGCAGGGGCGGGAGAACTTGTTGCAAGAGATGCAAATCGACTGGTTTTCAAAGCTGTTTTAGGCGACTCCATCACACTCAAATATCATTATCTTCCTGGAATGCAAGTTACGGAAGGCACAATTGATCCGGTATTTATTGGTGATGATCCTAACCCGTTTATTCAATTGCGCGGAGCATCACAAAACGTTATTTTAACGTACCGCTAAAATCATAGAACACGGATCAAAACTGAATTTAATGTTGAACAACTTGGATAGTACAGGTGTCATTGTGAACGATCAAGACATTCAGCGACCATCAAACCCGACTATCTCGGTCGTGGTTCCTGTGTATCGTTCACAAGATACGCTGCGCGAATTACATCGTCGAATTACTGCGGTATTGGAAACGATTGATCCGCATTTTGAGTTAATTTTAGTGGAAGATTGCGGTGGTGATAATTCTTGGAATATCATCGAAGAACTGGCTAAAGAAGATCGTCGGGTGCGTGGCATACAACTCAATCGAAATTTTGGTCAACATGCTGCCACAATTTGCGGTTTTGCTCATTCTAGGGGTAAGTGGATTGCAACCTTAGATGATGATTTAGAACAAGTGCCAGAATATCTGCCAAATTTATACAAAAAGGCGTTGGAAGGGTATGATTTAGTTTATGGAGTTTATCCTGAACGTACTCATAAATCTTGGCGCAATATCACATCTCACACTGCTCGCTGGTTGTTTAGTAAAGCTATTCCGTCTTTGAATCATGCTTATACAAGTTTTCGTATGATTCGTGGTGATGTTGCCCGCACACTTCCTCAGTTTGATTCTCCTTTTCCTTTTGTAGACGGATATTTATCTTGGCTTACTAATAGCTATACCACCGTCGAGGTTCCGCATGGAACACGTACCTATGGCGTTAGTAATTACACTTTCAGAAAGCTCATCACTCATACTATAAATATTTTCGTTACTTTTTCTGACCTTCCACTAAAAATGGCGACATGGATAGGTATTATAGCTTTTGCTATTGGCATGATTTGGTTCACTATCATTATCGGGCGATTTTTTATCGGTGGCATTAACGTATCTGGTTACGCATCTATCATGGCAGGAATTTTGCTGTTCGGTGGGGTACAGCTATTAGTTTTAGGTATCTTTGGCGAATATCTAGGACGGATGAACTTCAAATCATCGAAGAAACCGTTATTTATGGTTGGTTATCGTACTTGGAGTGACCACGATCAATGAATCAGCAACGTGTCATAATCTTTGGTGGGAAAGGAACTGCTATAAATATAGCCGAGCAAATCGAAGATGCTCGACTTCGTTTCGGATATCCAATGTCTGTAGTTGGTTTTGCTATTGATGAATCACCGCTAAATCGTGAAATAGCTGGATTTTCAGTACTATGCGGTGTTAAAGAGGCATGGACTAAATACCACGATACAGATGTTAAATTTATTTTCTCTCTTTATCGACCAGATGTAATGATGGAGAGATTAACTCTTCTTCGAGCACTTAAAATTCCTGTTATTCGTTTTGCAAATTTCATTCATCCTTCCGCCTATGTTTCACCTAATGTTAAACTAGGTTATGGAAATGTGATTCTATCTCACTCATGCTTACAACATAATGTTTCACTAGGAAACTACAACATCATCAATTCCCATGTTGTGATTGAACACGAAACAGTTTTTCAAGATGGTTCTTTCGTGGCAGCAAACGCATGTGTTGGCGCTCGTGTTCAAATAGGAACGGGATCATTTATCGGTCTTAGCGCGACTATTCGAGAGGATATCTTCATAGGTAACTATACTTTTATCGGGATGGGAGCTGGTGTCCTGCAATCCGTCGATAATGGTTCAGTCGTTTACGGTTTGCCAGCGAGACAGAAAGGATGATCGTATTCGAACGCAGGGCATCAACCATCTTATTTAATCTCCTCAATGTACATACTTTAAAAGGACCATTCTTGTTGCCAGCTAATATTTGTCCTATTGTCCCAATGGTTTTTCACAAAGCACAGCGATCATTCGAGTTTGTCGATATTGCGCCAAACACTCTTTGCATGGATCACAAAGCATTAGTTGAACGTTGGTCACAGCCTTACAACAAACCCGCTGGGATCGTGTATGTAAGAACTTATGGAGCAATTTTTGATGCAACAGATATTTTTTCAGTTATTAAAAATTTATCTCCGCAGGCAATGATTGTAGATGACCGTTGTTTGTGTCCACCGTCATTTGACAGGATACTGACACCGCATGTCGATGTCGCGTTGTTTAGTACAGGATATGCGAAGTATGCTGATATTGGTTTTGGAGGGTTTGGCGTAATCAGTGATGACATACCCTACACTTGTACTTCATCAGCCTTTAACGCTGCTAATCTCGATGATTTAACTTTTCAATATAAACAAGCTTTAAGGACACAACAGAATTTTTCTTACATAAATAGCGACTGGCTTGATATGACAAAACCACAGGAAACATGGATATCGTATCAAAATCAGGTTGAGCAAGAACTAATTCAAATAAGGGAAAGAAAAAAAGCGATAAATTTAATTTACTCTGATCGATTATCTTCCGATATTCAGTTTCCCAGCACTTTTCAATCATGGCGATTTAATATCCATGTACAGGAAAAAAAATCTGTGCTAGACGCTATTTATAATGAAGGATTATTTGCTAGTGGGCATTACGATTCATTGGCGGGTATATTTGGACGAGGCAATGCGCCATTTGCTAAAATGCTACATTGCCATGTGATTAACTTATTTAATGATCGCTATTTTAGCGAAAATCAAGCAATCAAACTAACTGACTTACTGTCTCGCTTTAAATCATTAGCAAGTAGCCAAATTTTTTTATGAAAAATGTCGTTATCCTCCAGTCCAACTACATTCCTTGGAAAGGTTACTTTGATCTTATCTGCGATGCCGATCTATTTATCTTTTATGATGATCTTCAGTTTACTAAAAATGATTGGCGTAATCGAAATAAGATCAAAACACCAAGAGGATTAGAATGGATTACAATTCCAGTAGGTACTGATTCAAATCGTTTGATTTGTGAAGTGCAAATAAAAGATTATTCTTGGCAAGCGAAACACTGGAAAACAATTCAACAACATTATGGAAAATCACCATATTTTGCCAGTTATCGAGATTTTTTTGAGGATATTTATCTTGGGCAAAAGTGGACTAACCTTTCTGTTCTAAACCAGACCTTGATACGCTCAATTTCAAGTGAAATTCTGAATATCAAGACAGAGTTCCGAGATTCCAGAGATTACAACCTCTCGGGTCTGAAGCTCGAAAGACTCCTAGAATTGGTTACTAAAGCTGAAGCAGATCGATATATTTCTGGTCCGGCTGCAAAAGATTATATTGATCCTTCTCGTTTCGCGGAAGCAAACATTGAATTGATTTGGAAGGATTACTCAGGTTATCCCGAATATCCACAGCGATTTTCGCCGTTTGAGCATGGAGTTTCGATTCTTGACCTTATTTTCAATGTTGGTTCCGACGCACCTTGGTACATCTGGGAATGGCGTAAAAGCGAGACTCAATCAATATGAAATGGCATGTTCAACTTTCAAGGTATGCTTTAGTCGGTGTTGCAAGTAATGCTTTTGGTTATTTTCTTTATCTTCTGCTAACAAATGTTGGTATGGGTTATAAGTCAGCGATGAGCCTACTTTACATTGTAGGTGTTGCGCAAACTTTTATCTTTAATCGGTCATGGTCTTTTAGACATCAAGGCGCAATGCGTGGCGCTTTCGTTCGTTATGTTATTAGCTATGCTATTGGCTATCTACTTAACCTAAGTGTTTTGTGGTTAGCCGTAGATTATTTTGGTTTTCCGCATCAGATTGTGCAAGGCGCGATGATTTTTACTCTCGCCTTGATGTTATTTCTACTGCAAAAGTATTGGGTTTTTTTGGAGCGTGATAATCATGCCAGCATTACATAAGTTGTTCGTTCATATTCGCATTCATGCTTTAGGTTACTTGATAGCTGCTGGACTACCCGTAATCTTAATTATTCCACTTGTTAATGGCATGTTAGACCGATTTGATTACACAGATCACCTTAGATTTGCTGAAAATTTCATGTGGCCAGCTCACTTTTTTTATCATTTATTATTGACTTATTTTCGATTTTTTTGTGACGACTGGTTGCTGGCTCAATTTTTATTGTTGATTGCTAACTACGCTATTATGGGTTTTAGCATATATGCATTTTTAGTATTGGGAACTGTTGAACACGTGTCTCGACCAATAGTAGCGATACTGGCTATGGTTATGTGCTTCGTGTATGCAATTCCTGCTCTTTATTTTATTGATGGACATATGTATAACGGCTACATAGCACTTAGTGTTTATCATAACCCGACTATTTTACTAGTAAAACCAATTGCCGTACTGCATTTTATTTGGTTAGACTCATGGCTAAAAAAACCAAAATAACAGCTTTGCTTTTATATTTTCAGGAGCTGTTCTTTTAGCTTTTAGTGCTATAGCAAAGCCCAGTTACGTTGTTGTTCTCCTACCCGCTGCAACTATACTGATGATTGTATATCGTTTCCCATTACGCCGATTTATATTATCTATATTTTTACCGGCTACACTGATTTTAGTTGTTATGGTCGCTGCCACTTACGGAGGTAATAGCGGATTTGTTGTTGCCCCTTTCAAGGTAATTTCCCATTCCACTATGCTTTGGACTGTGTATCCAAAATTAGTTCTTTCGATTCTTTTTCCATTAAGCCTACTCGTAATGTTTGGGCGTGAATTGCTGACTGATAGATTAGTTACGTTGGCTTGGTTGATGTTTTCAATAGGCACAGGATATGGCTGGATATTAGCCGAATCTGGAGGACGCATGTTTGATGGTAATTGGCTCTGGTCTGGGCAAATTGCTGCTTTCCTTCTTTTTATTGCAAGTACTCGATTTCTTATCCGTTTAATACCAAGAATAAATACTGCCAAACGGTGTAAAATTGCTTGGATTTTCTTATTTTTACACTTTGTTTCTGGTCTAATTTGGTATTTAGTTCAATATACCGATTATCCACCAGCTTACTGGCAATTTTGATAACTATTCTGGGTAACTAACTGTACGCGAAACATTCTCAAAAACTAACTGCCATAACGATAAATACTGGTTTACTTTGATTAGTTAAATCCACTTACATAGGACTGTTAATCATGAATATCCCATTTAATAAACCCTACATGACCGGTAAAGAACTTTGGTATATCGCCCAAGCTCACGCGAATGGACATTTGGCAGGCGATGGTCAGTTCACGAAACAATGTAATGCTTGGCTAGAAACGCGCACGGGAACCAGTAAGGCGCTGCTCACTCATTCCTGTACCGCAGCATTAGAAATGGCTGCGATCTTGGCTGACATCCAGCCGGGCGATGAAGTGATTATGCCGTCTTACACCTTTGTTTCTACAGCGAATGCGTTTGTGCTGCGTGGAGCAATACCGGTGTTTGTGGATATTCGCCAGACACGCTAAATATCGATGAAACCCGAATTGAAGCCGCCATTACTGAAAAAACCAAGGCAATTGTCCCAGTTCATTATGCTGGAGTTGGATGCGAAATGGACACCATTATGGACATCGCCAAACGCCATGATTTGCTGGTGATTGAAGATGCAGCGCAAGGCGTTATGGCCAGCTATAAAGGTCGGGCGCTGGGTTCAATAGGGCATTTAGGTTGTTTATCTTTTCACGAAACTAAAAACATCATTTCCTGGCGAAGGTGGCGCATTATTAGTCAATGATCCGCAGCTTGCTGAACGCGCCGAAATTATTCGAGAAAAGGGAACGAATCGTTCCCTATTTTTTCGTGGTCAAGTGGATAAATACACTTGGGTTGATCTTGGCTCTTCCTATTTGCCATCTGAATTAGTTGCCGCTTTTTTGTGGGCACAAATGGAAGAAGCGGATGTCATTACGCAGCGGCGAATTGGTTTATGGAACAGTTATCACCGCTGGTTTGCGGCATCGGAAATTGCAGGCATGTGTCGTCGCCCCGTTATTCCTGCCGCATGTAGTCATAATGCTCACATGTATTATTTATTACTGGCAGATTTAGAAACCCGTAATCAATTTATTACTCGCTTGAAAACAGTAGGTATTTCACCAGTGTTTCATTACGTGCCATTGCATAGCGCCCCTGCTGGGCAACGTTGCGGACGAACACATGGCGATCTTTCTCATACTGAACATTTGGCGGATTGTTTAGTGCGGTTGCCGTTATGGATTGGCTTAGAAGAATCACAAGCTGAAGTTGCGCGTAACATTTCGAGCATATTAGCCGAAATTGTTTGATGGCGTGAACGCTTAATTAAAAGCTGAGGGTAGTGATCCTATTTATAGGGTAGATTTGCGAACTCTACCTATTTTTCTGGTTGATAGCGTTGCATTATAGTGATAATACCAAATTGCTCCGATATGGTTGGTAAGTTTTTTAGAAAATGATAGGGTTTTTCTCACTAATCGAGAGATGCGCTGCCGAAACGTACAGTTCAATCGCTCAATATGATTTGTTCGTCCACTTTCTTTGCCAACAGCACGATGGCGTTTTGATGGAAATATCATTCCATAAGCTGCCCAAAAATTGGTATAACTTACTGCGCATTGGCGATAAATAGGAGGCAAAGAGTTCCATAATCCATGTGCAGATTTTTCACTTCTATCTCCAATTTACGCACCAACAATTTCACGCGTACGCGCATCAATCGCTAACAAAAGCCATTGTTTATTTTTGAGTTTATGTACAAATGACCACATTTAATCACACTCAATCGTGAGTCGTCCCCGCGCTTTTTACTCACTTCAACATGACGTGGAATTGATTCGTATTTTTCATTGACATAACGTTGCAACCAAGATTTTGAGACGCCAACAATTCGAGTAATAGCAGCTAAAGAAACTCGCTCTAAAAGCAAGCGATCAATCAAAGATTTCTTTTCATCAGAGATCGTGCTTTAGGCCGGGCTTAACACAAATTGTCGTCCGCAGTCTTTACATCGGTACATTTGCTTATTGGTAGCGTTAAAACCGTTTTTGACGAGAGATTGGGAGTGGCATTCGGGACAGGGCATAAAAATAACTCCAACTGAAGTACATGGCGGTGTTTTAATTTTATCCTATAGATAGGATCACTACCGTTTAGTTTATCTGTTGGAAGGCGGTAGTCAATCATAGGTAGAATTCCACAACATCACTTAGTTGATTGCACCGAGTGTATTAACGAAAAAGCCAAATGAAAAGGGTATATTTCAATTGCTACGACCAAACGCTATAGCATCTAAAAAGCGCAGTACTCAATTGACACTCACTAGCAAGCACCCAACGCTGCCGCAAACTGACCACGCGCACAACTGACGCCATCCGTTGGGCTGTGCCATAATCCGCCGCCTTTCCGCGTTGTAAAAGTGGTCTTTGTCGACCCGCACCGGACACAGCAACTTTGTAATTTAATTCTTGGGATCAGTGGCTTAACGGAGATCAAGATGGACGAAAACCGCAAAAAAGCGTTGACTGCCGCACTTGCACAAATTGACAAGCAGTTTGGCAAGGGCACGGTGATGCGCATGGGCGACACTGGCGGAGTGCGAAATGTCGAAGCGATTTCCACCGGTTCACTTGGTCTTGATTTGGCGCTGGGCATCGGCGGCGTTCCAAAGGACGGGTCATCGAAATCTATGGTCCTGAATCGTCAGGTAAAACCACGTTGTCGCTGCATATCATCGCTGAAGCGCAGAAACTTGGTGGTACCGCAGCATTCGTCGATGCCGAGCATGCGCTTGATCCAATCTACGCCGAAAAACTCGGCGTCAACATGAAAGACCTGCTGATTTCACAGCCCGATACTGGTGAACAGGCGCTCGAAGTCACGGATATGTTAGTGCGTTCTGGTGCGCTGGATATTGTTGTAGTTGATTCGGTCGCTGCATTAACGCCAAAAGCGGAAATTGAAGGTGAAATGGGCGATTCGCACATGGGGCTTCATGCGCGATTAATGTCGCAGGCATTGCGCAAATTAACTGGCAATATCAATCGCTCCAATTGCTGCGTGATTTTCATTAACCAAATCCGTATGAAAATTGGGTCATGTTTGGATCTCCTGAAACCACAACTGGCGGCAATGCGCTGAAGTTTTATGCGTCAGTACGGTTGGATATTCGGCGCACTGGAAATATCAAAAAAGGCGATGAAGTGATCGGCAGTGAGACCAAAGTCAAGGTCATTAAAAACAAGGTCGCGCCGCCATTCCGTCAAGCTGAATTTGATATTTTACGGACACGGTATTTCCCGCGAAGGCGAATCATTGACATCGGCGTTGCGGAAGGTTTCGTCGAAAAATCGGTGCTTGGTATAGTTACGACGGCACTCGTATTGGTCAAGGCAAGGATAATGTGCGCAATTACTGTGCGAAAATCCTGCAATTGCCCAGTCGATTGAAGCTAAAATTCGCGCCAAATTATTACCCCAGCGACTGATGAATCAGCAAAAACTCACAAAAGATGAATTATCATGCACGTTTAATGTAATGACTGCGCTTGATTCCCGATTGATATTGAAAACTGTGCACTGCGCTTGCTGGCGCAACGCGATCACACGCGAGCGAATTGCTGCGCAAATTGCTTCAACGCGGTTTTATTGAAAGTGCCATTAATCCAGTGCTCAATCAATTGAAACACAGGGCTTCATCAATGAACCGCAATTTGCTGAACATTACATTGCCGAGCGCATGAAAAAAGGTTTTGGTGTGCTGCGTATTCGTGGCGAATTGCGCGAAAAAGGATTAAGCGGAACGCTAATTGAACAGGCGCTTGAACCGGTAAAAAATGAATGGGCGGAGTGTATTGCTGCTGCTCATCAACGGCGATTTGGAAATACCGCGCCGACTGACCGCGCCGATTATGGCCGCCGCGCTCGTTTTCTCGAACAGCGCGGTTTTCCGACAGACTTAATTGTGCGCATACTGCGCTGATTAGACAGGATATTTGCGAGAAGTTTTGACCATGACCACCAGTGCCGCGCTCCGCGCCAGCTTTCTCGACTATTTCGCCCAACGCCAACACGAACGTGTCGCTTCCAGTTCGCTAGTGCCCGCGCATGACCCGACGCTGCTATTTACCAACGCGGGCATGGTGCAATTCAAAGATGTGTTTTTAGGGCGTGAACGCCGCAGTTACGTCCGCGCCACGACCTCGCAACGCTGCGTCCGCGCTGGCGGCAAACACAACGATTTAGAAAACGTCGGCTACACCGCCCGCCATCACACCTTTTTTGAAATGCTGGGCAATTTCAGCTTCGGCGACTATTTCAAGCGCGAAGCCATTGGTTTTGCGTGGGATTATTTGACACGAGTGCTGGCGCTGCCGCCGGCGCGATTGTGGGTGACGGTGTTTGAGGACGACGACGACGCTGCGAATATCTGGCTCCACGAGATCGGCATTGATCCGACGCGGTTTTCGCGCTGCGGCGCGAAAGACAACTTTTGGTCGATGGGCGATACCGGACCGTGCGGACCGTGCTCGGAGATTTTTTACGATCACGGCGCGGAGATCGCTGGCGGTCCGCCCGGTTCAGCGGACGCAGATGGCGACCGCTACGTTGAGATTTGGAATCTCGTATTCATGCAGTTCAACCGCGATGCTGAAGGGCATTTGACGCCGCTGCCGCGTCCGTCGGTTGATACCGGCATGGGGCTGGAGCGGCTCGCGGCAGTGTTGCAGGGCGTCCACAGCAATTATGACATTGACCTATTTCAACGCCTGATTGCGGCGGCAGCGGCGCTGACGACTGCGCCGATCCCGCTGACAAATCGCTGCGCGTGATTGCTGATCACATTCGTTCGACGGCGTTTTTAATTGCGGATGGCGTGACGCCCAGCAACGAAGGGCGCGGTTATGTGCTGCGGCGGATCATGCGGCGAGCGATTCGGCACGGGCATCGGCTCGGCTGCACCACGCCATTTTTTCATCAGCTCGTGCCGGCGCTGGTGGCGGAAATGGGTGGCGCGTATCCCGAACTGGTCAGGGAACAAGCGCAGATTGAGCGTGTGATTGTGCAGGAAGAACAACGCTTTGCGGAAACGCTGGAGCACGGAATGCGGATTCTTGACGAGGCGATTGCCGGACTGACGAGCCAGCAAATTCCCGGCGCGACCGTGTTCAAACTTTACGACACCTTTGGTTTTCCGACCGATCTCACTGCCGACATCGCCCGCGAGCGCGGCTTGACGCTGGATATGGCTGGCTTTGAGGCGGCGATGGCGCAGCAAAAAGAACGGGCGCGGGCGGCGAGTCAGTTCGGCGGTGGGCAGGCGCTGGAGATTCAGATTCAAGGTCAAACCGATTTCTGCGGTTATGAGCGGTTGCAGGACGAGGCGACGGTGGTGGCGCTGTATCGTGACGGGCACTCGTGCGACGCGCTCAACAGCGGCGATGACGGTTTGGTCGTGCTTGATTTAACGCCGTTTTATGGTGAATCCGGCGGGCAAGTTGGCGATTGCGGCGAGCTGACGACGGAAGCGGCGCGGTTTGAGGTGCGGGACACGCACAAAAAAGGCGCTGGCGCAGTGATTCACGTCGGGCGCGTCACCGCTGGGCAAGTGACCGGTTGGCGACCGAGTACGGCGCGGGTGGATGCCGAGCGCCGTCACGCCATCGCGCTGAATCATTCGGCAACTCATTTGCTCCACGCGGCGCTGCGCAGTGCTCGGTGAACATGTGCAGCAGAAAGGCTCGCAGGTGGGTCGACGCGCTTACGCTTTGATTTTTCACATTTTGCGCCGATCAGCCGCGAGCAGTTGCGCACCATTGAGCAGTTGATTAACCGCGAAGTTCGCGCCAATCATCTGGTCGAAACGCGGATTATGAGTTTGGACGATGCCAAGGCGACTGGCGCGATGGCGCTGTTTGGCGAGAAATATGCGGCGCAGGTGCGGGTGCTGCGGATGGGCGAGTTTTCGACTGAGCTGTGCGGCGGCACGCACGTCAAGGCAGTTGGCGACATCGGGCTGGTAAAAATTCTCAGCGAAACGGGCATTGCGTCGGGGTGCGACGGATTGAGGCGACGACCGGCGCAACTGCGCTGACTGAGATTGCGGCGGATGAGGAGCGGCTGCTGCGCGTGGCGGAATTGGTCAAGGGCGGGCGCGAGATGCTGGCGAGCGCGTCGAGCAATTGCTGGAGCGCAGTCGGCGTTTGGAAAAGGAGCTGGCGCAACTGAAAGCGAAGCTCGCGGCCGCTGCGGGCAAGATGTGGCGAGTCAAGCGGTGCTGGTGAATGGAATCAAGGTGTTAGCAGTGGAGCTGGCTGGCGCGGAGCCAAAAACGCTGCGCGACACGCTCGATCAAGTGAAAGATAAACTCGGTTCGGCGGTGGTGTGTTGGCGACGGTCGCTGACGGCAAAGTCAGTTTGGTTGCGGGCGTGACCAAAGATTTGACCAATCGCTTCAAAGCGGGCGAATTGATCGGCGTCGTCGCAGCGCAGGTTGGCGGCAAGGGCGGCGGTCGTCCCGATATGGCGCAGGCGGGCGGCACTGATCCGGCTGGATTACCGGCGGCGCTGGCGCTGGTGGAAAAGTGGGTGCGCGAGAAATCAGCCGCCGCCGCGTGATCACGACATTCTAAAATGGCATCAAACTGACAACTGGAAATAAACGATGGCGTTGATTGTGCAGAAATATGGTGGAACCTCGGTCGGCAGCGTGGAGCGCATCACTGCCGTTGCCGAGCGGGTGCAGCGGTGGGTGACGCTGGGGCATCAGGTGGTGGTGGTGCTGTCGGCGATGTCTGGTGAGACGGATCGGTTGCTGGGGCTGGCGAAACAGATTCAGCCGCGCCCCGAGCCGCGTGAGTTGGATGTGCTGCTGTCCACCGGCGAGCAGGTGACGATTGCGTTGTTGAGCATGGCGCTGGCGGCGCGGGAGTGTCCGGCGCGGTCGTACACCGGCGCTCAGGTGCAGATTTTGACCGATAGTGCGCACAACAAGGCGCGGATTCGGGACTTGATGGGGCGCGGTGCAGGCGGATTTGGATGCCGGGCGGTGGTGGTGATCGCCGGTTTTCAGGGCATTGACGAGCACGGCGACATCACGACGCTGGGGCGCGGCGGTTCGGATACTTCGGCAGTGGCGATTGCGGCGGCGCTGAAGGCGGATGAATGCCAGATTTATACCGATGTCGATGGCGTTACACCACCGATCCGCGAGTGGAGCCGCGAGCGCGTAAGCTCGACCGCATTACTTTTGAGGAAATGCTGGAGATGGCCAGCCTCGGCTCGAAGGTGTTGCAAATCCGCTCGGTAGAATTTGCGGGTAAATATCAGGTTCCGTTGCGGGTGCTCTCCAGTTTTATTGACGGCGAGGGCACGCTGATTACGTTTGAGGAAGAAAATGTGGAAGACGCGAAAATTGCGGGGATTGCGTTCAGTCGAGATGAAGCGAAGTTGACGGTGCTGGGTGTACCGGATCAGCCGGGCGTGGCGCATCAGATTTTGGGACCGATTGCGGCAGCCAATATCGAAGTAGACATGATTATTCAAAATGTCGGGGCGCAAGAGGCGACGACGGATTTTACGTTTACGGTGCATCGCAACGATTATGCGCGGGCGCTGGAAATTCTCGACGCGATGGCGCACACGCTGGGGGCGCGGCAGGTGTTGGGCGATGCCAAGATCGTGAAAATTTCGCTGGTGGGCGTGGGAATGCGCAGTCACGCGGGCATCGCCAGCCAGATGTTTGGCTGCCTCGCCAAAGAAGGCATCAATATCCGCATGATTTCCACCTCAGAAATCAAAATTTCGGTGGTGATTGATGAGAAATATCTGGAGCTTGGCGTGCGGACATTGCACGAGGCGTTCGGTTTAGAGCACAGCGCGACGATTTGAACAGCACCAGCTAAATTGCGAATCATCATGGCACTGACAGAAAAAACTGTGGCGCAGCAGTGACAATTGCTAGAATTGACCCGCAAATCTGTACCTCACACGGGCATCCGAGGCTGACTGGTTGCATGACTTGCATGGATCAAGCTATTGAATTGAACCGATTATTGCATCGGCATTAGGGAAGAAAAGGGAGCAAACAACGATGTTAATTTTGACTCGGCGGTTGGTGAAACACTGATGATTGGTGACGAAGTGACTGTACTGTTCTTGGCGTCAAAGGTAATCAAGTGCGGATTGGCGTCAACGCCCCGCGCGAGGTGTCGGTGCATCGTGAGGAAATTTACGAGCGGATCAAGCGTGAACAAGCGGATGGCGGGCAAAGCGCGAGCGTTGAAGAAGACGCAGACAACTAGCGCAAATTGAATAGAACGTGTTAGGATGCGCGTCCAATCGCAAGGCGAATAGGCAGATTGTTTGAGGAGAGATGGCCGAGCGGCTGAAGGCGCTCCCCTGCTAAGGGAGTATAGGTTAATCCTATCGAGGGTTCGAATCCCTCTCTCTCCGCCAACTTTTATAAAAACCCGTTGTTAATATAACGGGTTTTTATTTGTCTTCAATCAGAGCTTGAATAAACGACTGAACAGCCACATCATTAAAGACCTCGCGGTCTTTTTTTATGCGCGGGAATTATGCTTTGCTGGCAGAGTGCTGATCATCTTTTTGCCATCAATCGCCAGTATTCTTTATCGTTCCATCACGCCGCCGAGGAGCGTTGCAACTCGAATAATTCGAGCCAGGCTCGGCGTTGTGATTTCCCTTTATTTAACGGCGCTCACTCACGATTCATCGAGAGTTGATTAACCATGAGTGAGTTTTCTGATTACAAAGTCGCCGACATTGCTTTAGCTGATTTTGGGCGCAAAGAAATGGTCATGCGGAAACGGAAATGCCGGGGTTAATGGCGCTGCGGCGGAAATTCGGCGCTGCAAAACCGCTGACTGGTGCCCGCATTACCGGCAGTTTGCACATGACCATTCAGACCGCCGTATTGATTGAAACCCTGGTTGAATTGGTGCGCAGGTGCGCTGGTGTTCCTGCAATATCTTTTCAACGCAAGATCATGCTGCGGCAGCAATTGCCGCTGCTGGTATTCCGGTTTATGCGTGGAAAGGCGAAACGCTAGAAGAATACTGGTGGTGTACTGAACAGGTATTGAATTGGCCCGATGGCGCAGGCCCGAATATGATTCTTGATGACGGCGGCGATGCAACTTTAGTGGTTCATAAGGGCGTTGAATACGAAAACGCGGGCGCAATTCCCGCTCCTGCTGCTGGCGATAGTGAAGAATGGACAGCAATTCTTGGTCTGCTCAGTCGCACTTCGACGCAATCCCAGCATTGGCACGGAATTGCCGCTGCCATTAAAGGCGTCACGGAAGAAACCACAACTGGCGTGCATCGGCTTTATCAAATGCACCGCGATGGGCAATTGTTATTCCCGCATGAATGTCAATGATTCGGTGACGAAATCCAAGTTTGATAATTTATATGGCTGTCGTGAATCATTGGTTGATGCCATTAAACGTGCGACCGATGTGATGATTGCAGGTAAATTAGCATTGGTCTGCGGCTTTGGCGATGTGGGTAAAGGCTCGGCAGCTTCATTGCGTGGTTTAGGTGCAACCGTTTGGGTCACAGAAATTGATCCGATTTGCGCATTACAAGCTGCAATGGAAGGTTATCGCGTCGTGCGGCTTGATGATGTCGTATCAATGATGGACATCTTTGTCACTGCTACTGGCAATACCGACATCATTACCATGATCACATGGTCGCAATGAAAGATCAGGCGATTGTGTGCAATATCGGTCATTTCGATAATGAGATTCAGGTTATAGCCTGAAGCAATACGAGTGGATCAATATCAAACCGCAGGTCGATCAGATCGTATTCCCCGCTGGTCATCGCATTACATTATTGGCAGAAGGGCGGTTAGTGAATCTCGGCTGCGCGACCGGTCATCCCAGTTTTGTGATGTCCAATAGCTTTACCAATCAGGTACTGGCGCAGATTGAAATCTTCACCAAGCCGGAGGAATATCCAATTGGTGTATATGTGTTGCCGAAGCATTTGGATGAAGATGTTGCGCGGCTGCATTTGGAGAAGATTGGCGTTAAATTACGACGCTGACGCAGACTCAAGCGGATTATATTGGTGTTCCGGTTGCTGGTCCATATAAAGCGGATAACTATCGTTATTAGTTGTAATGCGTGATGGTGATGAATTGATGTTGCGGATTATTCATCACGAGATAGCGAAAAGGAATTCGCTTTCAGAGTCGTAGATCGTAGATTGATCGCAAGTTGATTAACACTGCGTTATTTGCGCTTATTTGGCGAGCAACGCAGCCCAATGTTCATCACTATTGACGAGAGAGGCTTAATTCAACCAATGGCTAATACAAAACACGTTTTTGCGTTTGAAGATGGCGATGGAAAAAACAACATCTGCTCGGCGGCAAGGGCGCGAATCTGTGCGAAATGACGCAGATCGGCTTGATGTGCCGCCCGGTTTTGTGATTTCACGCAGCCTGTTTGGACTATCTCGCGCGTCCACGCTGCCAACTGGCTTGATGGACGACGTGCAGGCGCAGATGCGGGCGCTGGAGCAGAAGACCGGCAAAGGTTTTGGCGATTCCGACAATCCGCTGTTGGTGTCGGTGCGCTCCGGTTCGGCAATGTCGATGCCGGGCATGATGGACACGATTTTGAATCTCGGCCTCAACGCCGAGACGCTGCAAGGCGTGATCTGCGCGACTGGCGACGCCCGTTTTGGTTACGACGCATATCGGCGTTTCATCCAACTGTTTGGCAAGGTCGCGCTCGGTGTGCCAGATGCTGCGTTTGATAAAGAATTCGACGCGATCAAGGAAGCCGCTCACGCCAAGCAAGACGTTGATTTATCAGCCAATGATTGAAAGAAGTCAGCGAGCGCTTCCTCGCCGTCGTGCAAAACGTGACCGGGCATCCATTCCCGTCCGATCCGTATCAACAGTTGGAAATTGCGATCAAGCGGTGTTCAACAGTTGGGGCGGCAAACGCGCCGTCGATTATCGCCGCCAATTCCACATCACCCCGGACATGGCCAACGGCACGGCAGTCAATGTGGTGACGATGGTGTTCGGCAATCGCGGCGACGATTCCGCGACTGGCGTTGCCTTCACCCGCAATCCGGCGACCGGCGAAAACAAGCTCTACGGCGAATATCTGGTCAACGCGCAGGGCGAAGATGTCGTTGCTGGCATTCGCACCCCGAAGCCGCTGGATCGGCTGAAAGTTGAAATGCCAGAAATGGCGGATCAGCTCGATGCGCTGCGCGACAAGCTCGAAAGCCATTATCACGAAGTGCAGGATTTTGAGTTCACCATCGAACGCGGCCAGCTGTATTGCCTGCAAACCCGCAACGGCAAGATGAATACGGTGGCGATGGTGCGCACGTCGGTCGAAATGGAGCGCGAGGGCTTGATCACCAAAGAACAGGCGCTGCTGCGTATCGCGCCCGATTCGCTGGAGCAGATGCTGTTTCCGCGCCTTGATCCGACGATCAAAGCGGAAGCCGTCGCGCAGGGTTTGCCGGCATCGCCCGGCGCTGCATCCGGCATCGCCGTGTTTGATGCGGATCGCGCCGAGCAATACGGGCGCGAGCAGGGGCGCAAAGTGATTTTGGTGCGCGAGGAAACCAAGCCCGAAGATATTCACGGCTTTTTTGCTTCTGAAGGCATCTTGACCTCACGCGGCGGCAAAACCTCTCACGCCGCAGTCGTCGCTCGTGGCATGGGCAAGCCGTGCGTGGCTGGCGCAGAAGGCATCAGCGTTGATGTTAATCGGCGCGAGGCGCGAGTGGGGCTGACCAGTTTCAAAGAAGGTGACGTGATTACGCTCGACGGCACTTCCGGCAAGGTCTATCTCGGCGCAATTCCGACCGTTGAGCCAGATTTCACGCCAGAACTCAACGTGTTGCTGGGCTGGGCGGATGAACGGGCGCGGCTGAAAGTGATGGCAAATGCCGACACGCCAGATGATGCGCGTCGCGCTCGCAGCTACGGCGCAGTCGGGATCGGGCTGGCGCGGACGGAGCGGATGTTTAACGACGTGGAACGGTTGCCGATTGTGATTGAGATGATCGTGGCCGATACGCCGGAGCAGCGCCAAGCTGCGCTGGATAAATTGCTGCCGCTGCAACGGCGCGATTTCCGCGAGCTGTTTGAAGTGATGTCGCCGAATCCGGTGACGATTCGCCTGCTTGATCCGCCGATTCACGAGTTCCTGCCCGATGAGCATGTGTTGGAGCGGGAATTGTCCGAGCTGCGGGCGCTGGCGCAGAACGCTCGCGGCGTGACCGTGCTGGCTGGCGCGATGGGGCTGCTTCATGCCTCTGAAAGTGTGCGTCACGACATTGACATGGCGCGGCGGATGATTGATCCGTCCGTCGTTGAGGACGCGATTGGCAAGAAAGAGGCGATGCTCAAAAAGGTGCGGGCGCTGTACGAAACCAATCCGATGCTCGGTCATCGCGGGGTGCGGCTCGGCATCACCTTCCCGGAGATTTACCAGATGCAGGTGCGGGCGATTCTCGAAGCGGCGGCGGAATGCGCCAAGGCGGGGATTCAGGTCAAGCCGCAAATCAAGGTGCCGCAGGTGTGTACCGCTGAGGAACTGCGCAAGGTCAAGACCTTTGTCGATGACATTCACGCCGAAGTTGCCGAACGCTACGGCAAGCCGGTGAGTTTCAAATTCGGCACGATGATTGAGGTGGTGCGGGCGTGTATGCGGGCGGAATCGCTGGCGGAAGAAGCGGAGTTTTTCTCTTTCGGCACCAACGATTTAACGCAGGCGACGTTTTCATTCTCGCGGGAAGATGCGGAGAACAAATTCCTGCCGCTGTATAACCAATCGGGGATTTTGCAAGACAACCCGTTTGATGTATTGGATGTGAAAGGCGTCGGTAAATTGATGCAATTGGCGGTTGAATGGGGTCGTTCAGTGAAACCGGATTTGCACGTCGGTATTTGCGGCGAGCACGGCGGACATCCAGCATCAATTGAGTTCTGCCATAAAGCCAACTTGGATTATGTCAGTTGCTCCGGGCCGCGTGTGCCGGTGGCGCGATTGGCTGCGGCTCATGCAGCATTGAAGGCGGGCAATAAATAAAGTATTGCTGGCTTGAAACTGCGGGTTGATGCTTTCAATCAATCCGCAGCGAGTTTGAACGCATATAAAACTAAGCACTTGACATGATTTCATGGACAAACTAGAAAAATAACTCGTGATTTTTTAATTTTTAATGGACAGTAAAATGGCAAAAATACCAAACAAAAAACCTTTAGCTAAAAGAACAGTTATGAAAGCTATAAGTGATGGATTGTTAGTTCACATTGAGCGTCTTGCAAAGATGGTGGCCAAGGGAAATAGAAACGAAGAAGAAACAAGGCGCTGGGTGGTGGATGTATTGAGAACCGCTTTCGGATATGTTGATGATCAAATTGAAACTGAAATGAAAGCGTTGGGGAAACGAGTAGATATAGCAATTCCAATATAAAATGATTTTATAAATGAGGAGTGAAAAGCAAATGACCTACTCTGTTGATTTCCGTCGTCGAGCATTAGAAATAAAAGAAAAATTTAACCTTACTTATAGTGAAACTGCCCGCAGGCTAGGAGTTGGCTCTGCGAGTTTAATTCGCTGGAATAAAGAACTAGAGCCACAAAAGCATCGCAACAAACCTGCAACTAAAATTAACACCAATCAACTGCTAAAAGATGTTGAAACGTATCCTGATGCTTACCTTCAAGAACGTGCCGATAGATTGCAAGTGAGCAAGAGTGGTATTGGTGCAGCCTTGAAAAGATTGGGCATTAGTCGAAAAAAAAACATTTTCTCATCCCAAAGCAGATGAGCAAGCACGTCTTTCATTTCAAGAACGCATAGCAAGCTATAAAACAACTAAAAAAACAATAGTTTATATTGATGAAAGTGGATTTGCTAACGATATGCCGCGTTCTTATGGTACTCTCCTATCGGAAAAAAGTGTTTAGACAAGCGCAATTGGCATGAAAAAGGACGAATAAATGCTATTGGGGCAATACTGACTTTAATTTAGTGACGGTGACTTTATTTACCGGTTCAATTAACTCTCAAGTTTTTCTTTTATGGATAACCGATGATTTGTTGCCAAAACTACCAGCAAACTGCGTTCTTGTCATGGTAATGCTACTTTTCACAAAAGACAAGATATTCAGCAGAAGATTAAAGCAAGCGGACATATTTTAGAATACTTACCACCATATTCACCTGACTTAAACCCGATTGAACACTACTGGTCAAAAGCAAAAGCGATTCGCAAAAGGAACCATTGCACAGTTGATGCTTTATTTGCCTGTAATTTGTAATCATTTTATGCTGGATTAGCTATATAGCAATTAAATCAAAAGATAAAGTTATCCTTGTCATAGAATGCAAAGCATCAAGTATTAATCTAACTGCTTCAGCTGTGCTACAGGCTACGAATTATGCGGCTGCACTTGGTGCAGAGTGGGCGGCTGTTACCAATGGTCGACGCTGGTTGCTTTATCACGTCACTCCAAAAAAAGGTGAAGAACCTATAATTGATGAAATTTTTGATGTTGAACTGCTTGACGATAATGGAATATCTAAGGACGATATTGATTCTCTTTATTTATTAACGGAACAAGCGTTAATATCCGGCGAAACAATCAAAACATTTCACTTCTTCAACTGTACATCGCAAGAAAAGATTTTTCAGGCTATTGTGTCAGAGCCAGTTGTTCATGTTATTTGTGAGGAACTGCAAAAGTTATACAAACAAGAAGCAGGTGTCTTATCTAAAGATATTAACCCGTCGTTTATTCAAGAACTGCTTGTGGAAATGTTTATAAATGACGAATTAGAATAACTTTCGAGTCGCACACGATGAAATTAAAAGTGGTTATTCATCCGGCAGAAGAAGGCGGGTTTTGGGCAGAAGTGCCAGCGATTCAAGGTTGCGCAACGCAAGGCAATAGCATTGAAGAACTGTTAAAAAATGTGCAGGAAGCAATAGAAGGCTGTTTGGTAGTGCCTCGATCAATAGAACTAGTAAATGTCGGAGCACCACCTAAAAACTAACACCCTAACTTATTCAATAACGGCATAAGAAAGATAGGGTTCAAATACAAAACGTTGAATCCGTAATTTTTGAATCAGTAACGACTCCACAACTGCTTGCGTTTCTCCCGGCCATTTTGGACAGTTTAGTTCATCAAACACAATTACTGCGCCTTTGGGCATACGATTTAAAAACGTATCAATCGCTGCTTTTGTTGGCAAATAAATATCAAAATCAAGATGTAATAAAGAAACAACCGTGTGAGGATTGTCGATTAGATACTGCGGCATGGTTTCACACGCATCTCCACGAATCAGACGAACTTTTGGAACGTGACCAATAGCACGATTTTGATCGTAAATTTCAAGACATTGCGTTAAATCTTCAAATGAATTGGCTTGATAACCACCTTCTCGATGTTCTTTTCCAATTTCGGCATGTTTGGTGTCATTGGAATGAAGATCGGGAAAACCGCTGAAAGTATCGAAGCCAATGATCCTGCGCTGAAGATTAAAAGGCTCAAGTGCGGCGCTCATTTGCGCAAACCACATCAAGCCTCCGCCCCAATTAACCCCGCCTTCGATAATGTCACCCTGAATGGGAAGAACTATCTTAAAAATCTCGTATAAAGCCAGATACCGCGCAGTGGTTTGACGAGTAATATATTTAGGAAAGTTTTCAAATTTTTCGCTGGGTGTACCAACGCTATTAACCGCATAATCATCTAGTTGTTGTTGATAAGCAATTTCGCTTTTCGTGGAACGACCAACTTCACGAAAACCAAAACAATCTTGCTGATAAAATGCCGATTGAGATAAGTTATCTGACATGACGAATAACCGAGTTCGCTGTATTTTTAACGATAGAATACGGTGGAACATGAGAAGTTAGAACCACGCCAGAAGCAATAACGGATTCCGTACCAATTTCAATAAATGGTTCCACCGCAACATGCGTACCAAACTTAACGCGATCCGCTACCTTAACTCGTCCAGAAAGCGATGTACGTGGACCAAAGGTGCAATGATTTCCCACAATAGAATGGTGCTCAATATAAGTGCCAGCTGCTAAAAAATTGTTATTACCTAAAATGACTCCAGTAGCGATATAGCTGCCATGCACGACTAAATTACCAGTGCCAAGCTGGCATTTTTTACGCACATTTGCTGTGGAAGCAATAACATTCGTAAACGGAATACCGATTTGTGTAAAACGTTCAAATATGGCAGCACGATCTGCAATATCTTTAACCACGGTTGAAATGAGCGCATCAAATTTTTTCTCATGCCACAGTTTAATCGCAAGATCAAAATTTCCAATTACCGGCACTCCCATCAAATCAGTGCCAATGATTTCTGGGCTGTTATCCAAAATTCCAATTGCTTGCTGCAACACCGTGTCAGAAAGTATATCCAATACTAATGCCGCACCACCGCCACCACCTAAGATAAGAATACGTTCTGGCTGAATACCAAGTGAACTGGTAACGAGCGAATGAGTGGCAGTTGTCAAATTGGGTGCATGATCTGATTCTAATTTAACCGAATTAGCTACTCCTGTTACGAGTTCTTCACCAATTAAAACTCCAGGGTGAGCAGCGCCAAGTGCAATCAAATCAACACCTAAACGGTTAGCAAGAATCTGCGCTTTTTTTGTCCACTTCGGTAGAGATAATTCAGTAGTATCATTCGATAAAGCGGGTGTTATTTTTTCAAAATGAGTGGGTATTGACTCATCAATTGATGCTGCGATAAACCCAATAATATGACCAGTGAGATATGTTTTATCTGCTGGGGCGATTTGTCTTAAAATACCATCGACTTCAGCACAAAGATCAACGGCGCTTTTCGTTGTTTCTATCACACAAATTGGTTCGTTTTGATGGACACTAGCACCGTCTGGGTGTAACCAACGCACAAGCGTAGCTGATTCATCGTTGATATTCAGCAACGGCATTTTAATGATCATGCCCATGACAGTGCCTCTAAAATTGCATTCTCAATTTTTAAACTTGAAATTAAAACCGTGGTTTCCTGTTCGATAGCCGTTGGAATAGTACAACGATTAGAGGTCACAAGTTTAATCGGGCAATACAATTTCCCCCAGAACTTTTCGTAAAGCTGGCTTGCAATACTTGATGCCCAAGTGAATCCTTCAGTACTTTCTTCGGCGATGACAATGCGTCTCGCTTCATTTGCAAAATGCGCCAGCATTTCAATTGGTACTGGATCAATAGATTCTGGCAAAAGTGCCACAATACGTATTTCTTCTGCCGCTAATTTTTTCAATAGTTCTGGCAGAAAACGCGAAATTCCGCCGTAACCAATTAGGCAAACATCTGGTATACCAAAGCGGTAATTGCGGAGAATCGCTGTTTGATAACCCGTTTCATCAATTTCTAACGTGAATGGCAATTCATCGCTATTAGATTGCAATGTTTCCCGATACAGCAGTTTGTGTTCAATGAAGATCACTGGGTTGGTTTCCCGCACAACAATTTGCTGAATGGTTTTCCCCGGTTGATGATAATGACTCGGCGCAATGAGCTTTAATCCGGGAATGCCGAGAAACATTTTTTCTAAACTTTGGCTATGTGTTGGACCATAACCTCTTCCGCCACCCATTGGTGAGCGCACGATTAACGGGCAGGTTACACCCTGATACATATTCGGAAACTTTGTTGCATGATTGATGATTTGATCGGCGCAGAGTGTTAAAAAATCACCAAACATAATTTCTACAATTGGAACGTGTCCACGCAATGCCAACCCTATTGCTACACCAGTAATACCTGCTTCCGAGATGGGTGTAGTGAATACGCGATTGGGAAATTGCGTGGATAAACCAGCGGTTACCTTGAAAGCGCCACCATAGGGATCAAGTACATCTTCTCCGAGCAGAATGACACGCGGATCATTAGAAAAAAGATCGAAAAGGCCGTTTTGAAGGTTTTGCAGATACGTCAACATTTTAAAGTAAAGAGAAGTTTTCTAACATGTGATTGATGCGTGTTTGACAGAGAGTTTGAATGCGTGTTTTTACGTTTTCAGACAACACTGTTTCAGCACGTTTGAGTGGATCATTCGTTTGATGAAAAGAAATTTCTGTAATGCAGCGATAATCATCACCTTTACTATGTGGACCTAAACGATAAGTGTTTAATAACAGGCATCTTGGTTTGGAATCTTGACGCATGTTGTCCACAATCGTTTTTGTCGAAGCGTAAACTGCTTGCACATCATTACCATCAACGGTTTCAGTTGGTATACCAAATGAAATAGGACGACCTTCGATGGCACTGCCATGCTCGAGATTCCATGGAGTACTTTGTGCAATTTGATTGTGCTCTATCACCAGTAAAAGCGGCAACTGCCATAACGATGCTATGTTTAGTGCTTCATAAATTACTCCTTCTGACATTGCGCCGTCTCCAACAAATACGACACTAATACCATCTTTTGCTGCAAATTTTTGAGAAAGTGCAATTCCCGTAGCGATTGGAACCATACCGCCAAGAATGCCATTGGAATAAAAATTATTGACATGTAAATGTTGACTGCCGCCTTTACCGCCACAGATACCAGATGCTAATCCTAATATCTCTTTTAATAATCCATCTGTATCATCGGTAAATGCAAGAAAATGTCCATGTCCACGGTGATTTGAACATAGCGTATCCCGTTTGGGATCAATTGCACTCACAACTCCAACAGCACAGGCTTCTTGACCAATGCAAGTATGAACCGTTCCGCGCAAGTGCCCAAGAGAAAACAGATTTAAAAGTGTTTCTTCAAATAAACGAATTAAAAACATTTTTTCGTAGAGAATCACAAGATCAGAATTCATGATAAAGATCGCTTCTCCCAAAAAGTTACTGGTGTTGCGTTTTGTAATACAAGACGCAAAAATGAAAGGACAATAGCGTTTGCAATGAAAATCTAGCGTCCTCGAATCAGTGTCCCAACACCAGTATCAGTGAACAAATCCAACATCACTGCATGTTCGACCCGCCCGTCAATGATATGCGCTGATTTGACGCCAGATTGCACAGCATCAATTGCGCATTGAATTTTTGGCAACATTCCGCCGTGAATCACTCCGGTTTCAATGAGTGTTTTCACCCGACCAACATCCAACTGTTGAATTAACGCTCCATCGGCATCAAGCAATCCTGCGATATTCGTTAATAACAGCAGCTTTTCTGCTTTCAATACCTGCGCCATTTTGCCCGCAACTAAATCGGCGTTGATATTATACGAGCGCCCATCTGCGCCCACGCCAATCGGTGCAATCACTGGAATAAAGTTGCTATTCACCAACATATTCACAATGCTGGGATCAATACTTTCCACTTCACCAACATGCCCAATATCAATAATTTCCGGTTCATTCAACTCTGGCGCATCGCGGCGCAATAACAGTTTTCGTGCACGAATTAAATCACCATCTGTTCCCGTCAATCCCACTGCGGAACCGCCGTGCCGGTTAATGAAATTGACGATTTCTTTATTTACCAAACCACCGAGCACCATTTCCACCACGTCCATCGTTTCAGCATCAGTGACGCGCATTCCTTGCACGAATTCACTTACTTTACCAAGCCGCTTTAATAACGAGCCAATTTGCGGCCCCCCGCCGTGTACAATGACGGGATTGATGCCGACTAATTTCATTAACACGACATCGCGGGCGAAACCTTCTTTTAAGGCTGCATCCACCATCGCATTGCCGCCGTATTTAATCACCATTGTTTTGCCTTGAAAGCGCCGAATATACGGCAGCGCCTCAATTAAAACATCTGCAATAGTTTGTGCACGATCCTGAGGAAGTGTCATCAATTTAACTCTCTTTTATTCGATTTTTGATAATTGAAAAATAACATTAAAATCTAATGCGATTTCCAAGTGTAAACGGCAGTGACAGCATAATTCCACACTGCGCCGACTAAAATGCCAGCCAACGCCGAGAAAAACCAACCTGAATTTCCTTGCTGAAATAAGGCATTAGCAATGCCGACATTTGCCAGTGCGCCCAGTCCGCACACCAGCACGAAACTCAACCAACCCCACAACAGCTGGCGACCAATCAGCCGCTGATCACGGTAAGTGAATAAATTGTTTAGAAAGAAATTGCTCGTCATGGCAACCAGCGTTGCCGTCGCTTGACCGAGCAAAAATACGCTTTCACCGAGTAAATGCAGCATCGGCCACAATACCGCCATGTGCACGGCAACGCCCAGTCCACCAATTAATGAAAAAGCAATAAAGCGCACTGGAATACGAGTGCCAATTAATTTCTGCGCCAGCATTAATAGATATTCCCACAGCACTGCTGATTCCAATTTACTCGCGCCTGCCAGCCGTTGCCGAAATGTAAATGGCAATTCTTGAAACCGCAGCGGTGTTGGCGCAGCAAAGAAAATATCCAATAAAATCTTAAAGCCCACGCCACTTAAATGATGAACGCACTGATGAATAACGTTGGCGCGTACCATGAAAAAACCGCTCATTGGATCGTGCAATTCAGCATGAATTAAGCGTTGACCGATGCGTGTTGCCAAGCGACTCATCCATTGCCGCTGCGTATTCCATTTGCCCACGCCGCCGCCCGCGATATAACGGCTGCCAATCACAATGTCGAGCGCCGCCGTTTTCAATGTCGCCAGCATTTGCGGCAACAGCGTTTCATCGTGCTGTAAATCGCCATCCATCACCGCTAAAAAGGGCGCAGTCGTCGCTAACATGCCTTCAATACACGCCGATGACAGCCCACGTCGCCCGATGCGCTGAATCAAGCGCACCCGCGCATCCTGTCGCGCCAGCTCGCGCACGCGCTCGGCTGTAGCGTCCGGTGAATCGTCATCTACAACGATGATTTCCCACGCAATACCGTCCAATACCGTCGCTACCCGTCGCACCAATTCGGCAACTGAATCTGCTTCGTTGTAGGTCGGCACGATAATCGCCAATTCGGGTGGTGGACAGTATGAATGGGATGAAATAACGGACATGAAATCAACCTGAATGAAATGAAAAGCGGCGCTAAAATCACTGGATTAGGGAAAGCTGTCAAGCGGTTAATGACACATTAACGCTTTCTCAACGGTGGCGTGGTTGATAAAGTACGCAGTCTCAACAATTTATCAAATGAGTTTACAATGAGCACACTCCGATCCGCTGATGCAATTACGCGCATTTTTGAATTATCCACTGCTGAACGTTATGACCTTTTTTTAACTGAAGTTACTGAAAATGCTCAGGTTTGGACGCTGAAAGGTGAAGGCGGTTTCGTTTCCTTCAGCGATGATGAAGGTCTGGATTACTTTCCATTTTGGCCGCGCGGAGTTTGCAAACACTTTAGCAAACGACGATTGGAGCGATTGTCAACCCGAACCATTACCGCTCGCCGTATTTATGGAACGCTGGTTAATCGGTATGGCAGACGATGATCGATTGGTTGCCGTATTTCCGGCATTGGATGGCTCCTGCATGGTGAGCGATCCATTAAGTTTACGCGATGATTTAATTGCTATCACCCAGCAACTTAATCTCGATCTCGGCGCTCATAATTCAAAAGACGCCCACACCGGACAATGATCTGAAGGTTTATCCATGCCGCGAATTGCGGTATCAATACCAACCTCACGCAATTGCGCAGCCAGCGGTGCGGTCATTAAAATATGATCAATCCGCAAGCCGCGCCGAGGTTGATCTTCAAAGCCCCGCGAACGGTAATCAAACCAACTGAATTGATCGCTGACATCAGGATGAATTGCGCGATAAGCGTCAATTAAACCCCATTCCAATAACCTATTAAACCACTCGCGTTCTTCCGGTAAAAACCCGCATTTGCCAGTACGCCGCCAGCGTTTGGCATTCACATCACCAATGCCGATGTCGTTTTCCAATGGCGCAACATTCAAATCACCAACGACTGCCAGCAATTGATCGGGTGAATGATTCATTTGCAAATGCGCCAGCAGATCAGCATAAAACCGCTGTTTCGCCGGAAACTTTAACGGATGGTCGCGCTCTTCGCCTTGCGGAAAATAACCGTTAATCACCGTTAATTCACCGCCACGCGGCAATGAATAGCGCCCAATGATTAAACGCCGCTGGGCATCAATTGCGTCATGCGCAAATCCTTTAGCAATTTGCAACGGCGCAGTTTGACTCAGTAATGCCACGCCGTAATGTCCTTTTTGCCCGTGAATTGCGGTATGAAAACCGAGTTGCTGCGT
>NZ_PPGH01000010.1:17500-100995 GCF_002958735.1 Chromatium okenii | reverse complement strand
GTCACAGCGTTAATTTGCTGCAATAAGCTATGCTTGACTAAGCACCGCGAGGATTTGGCGCATGGACATTCATTCTGCAATCCCTTCAATTCCAAGCCGTTTTGTGCCGCAGACGACGACCAGCACTGCGCCTGTAAAACCAACGGCAAACGATGCAGCAGCGTCCTCAACTTCTGCGCCTTCAACCACAACGGAAGCTCGTGCTGCGGCTCGCACCACTGCAACTGCGGCAGTGAAAACCCTAACGCCGGATGAGCTGGCGGCGCTGCAATTTTTAAAACAACGCGATACCGAAGTTCGCGCCCATGAGCAGGCACACATGGCAGTGGGCGGACGCTACATCACCAGCGGCGCGAATTACAGTTATCAAACTGGCGCAGATGGAGTGCGTTACGCGATTGGCGGTGAAGTCGGCATTGACACCTCGCCGGTGGATGGCGATCCGGCAGCGACACTTGATAAAGCGCGAATCGTGCGGCAAGCGGCGCTGGCTCCGGCTGAACCGTCAGGGCAGGATTTGCAGGTCGCCGCTGCCGCAACCACGATGGAAACCAACGCTGCACAGGATTTGCGCACCTTGACGCAGTTGCAGCAGAAAAAGCAGGAAACGGAATTGGCACAATCGCGGGCGCAAATGTCAACCGAACGTGACGCTGCATCAACGACTGCGCCGAATGCTGATTTGACTGCGCGTGACCAACTGACGCAGCGTATTTCTGCTTTTTTCACTGGTGCAGCATTTGGCAATTTCAATCAGTTCGCTTAAACATCAACGCTCGCGCCAGCAGCCATACGCTCAAGTTCCCAGCCCGGTCGCCGTTACGACGGCTGATAACAACCGGAGGAACCGATGATGTTCAAACAGGAAGTGGTTGCTTCACCCAGCACCCAAACGCCGACGTCCATCAGGCGATTTTCTCCTGCGCTGATTTTGGGATTCATGCCAGCTTTTCGGCATCGGGACAGCGGTGAAGTGCGGTTATGCCGAGGCGCTGATGGGCAGTTGGCGAATCAACACCTATTCGATGCGTTGCCCGCATACTGGATCGCCGAACGCGATGAGGATGGATGTTCAATCGCATTGGTCGCAGCGGTGGAGGCAGGTTATTGGCGCAGCGATGGGTTTTGGCGTCTGATTGATCTTCTGCATCCGAATTTAGATAGCTGAATCGCAATGGAGAACACGAATTGAATAATCAACGTTTGCATCGAATTGGCGTATTAACCAGCGGTGGTGATGCGCCCGGTATGAATGCTTGTTTACGCGCCATTGTGCGCACAGCGGTGTATCACAATTTAGAAGTGATTGGTTTTCAACACGGTTATCGCGGCGTATTACTGGGCGAATATCAAGTGCTTGATGCGCGGTCAGTTGCCAACATTATTCAACGCGGCGGAACGATTCTCGGCAGCGCCCGTTGCCCGGAAATGCACCACGCAGAAGGTGTAGAACGAGCCGCTAAAAACTTAAAAGGATTGGGAATTGATGCGCTGCTGGTGATTGGTGGCAATGGTTCAATGCAAGTGCAGTGTCATTATCAGAACATTGGTCTGGGCAAATCATTGGTTTGCCGGGCACAATTGATAATGATCTCGGTGGCACCGATTGGACAATTGGTTTTTTCACTGCGTTGGATACCGCATTAGATGCAGTGGATCGACTGCGTGACACTGCCGATGCGTTCGACCGTATTTTTTTATTAGAAGTGATGGGGCGTCATGCTGGGTGGATTGCATTATTTACTGGTATTGGCGGCGGCGCTGAAGAGATTTTAATTCCCGAACAGGCTTATGATCCTGAAACCATTATTACGCGCATTAAAGAATATCGCGCTCGCGGTAAAAAGAGTTTGGTTGTCGTCGTCGCAGAAGGTGCTTGTAACGGCGGAGTGCAGCAAGTCGCTGTAGATATTGAAGGTCATGGTTTTGAAACGCGCACCTGCGTTCTCGGTCACGTGCAACGCGGCGGTTCTCCAGTGGCATTAGATCGTTATCTCGCTACTGAATTAGGCGTTTTTGCAGTGCAATCATTGCTGGCTGGCGAAACGCAAATGCTGGCGGGCAAATTAGGACAAGCCAATCAACTCGTGCCCTTGCGTGAGGCGCTGGCAGATCGCAATCATCAACCACCCACGCATTTATTAAAAATCAATCGTTTTTTAGCGACCTAAACGCTGCGTGATTCACCAAAAAAGCCGCGTTTTTTGAATTAAAATGGCGGCTTTTTTAATGGCTTAAACCGCGCTATCAATAATTCGTTTACCCACGCCCGCGCTGCCGCAATCACTTCAGCGGAATCAAGCGAAGTCGGCACACCATCGCGCACCACCTGATGCCCACGAATCCACACTTGTCGCACCTGCTGCCGACTCGCCGCATAAACCAATTGCGAGCCGGGATGATAGACCGGCTGCGTGTGTAAATCGTTGAAATCCAACGCAACAATATCCGCCGACTTGCCCACTTCCAGCGAACCAATTTCATCTGCCAAACCCAGCGCCAGCGCTCCATTGATCGTCGCCATCCGCAGCCGGCAGTGGCAGACACAGCAGTCGCAGAACCGGCAACGCCTTTGCCGAGCAGCGCCGCCGTGCGCATTTCTCCCAATATATTCAAATCGTTATTGCTCGCTGCGCCATCGGTGCCGAGCGCGACATTCACGCCCGCTGCCAGCAATTTCTCCACCGGACAAAACCCGCTCGCCAACTTGAGATTGGATTCTGGGCAATGCACGACGTGCGCACCAGTCTCCGCCAGCCGCGCAATTTCCGCATCGTTAAGCTGCGTCATGTGAATGGCGAGCAGCCGCGAGTTGATTAGCCCGAGCTGATCGAGGCGCAACGGGCGCTGCCCGTGATCGCGTTCTGATTGCACAATTTCATCATGCGTTTCATGCAGATGCAGATGAATCGGCACGTCAAGCTGCGCGGCCAGCGCGTTGATCCGCTGCAACGGCGCATCCGATACGGCATAGGGCGAATGTGGCGCAAAGGCGACGCGAATCAGCGGGTGGTCACGATACGCAGCGTGAAGCGCCAGCCCTTTGCTCAAATACTCGTCGGCGTTGGCGGCATAACCGGTCGGAAAATCCACCACAATCATGCCAATCACCGCTCGCATTCCCGCATCTGCCGTCACCTGCGCGGTGACTTCGGGATGAAAATACATGTCGTGATAACAGGTGACGCCGCCGCACAACATCTCCAGCACCGCCAGCCGCGTCCCGTCGCGCACAAACTCCGCATCACCCAGCGTTGCTCGGTCGGCCAGATGTAATCGTGCAGCCACGTCATCAGCGGCAAATCGTCCGCCAATCCGCGCAGCAGCGTCATCGCCGCGGGGTGTGCGCATTGACCAAGCCGGAATCAGCACATGTTCTGGCAATTCAAGCACTTGCTGCGCGTGAATTGACTGCCGCGCTTCCGCTGCCGGCACAATCGCCACAATCCGCCCGTCGGCGATGGCGAGCGCGTGGTTGGTCAATTGGCGATTGTCCCGATCAACGGGAAGTATCCACTGCGGATAGATGACGAGTTCAGCCTGCATCGGTGCGTCCTTTGGTTATAACGGGGAATCAGCGAGAATGCGCGGCAACATGCCACATGGAGCGAATGATGAAAACCACTGCACCAACCATTCCCACGCCTGACGATGCCGCGCTGTGGCACGACGGGCATTTGTATTTAGCCGATCAGCGGATTTTGCCGCAGCGGGCAGAATTTCTCGTTTACGATCAAGCCGCTGCCGTCGCCGACGCGATTCGCGCAATGGTCGTGCGCGGTGCGCCAGCGATTGGGATTGCTGCTGCCTATGGCGTGGTGTTAGCCGGACGCGCTGCGTTTACCGCTGCTGGCGCGGGCTGGAAAACGGCAATCACGGCGGATTTAGCCCGGCTCGCGGCATCGCGCCCGACGGCGGTCAATCTATTTTGGGCGCTGCGGCGGATGGAGGCGTTGATCGCGCAGCTCGCTGACGGCGATCCGACTGGCGCGTTGTTAAACGAGGCGTTGGCGATTCATCAAGAAGATCGGGATGCGAATCGGCGCATCGGTGAGTTGGGCGCGGCGCTGATAACGCAACCGACTGACATCATTACACATTGCAACGCTGGCGCATTGGCGACTGGCGGTTATGGCACGGCGCTGGGCGTGGTACGCAGCGCGTTTGCGGCGGGTAAGATCGGGCGCGTGTTTGCGGATGAAACCCGCCCATGGCTGCAAGGTGCGCGGCTGACGGCGTGGGAATTGATGCACGACGGGATTCCGGTCACGTTGCAGGCGGACTGCGCGGCAGCGAGTTTGATGGCGACGGGAACGGTGGGCTGGGTGATTGTCGGCTCGGATCGGATCGCGGCGAATGGCGATGTGGCGAACAAAATCGGCATTATGGTTTAGCGGTGCTGGCGAGGCATCACGGAATCAAGGTGATGGTCGCTGCGCCGACGTCGACGGTGGATATGAGCATCGCCAGCGGCGCGGAAATTCCAATTGAAGAGCGCGATCCAGCGGAATTGCTGGGCTGTGGCGGGCAACAATTAGCGCCGGTGGGCTGCGTGGCGCGAAATCCGGTGTTTGATGTGACGCCGGCGGCGCTGGTGGATGCCATCGTCACTGAGCGCGGGGTGGTTTTGAATCCGACAACTGAAAAGATGCGGGGGCTGATGGGGTGAAGTTTGATAACCGCATCATGCTGGGAGTGGTGATGCGGTTGTTGGCATTTAAATTGTGTTATTTCAGAATAACAAGTTAATAAAAAACAAGCCCGGATACAAAAACAAACTAACAACTAAAGTAATCGGCCATATTAGCGTGAGCCATAGAATGCTGTCCTGTGAAGGATCAATCTCATCAGGACACGCAATGCGTCTAAGCAATATACAGAATTTAACAAAACAATTGCTCCTGCGATTGGTACGAAAATACCGATTAGTGTGCTCCAAACAACTGCGCCTATTATGAAATAGGCAAAAAAAAGCTACTGCAAACGACATCAAGACCAATAAAATCAAAAAACCCATTTAGTGTCGGTGTCGGTGTTCAAGCCATCTCTACTTATTGCTACCATGGCAAAGATAATGGCAAAGATAAAAAGTAAAATATAAATAGAAGTAGCTGCATCAGATTTCATAATCTAGTTCCTTACAAGACTTAATGGCAAGAACAACCGATCCAGTGACAGCGTCAGCTAAATTGGGATCGGCTGAAAATTCAGTTTTAAATATACCCACCCAAAACTCAACTCTTTAGTTTAATTGTTGCCTTGCATTTAGGGCATTCCATTTCATCACTGGAATCCATCATATTACCTAAAATAATTGCACCAATAATTGCGAGAGGCAACATGCCAGAAATTGCCGTACCTAACAATGCAATGCCAATTGAACTACCAAGCCAACCGCCTCCTGCGCCTCCAATTATCATTCCTACCCATTTTCCTGATTCATCTTGCTCATATTCAACGATTGACTTGCAGTTGTGGCATTCGACGCGCATTGATGCTTCTCCAAAAATTTGTTGACAAGGCTTTGATTTTCAAAACTAATCAGAAAATTTCATTAACGCCATAAAAATAGTTTCATTATTTAAACATTATGTCAAGTATTTCATTCGTGGACAAGCCACGGATTCTGAAGGTTTTCTCATATTCTCTTGTGAAAACCAATCTATCGTCATTATCTACTATTTTTAGCGCAAACAACTTACTAGGCAATATCAGCTAGTTTTTGCGCAATACCTTTACCATACGTTGGTGGCGGTAATGGTTTACCCTCTTGTTTCCATAACGCTAACCATTTCATCAACAATTGTACAAAAGTTCGGTATAAACTGTTATTTCATCATTCCCGTGACAGCATGGACCGATAACACCAGGGCATTGACCAACAAAGCATTGATCTTCATCTGACCATTCGACAATTTTTAAATATCTAGTACTATCTTTCATCGCGTTGTCTCTTCGATTTTTGTTTAACTTCACGCTCTTGATAAGGTTTTGCATCGTCACTGAGCTTGCCGGAAATCGTGATTCGAACCCAGAATCATGCTCAAAATTCCGGTGGCTTCCTTTTCCACCACGATTTTTGAATCCGCTTTTTCAAGATCGAGTAGCAATGCTCTAATTTTACGAGGCATAATTTTTCTATATTCTGATGCCTTCAATGATGAAGACAAACAATTCATTCGTGGACAAACTACAAATGTTGAAGGATTTTCTTGTATTCTCTGTGAGAACCAATCCAAAACCATATCATTTCATCGTTTTTAACTCCTACTGCACGGTAATCAGTTGTTATTCGCACCGGTGTCAAGACCCGAGAGATTGTAGACCTGTTTTTTGAAAGCGTTCAGGTTCCTTCTGTTGCCAGTTTTTCAACGCTTGCACCGGTGACACATGTCCAAGGGCTTTTTGGGGTATCTGATGGTTATACATCTGCACATAATGGTGCAGCGTTTTTTCTAAATTTTGTGCAGAATCAAAGCGCTTTGTCGCCACCACCTCGGCAATCCGTCCGTTAAATCGCTCGACCATTCCGTTCATTTGCGGATGCGAGGGCGGAATTAGGCGATGCTCAATCTGGTGTTCTTTACAAACTAAATCAAAGCGATGGCGACCAGTCGGTTCGCGTTCGCCGTAGCGCAGAAACGATCAGTAAACTCCTTGCCGTTATCGGTCAACACCTTTTCAATCTTAAACGCGCAGTAGCGATCACTTGCTGGAGAAACGCGCTGGCGTTGGCGGCAGTTTTCTGAGCAAAAACCTTGCATAGACCCAACGCGTTGCCCGATCAATGGCGACAAAAAGATAGCGATGGGCTTTTTCATCCGGCATCTTAGGGAGGTATTTAATATCAATGTGGATAAACCGGGCGCGTAATCTTTGAACTGTTTAGGCGGTTTTTTCGCACCTTCTTCTTTTGGAATCAAGTCTTTAAGGTTGGAGAGCGTGGTGGCGACGTAAACAACGCTGTAGCCCTGAGCGCGACACCTCAGGGTTAAAACAGGTGCGCAGCACGACCAGCAAGTCATCGATGGGTAGCAACAACGTCGTGCGCAACGCCACGGCGATCAATTCTTCCAATGGTTTCAAAGTGGTATGTAGATAATGCGGACAATGAGACGCATCGTCAGTGGTCTCGCGGTGACGCCATTTGCGCACCGTCGCCCGATTCAGATGATATTCGCGGGCGAGGTCACGCTCAGATTTAGTGGAATGTTGCAGTTCACGCCGGATCGCGGAGTTGTGCGGGCATTTTTGTGTAAATTCAAGTTCATAGCATCAATTCTCCTCTGAGTGCCCAACCGATTAGCGATGTAGGGCGCGGTGGTGAATGTCCGTGATGACGCCTTGCAAAGCCTCTCGTGCTAAAAATAGTGGGTAGCTGCGTTGCGGAATATAATCATACGGTTCCTGACAACGCAGACGCTTTGGATGAAGCGCCGCCAATCACTGACGCGGATATGGCTCGCGCCATCCATCGGGTCGGACTGCAACCCGCACCGAGTAAGAAGATCAAGATTAACATCGCTCTCGACCCAGACGTGGTGTCATGGTTCAAACATCAGTCAGGTGAGCGGGGCTATCAAACGCTGATCAACGCCACGCTGCGCGAGGCAATGCAGCGCCGCACACTTGAAGACACGCTGCGGCGGATCATTCGGGAAAGAGTTGCGGACGGAAGATCATCGAATCAGTTGATTAAACAGTGATTCGTTCCTGTGACCAATAGATTTCAAATGCGATCAAGCCGCATCCTTTCCTGCAATACTCCGACATAACGCGCCAATGTCTCTGGTGCAATATCTACCTGACCATTTAAGAATTCCAAACAGCCCCACGCTAAATCAACATGCGCAGTGGGCACTTCGTTCTCAGCGATATGCTGACCGATCAATTCCCGTAGATCACATTCAATCACCTGCCCGTCGGCAAATGTCAGGGCAAAACGATATGCGCCAAGATGATGTGCGTGTTTGAGTTTCATAGTGCGTTACTCCAAGGGTTGAATCGAACGGAATTGTTGTGTATGCCACATGGTAATCAGTTCATCTTGATGAAGTTCTGCCCACTCGCGGACTAATTGACGACACTTCTTGGGGATACGCCCATGAATGATGTTGAGAGTGTTAAGTTCCATCACCGCAAGATCATCACCATATTGAATATGAACATGCGGGGGTGGATGTTCCCGACTGATGGCATACATCCGAATGGCAATACCATAAAAACGGCAAATCTCAGGCATTCAATAAAAACTCCTGCACCATTTTCATCACCTCATGTCAAGATAAAAACGCCATTCCCGTCGATTAAACAGTAATACGTTCCTGTTCAATAAAAGGGCGCAATTCCGCTCGTACCGCTCCCTGCACTTTGGGATGTTCCAACACGAGGTCGGTACTCGCCGTACCAGTTCACTGAATCGTGCTTTGGCGTCTTGAAGCTGCCAGTGATTCCTTGCTTCAGGGTGAGATGGCTCGTTCATGGTGTTATTCCAAAGTGGTCAGTCCGTTAAGTGGCATGATTTGGTCTCCTCATAACGTGCTACAGTTTAATGTACATCCGTCATACATCCTTACGGGTATCACCATGCACACGACACGGGTTTTTAAGAATGGCAATTCGCAAGCGGTGCGGATTCCGGCAGCACTAGCGTATGAACACACCGATATTGAACTGGAGATTGAACGTGAAGGCGATGAACTCAGAATACGCCCCGCACGTCGGTCATTGTCTGGGTCTTGAATAAATTTGCCCAATTCTCTCCTGATTTTTTGATTGAAGGGCGCGGCACTCAGGAACAAGTTGAGCGGGATGTTTGGTAATGCCGCGCTATATGCTTGATACCAATATGTGCATTTATTTGATGAAGAATGGTAGTGGTAATGTCGATAGGATAAAATTAAAATATCATTACGCACTTGAATCGGAGTTATTTTATGCACTGCCCTAAATGCCACTCTCAATCTTTCGTCAAAAACGGTTTTAACGCTACCAATAAGCAAATGTACCGATGTAAAGACTGTGGACGGCAATTTGTATTAAACCCTGCTAAGGGCGAGATCTCTCTGATGAAAAGAAATCTTTGATTGATCGCTTACTTTTAGAGCGGATTTCTTTAGCCGCTATTACTCGAATCGTTGGCATCTCAAAATCTTGGCTACAACGCTATGTAAACAAAAAATACGAATCAGTTCCACGTCACGTTGAAGTGAGTAAAAATCGCCGGGGACGAATCACGATTGAGTGTGATGAAATGTGGTTATTTGTACATAAACTCAAGAATAAACAATGGCTTTGGTTGGCGATTATACTCGCACACGTGAAATTGTTGGCGCGTACATTGGAGATAGAAGTGAAAAATCTGCACGTGGATTATGGAATTCTTTGCCTCCTGTTTATCGCCAATGCGCAGTAAGTTATACCGATTTTTGGGCAGCTTATGGAATGATATTTCCATCGAAACGCCATCGTGCTGTTGGCAAAGAAAGCGGACGAACAAATCATATTGAGCGATTGAACTGCACGTTTCGGCAACGCATCTCTCGATTAGTGAGAAAAACCTTATCATTTTCTAAAAAACTTACTAACCATATCGGAGCAATTTGGTATTTCATACATCACTATAATGCAACGCTATTAACCAAAAAATAGGTAGCGTTCGTAACGCTACCCTATACATAGAATCACTACCAATAATCGAAAAAATCATCCACAGTTATCCCAGCGTTGCGAATTAATGCACGTAGTGTACCAACTGATTAATTCGTGATGTTGTGGAATTGAAAGGTTCACACGCATCATCCCTTAGTCATCACAACATAACTGCCCACTTGTCCTACAACAGACCAACCTGCTTTCTGAAAAGCACTGACTGCCATTTTACCAAAAACACCATTTAAGCGTCCCATCTTGTTACACCGCAACTAAAATGGGCGTTTGCGTCACGCATTGAGCGAGTGCTTTTTGATCTTCAGCCCATAACCATGCTTCGATTGCTTCTCTGATATTGCTCATTGCTTCCTGTTCGTCTTGTCCTTGTGAAACGCATCCAGGGAGGGCAGGACATTCGGCCACGACCCAACCATCTTCGGTGTGTTCGAGCAGAATATGAAACATCATGGTTTAGCTCCATTAGTCCTGTCAAGACCCGAGAGATTGTAAACCTGTTTTTTGAAGCGTTCAGGTTCCTTCTGTTGCCAGTTTTTCAACGCTTGCACCGGTGACACATGTCCAAGGCTTTTTGGGGTATCTGATGGTTATACATCTGTACATAATGGTGCAGCGTTTTTTCTAAATTTTGTGCAGAATCAAAGCGCGTCGTCGCCACCACCTCGGCAATCCGTCCGTTAAATCGCTCGACCATTCCGTTCGTTTGCGGATGCGAGGCGGAATTAGGCGATGCTCAATCTGGTGTTCTTTACAAACTAAATCAAAGCGATGGCGACCAGTCGGTTCGCGTTCGCCGGTAGCGCAGAAACGATCAGTAAACTCCTTACCGTTGTCGGTCAACACCTTTTCAATCTTAAACGCTGGCAGCAGCGATCACTTGCTGGAGAAACGCGCTGGCGTTGGCGGCAGTTTTCTGAACAAAAACCTTGGCATAGACCCAACGCGTTGCCGATCAATGGCGACAAAAAGATAGCGATGGGCTTGTTCATCCGGCATCTTAGGAGGTATTTAATATCAATGTGGATAAAACCGGGTGCGTAATCTTTGAACTGTTTAGGTGGTTTTTTCGCACTGTCTTCTTTTGGAATCAATTCCTTAAGGTTGGAGACGTGGTGGCGACGTAAACAACGCTGTAGCCCTGAGCGCGACACCTCAGGGTTAAAACAGGTGCGCAGCACGATCAATAAGTCATCGATGGGTAGCAACAACGTCGTGCGCAACGCCACGGCGATCAATTCTTCCAATGGTTTCAAAGTGGTATGTAGATAATGCAGACAATGAGACGCATCGTCAGTGGTTCTCGCGGTGACGCCATTTGCGCACCGTCGCCCGATTCAGATGATATTTGCGGGCGAGTTCACGCTCAGATTTAGTGGAGTGTTGCAGTTCACGCCGGATCGCGGGAGTTGTGCGGGCATTTTTGTGTAAATTCAAGTTCATAGCATCAATTCTCCTCTGAGTGCCCAACCGATTAGCGATGTAGGCGCGGTGGTGAATGTCCGTGATGACGCCTTGCAAAGCCTCTCGTCCTAAAAATAGTGGGTAGCTGCGTTGCGGAATATAATCATACGGTTCCTGACAGTTACCAAAAAACATGATTCTAAATTTCAACACCACAAAAAACCCGCCGCCCAATTCTCCAATCAAGCAGCGGGCATTTTCATTCTCATCTCACCCAGTCAGGTCGCTAACCAACAGCAACCCAACCGACGCAGCTATTTACCATTGGTGTGGAATAAACTCGTTGGGTTTTGAATTGATGCGGAATTGCCCGTCGCACGAATACTAAATAATCCACGATTTTCGAGCATTTGTTCAGCGCCCGCATCCGCAGTGAGCCATGCCATTGCACCATAAATCTGATTATGTGCATAACGCGGAATCCAACCTTTTAATTGATTGAGACGCTCAATAAAATCTTTAACATCCTGCGGTCTTAATGTCGTTTTCACTTCGACCACAACCACTTCAGCGCCATTGTGCGCAATGATGTCGAATTCGTAATTGCCGCCGTCGGGACATTTACCTTTGAGTCGCATCGTGGTATCCGCAATGAGAATGCCGCGATCCCGTAGCAAAGCAACTAAATCGCCTTCAATCAGCGATTCCATCAATTTGCCCCATTGACTGGTAAACAGTTTTTCAAGCTGATTCAGTTTGCGGTCGGTGTCCTGAAAACTTGCGGTCAGTTTCCTGAAACTTGCGATCGGTTTCGGCAAATAAGCGCCAAACATCATCTAAAGTAGGATTCGGATTGGACATGGTGGTTCACTCCGGTTAGTGATTGTTGCGATGAGTATAAACCACTCCACCCACAAAAAACCCGCCGCTTAATTCAAAATCAAGCGGCGGGCGTTTTCATTCTCATCTCACCCAGTCAGCTCGCCAAACAGCGGCAACCCAACCTACGCTGCTAATGCCGTATGTAAGCGAACGGTAATGGGCTGATGCCATGTCTACCGACGCAAATAATGCAGTTGGATATAAATAATCTTCGCCTGAATCATCAAGCACACGCAACATGCCGTGTGCATCAGGTTCATCAATCACTTCGTAACAACGACCCAGTGTTAGATCATCCAGTGATGTCGCCTAACCCCTCTTTCTGGAAACACACCACGAATTTCATAGCCACCTCTTTAGTTTTATTTTGACGCGACCAATCCCATGCGCTTCATACCAGTGCAATTCAGCATAGGCGGTGCTGCCATCAGTGCATTCGAGTAATGCAATGCCTTTTTTCTTTTTCCATTGACCATAACCATACCGTTCACGCAATTGTACCAATTCTCGAATACTGTGATTTTCGGCAATTATAGCTAATCCAGCATAAAATGATTACAAATTACAGGCAAATAAAGCATCAACTGTGCAATGGTTCCTTTTGCGAATCGCTTTTGCTTTTGACCAGTAGTGTTCAATCGGGTTTAAGTCAGGTGAATATGGTGGTAAGTATTCTAAAATATGTCGCTTGCTTTAATCTTCTGCTGAATATCTTGTCTTTTGTGAAAAGTAGCATTATCCATGACAAGAACGCAGTTTGCTGGTAGTTTTGGCAACAAATCATCGGTTATCCATAAAGAAAAACTTGAGAGTTAATTGAACCGGTAAATAAAGTCACCGTCACTAAATTAAAGTCAGTTATTGCCCCAATAGCATTTATTCGTCCTTTTTCATGCCAATTGCGCTTGTCTAAACACTTTTTTCCGATAGGAGAGTATCCATAAGAACGCGGCATATCGTTAGCAAATCCACTTTCATCAATATAAACTATTGTTTTTTTAGTTGTTTTATAGCTTGCTATGCGTTCTTGAAATGAAAGACGTGCTTGGTCATCTGCTTTGGGATGAGAAAATGTTTTTTTTTCGACTAATGCCCAATCTTTTCAAGGCTGCACCAATACCACTCTTGCTCACTTGCAATCTATCGGCACGTTCTTGAAGGTAAGCATCAGGATACGTTTCAACATCTTTTAGCAGTTGATTGGTGTTAATTTTAGTTGCAGGTTTGTTGCGATGCTTTTGTGGCTCTAGTTCTTTATTCCAGCGAATTAAACTCGCAGAGCCAACTCCTAGCCTGCAGGCAGTTTCACTATAAGTAAGGTTAAATTTTTCTTTTATTTCTAATGCTCGACGACGGAAATCAACAGAGTAGGTCATTTGCTTTTCACTCCTCTTATTTATAAAATCATTTTATATTGGAATTGCTATATCATTACGCACTTGAATCGGAGTTATTTTATGCACTGCCCTAAATGCAACTCTCAATGTTTCGTCAAAAACGGTTTTAACGCTACCAATAAGCAAATGTACCGATGTAAAGAATGTGGACGGCAATTTGTATTAAACCCTGCTAAGGGCGAGATCTCTGATGAAAAGAAATCTTTGATTGATCGCTTACTTTAGAGCGGGTTTCTTTAGCCGCTATTACTCGAATCGTTGGCATCTCAAAATCTTGGCTACAACGCTATGTCAACAAAAAATACGAATCAGTTCCACGTCACGTTGAAGTGAGTAAAAAGCGCAGGGGACGAATCACGATTGAGTGTGATGAAATGTGGTCATTTGTACATAAACTCAAGAATAAACAATGGCTTTGGTTGGCGATCGATACTCGCACACGTGAAATTGTTGGCGCGTATATTGGAGATAGAAGTGAAAAATCTGCACGTGGATTATGGAATTCTTTGCCTCCTGTTTATCGCCAATGCGCAGTAAGTTATACTGATTTTTGGGCAGCTTATGGAATGATATTTCCATCGAAAACGCCATCGTGCTGTTGGCAAAGAAAGCGGACGAACAAATCATATTGAGCGATTGAACTGCACGTTTCGGCAACGCATCTCTCGATTAGTGAGAAAAACCTTATCATTTTCTAAAAAACTTACTAACCATATCGGAGCAATTTGGTATTTCATACATCACTATAATGCAACGCTATTAACCAAAAAATAGGTAGCGTTCGCAACGCTACCCTATAAATAGGATCACTACCGTTCTTTTAATTCAAGTTTGCACATTTTTTTACTCCAAATTGACAGGTTAATTAAGCGGCATAGCTCTAAAAAGTGCTACCGCTTACGCGCCCACCAGCCGCAGCGATAAATCCACCGCCGTCACATCTTTGGTTAAACCGCCGACCGAAATCCGATTCACACCGGTTCCGCCACCGCACGAATTGTCGTCAGATTCATATTGCCAGATGCTTCCAACTGCGCCCGCCCGCGGTGAGCGCGACCGCCTCGCGTAACTGCGCCAGCGAAAAATTATCCAACAAAATCAACTGTGCTCCGCCAGCCAACGCCTCATCCAATTCCGCGAGTGATTCCACTTCAATCTCAATCGCCACTCCCGCTTCAGCGCCTGCGCCGCGCGAGCGCAGCGCGGATCGAACCCGCCGCTAAGATGTGGTTTTCCTTGATTAAAATCATGTCAAACAGCCCGATGCGGTGATTGTGGCACCCGCCGCAGCGCACCGCGTATTTCTGCTGAAGCCGCAACCCCGGCAAGGTTTTGCGCGTATCCAACACCTGCACCGGCAGCCCCGCGACCGCATCCGCAAAGTGCCGCGCTCGCGTCGCCGTCCCCGACAACAATTGCAGATAATTCATCGCCGTGCGTTCACCAGTCAGCAATGCGGCTGTTGCCCTCCACGCTGCACAACCGCTGCCCCGGCGCGATGCGCTCGCCGTCGTGCGCCGTCCAACTCACGCAGCACGTCGGATCAAGCTGTTTGAAAACCGTTTCAAACCAAGCACTTCCGCATAAAACCGCCGCTTCGCGGGTGATTAACTCCGCCCGCAACGTTGTCCGGCAGGCAGCAGCGCGGCAGTTAAATCGCCCGTGCCCACATCCTCCGCCAACGCCGTCGCCACCTGCGCAGCGATCAGGGCGGGAGCGGGTAAATCTGCTGTTAAATCAAGCGTTAAAGTCGTCATCAGCGATCTCCAAAAAATCCGCGTATTCCAGCGATTCCGTGCGCTCCGTGTCCCGCGCCGTCGGTAAATCCGCCTGGCGTAAACCGCCGAGCGCGTACACCGGCAGCGCGATTCCACCAACTCCGCAAAATCGCGCCCACCCAGCGGCATCGCGTCGGGATGGCTGGCAGTTTTTTACCGGCGAGAGCAGCGCGTAATCCAAACCGAGCCGCTCGGCCTGCGCCAACTGCGCGGCATCGTGACAGGACGCGCCAATCAATTCGGTCGCGCTGGGGCGTTCGGTCAGCGTCATCAATAGATGACTGGTGAGATGCAGCCCGTGATGCGGCACATTGATGACGCGGTCGGGAGCGCGATTGAGCACCAGCCGCACACCGTGCTGTTCGCAGCGAGCAAACAATTGACGCGCCAATTGGTTGTATTCGGTATCGGTGCGGTCGTGAGCGCGGAATTGCAGCAGTTGAATTCCCCGCACCAGCGCCAGATCAGCGTCAGTGATTTGCAGCAACGGCGGCAGACGTAACAGATTGATAATGGGCGATCTCCGGCGGGAAAGACGCTCGGATCAAGCGCCGTCGGCAGTTGCCAGCAAGCGGCTGACCTTCGCGCCCGTGCGGGATGCCATAAAATCAGTGACTTGCCGCACATCCAGCAGCACGGTCTGCGCGGATACACATGGCGCACCACCCGCAGCGGCTGGCTGCTCACCACTTGAATGCCCAACTCTTCCGCCAATTCCCGCGCCAGCGCCTGCTCCGGCGTTTCGCCGCGCTCGACTTTACCGCCGGGAAATTCCCACACCGCCGTGCGCGACCTGCGGCGGACGTTGGCTAATAGCACCCGTCCGTTCGCGTCCCGAATGATGCCAACCATGACGTGCAGCGGCTGGCGCTCAACTGCGATATTCGGCATTGATGCGGACATAATCGTAAGAAAAATCACAGGTTAGACCTGCGCTGCCGCCGCCGCGCCCTAAAATGACGCGAATACAATCTCCGCTACCGCCATCACTGCCGCGCCAGCCGCCTCGGTGTAGTCCGGCGAACGCCCGCCATTGCTGACGATTCGCACGTCGCCGAGATCAATTTGCACGCGGGCGATGTCCAAATCCGTCACGCCAGCGCGTCCGACTGCCGCCAAAATCCGCCCCCAATTCGGATCGGACGCAAACAGCGCCGTTTTCACCAACGGCGAATGCGCGATGGTGTAGGCGACCTGTCGCGCTTCCGCAACATTTGCCGCATCTTCCACCCGCACCGTCACCAGCTTAGTTGCGCCTTCGCCATCGCGGACAATCGCTGTTGCTAATTCCAGACACACTGCGTCAACGGCAGTTTGCAGCGCCGCATATTCGGCACTTTCTGCGTGATCAATCAACGGGTTGCCGAGCGCACCGCTGGCAATCAACACGCAGGAATCGTTGGTTGACGTGTCGCCATCAATCGTAATTGCGTTAAACGAACCGGCGACTGCCTGCTCCAAACTGCGTTGCAGTAGCGCAGGCGCAACAGTGGCATCAGTGGCAATAAACGCCAGCATCGTCGCCATATTTGGGCAAATCATCCCCGCACCTTTGGCGATGCCCGTCACCGTCGCCGTCTGACCGTTCAATTCAAATTGACGCGAGACCAGTTTGGGCACCGTGTCCGTCGTCATGATCGCCCGCGCTGCGAGCGACCACGCGCTCACATCCAGCCGCGTCAACAGCTCCGGCAGCGCAGCCGCGAGGCGTTCCACCGGCAGCGGCTCGCCGATCACGCCAGTCGAAAACGGCAGAATTTGTTCAGATAAACAACCAGTTAGCTCCGCCAACGCCGCGCACGAAGCCTGCGCGTCAACCAATCCGCGCTCGCCGGTGCCAGCGTTGGCGTTGCCGGAATTGATCAGCAAATAACGCGGCGCAGTCGTCGCCAAATGCTGCCGCGCCAACGTCACCGGCGCAGCACAAAAGGCGTTGCGCGTAAACACGGCGGCGGCGCTGCTGCCCGGCGCGAGCGCCAACACCAGCAAATCATCGCGCCCGTGATAACGAATGCCCGCCGCGCCGGTCGCCAATTGCACTCCGGCGACCGGTAAAAATGAAAGTTCAACTCCGCTCATTTTCAACTCGCTTTGCCGCAGCATTGTTTGTATTTCTTACCCGAACCGCACGGACAAGGATCATTGCGCCCGATCTTTTCATTCGTGCGAATAAATGGTTGCGATACGGGAGCCGTTTTATGTTCTGCATCCGCAGCGGCTGGCGCTTCAGTCTCATCATCCGCAAAACCATGAAATTCATCATGTTTGAATTCAAACGTCGGCAATGGCGGAGCGAAATTAAGCGGCGCAGGCGCAGCGCCAATATGCAATCGCGCCAATGTCGTCACCACATCATGTTTAATGGTATCGAGCATTGCCGAAAACATTTCAAATGCCTCGCGCTTGTATTCCTGTTTCGGATTCTTTTGCGCATAACCGCGCAAATGAATTCCTTGGCGCAGATAATCCATTGCCGCCAGATGATCTTTCCATTCACTGTCAAGCGTTTGCAACATCACCGCTTTTTCAATCTGCCGCAATTGCGCTGCCCCAACTTGTTCTTCCTGTTCGGTATAGCGGGCAATGAGCGTATCGTGAATACGGCGGCGCAAACTCTCTTCATGCAAACGGTCATCGCTATCCAACCAGTATTGAATTGGCCACTCACCGCCGAATAGATCAGTTAATGCTGCCGTCAATCCCGCAATATCCCATTGCTCTTCCAAACTTTCTGGTGAAATGTGCGCATTGATAATTGCCTGCAACGTATCCTCACGCATCGCATCAACGGTCTCGGAAATATCCACGCTATCCATCAATTCGCGGCGCTGGCGATAAATGACTTTGCGCTGATCATTCGCCACGTCGTCATATTCTAATAACTGCTTGCGAATATCAAAATTGCGCCCTTCAACCTTGCGCTGCGCATTTTCAATCGACTTCGTCACCCAAGGATGTTCAATCGCCTCGCCATTTTGCATTCCGAGCCGCTGCATCATTCGACTCACGCGCTCGGAGGCAAAAATCCGCATCAAATTGTCTTCCAATGACAAATAAAAGCGCGATGAACCCGGATCACCTTGTCGCCCAGAACGCCCGCGCAATTGGTTGTCAATACGCCGGGATTCATGGCGTTCAGTACCAATCACATGTAAACCGCCAGCCGAAACAACCTGCGCGTGGCGAATTTTCCACGCAGCACGAATCGCGTCTGCATCGGCATCAACGCCAGCGTCATTGAGTTCCGCTTCCAGATTGCCGCCGAGCACGATGTCAGTACCGCGACCGGCCATATTCGTCGCAATGGTGATTGCGCCCGGTCGCCCAGCCTGCGCGATGATGCCGGCCTCGCGCTCATGCTGTTTGGCGTTTAACACTTCATGCGGAATGCTGTGTTTTTTGAGTAACTCTGATACCAATTCGGAGGTTTCAATCGACGCAGTGCCAACCAGCGCCGGCTGCCCGCGCCGCACGCAGTCCTGAATGTCGGTGATAATTGCCTGATATTTTTCGGTTTGGGTGAGATAAACGAGGTCGCCACGATCATCGCGGATCATCGGCTGATTGGTGGGAATAACGACCACTTCCAGCCCGTAAATCTGTTGGAATTCATAGGCTTCGGTATCGGCAGTGCCGGTCATGCCGGAGAGCTTGGGATACAGTCGGAACAGATTTTGAAAGGTGATCGACGCCATCGTCTGATTTTCGGACTGAATAGCGACGCCTTCTTTCGCCTCCACTGCTTGATGCAGTCCTTCCGACCAGCGGCGTCCGGGCATGGTGCGTCCGGTGAATTCATCCACGATGATAATTTGTCCATCGCGGACGATGTATTCGACGTTTTTCTGGAACAGCGCGTGAGCACGAAGCGCAGCGTAAACGTGGTGCATTAACACGATGTTGCTGGGATCGTAGAGCACTGCGCCCTCGTCGAGCACTCCGATTTCCAACAGCATTTGTTCAACGTGTTCGTGACCTTCTTCGCTGAGATAAACCTGCCGCTGCTTTTCATCGACCGAATAATCGCCGGGACCAAAATCAGGTTTGCCTTCGTCGTTGGTAATCGGTGCTTGACGGGTCAAACGTGGAATCAATTTGTCGATGTGTTGATACAGCTCGGTGCTGCCTTCGGAAGTGCCGGAAATAATCAACGGCGTCCGTGCTTCATCAATCAGGATCGAATCGACTTCATCGACGATGGCGAAAAAAGGCTGGCGCTGGGTGCGCTGTTCCGGCGTGAACGCCATGTTGTCGCGCAGATAATCAAAGCCAAATTCGTTATTCGTGCCGTAGGTGATGTCGGCGGCATAAGTCTGTTTGCGCGTCACCGGGCGGAGATGGCGATAACCTTCACTAGCGGCGAGTGGTTCATAACTGGGCTCGAATTGATACGAGGAAACATCTGGTCCCAGCCCGCCGGAGGAATTGATGACGCCGACCGAGAGACCGAGAAAATGATAGAGCCGTCCCATCCATGCAGCATCGCGGCGAGCGAGATAATCGTTGACGGTGACAACGTGAACGCCTTTGCCGGGCAGCGCGTTGAGATAAGCAGCGAGAGTGGCGACCAGCGTTTTGCCTTCGCCGGTGCGCATTTCGGCGATTTTGCCGTCGTTCAGCACCATGCCGCCGACCATTTGCACATCGAAATGGCGCATTCCGAGAACACGTTTGCCAGCTTCGCGCACGACGGCAAACGCTTCCGGTAACAGGCTATCGAGCGTCGCGCCAGCATCCAAACGTTGCCGAAACTCCGCTGTTTTCGCTGCCAGCGCTGCATCGGAGAGCGAGATTAACGTCGATTCCAGCGCGTTGATTTGCGCTACAGATTTGAGCAGAGTTTTGACGAGCCGTTCGTTACGACTTCCAAAGAGCTTTTTAAACAGACGAGTAACCATCGGACTATTTCAGACCTGATCGGATAAATCGCCGGATGATACCGGATTTACCTAATCGCGGGTGACTTCACCGAGAAGCCTATTGCATCCTAAAAACAACACGCACAAAAAAGCCGCTGGGCAGCGGCTATTAAGTATTCATTATGGTCGGGGTGACAGGATTTGAACCTGCGACTTCTGCCTCCCGAAGACAGCGCTCTACCAAGCTGAGCTACACCCCGAAAATCCAATCAATGTGTGCGACTAATTGCAAAATCCGCCATTAACGCCAGTGCTTCAGTGGCTGCCGAAACAGGTAACACTTTGAGTGCTTCCTGCGCACGTATCACATGCGTTTTTGCGAGCTGCGCAGTGTAGGCGATTGCATCTGTTGAGGCAATCGCTTGGATTACCGCGTCGATTTGATCGCGTCCACCGTGTTCAATGGCGTCGCGCAGCAGTGTTTGCTGCGCCGGAGTACCAACCGCTATTGCACGAATTACCGGCAATGTTGGTTTTCCCTCCTCAAGATCATCACCAACATTTTTTCCCCATTCCGCATTATCGACGCTGTAATCCAGTGCATCGTCGATCAACTGAAAAGCAATGCCCAAATTCAAACCATAACTCGCTGCTGCTGCTTCAACGGCTGACGACGAATCCGCCAGCACTGCGCCCAGCCGCGATCCGGCTTCAAATAACGTTGCTGTCTTGCGGGTGATGACTTCCATATAGCGCGTTTCGCTGGTGTCAGGATCGCGTTCATTGAGCAATTGCAGCACTTCGCCTTCGGCAATGCGATTGGTCGCGTGAGCCAAGACTTCCATGACCCGCATACTGCCGACATCAACCATCATTTCAAAAGCGCGGGAATACAGAAAATCGCCGACCAATACGCTGGCGTCATTGCCCCAGACCACGTTGGCGGTTTCACGGTTACGGCGCAATTCCGAACCGTCAACCACATCGTCATGCAACAGCGTTGACGTGTGAATAAATTCAACAACGGCAGCGAGATCAATATGGCGCTCACCGCTGTAGCCGCAGGCACGAGCAGCCAGCAGCACACACAGTGGACGCAGGCGTTTACCGCCGCTATTCACGATGTAATGACCGATTTGGTTAATCAGAACAACGTCAGACTGAAGACGGCGCAGGATCAAGGCGTCCACGGCCTTCGAGTCCTCAGCGACGGGGTGTCGAATCGTGGAGAGGTCCATGCGTATATTTAGGAATTTGTCGATGATGGCGGTTAATGATGCTAGGAGTGGCACAAAAAACTGTCAAGCCACTGGGTTGCGGTTTAGGTTTATTCGTAACGCGCTAAGATTACGCCATTTGTGTGGTTGCGGTCGACTGATTCGCAATAAAACGCTCAAAATTGGTGTCCTCTTAAATGAAGCGCAGGGTGAAACGATTGACGCAATATGCCATATCGACATACCATTCCGCTTCTTTGTTCCGGCGCTGGGCGTCGATAACAATTCCGAATAATTTTGAGGACTTGAAGACATGTACGCGGTCATTCAAACCGGCGGTAAACAATACCGTGTTTCCGAAGGTGATACGGTAAAAGTTGAAAAACTGGTTGCCGAAGAAGGTGCAAGTATCGACCTTAACCAAGTGCTGATGATCGCTGACGGCGATGACATCAGAGTTGGTAAACCCTATCTCGATGGTTGCTCAGTGACTGCAACAGTCGCAAGTCACGGGCGGGCACAAAAAGTCAAGATCGTGAAATTCCGTCGGCGCAAACATTACATGAAGCGTCAAGGACATCGGCAGTGGTACACCGCGCTTAAAATTACAAACATCAGCGGCGGTTAAAAGGAGACCCCAATGGCACATAAAAAAGCAGGCGGCAGTTCACGCAATGGCCGCGATTCCGAATCGAAACGCCTCGGCGTTAAAGTGTTTGGCGGTCAAACCGTCACCGCTGGCAGCATCATCGTGCGGCAGCGTGGAACCAAATTTCACAACGGCGTTAACGTCGGCTGTGGACGCGATCACACCTTGTTTGCCTTGCGTGACGGCGTGGTGAAATTCTTGGTGCGCGGTGCAGAAAATCGTAAGTTTGTGACCGTTGAGAACGTCTGATTTCGCAGTTCGAGCGGGCGTTCGTCACTCTGCACACTCTGAGCCTCGTCTTTGCAGACGGGGCTTTTTCATTTTTAGCAGATTATTAAGTAGGTTACGCGCATGAAGTTCGTGGACGAGGCATTCATTCGGGTCGAGGCCGGCGATGGTGGCAACGGCTGCGTGAGCTTTCGCCGCGAAAAATACATCCCGTTTGGCGGCCCGAATGGCGGCGACGGTGGCGACGGCGGCAGCGTTTATCTCATTGCTGATAATAATATCAACACGTTAGTCGATTTCCGTTACCAGCGCATTCACCGCGCCGAACGCGGTCAAAACGGCATGAGTAAAGACATGACCGGACGCGGTGGCGCTGATCTCGTCATTCCTGTGCCGGTCGGAACGCGGGTATTTGAGCAGGACACCGGCGAATTGATCGGCGAATTGCTGGAAACCGGGCAGCGAATGCTGGTCGCGCAGGGTGGTTTTCACGGCATCGGCAATGCGCGTTATAAATCAAGCACCAATCGCGCTCCGCGTCAGTCCAAACCCGGCACACCCGGCGAGCGCCGCGAACTTCAGTTGGAACTGATTTTGCTGGCGGACGTGGGACTGCTCGGTTTTCCCAACGCCGGCAAGTCCTCGTTAATTCGGCAGATTTCCAGTGCGCGTCCCAAAGTTGCGGATTATCCGTTCACGACGTTGTATCCCAATCTCGGCGTGGTGCGCGTCGGGCGCAATCGCAGTTTCGTCGTCGCCGATATTCCCGGCGTGATCGAAGGCGCAGCGGAAGGTGCTGGGCTGGGCATTCAATTTCTCAAACATCTCGCCCGCACCCGTCTGCTGCTGCATCTGGTGGACATCGCGCCACTCGGCGATCAAGAAGACCCTGCCGAGCAAGTGCAGAAAATTGAAGCAGAATTAGCCGCGTTTGGTGGCGATTTGACCGAGAAAGAACGCTGGCTGGTGTTGAACAAAGTCGATTTGCTTGACGCCGACGAATACGCCGAACGGCAGGCGCAATTGATCGCTGCGCTCGATTGGCACACGCCGGTTTACGGCATTTCCGCGCTGACCGGACAAGGCACTGCGGAATTGGTCAACGCGCTGATGCAGCGACTGGAACAACTCAAAAACGATCCTGATGCTGCGCCCAATACCGCGCTTAAACCGCTTGATCCGCACGTTTCAGAATGGGATGCGCCCGCCACGCCTGACGAAGGTGATTGGCATCCACTTGATTAAGCAAAGACTTTCTCATCCACAATGACCCGTCATTCTCTCGCAACGACCCGGCGCTGGGTCGTCAAAATCGGCAGCGCCTTATTAACCCAAGACGGTCACGGGCTGACACACGCGCTGCTGATGCCCTGGGTGGAACAGATTGCCGAGCGTCGTCGCGCCGGTCACGAAGTCGTGCTGGTGTCCTCCGGCGCAGTTGCGGAAGGTATGGCGCGAATGGGTTGGCAGCGCCGTCCCAAAGCGTTGCACGAACTCCAAGCTGCTGCCGCGATTGGGCAAATGGGACTGGTGCGGGCTTACGAAGATTGTTTCCAAACTTGCGGATTGCACACCGCGCAGGTGCTGTTGACCCGCGACGATCTCGCCAATCGCGTCCGTTATCTCAATGCGCGCAGTACGTTACGCACGCTGCTGCGGCTCGGCGTGATTCCGGTCATCAACGAAAACGACACCGTAGCGACCGATGAACTGCGGTTTGGCGATAACGACACGCTGGCAGCGTTGGTCGCTAATCTGATTGAAGCGGATTTGCTGATTTTGCTGACCGATCAAGACGGGCTGTTTGATGCCGATCCGCGTTTTCATCCGACCGCGCAGCTGATTACGGAAACCGGCGTTGACGATCCGCTGCTGGATGCAGTGGCTGGCGGCAGCGTCACCGGACTCGGCACTGGCGGGATGGTGACGAAAATTCGGGCAGCGCGGCTGGCGGCGCGGTCGGGAACGCCAACCGTGATTGCGCCGGGACGCGGTGAAGCAGTGTTGACGCGCATCGGCGCCAGTGCGCCAGTCGGTACTTTGTTGATGCCCGCGCAGGAACCGCAGGCAGCGCGTAAACAGTGGCTGGCTGGACATTTGCAAGTGCGCGGGCGTTTGGTGTTGGATGCTGGCGCAGTGCGGGCGCTGCGCGACAACGGAACCAGTTTGTTGGCGGTCGGTGTTAAAGCGGTGCAGGGAAAGTTTGAGCGCGGCGAAGTAGTCGCTTGCATTGACGAGCTAGGGCGCGAAGTTGCTCGCGGTCTGGTGAATTATGACGCAGCGGCAGCAACACGCATTCGTGGTTTGGCGTCGAGCCAGTTTGAGGCGATCTTGGGTTATCTGGACGATGACGAACTGATTCACCGTGATAATTTAGTATTGCTGTAACGTTGAAAGCGAAACTAAACGCAGCAAAACGCTGTCTTTCAACTGGCTTGAACACCTTGGTTCAGGTTGACTGAAATGCTCAATATCTGATATAAAAAGCCGGTTTTTCAATAAGCTAACCCAACAAACCTATCAACTTCTCTCTGGTTTCAATACCGGAGTTTCTCGCGGAACAACTGATGAAAACTTTGCTCTTAACGATTTCAGTCGCAGCGATTTTCGCAGCTGGCGTGGTACAGGCTGCTGAACAACACGCAGCAGCGGCGTCTCAGGTAACGACCGGAGATATTAAAGCTGGCGAACAAAAGGCGAGCACCATTTGCATCGCCTGTCACGGTCCGCAAGGCAACAGTTTAGTTCCCATTTGGCCGAAGCTCGCTGGTCAGCATCCTGATTACATTAAGAAGCAAATCATGGACTTCAAAGCGGGTAACCGTTACAACGTCCAGATGACGCCGATGGCAATGCCATTGACCGATCAAGAAGTTGCAGATGTCGCTGCGTATTTCTCCAGCCAAAAACAAAGCGGTGGCACGGCTGATTCCGAATTGACCAAACTCGGTGAAAGTATTTATCGCGCTGGCAATCCAACCACTGGTGTTCCTGCGTGCAGCGGTTGTCATGGTCCAGCTGGTCTTGGTCAGGGATTGTCCAGATTCCCGCGTCTGTCTGGTCAACACGCTGGTTACATCAAACAAACGCTGGGCTATTTCCAAAAGCAGGAACGGGCAAATGATCCGAATGGCATGATGCGCGGCGTCACGGCGCGGATGACCGATCAAGAAATGACCGCAGTATCTCAATATATTCAGGGACTTGCTGCCAAGTAACTGCCTTTCGAGGATGACAAAAAACGGCAGGACATCCTGCCGTTTTTTATTGTGTCAACAATGCGCCAACTGAATCTCCTCAGCTACAACGTGCAAGCTGGCATTCACTCCCGCCAGTACAGCGACTATTTCACCAACAGTTGGAAGCACTTACTTCCGCATCCCGAGCAACTGGTCAATCTGACGCGCATTGCACAATTGCTCCGTCAATTCGATCTTGTTGGATTGCAAGAAGTAGACGCCGGCAGCCTGCGCAGCGCCTACATTGATCAAGTGCAATATCTCGCCCGCCACGGCGCATTTCCGTACTGGTATCGCCAAATCAACCGCAATCTCGGCCCGTTCGCCCAACACAGTAACGGCCTGCTCAGTCGGTTGTGCCCGCAACAAATTACTGCGCATCGACTGCCGGGGTTGCCGGGGCGCGGCGCAGTGGTGGCAGAATTTCCACTAACGGATGGCAGTGATTTGGCAATCGCAATTGTGCATCTAGCACTTGGCGGACGAGCGCAGCGCCAGCAATTGGATTATTTAATTCAGTTGGCTGCCCAACATCCGCGTCTCGTATTGATGGGCGATTTTAATTGTGGTTGTGATTCCAAAGGGTTACGCGCTTTGTTGCAGCAAACCGAAATGCACGGACTGGATTGTGCACTGAAAACCTTTCCGAGCTGGCGACCACGTCACACGCTGGATCACATTCTCGTGTCCGCAGCGTTGCGCGTCGTAAACGCTCGCGTCATTGATTACGCACTCTCCGATCATCTGCCGTTGAGCATGACGATTGAACTGCCTGCTGGTGTGCATTTTGCCGAGACGCCATCCGTATTTAATGGCTTGACCCCGCGAGATTGATGCCAACCACGCCTAAGATAATCAACAGGATGCTGAAGAATTTCAGCAACGTCACTGCCTCACGAAAATAAACGATGCCAATAATGGCAATCAATGCCGTTCCCACCCCCGACCACACTGCGTAAGCCACGCCGACTTCAACCTTTTTGAGCGCCAGCGTCAGTGCCAAAAACGACAACACATAAAACGCCAGCATCAGCGCAATCGGCAGCGGTTGATACATAGTACTCAATAACCTACTAATTTTTACCATTTGCTACTAATCACTGGTTTGACATCATCGCCACATCATGGTTAGTATGTTTATAACAACGTGTACCTTATGGCGATAACCAAGCCCGCGTTGTTAATTGAGCTCTTTAACAAGTTCGAGTATGTGGTTGCTAACACGAGTTGTTAGCGTAAAACTTGAAACACATCTTAAGAGTTAGAGCACGAAGTGTTTATTTCGTGCCTTGGTAGATACACCCGACAACGCCGGTTACGGATCAAGTTGTCGCAGTTAACGAAAGTTAAGAAAAATGTATCGGTTTGGTCAATCCATCAGAAAGTTTCATAAACGTTGTGCCCACGACTTCCAGTGCGATGGCGCCTGCCAGAAAAAACCAGTGTTGCATGATCTGCCTCGTGTCTTGATTTTGCGATATTTCAATCGTTTACATAAAAAACGCCCCAATTGATGAGGCGTTGTAGCAACCGTTGCGCAAACTGCTCGTGGTGACATTTAACTCGGTTCTGCGCCGCGCAGATGACGATTGACGGCAACCCAACTGCCGATTAAACCCAGCGAAATACTGCTAGCGAGAACGATGAACGTCGCCGTAACACCCAGCCCCGCCAGCTCAAAATCGCTGCGATACAGACTTGCCAACCGCGACACTGGAGGTTGCAGCAGCACCAGCGCCAGCGTCACCAGCAACCACGCCGTTAATCCGCCCAAGAGTCCATACCACGCACCAGCGTATAAAAACGGTCGTCGAATAAATGCGGCAGTCGCACCAACCAACTCCATGATTTCGATCTCGATGCAGCGATTGAGAATTTCTAACCGAATCGTGTTACCGATAATCAACAGCACCCCGATTCCAAGCAGCACACCGAGCAGCAAAACGCCGACCTGAATTAAATCTAAAATGGCTTGAAACCGTTGCAACCACACCGTATCCATCCGCGCAAAATCAGCTTCTTTCAGCTTTAACAGCTTGTCTTGCATCACTTCTAATTGTTCTGGCGTGGAATAGCCCGGCTGCGGATAAATCGCCAGCACCACCGGCAACGGATTGTTTTTCAACTGCTCCAGCGCCTCCTCAAATCCGCCGAGCGCCCGAAATTCATCTAACGCACTTTCGCGGGTGATGACCTGCACCTGCGCGATTTCTGGCAATTTGCGCAAACGGTCGGCAAGATTATTCGCCGCTGCATCATCAACGTCGTATTGCAAAAACAGCGAAATCGCTGCCGTTTGATCCCAGCCGCCCGCCAGTGTGCGCAAATTATCCGCCAGCACGTACAACGCGCCGGGCAGCGCCAGCGAAATGCCAATCACCGCCACCGTCATTCCGGTCGGCAGCGGCGTATCCAACAACCGCCCCAGCGTCGCCAGCGCACTTTGCACATGCTGGTTTAACCAGATCGCGAATTGATCGGCGAGATTGGGCAGACGGCGACGGCGGAAACGCGGTTTCAGCATGATTTACCAGCCACGAGTGTCGTTGATTAAGCGCCCGTCGCCGAGCGTGAAGGTGCGGTGGTGCATATTTTTTACTAACGCCAGATCGTGGGTTGCAATCAGCAGCGTGACGCCAACATATTGAAACCGCTCGAATAGCTGAAAAATCTCTTTCGACAGTTCTGGATCGAGATTGCCGGTCGGTTCATCCGCCAGCAGCACCGGCGGACGCCCGACCACCGCACGCGCAATGCCCACGCGCTGCTGCTCGCCACCAGAAAGTGCGACCGGAATCGCCCGCTCGCGTTTGAGCAATCCGACTTGATCGAGCGCCGCACGCACGCGCCGCCCGACTTCTTTATGCGGCAATCCGGCAACCACCAGCGGCAGCGCCACGTTGTCAAACACGCTGCGATCCGGCAGCAGCCGATGATCTTGAAAAATCATTCCCACCTCGCGGCGGTGATACGGAATTTGCGCCTGCGGCAGCGTTGCCAAATCGCGCCCATTGACCAGAATTTGCCCGCGAGTTGGACGCTCCAACAGTCCGATCAACCGCAGCAACGTGCTTTTGCCCGCGCCGGAATGCCCAGTCAAAAACGCCATTTCGCCGACTTTCATCTCGAAACTGATGTTGGTGAGCGCCTCGCCGCGTTCGGGATAACGCTTGAAAACGTGCTCGAACAGAATCACGCGCTGGCGCTCCTAGCCCAGCAGGGCATTGACAAATTCATCGGCATCAAACGGTCGCAGATCGTCGATTGATTCGCCAACGCCAATGAACCGAATCGGTAGCTGCAACCGCTCGGCAATCGCAAACAGAATGCCGCCTTTTGCGGTGCCATCCAGTTTGGTCAGGGTGATGCCGGTCAGTCCGACGGCGCGATGAAAATGCTCGGCTTGGTTAATCGCGTTTTGCCCGGTGGTCGCGTCCACCACCAACATCACCTCGTGCGGCGCGTCGGGATCAATTTTCTTCAACACCCGCGCAACCTTGCTCAATTCGTCCATCAAATTGGTTTTGGTGTGCAAACGTCCGGCAGTGTCCGCAATCAGCACATCCACGCCGCGAGCGGTCGCAGCTTGCAGCGCATCGAAAATTACTGAGGCGGAATCTGCGCCGGTGTGCTGGGCAATCACCGGAATCTGATTGCGCTCGCCCCACGCTTCCAATTGTTCCACCGCAGCAGCGCGGAAAGTGTCACCGGCCGCGAGCATGACGCTGTTGCCCTCGGCTTGCAGCCGTTTGGCGAGTTTGCCGATGGTCGTGGTTTTGCCCGCGCCATTGACGCCAACCATCAGAATCACTTGCGGTTTTCCAAGCGCAGGCTGGCGCACCGGCTGCTCGGCAGTCAGCAGCAATTCACGCAAATCCGCTTTCAGCGCCACCAATAACGCGGCGGGATCGGCGAGCGTTTTGCGTTTCACCCGCTCGGTCAAATCAGCAATGATCCGCGCCGTTGCCGTCACGCCGACATCGGCAGTAATCAGCAGCGTTTCCAGCTCCTCCATCAATTCATCGTCGATGCGTTTGCGTCCAAGAAACAGCGTGCCGAGACCGTCGCCCAAATTGGAACGGGAACGCGCCAGCCGCTCGCGCAATCGGGACAGAACGCCGCGTTTGGGTTCGTCTTCCGGTTCTGGCTCCGGCGCAGCGACCAGCGCGATCTCAGCGTCTATCTTGTTGGATTTGAAGAATTTGCTGAACAAACCGGGCGCAGCGTCACTTTCTGCGGCTGGCGCGACAACTGGTGGCGGCGCAACTGGCGCTGGCGCAGCGGGTGGCGCGTCAGCTTCGGGAGTGGATTTGAATAACTTGCTAAACAGACCTGGAGCTTTGGGAGCGTCAGCGCCAACGTCGGGAAGTGGCGGCGCGGGAGTTTTGTGTTTTTTACCGAAACCAAACATAGATGCTTGTATTCACAAGTTGAGGAATCACGATGCGCTTGATGCTACCAGATTAGCGTTTCCGGTGCTGCGCTTTACCGCTTTTATTTAGCGTTGCATTAAGCACATTGCAATACGGAAGTGTGCTTTATTTATTATAAAAACTTGCAAAAATAAATAGCTTGGTGTGAGCAAAACTGAATACAAAACCAGCATCAATAACACAGTCACTGCCCATACAATACGCAAAATAGTTGATTACGGAAAATGTTCAGCAGCAAGTGCTCTCATCGTTTTTTCATCATTTTGTATTAACGTGCCTAATGCCCATAAATCATAATATGGAGCACCTCGGCGGCGACTCACAACGGTTGTAAACCCATTTTCCCGCAATGTACCAATGAGTACTTTAGCAGTGAAACCGCAGCGATGTGCCATATACAAATTACCCTTCGCTAAAGATGGACGATAACCATATAAAATATCAAGCGGAGTAATTGTCCCTGAAGGCGCACTATACGCAGTTTCTGTGAGTTTATCTTCTGCAACCAAGGCACAAACTGATTGCAAATCAGGACAAGTAATCACGATAAAACCATCTGGTTTTAATACGCGCCGGAACTCGGCTAAAGCAATAGGCACTTCATGTGGATAAAGATGTTCGATATTATGCGATGAATATACAGCAGCAACTGTTCCATCTGGAATTTCTGTCATATCTAACATCGTTCCCACAACATCAGGTTTTACTTTTTGATCAATATCTAAACGCAGCTCACGCCAAGCATCGGTATTAAATCCGCGAGTGGTGCGATCTTTGTATTTCATACCGCAGCCAACATGTAAAAAAGTGGGTGTTGTTAATTCGGTTGCTTGAACCATATCAATCCTTGTCTATTGTGAGTGCTTTTCACAAAATGCGTTATAAAAACCTGATTAAACATATCATAGTTTTATGATAACACTGCGGCACTAAAAGCACCGCAGTGATATGTGTTAAACAGTTAATTCTGATCAAGCGGATGAAATACTGGCGCAGCCGGCAATTCATGGCTTGGTGCAGCGAGCGGCTGGCGCAGTGCCGTAATACGCAGGCGGAGCGATTTCGGCGGCAGGTTCAGTTTCGGCTTTGGATTTGAACCACTTTTTGCCAAACCACGAGTCAGACTCGGCGGTCTCTGGTGCAGCATCTGCTGGCTCTGGGCGAGTCGAGACGACAACGGAGGAATCAGGCGCTTTGCCTTTTTTTCTAAATTCAAACATAGGTGCTCAGATTCAGGACGTTAGCGAATTAACGATTGAACCATGCTACCAGATCGTGATTTGTATCGTCTTTCCTGTTCCGAAAATCTAGGCGTTACGCAGTTGAAAAAATTGCCAGTGCTCAGTGGGCATGGCGTTTTGTACTGACAACAGACAACTTTTAAATTCGCCTTAATCCAATACGACAAAGATTAAAACGTGCACTTAAAAAGCGATTTCTGAGTCCTATCTACTGCTAAATTGTCGTAACGACGCATTCAATACAACAAGGAGTGAAACGACCAAACGCAGCAATGCAAAATAACAAGGATTTATCACGGCGATTCGCGTACACTCAAACCGCGTGGTTAACCACCATGCAGCTAACATTCACTCAAAATGAAAGAGAAATCAAAAACATGAATATGCCTAAGAATATCGGTGAGACGGATCGGAATGTGCGTTTTGCGGCGGGTGCAGCAGTGATTTTGTTTGGGTTGATCACGCACGACTGGCTGGGTTTGCTCGGTCTGGTGTTGGTTGGGACTGCGTATTTACGGAGCTGCCCTGCTTATACACTGATCAACTTTGACACCAACAAAAAGTAACGTATTTCGTTTTTAGAGATGATGATACGCCGCACTAATGCGGCGTTTTTTATGGTTAAAAATCGCTATTTAATGCGATGAATCTTTGACCTCATGGCTACTAGGTGGGCGATGTGATGCAAAAGCAATACGATCTAAAAAACCCATGAGCAGCGCAGAGACCACAAAGGTTAAATGAATGATCACATACCACATCAGTTTATCATTTGGAACCTGCGGGATATTCACAAATTCTTGTAACAAGTGAATTGAAGAAATCGCCACAATTGATGCAGCAACCTTGAGTTTCAGCGTTCCAGAATCCAGTTTACCCAGCCAATCTAATTGATCGTCGCCTTCGCGTACATCAATCCGTGAAACAAAGTTTTCATAACCCGAAAACATCACCATCACCACTAAACTGGCAACTAATGAAAGATCAATTAGCGCCAGCACAACTAATACCATATCAGATTCACTAATTTCCAAAATGTGGCTGAATAGGTGATAAATCTCTTGGAAAAAACGAAAAGCCAACGCAATGAGCGTTAATGACAATCCGAGATAAATCGGCGCTAATAGCCAGCGGCTGGCATAAAGCAAACGTTCAATGATTTGTTCTAGCACATCAGTTCTCCAAATGAAAAGCTCAGTTTTAATTCATGGATAACGCAAGTTTCCGAATCACGATCAGGCACGTCAAGCTCGGCATCTTGTCGATTCACCGCTGCGCTTGCCGCAAATCATGGAAATCGTGATTGATTCCTTGCAGGATGATCCGGCTTTTGATGCGCAATTGGCGAGCGCAAATGCCTTGATCGCCTTGGTTTTACGATTTCAATTGGAGCGTGTTTTATGCGATCTACCATCGGAATCCTCTTAGCATTGCTAGGATTATTCGCAGTGACTTCAATCCCAGCGACAGATAATTGGCCGACACCTCCGGCGACAGTGGAGCCAGTATCGGCGCAAATTTCCGGTCCACTTACCGGCGGGACAGCGGATCACAGCAAATTTGAAGCGTTGAAAAAACCATTTGCTTCAGGACCGGAAGTGACTAAAGCCTGTCTCAGTTGCCATACTGAAACTGGCAAGCATTTTATGAAAAACATCCATTGGACATGGGAATGGCGTAATCCAGAAACTGGTCAACTTTTGGGTAAAAAACATCTTATTAACAACTTCTGCACCAATGCACGCGGGAATGAAGGCATGTGCGCTCAGTGTCATGCAGGTTATGGTTGGAAAGATGAAAACTTTGACTTTACCAATGAAACTAATATCGACTGTTTAGTCTGCCATGAAACAACCGGCACCTATTATAAAATGCCAAATAGTGCCGGCAGTCCAGCCTGTACGGTCATGTTTGAAGGTAAACCTCCAATTGATTTAGCACTGGTTGCGCAGAGCGTTAATTTACCGCAGCGCGCCAATTGCGGCACTTGTCATTTTAATGGTGGCGGCGGCGATAACGTTAAACATGGCGATCTTTCTTCAGCATTAAAAAGTCCAACTCGCCAGCTTGATATACACATGGGTGTGGACGGTCTGAACTTCGCTTGCACTGCCTGTCATGTCACTAAACAACATATTTGGGCAGGAAGTCGTTATCAATTAGAAGCTAAGGATCATGATGGTATGGGCAAACCAGGGCAGCGCCGCGATGTCGCAACCTGTGAATCTTGTCACGGTCTTGAACCACATCCCGTTGATTCTCTTGCTGCTTTCAAACGTAACGATCACATTTCCAGCGTTGCCTGTCAGACCTGCCATATTCCTGAATTTGCGCGTGGTGGTGTTGCAACTATTACTGATTGGGATTGGCGCACTGCCGGTAAAACTCGCAATGGCGAAGGCTATCACGAGCACGGTTATACTCAGGGTAATGGCAGCCATCGCTATACCTATAAATCAATTAAAGGCACGTTTACCTATGGTGAAAATTTAGTGCCTTTATATCGTTGGTTTAATGGTCAAATGCAATACACCACAATTGATACCAAGTTCGATGTCACCAAACCAGTTGCGATCAATGATTTTACTGGTTCGCGTGATGATGGTCGTTCGCGTATTTGGCCATTTAAACAAATGCGCACATGGATGCCCGCCGATATTGGTAATGGTACCTTGGTTTATAGCCATTTGTGGGGAGAAGATACCGATTCTTATTGGGGTAATTACGATATGGGAAAAGCCATTGCACATGGCATGAAAGAATTCGGTTTGCCTTATTCCGGTCAATTCGGTTTTGTCGAAACGCTGTCCTATTGGCCAATTACACACATGGTTGCGCCCAAAGAAAATGCGTTAACCTGCGAAAACTGCCATTCTAAAAATGGGCGGTTAAATGGCGTTGAAGGTCTTTATTTACCCGGGCGCGATCAAAATTACTGGGTTGATTTAATTGGTGTGATTGCCGTGCTTGGCACTGTATTAGCCATTATTGGTCACGCTTTAATTCGCATTTTCTCATCGAAAGGAGCACAACACTGATGGCTACTCGTCGCGTCAGAATTTTCACGCTCTTTGAACGTTTTTGGCACTGGTCACAAATGCTGCTAATTATGTTCTTAATGTTCACTGGATTTGGTGTGCATGGCTTCCACCATATACTCAACTTTGAACATGCCGTCACTTTACATACGCTCGCTGCGTTTGCGTTGCTCTTATTGTGGGCATTCAGTATTTTCTGGCTGTTCACTACGCGTAATTGGCGGCATTTCATTCCAACAGTGAAAGGCATGTGGGGCGTACTGCGCTTTTATATTCTTGGCATTTTCAAAGGTGAACATCATCCTTATCGCAAGGCATTTTGGCGCAAACACAATCCCTTGCAGGCGCTCACCTATTTAATGCTCAAAATCGTCTTATTCCCGTTAATTTGGGGATCAGGATTGATTTATTTGTTCTACTTTGTGTGGCGCGATATTCCTCATGCAACACAGTTGTTGGATGGAGTGGCGTTGGTGCATACCGGCGCAGCATTTACCATTCTTACTTTTGTGTTAATTCATGTGTATATGTTAACCACTGGTCATTCATTCCGCGCTCATGTTATGCCGATGATTGACGGGTTTGACGAAGTGGATTTAACACCAGAAGAAGAGGCTTATTTACAAAATGATGAGCCAGAAAACATTCGTTAGATAGCGCGTTTTTGAGTGCATGAAAAAGCCGATTATGGTGCATCTTACTGACCATGATCGGCTTTTTTTCAATTAGATATTGCAACAAGTTACGTTGCTTTTATCCATTAAAATTAACTCCCTGGAAACCGCATATTTGCGATTCGATCCAGTGCTCGCGTTAACGGTTGCCAGCGTGCTGGTGGTTCAAACGCATCAAAAAAGTTCTTCAAATATAAGCCCAGTTCGGTGTCACCTGACATGCGTAAACGCCGCTGAAAAAATAGTGTATCTGCGTCCTCACGACGCGCTGCCAGCAACAAAAATTCCCGCAATCCACCGGAAATACTCGCATCTGCTGGCGCATCATTGCCGTAACCTTGAATATGCCCATTCGTCAATCCCAACAAATAGCGCACACCAATATCATCAATTTCAATCGCTACGCGGCGACCTTGTAAAAAATCCAGTTCGCCTTCAACGATTGCTTCTTTCATTACCTGATTGAGCATCGTTGCTAATGCGCGGCTGTGCATCACGCCCGGCACTAAACGCAGTGGAAAAGTCAATGGATACAATACATTTGGAAGATTAGGCATCAGTATTCTCAATCAAAATGGTCAATGGAATATGATAATTTTCTACTCTATTTCAGATTGACACAAGTAAATAAAACGCATCATATATTTTGTGATGAATTGAGAGATTTACTTAAAGGATGAAGATTTGTATTTGAATAGGTTAAAAGTAGTAACGCTCGCTAAACCCCGTATTGGGGTTTAGCGATACTGGTTTAATTACAAACCAGCAGCAGCACGCAACATCTCCGCTTTATCGGTACGTTCCCAAGTAAAGCCCGGTTCGGTACGACCAAAATGACCATAGGCAGCAGTATCCTGATATTTAATCAGGTCGCGGTTAGTTAAATCGAGCATTTGCATAATGCCATAGGGACGCAAATCGAAATGCGCACGAATGAGTTCAATAATACGTTCTTCACTCACTTTTGCAGTGCCAAACGTCTCAATAGAAACCGAGGTCGGTTCCGCAACGCCAATGGCATAGGACACCTGAATTTCGCATTTATCTGCGAGACCTGCGGCAACGATATTTTTCGCCACATAACGCCCAGCATAGGCAGCGGAGCGATCTACTTTTGAGGGGTCTTTACCAGAGAATGCACCGCCACCATGACGCGCCATTCCGCCATAGGTATCCACAATGATCTTGCGCCCAGTTAATCCGCAATCACCCACTGGACCACCAATCACAAATTTACCTGTTGGATTGATATGATAGCGCGTGTTGCTATTCAGCCAGCCGGTGCTAGTTAATACCGGTTTAATAATCTCTTCCATCACGCCTTCATGCAGATCGCGTTCACTTACTGTATCGCTATGCTGCGTCGATAAAACCACCGCATCAATGGCGACTGGTTTGCCATCGCTATAACGAATGGTGATCTGTGATTTGGCATCGGGACGCAGCCAAGGCAGAGTGCCGTTTTTGCGCACTTCTGCTTGACGTTTGACTAAACGATGCGCGTAATCAATTGGCGCTGGCATTAATAGATCGGTCTCGTTGGTGGCATAACCAAACATCAACCCTTGATCGCCAGCACCCTGCGCTTCTTCGGTTGCTCGATCCACACCCTGATTGATGTCTTTTGATTGTTCGCCGAGTGCAATCAATACGCCGCAGTTATTGCCATCAAAACCAACATCTGAATTGTCATAGCCGATGTCTTTCACGACTCGCCGCACGACTTTTTCATAGTCAATTTTGAGATTGGCATCGGTGACAGTGATTTCGCCAGCCAGCATGACAAAGCCGGTTTTCACCAGCGTTTCACAGGCGACTCGCGCCTTGGCATGATTGGGATCGCGCCGATAAATCTCGTCGAGAACTGCATCAGAAATCTGATCCGCCATTTTATCGGGATGACCTTCGGAAACAGATTCGGAAGTGAAAATATAATCCTTGCTCATAGTTGTTCGGTAGCCTGATCGCAACGCTATGCAGCGTGGTTGAAAGAACGATCTATGATAACGACTTGCTGGGTGTTAGGAATGTGCAAAATTGCGTTCGGTTACAAGAATCACTCAACCAGCCTCGACTTCATTTTTTCACTAACGCATTCATTTGGAGGAATTTATGGCTGCTCTCGAAACTCCAGCGTGCGACTTTGGTCAAGCTGCACCGGATTTTTCACTACTCGGGATTGATGGCAAAACGTGGTCTCGGGCTGACTGCGTCGGCGAGCGCGGACTGCTGGTAATGTTTATTTGCAACCATTGTCCCTGCGTCAAAGCGATACGGGAGCGGATTGTCCGCGAGGCGCGGGAGTTGGCGACGCTCGGCATTGGCTGCGTGGCGATCATGTCGAACGATCCGCAGGATTATCCTGAAGATTCGTTCGAGAACATGCAGCGCATTGCGGCCGAATTTGATTTTCCATTTCCATATTTATTCGATGAAAGTCAGGAAGTTGCTCGTGCTTATGGCGCAGTGTGTACGCCGGATTTCTTCGGCTACAACGCTGACCTCGCGCTGCAATATCGGGGGCGGTTTGATGCCAGTCGCACCGAAACCGCACCGCCAGAAGTGCGCCGCGATCTGTTTGAAGCAATGAAACAGGTCGCCGAAACCGGCAGCGGTCCCGCCGAGCAAATTCCCAGCATCGGCTGTTCGATCAAGTGGCGCAGTGCTTAAAGCTGCCAGTTCAGTCAAGGCGCGAGTACACGAAGATTAGTGCGGCGCTAATATAAGCAACTGATAAAATAGCTTGTGCTGGTATCAGTTTGTTTGAATTCCGAATGACGGGTTTTTAGCTCAAAATGCGCATCTTTTGAGCGTGTTATCGTTTCGCACCAGCATTTGCGCAAAATGACGCGGCTGCATCATTAACATTGCGCATGATCAATCAAGAATTCTATTGTGCAATGCACAATAGGGTTTTTATAAAAATCAGCCACTTGTGTTTCCAATCGCGTAAAATTGCAACTTGGTTATTGTCTCGTCTCAAAACCTGCTGCCGCTGGTCACGGTCAGTCAGTTTTGATTTTTTTTCATCACTCTCAGGAGGGGCTTCATGTCCTCACGCAAAGAACTCGCCAATGCTGTCCGTGCTCTGGCAATGGACGCGGTGCAACAGGCTAATTCCGGTCATCCGGGCGCACCGATGGGCATGGCGGACATCGCCGAAGTGTTGTGGAACGATTTTATGCGCCACAACCCGACCAACCCGCAGTGGGCTGATCGTGACCGCTTTGTGCTGTCCAACGGTCACGGCTCCATGCTGATTTATGCGCTGCTGCATCTCACCGGCTACGAGTTAAGCCTCGAGGATTTGAAGCAATTTCGCCAGTTGCATTCCAAAACGCCCGGCCATCCCGAATATGGCTACGCGCCCGGCGTGGAAACCACCACCGGCCCGCTGGGGCAGGGCATCACCAACGCCGTCGGCATGGCGCTGGCAGAACACGCGCTGGCCAATCAATTCAATAAGCCCGATCACAGCATCGTTGACCACAACACCTACGTTTTTCTCGGCGACGGCTGTTTGATGGAAGGCATTTCCCATGAAGCCTGCTCGCTGGCTGGCGCGTTGGGTTTGGGCAAGTTGGTTGCGATTTACGACGACAACAACATTTCGATTGACGGCGAAGTGCGCGGTCACGGCACCACGCCCGGCTGGTTCCTCGATAACACGCCGCAGCGGTTTGAAGCCTACGGCTGGCATGTGATTCCGAAGGTTGACGGGCACGATGCAGCGGCAGTCAAAGCGGCGATTGAGCAGGCTCGCGCCGTCACCGATAAACCGAGTTTGATTTGCTGCCAGACCATCATCGGCTACGGCTCGCCCAACAAGCAGGGCAAAGAAGAATGTCACGGCGCAGCACTCGGCGATGCTGAAATTGCGTTGACCCGCGCCAACCTCGGCTGGAACCACGCGCCGTTTGTGATTCCAGAGAATGTCGCGCAGGGCTGGGATGCGAAAGCACGCGGCGCAGCGGCTGAAACGGCGTGGAACGACAAGTTTGCCGCCTACGCTGCCGCTTATCCGGCGGAAGCTGCGGAATTCAAGCGCCGCATGGCGGGCGATTTGCCAGCCGATTGGGAAGCACAAGCTGGCGCATTTGTGCAGTCAGTGATTGATAAAGGCGAAACCATCGCCTCGCGCAAAGCCTCGCAGAATGCGTTGAATGGATTTGGTCCATTGCTGCCGGAATTACTCGGCGGTTCTGCGGATTTAGCCGGTTCCAATTTAACGTTATGGAGCGGCTGCAAAGGCGTTGGTAAAGGCAGCGAGGCTGGCAATTACGTTTATTACGGCGTGCGTGAATTCGGCATGTCGGCAATGATGAACGGCATTTCGCTGCATGGCGGTTTTATTCCTTATGGCGCAACCTTTTTAATGTTTTCCGAATACGCTCGGAATGCGTTACGCATGGCAGCGTTAATGAAAGTGCCGTCGATTTTTGTGTACACGCACGATTCAATTGGTTTAGGCGAAGATGGCCCAACGCATCAACCCGTTGAACAGATTCCAACGCTGCGCATGATTCCAAACATGAGCGTTTGGCGTCCGTGTGATGCAGTGGAATCAGCAGTTTCGTGGAAACTCGCAATTGAGCGCAAAACCGGTCCGAGTTGTTTAATTTTCTCGCGGCAAAATCTCGCCCACATGCCGCGCACGGCAACGCAAATTGCCGATATTGCGCGGGGCGGTTATGTATTGCGTGATTGTGCTGGCACTCCCGATGCAATCATTATTGCCACCGGTTCCGAAGTGGAATTGGCAATGAAAGCTGCCGATGCCATGAGCGATAAACAAATCCGCGTGGTATCAATGCCCTGCACCAATGCGTTTGATGCGCAAGATGCCGCCTATAAAGAAGCCGTATTGCCTAAAGCAGTGACGGCGCGGGTTGCAGTTGAAGCCGCAGTGACTGATGGCTGGTGGAAATATGTTGGCACCCAAGGCGCGATACTCGGTGTTGATCGCTTTGGTGAATCCGCACCGGCTGGCGCATTATTCAAAGAGTTTGGCTTTACCGTTGAGAATCTGGTCGCCGTTGTAAAAGGCGTGCTCTAAATTCCAGACTCGTGTTTATGACATCAATCAAATTTGTTCACGCAAGTTTGATTGATTTTTTCATCTGTTTTTCATTCCATTTAGGAGCTTGACCGCATGACACTTAAAGTTGGCATCAATGGGTTTGGTCGGATTGGTCGCATGGCGTTTCGTGCAATTGCCAAGGATTTCCCCGGAATTGAAGTTGTTGGCATTAACGACCTGCTCGACCCTGACTATTTAGCCTATATGCTGAAATACGATTCAGTACACGGCAATTTCAACGGTGACATCGCTGTTGATGGCAACACCATGATCGTCAATGGCAAATCCATTCGTTTAACGGCAGAACGCGATCCTGCCAATTTGAAATGGGACGAGATTGGCGCAGAATTGGTGATTGAATGCACCGGCTTCTTTCTTGATGAACCTTCCTGCCAGAAACATATTCAGGCTGGAGCGAAGAAAGTGGTGCAATCTGCGCCGTCGAAAGACGCCACGCCGATGTTTGTTTATGGCGTGAATCACAATACCTACGCCGGTCAAGCGATTGTTTCCGCTGCATCCTGCACCACCAATTGCTTGGCACCAGTTGCGAAAGTTCTGAATGACAATTGGGGCATTAAGCGCGGCTTGATGACCACCGTTCACGCCGCAACTGCGACGCAAAAAACTGTCGATGGTCCATCAATGAAAGATTGGCGCGGCGGTCGTGGTATTTTAGAAAACATCATTCCGTCTTCTACTGGCGCAGCGAAGGCAGTGGGCGTGGTATTGCCGGAATTGAATAAGAAGCTGACCGGCATGGCGTTTCGTGTTCCCACGTCTGATGTTTCCGTCGTTGATTTGACGGTTGAATTGAATAAAGAAGCGGATTACGCCGACATTTGCAAGGCAATGAAAGCTGCTTCTGAGACGGGCGATTTGGCTGGCGTGTTGGCATATACCGATGAAAAGGTGGTTTCCACTGATTTTCGTGGTAAATCAACGCCGTCGATTTTCGATGCCGAGGCTGGCATTGCATTAGATAAGACCTTTGTGAAGGTTGTCGCGTGGTATGACAACGAATACGGCTACACTTGCAACATGCTGCGCATGGTTGAGCACGTCGCCAAGTAAGTTAGATTGAGTTGAATGGGTGTTGCAACAATGCAGCACCCATTTTGGTGTGTTAAAAACGGTTTTTATCCTCAACTAAACATAGGTCAAGTCTTTATGCCTCCATTGATTCCTGCAGTTGCTCAATTAGCTTCTGGTTTATTTACTGTTGTCACTACTACAGTAACTCATATCAATAAGCAAAAAATATACAGCGATACGGTTGAAATCAATAAAATAAATCGGGATAAGAATAATAGAAACGAAGAGGCATTGAATAACAAAATGAAATCTTTTGTTTGGGTAATTGCAACTATTATTTTAGGACTATTTTTTTGGAGGTGATGAATGGGGCTTTCTGATTTATACGGTGGACGAGAAAAAATCGCGACTGCTGAAAGTAAAAGAGAAGCCCAAAGGGATCGGGATCTTGCCCAACGTTCTTTGAAGGCTTCTAAAATAGAGCTTCGTTTAGCGCAGACAGCTTTCTTTGCAAACTTAATCACTAAATTGGCGGTTATGTTTGCGGGAGCAACTTTATTTTCAACAGAAGCTCTTGTACAAACTCAAGAGTTACCTGCTACATTTAATCATCCGCCTCTGTTTTTGCTGTCAACTTGGGTGGAGCACAAATAACATGCCAGATGATATGTATGGCTAACGACTCGCCTGCTGTGCTATTAACACAGCAGGTAGATTCAAAACAACTGGTTAAGACTGCTTTACCCAACGATCTTTTTATTGCCGAATGGCGTGTTAATACCGATCAGCATGATTAAAACATGGAGTAACTTGAGATGCGGCTATCAATAAATAGTGTGCTGTTTTTTTGCTTTATCTTGTTGTCTAGTAATGCGTTTTGCGATCAGGTTAGTTCTGCTGAAACAGACTTCAAAGCAGGAAACGAGAGTTATCAACAGGGTAAGTTTGAGGAAGCAAAAATTGCGTATCAAAGCGCCATGAAAAAAGACGCTTCTTTAAGTCATCCTGAGATGTTGTTTAATCTGTCTCTTACTTTACGTCAATTAGGACAGGTCAAGGAAGCAGACGCATTATATGCGAGATTTATTAAGTCAGAGCATAATAGACTTTCAGGTTCGGATTTAGTTCAGGACTCTGCGGATGGATTGCTTTTTGATAAAAATCGTTCTTTATTTGAACACTTTTTTACACCAGAATACGTCATTTGGCATAATTGGTTAGCAAAATACTTAATGTACATCCTAGCCATAATAACTGTAATTTTTACTATTATACTGCTTAATAGTAGTGAAGGATATACGTCGTTTCTTGATATGACTGACGCTATAAATCGTATGGGTATGGATCGTCACTATTCTAGCGGTGAAAAAATGGTGTGGGCTTTGTTATTGTTTCCGATAGCTATAGGTCTTTTTACGTCTGGCTATTTTGTGTAGATGGTCGCACGATAAGATGATTGAGTTGTTGCTTTTGACAACTTAGTTCTTGGTTGAATCAATAGCTAAAAACGACTTATGAAAGCAGAACTCACTGCAATCAGTAATTGATAACCAAAGAGTTTGCCAGCATGAACTTTTTTATTGAATCCGAACTTGAAGAAGATGGGCGCTGGTTAGCGGAAATTTCTGGAATTCCCGGTGTGCTGGCGTATGGCGTAACTGCTGATGAAGCAATGGCAAAAGCTGAAATACTTGCGCTGCGCGTACTCGCAGAACGTATTGAAACACCAATGATAAAAAGAGCGGGTTACTGAAGGATAAAAATATGCCTTTGGTGTAGGTTACTTCATTATGTTAGAGATCAAAAAAGCAGATTACCTTGGTGAGTATAAAATTAATTTAAGGATGAACCAGATTTGCAAGAACAATTCAAAACGTGGGGTTATATTGCTTGAATGTCAGTGAGTCAGTAGTAAAATCTTCAGATTTTCAAGATCAGTTTCTATGCGGCGATTGCCTCACTGTAATGCAATCAATGCCAGATGAATCTGTCGATTTAGTTGTCACTTCGCCGCCGTATAATCTTAAAAATTCAACGGGCAACGGCATGAAAGATGGTCGTGGCGGCAAATGGTCAAATGCGAGTCTGATTCATGGTTATTCGCACTATCACGATAATATGCCCCACGATGAATATACGGCGTGGCAACGCGCCTGTCTTACTGAGATGTTCCGCTTAACTAAAAATAACGGCGCTATTTTTTACAACCACAAATGGCGCGTGCAAGCAGGTTTGTTGCAAGACAGGCAAGATATTGTTTCCGGCTTTCCAGTGCGGCAAATTATCATCTGGAAGCGAAAAGGTGGGATCAATTTTAATAAAGGATATTTTTTGCCAACTTACGAAGTGATTTATTTAATTTGTAAACCAGAGTTTGAACTAGCGCAAGGTGCAAATGCTCAGGGTGACATCTGGGAATTTATGCAAGAAATGAAAAACGAACATCCTGCGCCTTTCCCAGTTGCTTTAATTGAAAGAATTATTAACAGCACAAATGCGCAATTAATTCTTGATCCATTTATGGGCAGCGGTACAACTGCTGTTGCAGCTAAAAAACTAGGTCGAAATTTTATTGGCATTGAAATTTCTCCAGAATATATTGAGCTTGCTAAAAAACGGTTGAAAGATTTTTCATCTATGTCACTGCTTTTCTAAAAACGCAGCTAAAGGTAATGCCCAAGGTTTCGCGGATTGTTTTAATTTATATTTCACTCACGGTAAAAAATTATGTTTCAGACAGCTAGTGATTCAGAACTAAAACAACTACTGAAAGAAGTGTTAACAGAAACGTTGAACGAACAGCGAGAATTGCTATATGAAGTTTTTACAGATGTCTTAGAAGATGTCGGTCTTGCAAAAGCGATCCGTGAAGGACAACAAACAAAACAAGTAGATCGTGGTGAAGTGTTTAACCTCTTTGAGTGAGGGGCTGTCGTGAAAACAGTATTTCGCACTAGCTTTGTACGTGATTTGAAAAAATTAAAGACCGTTTAACGCTGTTGCAAATTCGTCAGGTGATTGAAGAAGTAGAAAATATAACTAACCATCAGGGAATTGGTAAACTCAAAAAAATGACTGGCAGCGAAAACTTCTACAGAATTAAGGTGAGTGATTATCGAATTGGTATCATCATTGAAGCAAACGAAGTTGAGTTTGTGCGATGCTTACACCGTAGTGACATCTATCGTCTATTTCTATAAGCGAAAAACATTCATTAAAAGTGATGCGCCAAACCCCAAGGTTTTGCGGATTGCTTTTACAACAACATGGCCACACCCAAGAGGAAATACCATCGTGTCATTCATTAAACTCACCGATCTTGATCTGACTGGCAAGCGTGTTTTAATTCGTTCTGACCTCAATGTGCCTATTAAAAACGGCAAGGTTACTTCCGATGCGCGAATTACTGCATCCATGCCAACCTTTGAACACTGCATTAAAGCCGGTGCGAAAGTGATGGTGATGTCGCATTTAGGTCGTCCAGAAGAAGGTGTCTTCTCGGAAGAAGATTCGCTTAAACCCGTCGCAGATATGCTCAGTGCTAAGATGGGAAGTGAGATTCGTTTAATTCGAGATTACCTTGATAATCCGCCAGATGTAGCTGATGGCGAATTAGTATTGCTGGATAACGTGCGTTTTAATAAGGGCGAAGGCAAGGATAATGAGGCGTTGTCCAAGCAATACGCTGCGCTGTGCGATGTATTCGTAATGGATGCGTTTGGTACTGCACATCGGGCGCAGGCTTCAACGCATGGCGCAGGTAAATTTGCACCGACTGCGTGTGCTGGTTTGCTATTGGCTGAAGAATTGGATGCGTTGCAAAAGGCGCTGGCAAATCCTGCTCGCCCAATGGTTGCTATTGTTGGTGGCTCGAAAGTTTCAACCAAATTGACGGTATTAGAAGCCCTATCAGAAAAGGTTGACCAGATGGTCGTTGGTGGCGGTATTGCGAATACTTTTCTCGCAGCTTCTGGTTTTCCGGTCGGCAAATCATTATGTGAACACGATTTAATTCCAACTGCCAAGGCGTTAATGGAAAAAATGACGGCGCGGGGCGCGACTATTCCTATTGCAGTTGATGTGGTGTGCGGCAAGCAATTCAATGAAAATGAACCTGCAATCATTAAAGCTGCTGCTGATGTTACAGAAGACGATATGATTTTTGATATTGGTCCGCAATCCGCGCAGGAATTGGCTGACATCATTGCTAAAGCCGGAACAATTGTGTGGAATGGACCGGTTGGCGTATTCGAATTCGATCAATTCGGTGCGGGTACAAAAACCGTTTCAATGGCAATTGCAAATGCCGCTGGTTTTAGTCTCGCGGGTGGCGGCGACACCATTGCTGCAATTCAGAAATACGATATTTATGACAAGGTGTCCTACATTTCCACGGCTGGCGGTGCGTTCCTTGAATATCTGGAAGGAAAAACATTGCCAGCAGTAGCGATGCTCGAAGAACGCGCAAAGAGTTGATTGCATTCAGGTGCGCTGGCATAGCCGGCGCCCGCTAACGGAAAATTAATCATGCCAAGACGTACCAAAATTGTCGCAACGCTCGGTCCAGCGACGGATGATCCGGCAGTTATGGACAACTTCATCGCAGCAGGCGTCGATGTGGTTCGTCTCAATCTGTCGCATGATAGTCACGCCCGTCACCGCGAACGCGCCGAGCGTTTTCGTGAACGGGGGCTCGCCATCAATCACGAAGTGGCGGTGCTGATGGATTTGCAAGGGCCAAAAATTCGCATCGGCAAATTCACTGAAGGCAAGATTGAACTGATGCCCGGCGCTACGTTTGCAATTGATTCTGCTTGTGCAATTAATGCAGGTGATAGCACGCAAGTTGGCACAACCTATCTTGAACTCGCAAATGATGTCACTTCAGGCGATACGCTATTACTTGATGATGGCGCTATTGAATTAAAGGTGGTTGCAGTCGCCAATGGTCGTATTGATTGCACTGTGGTTGTCGGTGGAACGCTATCGAATAACAAGGGTATCAATAAAAAAGGTGGCGGATTATCCGCTCCGGCCTTAACCGATAAAGATAAAGATGATATTCGTTTTGCGGCTGAAATTGACGCAGATTATTTAGCGGTTTCTTTCGTGCGCAATGGCGATGATGTGCGGCTGGCGCGAGAATTATTTTATGCTGCCGGTGGACGCGGTGGAATCATTGCCAAGATTGAACGTGCCGAAGCACTCAATCAAATTGATGACATCATTAACGCTTCCGATGCCATTATGGTTGCTCGCGGAGATTTAGGCGTTGAGATTGGCGATGCGGAATTGCCAGCAGTGCAAAAACGATTGATTAGTCGCGCACGAGAATTGAATAGTGTTGTGATTACTGCGACACAGATGATGCAGTCGATGATTGAGCATCCCATTCCAACTCGCGCTGAAGTATTCGATGTTGCCAATGCAGTGCTCGATGGTACTGATGCAGTGATGTTATCGGCAGAAAGTTCGATTGGGCGCTATCCGGTCAAGGTTGTAGAAGCATTGGATCGTATTTGCATCGAAGCGGAAAAAGGCACGACACGCTCTGGACATCGGCTTGATTCAGTATTCGGTCGTGTGGATGAAGCCATTGCAATGGCAGCGATGTATACCGCCAATCATTTGGGCGTCAAAGCAATTGCCGCATTAACCGAAACTGGTTCCACAGTGAAATGGATGTCGCGTATTCGCTCCGGCATTCCTATTTATGCGATGACGCGATTCGCACCGACGCGCCGCAAAGTGAAATTGTTTCGCGGCGCGTATCCGGTGAGCTTCGATGTAGCAAGTACCGACATGCACGAAGTGAATTATGAAGTGATTGAAGAATTGCTGCGGCGAGGCACGGTGCGCAATGGTGATTTGGTCATCATTACTAAAGGCGACCGTTCTGGCGTGGAAGGGCAAACCAACATTATGAAGATTATGCGTGTTGGTGAGCATCGCTTATTGAATGAAGATTGAACGTTTTTGGTAAAAATAATGTTATCTCCAATTGGAGAATAACCACTGATTGATTCATCCACCAACGAGGAAAAATTGCATGGCTTTAATTTCAATGCGTCAAATGCTTGATCATGCCGCTGAATACGGTTATGGCGTTCCTGCGTATAACGTGAATAACATGGAACAGATGCGCGCCATTATGGAAGCGGCTGATGAAACCGATTCTCCAGTGATTGTGCAAGCGTCTGCTGGCGCTCGCAAATACGCTGGCGCACCGTTTCTGCGCCATTTAATTTTGGCCGCAATTGAAGAGTGGCCGCATATTCCGGTGTGTATGCACCAAGATCATGGCACTTCGCCAGCAATTTGCCAACGTTCTATTCAATTGGGCTTTTCATCAGTCATGATGGATGGTTCGCTCGGCGTCGATGGTAAAACTCCAACGACTTATGAATACAACGTGGAAGTCACCCGCCGCGTGGTTGAATTGGCGCACGATTGCGGCGTATCGGTTGAGGGTGAATTGGGCTGCCTTGGTTCATTAGAAACTGGGCAGGCTGGCGAAGAAGATGGCGTTGGTGCAGAAGGCACTTTAGATCACAGTCAATTATTGACTGATCCTGAAGAAGCAGCAGATTTCGTAAAGAAAACTGGCGTGGATGCGCTGGCAATTGCAATTGGAACCAGTCATGGCGCGTATAAATTTACGCGTCCGCCCACTGGCGACATTTTGGCGATTAACCGGATTAAAGAAATCCACGCTCGTATTCCCGCCACGCATTTGGTAATGCACGGTTCATCATCAGTTCCGCAGGATTGGTTGGCGATTATCAATCAATACGGCGGCGCAATGGGTGAGACCTATGGCGTTCCGGTTGAGGAAATCGTTGAGGGCATTAAACACGGTGTGCGCAAGGTCAACATTGATACCGATTTGCGCATGTCATCCACTGGCGCGATTCGCAAGTTCTTGGCGGATAACCCAAAAGAATTCGATCCACGCAAGTATTTCATTGCTGCAACCAAAGCAATGAAAGGCATTTGCAAGGCGCGTTATGAAGCCTTTGGTACTGCGGGCAATGCCAGCAAGATGACCGCGCTGTCATTAGAAGTGATGACCAATCGCTACATCAAAGGCGAACTTGATCCCAAGATCAACTAATCGCTTTCATCGTTAATTAAACGATAAGCACGGGGCGCAACAGCGCCCCTTTTTGTTATAGTCGGTTGATAATTCAAATATCCGCTGCTGCATTACCGACAAATCACCTTCCCATGACTCCTGAAATCGCTGCAACTCACCCACTCGTGCATGAATTCACCGAGACACTTGCGGTGTGCGGTAAATTGCTTGATGCACTGTATTTAGTTATTCGCACGACCAGCAGCTTGGGCATTCCGCGAGCGGCGCTCTGTCTGCCTGATCCGGCAATTGACGATAAATTGGTGGTGCGATTGTCGCTGGGCATGGCGGGTGCGAGTAACAAGGTGTTAGCGCCCAGTGCGCCCGGAACGGTTGCGGCGTTTCAGGCTTACACCAGCGGGCATACGCTGTGGGTGAAAAACTACGCCGCCAGCAGTTATCAAGCGACTGATTTGGAAGAGTATTTGCGTATCAGCGGCGCGGTGCACATTCCTCTTAGCGCGGCAGCAGACCATTTCCCATTGACCAGTGGATTGCTGATTGCGGTTCCACGCATCTTTGACGACACCACGCCAGCAGTAATTGCGGTTTTAGAACACATTTGCCGTATTTTTGCGGAACATCTGCCGCGTCTTGCGCCAATTCCCGCATTTCCAGAGCGTAAAACTGCTGAACAACTGCCGTGGCAAACTGAATTATTTACTGCGTTACACGCCTGCCTGAATACCTCAAACATCGAAGAACTGTCGCATTTAACGCTCGATCACTGCCGCACTCTGACCGGCAGCGAGTTTGGATTTGTCGGTTATCGTGATCCCGCTACCGGTTTTCTCGTCACACCGACCATGACCCGCAACATCTTTGCGCAGTGTCAAGTTGCAGGAAAAACTGTGGTTTTTGAAAAGCCTAGCGGTTTGGGTGGCTGGGTGCTCGACAACCGTTTTCCCATTATTGCCAATGACCCGTTTTCACATCCGGCGAGTGTTGGCACTCCGCCCGGACATTTACCGATTCGCAAATTCATGGGTGTGCCTTGTGTTTCGCAAGGGCAATTGATGGGCATGATTGCGCTCGCCAATAAAGACAGCGATTACAACCACCAAGACCTCAGCATCGTTCAGGCATTTGCGGATATTTACGGCGCAGCAGTAGCGCGATTTCTATCGGAGCGCGAGTTGGTGGAATCGCGCAATCGTTTGATTTCACTGTATGAAAATGCGCCATGCGGTTATCACACCATCACTCCAGACGGACGCATCATCGAAATGAACGAGACGGCGCTGGCGCTGCTCGGACGCACCCGCAAGGACACTATTGATCAACTCAACGTCAATGACCTGCTCACCACGAAAGGGCAGGCGCTGTTAGCCGAACAAATTCAGGCGCTTAAACGTGGCGCCGCCGCACCGATTGAACTGCATTTCACCCGCACTGACGGCAGTCGGCTGCCAGTGCTGCATTCCGTGACTCAGATCACCGACCAACGCGGATTTACCCAAATGATCCGCTGCACCAGCGTTGATCTGCGCCAGCGCCAACATGCCGAGGAGCGCATTCGCAGTTTGAATCGCATTTATGCCGTGTTGAGCGGCATCAATGGCGCGATCGTGCGACTGCGCGAACCAGCGGCGCTTTATCAAGAAGCCTGCCGGATTGCGGTAGAAGTGGGCGGTTTTCGCATGGCATGGTTGGGGCTTGCCGATGCCGTCAATGGCGAAATTCGTTTATCGGCACAGGCAGGCGCAGTAGATGGTTATCTTGATCATCTGCACATTTCGCTGAATGAAGACGAACAAGGTTGCGGTCCCACCGGAGTGGCGCTGCGTCAAGGGCAACATGTCGTGTGCAATGACATCGCTGCTGATCCGCGCATGAAACCATGGCGCGATGCAGCACTGGCACTCGGTTATCGAGCCTCGGCTGCCTTTCCCATTCGAGTTGCCGGACAGGTGCTCGGCGTTTTCAATTTGTATGCCGACACCGCAGAATTTTTCGATACAACCGAATTAAACCTGCTGGATGAACTCACGCAAGACATTGGTTTTGCTATGGAATCAATGGAAAACGAGCGGCAACGCAAACAGACAGAAACGGCGTTGCAGCAGCAAAAAGACATTCTGGATCGCACCAGTCGGCTGGCGCAGGTCGGCGGTTGGGAGTTTGACGTGGCGACCGGCAGCGGTTTTTGGACTGCGGAAACGATGCGGATTATTGGCGTGACGCCGGATGTTTCCGCCACCATGAGCGCAGGTTTGACGATGTTCCACGGCGAGATGCGCCAGCGGCTTGAACGTGCACTGGATACAGCGATTAAACATGCACAACCCTATGAATTAGAATTAGAAATTACCACTTCAGCCGGTTCGCATAAATGGATACGCACCGTTAGGCAACCGATTGTGGAAAACGGGCGGGTGGTGCGGATGGAGGGCGCGATTCAGGACATCAGCAGTCGTAAACACGCCCAACTGCGAGCGCGACAAAGTGAAATTTTGCTCGATTCCGTGTTTCAGGTGCTGCCGGATTTGTTTTTCCTGATTGATCCAGACAGCACCATCCGCGACTATCGCGCCAGCCGTGACGCTGATCTTTATGTATCGCCAGCGGTTTTTCTCGGTAAACGCATCAGTGAAGTTTTACCATTAGAAGTTGCGCAACAATTCGATGACAGCATTGCACTGGTATTAGTGCACGGGAAATTGGTAACGTATGAATATTCGCTGTTAATGTCCAATGGTTTGCGGCATTTTGAGTCGCGGATCAATCGTTTGCCGGGAACAGCGCAATTGATTGCTGTAGTGCGTGATATTACTGAGCGCAAACATGCCGAGACCGCACTCTCACAACTCAATGCCGAATTAGAACAACGTGTCACGCAGCGCACTACTGAAATTGCCGCAGTAAATGCTGAATTAGAAACCTTTACTTATTCAGTCTCACACGATCTTAAAGCGCCCTTACGCGGCATTGATGGTTATAGTCGCTTGCTATTAGAAGATCATCTGCAACAATTGGATGAAGAAGGGCGATTATTTCTGCACAACGTGCGTCATGGCGTTGAGCAAATGGGGCAATTGATTGAAGATTTACTGGCGTATTCACGCATGGAGCGGCGCAATTTGCGCGGCGTGGCGTTAAATGTGCACGATCTGCTCACGCGAATCATTGCCGAACGCACAGCGGATATTGACGCTCGCCACGGGCGTGTGGTGATGGATTTCGATCCGCTGGCGCTGGTGTCCGCCGATCCTGACGGGCTGGCGCTGGTGCTGCGAAATCTGCTGGATAATGCGTTGAAATTCAGCCGTCTTGACACGCCACCGCTGATTACCATTACCGCAGAAACCGGCGAGCAATCGCTGATTCTTGCGATTCAAGACCACGGCATTGGTTTTGATATGCAATTCCATGACCGAATTTTTGAGATATTTCAACGGCTGCAACGCGCCGAAGATTATCCCGGTACGGGTATTGGGTTGGCGATTGTGCGTAAAGCGATGCAGCGCATGGGTGGACGGATTTGGGCGCAGAGTGTGCGCGGTGAAGGCACGACGTTTTTTGTGGAATTGCCGAACTACATCACGTTTAGTAATCAATAACGCTCAATTTTGAGCACGTTTTTAGAGACAATAACGTCCGATGACTTCTGATTTATCGCTGTTTTATGTGGTTTTACACGCCAGTTTGGTGGTGCAACTGGTGCTGCTGGTGCTGCTGCTGGCGTCGATCATTTCATGGACGATGATTTTTGATCGAGCGCGGATTTTTGCTGCTGCCCGCAAAAGCGCCAGCGCGTTCGAGGAGCAATTTTGGTCGGGCGGCGATTTGGGTGCGCTGTATCAAAACCTGAGTCAGAACAAGCGCCAGCAACGCGGATTACCGGCGATTTTCTGCGCGGGATTCAAAGAATATGTGCGAATGCGCAAAATCGAGGACAACGATGTAGCGACGATTTTGCACGGCTCGGAGCGGGCGATGCGCGTGGCATTGAGCCGCGAGTTGGATCGGCTGGAAAGCAATTTGACCTTTTTGGCGACGGTCGGCTCCACCAGTCCGTATGTCGGCTTGTTTGGCACGGTGTGGGGAATTATGCAATCGTTTCATGCGCTTGGTAACGTGGAGCAAGCGACGCTGGCACTGGTTGCGCCGGGCATTTCTGAGGCGTTGATTGCCACTGCGATTGGCTTGTTTGCGGCAATTCCGGCAGTGATTGCTTACAACCGTTACGCCAATCAGGTCGAACGGCTCGCCAACCGTTATGAGGAATTCATGGACGAATTTGTGGCGTTACTGCAACGACAAGGGCGCGGTTGAGCGGCGTCATCATGTTGAAATCATCGCGCCGTCAGCGTCGCCGCCCGTTATTGGCAGAAATCAACATCGTGCCTTATATCGACGTGATGCTGGTGTTATTGGTCATTTTCATGGTCACTGCGCCGCTGATCACGATGGGCGTTAAAGTCAATCTGCCGCAGGAAAAAGCGGGCGGTTTGGCCAGCCCAACGACGGAATCCGTCGTCATTACCGTCGATGCGTCCGGCAGCTATTTCATCGACATCGGTACAGACAAACATTTGCCGACCGGCGATCAGGCGCTGCATGACCGGCTCAAATTAGTGCTTGATCACAAACGCGAGACGCCAATTTTGGTACGCGCCGATCATCGGGTGGATTACGGGCGCGTCGTGCGGGCGATGGTGATTGCGCAAACCGCTGGCGCCCCGGATGTCGGACTGATTACCGTGCCACCAGAGCGCGGCAATCCCTAAACCATGTGGCGATTTCTCCGCCGTCAACGTGCTGCATTGCTGTCATCAGTCGCGCTGCATCTGGTTTTCGCTGCGTTGCTGTTGATTAGTGCGTACTTCACGCCACCGAAAAGCAAACCCGATGCGCGTCTTCATACGGTGAAAGCGCGTTTGGTAGAAATCCCCCAACCCCCCTTTTGCTAAGGGGGGCTAATCCTCCCGATGATGCAGCTCGCCGCGCTGCCGAACAGCAACGTCAAGCCGCTGAAATCGCTCGCGCTGCTGCGGCGCAGCGTCAACAGACTGAAGACGCAGCGCGTCGTGCTGCGGAACGTCAACGCCAAATCGCACAGCAACGCCAAACCGCTGAAGCTGCTCGCGTTGCAGCGGCACAGCGTGATGCAGAAGAAGCTGCTGCTGCCAAACGTCTTGCGGTTGAACAGGCGCGTCAGGTTGAACAACAACGTCAAGCTGCTGCCGCTGAGTTGAAGCGCCAGCGCCAAATTGCCGAAGAAACTGAACGTCGCGCTACTGCCGAACGCGAAGCCGAAACTGCTCGCGTCGCGGCGGCTCAACGTCAACAAGCTGAAGATGCAGCGCGGCAAGCTGCCGAGCGTGAACGCCAAATCGAACAGCAACTTCAATCTGCTGAAATCGCTAGACTTGAAACCGAGCGCCAGCAGAAAATCGCTGAAGAAGCTGAAAAGATGGTTGCTGTGGAAAAACAACGGTTTATGGAAGACCTCGCGCAACAGCAGCAGCGCGAGCAAGATCGGGAAGACGAATTATTAGCGGCGCTGGAATCGGAGCAATTGGCGCGAGAAGTCGGTCGTTACACGCCAGCAATTCAGGATCGCGTCCGCCAGTTTTGGCTGCGTCCGCCAGCGTCAAACCGTAATTTAGTCGCTGTCGTTTCGGTACGACTGATTCCCGGCGGCGATGTCGTGCCCAACAGCGTGCGCATCGTCACAAGCAGCGGCAATGCGGCATTTGATCAATCGGTGCTGGCTGCGGTGTATCAGGCATCTCCGCTGCCCGTGCCTGCTGGCGCAACTTTTGAACACTTCCGAGATTTCGATTTCACCTTTTCAGCGGAATAAACATCAATATGCGCAAAGACTTATCGTTATTGCTGCTCACGCTCATCGCCATGTTTGGCGGTATTAATTCGAGCCACGCTGCGCCTCGGCTCAACATCGAAATCACTGGCGGCGTCGAAGCCGCCCAACCGATTGCGGTTGTGCCGTTCGGAATGACCGACGGGCAAAATGCGCCAGTGGATGTTGCAGCCGTCATCAGCGCCGATCTCGCGCGCACCGGCAAATTCAAACCGCTGCCGGTCGCGGACATGTTGACCCAGCCGAGCACTCGTGAAGCGATTGATCCCCGCGATTGGCGACTGCTGGGCGTAAACACGCTGGTCATCGGGCAACTCACGCCGACCGAGGGCGGATTGCGGATCAGCGTGGTGATTTATGACGTGATGCGCGGCAGCGAATTGACCGCCACTGAGTTGGTGACGAGCACCGCTGGGCTGCGTCACACCGCACATCAAATCGCTGATTTAATTTATAAAACATTGACTGGTCAACCCGGCGTTGCTGCAACGCGCATCGCGTATGTCACCGCCAGCGGCAGCGGCGCAAAGCAAACCGTCAGTCTGCGCGTGGCGGATGCGGACGGCGAAAATCCGCAAACCATCATGTCCTCTGGTGAGCCGATTTTGTCGCCTGCGTGGTCGCCCGATGGTCAATTAATCGCGTATGTTTCTTTTGAAAATCAACGTTCTGCGATTTACATTCAGGATTTGCGCGGCGGGCAGCGCGTGTTGGTGGCGAGTTATTCCGGCATCAACAGTGCGCCAGCGTTTTCTCCCGACGGCAAGCGGCTGGCGATGACGCTGTCAAAAGACGGCAATTCAGAGATTTATGTGCTCGATTTAGTCAGCCGCGAATTGCGACGCCTGACCGATCATTTTGCGATTGATACCGAGCCAGCGTGGTCGCCGGATGGTCAGCAGTTGATTTTCACCAGCAATCGCGGCGGCAATCCGCAGATTTATCGAATGCCAGCGAGCGGTGGCGCAGCGGAACGGATCAGCGTCGAAGGTGATTACAACGTGTGCGCGTCATTCGCTCCCGATGGGCGCTCCATCGTGATGGTGACGCGGATCAACGGCGCATTGCGGATTGCGGTATTGGATGTAGAGCGCCAGCTCACGCGCCTGTTGACCAACGGCACGCTGGACGAATCGCCGAGTTTTGCGCCCAACGGTGCGCTGGTGATTTATGCCACGACCTACAACGGGCGCGGCGTGTTGGCAACGGTAGCGATTGAAGGCGGCAGCAGTTTGCGGTTGTCGCAAAGCAGCGGACAGATGCGCGAACCAGCGTGGTCACCGCCGCCGCTTGCTCGGACCGATGGCGGAACGGGCGCGACTGCTGGCAAGCGGTGGGTGGAAATCCCCCTAACCCCCCTTTTTCAAAGGGGGAAAATGGCGAGTCTTTTTCAAAGGGGAATGAGCAGATTTCCGAGGCGAAGCGGCTGACGCAGGGGCTTTAAGCCCCCCTTTGAAAAAGGGGGGTTGGGGGGATTTATCCAACGGAATCAAATGTCGCTTGCCGTTGCCGATCAAATCCGCCCGTCCCATGTCTTTCAACGCCTGCCGTAACAGCGGCCAATTCTCCGGGTCGTGATAACGCAAAAAGGCTTTCTGCAAACGGCGCTGGCGCTCACCGCGCACTACGAAAACTCGTTCAGAATTTCGCGTGACGGGTTTTAACGGATTGCGTTCGCTGTGATACATCGTCGAAGCCAGCGCCAGCGGCGTCGGCAAAAACGCCTGCACTTGATCCAGCCGAAACCCGTGTTGTTTTAGCCATAGCGCCAAGTTCAGCATGTCCTCGTCGGTCGTACCGGGATGCGCGGAGATGAAATACGGAATCAGATATTGCTCTTTGCCAGCCTCGCGGGAATAGCGATCAAACAATTCCTGAAACCGATCAAAACTCTCAATCCCCGGCTTCATCATTTTGCTCAACGGCCCGGATTCAGTGTGTTCCGGCGCGATCTTGAGATAGCCACCAACGTGGTGCATCACCAATTCCCGAATGTACGCCGGAGAACGCAGCGCCAAATCGTAGCGGACGCCCGATGCAATCAGCACCCGCTTGACACCAGTCACTGCCCGCGCTTTGCGATAAAGCTGAATCAGCGGCGCGTGATCGGTGTTGAGATTGCGGCAAATATCGGGATACAGGCAGGACAACCGCCGACAGGCTGCTGCCGCTCGCGGATTGCCACAATTCAACCGCCACATGTTGGCGCTCGGCCCACCCAAATCAGAAATCGTGCCGGTGAAATTGGGTGCGCGGTCACGAATATCCGCCACTTCGCGCAGGATCGAATCTTCCGACCGGCTCTGAATGACGCGCCCCTCGTGCTCGGTGATGGAGCAAAAAGTGCAACCGCCAAAACAGCCACGCACGATGTTGACCGAGTGCCGAATCATTTCCCACGCGGGCAGCCGCGCCGCGCCATAGCTCGAATGCGGACGGCGGCTGTAGGGCAATTCATACACGCGATCAAATTCTGCGCTCGTCAACGGAATCGGCGGCGGATTCAACCAGACATCGCGCTCGCCGTGCGCCTGCACCAGCGCCCGCGCATTGCTGGGATTGGTTTCTAAATGAAATAACCGCGAGGCGTGGGCGTAACTGACTGAATCGTCACGCACTTGCTCGAATGATGGCAGCCGCACAACGGTCAGTGCTCGTGTTGCAGTGCGGGATTCGGGTGCGGCGACCATTGCCGCGCTGGGTGGACAATTTGGTTCTTCTTCGTAGGGATTGTGAAGAAATCCCGCTTCTACTTTTGCATCAAATCCCCCCAACCCCCCTTTACTAAAGGGGGGCTTCTCTTCATCCCCCCTTTGCAAAAGGGGGCAGGGGGGATTTCTTCACGGCGCTTCATCCACGCTGTCCCGCGCAAATCACGAATATCGCCAATCGCTTCGCCTCGCGCCAGCCGATGCGCCAGCGCCACCACTGCCCGCTCGGCATTGCCAAAAATCAATAAATCAGCTTTAGAATCAACTAGCACCGAGCGGCGCACCGTCTCCGACCAATAATCAAAATGCGCAATCCGCCGCAAACTGGCCTCAATTCCGCCGAGCACAATCGGCACGCCTTTGAACGCTTCCCGCGCCCGCTGCGCGTAGACCGTCACCGAGCGATCAGGGCGACGACCGGGCGCTGCATCCGGCGTGTACGCATCATCGGAACGCGGGCGACGGTCGGCGGTATAGCGATTCACCATTGAATCCATATTGCCAGCGGTAATACCAAAAAACAGATTTGGTCGCCCCAACTGCTGAAAATCGGCAATTGAAGTCCAATCCGGCTGCGCAATGATGCCGACGCGAAAACCCTGCGCTTCCAATAGCCGCCCAATTATTGCCATACCGAATGACGGATGATCGACGTAAGCATCACCAGTGACCAGAATCACATCACAACTGTCCCAGCCGAGTTGCTCCATTTCATCACGAGAAATCGGCAATTCTGGCGCAATACCAAAACGTTTTGCCCAATACGGACGATAAGAAAAAATGTCGGCTGGCGTGGTCATTGGTGCGGAATTGCTCAATTAAAAATGATATTTTTTCATAAAAAACCCAGTGTGTTATTTGCTTGAATTAGCAACACACTGGGTTTATTGAATGCCGAAGCGTTCTGAATTAAACGTCTAAATTGCCAACATTGAGCGCGTTTTTCTCAATGAATAAACGACGCGGCTCTACTTGATCGCCCATCAGCGTGGTAAAAATCGAATCGGCTGCGACTGCATCTTCAATTGTCACGCGCAATAGCCGCCGCATTTCTGGGTTCATGGTCGTTTCCCACAGTTGTTCGGGATTCATTTCACCCAAACCTTTATAACGCTGGGTGCTATAACCGCGCTGCGCTTCTGCTAATAACCAGCGAATACCATCACCGAGATCGGTAATTGGTTTCATGCGCTCGCCACGAGTGATGTACGCATCGGGCTGAAGTAATCCGCTCAACGTTTGCCCGAATTCAATGATCTTGTGGTAATCAATCGAACGGAAAAATTCAATTGGAATGCTACGTGATTCGGGAATGCCATGCACCAATCGCGTCAATTCAATCGTGGTTGGCTTACTCAATAACGGATCAATATCACTGCGAATCCGATAATGCAATGCGACCGAATCCTGTTGATTCAATCGTGCTTCTAACACATTGCACCAACTCTGAAAATGCTCGGCATCAGCAATCAGCGCATCGGTGACGGGCGGCAAATGAATGAGATGCCCTAAAAATACTGCATCATAACGCTGTTCCAGCCGTTGAACGATTTTCATAATGACGCTGTGATCTCGCGCCAATGATTCCAATGCCGTTCTCGCTAATGGTGGCGCATCAGCAGTGACGAATAAATCCGCACCATCAAGCGCCACTTGCAGCATTGCTCGATTCAGTGCTGCTTCATCCAGCAAATACTCTTCTTGCTTACCCTTTTTAATCTTAAACAATGGGGGCTGGGCAATGTAAATATAGCCGCGTTCAATCAACTCGGGCATTTGCCGATAAAAGAACGTCAATAACAACGTCCGAATATGCGCACCATCAACATCCGCATCCGTCATAATAATGATGCGGTGATAACGCAACTGATCTGGGTTGTATTCTTCACGACCAATGCCACAACCCAGCGCAGTAATGAGCGTGCCGACTTCAACTGAGGCTAACATCTTGTCAAAACGTGCTTTTTCGACATTCAAAATCTTGCCTTTCAATGGCAAAATCGCTTGAAAAGAACGATCGCGTCCCTGTTTTGCTGAACCGCCAGCCGAATCACCTTCAACCAAATATAACTCTGATTTTGCTGGGTCTTTCTCCTGACAATCCGCCAATTTACCCGGCAATCCTGCAATATCAAGCACACCTTTACGGCGCGTCATTTCCCGCGCTTTCCGCGCTGCTTCTCGCGCCCGTGCTGCATCCAGCATCTTATTGGCGATGATTTTTGCTTCGGCAGGTTGTTCTTCAAGAAACGAATTCAATTGCTCAACCACGAGCGATTCAACAACGCCTTTCACTTCAGATGAAACCAATTTATCTTTGGTCTGTGAGGAGAATTTTGGATCAGGAACCTTCACCGATAAGACTGCGGTCAAACCTTCTCGCGCATCATCACCAATGGGGCGAATTTTTTGAGTGCGATCTAATCCTTCGCGTTCAATATAACCATTCAATGTGCGCGTTAATGCAGCGCGAAATCCGGCTAAATGTGTGCCGCCATCTTTCTGCGGAATGGTGTTGGTGTAGCAGAAAATCGTTTCCTGATAACTGCTATTCCATTGAATCGCTAATTCAACGCCAATGGAATTGCGTTCGGTGCTGAAATAAATCACCGTGGGATGAATCGCTTCTTTATTCAGATTGAGATTTTCAACGAAAGCACGAATTCCGCCTTGATATTCAAAGACGTCGCTGCGTTCCGTCGTTTCATCATTTAATGCAATGCGCACACCGGAATTCAAAAATGACAGTTCGCGCAGGCGTTTGGCTAAAATGTCGTAGTGAAAATCGAGATTGGTAAAAATAATATCTGAGGGATAAAAGCGAATCTCAGTGCCTTTTTGCGTGGTCTCGGCAACTTGGCGCAGTGGGTATTGTGGAACGCCGAGTTGATATTCCTGTTCATACGCCCAGCCGCCGCGATAAATGCGCATGATTAACCGTTCGGATAACGCATTGACGACGGAAACACCAACGCCATGTAATCCGCCAGAAACTTTATAAGAATTGTCATCAAACTTACCGCCAGCATGAAGCACGGTCATAATGACTTCTGCGGCCGAACGATTTTCTTCTGCGTGAATATCAACGGGAATGCCGCGTCCATCATCCAATACAGAAACGGAACCGTCGGCATGGATAACGACGTTGATATTAGTGCAATGACCGGCGAGCGCTTCATCAATTGCGTTATCAACGACTTCAAAGACCATGTGATGCAAACCGGTTCCATCATCGGTGTCACCGATATACATGCCCGGACGTTTGCGCACTGCATCTAATCCACGCAGCACTTTGATATTGGTTGAATCGTAAGTCATTAACATAATCCTAATAAGCGATCTTGATTAGTGCAATAGCATCTGCACTAATTGAGATCAATAAACAATATGACGCAAACACATGAATCGTTAAGACAGAGTATCACTCACCGGCAATGGTCATCTGGTCAATTAACCATGAACCGGTGCGAATTCTGCCGACAAAATCGCAGTCGTTGCCAATGTCAACCAGACCCGCAAACATGGTTTTCAGGTTGCCGGCAATGGTGATTTCTTCGACCGGATATTGGATTTCGCCGCGTTCGACCCAGAAGCCAGCCGCGCCCTGTGAATAATCGCCGGTGACGAGGTTGACACCGTGCCCCATCAATTCCGTCACCATTAAGCCGGTGTGAAGTTCGCGCAACATGGCGGCGCGGTCGCGTTCGCCCATGACGACGTGCACATTGCGGACGCCGCCTGCGTTGCCGGTGGTCGGTAAACCGAGTCGGCAGCCGGAATACACGCTGAGTAAATAGGTTTGGAGCACGCCGTTGGTGATGAAATCTTTGGCGCGAGTGGCAACGCCGTCGCCGTCGAACGGGGCGCTGGCGAGACCACGCGGCAAGTGCGGCAGCTCGTGAATGCGGACAAATTTGGGAAAGATGCGCTCGCCGACTTGGTCGAGCAGAAAGCTGGCGCGGCGATAAATACTGCCGCCGCTGATCGCGGAAATCAGACCGCCCAATAATCCAGATGCGATGTCGGCACGAAATAACACCGGCGTTTGCTGCGTGGGAATGCGACGAGCGCCGAGCCGAGCGACGGTGCGGGCAGCGGCGCGTTCGCCAACTTGCTGGGCGGATTCCAAATCTTGGGCGCAGCGGGCGCTTGTCCACCACGCATCGCGCTGCATCTGGTCGCCGTCTTGTCCAATCACGGCGCAATCGAGGCTGTGGCGCGTGGTCGGATAACCGCCGATGAAGCCGTGGCTGTTGCCGACAACGTGAATACTGGAATGCGACGACAGGCTGGCTCCTTCCGAATTGACGATGCGCGGATCGTAACTGCGAGCAGCGTCTTCGCAATTGACCGCGAGTGCAATTGCGTCTTCCACGCGCATCGCCCACGGATGATAAAGATCAAGATCGGGACAGGCAGTCGCCAGCAATTCTGGTGGAGCGAGATGGGCGCAGCGGTCTTCTTGGGTTTGGCTGGCGATGACACACGCCGCTTTGACTGCATCGCGCACTGCTGCGGGACTGAGATCAGAAGTGCTGGCCGAGCCTTTGCGATGACCGAAATACACGGCAATGGCCAGCCCGTTATCGCGGGTGTGTTCCACGGTTTCCACTTCGCCCAGCCGCACTGCAACATCCAGCCCGGCGCTGCTGCCGACTGAGGCTTCAGCGGCGCTAGCGCCTTGGCGTTTGGCTTCTTTCAACAGGTCTTCAATGATGTCTTGCAGGCGAGCGAGGCGCTCGGCGGTATCTTCGGTGCTGGTGATTGGCATGAACGGTCCTTTGAAATGCGATTTTGAACTATTGAGAATAGCGAATCATCGGTTATGATTACCGAGTCGGATGCGTAGACAGTTTACCATTCGGCAATTTCAGGAGAGATGGCTGAGTGGTTTAAAGCGGCGGTCTTGAAAACCGTTGACTCGTAAGGGTCCGGGGGTTCGAATCCCTCTCTCTCCGCCAACGATTCCGAACCATCCGCACGACTTCCCACAAAACACCTTTCCTCCGCACGATTCCGCAGTGCTTCAAAAATCCTGATGATTTGGTTGATCATTGTCATCAATGACATTGCTGATAAAATTTTCAAACTTCGTATAGTGTCCAATAAAGGTTAAGCGCGTGGTGCCAATTGGACCATTACGCTGTTTAGCAATAATGATTTCAGCAGTTCCCGCATCTTTACTCTCTTTGTTATAAACCTCATCGCGGTAAATAAATACAATGAGGTCTGCATCCTGTTCCAATCCGCCTGATTCGCGTAAATCCGACATGACTGGACGTTTATTTTGCCGTTGTTCTAAACTGCGATTTAATTGCGACAACGCAATCACTGGGATATTCAACTCTTTTGCCAAAGCCTTCAGTGAACGAGAAATAGCTGCTACTTCAGTAGCGCGGTTTTCACTGCTACTTGGCTCCTGCATCAATTGCAGATAGTCAATCACAATTAAACCTAAATCGTCCCATTCTCGCTTTAAGCGTCGAGCGCGTGTGCGTAATTCTGTTGGTGAAAGTGCTGGCGTGTCATCAATAAATAAACGCACAGCATTCAATTGACTCGCAGCCGCAGTTAAACGCGGCCAATCATCATCGTTTAATTTACCAGTTCGCACCTTTTTTTGATCAATACGACCAACTGAAGACAGCATTCGCATTGCTAATGAATCGCCAGGCATTTCCATACTAAAAATTGCAACCGCACGTTCAGAATTCAATGCAACGTATTCTGCAATGTTCATCGCTAATGCGGTTTTTCCCATTGAAGGTCGCCCAGCGATAATAATTAAATCAGCAGGTTGCAATCCTGAAGTCATTTCATCGAAATCAGTAAAACCCGTGGCTAATCCAGTAAGATGTTCTTCAGATTGATAAAGCGCATCCACTCGCGCAATGGCTTTATTTAGCAGCGTTTTTAATGGTTGAAAACCACCACCACCGCGAGATTCCTGTTCGGCAATCGCAAAAATCTGTCGTTGCGCATCATCGAGAAGTTCGGCTGCTTTACGCCCATTAGGATGATAGCCGCTATCAGAAATTGTCACCCCGGCGGCAATCATTTGCCGCAATACCGACGTTTGCCGCACGATACCAGCATAAATCTGAATGTTCGCTGCGCTCGGCGTGTCGCGGATTAGTGTGACTAAATAGGCTTGACCGCCAACATTTTCGATTTGTTTTTTGCGTTCAAGTGTTTCCGTCAATGTGACTAAATCAAATGGATGGTTATCGGTGGCGAGAGTGCTAATTGCACCAAAAATTAAGCGATGTTCCTGCCGATACAGGTCTTTTTCCGTAACGATTTCGGCGACTTTTTCCCAAGCATTGTTATCAAGCATCAATCCGCCGAGTAGAGCTTGTTCGGCGTGAAGGCTATGCGGGGGGATGCGAATGTCGTTAGAAGTGATTTCCCACGGGTTTTTCATCGTGTCATTCCGATTGCAATAGCCGCCAAAGCAGCGTTATCAGAATGATGCCAGCAGCGTGAATAGGTGACTTTAGATTGTGCGGAAAATTGAAATTCTGAATTGCGAGTGCAGTATCAAATACAGATACTGGGAGCATCAAAAACGTGCGGGCATTTGCCCCAGCAATGCTGGGGCGCGGGATAAACTATTAGGCTTCAGGAATGATGTCGAGCTTAATGACTGCATCAATGTCTGCGTAAAGATGTAATGTTACATCGTATTCACCAGCAATACGGAATGGGCCATTTAACAGGCGCACTTCCGATTTGTTGAGTGCAAATCCAGCTTCTTGGGCTGCAGCAGCGATGTCGGCAGTGCCAACAGAACCGAATAAGCGACCTTCATCTCCAGCTTTACGCGCTAACGTTAAACGTACACCATTAAATTGCGCTTGACGTGCTTTAGCCGCAGCTAGCAATTCCGCTGCTGTGCGTTCCAATTCAGCGCGTCGTGCTTCAAAGGCTTCCAAGTTCGCAACAGTCGCTGAAACCGCTAAACCTGTCGGAACTAAGTAATTCCGACCATAGCCAGCACGCACCTTGACTTTGTCACCAAGGACGCCCAAATGAGCGACATTTTTTAATAGGATGACTTCCACAAATAGATTCCTCAGTTAAAAGCTAAAATCAGCGGCGCAATCAATGCCCGTCGGTATAGGGCAATAATGCCAAGAAGCGAGCACGCTTAACCGCTTGTGCGAGCTGGCGCTGATACTTTGCTGAGGTTCCGGTAATACGACTCGGGACAATTTTACCCGATTCACTGATATAAGCCTTCAGCAGATTGAGGTCTTTATAATCGATCTCAGCAATGCCTTCAGCGGTGAAACGGCAATAGCGTTTGCGGCGAAAAAAACGTGACATATTGAACTCTCCGTAACTGAAAATTTAAGCGGAAATCATCGCAAATGAACGATCAATCATCACGATTGGAATCATCCCGACGAAAATCGTCGCTAGGGATTTCAGGACGTTCACGTTCATCACCGCCTTTCGTTAACGGAGATGCTTCGGTCACTGCCGCATTGCGTAAAATAATCATGTTACGCAGTACCGCATCATTAAAACGAAATGCACTTTCAAGCTCGTTAATCGCTTCTTGATCGCATTCCACATTCATTAAAATGTAATGCGCTTTATGCACTTTGTTAATTGGATAAGCCAGCGGACGCCGACCCCAATCTTCCATACGATGAACAATACCACCGCGCTTTTCCAAGTTGCCTTGATAACGCTCGATCATTCCTGGTACTTGCTCGCTCTGGCTTGGATGCACCAGAAAAACTACTTCGTAATGTCGCATTGCTGCTCCCTTCGGATTGACAGCCTCCCATGAAACAGTGAGGCAAGGAGATTCTGCTACTAAAACCTATGAAAGTCTCAAAGGTCTGTATACGCCGTCCCTGCCATTGCCTTGAAAGGATTTCAAGGTCTTATATGACTCTTGCGTATAGATTAGCGTCCAACCGTAGCGTGTCTGGACGGTGCAAAAAGCACACAAAACAGCATATCGATACGCCTAAGCCCGTGTCAAGTGACGATAAAAAGCCATGTTTTCTAAGAAAGCACAGATTTTAGTCAACAGTTACGAGCCCTTAAACAACGGGGAATTGAACGTCATACTTGAAATGAGCGTTTTTTGAACAGCCTAGCCAGATAATTTTGGTTAAACGCTGGCTTGATTGGAAAGCAACCCGAGCCCAAACTGGCAACGTCACAGTACATTAGAATATCGGAGGATAATAATGAGCGTTGAGCATGATTTTGGTTCACTGCGCAGTTCCAGCCTCAGTAGCGGTCTCACTGACCAACAGTTGAGGCGCTTGCTGGTATTGCTTGTTGCCGTCGTCTCGCCGACGGAGAAATCCTGATCCATGAAGGCGATGTCACGAATAGCCTGCATGTGATTACCGAAGGTGCACTTGCCGTCACCCGTGACATGGGAAAAGGTGAATACACCACCATTCATGTATTGCACACTGGTGATTTAGCGGGAGAAATGGGTTTTATTAGCGGCAAACCACACACTGCAACACTGCGCTCGCTCGGACGAACACAAATCTGCACCGTTGAGCGTGAGGCATTTGAATCATTGTTAATTGAGCATCCATGGCTGGTGTATCGCGTCATGCAAACTATTGTGCGCGTCAGTCAAGATATTTTGCGACGAATGAACGCGCAACACGTTGAACTCACTAAATATGTTAGCAGCTCTCACGCTTTGTATTGATTACAAAGCAACAATACCGGGCAAGCGGGACTTCTATACTTCATTTTTTTCCTATTAGATGTCGTCGTTTGCCCAGAACTTTAATGATTACAACCAACGATCTCAGTACGTTGACGACTTTGATGTTTACGATGTTGTTCAAGTGCATTGGCTAATTCCTGCAGCGTAATTTTACCTTGCTTAACAAGAATTTCGCCTAAGGGAATATGCTGTTGATTTGCTGATTTTAGAAGCGCATTACAATCATCAAATGGCAGGATTTTTAACGCATCAATCGCCTGACAAAAAGTCGTCATTTTTTCCCATTGATAAGCACGAGCACGTTTCACATCCTCCAACGATAACAACCCTTTTTCAACTACACGAAATAACGGACTTGCATTCAAATCTTTTTGTACTCGTACTGCCTCTACAATATCTCTTTCCATTAAAATTCCATTCAGTATTAAAAAGCGTCCAAATAACACTGGAACATCTAAGAATTCCATTGCGTTGTTATTCATCACCAGTTCCCGCCATCAGGTCTTTTTTCGTGACCACTACGATTCCAGAATCGGAGACCGTAAAGCGTTCACGATCACGTTTAGAATCACAACCAATTTGCTCATTGGGCGAAATTTCAATTTCTTTTTCAACAATACAATTTCGCAAATACGCACCCGCACCAACAATCACTCCATCAAACAGAATTGATGCTTCGACAATTGCGCCATCTTGCACCTTTACTCGTGGAAATAGAATGGAGTGATTCACGCCACCACCACTGATCACCGTACCCGCAGCTAACATCGAATTAATAAAAACACCTTCATTACCGCTGGCTGCGCCGGGCACGGTACGCGCTGGCGGATATTGTCCTTGATAGGTGTTAATTGTCCAATTGGGTTGATAAAGATTTAATGGCGGCTCGGCACGCAACAGTGCCATATTGGATTGATAATAAGCATCAATTGATGATAAATCGGTCCAATAACGATCTGGCGTGACCCGCCCGCGCATTTGCCCAAAACGATAAGCATAAACACGATGTTCTGAAGTAAGTGGCGCAATTAAATCGAGTGCTAAATTGTTATCTGGTAATGTTCCGCGCTCAATTCTTGTTAACTGATTTAATAAAAATTGTTTATCGAACAAATAAACGCCCATCGTCGCAAAATAATTTTCATTATCAATGTTTTGTAATTCTTCAACGGTGATCGGCTGCTGAAATTCAGCAACACGTTCATCTTGGCTTACAATAACCCGTGCTTGCGTTCCCGTATCCAATCCAGAGGTTTCTCGAACCGCTACTGTAATTTCCGCATTGGATTCACGATGTGCGCGTACCAATTCAGCATAATCCATACGGTAAACCGCATTTCCATCAAGCACTAAAACGTGGCTAGCACGGTTGCGTTCAATAAGATAACGGTTTTGACGAATGGCATCAAAAGGTCCCGCATACCATTCTTGGCTTTCGCGCATTTGTGGTGGAACCGGCGTAATAAATTCGCTCAGTTCTGGATTAAATAGTGACCAGCCATCGCGTAAATGTTTATGCAGCGAATGACTTTTATATTGCGTTAATACTAAAACTTGCCGCAATCCAGAATGCAAACAATTTGCAGCGTAAAATCAATGACACGATATTTACCGCCAAATGGCACTGCTGCTTTTGTGCGATGTAGTGTTAAAGGATTCGGGCCTATTCCACGATCAATCGCAAGAACAAGAATTAACGTATCAGCAGACATCGTAATGATTCCATAAAGGGAAAAAAGGCGGCGCACAGTCTAGCGATAACTGCTGCGCTTGTTTAGTTGATAAATCGTTATTCTCATTTAACGGTTAATTTCGCAGTTTACGCTTGAAACAACGCGGCTGCTGCTATTGGCGCAGATGGAAAATACAGATGCAAATAGCTCGCTCGCACCGCGCCCAGTCGATAAAACGGTTCGCCGGGCTGCCCGTCACGCTGCCGGCGACTAAAACCGCACGGCGTTACCGGCGTTTCCAGCGTCGAATGGTGAAAACTGTGGCCGCGCAAACAGCCGTGCGCGTGTCGAGCGCCTGCATTCCCACCCCGCCAGCCGCGTGTGCAACCGTCCGCGCCCGCTAAAATGCCGGTCAACGCCGCGCCATTTCCGGTTTGATCGGTTAAATACTCCAGCAAATACAACATTCCACCGCATTCGGCATACAGCGGACGACCGGCAGCGACATGCGCCCGCAGCGCCTGCGTCATGCCGGTATTTGCTGCCAGCGCGGGCAAATGCAGTTCGGGATAACCGCCCGGCAAATAGACTGCATCGGCATCAATCTCGTGATCGGCGAGCGGTGAAAAAAACTGCAATTCCGCGCCCAACGCTTTGAGTGTGCGCAAATTATCTGCGTACAAAAACGAAAATGCTGCATCACGCGCCACGGCAATGCGCAGTCCGGCGAGCAGTTGCGGCAACGGCAATGCGACCGGCGGCGATAAAAATTCAATCGGTTTCGGCAATTGCGCCAGCGCCGTTGCCTCAACTCCGTTGGCTGCTGCATCAAGACGTTGTTCCAAATCAGCAATTTCTTCCGCTTGCACCAAACCCAGATGCCGACTCGGCAGCTGCGCTGCTTCCGGCATTCGCGGCAAACCGCCGAGATAACGCACCGTCGCCGGCATTCCGGCTTGAATCATCTCGGCGTGACGGGCGCTGGCGACACGATTGGCAAGCACTCCAGCAAATCAGCGTCGGGCGATACTGCGCCAGCCCCAGCGCCAACGCCCCGAACGTTTGTCCCATGCCCGCGCATCAAGCAGCGCCGCGACCGGAATCGCAAACCGCTCGGCAAATCGCGCCGACGGATTGCCGTCAAACAAACCCATCGCGCCCTCAATCAGAATCAGCTCGGCTTCGCCGCGTCATACACGCCCGCTGGCAGTCGTTTCGCCGACCATCCACAAATCCAAGCGGCTTGACTTCCGCACCGCTGGCGCACTGCAAAATCATCGGATCGAGAAAATCCGGCCGGTTTTGAACACGCGCACTTGCCGCCCCAATCGGCGGTGATACCGCGCCAGCGCCGCAACCAACGTCGTTTTGCCTGCCCAGAAGCAGTCGCGGTGACAAACAGCGCCGGACAACTGCGCGATGGTGGTAAATTTGCATGTGAATCAACGTGATAATGGATGATTGGAAATAATCGACATGAATCAAAACATCGTCATCGGCATCGGCAGTCAACGCGGCGTCGCCCAGCAACGGTGGAAACGGCAATTGATGCAGTGCTCGCTCGCCTCGGCGCAGTCACGGTGCGCTGCCTCGCCAGCCACGAACGCAAAGCCGATGAACCGGCGTTGCTGGCGCTGGCTGCTGCTCGCGGCTGGCCGATTCAGTTTTACTCCGCTGCGCAATTGAGCGCCGTTGTTGTGCCGAATCCGTCGGCACGAGTTGCTGCGGAAATGGTCACGCCGAGCGTCGCCGAAGCTGCCGCGCTGCTCGCCAGCGGCAATGCGACGCTGCTGGTCGAAAAATGCGTTATTTCGGCAGCGACGGTAAAACGTCACGCTGGCGGTGGCAGCATGTCGTTGACTTTCAACAGTAATTTAGTCTGTCGCGCACGTCCACGGCACGAGATAACGCTGCTGCGCGTGTTCACCCGTCACCGCTTCAATCCCATAAACGCGCCGCAGATTTTCTGCATTTAACACCGCGCTGGGCGCTCCGCTGGCAACCAATTCGCCTTGATTGAGCAGCAGCAGCCGATTACAAAATCGACTCGCCAGCGTCAAATCATGCAGCACTAAAATCACGCCCGCGCCGCGTTGACACTGTTCCGCAGCAGCGCCATCACTTGCAATTGATGCCGAGGATCAAGTGCCGCAAAGGGTTCATCCGCCAACAGCAGCGGCGCATTCACCGCCAGCACTCGCGCCAGCCGCACTCGCGCCCGTTCACCGCCGGACAATTCGGTAAACCGGCGCTGGCGCAACGCCCAAACGTCGGTGACGCGCAGCGCAGTTTCAACCGCTGCATCATCCGCCGCGCTCAATTGCCCCGCGCCGCGCCACCAACTGCCGCGAAACGGATGCCGACCAAGACTGACTAAATCCTGCACCGCAATCGGCCAATGCACCGGATCGTTCTGGCTGAGATACGCCAACTGCCGAGCGCGTTGTTGTGCGGTTAACGTTTCCATCGCGGCATTTTGCAACTGCATCGTGCCGCGATACGGCAGCAATTGCGCAATCGCTTTGATTAACGTGCTTTTTCCCGCGCCATTCGGGCCGATTAAACCCAGCAATTCGCCGGCAGCGAGACGCAACGACAGCGGCTGCACCAGCGTGTGCTCGCCAATTTGTACGCTACAAGCGGAGACATTGAGCAAATTCACAGCAAATCTCGCCGCGAGCGCAGCACCAGCGCGAGAAAAAATGGTGCACCAAGCAATGCCGTGACCACGCCGAGCATCAATTCTTTTGGCGTATCAATCAGCCGCACGGTGACATCTGCTGCGAGCACCAAGACTGCGCCGCCCAGCGCACTCGGAAGCAATAATTGCCCCGGACGATAGGCGACAAAGCGCCGTAAAACATGCGGAACCACCAAACCGACAAACCCAATCGTTCCGCTCACGGCGACCGTTGCGCCAACTGCGAGTGCCGCGCCGATGATGATCAAGCCGCGTATTTGCACCACGTCAACGCCGAGTGTTCGCGCCTCGTCTTCGCCCAGCGCCAGCACATCGAGCGCGGGCGCGGTGCTGAATAACAGCGCCAATCCGATGATGACGAAGGGAGCGCACAGCCGCACATCGTCAAAGCTGCGGTCGCTGATGGAGCCGAGCAGCCACAGCACAATGTCTTGTAAATCAGCGGGATTGGGTGCGAGATTGAGCGCCAGCGAAGTCAAGGCTCCGGCGAGTGCGGACAGCGCCACTCCCGCCAAAATCAACGTTAAATTGGTTGAACCGACTCGCGTCAACGCATACAGCAGCGCCGTTGCCAGCAGCGCAAAGCCCATCGCCACCGTCGGTAGCAGCCATAAACTCAGCGTGGTCGCGCCGAAATACAGCGCCAGCACTGCGCCAAATCCGGCGCTCGCCGAAATCCCCAGCAAACCCGGTTCGGCCAACGGATTGCGCAGTAAACCTTGCAGCGCCGCGCCCGCCGCGCCCAGTGCCGCGCCGACCAACCACGCCAGCACCACTCGCGGCAATCGAATCTGCTGAATAATCAATTGCTGTGGTTCGTTGCCGACGCCAAATAATCCGGCGATCACTTCGCGCAGCGTGAGCGGCGCAGCGCCAAAACCCAGCGATAGCAGGCTGAATGCCAGCAGCAGCGCCAGCAACGTGCGGTTGAGATTCATGTGGAAAAAACAGCGAATGGACGAACGGAAATGCCGTTTGAAGTTAACGACTTGGCATGTCGTTGGTGGTGAGGGTAACGATCAACAAAATGGTAACGCCGAGCGTGATGGCGCTGTCGGCGAGGTTAAATGCGGGCCAGGGATTGAACAGCGCCAGCGGAATCACTGGCAAATAGACCTGAATAAAATCAACGACATGACCGAATAACACACGGTCGATTAAATTGCCAATCGCGCCGCCGATCAATAGCGCCAGCCCAGCGGCGAGCCAGCGTTCGCTGGGTTTCAGTCGCAGCAACCAAATCGTTAGGATGCCACTGACCACCAGCGCCAGTGCCGCAAACAACCAGCGTTGCCAACCGCCCGCGTCAGCGAGAAAACTGAACGCTGCGCCGCTGTTAAACATCAGCGTGAAATTGACATTCGGCAGCAGCGCCAGCGGTTCAAACGGCGCAAGTGTGGTAAGAATCAACCACTTGCTCGCTTGATCGAGCGCCAGCACCACGAACGAAAGCCACAGCCAAGATTTCACGATGCGCTCCGTTTATGCGCCGAGCGCCGCTGCCTGCGCTCGCGTCTGGGTTTTGAGCGACAGCGCGTGTAATTCGCCGCTGGCCAATTCGGCTTTGACGGTGTCCATGACGCGGCGCTGGCGCTGAAGCAGGCTCAACCCTTCAAATTCATCGCTGATGACCAGCGCCGAAAAATGGCTGCCGTCGTCGCCGCTGATTTGAACCTCGGCATCGGGAATGCCAGCGCGGATGCGTTGGGCAATGGTTTCAATTTCCACAGAATGCTCCTGATAATTCAAGCGATTAACGCATTTGCTCTTGCATCAGCACCAGAATGCGCCGCCCGCTGGCGGATTGGTCGGGCTTGCCGTTGGCATCCAGAACACTGACCCGCGATTCGGTCGCCGTGCCCGTGACCTGAATCTGATATTTCTGAATGGGATCAAGCTCATCTTTGCGCCAGAACGCCAGCCGCGATCCCCAACTGGGTTTGGTGGGCGCAGATTTTTCCGCCTCATCCTTGCCCGCGTAGCGCACATAAAACAGCCCGTGACTTTGATCGCGGTCTTCCACCGCAAACCCAGCGCGATCCAACGCCGAGCCGGTTAACCGCCACGCGCTGCGCAATTCTTCCGCCAGCAGCAGGCGCTGTTCGCCGTTTTCGGTCACCAATTTGGCGCGTGACGTTGGCGCTGGCGCAGTGCCTGACGCAGTTTCAGCCGCGCCCGCGTTCGCTGTCACCGCCTGCGCCGCCGATTTTGATCCGCCGAGAAACACCATCAGCCGCCGCAACATTTCCGCTTCTTTCGCTGCATCGCTGCCGCTGGGTTCCCAAATGGTTTGCCCGACATCGCCGATGGCGGTGTTGCGCAGCTTTTCGGTCATTCCGCGATGGTGCAGATGAATATCGGTCGCGCCGGAGCGCGTGCTTTCTTCGATTTGCAGGCTGTATTGATCGCGGTTGCCAGTGGAATACGCGCCAGCGATGACTTTGCTCATCATTCGCGTGACGAAATCCTTGCGAATTTCCGCCCGATTATCGAGCCAATCGGTGCGCATCAACCCCACCGCCGGATTTTGTTCTACCAATAAAATTCCCTGCTCGCGCCAAAACGCGACCAGTTTCGGCCACACCTGCTGCGGCGAGACTTGGATTTCCAGCCAGCGGTCAGTTGTCGTGCGTTTCAATGCCACATTTTCGACGGTCGGCAATACGGCGTTGTTGGCGGCAACTTGCGGCTGCTGCTGGGCGCGAGTGTCGGAATACTGCGAAAAAGTGGCGCTGCCGGTGGCGGGAATATCGAGTGCATCGTTAAAAGTGCTGCCCGCCAGATCGGGTGGAATTTCGAGGTTGACGCCCGCTTCGCGCTGCTGTTTGTAAATCAGGCGCTGATCCGGCAGCGCCTCATCAACACCCAGTGCGCTGCAACCGGTCAAAACCGCCATTGCCAGCAGTACGCTCGTCATGCCGAGGCGTTTGTGGTTGGAGTTCAAAGTCAAAAATTGCGCCATCATGTTGATTTGCAGCATTAAATTAGGTGCGCTGCTTGCAGTGCTTCACGCACTCGCGGTTGGCATTCGTCGGACAGCCACGTCAACGGCAACCGAATTCCCACGCCGCACAATCCCATTGCCATCGCTGCCCATTTCACCGGAATTGGATTGGATTGCACGAACAGCGCCTGATGCAGCACATTTAGCGGATGATTGAGCGTCTGGGCGCGTTCCCGATCACCAGTCAGTGCCGCAACGCACATCGCCTGCATCTGCTGCGGCGCAACATTGGATGTCACTGAAATCACGCCGTCGCCGCCGAGCAGCATGAATTCGCAACCGGTCGCGTCGTCGCCGCTGTAAAGCAGAAATTGCTCTCCGCACAGTTGCCGCAGTCGCGCCACTCGCGTCAGATCGCCGGTCGCTTCTTTGATACCAATGATGTTGTCGATGACGGACAACCGAGCGACGGTTTCCGGCTGCATGTCGCAAGCGGTGCGCCCCGGCACGTTATAAAGAATCTGCGGAATATCCACTGCTTCGGCGACAGCGCGATGATGCAAATACAGCCCTTCTTGCGTGGGTTTGTTGTAATACGGCGTGACCAACAGCGCGGCGACTGCGCCAGCAGCTTTCGCGCAGCGGGTCAGAGCGATGGCTTCGCGGGTGGAATTCGCGCCAGTGCCAGCGATGACCGGAATGCGTCCGGCGGCATATTCGACGGTATGACGAATAACCGCGCAGTGCTCATCCTCGTCGAGCGTGGCAGATTCGCCAGTCGTGCCAACGGCGACGACAGCCGTAGTGCCTGCCGCGACGTGGAAATCAACGAGACGTCGCAAACTGACTTCATCAATTTCGCCATCCGAGTGCATGGGCGTTATCAGTGCAACGATGCTGCCGCGAAACATGCGCCAACTCCAAGTAACAATTGGATGAAAGTGGGCATGGTAGCCTGTCAAACCATGCTGATACAACCAATGCGCAGAACGATCATCGTTTGCTGCAAGCAGTGCAGTTCTAGCAAATTCACGCCCAAATCCTGTAGGATCGGCAACTTTTCTGAAGCGGACGCTCAAATCATGGGATTCAAATGCGGCATCGTCGGTTTGCCGAATGTGGGCAAGTCAACTCTTTTTAATGCGCTGACTAAAGCCACGATTGCGGCTGAGAATTATCCGTTCTGCACCATTGATCCGAACGTGGGCGTGGTGTTGCTGCCTGATCCGCGTCTCGACGTGATTGCGGCGATTACCAAACCGCAGAAAATTATTCCGACCACGATGCAGTTTGTGGACATTGCTGGATTAGTCGCTGGCGCGTCCAAAGGCGAAGGGCTGGGTAACAAATTTCTGGCCAATATCCGCGAAACCGATGCGATTGCGCATGTTGTGCGCTGCTTTGTGGATGATGACGTGGTGCACGTCGCCGGACGGATTGATCCGCTCGATGACATTGAAGTGATTAACACCGAGCTGGCGCTGGCAGATTTGGAATCGGTGGAGCGGGCGTTGGATCGCGCCCAGCGCACCGCGAAAACGGGCGATAAAAAAATTCTCACCCGTAAAGCCCTGTTAGAACAGGCGCAAGCGCAGTTAGACGCCGGAAAGCCGGTGCGCTCGCTGGGTTGGAATGAAGACGAAATGCTGGAATTGCGCGATCTGTTTTTGTTGACCGCCAAGCCCACGATGTATATCGCCAACGTCGCTGAAGATGGTTTTGTGAACAATCCGCTGCTGGATAAAGTCGCTGCGTTCGCTGCCGAGGAAGGCGCAGAAGTGGTCGCGGTGTGCGCGGCAATTGAGGCGGAAATTGTTGAATTGGAAGAAGCCGAACGCACTGAATTTTTAGCGGATTTAGGTCTGAACGAACCGGGATTAAATCGCGTGGTGCGTGCGGGTTATCGTCTGCTGGGATTGGATACCTATTTCACGTCTGGGCCGAAAGAAGTTCGCGCTTGGACGATTCCGAAAAATGCCAAAGCGCCCAAAGCTGCCGCAGTAATTCACACTGATTTTGAACGAGGTTTTATTCGCGCCGAGGTCATCGGTTATGACGACTTCGTGACCTGCAAGGGCGAACAAGGCGCGAAAGAGGCGGGTAAATTGCGCTCGGAAGGTAAGGAATATGTCGTCAAAGACGGTGACATTGTGCATTTTCGATTTAACGTGTAGCTGGCGCTGGCGCGTTGACGTTGAGATCAAAGCTGCATAGAATACGCGACCTTGCTTGGCTACGTAGCTCAGTTGGTTAGAGCATCGCACTCATAATGCGGGGGTCGGTGGTTCAAGTCCACCTGTAGCCACCAGTTTTCAATAAAACCATCAGCCGCTTTCAAGCGGCTTTTGTTTGTCTGTAATAATGCGCCGCCATCTTTGACAACAGCAATACTAATACCTACAGCGAAACCTAAACTGGAATCGCTATACTTGCTGCCATTGATCGTCAACTGCTGAGGAGTTGTGCATGAAAGCCTACCAATGTGTCGTATGCGGTTTGATTTATGACGAGGAAAAAGGCTGGCCAGAAGAAGGCATCGCACCAGGAACACGCTGGGAAGATGTCCCCGCCAGTTGGAAATGCCCAGAATGCGGAGTTGGCAAAGACGAATTTGAATTGGTTAACGTGTGACGATTGAGTTCTCGGTGGCGCACATCTTGCGCCACTTCAGCGCATCATGTTGAATTCTGATGTCATTGTGGACTCAACAATTCGCACAAGCACTGCGCCGCGAACAGTTAAAGCGCCTTCCGCCAGCGCATCTCGACGCAATTCTGCTGTGGCTCAGTCATCCCGAAAATCCCCAGTCCGCTGATTTAACTGAAGCATTTTCTCGCGTTGATCTCAGTCGTGACACTGCTTCGCGGCGCATCTATACCCTTCTCGATCAACAGCTTTTTTCCGGTTCACCGCCAGCACCAACGACGCTCGGTCTCGCGCCGAACACTGCGCCAGAAATCGTCAAACAGCGGTATCGCCGCCTGATGCAGGTGTATCACCCAGATCGCCACGCCACCAAACCGCTGTGGGCAACGCAGCGCACCGAACGGATTAACCTCGCGTTTGATGCGCATCGACGCGGCTCTCACGGCTGGGCGCATCCGACGCGTTATCAAAAATTGTCGCGCTGCGCCAAGCGCAGTTGCAGCAATTGTGGCAACAGATGCGCCCATATTGGCGACATTTGACGCTGGGATTAGTGCTGATTGGCGTCGCTATCGGCAGCGTTGCGCTGCTGCTGAATACACCGCCCAAACTGATTGCACCACCGCCGATGATTACTGCTGCGCCAGCACCATGGATTGCAATAGCGTTCTGTTGCCATTGATCAACTTTCAACGCGCTTATCGCGCTGGCGAATTAAATGCGTTAATGGCGCTGTATAGCTCGGAAGCACAGGAAAATGAATTAACTGATTGGTCGCGTATTCGCCAAGCGTATGCAGAATTGTTTCAGAAAACTTCGGTGCGGAGTATTCATTTTACGCAGGTGCGCATTAAATCTGTTGCCGATAACATCCATTGTTTGGCGATGGCGAATTACGAAGTCAATTATCAAAACGAACAGTTGCAGCAAATCACGCGGGTTGGATTGATTGTATTTTTATTTGAACAACAGGCAGCGACGTTTCACATTTTAAGAATGCGTTATTAAAAAACCGCCTGCGCCAAACCTGCAAATTAGGCGGGCGCAGGCGATTTTTAATCAGCAATTACAGCGGTTTGGAAACGCTAAACGCGCCGCGTAAATCGCCTTCACTGTAGCCACGCGCTTGATCTTGCGGATAACTTTCATCAATCGCTTTGGCGACTTCAGGCGCAACCTGCGTTCCGTGGCACGCCAAACACAGCTCCACCGTCGGAATCGCCTTCATAAACCGAAACGTTTTTCCTGCTTCAGTTTCAACCACTTCCCCGAATGCAATCGTCTGCACATCTTCCCCAGCCGCCTTGCGCTTGGCGAAATCCTCCAACACCTTCTGTTCCCACGCATCCGGCGTATTGAGTTCGGCATTACGCGGTTTCAGCGTGGTGCGTCCAATCTGCCAACCCATTTTCGCGCCCACTTCGGTTGCAATGGCAGGAGCGCGTTCCTTGCACACTGCGATGGCTTTGAGCGGACCACCTTCTTCAAGTGCATGTTTTAGCTCGCCTTTGAGCTGCATCGAGAACGTCTTGATGACCTCCTTCGCCTCATTCACATTGGGATTGGTTGGCACTTCGTCGGCCCACGCCAGCCCAGCACTCAGTACGGCAGAAACAGCGGTCAAACGGATCAAGTTCTTCATATCGTTTAGATTTCTCGTTGGGTTGTGATCAAGTCAGATTGTGCGAATAATTGTGACGGATTTGCACCGCCAATCCTTTGATAAATCGCATTTTTCAGATTCCACTCACAGCATCTGATCCAGACCGAATTGTGATGGAGCCGTTTTCTCATCCTCACGGCGTGACCGCAACACCAGCGGCACAATCACGATCAACGCCACAACTAATAGACCAATTTCAATGCTATAGACCAAGCGATAGCCGAGTGACGGAGAAATTAAGGTTGATCCTAAATCGCCCGCCACCGCCAAGCCTGAAATGATGTCGCGTAATGCGCCACCAATCGCAATCGCTAAACCTTGACTGGTTGCTTGCACTGCGCCCCACGCGCCCAGCGCCAATCCGGTGTGTCCGCTTTGTGCCAATCCCATTGCGGCAGTGAGCGTGCCGACACCAAGTAATCCCGCGCCGAATCCAATAAAGCCCGTACCAATTCTAAATAACAGCGGTGATTCAATGTTGCCGGAAGTAATGACCAAGGCAAACGCAATAATGCCAATGAATGCGCCAGCCGCTGCAAGTTGATACGAATTGCCGCCGCGTGTTAATAGATAACCGGACAATGCAAAAGCTGCAAACGTACCGCCAGCAAGAATTGCGGTTAATGCTGTGGTTTCCGATACGGTTAAACCCAGCACCTGTGCGCCATAAGGCTCTAATAAGATTTCCTGCATACTAAATCCCGCTGTACCTAAACCGACTACAATCAGCAATTGCGTAGCGCGACCACCACGAATGAAGGCTTGCCAAGTTTCGCGGAATGGTGGGCGCGGAATATCTGCCACAGCGCGTTTTAGATCAATGGCTTCCTGTTTCCACAGCGCAATAACGTTCATTATAATTGTCGCCAATGCTGCGCCATGAACGACTTCAACTAAACGTTGATGCGTGAAATTTTGCAGGAGATGACCGAATAATAATGCGCTGGCAACCATGCCTAATAACAGCATCGCATACAATAACGCCACAACTCGTGGACGCTTTTCAACTGGCGCAATATCAGTGGCCAATGCTAATCCTGCGGTTTGCACCGTATGCAATCCTGCGCCGACGAGTAAAAACGACGCTGCGGCAAAGAATTGACCGACCACCATCAACTTATTCGTTTCATCCGATAAAATCAGAATGGAATACGGCATGATGGCAAAACCGGCGTATTGCAACATGCTGCCGTAGGCAATATAAGGCACACGCCGCCAGCCAAATGCTGAATGATGATAATCGGAACGATGACCAATTAATGCGCGTAATGGAGCGAATACCAGCGGCAATGCCACCATCAATGAAACGAGCCATGCAGAAACGTGTAATTCAACGACCATGACGCGGTTTAAAGTGCCGTATAACAGCACCATTGCCATGCCGACAGAAATCTGAAAAAGTGATAAGCGCAATAACCGCGATAAAGGTAATTCTGTCGTTGCAGCATCCGCAAAAGGAAGTGCAATTAAAAAGTTCATAATCTTCTGTTTGTTCATAATGTCCTGCGATGAAATACCAATTGAGATTAACGTGATTTCAGTCTAACCGACCGCTGCTATTTTACACAATCGGACGCGCTAGAATTAACAACCAATTGTTTTATTTATAAATCCTGTCCGGCGTAGGAGCCGTTAACGGATTTATTGCAGACCGGAAAATCGGGAACGATGTTGCCGAGAATGAGTCGTTCCAGCGCCGGCCAAGTGAACCAACTCGGGTCACGCGGGAAGTAGCGGGCAATGCGTCCGGCAGCGTCGAAACGGATGAAACACAGAATTTCGCCGCGCCAGCCGTCGATCATGCCCAAACCAATCGCGCCCGCTGCTGCCGGCGGCAGTGGCGCGACGATGTCGCCATTCGGCAGAGCGTCGAGCAGGCGATCAAGCATCCATAAACTGCTGCGCACTTCGGCAACGCGCACCCGCACTCGCGCCGCCACATCGCCTTCCCGCTGCACCGGCACTTCAACCCGCAGTTGGTCATACGGCGGATAGGCGTGATCGCGGCGTACATCAAATGACAGTCCGCTGGCTTTGCCGACATAGCCGGTGCAACCGAGTTCGCGGGCATGTTGCAGCGACAAAATGCCCGTCGTGAGCAGGCGATCATCGAGCGATGGATGATCGTCAATAATGTCAAACAGCGGTTCAATCGCTTTGCGCAGCGCGGCATGATCCAAGCGCAATTCCCGCAAACCTTCGGCGCTGAGATCGACTGCAACACCGCCGGGAATCAGTCTGTCCATCAGTAGCCGATGTCCAAATAATGACTGACTGCGCCGCTGCCACTGCTCGCGCAGCCGCGAACATTGCACCTGCGCGAAACTGAAACCGACATCGTTACAAATCGCGCCAATGTCGCCGAGATGGTTGGCGATGCGCTCGCGTTCGGCGAATAGCGCCCGCAGATGCAGTGCTCGCGGCGGTACGCTGCAACCGGTCGCTCGCTCTATCGCTTGGCAGGCAGCCCAAGCGTGGGCGACGGTGGAATCACCAGACACGCGCCCAGCCAGTCGAATGAGTGCGCTGGGATCGCGTCCAACTGCCAATTTTTCAATGCCTTTATGGACATAGCCGAGTCGCTCTTCCAACCGCAGCACGTCTTCGCCCATCGCGTGAAACCGAAAATGCCCCGGTTCAATAATGCCGGCATGAACGGGTCCAACGGGAATTTCATAAACGCCAGCGCCCTGCACCCGTACAAACGGATAATCCGCATCTGCCGGTGTGCGCTGGCGCGGCGTTGCGGGGAAATTGTGGCGCAGCGGGAAATGTTCCGCCGACCATGCTTGATGGCGCGTCCAACGGCGATTGTCGGGATGATCGGTAAACACAATGCCGGTTAAATCTTGGGCATGGCGTTCAAGTCGATTCACGCCGGGAAAATGCGGCGTGTGCGAAGGAAGGTGCGGGCGTTCGCAGGAGACGACGGTTTCCAACACCAGATAATCGCCGCCGTGCTCGAAACCTGCGCGAACGCAGAGCATCGGTTCAGCATCGGTATCGTGCGGATCAACCCACAGCCCGGCATGACGCAGGTTGAGACGCGCCGCTTGTTTGGCGGCGCTCGCCCAATCTTCAGGATCGAGCATCAACCGATGTGCTGGGGCGATAATCTGCGCATCGCCGTGATGCGCGATGACGTGTTCATCTTCCAAACGGGCGAGATATTCCGAAAGCCAATCAAAGCGTTTCAATCGCTTAACCTCCAAATTGGGATCATTGGCAATGTTTGGGTCGCAGCAGTCGGTGCGCAGTACGCTTGACCGCTGTTTGTACAAATCAATAATAACCTCAAGGGCTTATCTCATGCAGGACTTTTGCGGGTGGTTTACTCCGGCAGCGCAAGCTGAATCGGCAGTTCAGGACACGCTCGACCGGCTGCTGGCGGTGCGCGGCGCAAATCCGGCGCTGGCGCAGATCGTGAAACATGCCAACGGCGCAGTGGTCGCCACCGGCATCAACGCCAGTCTCGCGCAACAAAACGGCGTGCTGGCGCTCATCGTCGGACGACCGGAATTTGCCTCCGGCAGCCGGCAAGCCCATGAAAATTCAGCGCAATCGGTGTTGCGATTGTGGCGCAATCACGGACGCGAATTGCCGCAACACATTCACGGCAACTTTGCGCTGGCGGTGATCGACACCCGCACCCAGACCACGTTTTTGGCGATTGATCGCGTCGGCATTCAAACGCTCGCTTTTGCACCGACTGCCGAGCAGGGTTTGGCATTTTCCAATCGCGCTGATGTTGTCGCCGCGCATCCGGCAGTTGCAGCCGCCATTGATCCGCAAGGCATTTTTAATTATCTCTACTTTTTCGTCGTGCCAGCGCCGGGCACGATTTTTCAGGGTGTCAGCAAATTACTGCCCGGCGAATGGGTGTGCGCCACTGCCGGCAAGCTCGAACGTGGATTTTATTGGCAACTGCAATACCGCGACGCGCCGCGTGATGATTTCAAACAACAATCTGCGCGGTTTAAACAACTGCTGCGCGACGGCGTAGCGCAAGCAAAAGGTAATGATGAAACGGCAGCGTTTCTCTCTGGCGGGACTGACAGCTCCACCGTTGCGGGATTACTCACTGAAATTCAAGGGAAACCAGCGCGGACGTATTCGATTGGCTTCGCTGCCGACGGTTTCGATGAAATGGAATATGCGCGATTGGCAGCGCGGCATTTTGGTTTGGATGCGCAGGAGTATTATTTGACGCCGGATGACGTGCTCGCGGCTATCCCATTGATTGCCAAGCAGTATGATGAACCATTTGCCAACGAATCCGCCGTTTCCGCGTATTTCTGCGCGAAATTGGCAAAAGCGGATGGCTACAGCGTCATGCTCGGCGGCGATGGCGGTGACGAGATTTTTGGCGGCAATGAACGCTACGCGAAACAACGGATATTTGAACATTATCATGCGCTTCCGGCGCTGCTGCGCGAAGGGCTGATTGAACCCATCGCCGGTTTGTCCGGCATGGCGCGGTTTCTGCCGACGCGCAAATTGCAAAGTTATGTGCGCCAAGCGCGGATTCCGCTGCCGGAACGGATGGAATCGTACAACGCCATTTATCGCCAGCCGCTGGCGGAAATGTTCAAGCCTGATTTCCTCACCACGATCAATCCCGGGATTCCGGCGCTGTTATTAAAAGAGCCGTATGAACGCGCTGCCACGACGCATTTCATCAATAAAATGCTGCATCTGGATATTAAATTCACGTTGGCAGACAACGATTTACGTAAAGTCACGGGAATGGTAGAAGCAGCCGGAATGGAAGTGCGTTATCCGCTGCTGTCCGATGCGTTGATGGATTTTTCTGGCGAAGTGCCGCCGGATTGGAAAGTGAAGGGGCAATATCTGCGCTGGTTTTTCAAAAGGGCGCTGACCGGCTATCTGCCTGATGCCATTATCAAAAAGGAAAAACACGGTTTTGGGCTGCCGTTTGGATTATGGCTGCGCGAGCACGCCCCGCTGCGCGAGCGAGTGGCGGATCGGTTGGCAGATTTCAGTCGGCGCGGCTGGCTGCAGCCGGAACACATCGAGCGGATTCGTCATGCACATCAAACCGAACACGCGACCTATTTCGGGCGGATGTTGTGGCTGCTGGTGACGCTGGAGGAGTGGTTGGAAGCGCACGGTCAATCACGCTGAATTTCAAACAATAACGCAAACTTGCACCGCTGGCTGAAATGGCGGTGCTGAACGCTACATCATTCAATTTTCAGGTTTTTCGCAGCAATTCACCAGCCAACTGCCCAGCGTGGTGAGCGCGGCATAACGGGTCAGATCAACTTGCAGTGGCGTAATAGAGACAAAACCGTTGCGCACTGCATCAAAATCAGTGCCCACGCCAGCATCTTGTTCCGGTCCCGCAGCACCAATCCAGTAGATACATTGACCGCGTGGGTCTTCAGCCTGAACCAGCGGTTCGGCTTTGTGGCGATTGCCCAGCCGCGTGGCAACAAATCCCTGCAACTGCGCATACGGACAGTCGGGCACATTCACATTGAGAATGATGCTGGCTTCCAGTGGTTGATCGCGCAGGCGTTTGACCAATTGCACTGCGACTCGCGCTGCGGTTTCCAAATGCTGCGGTGAGTGGGACGCGATGGAAATTGCCATTGCGGGCAAACCGAGAAATCGCCCCTCAGTCGCGGCAGCGACTGTTCCCGAATACAGCACGTCATCACCGAGATTTGGTCCGTGATTGATGCCGGCAACCACGATGTCCGGGTCAATTTCTGCTAAACCAGTGAGCGCGAGGTGGACGCAATCGGTCGGTGTGCCATTCACGCGCAAAAAGCCGTTAGGCATTCGGCTCGCTCGCAGCGGCACATCTAACGTCAATGAATTGCTCGCCCCGCTGCGATCTCGATCTGGTGCGACGACCATCACTTGACCGATGGTGCGAAGTGCATCTGCCAAAGCAATCAGCCCCGGCGATTGATAACCATCATCGTTGCTGACCAGAATTTTCATCGGGATTTCCATCAAAAAAACAGAAGTTTAGACCGGAAAAGCTGCGCATTGTGCGCTGGCGCGAGGCAGCGGATTGATCGAAAAGAATTGCAGGAATAAGCGGAAAATCAAAATGATGCGACCCATGAAACATGCGGGTCGCGTCATCGCGCCAACAATGGCGAATTGCGTTAAATCTTTTCGCGGATACGGGCTGCCTTGCCGGTGAGTCCGCGCAAATAATAGAGCTTGGCGCGGCGCACATCGCCCTTGCGCTTGACTTCAATGTCGCCAATCGCTGGGCTATAGGTTTGAAACACGCGCTCGACGCCTTCGCCGTGAGAAATTTTGCGCACGGTAAATGCGGAATGGAGTCCACGATTGCGAATGGCGATGACAATGCCTTCAAAGGCCTGAAGCCGCTCACGATTGGCTTCTTTGACCTTCACTTGCACGACGACGGTATCGCCGGGCGCGAAGTTCGGAACCTGACGCGTCATTTGTTCTTGATTGATTGCTTGAATAATGTTGCTCATTGATATTTCCTCAGATTTTTATGTTTAACGCCGCTACTGATTTTGCAGTTCTTCATCGAGTAACGCTTGCTCGCTGGCGCTCAATCCACGGCGGGTGAGTAACTCGGGACGGCGCAACCAAGTTCGTCGCAATGCTTGGCGCAGTCGCCAGCGGGCAATTGCGACATGATC
>NZ_PPGH01000010.1:0-12500 GCF_002958735.1 Chromatium okenii | reverse complement strand
GTAATAGCTCACTGGTCGAGTCGGCCTGCGCGGAAGATGTAACGGGGCTCAAGCCATGTACCGAAGCTGCGGATGCGTGTTTACACGCATGGTAGGGGAGCGTTCTGTAAGCCGTTGAAGGTGCATTGTAAAGTGTGCTGGAGGTATCAGAAGTGCGAATGCTGACATAAGTAACGACAAGGGGGGTGAGAGTCCCCCCGCCGAAAGCCCAAGGTTTCCTGCGCAACGTTCATCGGCGCAGGGTGAGTCGGCCCCTAAGGTGAGGCTGAAAAGCGTAATCGATGGGAAACAGGTTAATATTCCTGTACCAGGTCAGACTGCGATGGGGTGACGGAGAAGGCTAGATCAGCCGGGCGTTGGTTGTCCCGGTCCAAGCAGGTAGGCAGAATCCTTAGGCAAATCCGGGGATTCAATGCCGAGATGTGATGACGAGTGTCTACGGACATGAAGTGATTGATGCCACGCTTCCAAGAAAAGCCTCTAAGCATCAGGTCTGATGTGACCGTACCCCAAACCGACACAGGTGGGCTGGGTGAGAATCCCAAGGCGCTTGAGAGAACTCGGGTGAAGGAACTAGGCAAAATGGTACCGTAACTTCGGGAGAAGGTACGCCCTGAGTAAGTGAAGTCCTTCGCGGATGGAGCTGAACAGGGTTGCAATAAAATGGCCGCTGCGACTGTTTATTAAAAACACAGCACTCTGCCAACGCGTAAGCGGACGTATAGGGTGTGACGCCTGCCCGGTGCCGGAAGGTTAATTGATGGGGTTAGCCGCGAGGTGAAGCTCTTGATCGAAGCCCCGGTAAACGGCGGCCGTAACTATAACGGTCCTAAGGTAGCGAAATTCCTTGTCGGGTAAGTTCCGACCTGCACGAATGGCGTAACGATGGCGGCACTGTCTCCACCCGAGACTCAGTGAAATTGAATTCTCGGTTAAGATGCCGAGTTCCCGCGGCTAGACGGAAAGACCCCGTGAACCTTTACTATAGCTTTGCACTGGACGTTGAACCGACTTGTGTAGGATAGGTGGGAGGCTGTGAAGCGTGGACGCCAGTTCGCGTGGAGCCATCCTTGAAATACCACCCTGGTTTGTTTGACGTTCTAACCTCGCTCCATGATCTGGAGTAGGGACCGTGCATGGTGGGTAGTTTGACTGGGGCGGTCTCCTCCCAAAGCGTAACGGAGGAGCACGAAGGTACCCTCAGCGCGGTCGGAAATCGCGCATTGAGTGCAAAGGCATAAGGGTGCTTGACTGCGAGACAGACACGTCGAGCAGGTACGAAAGTAGGTCTTAGTGATCCGGTGGTTCTGTATGGAAGGGCCATCGCTCAACGGATAAAAGGTACTCCGGGGATAACAGGCTGATACCGCCCAAGAGTTCATATCGACGGCGGTGTTTGGCACCTCGATGTCGGCTCATCACATCCTGGGGCTGAAGTCGGTCCCAAGGGTATGGCTGTTCGCCATTTAAAGTGGTACGCGAGCTGGGTTTAGAACGTCGTGAGACAGTTCGGTCCCTATCTGCCGTGGGCGTTGGAGACTTGAGGGAAGCTGCTCCTAGTACGAGAGGACCGGAGTGGACGTACCCCTGGTGTTCCGGTTGTTTCGCCAGAAGCATTGCCGGGTAGCTATGTACGGACGGGATAACCGCTGAAAGCATCTAAGCGGGAAGCCCCTCCCAAGATGAGGTCTCCCTGGGCACTTGATGCCCCTGAAGGTTCGTTGAAGACTACAACGTTGATAGGTCGGGTGTGGAAGTCCAGTAATGGATGCAGCTAACCGATACTAATTGACCGTGCGGCTTGACCATATAACACCCAAGTGCGTTGTTTCTTGTCTGTTTAATTAAACGATTACGCCAAATTTCGATAGCTTTAATTGTGCTATCAACCGCTTTCCCTGGCGGCCATAGATCACTGGAACCACCTGATCCCATCCCGAACTCAGTCGTGAAACGGTGACTCGCCGATGCTAGTGTGGGGTCTCCCCATGTGAATGTAGGTTACTGCCAGGGTTTTAATCTGAAACCCCCGCTTCTTTATTGAGGCGGGGGTTTTCTTTTGTGGTGGTTGGAGATTATTATTCAGAAAAATTTCTAGGTCAGCTTTAGCCTCAGATTTGAGGTCGAAATTTCATTAAACAGATTCAAGAGGATATACTTTTATGCGGTACATCAAAACACGTCATCAATACAAACGTTACTTATGACTGCTTACCTAAGGAACCGCTGATCTATTTAATGTTCTCCACGTTGCCTTTTTAAAAGCATATTTTTATAGAGGGGATATTAAATAAATAGTTTTTGCTTTAGTGATTCAAAATAGTCAACCTCTTTATTAGGTAAAATTAAGGTACTCTTATGCTGTGAACTCTATATTAGGCTTTTAACAGCGCCTTTTTTGCTATTAAGAGATTAGCCAGAGCAAACAAAGTTTGTAGTTGCGCAGTGTTTTTCGCAAGCCCTTTATAACGTACCTTACGGTGCATAAATAGATTTTTAATAATGTGAAATGGATGTTCAACACGCGCGCGTATTTGCGCCTTAATTTTTTCAATCTGTTGCGTGAGATTTTTCAACAAACCATCATCCATTTTTTCAACTTTAGAACGTTTTTCAGCGATATTCCAACTGACCACTTTTTCATTAAATTTGTTTTTAACTTTTTCGCGTTTATCTGCACCAGTGTAGCCAGCATCACCAAAAACTTTTTGTTCTTGACCATGTAAAATGTTTTCAACTTGAGTGACATCATGCTCATTTGCCGCCGTGCCAACCACGGTATGCACTAACCCAGAATTAACGTCAACACCAATGTGTGCTTTCATTCCGAAATACCATTGATTTCCCTTGCGAGTAGAATGCATTTCTGGATCGCGTTCTTTTGCTTCGTTTTTTGTTGAAGAAGGGGCATTGATAATGGTCGCATCAACGATTGTCCCTTGATTTAACAACAATCCTTTCTCGCGTAAATGCGCATTGATTGTAGAAAAAATCACTGTAGTCAGTGCATGACGTTCGAGTAAATGGCGAAATTTCAACAGTGTTGTTGCATCTGGTACCGCTTCAACACTCAAATCAATACCTATGAATTGCAGTAATGATTGACTATCGTAAATTGCATCTTCCAGTGCCTCATCAGCAAGATGATACCATTGCTGTACAAAGTACATCCTTAACATCCGCTCTAATCCTATTGGCGGACGACCACGCTTACCTTGACTATCAGGGTAGTAATAAGGTGTCAATGCTTTAACCAAAGTTGACCATGGAACAATTTTTTCCATATCATTGAGAAAACGTTCACGGCGCGTCGTTTTCTTTTTTGCTAAAAATTCTGATTGTGCAAAAGAAAATTGTTTCATGCTGGTATCATATTTACATTACGACTGATGCCTATTTTATCATTTAGATCGCAACGATGCTGGCTATTTAATCAGTGTTTCCTTAGGTTAGGATAGCAAGCAGAGAATGTGCCAACAACGAGGTTGCTATGCGCGATTTTCATTCTATTTGATATGACCACTACCGACATTTTAATCATTGGCGGCGGCGCAGCCGCATTGTGTGCAGCAATTGCGGCGCGTCATTCTGGCGCGACGGTTTTACTGTGCGAACAAGCTCCACGTTCATTGCGCGGCGGCAATACGCGGCATTCCCGCAATCTGCGCATCATGCACGAGACCATCACTCCGCTCTCGACTGGACGTTATCCCGCATACGAATTCCTCGCCGATCTCGACCGCGCCAGCGCCGGAAACAGTAACGCCGATCTTGCGCGGTTGCTGGTGTACGAATCGGCGGACATCACTGCGTGGCTGGCGGGCGCGGGCGTGCAATTTCAACCGGTTGCAGATGGACGACTGCCGCCATCACGCAAAACGGCATTTTTACTCGGCGGCGGCACGGCGATGATTAACGCGCTGTACGCCACTGCCGAACAGCTCGGCGTTATCATTCGTTATGCCAGTGAAATCAGCGCGTTGCAGCTTGACGGCGAGCGCGTGATTCAGGTGCAAATCAAATCTGGTAGCGCGACGCACACGCTCACACCTCGCGCCGTCATTGCCGCGTGTGGCGGAGCGCAGGCAAATCGGGACTGGTGGCGCACAACTTGGGGCGCAGCGGCAGATGGTTTGATCAATCGCGGCACTCCGTTTGCGACTGGCGCAGTCTTGAATATGCTGTTAGATCAAGGTGTTCAAGCCGTTGGCGATCCAACTCGCGCTTATCTTGTCGCCGTTGATGCGCGATCGCCAGCCGATGACGGCGGCATCGTCACGCGCATTCGTTGTATGCCTGCCGGAATTGTGGTGGACGCAAACGGTCAGCGATTTCACGATGAAGGCGGCGATACTGCCTCCACCCGTTACGCGATTTGGGGGCAGCGGCTGGCGCAGTGTCCCGGTCAGATTGCGTATTTGCTGTTGGATGCGCGGGGAATGCGGAATGCGCCGCCGTCGCTGTATTCGCCCTGCACTGCGCCGGATTTATCCACATTGGCGGAACAATTGAACATTCCCACGCCAGCATTACAGGCAACGGTCGCGGCGTATCACGCGGCAATTTGTCCGCCAATAGACGCGCAGCAGCTGGCGCATTGGCACACCGTTGGATTGGAACCGCCGAAATCGCACCACGCGCTGCCGCTGATTGAACCGCCGTTTGGCGCGTATCCGATGCGACCGGGAATCACCTTTACTTATCATGGCGTGGGCGTTGATGCACAGATGCGCGTGACACTGCGCAACGGCAGCGTGATGAACAACTTATTTGCGGCGGGAATGCTGATGGCTCCGAACATTTTTAGCAGCGGATATGTGTCAGGGCTGGCACTGACCATCAGTTGTGTGAGCGGACGGCTGGCGGGACAGGCGGCTGCGCTTCATGTTCAAGGTTAAATCCCCCCCGCCCCCCCTTTTTCAAAGGGGGGAGAAAGAAAAGCCCCTTTTTACTGACAAAGAGCACGAAAAGCCTCCCTTTGAAAAAGGGGGGTTGGGGGGATTTGAAGCCCGCCGTGTTCTCAACATTTGCAATGTGTGCGGCTATTGCAACGGATTTTGCGATGTGTTCGACGCTGCCCAACGTCGCCCCGCATTGACCGCTGCCGATCTCGCCCATCTCGCGCATCTTTGTCACGGCTGCCGCAATTGTTTGTATTCCTGCCAATACGCACCGCCACACGAATTCGCCATCAATGTGCCCCGCACTCTGACGCAAATGCGCCAGCACAGCGACGCTGCGCACATTTGGCCGCCAGCATTTGCGGGCGCATTTCGCCACAGCGCCATGACGACGCTGCTGCTGACTAGCGGCGCAACGGCATTGCTGCTGGGTTTGATCTGGCTGTTGGAACCGAACCCAAACGTGAGAGGGTTTTATCGTGTGTTGTCATTGCCGCTGATGGTTTGGCTGGCGGTGATTCCGCTCAGTTGGTCGGCGCTGGCGCTGGCGATTGGTTGGCGACGCTATTGGCGATTTACGCGACCCAACGCCGCGTTAGTGACGTGGCGTATTTTATGGCTGGCACTACAAGACGTTGTTTTAATGCGTAATTTGCGCGGTGGCGGGCACGGTTGCAACGATATTGATGAACGCTTTTCGCACCTGCGGCGGCGCTTGCATCAGGGGTTGCTGGCTGGGTTAGGCTTGAGCTTCGCCGCGACGCTGACCGCGATGTTTTATCACCACGCGCTGGGTTGGAATGCGCCTTATTCTATTGCGAGCATTCCAGTTTTATTGGGCACGAGCGGCGGAATTGCCATTGCGTTTGCGACAACCGGCTTGCTGGCGCTGCAATGGCGCGGTGATCTCACACCGACCACGCGCTCGGCGCGCACTGCGAATAGCACGGTATTGCTATTACTGTGGGCAGTGGCGACGAGTGGCTTGGCGTTATTAATTGGGCGCGAGAGTGCAGCAATGGCGCTGCTGCTGGCGCTGCATTTAGGCGTGGTGATCGCATTATTCGCGCTATTGCCGTATAGCAAATTGGTTCATGCCGGTTATCGCATCATTGCTTTGGTAATTGAACGCATTGAACGTTAAGTGTTTTTAAGGGCATTTTTTAACAGAAATAGGAGTGATAATTGTTTATGAGTAACGATCCCTTAGTTCCAAGCAACCCAGATGATTTTGAGAAGCTAATTGCTTTACTTTGCCAACAATCTGGCTACACCGTCACCATGCCGCCAGCGAATACCAAAGGCTATGACATTGAGTTAAAAAATGGCGTCCAGTGTATTGCCGTTCAGGTTAAAAACCATAAAGCAAAATGCAGCATTGCGCAGGTGCAAAAATTTCAAGAGTATTTAGATTTGCCGATTGCGGCGCGATTTTCTTCGGGTTGGTTTATTTGTGCGAATGGATTTAGTCAGTCGGCACTCACTCATGTTGAAACAGAACGACCCAATAATTTGTGTTTAGGCACTTATCACAATGGCACAGTCGTTTGGAATTATCCAAAAAGCCATGAGGCAGAAGCAGCAATTGCTGCTGCAACGATGAGTGCTGCCATTGATGTGCAACGTCCATTAAAATACATCGGCGTATTCACTTGCAAAGGCGGTGTGGGTAAAACCACGGTTGCCGCGCATTTAGCGGGTGCTTTTGCCCTAATGGGGCATGATGTCATTCTCGTCGATCTTGATCCTGATAAGAATTTGCGCAAGCTCTTTTTACAAGATCCCACCGATGAAGATGGTGATGCGTCGTTGTATGTACCGCCGAAAATGAAGGGACAGGAAGGCGCAACAATTACTGTTTTAAATCACGATCAATGGAATGAAGATCACTATAAAGATACCAAAATTGTGATCTGTGATTGTTCACCGGTGTTAACTGAGAATCCACGGAATTTGGTTGAAAAATTCAATTATTGCATTATTCCTACAACATTGAATCCGTTAGGCATTGCAAAACATGCTGATGTGATTACGCGCACCTTTAAGCATATTCGCCAATTGAGTGTTGATGCAGAGATGTTTGCGATCATTAACAGTTATGACGTGAGCAAAGATGCAGAAAAGCGCAATGGTGTTTTACTTGACCATTTGCAGCGGCATATTGATTTATACGCAGCAACAGATTCTAAATGTCAATTGATTCATCCTGATGCAGCAAAAATTCGCTACAGCGTCGCATTACTGTATTGGGGTTATCACATTATTGAAGGCTCAAAACCGCAATTAGCTTTTCGTGAAACTGCCGGGCGCAGTTATCCCCGCACCGATTTTTTACAATTGGCAGAATATCTTGAAAATCACACCGATATTGATAAGTTGCGCGATATAGAACATGTGATTTTTCAGCCGCGAGAATAAATGCTATTCAGGAAAATCTCTGCTTTTTCCAATGAATGCTTCAGTGACTTTTAGTCCGCTAAGTACGAAGTGAAGAAGGCACCTAAAATGCTGACATCCGCTTTGATGTGTATGTCCTCCACGCTTTTGTGAAAAAAACGCAGCGCACCCGCAGCGAAGATATAGAATTGGCAACGCGCCGTTATCGCCACATTGAGGAATAACCCATGACGACCGAATACATCATCGAATCCAGTGGCGACGTGTTCACTGATTTAGGCTTTACGACCGAAGAAGCAAATCTGTTGCGTTTGCGTGCTCAACTCATCACTGAATTGCGCATGAGGATTTCCAGACGCAATTGGACGCACCAGCAAGCAGCAATGCAATTGGGTATAGAACCAGCACAACTGTCGGATTTAATACGCGGTCAAGAGGAACAGTTTAGTATAGATATGTTAATCACGTTAGCAACTCGTGCGGGTTGCAGAGTGGAGTTAGAACTTTTACCTGCTTAATTTTAAGTGGATTAAAAACTCACTACTGGAGAATGACAATGCTTGACCGTATGCGATCTTTTTATTCATTGGCGCGTGGGGCGGGATTGATCGCTCTGCTCGCGCTGGCTATTCCAACTCATGCCGACGGTCTCAACGACACCGGCATTACCACCTGCTCGAATGCCACCGAAAACGGCTTGCCGTGTCCGGTCGCCGATTTTCCCGGGCAAGACGCTGAATTCGGCAGCAACGGTTTTGATTTCACCAAATTGGATGCAGCCGGAAATGATTTGCCAGCAACGGCAACCGATCACACTTGCGTCCGCGATAATGTGACCGGCTTAATCTGGCAAGTGAAACTCAGTGATTCAGAGTTCACCTTCGACGAAACCGCCGGTTATGTGACCAGCGTTAATTCAACTGGCTTGTGCGGATTTAATGATTGGCGAATGCCCAATCCAAAAGAATTATTGGGAATTGCCAATCACAGTATTGCCTATCCCGATCCAACAATTGATACCAATTATTTCCCCAATACGCCGAATTCGTGGTTTTGGTCCGGTTCTCCGCATGCCAACGACGCGAGCAGCGCGTGGAGCGTGCTTTTCTATAGTGGCCACCCCAGCTCCCGCTATCGGAGCAACGACTTCCACGTTCGCCTCGTCCGCAGCGGACAGTCTTTTGATTCTTTTGTCGATAACGAGGATGGCACCGTAACTCAGTCAAATACGGGACTGATGTGGGCAAAATGCAGTGAAGGACAAAGCGGCACGAATTGTACGGGCACAACAAAAAAAATGAATTGGAGCGCCGCGTTAATCGCTGCCAATAATTCTAATCTGGGTGGTTATAACGATTGGCGCTTGCCTAATTTCAAAGAACTGCAAGCCTTGGTGGATTACAGCCGCTATTTACCAGCAATTGATACCGACTATTTTCCGAATACGCCGAGTTCGTTTTTTTGGCCCGGTTCTCCGAATGCCGGCTACTCGAACAGCGCGTGGAGCGTGACTTTCAGCACTGGCGGCGCCGACGGCTACGATCGGAACTACGACTTCTGCGTTCGCCTCGTGCGCGGCGGACAGTCGTTTGATTCATTTGATACCTTTCAATTGACCGTCATCAAATCTGGTGCAGGCGGTTCTATTACTAGTTCTGATAATCAAATCAATTGCGGTGCCAATTGTAGCGGCAATTTTTACAGCGGCGCAAAAATCATGCTCAATGCAGTTGTTGATAGCAATTCCGTATTTACTGGCTGGAGTGGGGGCGGTTGTTCGGGCACTAGCAATTGCACCGTCACCATGAATGCCGCGCAAACTATCACCGCTAATTTTGCGCCCGCCAGTTATTCGCTCTCAATCAATAAAAGCGGCAACGGATTGATTTACAGCGACGACTACAAAATCAATTGCGGCTCGACTTGTTCAGCCGATTTCAATAGCGGCATCATCGTTAATCTCAATACCACGCCCGATGCTGGCTATGTTTTTAGTAATTGGAGCAACGGCTGCACCGGATCGGGCGCGTGTTCAATTCTAATGAACAGCGCAAAAGCGGTATTAGCAACGTTTAATCCTGCGCCGACTTATGCCATCGGGTTAGTTGCCAATCCCAGCGCGGGCGGCAGCGTGACTTGCAGCGTTAATCCAGTAATACAGGGCGGCTCAACGAATTGCACCGCCACACCAAATACCGGTTACACATTTACTGGCTTTGGTGGCGATTGCAGCGGCACGAGTTGCAGCTTGACGAATGTTACTGCGAATAAAACCGTGACGGCGAATTTCACCGCAATCACTTATCCAATTAACGTAACTGCAAATCCGTCACTTGGCGGCAGCGTGAATTGCAGCGTTAATCCAGTGAGTTATGGCAGTTCAGTAATTGCACCGCAACGCCAAAGACTGGTTATAACTTCAGTGGATTTAGCGGCGATTGCAGCGGCACGAGTTGCAGCTTGACGAATGTCACCAGCAATAAAACCGTGACGGCGAATTTCACCGCAATCACTTATCCAATTAACGCCACTGCGAATCCTTCAATTGGCGGCAGCATGAGTTGTAGCGTTAATCCCGTGACTTATGGCGGTTCGAGTAATTGCACGGCAACGGCAAATACGGGTTATAACTTTAGTGGATTTAGTGGTGATTGCTACGGAACGAGTTGCAGCTTGACGAATATCACTGCGACTAAAACCGTGACAGCGAATTTCACCGCAATCACTTATCCAATTAACGCCACTGCAAATCCGTCAATTGGTGGCAGCGTGAATTGCAGCGTTAATCCGGTGGCTTATGGCGGTTCGAGTAATTGCAGCGCCACGCCAAACTCCGGTTATACGTTTACTGGATTTAGCGGCGATTGCAGCGGCACGAGTTGCAGTTTGAATAACGTCACCGGCAATAAAACTGTGATGGCAAATTTCACTGCAATCACTTATCCAATTACCGCTACTGCGAATCCTTCAATTGGCGGCAGCGTGAATTGCAGCGTTAATCCAGTGAGTTATGGCGGCTCCAGTAATTGCACCGCAACGCCAAACTCCGGTTACACGTTTACTGGCTTTGGTGGTGATTGCTACGGAACGAGTTGCAGCTTGACGAATGTCACTGCGACTAAAACCGTGACGGCGAATTTCACCGCAATCACTTATCCAATTAACGCCACTGCCAATCCTTCAATTGGTGGCAATGTGAATTGCAGCGTTAATCCGGTTGTTTATGGCGGTTCGAGTAATTGCGCAGCAACGGCAAATACGGGTTATACGTTTACCGGCTTTGCTGGTGATTGCAGCGGTACGAGTTGCAGCTTGACGAATGTCACTGCGAATAAAACCGTGACAGCGAATTTCACTGCAATCACTTATCCAATTAACGCCACTGCAAATCCGTCAACTGGTGGCAACGTGAGTTGCAGCGTTAATCCAGTGACTTATGGCGGTTCGAGTAATTGCGCAGCAACGGCAAATACGGGTTATACGTTTACTGGCTTTGGTGGTGATTGCAGCGGCACGAGTTGTAGTTTGACGAATGTCACTGCGACTAAAACCGTGACAGCAAATTTCACTGCAATCACTTATCCAATTAACGCCACTGCCAATCCTTCAATTGGCGGCAGCGTGAATTGCAGCGTTAATCCGGTGACTTATGGCGGCTCCAGTAATTGTGCAGCAACAGCAAATACGGGTTATACATTTACTGGCTTTGGTGGTGATTGCAGCGGCACGAGTTGCAGCTTGAATAACGTCACCGGCAATAAAACCGTGACGGCAAATTTCACTGCAATCACTTATCCAATTAACGCCACTGCCAATCCTTCAATTGGCGGTAGCGTGAATTGCAGCGTTAATCCGGTTGTTTATGGCGGTTCGAGTAATTGCGCAGCAACGGCAAATGCGGGTTATACGTTTACTGGATTTAGTGGTGATTGCAGCGGCACGAGTTGCAGCTTGACGAATGTCACTGCGAATAAAACCGTGACGGCGAATTTCAAGTTAACAGAAGGTTATGTGCTTAATGTCATTAAAAAGGCACGGGATCGGGTGTTGTCACTACTACTGATGGTAAAATTAGTTGTGGCATGAATTGCAATGAAAGCTATACAAACGGACAATCAGTCACGCTTAAAGCAGTTTCTGATGTCGGTTCTGTATTTACTGGTTGGAGTGGCGATTGCAGTGGTACTAATACCTGTACTGTTAGTATGAATGCACTGAAAAATATCACGGCAACCTTTACTACAACAGCGGTTGATTTAGTCATTACCAATATGGTCATTACGCCCGCGTCACCAAGCGCAAATGATTTTTTTGACATTAGCGTTACGGTAAAGAACTTTGCGAAAAAAGCATTGGATGCGGGTGATTTGACAATTTGGAAAAGTCAAACCAATCTCGGTACTTGCGGGGCATTAGGTAATGCACGTACTCGCGTTGGCACTTTAGCTGTTGGGGCGAGCCGCACGTTAACAGCGCGATTACGGGTGCCCAACGGGAACTTATACTGCGCGGGCATTTATTGATAGCGGCTGTGTCACAACAGAAACCAGTGAAAAGGATAATCAGTTGGGTAAACTCTATACAGTAAAATAATCACTGCTGTTTTTATGACTGTTAGCCTCCCTTTCTACAAAGGGAGGCTTTTTTATGTATCAATAACGCTTCTGCAACTGAATGGCGTTCGCTATATATGTGTTCGGATGAAAGCGTAAACTGACTTTTATTTCACCGGGAGGAAGTGCTTCGCGTAAGTATCCATCCCTGAAGCTATAAAGCCCTTGACCAAGTAAGTATTGATGACCAGAACCAGCATTCGGTAATTGTGCTTTGGTCAACGGACGCAAATTGGCAGCGACACGCAATAAACATAAACTCTGCCCTGTATTCTCACCATTCGCATAATTGATGGAGGACACACTCCATCCTGCGGTGATTGATCCACGCCACCAATAAACATTGGAGTGACAATTTGAAAAGTCGCAGTGAGTGTATTCGACATTTATGCACCTTAAATCCATTAACTTTTAGCATTATTCCTGGGTAACGCAGGAATTGGTGGCAATAAATCACTGAGACGCAATGGTGGTAATCCCAAACGCTCCGCATAAATCACCCGATATGCCAGCACTCGTTCCACATAACCGCGTGTTTCATTAAAAGGAATCTGCGCAATCCATAAATCAGCATCAATTGGTTGCGGCG
>NZ_PPGH01000009.1 GCF_002958735.1 Chromatium okenii | reverse complement strand
AGCACACTATCGTATTCGAGTAGCAACGAATGGGCGTGATGCGTTTGGATTGGCATTGGCAACGCCTTCACCCGATTTAATTTTGCTTGATATTATGATGCCTGATCTCGATGGTTATGCAGTTTGCGAAAGACTTAAAGCAAATCCGCAAACCAAAGAAATTCCGGTTATCTTTATGACTGCCCGCACTCAAACTGAAGATGAAGCACGGGTTTTGCCGTTGGTGCAATTGATTATTTAACCAAACCAGTTCATCCACAACTTTTGCTGGCGCGAGTACGCGCACAATTGGGATTAGCAGAATTGCTACGAAAAGCACGCCAACAATGCCAAGCGACTGGTGAACAGGTACTTCAAATCACCCGCGAACGTGACGAACATTTGGCTTATTCCGAGCATTTGACCCGCGAAATTTTTCGGCGAGAATCAGCAGAAGCAGCGTTACGTGAAAGTCAGGCGCGATTTGATCGTTTAACCGACCGCCTTAAAGATCAAGTTATCTTTTTCAGCCATTCATTGCAGGGTGAATTATTATATTGTAGCGCGGGAGTTCAATTACTTGGTATCAAGTTATCGCCTGAGCAAGCAATTGGGCAAAATTGGGTTAGCATTGTGAATTGGACACCAGAATCTCTGCAGCGCAGAAATGAATATGATCGACAACTGATTGCAGGAGAAAAGCAAGTTATTGATTTTGAAATTTCTTTTCGGCATTCCGACGGCACTCTGCGTTATTTCATGGTTCATGAATACCTCATCCACGACTATGCACGGAACATAGATTTAATTGAAGGGATTTTAGTTGATATCACTGCTCAAAAAGCGCAGGAAGCGCAGTTACGTACACTGGTACAAGCAGTCGAACAGGCACAGGCATCAATCGTTATTTCTGATGCAGAAGGCATAGTACTTTACGTCAATCCATATTTTTCTGAAATCACTGGCTATACAAAAGAAGAGGTTATAGGGAATAACCCGCGTGTTCTCAAATCCGGTCAGCACGATGCGACTTTTTATGAAACGATGTGGAAAACACTTGCCAGTGGTCAATCGTGGCGCGGTGAATTGTAATCGGAAAAAAGATGGCAGTCTGTTTTGGGAATCTGCCGCTATTTCACCGATTGATGCGATGGACAATTGTGAACTATGTGGCGGTTAAAGAGGATATTGGTGATCGCAAAAATTTAGAACGTATTAAGAAGACGTTGAGCAAATCATGCGCCATGATCTTAAATCGCCGCTCAATGCAATTATCGGAATGCCACAGGTATTAGAATTGGATCATAATTTAACACCAATTCAGCGCGAGATGATCGGTTTAATTCGGGAATCAGGTTTGAACATGCTCGATATGATTAACCTTTCGCTCGATCTTTTTAAGATTGAAACGGACGTTATCAGTATCAACCTCAGCCTGTTGATTTATTGGCGTTGTTGGCACGTCTGATCCATACGTTTGAGAATAAAATCACGCGCAAACAGGTGACAATTCAGCTCAATTTCAATGGCGTTTGTCCGCCACAACAAATGCAATTTTTTATTGCTGCTGATGAACGGTTACTGTTTTCAATGCTATCAAATTTGCTCATTAATGCCATTGAAGCATCTAACTCGGGTACGTCAATTGCTGTTAACCTAGAACACCAACAGCAGACAATTTTAACTATTTGTAATTCAGGAACTGTACCGGTAGCAGTGCGTACTGATTTTTTTGAGAAATATAAAACTTACGGTAAACAAGGTGGCACTGGTTTGGGTACTTATTCAGCCAAATTGATGGCAGATGCTATGGGTTTTAAGATTGGAATGGAAACATCAGATATTGAGCATAGCACTCAGGTTTGGCTACACATTCCTTTGGGTTAAGCAATGTTATTCATTTCACAACTCAATTCTATTTTAATATTTTCATTTTTTAATGAAAGGTTAAGGCGTTTTTTTTGCTTAATGTTGTATTGCTGGTTGTTACTGTACGGGCAGTACGGCATGGCGGCGGATTCTTCTGCATCAAATTCTTCTACACCCAATGCACCAAAAGTTTTATTGAGTACCGCTGAACGTAATTGGTTAATCGCCATCCCGACATCGTGTTAGGCATGTCGGATCAGTTTCCACCTGCATTGATTCGTGCTGCAATGGTAGTTTATCCGGTATAGTAGTAGATTATTTAGAACTTATTAATCACTATTTGAACACTAAAATTCGGTTAGATGTAGGATCATCGTTGCAGGTTATCGGCGAGCGTGCAATACGCCATGAAATCGATGGATTAGCCGCTGCCGCAGCAAACCCATATTGGGATACTGCGCTGACATTAACGACTATTTATTTAAACACATATTACTATTTTTATATTCGCCAAGATGACACCTTAAAGAAGACGACGCTAATTGATCTCGTAGGAAAACGAGTTGGTATTATGAAAGGCAATCAACATATTCGGTTTATACTACAACAGTATCCGTCGATTCAGGTGAATGAATTCGATGATAATCTCGCTTTAGCTGTAGCCTTGGTAGATAATAATGTCGATTTGTTATTAGCGGAAAATACGTTGGAATGGTGGCGCAAAAATAATACTAGTCTAGCATTCAAAATTGGCGGATTACTGGAAGGCGAGCATAAGGAAGTATCTATTGCAATTCGTAAAGATTGGCCAGAATTGATCGTAATTATTAACAAGGCATTAGCTGCCATCACGCCTGAAGAACGTGCTCAGATTAATAATCGCTGGCTAAGTAATTCATCGTTCAATAACGCCGAACCAACGGTAGTATTAACCGCTGCTGAACGTGCTTGGATCATCGCGCATCCTGACATCGTATTGGGAACAGATCGTCAATGGACGCCGAATGTACAAATGACACAAAATGGCATTGTTGGCATCGAACCCGATTTACTATCCCGTATTAACGCATTAACTGGTGCGCATATTCGTCTTGAATTAGGCGATTGGACTGATATGGTAGCGCGGGCAGAACAGGGTGATTTATATGGGTTGGCGCTTTCTGTTGCGCATCCTGAACGTGCTTCGACGTTTTTATTCACGAATAGTCTTTACGGTGCAACCCGTTATATTTTTACTCGCAACGATCAGAAGCCATCCCTGCATAAAATGAGCGATCTTGTTGGTAAAAAAGTTGGGTTGTTACGTGACAATTTGTCAGATAAAAAAATTTTAGCAAAATGACCAGGGATTATCACGCTTGAAGATAACTATCAGGCACTGATAGGTCAATTATTAAACAATAAAATTGACGCCATTATTTCTGGTTTAGCGATGTTGCCAGCACTACGCAAACAATTAGTGCCTAATATCCAAGCAGCCTTTCCTGTTCCCAATAGTAACATTGATCTTTGTTATTCAATTCGCCGTGAATACCCTGAACTACATAGTTTAATGAACAAGGCAATGGCGGCGATTTCGCCGCAAGAGATGCAACATATTTTAAGCCGTTGGATATCACCGAATATCACTGAAAACACCATTAATTTAAGTTCCGATGAACGTATTTGGCTATCGAAACATTCAACGATTCGTTATGCCGTTAATCCTGACTGGGCGCCAATTCAATACATCAATCATGATAATCAGCCTAATGGGATTAGCCCTGATTATTTGGATCATATCTCCGCATTGATTGGCGTGCACTTTGAGCCAGTTAATTTGCCCAATTGGACAGAAAGTTTGCGCCAACTTGAGAGCGGTCAAATTGATCTGCTGCCGGCAATCGCTCAAACATTAGAACGCTCACAACAATTTCATTTTACTGCACCTTATTTGAGTTTTCCTGTAGCTATCTTTGCGCCCATCAATGCCCCTTTTTATGGCAATCTTGATGCGCTTTCTAACAAGCGGGTCGCGGTGATTGAAAATCATGCGATTGCGAATTGGTTACAAAAAGATCATTCCAAAATCACACTGCTGCCTTTTACAGACATGCAGCAAGCATTGCAGGCACTAGATGCGCGAAAAATAGATGCGTTTGTTGATAGTTTAGTGACCACAAGCTATACCCTAAGCCGCGAAGGGTTGGTACAGATTCGCATGGCCGGTACTACGCCTTATGAGATGTCATTAGGAATGGCAGTGCGTCAAGATTGGCCACAATTGGCGAGTATTTTAGATCGCGCAATTGCGACAATTTCGATGCGAGAGCGTGATAGTATTCAAAGTCGTTGGATGCAAACATCACCGTCGCCGCATATTGATTACACCTTATTATGGCAAGTAATCGGTGGTTCAGTTTTAGTTTTAGTTCTGATTTTGTATTGGAATTGGACATTAACACGAGAAGTGCAAAAACGTCAGCGGGCAGAGCAAGTATTGATCCGCAGTGATGCGTTATTACGCGCAACACAAACCGAAATGCAGATTTTAATTGAGCGGTCGCCAATTGCAATGTTGGTTGCTGAAGATTTAGAAGAGCGTATTGTGATGATTAACCAACGCTTTTCTGAGTTGATTGGATATTCTATCGCAGAAATCCCCGATATGACGCATTGGTGGTTGTTGGCAAATACAGATTCAGCGTATCGCGCCGAAATGCTGGCGCAGTGGTATATCCGTATTAAAAATGCGAGCTGCTGCGGTGGCAGTATTGAACCAATGGAAGTGCATGTGAACTGCCGCGACGGTCAAGCGCGAACTTTTCAAATTCATGCAACCACATTGGGTAAACGTTATTTAGTCGTATTTGTTGATTTAACTGAACAACGTGCTGCCGTGATACAGCTACAGCAGGCACAAGAGAAAGCAGAAAAAGCCAATCGCGCAAAAAGCGAGTTTTTAGCCACGATGAGCCATGAAATTCGCACTCCGATGAATGCTGTTTTAGGAATGCTTCATCTTTGTTTAGCAACTGCCCTCAATAATGAACAACGCGATTATTTAGAGCGTGCTCACGCAGCATCAAAATCATTGTTAATGTTGCTTAATGATTTATTGGATTTTGCCAAAATTGAAGCCGGGCGTTTGATATTAGAGAAAAACAATTTTGATTTAGATACGGTTGTTAATCAGGTGGTGGCAGTAATTGGTCACTCAGCAGAAATTAAAGGCTTGGGTTACAAATTATGCGAGCATCGGATTTGCCACGGGTGTTAATTGGCGATCCGTTGCGTTTGGAGCAAATTTTGACCAATCTCAGTAGCAATGCGGTTAAATTTACTGAATCAGGCAGCATTGAAATTGTGATTCGTAAATTGAATGAAACAGCAGATCGAGTGCATATCGAATTTCGGGTGCGTGATACCGGCATCGGGTTGAAGAAAGAACAAACGAGTCTATTGTTTCAGCGATTTACCCAAGCAGATAGTTCAATTACACGTCGTTATGGTGGCACTGGATTAGGATTATCTATTTGTCGGCATTTGGTTAGCATGATGGGCGGTGAAATCAGCGTTGAAAGTCGATACGGTATTGGCAGCACCTTTTCTTTTAATGCTTGGTTTGGTATTGCAGAAAGGTCAGCCTTATCACCCAAATTAGTACCGGAAATGGTATTGAATCGTGCACCTGCAATGCCGCTAGAAGTTGTAGCGGTAAATGATCCTGAATTCAAATCCATATTGCTTGAATTGCGTCGTCTTGCGCGTGAACACGATCCAACTGCGGAGGATTTTTTGCGTGAAAAACAGTTGCAGTGTGCAGCAGGATTATCCGCGCCAGTGCTTGCCGCGCTCAAAGGGCATTTAGAAATGTATCGGTTTGTTAAGGCAGTCGCATTACTTGACGGTTTAATTGGTGAATCCGAAACACTGGAAATGAATAATGATAATGCTTGGTATTGATCGTCTTTTAATTAACCCAACACTGCGCCAGCCATTGCATGGGCGGCGCGTCGCATTATTGGGACATCCAGCGTCATTCACCGCAGCAGGTCAGCACAGTTTGGATGCGTTAATGGCGCTGAATGAATTGAATATCGTCGCTGCATTTGGACCGCAACACGGAATGCGCGGTGATAAACAAGACAATATGATTGAGACGCCAGATGCAATTGATGTGCATCACGGTATTCCGGTGTTTAGTCTTTATGGAACGGTGCGCGAACCGACGCCCGCAATGCTCGATTGTTTTGATGTGTTGCTCATTGATTTACAGGATATTGGGACGCGAATTTATACCTATGTGACCACGCTAATTTATCTCCTCGAAGCCTGCGCTGCGCACAGTAAAACGGTATGGGTTTTAGATCGTCCCAATCCAATTGGGCGACCGCTGGAAGGCACAATTTTAGAATTAGGTTGGGAAAGTTTTGTCGGTGCTGGACCGTTGCTGATGCGTCACGGTTTAACATTTGGTGAATTGGCGCGATGGTTTGTGAACTCGCAGAAACTGGATATTGATTTACATATTATTGAAATGGAAAATTATCAGCCAAATGCAGCGCCCGGTTTTGGTTGGCCGGTTAATCAATTGCCGTGGGTGAATCCCAGTCCGAATGCGTCAAGTTTGAACATGGCGCGATGTTTTCCCGGAACCGTGTTATTAGAAGGAACGACGTTATCGGAAGGACGCGGAACGACGGTTGCGTTGGAAATCGTTGGCGCACCCGATCTTGATATGACGCAGATATTAGCGCGAATGCAGCGCGAATGCCCGAATTGGCTTAATGGTGTGTTGATTCGTCCTTGCTGGTTTGAGCCGACATTTCATAAACATGCAGGTCAACTTTGCGCTGGGTTTCAATTGCACACCGATACTGCTGCGTATCAACATTATCAATTCCGTCCGTATCGCTTGATGGCGCTGTTTTTCAAATGTCTGCGCTGGGAATATCCTGATTATCCACTGTGGCGACAATTCGCGTATGAATACGAAACTGAGCGGCTGGCGATTGATTTATTGACCGGCAGCAGTTTTTTCCGTGAATGGGTGGATGATTCCGCTGCGTTGCCAGAAGATTTCGAGCAACGGCTCTGCGCTGATGAACAACAATGGGCAGAAATTAGCGCACCTTTTCATCGTTATTAAGCCGTTGTTAATAACCGTTGCACCGTAATTCCCGCCAGCATTAAACCGAATAGCGACGGCAAATAACTAATGCTGCCATTCACAGCTCGCGGTCGTCCGCGCCCAGTCTCCTCCGGCGGCTGCGCGGGATGCGGTTGTTCATCCGACCAAACAACGGTTAAACCGGCGGTGATTCCGCGTCGCCGCAGCCGTTGCCGCACTTCCCGCGCCAGTGGGCAAATGCGCGTTTCCGCAATATCGCCGACCCGCACCCGCGTTGGATCAAGCCGCCCGCCCGCGCCCATGCTGCTGACAATCGGAATGCCGCGCTGCAACGCAGTTTCCAACAGCGCCAGCTTGCTATTCAGGCTATCAATTGCGTCGATGATGTGATCGAAGTGATTGGGAATTAACAGATTTTCTATGTCGCCAGCCGCGAGAAATTCGTCAATTCGCGTTACCTGACAAGCCGGATTGATGTCAACGATGCGCTCGGCCATGACCGCAGTTTTGCGCTGCGCGCCAGCGTCGAATGGAGCGCGACCAGTTGGCGGTTGAGATTTGAGGCAGCAACGTGATCGTGATCGGCGAGCGTCAACGCGCCCACGCCGGCGGCGAGTGCCTCGCAGCAAATGCGCCCACGCCGCCTAATCCGGCGATAAGTACGCGACTGCTGCGCAGGCGTTCAATGCCGGCGTCGCCGACAAGAATGCGGGTGCGTTCATAAAGTGGTTCGTGGTTGGTCATGGCAAATGCAATACGGCGCGAGCGTTGGCGGTCGTCGCAGCGGCGAGTGTCGCTGCATCGGTGTGGCGGAGTGCGGCGAGCGTGGCGAGCACTTCCGGCAGATATTCCGGGCTGTTGCGTTCGCCGCGATGTGCAGCACCAGCCATATCGGGGGCATCGGTTTCTAACACGAGGGCATCCAGCGGCAATTCGGCAGCAAGTCGGCGCAATTTGCTGGCGCGTTCAAACGTCAACGCTCCGCCAAAACCGAGTTTGAAACCCCGCGCCAGATAGTGCGCTGCCTGCTGCGGGCTGCCGTTGAACGCATGAACGATGCCAGTCACCTGTGGAAACCGCCGCAATGTCAATAAAGCTGCATCGTGGGCGCGGCGCACATGCAGCAGCACTGGCAAATTCGCCTCCTGCGCGATGGCTAATTGCGCAGCAAATAACGCTTGCTGGCGCGGCGGATCGCAGTCTGCGTTATAGAAATCCAAACCAATTTCTCCGATGGCGATGAGCGGTTGCTGGCGCACGGCGCGGGCGAGTGCGGCGAGATCAACCGTGATGTTGCGCTAAAAAAGCGGGTGCAAACCGAGCGCGGATGCAGCATTGGTCGATTCATTTTTGCGTCAGCGCACAGCGCCAGCAGTTTTGCCCAGCCACGGCGTAATGCCCGGCACGACAATATCGGTCACGCCCGCTGCCGCGCTGCGCTGCATGACGGCAGTGCGATCTGCGTCAAACACGGCAACATCTAAATGACAATGGGTATCAATCAGTGGCATGGCACAGTTTGATCCAAGGCTTGACACTCGAGGATTTGCCCTACTATTGGCACTCGTTATCGGTGAGTGCTAACAGCACCCTCATTTTCACTTTCAAATCTAATCAGGAGCACTGTTTTATGACGATTCGTCCTCTGCACGACCGCGTAGTTATTCGCCGCATGGATGAAGAACGCACCACTGCTGGCGGGATCGTGATTCCCGATTCCGCAACCGAGAAGCCGATTCAAGGCGAAGTCATCGCTGCTGGCAACGGCAAGATTTTGGAGAACGGCACAGTGCGTCCGCTGGATGTCAAAGTCGGCGACCGCGTGTTGTTTGGCAAGTATTCCGGCACGGAAGTCAAGATCGACGGCAAAGACTTTTTGGTGATGCGCGAAGAAGACATCATGGGTGTCGTTGAGGGCTAAACCTCCGCTCCAGTGTTTTTTTCAGTCAATTCAACTTTCTAATTAACTTTTCAGGAATGTAAACGATGAGCGCAAAAGACGTGAAGTTTGGTGGTGATGCCCGTGCCCGCATGATGGAAGGCGTGAACGTTTTGGCCAATGCGGTCAAGGTGACGCTCGGTCCAAAAGGTCGCAACGTGGTGTTGGAAAAATCCTACGGTGCGCCGACCGTGACCAAGGACGGCGTTTCGGTCGCCAAAGAAATCGAGCTGAGAGACAAGTTCGAGAACATGGGCGCACAGATGGTCAAGGAAGTTGCGTCGAAAACTTCTGACATCGCTGGCGACGGCACGACACTGCAACTGTGCTGGCGCAGGCGATGGTGCGTGAAGGTTTGAAAGCCGTCGCTGCTGGCATGAATCCAATGGATTTGAAGCGCGGCATGGATAAAGCCGTTGAAGCAGCAGTCGCTGAACTCAAGACCATTTCCAAGCCTTGCACGAATAACAAGGAAATCGCGCAGGTCGGCACGATTTCCGCCAATTCCGATGAATCCATCGGCAACATCATTGCTGAGGCAATGGAAAAGGTCGGCAAAGAAGGCGTCATCACCGTTGAAGATGGCACTTCGCTGAACAACGAATTGGATGTAGTGGAAGGAATGCAGTTTGATCGCGGCTATTTGTCGCCTACTTCATCAACAATCAGCAGAGCCAGAGCGCCGAGCTGGATAATCCGTATATCTTGTTGCACGACAAGAAGATTTCCAACATCCGCGAATTGCTGCCAGTGCTGGAAGCAGTCGCCAAAGCGGGTCGTCCGCTGCTGATCGTCGCTGAAGATGTCGAAGGCGAGGCGCTGGCAACGTTGGTCGTTAACACCTGCGCGGCATTGTGAAAGTCTGCGCAGTCAAGGCTCCCGGTTTCGGTGATCGCCGCAAAGCGATGTTGCAGGACATCGCAGTGCTGACTGGCGCGACGTGATTGCTGAGGAAGTTGGGTGTCCTCGAAAAGCGACCATTAACGAGCTGGGTACGGCCAAGCGCGTTCAGGTTGCAAGATGAAACCACCATCATTGATGGCGCGGTTCTGAGATCGACATCAAGGCACGTGCGAGCAGATTCGCGCTCAGGTGAGAAACCAGTTCCGATTACGACCGCGAGAAGTTGCAGGAACGGTTGGCGAAGCTGGCTGGCGGCGTGGCCGTCATTAAGGTCGGCGCGCGACTGAAATGGAAATGAAAGAGAAAAGGCGCGGGTTGAAGATGCGCTTCATGCGACTCGTGCTGCGGTTGAAGAAGGCATCGTCCCCGGCGGCGGCGTCGCACTGGTACGCGCTCAGCCGCAGTAAAGAGCTTGACTGGTCGAATCACGATCAAGATGTAGGCATCAAGATCGCATGTCGGGCGATGGAAGAGCCGCTGCGTCAAATCGTCGCCAACGCTGGCGAAGACCGTCGGTGATTCTGCACAAAGTCGTTGAAGGTTCTGGCAATTTTGGCTACAACGCAGCCAATGGCGAATACGGCGACATGGTGGCGATGGGCATTTTGGATCCGACCAAAGTCACACGCTCGGCGCTGCAAAACGCGGCTTCGGTTGCCGGTTTGATGATTACCACCGAGGCGATGATTGCCGAAGAGCCAAAGGATGACGCGCCAATGGCTGGCGGTGATATGGGTGGAATGGGCGGCATGGGTGGTATGGGCGGAATGGGCATGTAACTGTTGACTAAAATCTGTGCTTTTCTCAGAAAACCTACCTTTTTTATGGTAAGTTGACTTGGGTTTAAGCGTGTCGATATGCTACTTCCCGTGCTTTTTGCACCGTCCAGACCCGCTACGGCTGGACGTTTAATCCGTACGCAAGAGTCATATCAGACCTTGAAATTCTTTCAAGGCAATGGCAAAGACGGCGTATACAGACCTTTGAGAGTTTTTAGTAGCGGCGGCATGATGTAATTGCCCAGCGCACTGCGCTAATGTGAATGAAAAAAGCCCCGTGAATGCGGGGCTTTTTTTGTGTCTGTACTTTGCACTTCAGCGATGCCTATCAGCTTTTTTTACAATGCAGTTTCAAAGACAACCTGCAATCACGTCTGAAACCAGCAAATAACTGTCGAGTTTTTTTACAAAGCGGCGAACACACGGTTATTTTTGGAAACGGATAAAAACATATCGCCTTGATTTAAGATTAAAATTTATCTTTGGAATTATTTTTGCTTAAAGTTCTGAGCTTGTATTCATGGCGCATTTTGGCTAGTCAACTAAAGAGGTATCAGATGTTCAATAACATGACCAAATCGTTGCTCGGATTGGGGGGATTAACGCTTGCAGTGTTTGGAACTGCTCAGGCTTATCCGGTGAGTGCTCAACTTGAGATTACTGGTAGCTCTGAGGTCGGTATTACCGGTCACACCTTAAATGTTTCTGGGTGGACGCTATCCAATCTAGCGAGTTCCAGTCTTGATATTATTGGTTTTGATTTCACGATTGGAGACACTACTCGGCATTTTGATAACAAGGATAGTACTTATCCAACGAGCGGCAACAAGACCATAACGCTAAACAGCGGAAGCACTGACCGAGTTGACAACATTAGTTTGTCGTTCAGCGGATTTAATCGCACAGAAGCGTATCTATTTGCAGTTGATATTGATTCTGATTCACTCTTTAACCAGTGGGAAGCATTTAACACTGTCCTTTTTAACAACGGCAGTGCAGCAAACTCTGTGTTCAAAGTAACCTTTGCTGGCGGTGGCGTCCTTTCAATGACTTTGCCAGAAACTCCAGTGGCAGTGGTTGATGGCAAGACAAGCACTTACACGTTCACATTAACTGGCGAAGTCCAGTACCCGGCACACTGTTGTTATTAGCAGCCGGCATGATTGGCTTTAGAACTCGATTGCTGAAAGCATAGTTATCTTAATGGTGACGACTGAATAACGATACGGTCGTTACCATTTATAACAGCAATTTATTCACCCCCGACAATCAATAATTGCCTCGCGCAGTGCGCTTAAAAAAGCCCCGTGAATGCGGGGCTTTTTTTTGTGTCTGCGTTTATTCAAAAAATCCCATCAGAAAAAACCCCCTTTGAAAAAGGGGGGTTGGGGGGATTTAAAGCGGCAAGGATTGTGGATTGATATACGCATCCAATCGCGCTAATAACTCAGGAAAACGCTCCACGAAAAACAGCGGCTGCGTCTCGCGGGGATTATTCGGACTGGTTTCATTGCGCCCGTATTTCAAACCCTCCTCGGTCAAACTCCAGAACCATTTAATCTTGTTGCCGGTGCTCTTGCGGGAAAGATGTTCCAGAATGCCCATTGCTTCCAATGCGGGATTGACCGTCTTGGCAACGTGCTGCGCGAGTGGAGTCCGATCCCTTTCAATAGCGGCGTGATCGCTCTGACCAGTGGTTCATCGACATAATCCGGTAGAAAAGCAGAATTGATTTCTTTGTTTTTACAAACCTCAGCATACATCCGAATCACGCTGGTATCTGATATGCGCAATGTGCGAGCAGCAGATTCAATAATCTGAATCTCAATAATTGGCTGATAAGGCAACGTATAAGCATAAGATTGAATGGATGGTTGTTGCAGAGTTGATGCAGCAGCGGCTTCAAGTTCTTGCCAGCGGTCTACCAATTTAGCGGTGAACTCTGGTGAAAGCTGGGCAACTACAATGAAAGTGTCGCGCTTGTGGGCGTGAGTGAAAACGTACATCTCGCGCTTAACTGAAAACCCTAAGTTGTTGATTTCCTCGAAAACCTCAATTTGAGGAAGCCGGATAGTGCCGCGTTCAGCGAGCGTCTCGATGGTACGCTTAACGTTGTCGTGGCGCTTTTCAACAAGATCAGCGATCTCGCGGGAAGTCATGGTGAGTGGTAATGCGGAAAGAGTGTTGCAAGTTTTCATTATGGAGACCTCTGTATTTGCTTTGATGTAAAGCCTCGAATTAGATTCGAGGCAGTCGGGAGGATCAAAACGGCTACAGGCACCGCGTAGTTATTCCTGATTATTCAGTTATTCACCACCGCTCCCGACGGATTACTATTATAAATAGTGCGGGCAAAAAAATACCGCCTGTCTATCGGGGCGTTTCCGCCTGTACGAGGTTTTGACTCCTCTTGGGACATAGCAAAACACGCCAACAAACCAATGTCAACTACTAAATCAATCTGCTTTTCCCCGCGCCAGATTCAACGCTAATAATCGCTGTAAAATCTCCGCTTCATTCAATTCCGCTGCGTTATTTTCCCAGCCATAAGCTGCGGCGACTGCCTGATCTAATTTGACATGTGCATTCACCAACCACGCCGGTTTTTTATTATACAAATTGGTCAGAGTGCGTTGTTTTAGTTGCGCAGCAAATGCGGGTTTAGCAATGATTCGATCAGGATAGCCAGCGACAATTTCCGGCTGGTGTTCAATCCATTCTGGCGGATTTAACCAATTCTCACGCAATTGATTAAGTTGAAATGCTGCCTCAGCAATAGCGATTGCATGATCTCGGTATTCTGCTGCAACCGTCGGAATGATTGCACCGCTGTCTAAAGTTTCAATTCCATCGCCAGTATCCGCTGGCGTTAAACCAATTGGAAATGGAAAGGTTTCAAAACAGGATTTAGCGTTATATGTTGGATCGTTACCTGTACCATGCCATGAGCAGGTTGCTAGTGACCAAGTTTGATGAATCTGTGATGATAAAATTCCGAACGTCATATCATCAGATCGCGCAACAATTACTAATCGCGTGTCAGGCAAAACAGTTTTATCTAACCAAACAAATAACCGATATTTAGAAACTCGCGGAGTGCAAATATAACGCGGCAATCCAGTTAACGCTTCGCGCATATCAGGACGTGAACACCAAAGCTGCCACCATGTTTCATATTGTCGCTGCAAATGTTGCGTATTTTTATTTTCAATTTGCCATTCCGTGATTTTCTTTTCGATAACGCACTTAACGTTATTGATAACATGTTGAAATGGTTCTTCATAAAATGCAGCGTTCGACTCTTTCATGTTGAAACCAAAATCAATAATCCATGTATCAGATGGACGGCGCGTGATGTCCATTCCGTTTACCCAAGGGCGCACAACATCGCTATTCGGTTTGCCGTGTGGATTTGGTTCTGTTAACCACTGCCGCGCCAATTCACCAGTAATATCAAAACTGCCGCTTTTCTGCGTACCAATAAAACAAATTCTACCATTACTTACTAAAATTTTTGCTTGCGTGATGTCCGACCCAGCATCAATTGCACCAGCCGTCAAATCTGCATAAATTGCCGCGACTGCTTCATTATTCAAAATTGGCGTTAATACCGTATTCCCAAAACAAATCAAACTGACGCGCACCGCAGCGCCGCTGTTAATCCAAGGCTCATCTGACCACGCATTAAAAATGGTCGTCGTTGCACAAATCCGTTCTAATACTTGACGATTTGCTCCTCCACGAATTGAATTAGTGGAAACCAAACCGGCAGCGTTGGCTTTTCCCGTTTCAATCTGCGCCCGCGCCTTTTCAAACCAATATGTCACCAAATCCGCACCTGCGGGAATGCGCCCCTGATAACAATTGCGCAGTCGTTTGACATATTCATCACCCATTGCACCGAGCATTCGTTTATCGCCCAAAAACGGCGGATTTCCGACAATCACATCAGCGGCTGGCCAATTCGGTTCTGAACCATCCGCATTCACCACTGCATCACGTTGTTCAATGATATTGATGGTTTTCAAAATTGGATTTTTTGCCAATGAAAACCCGTGATTCAGCATCCATTGAATTTCACCAATCCACACTGTTACCCGAGCTAATTCCGCTGCATAGGAATTCAATTCAATGCCCAGCACATTTTCTGGTCCGACCGCTATAAAGCTGCGCGGCAATCCTAAACGCTCAGATTCTAAAATCACCTCGTGTTCCAAATTTTTCAATCCGCGCAATGCCAATAATAAAAAGTTTCCCGAACCGCAAGCAGGATCAAGGACGCGGAAATTTTGCAGCCGATTGAAAAAATCCCGAAAAATGTTTTCAATTTGATTTTGTGTTTTAGTGTTAAAAGACAGTGCCGCTTTCAAAGCCTTTTCTGCTGCCTTTTTTGCTTTTGTTGTGACCTGACTTTTGCTTAATTCATCGGCTTCCTGCTGCTGCTGAGTGCTTTTTTCAAGCAATTGATGAATGGTTAATTTTGCAGCAGCCCATTCTTCGCGCAATGGATCAAGCACCACCGGATTGACCAGCCGCATAATGGATGCCGGATCAGTGTAATGCGCACCGAGTTGTTCACGTTGATTTGGATCCAATCCGCGCTCAAATAACGTGCCGAAAATACTGGGTTCAATCGCTGACCAATTCAACTCCGCCAATTTCCGCAATTTTTGCACATCAGTTCCGGTTAATGGCAACGGCGCAGCAGCATCAAATAACCCGCTATTAAACCAATCAACCGGATCATTCCCAAAGAATCCACCAGTTGCCATTGTATTAAATAAATTGGTGAGCGTTTGCGGCAAATGTTCCAAACGCTTCTGCCCGTTTTTCAATAATTCACTAAACAGTTTATTTGGCAATAAACCAATATCTTCAGCGAAAAAACAAAACAGCATTTGCTGGCAAAAATGCGCGACCTGTTGGGTATCGTGACCACGTTCACATAATGTTTGTGCCAATTGACCAAATTGTCGCGCTGCATCTTCCGTTAATGCCGCTGTGGTGAGCGTGGGGCGCAAACGCTCCGGTTCAGAAAATGCCCATTTTAATAATTGCAATCTGGCGGGAATGCGTAAATCATCCAACTGCAACACATGTTCTTTAGAAACCGTCCCATTAAATGCGGTATGAATAATAATCCGTTCCATATCGGAAACAATTAACAACGGCGGATTTTCTAATGCGGGAGCGTAGCGATGCAGTTGGACAAAGGCTTCATTCAAGTTTTTGCGTTTGCCTTTGTATTCCCAGCCAAAGCAATTGCGTTTCCACACATCCGCCCAGCCATCGCTGCCCGTGGTTTTTTTCGCTCCGCGTTCAAAGCAATAACACGCGCCAACTGGATCAATTTCCGCTGGCGTTGGCTCATTTAATAATCGACACAAATCAATAAAATGCTCCTGCGATCCAGAGCTTTCTTTCAAGGTGGAGATTTGCCATTTGGCAATAAATTGTTCGGGTGTCATTAATATAATACTCTGGAATAAAATAGTCGATTTGGTTGCCGCTGTTGGCAACCCAACAACTTACGCCAACATCACTGCAATTGAATTGCATCGTTATCGCACAAGCGCAGGTTTTCATGCTTTGCAGTTGGGTTGACTGCGTCAACCTAACCTACGATTGCTGCTTATAAATAAGGAAATAAAGTCTTATTCTGCGCACATTTCACCCCGTTCTCTGTTTAGCTCCACGCATCAGCATTGCCTCAGATCAACCGATACCGCTAAACTTAGCGGCTCGCTTGACTGGTAAACACAATGCACCAGCTTGAGTAAATCCCTGTCGAATCCCGACACTTCCACGCTATTTCAACGTCTCATCGCGGAATTTATCGAAATGACCACCGAACGCACCCTATCAATTATCAAACCCAATGCCGTCGCTAAAAATGCTATCGGTGCCATTCTCGGTCGCTTTGAAGCCGCTGGATTGCACGTCGTGGCAGCGCGGATGCTGCATCTGAGCCGTGAACAGGCGTCAGCGTTTTATGCTATTCATCAAGGCAAGCCATTTTTTGAAGAATTGGTTGGTTTTATGACTTCGGGCCCAGTCATGGTGCAGGTATTAGAAGGCGATGATGCTGTTGCCAAAAACCGTGACATCATGGGTGCAACCAATCCCGCCAACGCTGCGCCCGGCACGATTCGCGCTGATTTTGCTGATTCTTTCACCGAAAATGCGGCGCATGGTTCCGACGCTCCCGAAACTGCGGAAATCGAAATCGCCTTCTTTTTCCCGGAAGGCGTGTGCCCACGCACCCGCTGATGCTCCAGCCATCCATGAGCGATACCCGCGCCAATTTGTTTGATCTCAGCCTTGCCGAGTGCGAGGCGCTGGCTGTGGAAATGGGCGTCAAAACGTTTCATGGACGCAATCTTTTCAAATGGTTGCACAAACATGGCATCACTGATTTCGATGCCATGACCGACCTGCCCAAAGCCTTGCGCGACCGACTGCGCGACACGGTGCGCGTGGAATTGCCGCGCATTGTCGCCACGCATCCGTCTGCCGATGGCACCATTAAATGGGTGATGGCGCTGCATGACGGGCAACGCATTGAAACCGTGTGCATTCCTGAAGGAAAACGCCGCACGATTTGCGTGTCCTCGCAGGTCGGCTGCGCGTTGGAATGTGCGTTTTGTGCGACAGCGCGGCAGGGTTTTAACCGCAATTTGACCGTCAGCGAAATCATCGGACAGGTTTGGCACGCCGCCCGCGAGCTGGCGCAACCGCCGACCAATGTTGTGATGATGGGCATGGGCGAACCACTGGCGAACTTTGATGCAGTGGTGAAAGCGATGGATATCATGCAGGATGATTTGGCATATATGCTTGCTAAACAGCGCGTTACCCTCAGCACTTCCGGCATTGTCCCAAACATTTACCGGCTCCGCGCAGTCAGTGATGTCTCGCTGGCGGTGTCGCTCCACGCACCGAATGATGCGCTGCGTGATCAATTGGTTCCGATCAATCAAAAATACCCGCTGGCTGAATTGATTCCAGCGTGTAAAGCCTATATTGGCCATGACAAGCGCCGTAAAATTACTTGGGAATACGTCATGCTTGATGGCGTGAATGACAGCCTAATTCATGCAAAACAACTCATTCGTTTATTAGAAGGCGTACCGTCTAAACTCAATTTAATTCCGTTTAATCCATTTACAGGTAGCGATTTTTGCACTTCACCAATGGAACGCATTGAGGCTTTTCGATTACGATTGACTGGCGCGGGAATTTTTGCGATGACCCGTAAAACTCGAGGCGATGAAATCGCTGCTGCTTGCGGGCAATTGGTTGGGCGCGTTGAAGACCGCACGCGCCGTATTGGTCTACCGGTGACGCAATCATGAATAAACAGTTACAACGCCATCTTGTGATCAGCGGATTCTGTGTTGTGCTCGCCGCTTGTGGCAGTAAACACAATATCCAAAAAACGGATGAAGCACTGGGATTAGACCCGGAAGATAGCCCAGCAGAACTTTATGTCCGTATGGCTGAAGAGTATTACAATCGAGGTCAAACTGATGTTGCATTTCGCCGTGCACAACAAGCATTAGAAGCAGATAATAAATATCCGCGTGCCCACGTTTGGGCAGCGTTTTTATATGAACAAATTGGTCAGGCAGCGGAAGCGCAGAAACATTACGAACGGGCAATTAAACTTGCGCCTAATAATTCTGATGTGCGTCACGCTTATGGTGCTTATGAATGCCGCCAGAAGCATTACGCTGAAGCCGATACGCAATTCAAAAAAGCACTTGAAAATCCAATGTATACGACGCCTTGGGTGGCAATGGTGAATGCTGGTCAATGCGCCGAACAAGCGAATGATGTCACCAAAGCCACGACCTATTACCGTGATGCGCTCACTGCCAATGCAGCATTCGGTCCAGCACTCGTTAAATTAGCCGAACTTGCGCATAAACGCGGTGATACCGCAACGGCAAAAAGCTATCTGGATCGCTATTTCGAGCCAAGTACGATTCGCACTTCAGCAACGGCGTATAGCGCATTAACGCTGGGTGTTACTGTAGAGCGTCAGCTAGGCAATCGCAAACGCGCCAGCGATTATGAAAAAATGCTGCAAAAGAATTTTTCTGAACCCAATAAAACTAACGCCACTTTATTAAAACCAAATTCTTAAGATTAGGCGTTAACGATTGAAATAAGTTGTCAGTGTTTCCTGCCGTCAACTGCCAGCTAAATCAATCGTTTTCGTTTATCTCACATCATTTTGTCAAAGCATGACCGTGAATTAAGTCATGCGCATCACCCATAAAATTAAGCTGTCAACAGCTTGTTCCAGAGGAATCAATGAATCAATCACAGATGATCGATGCTGATACGCCAGCCGGCGTCGATCTTGTCGGAAGTCCCGGCCAGCAGTTGCGGGCGCAGCGTCAAGCCCGTGGCATCGAGATCGAACGCATCGCCAGCCAGCTACATCTGCGCAAGGATGTGATAGAGGCGCTGGAGCAGGATCGTTATGAGGTGCTGCCTGCGACGGTCTATGTCGTCGGTTATTTGCGTAACTATGCGCGATTGCTTGATCTTGATTCTGTTCCATTTATTCAGGCTTATCACGCTGCGTTGCCACACAGCGCCGCTGTTACAATTGCGGCTGCACCGGAAGTGACGCCTGCGGTTGCGCCAGCGAATTCCATCTCGTTTGAATCTGTTGCTACGGAAAAGGTGATTGCGCCTGCGCCAGCCACTGAACCGACTGCGGCAACGCTATCATCATCAGAATTAACGCCATTTCCTAAATCTGCGGCGGCGCTTGCGCATCAACGTCATCTCGTAAGGTGGCTGATTAGCGCTGGTGTGCTTGGTACTGCGCTGGCGCTGGGTTGGATTTATCGTGCTGATTTAACTGTGTTCTTTGTGCCACCAGCACCGACGATAGAAGAGTCTGCTGCGTTAAATCTCAGCGCATCAACCGCAGAAACGGAACCGCCCATCACTGACACTTCAGCGCCATCATTTGAAGTAGAACCGGAAAACGTTCCAGCAACGACACCACCGGTGTTGCCACCAGCAGAAACGCCAGCAGCCATTCCTGCGAGCATTGCCACACCGCCCGCCATCGCTGAACCAGTCGCAGCCACATCTGATAGCACTGCCGCCGCAACGACTGCGCCACCAGAGGTAGTGGTGGAAGCTGTACGTTCAGCACGAATTCGGGTCACGGGCGCAGATGGACAAAAAGTGTTGAGAGTCAGACTACAAGCGGGTGAACGGCGCGTGTTAAGCGGAACGCCGCCGTATAAATTCGTCATTAGCAAAGCCAACGCGATTAAAGTCACGGTCGGCGGTCAACCTTTTGATGTGATGACACATGCGCAGGGCAATGCAACGCGGTTTTCGTTAGACCCAGCGACGTTTTTATCCACCACTTCAGCGCCTACTGACGCAGCGGCAGCTCCCGACGATGAGTAAACAATTGCAAGCAATTCGTGGAATGCACGACATCCTGCCGACGCAAATCGCGTTATGGCAGCGATTGGAAGACACCGTGCGCGGAGTGCTCGACAGCTACGGCTACACTGAAATTCGCACTCCGCTCGTCGAAGTGACCGAGCTGTTCAAACGTTCCATCGGCGAAGTCACTGACATCGTTGAAAAAGAGATGTACAGCTTTGACGACCGCAACGGCGACAGTCTGAGTTTGCGCCCGGAAGGAACGGCGAGCTGCGTCCGCGCTGCCATTGAACACGGGCTGCTGGCGCAACCGCAGCGGCTGTGGTATCGCGGCGCGATGTTCCGGTACGAACGCCCGCAGCGCGGACGTTATCGGCAGTTTCATCAGATCGGCGTGGAGACTTTCGGGCTGGCTGATCCAGAGATTGATCTGGAATTGATTTTGCTCACGGCGCGACTGTGGCGGCTGCTCGGTCTCAACGATTTTCGGTTAGAAATCAATTCGCTCGGCGATCCAGACGAACGCGCAGCGTATCGAACGCAACTGGTCGCCTATCTCAGCGCCCACGCCGCGCAACTGGACGCCGACAGCCAGCGCCGGTTGACCACCAATCCGCTGCGGGTGCTGGATTCCAAACATCCGCACACCCAGCAGATTGTCGCTGGCGCACCGGCGCTGATGGATTATTTGGGCGACGACACGCGCCGCCATTTCGAGCGCGTTTGTCACGGGCTGGATGCAGCGGGCGTGACTTATCGCATCAATCCGCGTCTGGTGCGCGGGTTGGATTATTACAACCGCACGGTGTTTGAATGGATCACGGACAATCTCGGCGCTCAGGGCACGGTGTGCGCAGGCGGGCGTTATGACGGTCTGGTGGAGCAACTGGGTGGCAAATCAGTTCCCGCCGTGGGTTTCGCCATGGGCTTGGAGCGGCTGGTGGAATTGCTGGAACTTGCCGGTCACGTCGCCGCGCCGCCGGTCGATGTTTATCTCGTCGCAGTCGGCGAAGCAGCGCAGCAGGTCGCGCCAATCGTGGCGGAACGGCTGCGCGATGCAGTGCCACGATTGCGCGTGCTCACGCATTGCGGCGGCGGCAATTTCAAGAATCAATTCAAAAAAGCGGACAAAAGTGGAGCGCGGTTTGCGCTGGTGCTCGGCGAATCAGAACTGGAACAGGGCTTGTTTAGCCTCAAACCGTTGCGCGACGAAGGCGAGCAGCAGTTATTGACGTTTGAGGCGCTGGCGACGTTTTTGGGAGAGCAGTTGTGAGTTACGAAACCGACGAAGAAAAAGTTGAAGCCATTAAAAAATGGTGGAAAGAGAATGGTTTATCGGTCGTTGCTGGTACGGTGCTGGGTTTAGGTGCGATTTCCGGCTGGCAAGCATGGATTGATTATCAACAGCGCGTTGCTGGCGAAGCGTCGAGCGCATTTGAGCAACTGTTAAGCAGCGCCCCGACCGAAAAATCCGAGGTCATCGTCAAGCAGGCAGCAGCATTAACAGATGATTTCGGATCAACCACTTATGCCAAATTAAGCGGCTTGGTGACGGCAAAGGCGCTGTATCAAGCGGGCGATGCAGCGGCTGCCATGACTGCGTTGCAGGCAGTGATTGCCGACGCGCCAGACCCAGCATTTGCCAGCATTGCGGCGTTGCGGCTAGCGCGGATTCAAGTGGCGGAAAATCAATTCGATGCAGCAGCAGCGACCATCGCTGCCCACGATCATAGCCCAGCATTTGCCGGTGAATTTGCGGCAGTGCGCGGCGATCTCGCTGCCGGGCGCGGTGATTTCGCCGCTGCGCGGGCAGCGTATGAGCAGGCGCTGGCGCAGGATTGCGGACTCGCGCCATTGGTGCGGCTCAAACGCGATAACTTGCCGCCAGCGCGGAGTTAGGCAAATGGGCGCGGTGCTGATGCGAATCGGAATGCTGGGATTGATCGGGCTGTTAACCGGCTGTGAATCAATGCCGTGGTTCGGTCAGGATAAAAATCCGACGCCGCCCACCGAACTGACCAAACTCGTCGCCGAAGTGACCATCACGCCGCGCTGGTCGGTGCGTCCGACGCAAGGCGCTGAAGGACGACATCTGTATTTGGTTCCGGCATTTGCTGCTGGGCGAATTTATGTCGCAGATGCCACTGGGCGCGTGGTTGCAGTGGACGCCGACAGCGGCAAAACCCTGTGGCAACGCGACACTGGATTGAGTTTCAGCGGTGGACCCGCGTTGGAAACGGATCGCCTCGTGCTCGGCACCAGTCAGGGCGAACTGGTGGCGCTTGCCGCAGCAGATGGACGCGAACAATGGCGCAGTCGGCTCGGCAGCGAAGTGTTATCCGTGCCGCGTTTCACCGGCGATGGTTTGATCGTGGTGCACACGCTCGACGACACGCTAACCGGCATTGACGCTGCGACCGGTAAAGAACGCTGGCATGTCGCGTATCCCGCGCCGGTGTTGACGCTGCGCGGCAGCAGTACGCCGACCTTGACGCCCAGCGGCGTGGTGGTCGGACTCTCCGGCGGCAAACTAGTCAAACTGGATACCCACGACGGAGCGCCGCTGTGGGAAGTGGTGATTTCGCGCCCCAGCGGACGTTCCGAGCTGGCGCGAATCGCTGACATCGACGCGGATCCGCTGCTGGTCGATCACCAAATTTACGTTGGTTCTTATCATGGCGATTTGGCTGCCGTGGATGTAGCGACCGGCGAAGTGCGCTGGCGGCGCGAGTTGTCGGCATACGCTGGGCTGGCTACTGCGGATGACAGTTTGTTTATCACCGATTCGCAGGATCAAGTCTGGAGTGCGGATTTGAACACCGGCGCGGGGCGCTGGAAGCAAGATGCGCTGCGTTATCGCCAACTGACTGCGCCGACCGTGCTGGGTCAATGGCTGTTAGTTGGTGATTTAGAAGGTTATGTGCATGTACTCAATCAAGCCGACGGTCGTCTGGTCGGGCGGATTCAGATCACCAAAAAAGATGGCATCACCGCCCGCCCGCTGCTGGTGGATGGTCGTCTGTATGTTTACGCGAAAGACGGCACGCTCACGGCGTTGACCGTTGGCGCAATGTCGTCGCCAAAATCCCCCCCGCCCCCCTTTTGCAAAGGGGGGAGACGAAAAGCTCCGCTTTGCAAAAAGGGGAGATGAAAAGCCCCCCTTAGAAAAAGGGGGGTTGGGGGGATTTATCTTTTCTTAATTCGCCACCGAGCCACACGCCCATGCTTCCCGTGATTACTCTGATTGGCCGTCCGAATGTCGGCAAATCAACGCTATTCAATCGCTTAACCCGCACTCGTGACGCGCTGGTCGCCGACTTTCCGGGCTTGACCCGTGATCGGCAATACGGCGTCGGTCAAGGCGGCCCCGCACCCTACGTCATCGTCGATACCGGCGGCATTGGGACTGCGCCTGAAGGTATTGAGGCACTGATGGAGCGGCAAGTTTTACGCGCCATCGAAGATGCCGATCATCTGCTGTTTTTGGTCGATGCCCGCGACGGTTGCACGCCGGAAGACCTCGAAATTGCTCAACGGCTGCGGCGGCTGGGCAAACCCATCACGCTGGTGGTCAATAAAAGTGATTCCACTAACTCCACGCTGGTGACTGCCGAATTTCATCGGCTCGGTCTCGGCGATCCGCATCCGGTGTCATCGACGCAGGGACACGGCGTCCGCGAGCTGCTGGAACTGGTGTTTGCGCAATTGCCGGATACTGAAGATGACGACGCGACTGATGCGCCCGAAGAAGGGATTCGCGTGGCGGTAATTGGTCGTCCTAACGCCGGAAAATCCACGTTAATCAATCGGTTGCTGGGTGAAGAGCGGCTCGTCACTTGCGATCTGCCGGGCACGACCCGCGACAGCATTTTCATTCCGTTTGAACGGCTCGGTCGCCATTACACCCTGATTGACACGGCGGGCCTGCGGCGGCGAGCGCGAGTGCAGGATGTAATTGAAAAATTCAGTGTCATCAAAAACGTTGCAGGCGCTAGCGGCTGCGAATGTGGTGATTTTGGTGATTGACGCGC
>NZ_PPGH01000008.1 GCF_002958735.1 Chromatium okenii | reverse complement strand
GCTTTATCGTGATCAACTCGTGCCTGCACCTCTTCGACCAGCGACACGACATCGCCCATGCCGAGAAATGCGCGAGGCGATGCGCTCAGGATAAAACGGCTCCAGCGCAGTGGTTTTCTCGCCCGTACCGAGAAATTTGATTGGTTTGCCAGTGATTTGGCGAATCGACAACGCTGCGCCGCCGCGAGCATCGCCATCGGTTTTGGTGAGAATCACGCCGGTCAACGGCAGCGCAGCATCAAACGCTTTTGCCGTATTTGCTGCGTCTTGACCGGTCATCGCGTCCACAACAAACAGCGTTTCTACCGGCTTGAGCGCAGCGTGAATGGCTTTGATTTCGTCCATCATCGCCGCGTCAACGTGCAGCCGTCCGGCGGTATCGACGATCAACACGTCTTTATAATGACGGCGAGCGTAATCGAGCGCCCGTTGCGCAATATCAACCGGTTGTTCGCTGCCAGTGCTGGGATAAAACTCTGCGCCAACTTCTGCCGCAACCGTTTTTCAATTGCGCAATCGCAGCGGGGCGATACACATCGCAACTGACGACCAGCACGGACTTTTTCTGTTTTTCCTGTAGCCACCGCGCCAGCTTGGCGACGCTGGTGGTTTTGCCGGAGCCTTGCAAACCGCCATCAGCACCACTGCGGGCGGCTGGGCGGTAAGATTCAGTTGTTCATTGGCCTGCCCCATGAGCGTGACCAATTCGTCATTGACGATTTTAATCAGCACCTGACCGGGCGTGAGGCTTTTCGCCACTGCCTCGCCGAGCGCCTTGGTCCGCACATCATCAATAAACTGACGCACCACCGGCAGCGCCACATCTGCTTCCAGCAGCGCCATCCGTACTTCGCGCAAACTGTCTTTAATGTTGTCCTCAGTCAGGCGACCCTGACCACGCAAATTGGTCAGGACATCGGCAAAACGGTCTTGGAGAGTTTCAAACATGTATTGACCTCAATAACAATCGCTGTCTGCCTCGCACAGAAAGTTGCGAGTATAATGTTTCGCGTGAGATGCCCCCACGTTTTCAGTATCAACAGCCTATGTCACACCATTAAACCTATGACTCATACTATTTTTGCCACCATCGCCACCCTTTGTTATCTCGCTGCATCCGGCTTAATTGGAATGCGCTTATTTCGTAAAGAAGGCTGGATTCCAGAGCGCAGTTTTGCGATTGCCGTCGGGTTTGCCGGTTTGCTGCTGCATAGCTGGCTGCTGTGGGACAGCATCTTCAGTCAAGGCGGAATCAATTTAGGTTTCTATCACGCGCTGGCTGACTGCGGCATGGACGATTGCGCACTGCTGCTGGTCTCCAGCTTAACCAAACCAGTCGATAATCTCGGTTTGATTCTGTTACCCGCTGCGGCACTCAGTCTGATTTTAGAAGCTAATTTTGCGGAGGTCGCCTTTTTGCGTCCGACCGCAACTTGGCCGCTAAAAATTCATGTATTGCTGTCAATGCTCGCTTATAGCCTATTAACGCTCGCGTCTGGTCAAGCCATTTTGCTGGCGCTGCAAGATCGTCATCTGCGCCAGCGTCATCCCGGCGGATTTATTCGCACTTTGCCGCCATTGCAAACGATGGAAAGTCTATTATTTGAAATGATTAGCGCCGGATTTGTATTACTGACGCTGGCGTTGTTGAGCGGATTTGCGTTTTTAGAAAACATGTTTGCGCAGCATTTAGTGCACAAAAACGGTGTTATCGGTGCTGGCATGGCTAGTGTTTGGCGGGCTATTGGTCGGGCGTTTTCGTAATGGCTGGCGCGGACGCACTGCGATCATTTGGACGCTCGGCGGTTTTGTCATTCTCATCTTGGCGTATTTCGGAACCAAGATCGTATTGGAATTCATTTTGCCGCCGCCGGTCAGTTGAGCGTTAAAAACTTGTTTTTCACTGTGTGATTAGGTGCAGAATTAACGTTGATTTTATTAAAAACCCGCGTAACTGCGGGTTTTTTTGTACATTCAGCGCAGATAAAGCAACAAGCTATCTAATGCTATTCATAAAAATCTTCGAGTCTTTTACCCGTTCTCACTGACTCGTAAATTGCGGTCTTCATTAAAAACATTAAATACATGATGCGTATGCGTTCCTCGCGTGATAAGCCAGCAAAGAGCATTGCATTATTTGCAATCATTAACTCATTCACTGTTGACAAATCCTCTTCGGGCATGTTGGCTAAAAAAGTCGAAGACCAATCATCCAGTTTAGACAACGAAAGCGCCTCTAAATACATTGTGGATTCAACAGGATTTTTGTACACAGTCATCGAATTATCAATATTATAGTTAAATTTCATATTATTCCGCTAATAGAGAACAAAAGTGATGATGTTGGTTTTAGAATTTTAATGCAAGTTGCAATGATGGTGCTAATTCTATGACAAAACGCCGCTTGTCCGAACGGCAGCTGGAACGCATTCGCGCTATTCAAGAACGGCGACGCTCACGCGTGGAAACACGGCCAGACACCATTCCCGCAGACACTGAATTGATTGGTGAACCGGAAACTGGACGAGTGATGGTGCGTTATGGTGCAAATCTCGCAGTGGAAGATATGGCTGGACAGTTGGTGCACTGTTTGGTGCGGCGCAACATTGGGCAGCCAGTGTGCGGAGATTGTGTCGTTTGGCAACGCATTGCCGATGCTCAGGGGGTCGTGACGGCGCTGCTGCCGCGTTCCACCGTGTTAAGTCGTCCTGATTTTAACAATCAACCCAAGGCACTTGCGGTCAATTTATCACAGCTCATTGTGCTGATTGCACCAGAACCGGAACCGAGCAGCTATCTCATTGATCAATATCTGGTTGCTGCGGAATTGATCGGTGTCGAAGCCATTTTAGTCGGCAACAAAATGGATTTGCTCAATCCGCCCGCTCGCGCCGCATTTGAACGCAGATTTGCGCATTATTCGGCAATTGGTTATCGCACTTTTTGGACAACGCTCCATGATCTCAGCACGCTCGCAGCACTGATTGCGGCGCTTGCCAACCACACCAGCGTGTTGGTCGGTCAATCCGGCGTCGGCAAATCATCATTGGTCAAAATTCTGCTGCCGGATTTAGCGATTCAAATCGGGCAGTTATCAACAGCAACCGGCTTGGGTCGCCACACTACTTCCGCCACCACCTGTTACCGACTGCCCGATAACGGACGTTTAATTGATTCGCCCGGCGTGCGCAGTTTCCGACTCGGTGCGATCAGCCGTGACGAATTACAGCAGGGTTTCCGCGAGTTTCAACCGTATCTTGGGCGCTGCCGTTTTGCCGATTGTCATCACGACCACGAACCGGATTGTGCGATTCGTGACGCCGTGACCGCCGGAGTGATTGCGCCAGAACGTTTGACCAATTTTCAGCATTTACGCACTGCGCATTTGCCGCGCAGTCACAGCGACGCCACCCAGTAAAATCGCTAAAATGCGCCACTTTGTATTGCCAGAGAATAAAACAATGTTTGAATCGACCATGCACATTAGCGCCCAAGACCCAGAAATTTGGGCTGCTATTCAGAATGAAGAACGCCGCCAAGAAGAACACATCGAATTAATTGCCTCTGAGAATTACGCCAGCCCATGCGTAATGCAGGCACAAGGCAGCGTATTGACCAATAAATACGCCGAGGGTTATCCCAGCAAACGCTATTACGGCGGCTGCGAATACGTCGATGTCGCCGAGCAATTGGCCATTGATCGCGCTAAACAACTCTTCAATGCCGATTACGCCAATGTGCAACCGCATTCCGGTTCACAAGCTAATACCGCAGTGTTTATGGCGCTGTGCAATGCAGGTGATACTGTTTTAGGAATGAGTTTGGCGCATGGCGGTCATCTCACACACGGCGCCAAACCGAACTTTTCTGGCAAACTTTATAACGCAGTGCAATACGGTTTAAATCCAGAAACTGGTGAAATTGATTATGACGAAGTAGCGCGATTGGCGCATGAACATCGTCCGCGCATGGTCATTGCTGGCTTTTCCGCGTATTCGCGTATTGTCGATTGGCAACGATTCCGTGATATCGCGGATAGTGTCGGCGCGTATTTATTGGTTGATATGGCGCATGTTGCTGGATTGGTTGCTGCTGGCGTGTATCCCAGCCCAATACAAATTGCGGATGTGACTACGACGACCACGCATAAAACCCTGCGTGGACCACGCGGTGGACTTATTCTGGCAAAAGCCAATCCTGAGATTGAAAAGAAACTGAATTCAGTGGTATTTCCTGGTATTCAAGGCGGACCGTTAATGCACGTCATCGCCGCCAAAGCGATTGCATTCAAAGAGGCATTAGAACCGAGTTTTCGCGTGTATCAAGCGCAGGTGGTGAGTAATGCGCGGATCATGGCAGAAGTCTTTATTGCGCGTGGTTATGATGTGGTTTCTGGCGGCACGGATGACCATTTGTTTTTGGTAAGTTTTATTCAACAGGGTTTGACCGGTAAAGATGTAGATGCGTGGCTCGGCGCAGCGAATATCACGGTGAATAAAAACGCGGTTCCCAATGATCCGCAATCGCCATTTGTCACCAGCGGCATTCGTATTGGTACTCCAGCAATGACCACTCGCGGTTTTGGCAGCGATGAAGCGCAGGAGTTGGCGGGTTGGATGTGTGATTTAATTGATGCGCGGGGCAATGAAGCAGTAATTGCAACCGTAAAAGCGCAGGTGCTGGCGCTGTGCCAACGGTTTCCGGTATACCAACGTTAAGCGTGAAATGTGATGCAGTTGAAACCACCAGTGAGCACTTGGATTGAATAACAATAAACTACTTCTCTATTCAATTGCGTCACGCTTAAACTCTAAAAAAGAGGCGACGGATCGCCCTAAAATTCTGATGGTGCGGGTTTTAATGTGCTGAAAAAAACCGCCAGCGCCGGTGAAGATTTGCGGCGGCTGGCTCAACGCTTAGAAGAACATGTCGAGCAGTTCGACTGCTGACTGGATGCCCATCATGCGCTGCCCTTTTTGCAATGAACAGGAAACCAAAGTCATTGATTCGCGCTTATCCAGCGAGGGCGATCAAGTGCGGCGGCGGCGGCAGTGCGTAGGCTGTAAAGAACGCTTTACCACTTATGAAGTTGCGGAATTGAGTGTGCCGCGTATCGTTAAACGCGACGGCAGCCGCGTTCCGTTTGATGATCGCAAATTGCGGTCGGGAATGATGCGGGCATTGGAAAAACGCCCAATCAGCACTGAGCGCGTAGATCAGGCGCTGGCGCATATTCAACGGCGTTTAATGTCCAGCGGCGAATGCGAAGTGTCATCAGCGCGGCTGGGTGAATTGGCAATGGACGAATTGCGTCAAATTGATCAAGTCGCGTATTTGCGCTTTGCTTCGGTCTATCGCAAGTTTTCCGATGTCAACGCATTTTGTGAAGAAATCGAGCGGTTGGAACATCAACCTGCGCCAGACATCAACCGCTTGCAGTTGGAATTATTGTTCGATATAGAATAGGAATGACGCTGCAGCATTCCTCACGCTATTGCTTTCAATGCAATAACGCACTGATAGTTAATAGCAATTCATTTCACTCAACCACCACGGAGGAAGCGAGTTTGGCAGTTGCATCATGCGCTGCCTTCCCATTGATAATAATGGTTTTCTCGCACAACACCCATGACCAGTTCCTATCTGCTGTCCCCGCTGGTTTTTTTATTACAAACCCTCTTTGGGTTGTATACCGCTGTAGTCGCCATTCGCTTTCTGCTGCAATGGGCGCGAGCGGATTTTTATAATCCGATTTCGCAATTTATAGTGCGCGTGACGACGCCAGCACTGCGTCCATTGCGCCAATATATTCCCGGTTATGGCGGACTTGATCTCGCCGCATTGGTATTGATTTGGTTATTAACGACAGTGGAACTGGCATTGCTGGCGCTATTGCTCGGTAGCCCGCACTCAATTCTCGGCGCAGTTGGCTGGGCCATTCCAAGCATGGCGGAGTTATTTATTAACTTGATGTTATTTGCTGTATTGGCGCGGGCGTTATTGAGTTGGGTCAATCCCGATCCGCGTAATCCGATGATCGGCTTGCTCACGCGCTTAACCGATCCAGTGATGCTGCCAGCCCAGCGGCAAATTCAGCCGATTGGCGGCGTTGATCTTTCACCGCTGGTCGTCATTATTGGCTTGACGTTGCTCAATATGTTGCTGATTCCACCTAAAATGGCTGGTCGGCAGCCCGTTTTAACGGATCGCGCTGATGTCGTGGTATCGCTGGCACGGTGAAGATTTGGAGCTGGCGCTGCGGGTGCAAACCCGAGCGCCGCGTGATGACTTTGTGGGCGTTGATCCTAGCGGTGATTATTATCGAGTGCGCATCCAATCGCCGCCGGTTGATGGCAAAGGAAATCAATCACTTAAACGCTTTATTGCGGAGGAATTTGGCGTTGCGCCTTCGCACATTACATTGCTCAGTGGCGAACATGCCCGCTATAAACGCTTGCGAATTCAACGTCCTAGGCTGTTACCAATTGCGTGGTGCGTCCTGCTGCGACGGATTAAATTTAATGCGTTGATTTGTGTCGCAGTTCCCATTTTTTTAAACTAGATCATCTAAGCTGAAATAGCAGCTTGAATGCGATTTGCGTGATTCACGGCAATATCACACCCACGGAGCTACTGAATGTTCATGTGCCGTATTTATCCGCTCGGTATCAATCGCCATTCGCACCGTTTTATTCTGCGGCAGCGTATGACGGGAACCACGCTGCTTGAGTTAATGATTACCCTCTCAATTGCCGCTATTTTAATGTCAATTGCCGTGCCGAGTTTTCAACCTTCACGCGCACCAATCGCATCGCTGCGATCACCAATCAACTCAGCAGTGCACTGCAATTCGCACGTTCGGAAGCAATGACACGCGGGAAAACTGTCACTGTATGCAAATCCAATGATATTACTGACAGCACTCCAACGTGCAGTACAACTGGTGTTAATTGGCAGATGGCTGGGTCGTTTTCGTTGATAACGATGGTGATGGCACTTTTGATACTGGTGATACTCCATTGCGCGTTGGACAAGCAACGAATAGCGGTGTGGTAATTGACGGAGACACTAATTTTGCAAAATTTGTGCGATTCAAACCGAACGGTCAAAATTTAGGTGCCAGCACTTCTATAGGCACAATTTCCATTGTTATTGCGCCAGAAAAACGCTGCATCAGGTTTGGTTTTATTGGGCGTTTACGTATTGACTCAGGAACAGACTGTCCATGACGACATATCGCTATTATCAACAGGGTTTTACATTACTTGAAGTGATGATTTCTGCGCTGGTGCTTTCTGTGGGTTTATTGGGTCTGGCGGCATTACAAGGCGTTTCACTCAAAATGAGTCAAGGGTCTTATTTGCGCGTTCAGGCAGTGAATCTCGCCTATGAAATCATTGATGCGATGCGAGCAAATAAACCAAATGCTGCAAGTTATGATGGCACTTGGGCAGCCATTACGGGCAATCAAACTTTTGCGACCGCCTATTCATCAGGTGCTGCTATTGCGACCGCTGACCTTACTGCATGGCGCAATCATCTTGCTTATTTACCAAGTGGCACCGCTACTATTTCGGTAACAGGCGGCACGATGGTGACAGTAACAATTACTTGGGATGAAAGCCGCTTAGAAGGAACTGGCAGCAGTCAATCATTTCTATTTACAACGGAATTATGAGGCTTTCAATGTATCTCGCATCCGTTTATACGCAATCATCATCGCAACGCGGTTTTACACTCGTTGAATTGATGATTTCAATGACGATTGGTCTTTTTATTTCTGCGGGAATGGTGGCGTTGTTAATTGGCAATAAGCAAAGTTACCGCGATAGCGAAAACATGGCACGGGTACAGGAAAATGGACGTTTTGCAGTTGAATATCTAGCGCGAGATATTCGACAAGCCGGATTACAAAACTTTTCTGTCCCAAAAGCAAGAATGATAAATAATAATCCACCGCCAAAAGACTATATTAAGGGCTGGAACGGCGCAAGCACAAAACCAACGTTAGCAGTCGGCCAAGACCCCGCTTTTTGGAGTTATTTAGATGATAAAAAAGGAAAAGATTGGAGTAATTTAGGTGGTAGCACTTATACCCCAAACACCGATATTATTGGAATTCGTTATTTAGATCCTGATTCTGATATTGATCCTACTACTGACCTTGATGTTGATGATATTAAACCTGATACTGATTTTTATCCTAAGCCTAATAAAACTGATCCTTACGTCGTTAATCATGTTTATTACATCAATAAAAGTAGTGCTGCAACTAACCAACCCGGATTATATCAAAAGATTGGTTCTTTAGCCGCGCAAGAACTCATAGAATGCGTTTATGATATGCAGTTGCATTATGGAATTGATAATACCGGAGACGGGCAAATTGATAACTATGTTTCAGCTAATTCAGTTCCAGATTGGAATAATGTGCTTGCTGTAAAAATTGATTTATTACTGGGTAGCAGTGAAGATAATTTAGTGGATGCTGCAATGTCGCTGCCTTTTGAAAAAAACGACGGCACTTTTTTTACTGCCACTAACCGCCGTATCTATCAAATGTTTAGTACCACTGTTGCCTTGCGCAATCGCATGAAATGAGGAAGCTGGCAATGTTGAGTCAATTACTGAACCGCAAACGTCAAAGTGGCATGGTTTTAGTCACCGGACTTATTTTTCTGTTATTGATGACAGTTCTTGGCATGACTTCTGTGCAAACAACCACACTTAATGAACGCATGGCGAGTAATGCCAATGATCGCAATGTTGCATTTCAAGCCGCAGAAATAGCATTGCGTAGAGCTGAAACCGTGATTATGAACACTGAAGCTGAAAATATAAACGAAATTCCATTAGCCAGTGTAGCGCCTGATTCAGATGATGATAACGATTGGACTGATGCAATTTCGTATCCCAGCGCAGTTGGATCAATTCCTGCTGTCAGTTCTATCACTACAGTGCCACCATTGGCTGCCCAACCAACTTATGTCATTCAATGTGCATATAGTGAATCTACATCATGCTCAGAAAACTGTTTTATAGGAATGAATTGTTATAAAGTGACAGCGCGAGGGCAAGGCGCTATTGCAACTTCAGTCGTCGTTTTAGAAACAATCGTTGCACGTCCAATAGATTGAATCGCTATGTTAAAAATGCTTTTTTAGCGGAGATTAGTCATGCGTGACTACAACAAACATTTCACCCAATACCGATCTGGATTTGCATTTTTGATTGGCATTATTCTTTCAATTCCGGTTGCATTCGTTAACGCTGAAGACCTTGCGCAATACCCATTATTTGCGAGTGGTGGCGATGTCGCTGCGCCACCGTTGACCATGCTGATTATGGGCAAGGATCACACGCTTTATTATGAAGCCTATAACGATGCGTCTGATTTAAGCGGTGATGGAGTGCTCGATGTTGGCTATAAACCAAATATGGTTGATACCAATGGTGATGCTGTCGATTATTTTGGTTATTTTGATTCGCATCTTTGTTATGACTATAGTGCTGATCTTTTTACTCCAGTTTCTACGACAACAACTAAAAAATGTCCCGGACATTGGAGTGGCGATTTTCTTAACTACATTACAACAACTCGGATTGATGCGCTGCGCAAAGTGCTTTATGGCGGACGGAGGTTTACTGATATTGCTTATAACCCTGATAGCCCTACCACAGCTACAACAGTTCTTGAACGTTCTTATATTCCACAAGATGCCCATAGCTGGGGCAAGGAATACTTAAGTTCTGCACATGATGGTTATCTCATTTCTGACTATACGCCGTTGTCACAACCATCAGCGGGAACTCGTCATCTGTTTGCTAATACGACACTTGCTAATGAAGCTAGTAAAAAACCACTAATGCGGGTGTTGACGAATTCTAATTATCGAATTTGGAACTGGGTGGCAATTGAAAGACCTGTTGCTGGAACAAATTGTTCTGGTGGTGCATGTGAAAGTACGGCAACAGTCAATAATACTCGACCAGCAGATCACGATGCTTTTAATGCGCTTATTGAGCTCTTAGCAAATTCAAATAACTTTATGGGGAGCAATGCTCCACCCACACCTTCAACTCCTAATTTTACGCTGAATGGCAGAATTGATTGTAGTAGCAGTTGCAACCCTTATGGCAGCGATGATAATTACATCACTATATTTAAGGGAAGTATTAATATCGTTACAGCTGGTAATTATGAATTTTCAATCAATGGTGATGATGCAACTGAAGTAATCATTGATGGAAGCGTAGTTTTTGGTAGATATACATGGAATGTATGTACCGCTAAAGACGATAACTGTAAAGGTAGTGTTGACCTTACAGCCGGATCACATCAAATTGAGTTTCGACACGAAGAAGGTGGTGGTGGAGATAAATATATCTTGTATTGGAAGGGAGCTGATAGCAGTGATATCTGGGCAGTTGTTCCAACTGCAAAATATTCTGATTTAGTTGTTTCAACTTACAGTAGAAATGTTCCGGCTTCGGATATGGAAGATTACACTGTCCGCGTTCAGGTTTGTAAAGACGGTCTTTTAGACTCTAATTGCAAACCCTATACCAATACGGCTCCAAATCCAGATGTCGTGACTTATAAACCAGATGGGTTGTTACAGGAATATGGTAAAGATGACAAAATGCTGTTTGGTTTAATTTCTGGATCATTCAAGCACTCAACCAACATGAGCGGCGGTGTTTTACGCAAAAATATTGAAAGTTTTATGAATGAAATAAATCCAAGTCTTGGCGAAGTTGATCTATCAACTGGTGTATTTACAGGTTTGCTTGGTATTGTAAAAACTTTGGATTTATTTCGGATCGTCGATTTCAATAGCGGTACAGGCTATTCTTATAGTGGCGGTTGGTTGACAACCAGCCCGATGGTGAGTTCAAGTAGTAAATTCCCAGATTGGGGTAATCCGATTGCGGAAATGATGTATGAAAGTTTGCGTTATTTTTCTGGTAAAACCACTGCGACATCAGTATTCATGCCAACGCTGACAAGCGGTAAAGAGCATATTACTTTACGCGATCCTGCGGATTCGGCGATGGATTTACCCGCACCAGCTTGGGTTGATCCTTACACCGATAATTCTTCGCTCTATTGTTCACCGGGCGCTCAATTAGTGATTAGCGATGTCAATCCATCATTTGATACCGATCAGGTTCCCGGTACAGTGTTTGGCAGTTTTAGCGGTGACATCAGCGGATTAAATGTAACGACCGAAGCAAATGCGATTTGGAGCGCCGAATATGGTGGCTCAAGTGCGCATTTTATTGGTGAAGTCAACGGTAGCTCTGATTTTCTTGGTGCGCCAACGGCAAAGACCGTTAGTGGATTAGGCAATATCCGAGGATTATCACCTTCTGAACCGACCAAACAGGGCGGCTATTATTCCGCTGGCATTGCACGCTATGCGTTTAAGAATGATCTCAGAGCCGATTTAGCAGATAAACAAGACATCAATACATTTTCTGTCGCTTTGGCATCACCATTGCCGAAGATTGTCATTCCGGTAGGTAGTAAAAAAGTAACGCTAGTACCCTTTGCGAAATCAGTTGGTGGCTATAGTATCAATATAGCGCAGGGGCAATTTCAACCAACAAACACCATTGTTGACTTCTTTATTGAAGAATTTGCTAATACTGATCCAAATGGCTCAGACGAAAATGACAGCATTAATGGTGGACGTCCATCAATTAAGTTTCGTATTAACTACGAGGACGTGGAACAGGGCGCAGATCACGATATGGATGCCATTGTTCTATATGATTTGAAAGTTAATGCAGATAATACCCTGACTGTAGCACTGGATTCGAGCTATGCCGCTGGAAGCATTATGCAGCATCTGGGCTATGTCATTTCTGGAACCACTCACGATGGCGTTTATTTAGAAGTACGTGATAAAGATACGAGCGTTGGTGATGATCCAGATTATTTTCTTGATACGCCAGCCGGTGTGTCATCAGGAGGTTGTGCGATCGGATCACCACCTTCTGATTGCGGAATATCAGGAACTGATACTCCATTGCCATTGACTGCAACACGTACCTTCACGGCCAGCTCTGCAACTGATGCTGCAACGGTATTAGAAAACCCATTATGGTATGCGGCAAAATATGGCTCTGAAGGTAATGAAGGATTGGCTAAAGGTGAAGCATCACCTAATTACTTCTTAGTGACGAATGCCGGAAAATTGCAAGATCAACTCGAAGAAGCCTTTACCAGAATCTTAAATCTAAGCAAAGCAACTGCGGCATCAGCAGCCGCCAGTTCTACCCACACTAAAGATGCGCTCCTCTATCAAGCAAAGTTTGATCCAAGTGATTGGAGTGGAGAATTAAAAGCCTTTCAATTATCTGATGATGGTAGTGCAACGCTGAAATGGGATTCAACTATACCTGACTGGAATGATCGTAGTATTTACACTTGGAATGGAACGCCAGATGATGATTCTGACCCAGCAGGAATTGCATTCACTTGGGCAACACTCAATAACGCTCAAAAAGCCTATTTATCTAACGATGAAACTATATTTAATTGGTTGCGAGGCGATCAGAGCAAAGAAACGAAAGATGACGGAATCACTGGTTTTCGTGAGCGCACTAAAATTTTGGGTGACATTGTTCATTCCGATCCGCTTTATGTCGGCAAGCCGCAAAATGTCGGTTATAAATACTTACCAACAGGAGCACTTGGTAAAGATACATATACGACATTTCTTACCTCCAATGCGACCCGCACATCAATGATTTATGTTGGCGCTAATGACGGCATGTTACATGCTTTCGATGCGCTAACAGGTGAAGAAAAATTCGCTTATGTGCCAAATGCCCTGTTGGGTAAATTAAAAGACTTGACCAGTCCAACTTATAAAAGCCTCACTAGGCACCGCGATTTTGTAGACGGCTCGCCCAATGTTGCTGATGCCTATGTCAATGATGCTTGGCGCTCTATTCTAATTGGAACATTAGGTGATGGCGGAAAAGCGGTATTTGCATTAGATGTCACAAACCCGGATACGTTCACAACTGAAAATGTGCTATGGGAATTCAGTGATGCTAATCTTGGTTATATGGTCGGTCAAATGAACACTTCGCCAATTGCTGCTGGAGTACATTCGCCCGTCATTGGTCGGTTACAAAATGGTCAATGGGCGGCGGTATTCGGTAATGGCTACGACAGCGGTACAGGTGCTTGGCTTTATATTGTTAACTTAGATGATGGTAGTTTAATTAAAAAGATTCAAGTTTCAACCGATGTCACCAATGGCTTGTCTGCTGCAACGTTAATTCGTGATACCAACCAAACCATTGCTGGAGCCTATGCTGGCGATCTCAAAGGCAACCTATGGAAATTCGATCTGACCGGTACTTCTTCTGCTTGGGGTGTTGCATACAGCGGAGTTCCGCTATTTCAAGCAGTCGATGCGGATGGTGTGCGGCAACCAATCACTGGACCGCTAGAAATTGGCACACATCCATTAGGCGGTTATTTAGTGTATTTTGGCACTGGTCAATATATGCGCGGTAATGATGTTCTTAGTCGCACTGTACAAAGCGTTTATGGTGTTTGGGATAATGCGACGTTGGAAAAAGACCCTACTAATCCGCTTCAATTCGTTTGGGATGGTGGCAGCGTTATTTCCAGTCGGAGTTCATTACTTGAACAGGAAATTTTATATGAACTTGGTTTGCCTAATGACCCAGAAGATTACACTTGGCGAGTGATTTCACAAAACCCAATGGATTGGGAAGCATCCCCAGTAAAACGCGGTTGGTTTATCGATCTTATTTCACCAGAGAATGGCGAAGAAGGAGAACGCGTGATCAGTCGTCCGCAGATTTTATCGGGCGCCGGACAGGTATTATTTACCAGTATTATTCCAATTGAATCAGATGATCCATGTACCGTTGGCGGTGGCAAGAGCTGGGTATTTTCAGTTGACCTATTCACTGGCGGTAGTTCGACTAGTCCCACTTTTGACGTGAATGGCGATGGCGAATTCAGTAACGAAGATATGGTGATTATCCGCGATGGAGTTGTAGGAACAATTCGCGTCGTTGATGGTGTTGAAAAATTAGTAACGAATAATGGTGGCAGCGAAACTCAAGAAGACTATCATCCAGAAGAAGGTGATGTTAAATTGCCGGTGAGTGGCGTAAAACTGGATCAAATTATCGATTCGCCACGTGTTTTACGCGATGATAATACTGATAATTATGTCTCGATAACATCGGGATCAGATGGCGGTGATCTCAAACCATTACCACCAATTGCTGGCGATAATCGTGTCGGCCGTTTGAATTGGCAGCAACTCCGCTAATCCCAATTTAACCCAGCAAAAAAGTCCGCCCCTGTGCGGACTTTTTTATTGAACTCAATCCTTCAATAACGTGCGAATCCCGTGACGCGCACTTTCACCCACATCGCAAAATTCAATTCCAAGACACCATTCATGCTCTGCCGCAGCCGGTGAAATCCAAATCACCGATCCAATCACCTGAATTCCGGTCGGATGATTGAAAGCCTGCATTTCTACTAATACTGTTGATTTCAATGGCAACGCTCGCTCGCTTTGTACCTGCAAGCCACTTTCGCTCAAATCTTGTGCCCGAACCTGCTGTAGACCGAGCACCGGATGAAATGGAATCAACGGCAGAATTTGCACCTGTCCTTGCCAAGCCACGCGCTCAGAACTGCGCCGTTCATCTATTTTTCGATTCAGCATCATCGCCATCGCCTCCAAATACCGCTACATCCCGAAATAAACACGGCGGCGACGCATGACCGACATACACCGCTTGATTGGGTTCGCCCTTGCCGCAATTGGTCACGCCGCGAATTTCCAGCGTTTCTGGGCCGCCTACGCCGTCGAGACTGCGCCAAAAATTGGCGGAAATGCCGCGATAACCGGGATTGCGCACCAAATCGGTGAGTTCGCCATTTTTAATTAACCGTCCGAATTCACAGCCGAATTGAAATTTATTCCGGCTGTCATCAATCGACCACGAGCGATTGGTATCCATCAGCACCCCGCGTTCCACTCGCGCCACCAAATCGTTCAAGCTGCCTTCGCCCGGCTCCAAATTGATATTGCCCATGCGATCAATCGGCGGACGATTCCAACTGCTGGCGCGAGTACAGGCAGTGCCCGGCAACCCGGCGCGAGACTGTGACAGTGCACCGCCGAGTGGACGTTCTAAAATCCCGCGTCGAATCAAATACTCACGCTGCGCCGGAGTGCCCACATCGTCAGCAACCATCGACATCAGCTCGCCGGGCAGCGTGGGATCAAAGGTGACATCCAGCAATTCAGAACCGTAGCGATAACGCCCGAACATGCCGGGCGTGACAAAACTGGTGCCCGCGTAATTGCGCTCGTCGCCGAGAATGCGATCCAATTCAAGCGGATGCCGATGCTTTCGTGAATCTGCAACACCATTTGGCTGGGCAGCAAAACGAGATCGCGGATGTCATTGGGGCATTCCGGCGCAGTCAGCAGCGCCAGCGCCTCCGCTGCCACCCGCGGCGCATCGTCCAACAATCGCGCCGCAGTGACGCGTTCCCAGCCACCCTGCTGCGGCCAATCTGCGCCGCCACCGTGACGGCGCTGCGTTTGATTCCAGCATTAGCGACTGCGAGCAGTCCCGAATGTACCGATTCAAATACCTGCGACACGCGCCCGCCGTCGCTGGTGACTAGCAACTGCGCGACCCTGTGCCGCGTCAACCATGCCGAACAATCGACGATGCGCTCATCAATCTGCAACGCCGTATTCACATCCTGCAGCAGCGCCAATTTATCGGTCACGGGCAGCGCATTCCACGATTCGCGCACTGGCGAATGGTAATCAGCGCGGGTATTAGAACGCGGATACAGGCTGGCATCGAATAAGCCGAGGCGAGCATGTGCCTGCGCCCATTCCGTCGCTCGCGCACTCGCTGCGGCCAGCCCGCGAGACTCAAATCATTGGTTGCTGCGTAACCAATGCCACCGTTTTTCACGATGGTCATCATTGCGCCGAGTGAAGAATTAAGCGTGCTGGGTTCGACGACGCCTTGCCGCACTTCTAAATGATCAGAGTCCTCTTCGACCAAGCGCAGCGTCCAGTAATCGCAGGCGGGAGCTTGCGTGAGGAAGCGATCAGCGAGTTCAAATAATTGTTCCATAAAGAAAGATGAGCGCGTCGCATAAAAAGTTGATTGAAATTAGACCACATTTCAGCGGTTGCGGTTTCACCGTTGCATCAAGCCTGTAGCGTGGTCAGCGAGAAATTTAGCGATTTTCAGTTGTCAGTTGACCGGCGACAAAATGCCAGACAAAAAAACATTACAGAATAATACGAACAAAAATGGTCGCCCTTGTAATTCGTCAACGATCCAGTTAAAAACCGCGTACATTTTGATGCAAATAATCTAAATCAAATGGCAGACCAGCGTGATCACGCTGCCACTGTCAATACCAAAGGAAAGATGTGTCGTGAGCCAATTTCAAGTGATCTCGCTAGAGTCCATGCGCATCGCGTGTCGCAATTGCAGTCTGGTCAACCTGTGTTTACCGATGGGATTAACACCAGATGACGTTGAACGTCTGGACGGTCTCATCAAACACAATCACCCGCTGCATCGCGGGGATTATTTATTTCGGCGTGGCGATCACTTTCGGTCGCTGTACATCGTCAAAACTGGCGCAGTAAAAACCTTTGCTCCCAGCCCCGAAGGTGGCGAGCAAGTGCTGGGCTTTCATTTACCCGGCGAGATCATTGGTCTCGATGCGATTGCTCGCGCCTGTCACATCAGTTCCGCTAAGGTCTTGGAAACCTCAGCGATTTGTGAAATTTCGTTTGCGAAACTCGAAACGCTCACCGCGATTACCGCCAGCCTGCAACATCAGATGTATCGGCTATTGAGTCAGGAAATCGGTCAAAACACCGAGATGCTGCTGCTGCTCGGCAGGAAAAATGCCGAGGCGCGACTGGCCAGCTTTTTATTGAACTTGTCGCAGCGGTTACGACGGCGCGGACTCTCGCCCTCGGATTTTTATCTCAGCATGTCGCGGCATGAAATCGGCAGTTATCTCGGCTTGGCGGTGGAAACCGTCAGTCGCGTTCTCACGCGCTTTCAGGACGACAACATGATCCGCGTTGATCGTAAACACATTGAATTGCTGAACTTTTCAGCATTGATGGCGTTGTGCGATGGCGGCGGTCAACATCGCCAACAGCAGCGTACTTAACATGAATGGATTCTGGATCACGTTGCTGGCGCTGGGGACGACGAGCCTAATCATTAAAATTTGGGCGATGCGCCGCCGTGCTAAACGCGCTGCGTATATTCGCAGCTATGCTTTTCCACCCGGATTACTCGACCGTTTTGCAGCGCACTATCCGCAATTAAATGCCAGAGAACGACATTTGGTTGCTCGCGCTTTGCGGCAATTCTTTATTGCTTATCTCAATAGCGGGCGGCAATTCGTTTCTATGCCTTCGCAAGTCGCCGATGCACTCTGGCATGAATTCATTTTATACACGCGCCATTACCAAGCCTTTTGTCGGCGAGCATTTGGACGCTTTTTACATCACACGCCAGCGGTGGTTCTCAGCGCCAATCGCCAAAATAATGCCGGATTACGCCGCGTGTGGTGGCAATGCTGCCGTGATGAAAAATTGAATCCACGCAGCAGTGAACGTTTACCATTGCTGTTCGCACTGGATGAAAAACTCGGCATCGAAAACGGTTTTTATTACGCGCTAGATTGCATTGGTTTACAATCAAATAATGGCGTTAACGTGCATTGCGTGGGTGATTTTACGAGCACTGATTTCGATGGTTCACTTGATGGGCTGGGTGATTTCTTTGGCGGCGATGGTGATAGCGATGGTGGTGATGGATGCGGCGGTGGTTGCGGGGGCGATTGAATAATAGAAAAATTGGCAGCAGGCAGTAGGAAAATCGGTGATCACTGACAACGCAATTCAGGAGCAGAATAGAAATGAATTATATCTTGGTGTTGTATTACAGCCGTCATGGAGCGACGGCAGAAATGGCGAAACACATTGCGCGAGGCGTGGAAGCTGGCGGTTTAGAAGCGCGGCTGCGCACCGTGCCCGCAGTGTCTGCCCTGTGTGAAGCGACCGAGGACAGCATTCCGGCGAGCGGTGCGCCCTACGCCGATCACGAGGATGTGCGCCACTGCGCGGGGCTGGCGCTCGGCAGTCCGACACGCTTTGGCAATATGGCTGCGCCGATGAAGTATTTTCTCGATGGCACCAGCGGTTTATGGCTGGCTGGCGCGTTGGCGGGAAAACCAGCGGGTGTGTTTACGTCAACGTCCAGTTTGCACGGCGGTCAGGAATCAACGCTGTTAAGCATGATGTTGCCGCTGCTGCATCACGGCATGTTCATCATGGGTTTGCCGTACAGCGAACCGGCGTTGCTGCACACCACCAGCGGCGGCACTCCTTACGGTCCATCGCATGTCGCCGGTGCGGATAATCAATTGCCGATCAGCGATGACGAACGCCAACTCTGTCATGCGCTCGGTCAGCGGCTCGCTACTGCGGCGATTCGACTCACTGCCGAACGCAGTTAATCGGCTTTCAAACCTCGGCGCATCGCTTTGCGTGTCCAAATCCACACGTATTGCGCACCGCTGATAATCACCGTGATAAAACACGCCCACGTTAATCCCGATAACAATGCTGCTGGCAACGGCAGCGGCGCAGCATTGGTAATCACCGCCACGACCAGCAAAATTTGCAATAACGTATTGAGTTTGCTCACCGGAATGGGCGCTGCTTCCACTGCTTCCACTTGATAGTTATAAAGCACTGCGCCGCTTACAATCACCAAATCTCGAAACACCACCGCCAATACCAACCAAATCGGAATTAACTCGCGTGCACCCAGCACCAGAAAACAGCACACTAATAGCGTTTTATCCGCGAGTGGATCGAGAATACCGCCGAGCCGACTTTGCCAGCCATAATGCTTGGCCAAGAAGCCATCCAGTCCATCTGACGCGCCAGCAACGGCAAATAACACCAGCGCCCAGCCGAATTGATCTTCAAACAGCAGATAGACCACCGGAATCACGGCAATCAACCGCATCATGCTAATAATGTTAGGTAAATCTTTGAGCTTCACAATACGACCTAAATGAAATGTGCTGTTCTAAAGTTAAGATGCTAGCTGGGTGATTCACAGCTGTCCAAGCGTCTCGGTATACAATCGGCCATTCGCCACTTCATTCGGAACTAATCATCGCCGTCATGCCAGATTCTCGTCCTCTTTCTCTCAATTATCGTGATGCCGGTGTTGACATCGACGCCGGAGCACGTTTAGTCGAACGCATTAAACCACTCGCGGCTGCCACCATGCGCCCCGGCGTTCTCACTGGACTCGGTGGTTTTGGCGCACTGTTTGAATTACCACTGGCGAATTATCGCCAACCGGTGCTGGTGTCAGGCACCGACGGCGTGGGAACCAAACTGAAGCTGGCGCTGGAACTGGGACGACACGACAGCATCGGCATTGATCTGGTCGCCATGTGCGCCAACGATATTTTGGTTAGTGGCGCCGAACCGCTGTTTTTCCTCGATTATTACGCCACTGGGCAATTGGATGTCGAAGTCGCAGCGGCAGTCATCAGCGGCATCGCGCAGGGCTGCACATTAGCGGGCTGCGCCTTGACCGGCGGCGAAACAGCGGAAATGCCCGGCATGTATCACGCAGGCGAATACGATCTCGCTGGCTTTTGCGTCGGCATTGCGGAAAAAGCAGATTTGATCGTGCCGGAGCGCGTCACCGTCGGCGATGTGCTGATTGGGCTGGCATCTTCTGGGGCGCATTCCAACGGTTATTCCTTGATTCGCAAAGTGATTGCCGTCAGCGGCGCAGATTTAGCCGAGCCGTTTGATGGCGCGACGCTCGGCGAACGGCTGCTCGCGCCGACGCGGATTTACGTCCGCTCGGTGCTGCCATTAACCCGCAGTCTCAAAATACACGCGCTGGCGCACATCACCGGCGGCGGCTTGACCGAAAACCTGCCGCGAGTGTTGCCGCCGGGCACACGAGCGCAGCTTGATCTCACTGCGTGGTCACGTCCGGCAGTGTTTGATTGGTTGCAAATGCAGGGCGGCATTACCGCGATGGAAATGTTGCGCACCTTCAATTGCGGCATCGGCATGATCGTCTGCGTGGCCGCAGAAGATGCCGATACCGCGCTGGCGCAGTTGCAGGCAGCCGGCGAAACGGCATGGCGCATCGGGCATATCGAAGCAGAAGCGCCGAATGTTGCGCCAAGCGTGGTGTATTGCGACGGAGCTGCGCATGGCTAAATTGCGCGTGGTGGTGCTGATTTCCGGCAGCGGCAGCAATTTGCAGGCATTGCTTGACGCGCAGATTGCGCACCTCGAAATCGTGGCCGTCATCAGCAACGAGCCAAAGGCTTTTGGTTTGGAGCGGGCGCAGCAGGCGAACATTGCCAGCGCAGTGCTGAATCATCGGAATTATGCCGACCGCGCCAGCTATGATGCTGATTTACAACAGTTGATTGATCAATACGCGCCGGATTTGGTCGTGCTGGCTGGGTTTATGCGGATTCTGACTGCGACCTTGGTTGAGCATTACCGAGGTCGAATGCTCAATATCCATCCGTCATTGCTGCCGAAATTTCAAGGATTACACACCCACGAGCGGGCGCTGGCCGCCAGAGAAACAGAGCACGGCGCGAGTGTGCATTTTGTGACTGCCGAACTCGACGGCGGGCCGGTGATTGCGCAGGTGCGCGTGCCGGTGCTGCCGAATGATGATGCAGAAACGTTGGGCGCACGGGTGCTGGCGCAGGAACACCGGCTTTATCCGACGACGGTGCGCTGGTTTGCCGAAAAGCGGCTGGCGCTGGGGCGGATGGACGAGCGTGGTTGGATGGTGCGCCGCTGCTGCATCCGCAAATTTTGCTGTAATTCAAGGTCATTTCTGATTGAGTGCAATGCGTTTTTCTCGTTCTGATTTTCACTACGACCTCCCTCCTGAGTTGATCGCCCAACACCCGCTGCCGAACGCGGCGGGTCACGGCTGCTGGTGGTGGAACATTCCGCCGCAGCTCTCCGCGATCTGCAATTTGCCGATTTACCACAACTGCTGCGTCCCCACGATTTGCTGGTGTTCAACAACACTCGCGTCATGCGGGCGCGATTGTTTGGGCGCAAATCCAGCGGCGGGCGCGTGGAACTGCTGATTGAGCGCGTATTAACGCCGCACATCGCACTGGCGCACCTCCGCGCCAGCAAAGCGCCAGCGGCAGTTCAACGCTGCTGATCGACGCGGTGTCACGCTGCAAGTGCTGGGCGCGAGGGCGCGTTATTTCAGTTGCAGTCGCCAGAACTGGCGTTTGCGGAATTGATGGCGCACCACGGGACACATTCCCCGCTGCCCCGTACATTCAGCGCCCGGACACTGCCGCCGATGAAGCGCGTTATC
>NZ_PPGH01000007.1 GCF_002958735.1 Chromatium okenii | reverse complement strand
GCACGTTTTATTGGTGTTGCGGGAACACAGATGCAAGCGGCTGGTTGTGAAACCTTATTGCCGTTGGAAGCGTTTATCGGTAATGGGATTAACCGAAGTGCTCGCACATTTGCCGGAATTATTAAAATTGCGTGGTACTTTGAAGCGTTACTTTCTCGCTAATCGCCCAGCAGTATTCATTGGTATTGATGCCCCAGATTTTAATTTGTATTTAGAGCAGCAACTACGCGAAGCGGGAATTAAAACAGTGCATGTAGTCAGTCCAACTGTATGGGCGTGGCGTGCTGGGCGGGTAAAAACTATTCGCCGCGCAGTTGATTTAATGTTGTGTCTATTTCCATTTGAAGCCGCTTTTTTGACACGCCATCATATTCCCGCAATTGCAATTGGTCATCCACTTGCAGATCAGATTCCTTTTATTGTTGATCGTGATGCAGCGCGAGGCGCATTGAATTTGTCTCTCGCCGATCCGGTGATTGCGTTATTGCCCGGCAGTCGAATCAGTGAAATGCGGCGATTGGCTGCGCCCTTTATTGATGCGGCGCATCGCTGTTATTTAATGCGTCCAAATCTGCATTTCGTGGTTCCACTGGTGAATAACACCTTGCGAGAGTTATTTATTAAAGAATTGGCGCAACGTGCACCGCATTTACCAGTAACGCTGTTAGATGGGCGCAGTCGAGAAGCAATTACTGCTGCGGATTGTGTGCTCACTGCGTCGGGAACTGCGACTTTAGAAACGCTGTTGCTTAAACGTCCGATGGTGGTTGCTTATCGCGTTCATCCATTAACTTATCAATTAATTAAACGCCTAGGTTTAATTAAGGTTCCATTTATTGCAATGGCGAATTTATTGGCGGGACGGGCATTAGCGCCGGAGTTTATTCAAGCACAATGCCGTGCTGAGGTGCTGGCAGCTGCATTACTGGATTGGCTCGATCACCCAGAACGGGTGGCAGCAATTCAAGCGGATTACGGACGTATTCATAGCGAATTGCGCCGTGATGCTGCGCAAACTGCAGCCAGTGCAATAATGAAGTTAATTGGAAAAGAATGATATGAATGAACATGTGCTGCTCATTGCCGGAGTCGATGAAGCAGGGCGCGGACCGCTCGCTGGGCCGGTGAGTGCAGCAGCAGTGATTCTCGATCCGCGTCGCCCGATTGCGGGAATTGATGACTCCAAAAAACTCAGTCCAACTCGTCGCACTGCGCTTGAGCAAGTTATTCAGGAGCGGGCGCTGGCGTGGGCAGTGGCATGGGCAAGCGTGGAAGAGATTGATCGTATTAACATTTTACAAGCCTCGCTGCTGGCGATGCAGCGGGCGGTGGCAGCGTTGACCGTACCACCGCAGCGTGTTCTCGTTGATGGTAATCGCTGTCCAGATTTCGGTTGTGAAGCGCAGGTAGTGGTGGGTGGTGACGGTTCAATTGCGGCAATTGGCGCTGCGTCGATTTTAGCGAAAGTAGCGCGAGACCGATTGATGATTGCATTGGATGCGGAATATCCCGGCTATGGTTTTGCGCAACACAAGGGTTATCCGACGCGCACCCATTTAGCGGCATTGCAAACGTTAGGAGTGTGCCCGCATCATCGGCGAAGTTTTGCACCAGTGCGTGCACTCATTGGAATAAAAGTAGTAACCACAGAGACTTGATTTTCAATCATAAGTACTCAAAATCCTGATTTGAAAACCAGTATTTGTGTATTAAAAAGAACCGACCGTGATACGGTCATTGCTTATTTTTTCCCAGTATTAAAACTGGGTTTTTTACGAAGAGGAAGGTATGAAAAAATATCTGCAAGTTATTGCTGTTGGTCTTCCATTGGCGCTTTTTATTGCGGGCTGTAACGAACGGACGGTGAGTTTTAAAAACGACATTAAACCCTTGCTTGATACCAATTGCATTGAATGTCATTTGAAAGGCGGCAAGGGTTACGAGACCAGCGGATTTTTTATTGAGTCTTATGAATCGTTGATGAAGGGCACGAAATTCGGCCCGGTCGTGGTTGCTGGTGATCCGCTATCCAGCAGTCTTTACCGTTTGGTTTCCGGTGAAGTGGACAAATCAATTCAGATGCCGCACAAAAAAGATCCACTCAGTGCCGACAAGATTGCATTGATTGAACACTGGATTGCGCAGGGTGCAAAGAATAACTGAGTACCGGGCGTTTTAATTTCTAATAGTCGCTCGATCGTGTAGCACAATCGAGCGATTTTTTATATCCAATCAATCAGTTTGCCTAATGACGAACGCGGCAATTCAGCACCAATTGTAATGGTGCGTGGCAATTCCGCTGCGGTGAGTCGTTCAGATAACCAATGATGCAGGTGCTCGGCAAATTGTGCGGAATCTGCACCAATGACACGCGGCACGACAAACGCTTTCAAACGTCCGCCTGCCGCTGCACTTGCCAGCCGTACCGTCGCGTCAATAACGTCGGGATGTTGACACAGACACTCCTGCACCCGTTGCGGAAACACGTTGACGCCGCCGACCTGCACTGCGCCATCGCGTCGCCCCAGCACTTGAAACTGCCGCGCTTCCACCCATTGCAATTGATCCGGTAACGCCGTCGTCACCACTGCGCCGTTTGGCAAGTAGCGACTGAGATGTTCAACGGTATCGGCAGGACGCGACCAATGCGGCAGTAATTGCAGCGGATCACCAGCCGCTTCACGCAGTCCAATGCCCGCAGTTTCCGAAGAACCGTAAACCTCAATGCACCGCGCACAACCCGCCGCAGCGAGCCGTTGCCATACACTCGCCGGACAATGCCCCGTCGATGAAATGACGGTGACATCAGGCGCGAGCGTTAATGGTGAACGCAGCGCCAAATCAAAAAATGCCGGATGACCAACGATGACATCGCCAGCCTGCGCTCGCCGCAGTACGTTGCTCGGCAGTGCGTTACGCACATCGTGCACGGGAATTTTCAACTGCGCAGGCAGCATCGTGGCAAATAAAAAGCCGTAAATATGCTGAAATGGAACCGCACTGAGCACCTGCCGCCGGTCGTGTAACTCGTTGGCAAAAAAGCTGATTTCTTCTTCCAGCCACGCCAGCGGATGGGTGCATAATTTCGGTTGTCCAGTCGAACCGGAAGTGAAAAAGCTCATCGCTTCATCCCAGTGACGGCGACTTTCCAGCACGGTATCGACCCACACGCGCAAGCGCCGTGAGGTCATCAAACGTTGATCTAAACCGGTTTCGTGGAGATGAAACAGCACCACGATTGCCGTCACCAGATTAAGAAACTCCAACGAATCCAAATCTAAACGCTCCAACGCCTGCTCAAGTTGCGGACTGTCAGAATGCAGCGGCGCTTCGGTCAACAGCGCCAGCGCCTGCCGCACACCGAGCAACCCCGGTCGCGCCCGCGTCACTTCGGCAGCGATGACATCGACCAACAAACGCAGCACCGTTGTTATTGTCCACCAAGGTTTATTGGTCATCATCGTTGCCAATTCGTCTATTCCGCCAACCAACGCGCCACGTCTTTAGCGTAATACGTCAAAATGCCATCTGCGCCAGCACGTTTCATTGATAATAACGCCTCTAAAACCACTGCCTTTTCATTCAGCCAGCCATTCAAACTGGCGGCTTTTAACATCGCATATTCGCCACTGACTTGATAAACAAACGTTGGTGCACCGAATTGATCTTTAATCCGCCGCACGATGTCTAAATACGGCAAGCCGGGTTTAATCATCACCATATCCGCACCTTCCGCTAAATCCAATGCGACTTCATGCAGTGCTTCATTGGAATTCGCCGGGTCCATTTGATAAGTGTATTTATTGCCCGCACCTAAATTGCCCGCTGAACCAACTGCATCGCGGAATGGTCCGTAATAACTCGACGCATATTTTGCGGAATACGCCAGAATACGGGTGTGAATATAACCGGCAGCTTCTAATGCGGTGCGCACTGCGCCAATGCGTCCATCCATCATGTCCGATGGAGCCACAATATCTGCGCCAGCTTCGGCATGAGATAAAGCCTGTTGTACGAGTACTTCCACCGTTTCGTCATTCATCACATAACCGGCGACATCAATTAAACCGTCTTGTCCATGCGTGGTGAATGGATCAAGCGCGACATCGGTAATGATCCCCAATTCCGGCACTGCGTTTTTAATTGCGCGTACTGCACGCTGCGCCAGTCCGTTGGGATTAAATGCCTCCCGCGCATCGAGTGATTTAACCGATAACGGCGTCACAGGAAATAGTGCCAGCGCCGGAATTCCCAATTGATAGGCAGTGCGAGCGTCTTCTACCAATAAATCAATGCTCAGGCGCTCCACGCCGGGCATCGACGCGATTGGCTCGCGCTGATTGCTGCCTTCCAGCACAAATACGGGATAAATCAAATCGTTAGCAGTAAGCGTGTGCTCGCGCATCAACCGACGCGAAAAATCATCACGGCGCATCCGGCGCAGCCGCGTAACGGGAAAAGCCGAGCGAGGAGTGGAAAGTGTGGACATAAGCAGTGGTTCTCAATAGGAAGGAAAAATGCCGCTGATGGTTGGCAGCGGACAGCTACGATAGCTCAGGACGGGCAGCGGCTCCAGATTGCAGTGCAGATTTCCGGCTAAACTGCTCGCTATTGTCGTTTATTTTTAGGAAATCGCTGCATGAGTACTGTCTCAGATTTGACGTTTATTACCAATGAACACGGGCAACATCTCCGCGACCGCTTTAATGTGTTATTAAATGATCATCCACGCTGTTTTGAGTGTTTAGTTGGTTATTTTTTCATCAGTGGTTTTCATCAATTGCATTCTGCATTAGCAAATACGGAACAGATTCGGATTTTAATTGGCATCAATACGGATCGACCAGTGTTGCAATTGCTGGCAACGGCGCAAGCGCAGCAGGAATTGGCGCTAGAATCTCATTCTTATGTCCATCAACATCTCCCCGGCGCAATTCTACACGAATTACAGCAAGCAGAAGAGAGTGCTGCTGTTGAAAGCGGAGTGCAGCACTTTGTGGAATGGATTAAATCCGGCAAATTAGCTATTCGTGCATATCCGTCGGGGCGTATTCACGCCAAGCTCTATATCATGACCTTTAAGGAAGGCGACCGCGACGCCGGACGCGTTATTACTGGTTCCAGCAATTTTACCGCTGCCGGTTTAGTGGATAATTTAGAATTTAACGTTGAACTAAAAAATCGCTCTGATTACGAATTTGCTCGCGCCAAGTTTAATGAATTGTGGACAGAAGCGGTGGATGTGACGGCGGATTATGTCACCACCATTGAACAAGATTCACATTATGCAGCAATCACGCCTTATGAGCTGTATCTCAAATTGTTATACGAATACTTTCGCGGCGAACTGAATTTATCAATTGATAGTTTGGATGGCAATTTGCCGCCCGGTTTTAAGCCATTGCGCTATCAGGCAGAAGCGGTGGCAAATGCGCATAAAATTTTGGATGAATACGGCGGCGTATTTTTAGCGGATGTGGTTGGTTTAGGAAAAACCTATATGGCGGCATTGCTGGCGCAGCAACTCAATACGCCCTGTTTAGTGATTGCGCCACCGCATTTATTGGATGCGCAAAATCCTAGCGCATGGCCAAATGTATTTCGTGATTTTGGCGTGCGTGGTTATCGGTGTGAATCAGTGGGTAAATTGGAGGCATTATGCACACAAGATTTGCGCAAATTCACAACGGTATTTATTGATGAATCGCACCGTTTTCGCAGTGAAACCACGCAAAGTTATTCGCTATTAGCGCAGATTTGTTTTGGCAAGCGTGTCGTGCTGGTGTCGGCCACGCCGCTGAATAATGCGCCACAAGATATTTTGAGCCAAATCAAACTGTTCCAGCCGAGTAAACGCAGCACCATTCCGAATGTGCGCGATTTGGAAGCCTTCTTTGGTCGGTTGCGCCGCCGTCTCGATGCCCTCGACCGTCAAAGTGATCACGCCGAGTATTTGCGCATCGTACAGGATAATGCGCGAGAAACCCGCGAAAAAGTGTTGAAATTCTTGATGATTCGCCGCACCCGCAGCGAGATTGCCAAATACTACGGCGCTGATCTTGCCCAACAAGGTCTCAAATTTCCCGAAGTTGCCGATCCCGAACCACTGTTTTATCAATTTAATACGAATGAATCGCAGGTATTTAATCAGACTATTTATACACTAACTCACGAGTTCAAATATGCCCGCTATACACCACTGGCATATTACAACGGCGAGCGTGATGAGCAAGCCATTCACAGCCAGCGCAATTTAGCTAAATTAATGAAAATAATGCTGGTTAAGCGCCTTGAAAGCAGCTTTGCGGCATTTCGTGCCACGCTGGAACGCTTTATTGTGACTTATGAACGCGTGATGATTGAATTTAATAAAGGGCATGTATTTATTAGTAAAAAACACAGCGCAAAAATTTTTGATTTATTGGATGCAGATGATGAAGCAGGAATTGAGCGGCTGCTGGATGAAGATAAAGCGGAAAAATTGGCGGCTGCCGATTTTACACCGGAGTTTAAGATTGATTTGGAACATGATTTGGCGCTGCTCAAGGATATTCACAGCAATTGGCAACAAATGACCCGCGATCCTAAATGGGATTGCTTTTGCGCCATTCTGAATGACAATGCGCTGCTTAAAAGTAACAAAATCATTATTTTCACCGAATCAAAAGAAACCGCCGCCGATTTAGCAGAAAAAATCCGCGCTCAGGTTGAATCAAAAGTATTGTTGGTGACAGGTGGCGCTGCGCCCGGCGTCCGCGCAGAAGTCATTGCTAATTTTGATGCTAAATTTTATCGTCCCAAAGATGATTACCGTATTCTCGTGACGACTGAAGTGCTTGCTGAGGGCGTCAATTTGCACCGCGCCAATATCGTGGTGAATTATGATATTCCTTGGAATCCGACCCGTTTAATTCAGCGCGTTGGGCGCGTTAATCGCGTAGATACCACATTTGAGCGGATTTATACCTATAACTTTTTTCCAACTGATGAAAGTAATGATTTAATCAAACTGCGTGAAGCGGCTGAGGCAAAAATTCATGCGTTTATTCAGATGCTCGGTGCTGATGCGCGGCTGCTTACAGAAAATGAAGACATCGTGTCGCACGATCTTTTTACGCGCTGGAATTCAAAACAAACGCTCACGGGTGAAGATGACAATGCGGCATCTGAATTGCAGTTTTTAACGGAAATTCGCGCCGTGCGAGATACGCAGCCCGAGTTGTTTGCGCGGATCAAACGCTTGCCACAAAAAGCCCGCTCAACTCGGCAAGTGTCAAGCACCGCAGTGCCAACAGTTCCGGCGGTGTTGAATTATTTTCGACAAGGCAAATTGGATAAGTTTTTTCTCAGCAGTGGCACTGGCGTCGCAACGTTTGAATTAGATTTTATCACTGCGGCGACGTTGCTAAAACCGACTGATCCGCATGAACTGCGCCATCACATTCCGCAGCGTTTTTATACTTTACTGGAGCAAAATAAAGCGGCATGGATGGCTGCCACCATAATTGATATTGAACACATGAAAGCGTTGCAATCGGATCATCAATATGATAGTTATATTGTGAAACGCTTAAAAGATAAAGCGGTGCGGCATTGCCCGCAATTCACCACTGATGATGAAGCGTTAATTGGCAAAGTGATTCGCCTTGTAGAAGATGGTTTATTGCCTAAAGTAACGGCTAAAAAAGTGGCAACTGCATTAAAACGACAAGAGAATTTTGCTCCGTTGCGGGTGCTGGCAGTGCTGCGCGAACAGATTCAAGCAGAATTGCTACAATTCAACCGCTTTGTTCCCATCAATCACCCACCAGCACTGCGTGAAGTGATTTTATCGTCTTATTTGATGCGGGAGTGATTATTGACATCCTCACCGCCCTAAAGAAGCAGGGCAGATGTCAATTGCATACTTGATTGATGCGCTACTCTCAAAACTTAATCGGTGCTGAACGCCAGTCCTAATCGAGTACTCACGTTAAGCAATCGCTTATCGCGTGTCCAAAGCATTGTGCTGGGTGATAGCCAAACGGCTGCTAAAAGATGCACATCAATATAACCGATGCCAATTCCGTAAAGTGCTTTCGTTTCAATGAAATGAAAAACTTCGTCGTTAGTTGCAATGGGTATTTGCGGAATGTTTTGTAGCGCACCTAATACCGCGTTGCGATTTTTTAAGTTTCCCAAAGCCAATTCACCAATCACATACGGATGAGCGAGTACTTGACCGACAACGAGTAGTTGGGCGAGTTTTTCGCAGTTTTGGCGCAGATGATCAATCCAGATCGACGTGTCTACAAGAATCATGCGGATGTCACCGATTGTCGTCTGGGAATATCATCAAGCAGAGGTTCAGAGCCACCCAGCAACGCGAGTTGTTTGGCACTTTCACGTTCAATCAGGGCGCGTAAGGCTTCGCGCACCAATACAGTTTTTTCTGAAATTCCGGTGAGTGCTTGTGCTTTAGCAATTAATTCATCGTCGAGGGCAAGGGTTGTGTGCATTTAGTGTCTCCTATCAAGCCATGCTTTTAATGATAGCATCAAATGTTATTTGGTTAAATTTTCTACTTAAAGTTTATTGTTGATACGCTGGAGTGTGGAAATTCTTGATTGATTCAAATCAGCAATTAGTGCTGCGGCTGACTGCACTAGTAACTCACCTGTGTGAAACAAGGCAATTGATTGATGCGCCATAGTTGCGATGCAGTTTCAATGCTGTGATTAAAAGTTTCTGCGTTTGACATGAGAAAATACTCCAAGTAGTGTAGTCAAAACAGTTGCTGGTCGTTACTGAGCTGACCAGCAAATAATAATGCAAATTCCGTATCGTTGCACCCAATCACTATGAACCCACAACAAGCACGCACTTACATTGCCAATCTATTTTCCCACGCTTTTAATCGCGTGAAATTTTTGGAATTCACGCGCAATGTGTTGAATAACAATTTTGATGAACATAAAGCTGCGCTGTGGAATACGGTTTATATCAAAGATGCTTTCAAGTCGCATGTTGCCCGCTATGAACGGCTCGGTACTTACACTGCGCCAGACGGCGATCAATTAGATGTGCTCATTGTTCACTTGACGCATGATGCAAAATTAGAACGCACCCGGACGGCGCTGCGCAATTTTATTGCCGATCATCTTAAACAGCGCGATGAAAAAGATGCAGCATTGGTGGCGTTTGTTTCACCAACAGAAGCGCAATGGCGCTTGTCTTACGTCAAAATGGAATACAGTGCCGTTGAAACGGTCGCTGGTACGGTTGGAATTAAAACGCAATTAACCCCAGCGCGGCGCAGTTCTTATCTCGTGGGTGCAAATGAAAGTTGCCACACGGCGCAATCGCGTTTTATTGCGTTATTACAGGAAACGCGGCTCGCGCCGACCTTGGCGCAGATTGAAGATGCGTTTAGTGTTGAGGCGGTCACGAAAGAATTTTTCAAGCAATACGCGGCGCTGTGTAGTGAATTAGAACAGGCGTTGACGCAACTATTAGCGCAAGCGCAATTGTTGCGCGATGAATTCGAGCGGCAGCAGATTAACGCTTTAGATTTTGTTAAAAAGTTATTAGGGCAAATTGTGTTTTTATACTTTTTGCAAAAGAAAGGCTGGCTCGGTGTGGCACAAGATGACAATTGGGGCGCGGGACCAGCAGATTTTTTGCGCCGTCTCGCGCAGCGCGATGATTACACCAATTTTTTTAATGACATTCTTGAACCGCTGTTTTATGACACGCTCGCTACTGATCGCGGTCATGCTGCGTGGTGTGCGCAATTCAACTGCCGTATTCCCTTTTTGAATGGCGGTTTATTTGAGCCGTTAGGCGATTACCATTGGCAAACGGTGGATATTTTATTGCCCAATCGGTTATTTACGAATACCGAGCAGGCGGCTAATGGCGACGTTGGCACCGGCATTTTAGATGTGTTTGATCGCTACAATTTCACCATCACTGAATCAGCGCCGTTAGAAAAAGACGTGGCGATTGATCCCGAAATGTTGGGCAAGGTGTTTGAAAATCTGATTGAAGATAATCGCCGTAAAGGATTGGGTTCTTTTTATACGCCGCGTGAAATCGTGCATTATATGTGTCAGGAAAGTTTAATTAATTATCTGGATACGCGCTTGACTGAATTGGAATTAAACGTGCCGCGTGATGATTTGGAAACGCTGGTGCGGCTGGGCGATCAATTGGCGCATTATGAAACGGTTAAAACGCAGTATGCGGGGCGCGAAATGCCGCTGGCGATTCAACAACAGGCGCGGCAAATTGATCAGCAATTGGCGGATATTACTGTTTGTGATCCGGCGGTTGGTTCGGGTGCATTTCCGGTGGGGATGATGAGTGAAATTGTCCGCGCTCGTTCGGCATTGACGCCGTATTTTAATGACGCTACCGAGCGCGGCGCGTATCAATTCAAACGCCATGCCATTCAATCGTGTTTATACGGAGTTGATATTGATCCGGGCGCAGTTGATATTGCTAAGTTGCGGCTGTGGTTATCGCTGGTGGTGGATGAAGATAACGTGCAGCACATCAAGCCGTTGCCGAATTTGTCTTATAAAATTGTGTGCGGCAATTCATTGTTGGGTGTGGAAAAAACGCTGTTTAATGAGCAAGCATTCCGTGAGCTTGAACAATTAAAACCGCTTTATTTTAATGCGGCAGACAAGCAGCAGAAAGATCAGTATAAGCTACAGATTGATGCCATTATTCACACGCTAACGAATGGTAAAGCAGAGTTTGATTTTGAGATTTACTTTTCAGAAGTATTTCATCAGAAAAGCGGGTTTGACGTGGTGATTGGAAATCCGCCTTATGGTGCAAAGTTTTCACCTGAATTACGAGCTTGGCTCCTAAAAATTTATAAACACCAAAGCAATCCTCCCGAAAGCTATATGCTATTTGTAGAAAAAGGTTATGAACTGATGCGTCATCAGGGTGTAATTATTTACATTGTTCCTAACACATGGCTGCCATCGCTTACCTTTCAAAAATTTAGAAGGTTTTTAGTATCTCATTTCCAGTGGCTTGGTCTTCTTGTTATTAAAACAAAAGTATTTGCTGCTGTCGTTGACACAAATGTATTCGTTTTCAAAAAATCAACACCTCAAGAAGGCATTGGGTTTCCAGTTTTCTTTTTTGAGCCAGTTGGAATTCGTTTTGCACACAATCTCACTTGGGCAAATGTTCCAAAAGATGGTAATGCAATCAATGTAATTTTTCCTCCAACCCATCAAAATCTTTTTCAGACAATTAAAAAAAGAGGCGTAGTTTTGAAATCTGTTGCAGACGTGTATAACGGGGTTAAACCCTTTGAAAAGGGAAAAGGGAAACCGCCTCAAACTGCGCAAATTATGAGAGAAAAACCTTTTGTTGTTGAAGGCTCGAAGCCATCCGGTGCTAATTGGATGCCACTTCTGAGAGGTAGTCTTATCCAACGTTATGTCACGCTCTGGAATAACGATTATTGGATTAAGTATGGAGAGTGGCTTGCTGCGCCACGCGATTCATCTATATTTGAAGCACCTGTTAAAATTTTTGTTCGTCAAACTAGTGATTCTATTATTTCAACTCTTTGTAATTCAGGCGTTGTAGGTAGAGACAATTTACACATTATTTTGCCAAAAAATTCTACAGACTTACTTTTTGTTTTGGGTATTTTAAACTCAAAATTTACAGATTTTATTTATTTTTTTATCAATCCAGAAAAGGGGGAAGCACTTGCTCAAGTAAAAAAGACACACGTTGAAGAATTACTTTTACCCAAACGTAGTTTTGATGCTCCAGATGAACAAGAGCCAATCATTAAATTAGTTAACCAAATCCTTGTCGCCAAATCAGAGAATCCCAAAGCGGACACCAGCGCCTTGGAACGGGAAATAGATCAATTGGTGTATGCGCTGTACGAATTGACACCTGATGAAATTGTAATTGTGGAAGGAGCGGGGAAGTGATCTCGCGTTATTACCAGCTTCGTTTGCGCACATAACGCATCATGTGCTTTACGCATTTACTAAATAGGCGTTAGAATATATCGGTCGTATTTGACTAATATGGCACGGTTAGTTACAGCTCAACTTGAGCGTCTATCGTTAAATAGAGAGGCAGCAATAATGAAAACACAGTTTTCCTGCGCGGTAGGATTAGCACTTGGGCTAGTCTTTGCGAATGTACAGGCGAGTCCTCCTGATCATCGACATGATTTTGATTCTTTTCCGGGTAATGGTGTCGGTAATTCTGAGCAACCGCGAGATGTTGGCAAATATCTATTGGCTGATGATCATGTGAATGTGTTTGGTGGTGCGTTATTGCGCGATGATTGCACTCACGATGGCGGTTTAATGGGCGCAGTAATGGTTGGTCCCCCGTACAATCGACAGTTGAGTGTAATTAAATTGATACCAACGTTTTGGGTAAATAATCCCGATCCGACAACACTTCCAGCAGGATATGCAACTTTTGCAGTACCAGACGCATTGGCGAATATGGCGCGATTATTTTTGTGTTACAACGTAGTGCCAATCAGTGGCGCTAACCCGGGAATGACCACCTTTTGTGATTGGGCACCCCGCGATTTACGCGAACCATTCAGCGTTACCACAGATGGTGTCCGCACGATGTTAATGGATGTTGAATACAGAGGTGGTCGGGGTCTGTGTGCTGAAGATGAAAATACTTGGGTAGCTAATTAAATTGATTTGATCATATTGCCAATTTAGTGCGAATATGGTTAATCTAAATGACAGAACAACAGCGCGGAATTTTATTCCGCGCTTTTTTTACATTGCTAACGATATCATAAATGCTAAAATATCACTTAGGGCATATTTATTCAGGTATTGATTTTTCCAGCTACAAACAAAAACGCAATTGAAATTGTAATGCCTATCATGTGGTTTCAATTCGGGTTTACTGTGAATAAAAAATTCAATTGCATGACGGCAAACGCGTCCAATTTTGAGAACACTAATCCGTATTGTCGTCGATTAGCTTTGGAGTATTTTTGTCGTGTCCACACATCCTGACATCTTCGCAGTATCCACCGAAAACTTCACTACTACCGTATTGGAAGCATCACATCAGCGTCCGATTCTCGTGGATTTTTGGGCGGATTGGTGTGCGCCATGCCGCGCCTTATCACCGCAATTAGAGCGCGTAATTGCCGATCTCAACGGTCAAATTCACCTCGCCACTTTGGAGGTAGATGAAGGCGATAATATGCGCGAGGCTGGGCGCTATCAGGTGCGCGGTTTTCCGACCGTGATGTTGTTTCATTACGGTCTGGAAATAGCGCGATTCAGCGGCGCTCGTTCTCGCCATCAAATCCGCGAATGGCTCCAGCAGCAGCTTGGCGCAACACTGGTTTTTCTCCATTCAACCGAATAATTTATAATGACATTTCATTCCGCCATTGACGCTGACGGCTGGCTATTGACCGCGCAGCGCCACCTATCACCGAATTACGATCAACGCCCGCTGAATACCGTGATTGATCTATTAGTAATTCATAATATCAGCCTACCGCCGGGCGAATTTGGTGGGAATTGGATTGATGACTTTTTTCTCAATCGGCTTGATCCTGCTGCGCATTCGTATTTTGTAACGATTGCACAATTGTGCGTTTCCGCACATTTACTGATTCGCCGCGACGGAATGATCATTCAATACGTGCCCTTTATACAACGAGCATGGCACGCAGGAAAATCGTGTTTTCAAGGGCGCGAACGCTGTAATGACTATTCAATTGGGATTGAATTAGAAGGAACGGATGATATGCCGTTTACGGATGAACAATATCAAACGCTGAATACGAGCATTGTGCAATTGCGCAGCACCTATTCAGCAATCACTTCTGAGCGCATCGTTGGTCACAGTGACATTGCACCCGGACGCAAAACTGATCCTGGTGCGGCATTTGATTGGGCGCGAGTGCATTAAAAAATAGCGATTCATTCAAACCAACGTTCAACTGTTCCGCGTTCCGGTATTCCGCCAGAATGCACCACCACTCCATCAATCACCACGCCCGGCGTTGCCAGAATGCGATAGCGCATGATGTCCTCAATTTTCTCCACTTTTTCTAATTCAATAATCACGCCTTTCGCTTTCGCCACTTCTTCGACTAAATTGCGTGTAGTTTGGCAATTGCGGCAACCCGTACCAAGAATTTTGACGTTTTTCATGTCATTGCTCCGTTATAAAACCCAATTGAAAACATAACCAACCAATAAAATGCCAGTAGCAACCACCCCGACAAAAGTGGCAATTAATGGCCATTTTAGCACCTTGCGCAAAATCAATAACTCCGGCGCAGATAACGCAATCACGCTCATCATAAACGCTAAGGTCGTACCAAGCGCTGCGCCTTTACCAATTAACGCCTCAACAATGGGAATAATTCCGGCAGCATTGCTATACATTGGCACACCAAGTATTACTGCCATAGGAACCGCCCACCACACATCACGTCCCATCAACGCAGCCATAAAATCTTCTGGCACATAGCCGTGAATAACTGCGCCTAATCCAACACCGATCACCACATATAGCCATACACGTCCGACAATTTCGCGGACATGTTTTATTCCCGCAGCAATTCGTTGTGACCAAATAAAATTGGTGTAATCCTGCGTTGCGACATCGCCAAAATGAATTGCACGAACCCAATCTTCTAAATATCCTTCCATTCGTAATGCGCCAATAATAATTCCTGCAACAATAGCGATAATCAACCCCATTCCTAAGTAGAGCACTGCAACCTTCCATCCGAATAATCCAAACAGCAGTGCCAGCGCGACTTCATTTACCATCGGCGCAGAAATAAGAAATGAAAAGGTTACACCCAATGGCACTCCCGCAGTAACAAAACCAATGAATAATGGCACTGCTGAACAGGAACAAAATGGCGTCACAATACCAAGGCTGGCTGCCATTAAATTACCAATACCAAGTCGTCGTCCAGCAAGCAGTGCACGAGTACGTTCTGGTGCGAAAAAAGTTTGAATGATCCCCATGATAAAGACGATGCCGATCAGTAATAACAGTACTTTAGGCACTTCGTAACAGAAAAAATAAACTGCTTCGCCAAATGCGCTGGCACGTTCCAAATGCAGTAATGCAATTGAAACATCAGCTAATTCAGTGAGATGCGTATACATTAATACCCAAAGTATCAATACAATTGGCAATCCACGCAACACAAAATAACTCCTCAACAATTCGGTGATGGTTTTTTTAGAAGAAATGCGAGTGCACCTAGAATTAACGTGCTTCCCAATAAAAATAAATGCAAATTGACTGCACCAGCCAACGCCAGTTTAGGCTCAATTCCAAGCGGCATCAATGCAGCTACTGCTGCCAATTCATAACTGCCGCTGCCAGCGATGCCATGAAACGGCAACACACTAGACAATTCCGCACCCATCACGCCAGTTAATAATTGCCAAATATCCAGCGGCAAAAAGAATCTTAGCAAACTCACAAAGGCAGCGAATTTTAAGCTCCAGATTAACGCTGTCCATAAATAAATCCGTGCAATTAAACTCAATTCACTTGGTGCAGTTTGCAAGACTTGTTTGATTAATTTTTGTATTCGCCCAGTACTGCTTAATTGTGGTAAACGATGCAGTTGGTTGAAAAATTTTAATAGGGTTAATCCTGCAATCCATAGTGCCGCTAACAGCCACCATATCCATGACGGCTGACGTAAATTGAGAATAACAATAGCAATTAGTGCGAGAAAATGCAGATCAAATAATCGAATCCAAATTAAGGCGGCAGCAGCATCCAGTATTTCGTATCCAAAATAGCGCCGCATTAACCACGGAAACACCAATTCACCACTGCGCATGGGTAATAAATTATTAGCGACATTGTGAAAAATTGTTAAGCGCAACATAACCGCAAATTTTCCGGCAAATTGTTGGCGGAAATAATCCGTCATACGCACAGCGCGTAATCCATAACTAAGTGCGGTTAATGCGAATAGCCAAGCGAGTAGCCAAGGCGATAATTCCCGCCATGGTGCGAGTAGCGTTGCCCAACCAATTGTGAATTGTACTGCTGCTAGCAATAGCAATAAAAATGTTGCGCCTAATAACCAGTCACGCCATTTACTAATGAAATTTAATTTCCCATTTTTTGAAAAAATACTGCTTAGACTGGGATTAATACAAAAATTTTCCATTAGCGTTTTCGTTTTACATAATATAATGGCGATAAATGATCTGGACGGGTTTTGAAGCGACGATGCACCCAGAAATACTGTGCCGGTAAATCGCGCACATGTGCTTCAATAACTTGATTCATTTGTGTTGTATCGGCAATTTGATCGCCACTTGGAAATTGTTCTAATGGCGGATAAAAACACAATTCGACACCACGTCCCCAAGGTAAAAACCGAGTGATTGTTGGAATAACAACGGCATTTGTTTTCGCTGCGAAGCGTCCTAGCATTGGTACGGTTGAAGCGGGCTGATCACAAAAAGGAACGAAAATCCCGCGTCGCCCTGCATCCTGATCTGGCAAATAAATAAATGGCGTACCCGCTTTAATGATGCGAATTAAACCGCGTAAATCATCGCTGCGTTCAATGGGAATGCTGCCGAATTGACAACGGGCGCGACGTACTCGCCAATCCATGACGGGATTGCGGAGGCGTTGATACATGTGAACGCATGGATGTACCAATGCAGTTAATCCCGCGCCACCTAATTCTAATGCAATAAAATGCGGTGCTAATAAGATGATCGGACGATCAGCAGTAAGATAGGTGTCAATAATTGATTGGTTGCGAATATGCACCAGCCGCCGTACTCGCGCCGGTGAAATCTCCCAACGCACACCTTGCGTTAATACTGCAACACCAAGCCAAATAAAATGCTTCCATAAGAGGTACTCGCGGGCGATGTTACTGAGCGTTGGAAAACAGCATTGTAAATTGCGCCGCGCTATTCGCCGCCGCGATCCAGCAAATAAATAACTCAATCCGCCGATGAAGCTACCAAATGCCCATAGCAATGGAAATGGCAAGCGCCCCAACAGATAAATAATTGCTACGCCTAACCAACTTACCCAATGGCGTGGATGTAATAACTTTAAGGGCATGATGAATAGTAAAATGGCATTGCAGAAAACAACTTTTTAATGCTGTCACCGGTCGCTTGATTATTGGATGTCGGTTTAAAACTAATCGCCATGTGCACTATTCCCGTTGGTATTTCTAGCGGTAGCTGTAATTGTAAGCAATGGTTTTTGGAAGTTCAGCAACGGCTTCGTAGTATTGCGCAGTCATGTGAAAATCCCCGTAATGGATTGCAGATTTTAATGCTTGTTTCAAGCGAAGCACGGCATGGGTTTACACAAAATCAAATACAAGAATTGATTGCATTTGTCCAGTCTGGCGATTGTTCACTAAAAGCTGTCCAGCATCTTGACGGAAAAGCTGTTCATTGGCATTGAGTAGTTCAATTCCATAAAGGCGTCCGTCAGGCATTAAATCGATGTTCAATTCTTCACTGAGATGCAATGTTTGCAAATCTTCGGCTTGGGTATCAAGAAAGCGTAAATAAGCAATGTTGTATTGTGGATCATATTCAACGCGCATTTATCAATCCTCTAAAAGTATTTCACGATGACGGTAATGACTACCCGGTCGCCTTGTTCTTCAACCGCAAAGACTTCGATTTGTTTTGTGGCAAACTCTCGGTTACGCCAAACGCTGGCATAGGGAAAGTTGCGACGGAAACCAATTCTGTCAAATTTAGCTGGGAAGCGTTCACCAGAATTGACAGTTTCAATCACTTCTTGTTTGGTCGCGCCACGTTCCTTCATTCTGGTGAGCGCATGTGGATGAATGTTAATGGTCATAGATTTATGGTGATGACATTGGGTTCTAAGATGATAATAAGGCATTTCTGCCGTAGTTGATAGTTTCTACACCCTTTTGAATATGATGGTTGAGCGGATTTAATCAATAGGCGCTTTTTTAATAAAAGAGCACAATTGAATTGATTACGGTGTATAAAGTTCATGCTCCACAGCTTCTTTAAATACCTTTGGGAAACACTGATTAAATAGCCAGCATCGTTGCGATCTAAATGATAAAATAGGCATCAGTCGTAATGTAAATATGATACCAGCATGAAACAATTTTCTTTTGCACAATCAGAATTTTTAGCAAAAAAGAAAACGACGCGCCGTGAACGTTTTCTCAATGATATGGAAAAAATTGTTCCATGGTCAACTTTGGTTAAAGCATTGACACCTTATTACTACCCTGATAGTCAAGGTAAGCGTGGTCGTCCGCCAATAGGATTAGAGCGGATGTTAAGGATGTACTTTGTACAGCAATGGTATCATCTTGCTGATGAGGCACTGGAAGATGCAATTTACGATAGTCAATCATTACTGCAATTCATAGGTATTGATTTGAGTGTTGAAGCGGTACCAGATGCAACAACACTGTTGAAATTTCGCCATTTACTCGAACGTCATGCACTGACTACAGTGATTTTTTCTACAATCAATGCGCATTTACGCGAGAAAGGATTGTTGTTAAATCAAGGGACAATCGTTGATGCGACCATTATCAATGCCCCTTCTTCAACAAAAAACGAAGCAAAAGAACGCGATCCAGAAATGCATTCTACTCGCAAGGGAAATCAATGGTATTTCGGAATGAAAGCACACATTGGTGTTGACGTTAATTCTGGGTTAGTGCATACCGTGGTTGGCACGGCGGCAAATGAGCATGATGTCACTCAAGTTGAAAACATTTTACATGGTCAAGAACAAAAAGTTTTTGGTGATGCTGGCTACACTGGTGCAGATAAACGCGAAAAAGTTAAAAACAAATTTAATGAAAAAGTGGTCAGTTGGAATATCGCTGAAAAACGTTCTAAAGTTGAAAAAATGGATGATGGTTTGTTGAAAAAATCTCACGC
>NZ_PPGH01000006.1 GCF_002958735.1 Chromatium okenii | reverse complement strand
GACCAGTTAATAATAATTGCTCCAAGGTGCCATCGTCATAATCTGCTGCAAATAATCGCTCTAGCGCCAGCATTGAAGCCAATAACGCGGCAACCCAGACCACGCCGGGACCGAGAATCTGCAAAATCTGCCGTTCAGTGCTGATGCCGAGCGGGAATAAACTGACGACAATCACGAAGAAAAACAAGGTCGTGAGAACATCAGTGCGGCGACGCAGCGCCAGTGTGAGGTCGCGGTGGAGGATGCACCAGAAACTGCGCAACATGTTGGTTTAATCCCCTAAATCCAGATGCGCGACCTGCCCAGAAGTCAGAGGCACGGCTTGGTGTGTGGTTAAAATCGCTAATCCGCCAGCGGCAATGTGGTCAGAAATCAACGTTTGTAGCAGTGCTACTGCGTCAACATCCAGCGCGGTGAAGGGTTCATCCAGTATCCACAGCGGCGCGGTGGACAACATCAGCCGCGCCAGCGCGACCCGTTTCTTTTGTCCTTGCGACAACATTCGCGTGGGTAAATCCTCAAATCCGGTCAAGCCAATGCGGGCGAGTGCTGCCCAAACGCTTGATTGTGAAATGGTATTTCCAGCCAGCGTAGCGGCGATGCTGAGATTTTCGATGCCGGTGAGATCGCCTTTGATGCCGTTGAGATGACCGAAATACAGCACTTCGCGCCGATAATCATCGCCGAGTTGCCGAATCGATTCGCCGCGCCATAACAATTCGCCGTGCTCGGGTGTGAACAAGCCGCAGAGTGTGCGCAACAGTGTTGTTTTTCCGCTACCGTTGCGTCCGCGCACATGCAGCAGCGTTCCGGCGCTGAGACTGAAATTCAGGTCGGTAAACAGTCGCCGATCACCGCGTCGGCATTCCAGTTGCGTCACCTTGAGCATGATGATTGAAAAGAACCTGATGAATTCACGAAAGAAAAGTTGATTGCGGACGCTGCCGAATCGTCCAACAATGATGAATGCGCGGATTGCGGGCGAAATCACGCGGCAGACTCGCTGCGCTGATGTCCTCAACTTCCAGTTCGGCGAGTGCGTCCACATCAATACGGAAGCGCCGGAGATTGTTGGAAAAAATCAACACGCCGTTCGGTTCCAACAGCCGCAACACCGAACGAATCAAGGTCACATGATCGCGCTGAATATCGAGCGTTCCAAACATGCGTTTGGAGGTGGAAAAGCTCGGTGGATCAAGAAAAATCAGGTCGTAACTGCGGCGACCGACGTGACTGTCAAGCCAGCGCAAACAGTCGGCTTGCACCAGTTCGTGCGCATCCAAATCAATGTCGTTTAACAGCAGATTATTTTGTGCCCAGTCCAAATAGGTGTTTGATAAATCGACGGTTGTGCTGGCGCTGGCTCCGCCGCGAGCGGCATAAACCGTTGCCGTGCCGGTGTAGCCGAACAGATTGAGAAAGCGTTTTCCTGCCGCGAGCCGACCGATTAACCCGCGCACGTCGCGGTGATCGAGAAACAAACCAGTGTCGAGATAATCCTCGAAATTGACGAGAAACCGATGTCCGCCTTCAGCAACTTCGTGAAACCGGCGCGTTTCCGCCAGCCGTTCGTATTGATTTGTGCCTTTTTGTGGCTGGCGCACTTTGAAAAACACCCGTTCGCTCGGAATATCAAGCACTTCCGGCATCAAACCCAGCGCTTCACGCAACCGATGCCGCGCTTTTTTCGGATCAACCGTTGCTGGCGCGGCGTATTCCTGCACCTGCACCCAGCGTTCACCGTCGCCCGCGTAAACATCCACCGCCAGCGCATATTCCGGCAAATCTGCGTCATAAATCCGCAAGCATTCAATCTGTGATTCGCGCTGCCATTTGCGCAGCGTTTTGAGATTTTTGGTGATGCGATTGGCGAGCATTTCCGCGCCAGCACTGCGTTCTTGCGCCGGCAGCGGACGCGGCTGATGACTGACGAAATAGCGCGGTTCGACTTGAAAATGCAGCAATTTGCATTCAATCGGGCCGTTGTAGAGCGTGTGCCGTTTGATCGCCCGCAAGCCCATGTGTTTACCCAAATCAGGGCTGCCGGTAAACACTGCTGCTCGCCAACCGATAAACCGTTCTTTCAACACTGCGCCGAGGCGGGCGTACAGCTCTGGCAATTCGTCCTCGCTGCCGAGCCGCTCGCCATACGGCGGATTGACCATCACCAGCCCTTCGTCTTCCTCGCGTCCGGGGAAACAATCGGCGAGTTCGCGCCGTTCAAAATGCGCCAGCCCCGCCAACCCAGCGCGTTCCAAATGATGCAGCGAAGTGCGAATCGCGTTGGGATTTTGATCATAACCACGCAGTGCGCCGAGGCGTTGCAGTCCGGCAGCGCGGCGAATGTGCGCCTCCGCCAGCAGCCGTTGCCACAGCGTTTCATCGTGTTGCAGCCAGCCGTGAAAACCGAACTGCTCGCGCAGCAATCCGGGCGCGATGTCGGCAGCGATCAACGCGCCTTCAATAATCAGCGTGCCGGAGCCGCACATCGGGTCAAGTAACGCTCCGCCCTGCGCGGCAATTTCTGCCCAGCCAGCGCGGAGCAGCAGCGCAGCGGCGAGATTTTCTTTCAACGGCGCGGCTGATCCGCTGTCACGATAGCCGCGCAAATGCAGCGATTCGCCTGATAAATCAAGGCTGATACTGACGTTGTCCTGATGCGCGTAAACATGAATCCGCAGATCGGGATCGTCCGCATCGACGCTGGGACGTTGTCCGCAGCGGCGCGTAAACCGGTCAGCCAGCGCATCTTTCACGCGCAGCACGGCGAAATGTGGATTGGTAATCCCCGGCAAATCGCCGTCAAACTGAATGGCGAAACGGTGCTCTGGCGTCAAATGTTCTTCCCACGCAATGTCGGCAGCAGCGGTATACAAATCATCCGGGCTGCTGGCGGGAAATTGACCGAGCGGAAGCAGAATGCGGTTGGCGATGCGCGACCATAAACAGGCGCGATAACCGTCTTCAATGCTGCCGGAAAAACGCGCTCCGCCACGAGTTTCCGTGGCATCACGCATTCCCAGCCGAATGAGTTCCTCGGCAAGCAAACTGCCCATGTGTTTCGGTGCGGAGGCAAAAAAGAGCTGCGAGGTCATGTGTTTAGGTATCAATTTTCAGTGGTCGGAATGGCATCAATCGTCTTTTTTGAGCAGAGCGGCGAGTGCCTCAAACGGATTATGCGTCGTGGTTTTAGTCGTGCTGCCCGGCGTTTTTCCACGTCCGGCACTCAACGCCGCGAGATGTTCTTCATATTTTTGGTGCTCGTTATCATGGCAGTAAATGCACAACAATTCCCAATTGCTGCCGTCAGCGGGATTGTTGTCGTGATCCATGTCCTTATGATGCACCGTCAGTTCCCGTAAATTCTCACGGGTGAAACTGCGAGCGCAGCGCCCACACACCCAAGCGTAAAGTTTCAGCGCCTGCTCGCGATAGCCCGCAGCGCGTTCCTCGCTGGCTTTGCGGGCATCAGCGACCACGCGGTCGAGTTTGGCATTGTTGATCGGTTTACCCGTTTTGCCGTGACGCGGAGAAGTGCTCATATAAATTCCTTGTAGTAGTCAATTTTCAGTGATTAGCCAGCAATATCCTCTATTCTATCCGTCTACTTCAACCTAACAAATGCCCCACTGCTGCCAAATGGCGTTATTTTATTCAGTGATTAAATCATTCAAAACGTGGATGCTTGTGAGCCGAATGCGTTTCACCCAATTGTTGCCTTTAGCATTATTGATAGCTGCCATTGTGACGCTAACGGCAGGTGGCATTGCCATCAATTTTAATCACCAGAAAGAAAGCGAGGCAGCGCGACTCAATAGCATTGTTGAATCCAAAGCGCGGCAAATTGCTGATTGGCTCAACGAACGGCGTGGAGATGCGCGTTTTATTCAAGAAAGCTATTTAGCAACTGAAATTGGTAGCAACATCGCTAAAACGCCAGTATTGAATAGCAATCTCATTGCACTTCTGAAAGCATTTGCGCGTGATAATGCGTTTCAAAGCATCAGATTATTAACCGCACAAGGCGAATCTATTTGGAGCTCTGTCAACTTACCAGTTGATACGCAATTGCTGACAGCGATACAGGAATGTATAGAAGAGCAACGCATTCGTATTTACGGACCTTATCGTGATGCACAAGGCAATTTACATTTAGATTTTATCACTCCGTTGCCAATTCGTGAGCAACAGCCTAATTTAGTCATCGTGCTGCATAGCAATCCAGTCGCTTATTTATATCCAACACTCCAAAATTGGCCAGTACCCAGCGCCACCGGCGAAATATTACTTGTGCGCCGCGAAGGAAATGAATTCATTGCACTGAATAATTTGCATCATCAACCTGATAGCGCATTAACATTAAACCTGTCATCCACCTTATTAAATTTCGTTGCAGCGCAAATTCCTATAGCTGCGCAATTGCCCAGTAATGCTATCGAAGGTATTGATTATCGTGGAAAATCGGTAATGAGCGTGGGGTTGATGGTTCCCGATACCGATTGGCTGCTCATTGCCAAACGCGATTTAAGTGAAATTGATAGCGAAGTCATTAGTAATGTAATTTGGATTAGTTTAGTCGGTTTGCTGGCGCTGTTAATGACCGTGACGGGAGCTTTTTTACTGCGTCAACGCGAGCAATTAGAAATTGCCGAATCAGTGCATGATGCGCAATTAGCGCGGTTAAAAGTACTCAATTTACTCGCTGATGAAATCGCACAACGGCGGGCGCTGATTGAGCAATCCCGCGATGGCATTCTGGTATTTGATATGGATCATCGCGTCATTGAAGGTAATCAGCGTATGGCGGATATGCTCGGCTGCACCACGCAAGAATTAATTGGAATGCGCAGTTGGGAGATGGACGCAGTCATGTCGGAGGAAATGATCCGTGAAAACTTTAATCCTTTTCCCCATCATGGTTTTGTATTTGAAACTCGTCATCGTCGCTGCGACGGTTCGGAATACCCAGTTGAAGTGAGCGCCAGCAGTGTCTTGTGGGGTGAGCAAAATTTTGTGCTGTGTATTTGCCGCGATATTACCGAACGTAAACAGATTGAATTGCAATTAGCGCAGGAGCGGGCGCATTTAGAAGATCGCGTGAATGAACGCACTGCGGAATTGCATCAGCAAAGTCAAGAATTGCGGGCAATCATCGACAATATCCCGCACATGATTTGGCTTAAAGATGTGAAAGGGCGTTTTCTCGTCGTCAATCAAACAATGGCAAATGTGGTTGGTGGCGCTGTTCAGGATTTACTCGGTCAAACCGATTTTGATCTCTGGCCAATGGAACTCGCCAAACGCTATCGCGCAGATGATCGCGCAGTCATCGCAATTCGGCAGCAGATGACGTTGGATGAACCCATTTTGCATGGAACCGAGATCGTCATTAGCGAAACTTTTAAGGCTCCAGTGCTTGATGCTGCCGGTAACGTATTGGGTACGGTCGGATTTTCGCGTGATGTGAGTGCGGCAAAAGAATTGGAGCGCGTCCGCGAGCAGGCGCGAGAAGCCGCAGAATCGGCCAATCGCGCCAAAAGCGCCTTTCTCGCCAATATGAGCCACGAAATCCGCACGCCAATGAACGCGATTGTTGGCTTAACTTATTTGTTGCAACGCAGCAACATGATGCCAGAGCAAGTCGCACGTTTAGATAAAATTGCCGTTGCTGCCCAGCATTTACTGTTAATTATCAACGACATTCTTGATTTATCGAAAATTGAAGCCGAGCGTTTGGAATTGGAACAAACCGATTTTGCGCTCACCGATATTCTCGATCACACCCGCTCGCTCATTACCGACCAAGCGCAATTGAAAGGTCTGACGGTGACTGCCGACGCAGGCGACGTGCCGAATTGGTTACATGGCGATCCGACGCGCCTGCGCCAGAGTTTGCTGAATTTCGCCAGCAACGCAGTCAAATTCACCACCAGCGGCGGCGTGCATCTGCGCTGTTATCTCATTAAAGATGAAACACTTACTGCGCAGCAGCTCAAAGTGCGTTTTGAAGTCAATGACACGGGCATCGGTATTGCGCCGGAAGAATTGCCGCGACTGTTTACGCCTTTTGGTCAAGCCGACGTGTCCACGACGCGCAAACACGGTGGCACCGGTTTGGGACTGGCGATCACGCGGCGTTTGGCGCAATTGATGGGCGGAGATGCGGGCGTGGAAACTGCGCTCGGCTACGGCAGCACGTTTTGGTTTACCGCAACGTTGCAGCGCGGAAAGTCTGGCGCAATACCAACACCAGCGGCAACGTCACAATTGACGAGCGAATTAGAACTGCGTCAATCCTGCGCCGGAGCGCGAGTGCTGTTGGCAGAAGACAACGCCGTGAACCGCGAAGTTGCGCTTGAACTGCTCGATGCAGTGGCGTTGGTGGCGGAAGTTGCAGAAAACGGCGCGAAGCGGTGGCGCTGGCGACCAGTCGGCATTACGACCTCGTGCTGATGGACGTGCAAATGCCGGAAATGGACGGATTGGAAGCGACGCGCCGCATTCGGGCGCAAACGTTGCAGTCGGAATTGCCGATTTTGGCGATGACCGCCAATGCGTTTGAAGAAGATCGTCGCGCCTGTTTAGCCGCGGAATGAATGATTTTGTCACCAAACCCGTTGATCCTGATGGATTATATCAAGCATTGCTGCGATGGTTGCCGCATCACGCAATCCCCGTTGGCGCAGTGATTGGAGCGGTCATCGGCTCGCCCATCAAACGCCCCTGCTCGGTCGCAATTGCGGGTTTAGACAGTCAACGCGGATTGCGAGCAGTGCGCGGTCAACGCCCGTTATACCTGCGGTTATTGCGGCTATTTGCGCAGGGACATGGCGAAGATTTAGAGCTATTAGACAGCAGCTTAACGGCTGGCGATCGATCTGGTGCGCAGCAATTGGTGCATTGTTTGAAAGGCGCAGCCGCAACGCTCGGCGCGGATCAGGTCGCGGCAACTGCAACCGCATTGGAAGCAGAATTAATACATAACACTGCGCTGGAATCGGCACAAATCGCTGCGTTAATTGAGCAATTGCGCAATGAATTGGACGCATTGATTAGCGCAATTACTGCGCTGCCGGATGTCGATGATTTATTGATTGACGATTTATTGACCAGCGAAGCGTGGAACGATTCTGCTGCGCTCGGTGCAATTAACATTGCGCATCCGTTAATTGCTGAATTAGACGCGCTGTTAGCGGAAGACAACACTCGCGCCGTGCAATTGGCGCGAGAATCTGCTGCGTTATTGCGAGCAACTTTGGGTGAAGCATTTAATCCAGTGATGTACGAAATTGAACATTTTAATTTTGAAGCAGCGCGAGCAGCATTGCGCATCAATACCTGTAACACACGCAGCTAATTTAATTGGCAGTGAAACAGTATTTTCTACTGACAACGAATAACTTTTACAACCGAGACCATTGTTTATGCACAATCCACTTCCTTTTCAAAGCGCAGTCATGCCCGAAGCGTTGCAGTTGAATAGTCCGCTGCAATTTCATTGTCACCCCGGCATCAGTTGTTTTAATGCCTGCTGCAAACGCGCTGACATTACGTTGGCACCTTATGACGTGCTGCGCTTAAAACGGCGTTTAGGTTTAACATCTACCGAGTTTATTCGGCAATTCACCGTTCCTTTTCAAATGGACGGCGATGGTTTGCCGGGCATTAAATTGAAAACGGATGACAATGGAACCTGTTTGCAATTGGCTGGCGATGCCGGTTGCGGCGTTTACAGCGACCGCCCACGGTGTGCCGTTATTATCCGCTGGCGCTATTAACACTGCGCGAAAAGGATTCTGCAATTGCTGAAGAACGCTATTCACTGGTGAAAGAAGCGCATTGTCAAGGTCATGCCGCAGCGCGGACGCTGTCAATTGCGGAATATCGCACCGAGCAGCATTGCGATGAATTCGATGCAAAAAACCGCGACTGGTATCAATTGGTCTTAAAAAAGAAATCGGCAGGGCCAGCCGTGGGCGACCACCGCAATTGAGTTTGCAATTCTTTTTCATGGCCTCTTATGACGGCGATACTTTTCGCCGCTTTGTCTTGAGTGACAATTTCCGCAATACCTACACCTTGCCCGCAGAGTTTTATACGGAAATTGAACAGGATGATGAAACGTTGCTGGAGTTTAGTTATCGCTTTTTGCGGCAAGTTTTATTTGGCGAGCGCACCATTCAAGAAATGGCAGATGCGTGGGAACAGCGCGTCACGCAACGGCAAGATGTTTGGGAAGCGCGGCGACAAATTGAAATTGAACGCCGCGCTGCCGCTGAAGATGAGAAATATCGCGCCGATGGAAATGATGATTGTGGCTGCGCTGGTTAATTGCCATGACTGATATTGCCGCATTCACTGCGCATCTTCGCGTTCAATTAGATGCCACTGTAGCGTTGCTTGCTGCCGTGCAAACCGATAGTGCATTATTAACAGCGACCGTTGCGGCAGCGACGCGCACTGCGGCAGCCATTCAACACGGCGGCACCTTATTTATTTGCGGCAATGGCGGCAGCGCCGGTGAAGCAACGCATCTCAGCGGCGAATTGATCGGGCCATTTCTGAATAAAACGCGGCGACCTTTACCCGCGATTGCGTTGGGATTTGATTTAAGCGCCAGCACTGCCATTGCCAATGATTTCACCTTTGATGCGATTTTTGCGCGGCAATTAAATGCGCTGGCGCGTCCCGGCGATGTGCTTTGGGCGCTATCAACGAGTGGACGTTCTGCCAACATTGTGAATGCGTTAAATGCTGCCACTGAGCGCGGTTTATTGACGGTGTTATTCACCGGCGCGGCGCATTCTGATTTGCCCGCCGCCGATATTGTTTTAGCGGTTCCATCCCGCGATACGCCGCGCATTCAAGAGCTGCATTTGGTGCTCGGTCATTTTATGTGCGAAATGATTGAGCGGTTGAGTGTATAAAACGGAGGTGAAAAACTAACGATAGCAATTTGCAAGTATTTTTCTTTTAACTCTGTGGGGCATTGCGATGTTAATGCGATTTTCTGGATTGAAACGCTGGACAATACTGACCGGTTTATTGGTCAGTACGCTGTTTTGTATCAATGCTGTTTATGCTGCTGGTTTGAATGATACGGGCATTACCACTTGCTCAAATGCCGACACCAACGGCTTGCCGTGTCCGGTCGCCGGTTTTCCCGGTCAAGATGCTGAATTTGGAACCAATGGTTTTGATTTCACGAAATTAGATGCAGCGGGAAATGATTTGCCAACAACCGCCACCGATCACACTTGCGTCCGCGATAATGTGAGCGGCTTGATCTGGCAAGTAAAACTCAGTGATTCAGCTTACACCTTCGACCAAGCCGCTGGTTATGTGAATAACGTTAATGCAACTGGCTTGTGTGGATTTAATGACTGGCGGATGCCGGATATAAAAGAATTATTAAGCATTGCCGATCACAGCCGCCATTCACCAGCAATTGATACTAACTATTTCCCAAATACGCCAAGTGATGAATTTTGGTCAGGTTCTCCCTATGCCTTTTATTCGATCTACGTGTGGGACGTGGGTTTCTACGATGCTCATGTCGGTAACTACGGCAGTCAGTACGATAGTAGCCGCGTTCGTCTCGTTCGCGGCGGACAGTCTTTTTATTATTTTGTTGATAATAATGATGGAACTGTAACGCAGTCGAATACAGGGCTGATGTGGGCAAAATGCAGTGAAGGGCAAAGCGGCACGAATTGTACTGGCACAGCAAAAACAATGAATTGGAAAGCTGCATTAACTGCCGCCAATAATTTTAATCTGGGGGGTTATAACGATTGGCGCTTGCCCAATGTCAAAGAGCTGCAAGTCTTAGTAGATTACAGCCGTTATAGCCCCGCTATTGATCCCAGTTATTTTCCGAATACACCGAGTTCAGGGTTTTGGTCAGGCTCGTCCACGTCTTACGCTGACGGCGCGAGCTACACGTGGCACGTGAATTTCGGCAATGGCAACGCCTACGGCGACAGTCGGGACGACATCAACTACATTCGGTTCGTGCGCGGTGGACAGTCTTTTGATTTAAGCGTGAATAAAACCGGCACAGGCAGCGGTATCGTCACTAGCAAAGACGGTCAAATCAATTGCGGTTCCAATTGCAGCAGCGATTTTGAAAGTGGCAGCAGCATTATTCTCACTGCTACACCTGATACCAGTTCCGGTTCGACTTTTAGCGGTTGGAGCGGCGCATGTACCAATAAAACTGGCGATTGCACCGTGACTATGAGCGCCGCGCAAACCGTCACTGCTAATTTCAATCTATTGCCCAGTTATAAACTGTCAATTACCAAAAGTGGCAATGGCACTGTCACCAGCAAACCGGCAGGAATCAATTGCGGCACCGCTTGCAGTAAACAATTCACCAGCGGCACTGCCGTCACGCTTACCGCCAAAGCGGATACCGGCGGGACTTTTAGCAAATGGACGGGCTGCACTCCAATTGCCACCAATCCACTACAATGCACGGTCACGCTCACCAGCAATAAAACTGTGACCGCTGCATTTAATAATGGCGCATTGGGTGATCTTAAAATCACTGCTATTGCACTCACGCCAGCGTCACCGACTGCAAATAGTATTTTTACCGCCAAGATCACGGTAAAAAATCAAGGCACTGTGACAGCAACCGGCGGTTATTTGGATGTGTGGGCGCATCAAACAGCAGTGCAAACGTGTGGCGCTCAATCCGAATGGATTGAAGTCGGTTCATTAGCTGCCGGAGCGAGCAAAACCTTAACGGTGAGTTTGCGGTCAAAAGGTACTGGCACTAAAACGCTCCGCGCTTTTGTTGATAGCTGGTGTCAAACGCCGGAAGCGGATGAAGCGAATAACCAACTCACTAAAACTTATACGGTGAAGTGAGTTAAATCCTTAGCCTCCCTTTTCAAAGGGGGCTTTTGATAGAGACATTTTTAGTGAGGTTGATACGATGCGTTTTTTGAATCCTAAAACCGATTACACGTTTAAAAAATCTTTGGTTCTGAAACCAGTCATGAGATTTTAATCAGTTTTCTCAACGCAATTCTCAATTTGAGCGGTGCTGAGGAAATTATTGAAGTGACAATTATTGATCCCTATCAAGCACCCAAAATTCAGGGGCTAAAAAACACTTTTTTAGATGTCAAGGTGCGCGATCAAAGCGGGCGTTTTTACATTGTAGAAATGCAGGTGCTTAATGTCGAAGGATTCGAGAAGCGCGTGCTATACAACACCTGTAAAGCCTACGTAAATCAATTGGGAAAGGGTGAGGCTTATCGGCTATTAACCAGTGTCGTTGCAATTACCATCGCTGATTTCATCATGTTTCCAGAATTACAACAGGTAGTCAGTCAATTCCGTTTATCTGCCACTGAAAACCCAGCAATTTATCAGCGCGATTTAGAACTGGTATTTGCAGAATTACCCAAGTTTGATTTAACCGAGGCAGAATTAAAAACTCCATTGGATCGCTGGTTTTACTTTTTGAAAACGGCAGAGAATTTAACCGCAGTACCGGAATCATTAGCTGTAGAACCCGCAATTGCACAGGCACTAGAATTAGCCAATCGCGCTGGTTGGAGCGAAGAAGAATTAGATGATGTTGAAAAGCGTGAGATGTGGTTAGAAGATCAACGCTATTTGCAGGAACAGGCGCATATTGCGGAACAACGCGGATTGAAAAAAGGATTGGAGCAAGGATTAGAAAAAGGGCGGATTGAAGGTGTGGCAACTGGAGCAACGCAGGCGAAAGCAGAAATGCTTTTACTATTATTACGCCAACGATTTGGTGCACTTCCTGCGGCACTGGAGACGCAAATTCAATCGGCACCAAGTGCGGCATTGGATGCGTGGATTGTACGAATATTAACTGCGACTGATTTGGCAGCAGTTTTCACTGATGAAGTGGCAGAATGAAATATAAAGACCTCCGCGATTTTATTGCCCAATTGGAACAACGTGGCGAATTAAAACGCATTCGCGTTCCCGTTGATCCTTATCTCGAAATCACCGAAATCTGCGACCGCACTTTACGCGCTGGCGGCCCAGCATTGCTATTCGAGCACCCAAAAGGTTCAACGATTCCATTGCTGGGCAATTTATTTGGCACACCGCAGCGCGTCGCGCTTGGAATGGGTGAAGAATCGGTTAGTGCATTGCGCGAAGTGGGTAAATTATTGGCGTTTTTAAAAGAACCTGAACCGCCCAAAGGATTAAAAAGTGCATGGCAAACGTTGCCGATTTTCAAAAAAGTATTGGATATGGCACCGAAAATCCGCCGCAATCCACCCTGTCAAGAAGTGAATTGGAGTGGCAATGCCATCAATTTAGATCAATTGCCAATTCAACATTGTTGGCCTGGTGATATTGGGCGCTTGATTACTTGGGGTTTGGTGATTACACGCGGGCCAGAAAAAACGCGGCAAAATTTGGGCATTTATCGAATGCAAGTGATTGGTAAAAATCGCGTCATCATGCGCTGGTTATCACATCGCGGTGGTGCGCTCGATTACCGTGATTTTCAACGGGCGCATCCCGGGCAACCATTTCCAGTTGCAGTGGCACTCGGCGCTGATCCGGCGACTATTCTTGGTGCAGTCACACCAATTCCCGATACGCTATCTGAATACGCATTTGCTGGATTATTGCGCGGCAGTCGCACCGAATTGGCGAATTGTCAAAACTCCGATTTGCAAGTGCCAGCGAGCGCAGAAATTGTATTAGAAGGACATATTTATCCGAATGATATAGCAGCAGAAGGGCCGTTTGGCGATCACACGGGTTATTACAATGAAGTCGATCAATTCCCAGTATTTACTATTGAACGCATGACCACGCGCCGCGAGCCAATTTATCATAGCACCTATACCGGAAGACCACCGGATGAACCAGCAATTTTAGGTGTGGCATTGAATGAAGTTTTTGTGCCAATTTTACAAAAACAATTCCCAGAAATTACGGATTTTTATTTGCCACCAGAAGGCTGTTCGTATCGGCTAGCGGTGGTCAGTATTAAGAAACAATATCCAGGTCATGCCAAACGAGTGATGATGGGCGTATGGTCATTTTTACGCCAATTTATGTATACCAAATTCGTGATTGTGGTGGATGATGATATTTGCACCCGCAATTGGAATGATGTGATTTGGGCAATGACCACGCGAATGGACCCGGTGCGCGATACGGTAATGATTGAAAACACGCCAATTGATTATTTAGATTTCGCTTCACCAGTATCTGGACTAGGTTCTAAAATTGGTTTTGATGCCACGAATAAATGGACAGGCGAAACGAATCGTGAATGGGGGCAGCCGATTCAAATGGATGCAGCAGTGCGTGAGCGCGTGGATCAAATTTGGAATACGTTAGGATTAAATTGTGACACCAAATAGTGCTTCACCATCCGCTGTTAATTCCGTGAGTTGCACATCAATGAGCCGGTGTTCAGCAATTGCGAGAGGATTTAATCCGTACTGGCAAATAGTTAGGCGTATAACCAAAACGCGCAGATGTTGGTGCTGCGTCTGCGCCCTCAATTAACACTGTTACCTGTTGCCCAATTTGCGCAGTTAATACTTGCCGTTTCAATTCTTGTGCTAGTGTTTTTAATTCTTCACTGCGCTGATGTTTAATTGCTGCATCAATTTGATGTGGCAAAGTTGCGGCAATCGTTCCAGTACGGGGCGAATAGTTGAAAATATGGACATGCCCAAACTGCACCGACTCCACCAACTGCAACGTTTGTTGCCAATCAGCGACAGTTTCGCCTGGAAAACCGATGATGATGTCGGTGGTCAGATTTAGCCCCGGCACTTGCGCTCGCCCAATTTCAACTAACTGCATGAATTCATACGCTTTACAACGCCGACCCATGCGGCGCAGCACTGCATCTGAACCACTTTGCAGCGGCAAATGCAGATGTGGCAGCAAGCGCGAGTTGGTAAATAATGCCCAAAAATCAATAGGTAAATCCCAAGGTTCCAGCGAACCAAGACGCAGGCGCGGAATTGTCGTCACTGCGAGTAAATGGGCGATCAATGCTGTCAGATTATCACCACAATCGCTGCCGTAACCGCCAAGTTGTACGCCAGTTAACACCACTTCCTGAATACCAAATTGTTGCAAGCGATTGATCAAATTAACGATTTCGGTGCGAGAACGGCTGCGTTCTGCGCCGCGAGCCTGAGTTGTGATGCAAAAGGTACACTGATACCGGCAACCGTCTTGAGCTTTGATAAAAGCGCGTTGTCGGTTGCGAACAAACAACGGAGTGGCGAAATCGTCCCTAATTTCTTTTTTAGTGAGGGAAAAATGCGACATCACGAGATCAACCAGTTGATCTTTATCACTATTTTTGATCAACAAAGTCACACCGCGCTCCTGCGCTAACGCAGTAGCTTCTAGCGTTGCCAAACAACCACTGACGATTAATTGCGCATTTGGGTTATTGCGCTGTTGTTGCCGCAATAATTGGCGTGATTTACGCACGGCTTGCGCCGTTACTGCGCAAGTGTTAATCACGATTAAATCCGCTGGCGCATTCTCGTTAACGATCTCAAAACCGTATTGATAAAAATCGTCTGCCCAACTTTCTAATTCGGCTTCATTAAGACGACAGCCAAGAGTTAACAATTTAATTTGTTTAAACATTAGGGTTTATTTGGAAGGCGGTCATGCAGTTTGAGTGGATGTATTTTACTATTAGCGTCAATTTTTACCTAAATTTTTAGGCAACACAACAAAAAACGCCTTCGGTTTCCCAATGGCGTTTGCTGATTAAACGTTGATGTAGCGAAACGATTATTTATTAGCTACTCATTTTTGCATTTCGTCCCAAACCTTCAGCTAAAAATTCAATATCAGCGTATTGAGTGACACACCTTCTGTTTGCGCTCGTATTGCAAGCTGCGCGTGAATCGATTTCGGTATTTGTGCAACGAACTTCTCAGCAATGATGCCGCCGCTGGTAGGTGTCGGTACAGTAAAACCTTGATCCGTTAGCGTAGCAATGGTGGCTGCGAGTGCGTCATGACCGTTGATTATAGCTTCTTCAATTGTTTCGCCATCTGCAATACATTCTGAAAAATCAGGGTAAGAAATCAAAAAACCGCCCCCTTCATTCACACTTAAAGGGCGAATTTCAAACGGGTAGTCAATTAGGTTATTCATTTGTTAGCTTCCTTTCACGAGTACCAAAAATTTCCTGTTGATTGAGGCATTACCCTTAAATTAATTCACTTTGCAGTAGTTGAATAACGGCTTTTCGCGTTTTTATAAGCATGTCTGCTTGTAATGTTCCAGCCACGCGACGGAATAGGATTTCATTAGCAGTGAACAGCTTGCCAGCACGCGCATAACTTTGACGCAACAAGCCACCATTGATGAAATCGCCTTCACTAATTACCACCGCACGCACGTCTGCATAAGCATTACTTGTAATTTGACAAGCAATCCAATCACCACGACCAGCATCGGCAAGCAATAGCGCCGGACGGAATTTATTTTGCGTCAAATCTGAAAACGGAAATGGCAGCACTACAATTTGTCCGGCTGTAAATCGCTCCATGCTTCATCCTCCTCTGGTTTCAGCCAATCTTCAGATAATGCGGCTTCTGCTAATAGCGTTGTCTCCATCGGCTCATTTAACAGCGTGAGCAAAGCGCGACCCATTGGAAGACGGTCACGCAGTTCGAGTGGATGCACTTGACCATTAGCGTCAATCTCTACCTCAATTGTTTGCAACATCAATTTAATTGACCTCGTAAATGAACAATGAAGTTGGCTGCTGTGATGCTTATCCTACCTAAATTTTTAGGCAACACAACAAAAAACGCCCCGGTTTCCCAAGGGCGTTTGATGGTTAAATGTTGATGTAATCAGTAAAATTTGTACTAGTCGTTAAAATAGTTCTGTGGTTGATCTAAGTCGTTTTGTTTTTCAGTTTAACTACATTGCGCAGATATTCACATGCTTGTAGATTTAATGTAACAAAATCATCCCAAATTATTGTATCTTGGTAATTTAATTGATACTGAAGACCAATTCGGCAAATATCAGGTCTTTCGTTATAAATACTACATAGCTTTTCTTCCTCGTTAAAGTAACGACATAATCCATCACCTCGGTCTAAAAAAGTAGTTTTCGTTGATAAATTTGTATTTTGACAGCAAGCGCCACAGCGGTTGCATGGAAACGCATTCACAGTACAAAATCTCGGCTATCATCTAACATAAATTCATTAAATTCATCAAAACTTTTGAAAGGTAGACTTGCACCAAAGGCGGTGTTAATTTTTCAAGACCGCAGTTAAATTGATCTGCATCCCAAGCGGTTAATGCGTTGTCCATGCTGTCAAATGCACTTGCTATTAACTGATGACGTTCTGCAAAGTTTTTTCTAAATATCGCTTCTAATTCAAAACGATGTGCTTGCATTAGCGGAATTGCTGTTAAGCATAAAGCCTCAATATGTTCTCGTCGTTCGCGTGATGCTTTTACAGCCGAAGACTCGCCAAGACTAATAAGTCCTGATTGGTGCAACATGCTTCCCACAAAATAACCAACGGTTGAGCCAATGAACGCGCCTAATATCGGAACAGGAATAATCGCCTGACCCAATGCACCATAATAAAAAGCACTTGCACCAGTTATTGCAGTTTCGCTGATTTCTGTTAAAAGCTGGTCACTGTTAATATCGCCATTCAAATAGCTAACAATTGATTTGCCGCTCTGAACAACTCCAGCTGCAATTGCAAGATGTGCATTGCCTTTAGTAAAGCCATTGATAACATTTTGGGCAACACCAGTTTTCACTAAAGCGTGTGGTATTCCTTTACTGATTGCTGTAGTTGCATAGCCGATCACGTATCCTTTTGCTGCATCAACAGCAACTTGTGCAACTACCTCACCTATTTCCGCTTCACCACGACCTAACTTTAATAGACCATCAATACTAGAAATACCTCCTGAAATTAACGCACCAGTTTTACCTGCTTCTAAACCAGATCGGTGCATTTCTGCTCGAATAGATTTTGATTCAATGCTTTTAGCAACTTGATCTGCACCAGATGAAGTTGTTGTTCGCATTGCTTCAGCATGAGTCGTTGAGCCTGACGAAACACCATCTAGTGATAATTCTTTGCGTAAATTGCGCAGCGTGTCTTCATATTGCGCTTGTTTTAATGTTCCCGCTTCGACTCTTTGCTTCAAAAGAGCTTCTATTTTTTCATATTGTTCTGAAGGTGGTAAGCGCAATAAACCTTGATATTTTGATTCATCGAGCTTATCAGTTAGTGAATTCAAACTAGAAACTGCTTTATTACAAGATTTTGCTTGATAACTCAGTTTTTTACGTCCCTGCTGGACGATTATATCTACAGGGTCATGTGGTTTTCCAACTGAATCAGTTGTATAAGCACGCACATCTGTACGACCTTTTTCCAAAGCATCAAGATTAAACCTAGCAACTGACAGTTGTTCAAATTGTCGTCCTTGTGCAATGCCAGGTGCAACATTTTTCCATTTTTCAGCTAAAAAGCGCAAACGGTCAGCATCTTTTAACAAGAGATTTGATGCTTCGGTGATTTTAGCGGTTTGTTTATCTGCAATAAAAGTTGTTGCTAATGAGTTTAGGTGATCAATTTTTTTCTGTTTCATTACATTATCTCACGCAAAAAAAGGGATGAGCAAAACTGCACATCCCCAATCTAAATAAAACTATCGAGAGCTAAATTCTAACGTTTTTTGTTGCGCTTCAAGCAGTGCCTGTTCAGATACAGTAGTTAAACTACCGCTTTCATCAAGTATTGGCACTTCAAGAATGTTTTTAAGTGTCTTCGCCATCATTGCTGCCATCATCACGCCTTTACGATCATCACTGGAGTAAGTGGCATAATTTGTGTTCTTAGAAACCAACTTTTGTAATCCCAAAAGTAATGGTTGGAATACAGCATCTAGTTGTATCAAAACTGAATGAATCTGATTAAACCTGCGACCAATTGCTCGTGTCACAATTGTTGCAGTTTTCATTTGTTCGGCGGCAGAACGCGCATTATCTCGATTGCTATACGCATTATTTTTTGCTTCCTCCGCCTTGGATGCCAGCATCATACCGCCAATAGCAAGCACCGGACCGGCAACAATTCCGCCAAGAATTGCAGTTCCGCCAGCCATACCGAAACCACCCGCTGCTAAACTACCACCTCCCAGCCATGCTAAAGTAGCATTCGTTGCTGCCGCACCACTCAACGACGCAATTGCCGTTCCTGTTGAAGCAGTGGCTAACCAACCAACACCACCGTAAACTGCGAGACCAGCCAATCCACCCGCTCCTAATGCCGTAATACCAGCACCAACAACTTCTTGCATTTCTAACGCTGCTTTCTGAATTGCCCGCATATCTTCTTGCGTAAGGTCATTCAGATTAAATTCATCTTGCAACTGCTGATCTCGGAAATCAACATTTTTAATCTTAGAAAACGTATTAACAAAAGGGATCAAGCGTTCTTCATACATCTCAAACTTAAACTGACCTAACTCATTCATCTCTTCTTGAGTTTGATCGCGTGCATATTCCAGTCTTTGGGCAGCACTATCGTAAATATCCTTAGCTTCAGTATTTAACTCTTTTGCGTGATCAAAATCTTTCTTAGCATCAAAACCCTTTTTAACACCATAACCACCAGCGGCTAAGGCAATACCAGCAAGAATAAAAGGAATCGGCATACATAACTCTCCATTGCAGTTTCAAGTAGACTTGAAAAACCTGCCGCAAAAAACAAGACAACCATCTGCGACGTGCGCTAGAATACAACCCAGAATCACAAGATAAAACCCACAAACACTCTACTTTTCCACCACTTTTAGGAGTATTTCATGCACATTCACGAAAAGCTCAAGGTGATGCGTCAATATAAAGGTTGGTCACAGGAAGAGATGGCGGAAAAGCTGGGTTATTCATTAAATGGCTACGCTAAAATCGAGCGCGGTGAAACAGATGTTAAAGTCGATCAACTCGGAAAAATCGCAAAAGTAATGGGTATGGATTTGCAGCAATTATTAAATTTGAACGACAAAAATGTATTTAATCTAGTAGAAAGCTGTAATCATAACAATAATTCAAGCGGAAGCATTTTTTTAACAGAAACCCAATGTGCTCACGAATTAGAAAAAGCACATTTACTATTGCAAGAACGCGATAAAGAAATTGAAAATTTAAAACAGCAAATCAGCCAGCTTAAAAAGATTAATGCGTTATTAGAAAAACACAATGCTGGCGATTGAACGCGTGGAGTGCAGATTGCACCCCACACATTTACCATTACTTCTCGCGGGAATACGGCCAAGCAGCAATGCCGCCTTCCATCACCTTCACATTATTCCAACCGTGCCCTTGTAAAATCGCCGCTACTTCATAACCACGCAAAGAAACACGACAATACACAATAATTTCTTTGCTTTTATCCTGCGGCAATTCATGTAAACGGCTGCGCAATGCGCCCTGCGGAATTAACACCTCACCAATTCCTAACCGCAATTCTTCAAATTCGGCAGGTGTGCGCGTATCAATAATGAAACAATCCGCGCCGTGATCCACGCGCTGTTTCACTTCCGCAACTGAAATTCCCTGCATTCGTCCCAGCAGTTTATTTTCTAAAACCTGCGCTGCGGTAATCACATGATCCAGCGCCATTGAATACGGCGGCGCATACGGCAAATCGGCATTAACTAAATCCGTCACCGTCAATTGACCGCGCAGCGCCATTGCCACCGTTGCCACCCGTTTGCTTGCGTCGCCGGGACCGATGCACTGAAAACCCAGCACTCGCCCGCTTTTTCGATCCGCAATCATCTTACTAATCAGCAACTTGCCCTGCATATACGGCGGAATGTCCAAGCCCGCAATCATCACGGTTTCGATGTCCAATCCAGCGCCAGCGCCCGTGTTGCGCTTAAACCAGTGAAACCAACGGTGTAATCGAAAATTTTGCAAATGCCGGTGTGCGTGATGCCGGGGAATTTGGCGCTGCCTTCTGCGATCAGGTTTTGTCCAATCACGCGACCTTGTAAATTGGCGATGTCGCCATAGGAGCGCGGACTTTTTCGCCGGTAATCAACGAGGTGCATTCCACGCAGTCGCCCGCTGCGTAAATATCCGGGTCGGAAGTCTGCATGAATTCGTTGACTGCGATCCGCCCGCTGCGCCGATGTCCAATCCCGCTGCCTGCGCCAGCGCGATGTTCGGACGCACGCCGACTGCAACCACTGCCAATTGGCATGGCAGCTCGGTTCCGTTGTCGAGCTTGACTCCGGTGATTGCGCCGTTATCGCCGAGAAAGGCTGCAACGCCGTTGCCAGTGATGATGTCGGCATCAAAACTGCGCACATGATTGGCGACCAGTAACGCCAAATCGTGGTCGAGAAACGGCAGAATCGACGGCATTTTTTCAATCACGGTCGTGTGAATGCCGGCCAAATGCAGCGCCTCGCACACTTCAAATCCAATTAAACCGCCACCGACAACCACTGCTCGCGTCGCCTGCTTTTGGTCACGAATCGCGCGAATTGCATCGGCATCACCGAGTGAATGCAGCGTATAAATTCCACTCAAATCTGCGCCAGCAATTGGCGGATATAACGCAGATGCGCCGGTTGCAATCACCAATTTGTCATACGCCAGCGTGGTTAATTCACCGGTCGGTACATGTTTACAAGTGACGGTTTTTGTATTGCGATCAATTGCCACTGCCTCAGTTAAAACTTTGGCTTCAATTCGTTTGGCGGCATTAAAAAAATTCGGATCGCGGACAATTCCTGCGGAGGTACAAATCAATTGATTGCGGTCATCAAACACGCCGCCGACGTAATACGGATAGCCGCAGGATGCCATTGATAAATCGGCTTCTTTTTGAATGATGGTGATGTTGGCGTGTTCATCCATTCGCCGCGCTTTGGCGGCAGCTTTTGGTCCGGCGGCGGAGCCACCAATGACGACGATATTGAGCGGTGGTGTAGACATGCAAAAACTCCAAAGACGTGATTGAGTGAAACACGCGCCGCATGGTGACGGCGCAGTGGCGGTCATTATGCGGCGGGTGTGACTGTGGAAGATTTGAAGATACGCAGTGAAGCACGAGTTTTTGCGGTGAGCGCGGCGTTATTCCGCAAGCGGTTCGGCATAACGCTCGGCGATGGAGCGAAATTCCTCGAATACCGTCAGAAACGCATCGACTACATCGGGATCAAAATGCTTGCCGCGCCCAGCAACGATGATTTCCAGCGCATCGGCAAATGGCATCGGCGGTTTATACACACGCGGCGAAATCAACGCGTCGAACACATCCGCCAGCGCCATCAACCGCGCAGCAATCGGAATATCGCTGCCAGAACGTCCTTCGGGATAACCGCTGCCGTCCCATTTTTCGTGGTGATAATGGGCGATGTCTTTGGCCAGCACGAGAAATTCGACTACGCGATCCGCGTCACGCTCGGCCTGTTCAATCGCATCGCTGCCGAGTTTGGCGTGGGTTTTCATCACTTCCCATTCGGCTGGCGTGAGTTTGCCGGGCTTGAGCAAAATCGAATCGGGAATGCCGACTTTGCCGATGTCATGCAGCGGTGCGGATTTGGTCAATTGGTCAATCACGCGGTCGGTGAGAAAGTCAGCGAATTGCGTATGACGTTGTAACTGCTGCGCCAGCGCCCGCACATACCGCTGCGTTCGCCGCAGATGGTTCCCCGTTTCGGGATCGCGGATTTCGGCGAGATGGGCGAGCGCATGAATACTCACATCCTGCACCACCAGATTTTCCTGCATCCGTCGCGCCAGCTCGGTTTCGAGATAAGCATTTTGATTTTTCAGCCAATCTCGCGCTTGTTTTAATTCCAACTGAGTGCGCACTCGCGCCAGCAAAATCGGCGGCACAATGGGTTTGGCGATGTAATCCACTGCGCCGACATCTAATCCCCGCAATTCGGCATCTGCGCTGTCCATCGCCGTCACGAAAATTACCGGAATTTCACGGGTCAACGGCTCGCGGCGCAGGCGCGTGAATACTTCATAACCGTCCATTCCCGGCATCATCACGTCGAGCAAAATTAAATCCGGCCACGGCGGAGTGGTGGCAATACGCAATGCCTTTTCGCCAGAGGTGGCGGCACGAACCCGATAATTGAGCTGCAACAATTCACTCAATACCGTGAGATTTTCCGGTGAGTCGTCAACAATCAGGATTGTCGGTAATGCCCCAACCAACATAGAGCCTCCATCAAATAGCGCGTTAATCGGCGATCTTGGTGCAATTGTATAGGTGTGAGGCAACCGTAATGTTGTCAATGACAATCCCGCTGCTGCTGCGTACCCTAGTTGCTAATTTACTTAACTTGGTTCAGGAATTATCAACACCGATGAAAATTATTCTCATTATTGGCGCTGCGCTATTGGCGCTCGCAGTCACTGCGCTGGCGGTTTTTGTGTTTATCGTGCAAAACGTTGAAACGCCGGTTTATCAAATCGTTATACAAGAGGAAGCGTTTGAAATTCGTGATTATCCACCGCTAGTGGTGGCTGAAGTGACGCGAGAAGGAACACGCAAAGCGGCGTTACGAGCGGGGTTTTCTCCGCTGGCTGGCTACATTTTTGCCAAAGAACGGACGGGCGAGCGTGTGGCAATGACTGCGCCGGTGATTCAGCAACGCGATGAATCCATTGCGATGACTGTGCCGGTGACGCAAACGCAGAACGAAAATGGCGCATGGACGGTGCGTTTTATCATGCCGGCAGGTTATCGCCGCGACACGCTGCCTGCGCCAGCCAATGCGGAAGTGCAATTGCGCGATCTGCCGCCGCGTCATTGTGCAGTGGTGCGTTTCAGCGGTCGGGCAACGGATGAATTGATTGAAACGCAAGAGCTGGCGCTACGTGAGTGGCTCAAAGCGCGAGGTTTGAACGCGGTCGCAGCACCGATTTACGCTTATTACAACGATCCGTGGACGCCCGGTTTTTTGCGGCGCAACGAGATCATGGTTGATGTTGCATTGCCGACGCAGGAGAATCGCTAATGCCTTATTCTGAAAAGCCTTTTTCAACATCGAGTGTCGAAAACCGCGAGCCGATTTTGGCGGTGATTCAACCGCTGTTTCAACACGCGCATCGCGTGCTTGAAATTGGCAGCGGTACGGGTCAACACGCAGTGTTTTTCGCTGCAGCCATGCCGCATCTGATTTGGCAAACCAGTGAAATGGAAGACAATTTGCCGGGAATGCGGCTGTGGTTGGATGAAGCAGCGTTGCCTAATTTGCCACCACCACTGCTGCTCGATGTCGGTGGTCACTGGCCGCACGAAGTATTTGATGCAGTGTTTAGCGCCAATACTGCGCACATCATGTCCGCAGTTGATGTCGCCATTATGTTTTGCGGGATCGGTACGATTTTGACGCCCGGCGGGTTGTTTGCGCTGTACGGACCATTTAACGAAGGCGGACGTTTTACCAGTGAAAGCAATCAACAGTTTGATATGCGGCTACGCGCTCAAGACCCGCGCATGGGACTGCGCGATATTGACGATTTGCAAGCACTTGGCAATCAACACGGTTTACGGTTGGTCGCAAATCACACCATGCCGGTAAATAACCGTACTTTGGTATGGCAGCGCGATAGTTAATAAAATCAGTAGGATGTAGCAATTAAACTTGGCTACATCCTATTTCATCACCGCTTTTTTATAAATAACGCAATTGCGCTGCATTAAACGGCGTAGGCGTTAAACCAAGACGCGCAAAACCGTCGTTTTCATTGCACACATTCCCTTCCAACAGCATTTGCAATTGGTCGCGAGAAATCGGAAACCACGCATAACGATCCAGCAATCCCGCCATCGTTTGAATGGCAAATGCTGGCGCAGGAACCATCCATTTTGATTTGCCGGACGCAGCAGCGATGGTTTGTAAAATCGCTTTCCAACTGTATCGCTGCGCTCCGCATAGGCTGTAAGTCTGTGATTCAGTGCGGGTTTCGGTCAATGCCAGCGTAAACGCCGCTGCGACATCTTCGACACTGACCGGTGCCAATTCAAAACTACCGGCATTCAACGGCGATAAACCCTGATAAAACAATGGCGCAGGCAGCGGGCTGTCGATGATGTCCTGTTTGAGCTGGGAGCAAAATTCCATGCGTCCCTGCGGATCGCCAAAAATCACGGATGGGCGAAAAATCGTCCACCGCAATCCTGAGGCTTTAAGCGCCTGTTCTGCCTGATATTTCGTGCGCTGATACGCTGTTCCGTCAGCATGAATCCCGTTGGCGCTCATCAACACAAAGCGGTTGACACCAGTTGCCTGCGCAGCAGCGATGGTGTCCACCACGCCTTGATATTGCAGCGCCTCGAAGGTGATTCCTTGCGCTGGAAACTCACGCAGAATGCCGATGAGATAAATCACTGCATCTGCGCCAGTTAAGCATTCGTTTAATGCCGACGAATCAGCAACTTGTCCGTAAACCAATTCACATTCGCTGCGCAGCGCAATTTTACTGTCGCTGCCCGCTCGCACCAGCAGCCGGGGTGTGTGTCCGGCAGCGACGAGATGACGCACGAGATGAACACCGACAAAGCCAGTACCACCGATGATGGCTACTTTCATGGGATTGATCCTGAAGAGAGCTGAACTGAGGCAAACGTGGGGGTTGATGCGCGTCAGTCAATACAATGTTGGTATTGAAACGCAATGCGAGCATTTTAGGAGTTACGCAGTTATAGATGCAAGCTATTGATTTGATTGTCAGTAATAACGCTATTTTTACTGACGACTGACAACTTTTTTCAACTGCGTAACTCCTACATTTAATAACGGGCGAGTTGCGCTGATGCAGCGCAGGTGATTGGTGGTGCGGTGGCGGGGAGATTTTGACGCCGAGAACGGCGGATATTGCGGCGAGCGGTGGTGAACACTTCGAGAATTGCTTCGCTGGCAGTTTTGCGAGCATCTCGCACTACAATTTGGCAACCCGGACTGACTCGGGCACTGAGTTCGCAACGGACGCGATGACCGTGCAGCGGATCAAATTCTTCTTGGATGGTGATTTGAGCATCGATTTGTCCAGTAGGAAATCGAGCAGCAAATTTTTCGGCTTCGCTTTCAATCTGACGACGGATGTTGACATCCAATGCGAGCGTATCCCGCCGATCTTCATTTGCATAACGTGAAATTCTCTAATAAGGCTCGGTGCCACAAACTGCGCAAAAACTGGGATGGCGACCGAATAAAACTGAGTGAGGAAGTGGAAAGCAGAAATTAGCGATGAATGAATCGCTGAGGATGCGCAACGACATCGCATCGAGCGCGGCGCAGATGATGGTGATATGCGGCTGGAAAAGCAAGAATAGAACTTGCGTTGCGGCATTTACTCGAATAACTCATTGAGTGCGCGTGTAAATTTTTTGTACGCATCCCAGCCATCACGATCCATCACTTGATCAATGACCAACGATTTTCTGGCGCAGCGCCCATCAGCGTTTGAATTTCAAAGCCGAGATGACGCAGCAGCGCGTAGCTCGGTCCCTGTTCATCCCATTGAAATGCCGCATATTCGTCCGAACGAAGATTGAGGTACTCAATAAATGGCGTTCCGTAATCGCCTGCGCCGAGTAAATCCAGACTGTTGTCTTGAACGTGCTCGACTACTTTTTTTGCCAGCGCAATCATCAACATGCGGCGATCTTCGTCTGACAGCCGATCGTGAGACAGTCGATCAGCCGTTTGTAGCAAAAACACCAGATATTCTTGAATCACCAACAGGCGCTGCGCATCGCTGGCATAAGTAAAACGTTCGCAGTGCAAATTGATCGCCTGATCGAGCGCCAGCCGCCATGCAATAAACGCGAGCGCACTCGCAATTTCCGGCAGCGACCGTTCCGCGCTTCATTTTGCCAATGGCTTTTGATCCGCAACGCCATGAGT
>NZ_PPGH01000005.1 GCF_002958735.1 Chromatium okenii | reverse complement strand
CCTAAGCCAGTCGTGGCAATGGTCGCCGGTTATGCGATTGGTGGCGGTCATGTGTTGCATCTGATTTGTGATCTGACGATTGCTGCCGACAACGCTCGTTTTGGTCAAACTGGGCCGAAAGTTGGCAGTTTTGATGGCGGTTTTGGCGCTGGATTAATGGCGCGAACGGTCGGATTAAAAAAGGCCAAAGAGATTTGGTTTTTATGTCGTCAATACGATGCAGCAGAAGCATTGGCAATGGGATTAGTGAATACGGTTGTGCCGCTGGCTGAATTGGAAACTGAAACGGTGGCATGGTGTCGGCAAATGAATCGATTATCACCAACGGCATTGCGAGTGCTTAAATCATCATTTAATGCGGATACTGATGGATTGGCGGGTATTCAGGAATTGGCGGGCAATGCAACCGCGCTATTTTATACGACGGCAGAAGGTCAAGAAGGACGCAATGCTTTTCTCGAAAAACGCGCTCCTGATTTTCAGCAATTTCCGCGTCGCCCTTGATCGCGTGATAAAACGCATCATTTCACCTTCAATAGATCAATTCTAAACGCAGTTATAAAAAAGAGCGTAAATGCAGAGTCATGAATGGCAGTCATAGTAAATGGGCAAATATCAAACATCGTAAAGCTGCGCAGGATAAACAGCGCGGCAAGATGTGGACGAAGTTAATTCGTGAAGTGACGGTTGCAGCGCGAGAAAGTGGCGGTGATCCGGGTGCGAATCCGCGTCTACGGCTGGCGATGGACAAGGCATTTGGTGCCAATATGCCGCGTGATACGGTAGAGCGGGCGATCAAGCGCGGCGCTCGGTATGGATGGCGAGAATTACGAGGAGATTCGTTATGAAGGTTACGGTCCCGGCGGCGTTGCCGTGATGGTCGAGTGCATGACCGATAATCGTAATCGCACTGCGTCTGATGTGCGCCACGCCTTCACCAAGCGCGGCGGCAATCTCGGCACGGATGGATCGGTCAATTATCTATTTACAAAACAGGGTGTTATTAGCTTTCAGCCGGGCACTGATGAAGATGCCGTGATTGAAGTCGCACTGGACGCTGGCGCGGAAGATGTGACCACCAACGATGATGGTTCGGTCGATGTGACGACCACGCCGGAAACCTTCGCTGCGGTGAAAGATGCTTTGAGCAAAGCCGGTTTTGATACCGATGCAGCGGAAATCACCTACAACGCGGCGACGTTGGTCGCACTTGAGCAGGATGCAGCGGAAAAGCTGTTGAAAATGATCGAAATGTTGGAAGACCTCGACGACGTGCAGGACGTGTATCACAACGCCGACATCTCCGATGACATCCTCGCTGCGCTCGATGGCTGAACTAAATCCCGTCCTGCGCCAGCGCATTCTCGGGATTGATCCCGGTTCGCGGATCACCGGTTTTGCCATCATCGATTCCGATGGTCAACACAGCGTTTGGATCGCCAGCGGCTGCATTCGCGTCGGCGAACAGCCGTGGCCAGATCGACTCGGCACTCTGTTTGATCGCGTCGCGGCGCTCGTCGCCGAATATCAGCCGCAGATGCTGGCGGTGGAACAATTGATTTTCGCCCGCGATCCCAGCGCGGCGCTCAAATTAGGACAGGCGCGAGGCGCGATTCTCTGCGCCGGAATTAAAGGCGGATTGCCGGTGCAGGAATACGGACCGAAAGCCGTCAAATTAGCAGTGGTTGGTAACGGCAATGCGGAAAAATCGCAAGTGCAACAGATGGTTAAAATCCTGCTGGCGCTGCCTAAGCTCCCGTCTGAAGATGAAGCCGATGCGCTGGCGATTGCCCTCTGTCACGCGCATTCCATGCGGATTCCTGCTCGCCAGCGCGTCACCGCCTCGTGGCGCGATTGGCGACCCTAGCGAGAAATCAACCGCCAGCGCCCCCATTTGAACGGAAACTCAATTATCAATTCAATTGAGATTTCGTTGATTTCATTTCATTGAGATGCCGCAATGCAATACAAGGATTATTACAAAACCCTCGGCGTGGCGCGTACCGCCACTGCAGATGAGATTAAACGCGCTTATCGTCGTTTAGCCCGCAAGTTTCATCCCGATGTCAGTAAAGAACCGGATGCTGAAAATCGCTTTAAAGAAATCAATGAAGCGAATGAAGTGCTGCATGATCCTAAAAAACGTGCGGCCTATGACGCGCTCGGCAGCAATTGGCGAGCGGGTCAAGAATTTCGTCCACCACCGGGCGCAGCGGGCAATGCAGATTTCAACTTTAATGCGGGCGATACGTCTGATTTCAGTGATTTTATTGCCAATATGTTTGGTCGCGCTTTTCGTTCCGAAAGTCGAGAACCATTGCGGCGACGGCGCGGTCAAGATCAAACCTTAAAAGTAACAATTACGTTGGAAGATGCGTATCGTGGCACCACGCGCCAAATCCGGCTTGATGTCCAGAATACCAATAGTAATCAAACGGTTAAATCACGCACGTTAAATGTACGTATTCCTGAAGGCGTGGTGCAGGGGCAACAGATTCGGTTGGCGGGTCAGGGTGCAGCAGGCGTAAATAATGGAGCGGCGGGCGATTTATATCTGGAAATTGAGATTGCGCCGCATCCGTATTTCACAGTGGAAGGGAAAGATATGCAGTTACGGCTGCCGATTACGCCGTGGGAAGCGGCGCTCGGCGCAGCAGTCACCGTACCCACACTCGGCGGCGCAGTGACGTTGAAGATTCCTGCCGGTTCACAAACTGGGCGCAAAATGCGGTTAAAAGGACGCGGTTTGCCCGGTCAACCGCCCGGTGATGTGTTGATATTGTTAGAAATTGTCACGCCACCCGCAACGACTGCGACCGCGCAGGATTTTTATCGGCAGATGGCCGAGCGCCTACCATTTAATCCTCGTGCCGAATTGGATCAACGCGGAGCGGATGGGTGTTAATTCTAAGGTGAGCGGTTAAAATGCTTGCTGCTGTTTCCCCGTCATTTTGAAGTTTTGGATTGAATTTTCTATGAAATCTTTTTCAGCAATCTCATTCTTATGGATGCTCTTATACGCGTTTCCATCATTCACTTTCGCTGCATCGCAACCATCAATTCCTGCACCACCTGAATTGCCAGCAAAAGGCTATTTGCTCATGGATTTCAGCAGTGGAAAACCATTGGTTGAACAAAACGCTGATGAACGCTTAGAACCCGCCAGTTTAACTAAAATCGTCACGGCTTATGTCGTCTTTCGTGAAATCGCCAGCGGCAAAATTCAATTGACTGATCAAGTATTAGTGAGTGAACGTGCATGGCGCACTGGCGGCTCTAAAATGTTTATTCAAGTCGGTTCACGGGTGTCAGTCGAAGATTTATTAAAAGGAATGATGATTCAATCGGGTAATGACGCAGCAATTGCGCTGGCGGAACATGTTGCTGGTAGTGTTGAAGCATTCGCAAATCTAATGAATGATCACGCAAAACGCTTGGGTATGACTGCAAGTCATTACACCAATCCTAATGGCTTGCCCGACCCAGAACTCTATACCACTGCCCGCGATATGGCGCGAGTGACGCTGGCACTGATTCGAGAGTTTCCTGATTATTATGCGTGGTATCGCAATCTCGATTTCACTTATAACAAAATCACACAACAGAATCGCAATCCACTATTAAAACGTGATCCTACTGCGGATGGCGTTAAAACCGGTCATACTAAAGCGGCTGGTTATTGTTTAATTGGTTCAGCGAAACGTGGCGATATGCGCTTGATTTCAGTGGTGATGGGTTCAACAACGCAAAAAGCCCGCGCTGATGCGAGTTTAGCATTATTGAATTACGGGTTTCGCTTTTATGAAAGTTATCGGTTATATCCAGCGAATCAACCCATCATGTCATTTCGGACGTGGTATGGAAATATCGCTGAATTACCCGTTGGTTCAAATGCTGATGTTGTAGCGACTATTCCGCGTGGGTTATACGATAAATTGAGTGCGCATTTAGAAAAGAATCCAGAGTTTATGACGCCGCTTGCACCAATTGCGAAAGGCACGCAAGTCGGCGACATCGTCGTAAACTTTGGTGATGAAGAATTGGTAAGGATGCCATTAGTCGCACTAGAAGAAGTGATAGAAGGCAATTTACTGCGTAAAGCCGTTGATACTGTGTTAAAGCAGTTTTAGGTTGAGTATTATGAATGACAGCAATCATTCTGACGCGCAAGAATTTGGATTTGTATTTCCATGCAGTTTCCCAATTAAAGCAATGGGGCCAGCGAATTGCGGATTAGAAGCAGCAGTGCTGGAAATTATTTACCGTCATGCACCTGAGACAATTGACCCTGCGGTTTCAATTCGCCCCAGTCGTGGTGGTAAGTGGATTTCTATCACCGTGACATTTAATGCAGAAAACCGCGTTCAATTGGATGCAATCTATCAAGATTTGACTGCGCATGAACTGGTGTTATGGGCATTGTAAACGATGGTCAATTACCATTAGAAGTACGTGTTTTTAATGGTTTGCAGGATTATGCAACAACGCTTGCAGCAATGCGTGAATGGACTGCGGCGCGGCAGCCGGACACTACTGATCAAATCTGGTTATTAGAGCATTTTCCAGTATTAACGCTGGGTCAAGCCGGACGTCCTGAACACATTCTTGTGCCAAGCACTATTCCAATTATTCAATCAGATCGCGGCGGTCAGGTGACTTATCACGCGCCTGGTCAATTGGTGGCGTATGTGCTATTGGATTTGCAACGGCGCGGCATTGGTATTAAACGACTAGTGGAATTGCTAGAGCAGAGTGTGATTGATTTGCTGGCATTAAAGGGTGTCATTGCCGAGCGGCGAATAAGTGCGCCCGGCGTTTATGTTGCTAATGCCAAAATTGCGGCGCTGGGGCTGCGGGTGCGGCGCGGTTGCACTTATCACGGTTTGGCGCTCAATGTGGCGATGAATCTCGCGCCTTTTGCGCAGATCAATCCTTGTGGTTATGCCGGTCTGCGGATCACACAACTGGCTGATTTGGTGACGCCGCAGCCCGAAGTTGCTGACGTTGGTCAAACTTGGGTGACAGTGTTTAGTCGTCTACTCGCTGCGCATCAGCAGCATTCTTCTTCAACTTGTTCAAGCAGTTGTAATGCGCCAGTGTCGTTATAATGGATGAACAATTCGCGGATCGCATTGACCTGACTGCCGACGAAATACAGCTCATCCTGACCACGCCGGGCGGTTTCCTCTAGCTTAGTTACAAAATAGGTTTGCCACGGCGCTGGACAGGCTGGGTTGTCAATATGAATGCGCAGCGCAGAAACGATGTGCTGCGCGTGATCATCACAAGCGATGCCGTTAAAGCTGATATAGCGATCGGTCGTTGCTGTATTTTGCACGTTGTATTTCTCAGTAAAATTTGAACGATTGCAAAAAACATTATCAAATTCTTGACAACCTTGCCCGTCATCTGAATAATTAGCGGCTCACCAAGCGCCCGTAGCTCAGTTGGATAGAGTACCTGGCTACGAACCAGGTGGTCGGGAGTTCGAATCTCTCCGGGCGCGCCAATTACATCACGGCCTAGACGATCATCGTCTAGGCCGTTTTTGTTTGCGTTGCAATTATCAGGTGAGCGTGGATACAATGATGGCAATTGCTCAACTGGAACAATTGCCGCGGAGTGGTGATTGAATTGCGGTTATAATTCAAGCGGCTATTAAGTTTTACAATTTGTTTGTTGCGTCAATTTTAGAGATAAATGACATGATTGAAATTCAAAACTATTGGCGCGAACTTGATGAATTGCGGCGCATCGCGGGCGCAGAGAATGAAAGCATGTTACGCGCTGCGTTTCAAAATTTGCTGCGTGATCTTGGTGAACAACAACAATTGATTGTCGTGGCTGAATATCCATTCAAAGCGCCCAACGGAGCCAATTTACGCGCCGATGGTGTGTTATTAGATCGGTTGCGTTTAGTGCATGGCTGGTGGGAAGCGAAAGACGAAAAAGATGATTTAGAGAAAGAAATCGCCGCTAAATTAGCCAAAGGTTATCCCAACGATAACATCATTTTTGAAGATACCCGTACTGCCGTTTTATTGCAGCAAGGCGCAGAAGTGATGCGGTGTGCGGTGACAGATGGCAAAGCATTGAAGCGGTTACTGGATTGCTTTTTTAATTATGAATTGCCAGCAGTGCAGGATTTCCGCATTGCTCGCAGTCAATTCATGGTTGAGTTGCCGGGTGTAGCGCGGGCGTTGAAAGAGTTGTTAGTTGCTGCGCACCGCAATCATGCCGCTTTTCAAGCGCAAGCAACTCAATTCTTTACATTGTGTCAACGGGCAATTGGTGAGCGCGTCACCAATGATCATGTGGATGAAATGCTGATTCAGCATATTCTCACCGATCAAATTTTTCGGGCGATTTTTTCTGATGTTAATTTTCATCAAGAAAACCATTTAGCACGCGCAATCTGTGAATTGGAAAGCACCTTTTTTATGGCGGAACTCGTAAAGAACTATTAAAACGCTTAGAGCCATATTTTGCTGCAATTCGACGTACTGCTGCGAATGCAATTACTTCCGCAGAAAAACAGGATTTTCTCAAGCAAGTTTATGAAGATTTTTATACTGCTTATAATCCCAAAGATGCAGATCGTTTAGGTGTTGTCTATACACCCAGCGAGGCAGTGCGCTTCATTATTGCGGGTTGCGATTGGCTGGCGCAGCAGCATTTTAATAAACGATTGGCGGATTCTGGTTTAGATATTCTTGATCCTTGCACGGGAACCGGCACCTTTATCGTCGATTTAATTGATTATCTGCGCGGTGATAAGAAGGCGTTAATCCGTAAATTTGACGGTGAAATCCACGCTAATGAGATTTCAATTCTACCGTATTACATTTCGTGCTTAAACATTGAACAAGCCTATTATGAAGCAACTGAACAATGGCGTGAATTTAGCGGAGCTTGTTTTGTCAATACTTTGGAAAACTGGGGTTTTCAGTTACAACATAAAGGCGCAGTAAACGATTTATTGGGTAGTATTACCAATGAAAACCAACTGCGCATTTTGAACCAAAATCAATGCACGATTCCGGTGATTTTGGGCAATCCGCCATATAACGCCAACCAGAAAAATGAAAACGACAATAATAAAAATGATCCGGCGTTATTAGCTGATCAACGCATTAAAGAGACTTATCTGGCAGCGAGTACAGCACAGAAAACCAAGCTCTATGATCCTTATGTACGTTTTTTGCGCTGGGCATCAGATCGAATCGGTGAGCAGGGAATTGTTGCATTTATTAGCAATTCTTCTTTTATTGAAGCGAGAGGATTTGACGGGTTTCGTAAAGTGGTCGCGCAGGAATTTCAAGAGATTTGGATTGTTGATCTAAAAGGGAATGCCCGCACCAGCGGCGACCGACGTCGTTGTGAAGGCGGCAATGTATTTGATGATAAAATTCGCGTTGGTATTGCGCTTTATTTTCTCGTGCGCAATCCGGCACTAACGACTGGCTGTGCTATTCATCATTACGCTGTGAATGACTTTTTAACTGCACTTGACAAGCGCCGCTGGTTAAGAGGACATCAGTTGCATAAATTAGCACAAGCTGGTGATTTTCATCGTATTCGCCCCAATAGCAGCAGCAACTGGCTGAATCAACCATACGAAAATTGGAGCAACTGGTTGGCAATAGCCAGCAAAGAAGGAAAGGCGAAAAAAACGGATGAAATAATTTTTCAGCTGTATTCGTTAGGTGTGGTGACCAGTCGGGATGAATGGGTCTATGGATTTAGTGTTCAAGAAGTCACTAAAAAAGTAAAATACTTTATTGGTCACTATGAATCTGTGCGGCGGATTAAAGCAAGTTTTGATGAAAAAATCAAGTGGTCTCGTGCAGTAAAAAACGATCTTCTAAAAAATCACCGTTATGCGTATAACAGCAAACTTTTAACAAAATCTATTTATCGCCCTTTTGTTGCTTTAACGCTTTATTTTTGCAAATTACTCAATGAAATGCCATCATTGCAACATCAGGTATTTGGATTAAAGTATGACAATTTAGCAATTGGCATTTCAGGTACACCGCAGGCAAAACCCTTTCAAACGTTGGCAGTGTCAATGCTGCCCTGTCTTGATTTATTGGAGAAAACCCAGTTTTTACCACTCTGGGTTTATGCCGTTGATGGCTCCAAACATGACAACATCACGAATTGGGCATTAACGCAATTCCAACAGCATTATGCGAATACAGAAATCACCAAGCACGATATTTTTAATTACGTTTACGCCGTGCTGCATGATCCGCGCTATCGGCACAAATTCGCTTTGAATCTCCAAGCAGAATTTCCGCGCATTCCGTTTCATCCTGAATTCACACAATGGGCGGCGATTGGCGCAACGTTAATTCAAGCTCATGCGTATTTTGAGCAAGTCAAACCGTTTTTATTCAAGCGCATAGATCAAAAAACGGGAACGCCTAAATGTCGCTTAAAAGCCGATAAAACAGCGGGATCAATTGAGATTGACGGCGTGACGACTTTGGAAAATATCCCGCCGCAAGCATGGCAGTATCAACTCGGCAATCGTTCGGCGCTGGAATGGGTGTTGGATCAATACAAAGAGAAAACGCCGAAGGATTTAACCATTCGTGAGCAATTTGATACCTATCGTTTTGCCGAGCATAAAGAACAGGTGATTGAATTATTGGCGCGGGTGTGTCAGGTGAGCGTGGACACAATGACGGCAATTGCCCAACTGGAACAATTGCCGTGGAGTGGCGATTAAATGGCGTTTAATTAACGCTCAATTTCTGGTGGACAAATTCCCAACGACACCATAATTAACGCAACATCGGACAATTGCGCACCAATTAACAGCGGTTCCAATAGCGTGAAGGCGTGAACTAATGACGGGCCACGCACTTGCACTCGGCGTAAGAATTCACTGCCATCACCCGCCATGTAATAACTGTATGCACCCCGCGCTGATTCGGTTTGCACAAAGGTCTCACCTTTAGGAATGATAAATTTACGATGTTTGGGCAATTTGCATTGAATCTCACCCGTTGGCGGCATTTGTTCAATCACTTGCCGCAGAATACGAATGCTTTGATACATCTCGGCGCGCGTACTAATGCACGAGCGTAAGCGTCGCCATCGGTTTGAACTGGAATCTCAAATTCTAATTGGTCATACGCCAAATAAGGCATATCACGGCGCACGTCGCGGGCAATACCGCAGCCACGAATTACCGGTCCGCTATAACCATTCGCTATGGCTTCGGCGGGATTGACGACGCCCACATGTTGCAGCCGCTTTTTCACGACCGTATTATCAAAAAATACGCGGTCGTATTCGGGCAACCGCTTGTCTAATTCATCCAGCAATTCACTCAATCGTGTTAATAAACCGTCCGGTAAATCGCGCTTGACGCCGCCCGGATAGATGTACATGTGATACACCCGTCCGCCGGTGATTTCCTCAAATAAATCGAGAATATAATCGCGCTCACCAACCGCCCATTGCGGCACAATTCCATGTCCAATAGAACCGCCTTGACCGGCCAACCATAAATAATGCGCTTGCAGTCGCGCCAGTTCTAAAATCAAGACCCGAATATATTTTGCGCGTTCGCTAATTTCTAAACCGGCGAGCGTTTCAATTCCCCGCGCAAAATTTTCTTCATTCGGATCAGGTTCAGGAACGCAAATACGACACACAATAGTGAATGCTTGAATAACGGTGCGCCGTTCAATGAGTTTTTCAAAACCGCGATGTAAATAACCGACATGCGTGGTCGCTTTAACGATGGTTTCGCCATCAAGATCAAGCTCCAAACTCATATTGCCGGTAACGCCGGGATGCTGCGGACCGTGAAAAATTTTGATCGTTTCGTTCATGCCGCATCTCCATTTGCCGCTGCCGCTTTTTTGGCCTCTTTACGGCGACGAATCGCCTCGCGGACATCCTGATTATCCTCACGCCCGCCGCGCATTTCGTAGGTGTCCTGCACGAATTTCAGCGTGTCAAACTCGCGGCGCATCGGCGGCGTGTGCGCCCAACCTTCCAACATGAAATCGCCGAGGCTGGGATGACCGCTGATCGGAATTCCAAACATTTCATGCAGTTCGCGCTCGAAAATCTCCGCCTGCGGCCATAGCGGGATCGCCGTTTCCAGCGCCGCGCCGTCGCGTCCGAGGTGCGTTTGCACGCCCAACACGCGGTCGCGCTTGGCAGTTTCGAGCACATACGTCAGACCAAACACGCCGTCTTCCATCCAATCGGCGCAGGCAATCGTGGTCAGGGTGACAAAACCGTGACTCTGTTTGAGCAGCCCGAGCAGCGAAAACAGTTGCGCCGGCGGCACACGCACGAACGCTTGCCGCTCGCCGCGCTGCATTTGTTCAATGATTTCAAAGCCATGAAGCTGTGGCAGCAGTGCATCCAACATCAGGCGACGCCTCCGGCGTGATACCAGTCATAGGTGTAATCCGGCGGCATGTTGTCGCCCAAAACGCGGCGCTGATTGGCTTTGTACCAGTCGATATTTGCGCGGTAACGCTCAAAACCGCTGGGTGTACCCGCCGCGATACGTTGTTGCAGCGCCACAAAACCCTCAATCAACGCCTCGGGGCGCGGCATACAGCCGTTGACGTACATATCAACCGGAATGTAATGATCTAACTGTTTGATTGTGTTGTAAGAATCCCAATACATGCCGCCGTTAATCGTGCAACTGCCCAGCCCAATCACATATTTCGGCGCCTGCATTTGCTCATAACTGCGAATGACACGTTTGAGCGTTTTAATCGCAAGATAGCCGCTGATGACCAGCACATCCGCCTGTCGGGGCGTCGCTGCGCCGATAATGCCGAAGCGTTCGGCGTCAAAGCGGCTCGTCATCAACGGGCGCATTTCAATCGCGCCGCAGCCGGTGCCATACGCCAGCACAAACAGGCTGCGCTGGCGAAACCACGCGATCAGCCGATCTAACGCGCCCAGCTCGTTGCCGGATTGCGCGAGCGACGCTTCCAATTGTTGTTGTTCACATTGGAATCCTTCGCAATGTTCGTGGTGATACATATTAACTCCAAGGAAACCAAACGGTTGCAATCACGCCAATGACGCCGAGACCGAGCGGAATTTTCCAAAAAAAGTCCACCGTCTGCTCAGTTCTGAGGCGTGGAAAGCTGGTGCTCACGGCCGCCGTCAATAGAAATAACGCAAACGTTTTGGCAATCAATGCCCAAATCGTCGTCGCTCCACCCAGAAATAAATCGGCAATTAACACCAGTTTTGCCACCGTCATCATCATGTTTTGCGTCATCAATACGCCCAATAACCGTCCGCTGAATTCAACTCGCGGTCCGGCATATACCTCGACTGGCGCACCGACGACATCAAATGGTGACGCATGTTGGCTGGCCATAAACGGCAAAATCATGACAATAAACGCAATTGGATTAGTAATTAAATTCCAATGCGCAAAATCAGTTTGCGCCGCCATGATTGCGTGAACTGATGCGGTTTCATGCTGCACCATCACCAGTGCCAGCCCTAATAAAAACGGCACTTCTAAACCCATTAACCGCGTCAAGCCGCGAGTGACACCCATCACGCCGAATGGATTACCACTCGAACCAACTGCCAGCGCATTGCCGAGCGGGCCGACCACCAACAAATAGATAATTAGAATGAGATTGCCGGAATGGGAAAAGCCTTGCAGCCAATTGGAATCTTTCAAATAGGGCACGAATAACACCGTCGTCACTGCGCCCGCAAAAATAATCATCGGTCCGAAAAAAAACATCGGCCCATGAATAATGGTCTCGGTTTTGAATAAAAACTTCATATTGTCAAAGAAGTTTTGAAAAATGCTCGGTCCCCAACGCCGTTGCACTCGTGCATTGAATTGGCGATAAAAACCGTAAAATAAAAAGCCCATGACATAGCTCATGCCGAGCATAGCGAAGGCGTCAATAATATAATGCGCCATAGAATTCACGCTCCGGTGACGGATTGAATAGTCAAGGTCACGGCGAAAATAAGCACCGCCAATAACAACCACGTTTGCGGATTGCTGCCGTATAGCGTCCCGATCACACCTGCTGCGGCCTGCGTTTGGCGCGTCAAACCGGCGTAAAACCCAGTCGTGGTATGGCGCAAAATCCAGCCAATCAGCGGCACTCGGCGCAATTCACGTCCCATTCCCGCGCCATAATGCAGCGGCGTGTCTGCCGTCGGCACCTCACCGCAGAAACTCAAATCATACGGACTGGCAGCGCGGTGCATGTTCCCGCGAATTAACAGGAATAACGCCGTTATTAAAACAAA
>NZ_PPGH01000004.1 GCF_002958735.1 Chromatium okenii | reverse complement strand
AACGCGAACCGGGCGAAAATACGAGATGGCGCATTCCGCCAGCGACCAATCCGTCCAGCAACGCCAGCGCCCAGCGCAGATTCTGGCAACCTTGATCGCAGTGTTCATCCATTCGATTTCTCCATCAATAACAATCATTTAAGCAAATTGCAGCGCAGTAGACATGGCGGCGAGCTTGTGCTCAGTTTCCTGCCATTCACTCAGCGCATCAGAACCAGTCACGATGCCCGCGCCAGCATACAAATCAGCGACACGATCATTGATCTGCGCACAGCGCAGCAGCACCCAAAGTTCTCCCGTCAAATCCGGTGCGACGATTCCCGCTGCGCCGGTATACCAACCACGCTCCAGCGGTTCCGTTTGCTGCAACCAAGTCCGCGCAGCTTGACGCGGTTGCCCGTTGGTTGCCGGAGTCGGATGGAGCAATTCCGCAAGTCGAAACACATCCACGTCCGGTTCAAGCTGCCCGCGCAGAATGCTCCACAGATGTTGCGCATTATTGAGCTGCAAAATGCGCGGACCGTCTGGCGCATCCAGATGAACACTGCATTGGCGCAGCGCCGCAGTCACTGCATCCACGACAACCTGATGTTCACGCAGATTTTTTTCACAATGCAGCAGTTCCAAGGTCATTGCCGCATCGCGTTCTGCATCTTCGGCGCGACTGATTGTGCCAGCGAGCGCATCGGCTTCAATCCGGTCGCGGCATTGGGTAAACAAACGCTCCGGCGTGGCGGCGACAAAACTGGATACGCCGCGCCGAATGTTAATGACCTGACATGACGGAAACAGGTAACGCAACGCAGCACTGAGGCGGGTTAAATCAAAACGGCGATGTCCTTCCAACCGCAGCCGCCGTCCAATCACCACTTTTTCCAATCGCGCCAGCGCGATGTCGGTTAACGCGGTGTTTACCAACTCCTGCCACACCGCAAAATCCGGTTCACTCGCGCCGCGTTCCAAATGCGCTGGCGTGAGCGGATCAAGTGCGGGTTGTGCCAGCAGCGGCACGATTGCATCCAACTGCGCCAGCCAGCGCGGCAGTAATGCCTCGCGTTTCGCCGGCAGCGCAGTCGTCAGAATCAACGCTGCTTGTCCGGCTTGACTGCATAACGCCAATTCTGGCAACCAAAACAAAGTATTGGGAAGCGTGTCGGAAGAAATCCCCCCCAACCCCCCTTTTTCAAAGGGGGAGATTCAAGCCCCCCTTTCGCAAAGGATGAGGAAAGCCCCCCTTTGAAAAAGGGGGTTGGGGGGATTTATCAAAACAGAATGGTTGGGTGGATTTATTGCAAAAAGGAGATTTAGATTTGTCCACCGGTGCTGCGGCAAAGCCGAGCATTCCGAAGCCAGTAAATCCGGTTTCGTCTGGATCGATCTGTTGCCAATTGGCAGTAGCAGCTTTGACCACCGCGCCCAGCATCGGTAATCGCGCTGCGCCTTCCGCTTGCCATTCGCCAGCAATGCCGTATCCGGCGCGTAATTCATCACGATGATTGTGGGCAAAATGAAACTGCGGTCCGGGCAATTCCGGCGCGATGGTGAGGGCGTGAGGCAGTGCGAGGATCAGCGACACGAAACCATCTGCTTGATCGAGCGGCAATAAGCTGATGGTCTCGTGCAACCGCGCCCGCAGTTGCTCTAAAACTTTGAGCGGTGCAAGCATGGATGAATGAGTCGGACAATCAAAAAGAAGCTGGCGCATGACCATTGCACAGCAGATGCCATGCGCAAAAGAAGTGACCGCGTTACGCGGCGCGAGTCGCCCAAAAATGCGTCATCGCTGCGGCGGTTTCCGCTGGGCGTTCCCATTGTGGCATTCCGCGAGTCGGCACAATGCGCTGCGCCAGCCAATTGGGATGACGCCCCAAAAAGTCCGGCAGCTCATGGAAATCAATGTTTGGATCGCGGTCGTATAGCACGAGCACTGGCACGGTCAATTTGCTGTACAGCGTTTCGCCCGCCTGCGGTGTAAACAGTTGACCGGATAGGAAATACAGCGGCGCGTATTTCGCCCCCGGCTGATGCGTGGTCGCGTGGGCGTAGTCGATCAATTCCGGCGGAATGCCATTCACAAATGCTTGATTGTAGAAAAATTTAATGCTGGCGCGGGTCGTGAGCAGGCTGAATAAACCGTCATTGACGACCGGAACGCTGAGGAATTGATATGCCCGTTCTGCTGCCTTGCCGGTCGGTAAGCCGCGCAGATTAAAACCAGTCGGGATAACAGCGTCAGGCTCGTCACCAATGTCGGCTGTTGCAGCGTGGCGCGAGCGGCAAATTCACAACCGAGCGAAAACGCGGCGACATCTGCCGGAACTTTCACCACTTGCTCCAAAAATTCCGCGATCACGCCTGCGAACAGTTCCGGCGAATAACGGCGTTTGCTGCGGTCGGAATGCCCAAAGCCGGGCAAATCAAGCGCATAAACCGGACGCTGGGCGCGGTAATGTTCAAACAGCGGTTTCATTTCAATGGCCTGGGCGCAGCGTTAATGCTGTGAATTAACAACAGCGGACGACCGCTGGCGCTGGTGTCGGCGTAATAGTGAATGCGTCCGGCGCTGGCGGAATTGAAATCGTGGCGCGTGGCTTGAATCGCTGCGGGCAAGGTGTGCGTATTCGGAGCAGTCATGGGCAAATAACCTCAAAATGATTTTTCTAATTCACCAACACTTCAATCGCTGCTGGATGTCCTAAAAATGCTGTTGGGCTGGCGCTTAAACCATAAGCGCCTGATTGCAATACTGCAATCAAATCTCCTTCCTGCGCGTGACCGAGCGGCATTTTATCCGCGAGCACATCCAGCGGCGTACACAGCGGACCGACGACCGAAGCAATTTCCGGTTCATCCGCTGCGTTGATGCGATTGGCGACCACGACTGGATAATTTTTGCGAATCACCTGCCCGAAATTGCCGGACGCAGCGAGATGATGATGCAGTCCGCCGTCCGTCACCAAAAACAGTTGTCCGCGTGAAATTTTGCGCTCCACCACGCGACACACATAAATGCCCGCTTCACCGACGATAAACCGCCCCAGCTCAATGACAAATTCTGCGTCGGGCAATTCGCGCTGCGCCGCCGGCAGCAATTCTGCCAGCCGCTCGCCGACTGCGTTCAAATCCAGTGGCTGCTCGCCGGGAAAATACGGAATGCCAAAGCCGCCGCCGAGATTGAGCGACCGCACCGGTGCTGGCGCGTCCTGCGCCAGTCGGATTGCCAGCGCCAGCGTTTGTTCCTGCGCCTCGCTGATCGCGGCAGCGCGGAGATTTTGCGAACCGCTGAAAATATGAAAACCAACAAATTCAAGGTCTAGCGCCTTCATCGCGGTCAACACTGCCGGCACACGCTCGGCGTCGATCCGAATTGTTTCGCGCCGCCGCTCATCTTCATGCCCGATGATTTCAATTCAAAATCAGGATTCACCCGCACTGCCACTCGCGGCTGAATGCCCAGCGCCGCGCCGATTTCCGTCACTGCCCGCAGCTCGCGCTCCGATTCCAGATTGATAACGATTCCCGCTGCAACGGCTTGGGTTAATTCAGTTTTCTGTTTCGCCGGTCCCGCAAAACTGATGTTTAACGGCGACATCGGCGTATCAAGCACGGTATTTAATTCGCCACCAGACGCGACATCGAAACCATCAACCAATCCCGCCAAATGCTGCACCACCGCAGGCAGCGGATTGGCTTTGATCGCGTAATGCAACTGAATTGCGGACGGCAACGCAGCGCGAAGTTGCGCAATGCGGGCGGTAATCAAACCGCGATCATAGGCATAAAACGGCGTTTGCCCGACTCGCGCCGCCAGCCGCTCGGCAGAAAAACTGCCGATCATCAATTGGTTATTACTGATTGGAAATGCCAGCGGTGCGGTGTGACGGATGATGGTCATTTTCATGCTCAATTGGCAATAAAAAACCGCTCTCTTTGAATAGAGAACGGTTGAAATGAAGCGATCTTAAATCGCTTTCCGAATCCGTTCTGCGCGTGCCTTCGGCTCAGGATGGGTCGAGAGCATTTGCGTGACAAAAGTCGAATTGCTATCACCCATTGCCGCGAGTTTTTCTAATGCCGTGACAGCACCTTCTGGATTCTTACCACTTTGTTTTAGCGTCTCCAATCCATAATCATCGGCCTCACGTTCATTCGCTTGTGAGAACTGGGCGTTAATGACTTTTTCGGTGAAATCGCCGAGTTGTGACGCAGTCAATGTTGCAACTTGCTGACTCGCGGTTTTAGTAATGATGTCGCGCCCAACTTTCGTGAGCAATGAAGCGCGTATCCGTTGTTTTGTATGACCTTTTGCAACGTGTCCAATTTCGTGACCAACAATGAACAGCAGCTCATCGTCATTCATACTATCCATTAACCCAGAATAGACCCGAATCGTTCCGTCTGGCATCGCAAACGCATTGATGTCCTTGGTCATATAAACCTTAACATTCAACGGAATCCCGTTAACAGATTTCAAATTTTTAGCGAGTTTATTCACCCGTTTTTGATATTTGCTGTTCGATGGCGCGAGGATATTATTCTGGTCTGAAGCCACTGCTGCCGCTCGTGCTTCTTGCATCATTTGCGCATCGGTGATTGATGTCGCTTCCAATAGGCTAGAACCCGTGCTCATCATATCTGTGGCAGACATGGTTTTACATCCAACCAAGTTAACGGCGACGATGACCATTATCATGGTGACAATCTGATTGACAGACAAAATACGCATAAACAACTTCCTCGCTGAATAAAAAAAGACCTAACCCAATCATTGTGCAACGCGCCAGTGCATTTTTATACAAAAATAAATCATGCGCAATTCAAAACAGGTCAGTCAATTCCAGCGCCAGTCGTTTGCGATCAATTTTTCCATTCGGATTACGCGGCAGCGGTTCTGCATGGACGATGATTCGAGCGGGCTGCATAAATGTTGGCAATTGCGCCTGACACGCTGCCAGCAGTTCCGCGCTGAGATCGGCGTTCGCGCGGGCGCATACACCACCAGCACTACTGCCTGTCCGAGCCGAATGCGCGACGCCGAGCGCGGCTACTTCTGCAACCAAACCAGTGGCATAAATCACTTCTTCAACTTCGGTCGGACTGACGCGATAACCGGAGGTTTTAATCATCTCGTCGCGGCGACCGACGAAATACAGATAACCATCGCATCCCGCGTCACTGTGTCGCCCGACCACACGCGATTTCCGTGAGCGGCAACTCCGCGGTTGACCGGGCGCAGGTTTGAAACGCTCGGCAGTTTTTTCGCGTCATTCCAATAACCGAGCGCAACGTGAACGCCGCGATGCACCAATTCGCCCGGCTCGCCTGCCGCGCACGGCGAACCATCTTCGCGCACCACCATAATCTCGGCATTTGGAATTGCTTGCCCCATCGAGCCGGGACGACGGTCGATTTCTTCCGGTGGCAAATAGGTTGAGCGAAATGCTTCGGTTAATCCGTACATAAAAATGGCTTAGTTTGCGGTAACTTGGCGCGAAGATTAGCGAGCGTGGCACTGGGCGCACCGCCGGAATTAGTGAAATAGCGCAATGTTCGCCAACTGCTGCCGGCCATTCCAATTCAGCAAGTTGAATCCACAGCGGTGGCACTGCGGCCAATCCAGTGATGCGTTCTTTAATCACAGCGCGAATTACGTCACGCGGCAGCAAATAATTCATTAATACTGCGCACGCGCCGACGCGAAATGCCGTCGTGAGCTGGCTCAAACCGTAATCAAAACTCAGTGGCAATACCGACAAAATTCGATCATCTGCGCAATTGTTGAGATAACTCGCCACACTCACTGCGCCTGCAACTAAATTGCGATGCGATAAAATGACACCTTTTGGTCGTCCAGTGCTACCGGAAGTGTAGAGAATTGCAGCGACATCACCATCAATAACGCGATGACATCTTTTTAATGCGCCATTTTCAAGCGAAAGCGAATAAGAAAATAACTGCCATTTTTTGAATAAAGGAGGATCAACAGGGATTTTGTCGCCTACGATTAACACCGTTTGCAAAACGGTACATTGATTAAGCACTGTTTGCAATAGCGTTAAACGTTCTGCCGAAGTCACCAGAATGCGCACATTACAATCCATTAAAATGTGCGCAACTTGTTCCGGTTTTAATAACGGGTTAATCGGAACAAATACGCCACCAGCCGCTGCTGCTGCGAATAACGCAATCACCGTTTCTGGGCGCTTTTCGAGATAAACCGCAATACGTTCGCCGCGTTCTAAACCCAGCGCCAAATAATGCTGCGGCATTGTGCACTGCTTCTGCCAATGCTTGATAAGACCATTCTATTCCAGAAGCGCGTAATGCTGCATTGGCTGGTGTGCGCTGGGCTTGATGAATTAACAGCTCGTGAATGAGTTCAGTCATGGGTGATTTTTTGCTCTGTTTAAGGCAGATTAGTGTTTATAGAATTCGGCGACTGCAAGTTAATCCTATTTATTGAAAATATTTTCGTTATGATATTCTAAAAAGTTACAGCAGTCACAGTTTACAATTAAATTGCATCTTATAATAAAGATAAGGCTTTGCAACACTTGATACAAATCTGTTGTACGCTGCGCAAACCAAGTTTCAATGAAACCAAGCAGTTGTAAATGAATTTGCGTCATGCTTAAAATTTTGCAAAACCGCTGCCCGCAAATGCTATAAAATCAATGCGTTAAACTTTTTATCAACACCATCGGAGTTTCATTATGACCGTTGCTTTCCAAACGACTGACACGCTGCTCGACGACCTCAATCCACTTGACGCGGCAGCGCCCGCTGGCGCAGTGCGGACGAGTTATGCCGACGCGGTGACGGATGCCACGATTGCATTTGCCGAAAAGATTGATTTTGCAGCGGGAAGTGACCCGTTTTCGGTCGCCACCGCTGATTTTGATGGCGACGGCAAGCTCGATTTAGTGACGACTAACTATTCCAGTAACAAGGTTTCAGTGCGGTTCAACACCAGCACCGGCGACACACTCTCTTTTGATCCTAGTAGTATTTTCGCCACTGGTGATTACCCATATTCGGTGACTGCAACCGACGTCACCGGTGATGGTAAGCCCGATTTGATCGTCGCTAATTACGCCTACTACAGCGGCTCCTCTTATACCGGCAGGATTTCCGTGCTGGAAAACACCAGCTTTCCGGGGCAATTGGTTTTGCTGACCAGCTTCAGTTGGTTACTGGGTCGAATCCCGTCTCGGCTATTAGCGCCGATATTGATGGTGACGGTTTGGTCGATTTGATCAGTGCTAATAACTACAGATATGACGGCAACTATGACGCAACAGCGTTTCCGTGCTGCGCAACACCAGCGCCAGCGGAACCGTCAGTTTTGCCGCCAAAATTGATTTTGCTACGGCACTGCCCCGGAGTCAGTGATTAGTGCCGATGTCAATGGCGACGGTAAGCTCGATTTAATCACCGCTAACTACTCCAGCAACAACGTTTCGGTGCTGCTTAACACTAGCACCAGCGGAACCGTCAGTTTTGCGGCCAAAGTCGATGTCACTGTGGGTACTGGTCCAAAATCAGTGACCAGCGCCGACGTTAATGGCGACGGCAAGATCGATCTGATCACCACTAACCGGGACAGCGACAACGTGTCGGTGCTTTTCAATACCTCCACTGCTGAAAAAGTGAGTTTTGCAAAAAAGGATTACGTCGTTGGCGATAGCCCAGCGCGTGTCACCACCGCCGATGTTGATGGTAGTGGTCGCGCTGACATCATCGTCACCAACGCAGGCAGCGACACAGTTTCAGTGCTAAAAAACATTTCTGCTGTTGGCTCAAGTCTATTTTTTGCGGACAAAATTGATTTTAAGACCGGCGATAATCCGCTTGGCGTCACCAGCGCGGATGTCAACGACGACGGCAAAGCGGATTTAATCGTTGCGAATTACTACGACGAAACCATTTCCGTGCTGCTCAACACTGGCGTCGTTGAACCACCGTTTTCTGTCTCGCCGTTGAGTCCAGCAACGCTGACCGAAGGCAGCACTGGCGCTTCTATGCCTGTCACCATCACCGTCACGCGCACAAGTTTTGATTTATCAGGAGTTGCCACTGCGAACTGGGCAGTGAGCGGCAGCGGCGCAGCTCCAGCGAACGCTGCGGATTTTGTCGGTGGCGCGTTGCCCAGCGGCACCATCACCTTTACAGGCGCACAAAAAACCGCTACTGCCACCTTCAATATCGCTGGTGACACCGCCTTTGAGTCGGAAGAAGGTTTCACCGTGACGCTTTCCGATGCAACCGGCGCAAAAATTGGCACCAGCACGGCGACGGGCGTCATCAGCAACGACGACATCGCCCCCACGCTTTCAATAACGCCGCTTGCGCCAACCCTTGAAGGTTCCAGCGGTGCTACATCCGTCAACGTCACCGTCACCCGCAGCGCTGATTTGTCTGGCACTTCCAGCGTGTCTTGGGCAGTCAGCGGCAGCGGTGCCGCGCCAGCAAATGGTGCGGATTTCAGCGGTAGCGCGTTGCCGAGCGGCACCGTCAACTTTGACCCGTGGGCGGCGACCGCCATTGCCACCATCAATCTCGCTGCCGATACCGCGTTTGAGCCAAATGAAGAGTTCACTGTGACCTTGAGCAATCCTGTCGGCGCCACGCTGGGCACCAGCACCAGCACGACCGGCGTGATTACCAACGATGACAGCTTGCCGACGCTCGCCGTCACTGCGCTCACGCCGACCACGCTGATGGAAGGCAATAGCGGCGCGACGATTGCCACCCTCACCTTCGTGCGCAGCGGCGATACCAGCGGCATTTCTTCGGCGACTTGGAGCGTGAGCGGCAGCGGTACGGCGAGCGCCGATGGCACAGATTTTGTTGGCGGATTGCCAACCGGCAGCGTCACCTTTGCTGCTGGTCAACCAACCGCCACCGCCACGTTCAATATCGCCGGTGACACTGCGTTTGAGCCGGATGAAGCGTTCATCGTGACCTTGAGCGCCCCGGTCGATGCGACGCTGGGCGCGAGCACCTTGACTGGCACGATCACCAATGACGACGCCCAGCCCACGCTTGCCGTTGCGCTCACACCGTCACCACTCACCGAAGGCAACGGCGGATCGACCGCCGCCACCGTCACGGTCACGCGCAGCGGTGATCTCAGCGGCGCATCCTCGGCAAATTGGGCGCTGACCGGCAGCGGCGCAAATCCAGTGAGCGGCGCGGATTTCATTGGCAACAGTTTGCCGTTTGGCACGGTCAATTTTGCCGCCGGTCAACCAACTGTCACCGCCACTGTCACTATCGCTGGTGACACTGCGTTTGAGCCGAACGAAGAATTCACCGTGACCTTGAGCAATCCAGTCGGCGCGACCTTGGGCACCAGCACGGCACTTGGCACGATCACCAATGACGATCTTCAAGCCACGCTGTCCGTCGCGTCGCTCAGTCCGCCCGATCTGGTCGAAGGCAATGCTGATTCCAAAGCGATCACCGTCAACTTCACCCGCAGCGGCGATCTGAGCGGCACGTCTTCTGCCGAGTGGATGCTGACCGGCAGCGGCGCGACGCAGGTGGATGCAGATGATTTTGTCAGCGGCGTTTTGCCGACGGGTAAGGTTGAGTTTGCTGCTGGCGCAGCGACGGCGACGGCGACGCTCAATGTGGTTGGCGATACCGTTTTTGAGCCAAATGAAAATTTCACCGTCACGCTGTTGGCTCCAGTCGGCGCTACGCTGGGAACCAACAGCGCGATCACTGGCGCGATCAGCAACGACGACACCCAAGCCACGCTGGCGCTGTCACCACTGACTGCGCCCGTCGTTACCGAAGGCAACAGCGGCTCGACGCCAATCGCCGTCACCGTCACCCGCACTGGCGATCTCAGCAGCACGTCTTATGCGAACTGGGCGCTGACCGGCAGCGGCACTGCTCCGGCAACGGCGGCGGATTTTGTCGGCGCTGCCTTGCCGGCCGGCATTGTCAACTTTGACGCTGGTGAAGCGACTGCCACGATCAGTCTTGAGGTGGTGGGCGATCTGAAGTTGGAAACAAATGAAGACTTTACGGTGACGTTGAGCGCCCCGACTGGCGCGATCTTGGGCGCCAGCACCGTCATCACTGGCGTGATTGCCAACGATGACACGGTGCCCACGATTGCGTTGTCGCCGCTCACGTCTCCAGCCATCACCGAAGGTCAGAAGGGTGCGACGCCAGTCACGGTGACGGTCACACGCAGCGGTGATCTCAGCGGCATTGCTACTGCCAATTGGACGGTGAGCGGCAGCGGCGCAGCGCCAGCGATTGGCGCAGATTTTGTCGGTGGGAATTTGCCATCTGGCACTGTCAGCTTTGCTGCCGAGCAAGCAACCACTGCGGTGAAGTTCAGTATTGCCGGTGAACTCAAAATTGAACCCGATGAAGGCTTTACCGTGACGCTGGCGACGCCTGTTGGGGCGATCTTGGGCACCAGCGCAATCACCGGCACGATCATCGCGGACGATTTCAATCGCGCACCAACCGCCAATAACAAAACGCTTACCACCAATGAAGATGTTGCTAAAACGCTGACAGTTGCGGACTTTGGTTTTAAGGATGAGGACGCTGGCAACACGCTGCAATCAATCACTGTGACCAGTTTACCGACAGCCGGCAGCCTGACGCTGAAAGGCACAGCAGTGACGCTTGATCAAGTGATCGCAGTGGCAGACATCACGACTGGCAAGCTGGTGTTCACCCCGGCACCTGACGCAAATGGCGTTGGCTATGCGGATTTTGGTTTCAAGGTCAGTGACGGGGTCGCGCTTTCCGATTCGGATTATTCGCTCACTTTCGATGTCACCGCTGTCCCTGATGACGTGGTGAAGTCGGGCACCGCAGGCAACGACAAGCTCACTGGTGCCAATAGCAATGATCAGTTGACGGGTCTGGCGGGTGATGACCGTCTTGTTGGTCTTGCCGGCATGGATACGCTCAATGGTGGCGCTGGAAAAGACATTCTGGATGGCGGCAAAGATGCCGATAGCATGATTGGCGGTGATGGTGACGACACTTATTACGTTGATCACGTTGGCGACATCGTCAGCGAAACCAATGCGGCTGTGAAAACGGGCGGCAACGATTTGGTTTACAGCAGTCTCGCCAAATACACGCTGCCCACCAACGTTGAGAATGGTCAGATTTCTACCACCGCCGCAGCGAATCTTACTGGCAATGCGCTGAATAATGTTTTGATTGCTGGAGCGGGTAATAACGTTCTTGATGGCGGTGCAGGAAATGATACTGCTGATTACAGCGCGGTAAAAAAAGCAGTGACGGTGACGCTTTTAAGAGCGACTGCGCAAGCAACAGGTGGTTCTGGCAGCGATACGTTAAAGGGTATTGAGAATCTCACGGGTTCAACTGCTGCCGATACGCTCATTGGCAACACCGATGTCAACATTCTCAACGGTGGTCTTGGTAACGACACCTTAACTGGTGGCAATGGTAAAGATACGTTTCGATTTGACACTGCGTTGAAAGCGAATGTGGATAAAATCACTGATTTTAATGTCAAAGATGACACCATTCAGTTGGGAAGTACGATTTTTAAGAGTTTAAAAGTTGGCGTTCTCAGCAACGCGAGCTTTTTAGCGAGCAGCGCGGGCATTGCTAAAGATACGAATGATTTCATCATTCAGGATACTGATAACGGGGCACTGTTTTATGATGCGGATGGATCAGGCGCTGGCGCAGCAGTGCAATTTGCAATCGTCACCGTTGGCGTGGTGTTAACGGCAGCAGATTTTGTCGTGACTTGAATGCGCATTTTGACGAATTGAAACACATAAAAAAGGCTTGCCGAAATGCAAGCCTTTTTTATTGAAAAGTGATGAATTTTAAAATACGCAATTGAATTGAGAGTTGACCGATAAGCCGGGTTCTGTCGTGAGCAGTCATTCATCTAGGATGTACGTCGCCGCACACCTCAAGCAACCTACCCGGAAACTCGCATGGGCCATGCGATGCAGCAAAAGCTGCCTGTTTCCCTATTTGGTTTTGCTTCGAGTGGGGTTTACCCTGCCACCATTGTTACCAATGGCGCGGTGCGCTCTTACCGCACCATTTCACCCTTACCTTCCGCAACTTACGCGAAATCGGCGGTTTATTTTCTGTGGCACTAGCCGTAGACTCGCGTCCCCCAGGCGTTACCTGGCACCCTGCCCTATGAAGCCCGGACTTTCCTCACTTTCTATTGATTGAAAGCGCGACTGCCTAGTCAACTCTCAGCGGCACAGTATACGCAAAATTGCGCGATAGAAGTCGAAAATCACACATTAAAATCAATTGGCATCAATTCCAATGCCAGCACAATTGCATCTTCACGCCCTTTTACCGTCGGATAATAATGACGACGCACCCCAATTTCACAAAATCCCTCCGCACTATACAGCGCCTGCGCAGATTGATTGGATGCTCGCACTTCTAAAAACGCCGTACCTGCTTGATGTTGACGCGCCAGCGTGAGTAAATGTCTTAATAATATGCGCCCAAAACCGCGTCGTTGCCAATGCGGATGAATACACAAATTAAAAATATGACATTCACCAACCGCAACTGAAATGATCCCGTAGCCAATTGCAATTTGACCTATTTCAACGACTAAACAGCAATAATCAACCCGCAAGCAATCAACAAAAATTTCAAGGTTCCACGGATGTGGATAAGCCGCACACTCAATTGCATATACCGTCGGCAAATCCGCATGAGTCATTGGGCGAAAATGTATTGCTTCAACCAAGTTGCACCCGCGCAAATTTGCGTTTTCCAACTTGATAAACGTGCGTATTCCCTACCAAACAGCGTAATTGCGTATCTTCAATTCGTTCGCCATCAATCCGCACTGCGCCTTGCTCAATCATCCGCAAGGCCTCTGACGTGCTTTTAACTAATCCTGCGGCTTTTAAGACATTGGCAATTGCCATTCCATCACCAACATCTGACAATTGTATTTCTGGCATTTCATCAGGCAAACTGCCACGCTGAAAACGCGCAATGAATTCATCACGCGCCTGTTGCGCTTGTATCGCACTATGAAAGCGCGTGACCAATTCCAAACCCAATTCAAACTTAATATCTCGCGGATTCGCCCCATCGCCTACTGCAACTTGCCAAGCAGTAATTTCTGACCAATCGCGCCGACTTAATAACTCGAAATAACGCCACATTAAGTCATCAGAAATCGACATGAGTTTACCGAACATTTCTGTTGGTGAATCAGTAATTGCAATGTAATTACCGAGCGATTTCGACATCTTTTGCACCCCATCCAATCCTTCGAGAATAGGAAGCGTAATGACCACTTGCGGTTCTTGCCCGTACACCTCTTGCAATTGTCGTCCAACCAACAAATTAAACTTTTGATCAGTACCACCAATTTCAATATCCGCTTTCAGTGCCACCGAATCATAACCTGAATGAGTGGATATAAAAACTCATGAATTGCGATAGGTTGACCAGCTTTATAACGTTTAGAAAGTCATCGCGCTCCAGCATTCGTGCAACGTTTGCTGTGCGGCTAAATGCAGGATTCCTGCTGCGCCGAGGGGTTCTAACCAAGTCGAATTGAATACCACCTGCGTTTTTTCAGGGTCAAGAATGCGAAATACTTGCGCAGCATAGGTTGCCGCGTTGTTTTCAATCTGCTCACGCGTTAATGGTTGACGTGTTGCACTTTTACCGGTTGGATCACCAATCATTGCGGTAAAGTCGCCGATTAAAAACAAAATTTCGTGACCAAGCTCCTGAAATTGGCGTAATTTTTCAATTAACACCGTATGACCAAGATGCAAATCTGGTGCAGTTGGATCAAATCCCGCTTTAATTCTTAATGGCTTTCCCTGCGCCAATTTTTACGCAGCGCATCTTCAAGTAAAATTTCAGCAGTACCGCGCTGAATACGTGCAAACGTATGTTCAAATGCGTCCATTGTGATGACGATTTTGCTCCAAAAAGAACTGTTATCGGCAGTTCAATAAAATAGATTGGTCAATGCAAAAAGTGAGAAAAAACTCAGCTTGTTTCCTACTGGCTTTTCCGATTACACTCTAAAAAGCAACATCAACCGTTTGTTTATAGGTGATTGCAATGCGTGATTACAAAACTAAACCACAAGAATGGCCTACTGCAAAAGAGCGTAATCCTACTATGAGAGTGCTTGTCAACCTAATCAGCGTGGTTGTGATTGCTGCTGCCACTTATTTTGGTTATCAATGGTTTTCTAGTATGCCAAAGGATAACGCTTCACCGATTGATAAAAACAGCCGCATTATTCCACTACAGTTGCCGCCATTGAAAGTGAGTCCGCCGTCGCCACAGCCTTCTTTGCCAATCAATAGCGTGAATAGTGAACGCTAATACATCAAGCATCAATTTCATCTGCTTTTGGACACGCAGAAAATGACGAACCACAACCACAAGTTGTGGTTGCGTTAGGATTGCGAATGACGAATTGTGAACCCTGCAAATTTTCAGTGTAATCAATTTCTGCGCCAACAAGATATTGCAAACTTGTGGCATCGACAATCAATTTAACGCCATCCGTAATGATAATGGTGTCGTCTTCTTGTGTCTCTTCATCAAAATTAAAGCCATATTGAAATCCTGAACAACCTCCGCCGCGAACATCAACACGCAGCATTAAATTAGTGTTACCTTCATCCTGAATGAGTTGCGCTACTTTTGCGGCAGCGGCCTGAGTAAAAATCAGTACTGAAGCTGTTTCTGTATTCATTGTATGCTCCATAATACGCGAATGATAACGCCAATTCAGTTGGCGTGTTTATGGTAAAAGTGCCAGCGCATCTAATCCCAGCGTTTCATCCCAATCGAACATTAAATTCATATTCTGCACGGCTGTCCTGCTGCACCCTTGACTAGATTGTCAATCACCGATTGCACAATTACCACACTGCTTGTTCCCTGTCGCGCTACCGCAACGCGACACATATTTGAGCCGCGCACTGAGCGTGTGTCAGGTTGACCATTTGGCATAAAATCAACAAATTTTCAGTGGCATAGCGTTTAGCAAACAGTTGTTCTAGGTCACAGTTGTCGTCGGTTAAACGGGCATAAAGCGTCGCTTCAATACCACGAATCATGGGCAACAAATGTGGTACAAATGTTAAACCGACTGCGCCGCTACCCAGTTGACCGAGCGTTTGTGCAATTTCGGGCGCGTGACGATGACCCGTTACCGCATAGGCTTTAAAACTTTCGCCAATTTCAGCCAGCAATAATCCCGTTTCAGCCTTGCGTCCAGCGCCGCTCGCGCCAGATTTGGCATCCGCAATTAACCAATTGGGATCAATCACTTGCGCCTCTAACAGGGGTAAAAATCCCAGCGTGACGGCAGTCGGATAACAGCCTGGATTGGCAATCAAGCGGGCTTGCCGGATCGCAGCGCGGTTGAGTTCTGGCAGTCCATAAACCGCTTCAGCGAGCACGTCGGGGCAGGCGTGCGGCATTCCGTACCACTGCGCCCAAACCGCTGGGTCTTTCAGCGAAAATCTGCCGCTAAATCAATGACTCGCACACCACGATCCAGTAGCTGTGGCGCAGACTGCATCGCCGTACCGTTGGGTGTTGCAAAAAAGACAACATCACAATCACTCAACGCATCATCATCTGGTGCGGTGAATTGCAAATCAATTTGACCGCGTAAATGCGGAAATAATTGGCAACCGGCAATCCAGCTTCAGCGCGTGAGGTAATAACCGCAAGTGTGCTATGGGGATGGCGTACCAAAATGCGTAACAATTCCGCACCGGTATAGCCAGTTCCGCCCACGATACCGATTTTAATTTTAGGTGTAATCGGGATTTCCTTCTTCATATTTTTCATTGAATGGTGATGAATTTCTGAAAAATGTAAAAGCGGCATTCATGCCGCTTTTTTATTATTTACGGAATGCGCACCAATAATAATCAAGAGCATCCGCCGCTTGATGAAGAGGAGCCGCAGCTGCTGCAACCACCGCCCATTTGTGGCAGATTATTGAATACAAAAGTGGCATTTCCATCATCCTGATCGATGAAATCAATCTCGACTCCGCGCAGATATTCTAGGGTGCTGTCATCGACAATAACCTTAAAACCATCGAAAGATAAAACGCCGTCATCATCGTTAATCATATCGGTAAAAGTCATTCCAAAACTAATGCCACTGCAACCACCCGCTGCGGCATAAACACGCACACCTTGGATGCTGTCATCAATATCCCGAAATAAATCGGTCATTTTTGCTTGAGCGGGCGCAGTTAATGTCAGGGTTTTAATGAGTTCATTGCGTATTGCGGACATGAAAAACCTCTCATGAATGTATTATCTAGCGAAAAATGAGTAGCGATTGCTACTTGTTAATTGTAGTGCAAAACGCAGAAGTTTAGCGAGTGCCAATATTTGTAGCAATCAGCTGCGTACTGGGCGAATGTAGTAGGTGAAGGACGCACCTTGAATATCAAGTCGATCATTTTCTGCAAGACGTACTGCGCTATCAATGCGAAGATTATTAACGAACACACGTCCGCGTTCATTTGGTATGAGATAATGACCATCGCCGCGTTGTTCAATGAGTGCTGCCGTATTTGGTGCAAATAATCCACCACAACGAATATCGCTGGTACGGGCACGGCCAAAGCTAATAATTGTTTGATCTAAAACGTGTTTTTCGTTATTTTGCTTGCAAATTAAATAAGCAACAGTGGCTTTTCGTGCCTGTATTTGTTGTAAAGAGCGAGCAACGTCATCAGCTGCCATGATCAGGGTATTTTCTTTTTGTAGTGGTTTATTAATCTGTGTATCTAATCCTTCTTCTTCACCTGGCAATTTTGCGAGTGCCATATAAATAAGTGTATAGGGATGAATTTTAATCTCATCCCAAAATTCAAGTGTATGTCGATTAACGCGCTGTTCTTTAATAAAAGAGCCATTAGCACTTTGTTGATCAATTAAAATAAACGCATTATCTTCTTTTTCAATTACGGCATGATGTTTTGAAACACGCGGATTTGGCAACACAATATCATTGTCGTTTGCTCGACCAATCGTTAGTCGATTAGTCGTCAGTGACCACTGTTTTTGCAAGTGTCCATCAGCGTAAAGTCGAAGAAACGGCATAGATAGTAAACCCTTGATTTATAAAGAAACATCGCGTTTAGTCTGTGCTTATTCTACCGCCGTCATCAGTTTGGATCGAGTCATCAAACCAACAATGTAGGCAGTGGAGACGCTGCTGCTTGTGCCGCTGTCCTCAGCATTTTTCCTTAACACGCCATTTCGGTTAAGCGTTAATATCATTGAGCTAGGCAATGATCGTTTGGTTCGCGCTGCGAGCAGCAATGATCGCAATTTTCACCTTCAAAAAACCCGTTTAGGAGGGTTCATCGTGTCTAAATCCGTAAAACAAGGCTCGTTGATGATGGCACTGTTGCCGTCGTTCATTCTCTATGCCAGCACCATCATCCTTGTCGCGCTCACCCGTGGCGATCTGGGTGGGACGATTAAATACTGGGAATTTATGGTGCCATTGGCAGCACTGATTTCGTTGATGTCTGGCTGGGGACCGACCTATGCGCGTAATGCGTCGCGGTTTAGCTATCTCATCAAGCAAATCGTGCACTGGGGACTGTTTCTGGGATTGTTATGGCTGCTGCAAACCCAAGGCGTTACTGCGGCACTCGGCGCACCAAAATATACGCTGGTGCTGCTTTATCTGCTGAGTTTAACCATTATTCTTGGCGGCTTTTACCTTGACCTGAAGCAGGTTCTGTTCGGCGCTTTCCTCGCCTTCTGCACCTATCTGTTAGCTGCTCCAGCAAACATTGCCATTCTCAAGCCAATTGGTGAAACCCTGCGCATCGCCGATCCACAAAGCAAGCCGTTGACCATGATTTTGGTCGTAGGGTTGATTGCTTTCGCAGTGAACGCGGTGTTTGTCATGGGCACTCGCGGCGCAGTAATCGCTAAACGCACTCGGTTAGCTGCTTCTTAAGTTAACCATTCGCTCCAAACCGCCGCCGCCCAGCCCGGCGCGGCGGTCTCGTTTTTTCCTCGCAGCGCCGCAGTTCCCATGATTCCCACGCCCTTTACATATTTTTTCACACTGCGCCTGCACGATACCGATGCCGCCGGACGCCTATTTTTTGCGCATCTGTTCCGTCACGCGCATGACGCCTTTGAAAATTTGATGACTGCGCTCGGCGTTCCACTGGATGCCATGATTAGCGCCGGGCAAACGCTGTTACCACTCATTCACGCCGAAGCCGATTATCGCCAGCCGCTGTCACGGCGATCAAGTGCAAGTGCAGGTGACAATTGCAGAAATTCGTCGCCGTTCATTTGCGATTCATTACGTTTTTCTCAATCATCACCATCAAATCGCAGCGACTGCTCGCACCATTCACTGCCAAATCAACGCCGACGGCAGCGCCGCGATGATCTTTCTCCAATGTTGCGTACTGCGCTCACCAGCTTTCAGCATTCCGCGATTCCACTGTAATTCACATTGATTTATTTCGTTAAAATCAGGAGCATAAACAATGTTACTGCCCGAAACGAGCCTGATTGGACGCATTATCGACATTGAAGGTTGTCGCTTAATTGCCACGCTGCTGCCCGCCAAAGAGGGATTTTTATCTTTTCTGACCCTCGATGAAGAAACGCTGCCGATTGGTCAATTGGGGACGCTGGTCGAAATTTGCGACCGCGCCGGGCACTTGCTCGCAGAAGTCGTGCGCAGCAGCGAAGAAGACGCTGGAGCGACATTTATTGCCAGAACAAGGCGTTCCGCACAAACGTCGCATCAGCAGCCGCGAGCGCCGCTTGGAATTAATTGGTTTGGCAGAAATCAATGCCGAGGGACGGCTGGAATCTGGCGTGAGTCGTTTTCCGCTGCTCAACGCGACCGTGCACCTGATTTCGAGCGAACGACTGGCGACATTATTGGTGCGCGAACAAGTGGGAATGCTGGAAATTGGGCGACTGTCAGCGCGTCCAACGCTGCCTGCGCGACTGAATTCATCGGCATTATTCGGGCGACATTTGGCGATTTTGGGACAAAGCGGCGCGGGCAAATCGTGGACGCTGAGTAGTTTGCTGCAACGAGTGGTGACGACGCTGCCGCATTCGCACATCGTTCTGCTTGATTTACATGGAGAATATGGCTGGCGCACCACGCCAGACGCGCCTTATCAAGGCATTTTTCCTGCGCAAACCGCTCGTCATTTGGATGCGCGTGAATTGGAAATTCCGTATTGGTTATTGACCTATTCGGAATTGGTTGATTTATTCATTGAACGCAGCGATGCGAATGCGACGGTGCAAATTGCGTTTTTACGCGATGCGTTATTTAGCCTGCGCTGCCAAGCCAATCAACATTTAGGCTTAGAACGAATTTCAGTGGATTCGCCAGTGTACTTTTCTATTGAAGAACTGTATCAGCGATTTAAAAAAGCCAACGAAGAAAAGCTCGAATTCGGTAAAGCCAAAGGACCATTGCACGGCGCATTTGATGATTTTCTTGTGCGCTTTCAATCCATGTATAACGATGCGCGTTATGATTTCTTTTTGCATCCGCAAAAACACAACAATTCTGCCAGCCTTGAAGGATTATTGCGTGATTTCATTGGCTTAGGCGAACCAAAGCGGCAGGTGACGGTGATTGATCTCAGCCCAATTCCGACCGATTTGCGTCCAGTCGTTTCTGCACAAATTGGGCGGCTGGCTTTCGAGTTCAATTATTGGAATCCACGCCGTCACGAATTCCCGTTGTTATTGGTTTGTGAAGAAGCGCATCAATACATTCCACGCGATACCGATACGCAATACATTGGAACGCGCCGCGCAATGGAACGCATTGCCAAAGAAGGACGCAAATATGGAGTGACGCTGTGCATTGTGAGTCAACGCCCAACTGAATTATCAGAAACAGTATTGTCGCAATGCGGCAATTATTTATGTTTGCGCATTTCCAATGCCGACGATCAAGAATATGTGCGGCGTTTATTGCCGGAAGGCGCAAAAAATCTGGCGGATATGCTGGCGTCGCTGCGGCGCGGCGAAGTGTTGGCAATCGGCGATGCGTCGCTGCTGCCGTCGCGCATTTTGGTAGATCGTCCGAATCCGCCGCCAGCAAGTCAGGATGCGCCATTGGCGCAGAGTTGGAGCGCAGGGCCGGAGGATTTGGATGTTGCCGACATCATCAATCGCTGGTGGCGGCAAATTCGGTAAACGCTGAAGTGCTTGATAATGAAGCAGAATTAAATTAAATCGGCGTGTGCAGTCGATTCATCACGGCTTGATAACGCGCTCCAATCAGATCATCCACAACGCGTTCAGCATCATCTAACGCGGCGATGATGCGTTGCTGGTCATCGTGCGATGGGCGACCGAGAACGTAGCCAGTGACGAGTGAACGGTCGCCGGGATGCGCGATGCCGATGCGCAACCGCCAAAATTCGCGGGTTCCCAGTGCCGAGATCGTATCGCGCAGCCCGTTGTGCCCAGCGTGACCGCCGCCCTGTTTTAAGCGCACTGCGCCGACTGGCAAATCTAATTCGTCGTGGGCGACTAAAATTTGTTCTGGAAGAATGTCGAAATAACGCAACACGGCAGCAATGGATTGGCCGCTGCGATTCATATAAGTGGCGGGTTTGAGTAGGCGCAGATCGCAGCCAGCACGGGATAAACGGCTGATTTCGCCATAAAATTTCGGCTCGACGCGAAAGGGTGCGGACGCAGTGCGGGCGACGATATCGGCGAACCAGAATCCGACGTTGTGGCGAGTCGCTTCATATTGGCTGCCGGGGTTGCCTAAACCGACGATTAAACGGATGCCAGTGTCGCTCATTGCCATGATTTCACTAAATAAATGGTGCTGGCGCTGCGTCAATGAAAATGCGCCGCGCCAGCATTTAATCGCGCTTAAACCGCTGCTTCTTCGGCGTCGTCGCTGCCGCCACGCGCTCCATGAATGACCGCGACCGGCTCATCAGGATCAGGCTGATGCGCCAGCGTCACGCCTTCTGGCAGCACCAATTCCGACAGATGGACGATGTCGCCAATTTCCATGTCGATGAGATCAACAGCGATGAATTCCGGCAAATCTGCGGGCAAACACACGATTTCAACTTCAGTAATTTTGTGCGATGCCTGACCGCCGATCTTGACGCCTTTACACTTTTCTTCGTTGATGAAGTGAATCGGCACCATCATGCGCAGCTTTTCGTCCTGCGACACGCGCATGAAATCGACGTGCAAAATGAACGGCTTGGCGGGATGCCGCTGCATGTCTTTCAACACGACTTTAGACACTGCGTCGCCAATCGTCAGATCAAGGACGTGTGAATAAAACGCCTCGTGCTCCAAATGCTTGAGCAATTCGTTGTGCGAAACCGTAATCATTTCTGGTTCCAAATGCGCACCGTACACGATGGCTGGCACCAGTCCGGTGCGACGCAGGCGGCGGCTCGCACCCTTTCCTGAGTCAACACGCGGCTGGGCAATAACATTAAAACTGACGCTCATGGGCGTTCTCCACTGTGGTTGATAAAAAGAAAAACGCCAAAAGTCCGCGACCAGACTTTCGGCGTGGTCATGGCAATTCGGCATCAAAATGCCGCGCCATGCTGAGATCAATCAATAAATAACGAGCTGACGGATTCTTCGTTAGACACGCGCCGCATGGTTTCTGCCAGCAATTCGCCGATGCTTAATTGACGAATCTTGCCGCAGGCTTTAGCCGCAGCACTCAGCGGAATGGTGTTCGTGACCACCAATTCGTCCAATTGCGATGCTGAGATATTCGCGACTGCGGGACCGGAGAGCACTGGATGAGTGCAATAGGCTGCGACCAGCCGCGCTCCATGTTCTTTCAATGCCTCGGCAGCACGACACAGCGTTCCGGCGGTATCAACCAAATCATCAATCAAGATGCAGGAACGTCCGCGCACATCGCCGATGATATTCATCACCTTGGCTTCATTGGGACGTGGACGCCGCTTGTCGATAATCGCCAAATCCGCGTCATCTAAACGTTTCGCCAGTGCTCGCGCCCGCACCACGCCACCGACATCTGGCGACACGACCATCAGATCATCGTATTTCTGCCGCCACGCATCGCCGAGCAAAATCGGTGAGGCGTAGACGTTATCGACCGGAATATCAAAGAAACCCTGAATCTGATCGGCGTGTAAATCGACGGTCAAAACGCGATCTGCACCGGATTCGCCGATCATTTTCGCCACCAAGCGGGCGGTAATGGGAACACGCGCCGAGCGGGTGCGACGATCTTGGCGGGCATAACCGAAATAGGGAATGACGGCGGTGATGCGCTTGGCGGATGCCCAACGCAGCGCGTCGATCATCACCAACAGCTCCATCAGGTTGTCATTGGTCGGTGCACAGGTTGATTGCACCACGAACACATCGCGGCCGCGCACGTTTTCCTGAATTTCGGTCATCACTTCGCCGTCACTGAATTGACCGACGACGGCTT
>NZ_PPGH01000003.1 GCF_002958735.1 Chromatium okenii | reverse complement strand
CCAATTGAGGCAACAGCGCCAACCAAAATAAGGTAAGACTTCGATAGAAATACAACTTCATTATTCGGCCTCATTAAAAGTCAAGTCATTAAAAAATAATCGTTGCTCTATTTTTCTTACCAGAATGCGGTGCAGGATCACACTGCAACAAACCGCCATTTGTGTCAGCAGTAGCAGTAAAATAACGCTTTCATCAACAGAATGAGGTCGCAAAGTGGATGTATTAGAGCGAATTCGAGCGCAGGTTACAGGCAATCCGGTTGTGATTTATATGAAGGGCACTCCGCAATTTCCCCAGTGCGGATTTTCGTCGCGGGCTGCGGCAGCGCTTCAGGATACCGGCGTACCTTTTTCCTATATCAACGTCCTACAAGACCCTGATATTTTTGAAAATTTACCGCGTTTTGCCGATTGGCCAACGTTTCCGCAGATTTACATCAGTGGCGAACTGGTGGGCGGCTGTGACATCGTGTTGGAATTACACGCCAGCGGTGAACTCAAGTCGATGATGGAAAAAGCGGTCGCCAACGCAGCAGCGTAAAAAATAGGCGGCATTCTCGCTGATGAGATGCCGCCCATTGGCGTAACGCATTGTGGTTACTAAAGTTCAATCCGCATCTGCCGATGATACTGCGTCGTTTTGCTGTTTCCAAAAATGTACCGGATCAAGCGTGTGCCAGCGGTTAACGATGGTACAAAACAGTCGCGCCGTTTGTTCTGCGTCATATAGCGCCGAATGCGCTTCGCTGTGTTGCCAATACAAACCGGCCGCCATAGCAGTTTGCGCCAGCACCGTTTGCCCAAACATCAAGCCGCCGAGCGTGACGGTATCAAACACGCTAAAGGCATGAAAAGGATTATGTTTAAAGCCGGTGCGTTCCACCGCTGCCTTCACAAAACCAAGATCAAAATGCGCATTGTGTCCCACCAAAATGGCGCGGTTGCAACCGGTCGATTTCACCGCTTTACGAATTGGCGTCAGAATGCGCTGAAGCGCGTCTTGCTCGGAAATCGCATCTCGCAGCGGATGATCCGGGTCGATGCGATTAAATGCCAACGCTCGCGGGTCGATTTCCGAACCGACAAAGGGCAGCACATGGCAAGCCAACGGCGCGGCTGGTTCTAAATGCCCATCTGGTGTCATGCGAATGACTACTGCCGCAATTTCAAGCAGCGCGTGACGTTGTGCGTCAAAGCCTGCAGTTTCGACATCAACGACAACCGGCAAAAAGCCGCGGAAGCGTTGTGCAATACCTTCTGGAATCTGTGGTTCACGTTTCATGTGGACAGGATACGGAGCGAGCGATGGAAATACCAAACATTGTGCGCCGTCTATTGGCAACGCCGATCAGGAATCACTGCTTTTCACAACTGACAGTTTAATGTTGCGTTGCCGCAGGCGTCGGTTTATCTGGTTTTTTATCTTCAAAATCAATATCTTTCCAAACATCATCCTTGTTTTCTGTCAGCGGTGGATTGCCGTCATGCACCAGACTGAGGCGACGTTGGAGATAAGCATCACGGAGGAAACTGTAGGTGTCGATCGCGGCGTCATCCATGATGTCACCTGCGGCGAGATAGTCCGCACGACGGTCAGTTGTTTGCAACGCCAGCAAACTAACATGCGCTGTCGTGTCATCAATGCGCGTAAGCGGGTCAGTCATAATGTCGCCAGCCCAGCCAAAGGTGTCGCGCATACTGCTGGGACCTAACAGCGGCAACATCACATAAGCGCCCGATTCTATTCCCCAATAACCGAGCGTCTGTCCAAAATCTTCTTTATAACTGGGCAAACCGACATTGGTCGCAACATCAAAGAAACCCAGCACACCAACGGTAGAATTGATGAGTACGCGCCCAACATCGCTGCCGGTGCGGGACATTTTGAATTGCAATAGATTATTTACCGCTGAAGTAACATCCGCGAGGTTATAGAAAAAGTTACTAATGCTGCGATCAACTGGTTCTGGCGTAATCGCACGATAACCTTTCGCCAGCGGCTTGATAAAAGCCCTATCAAAATCGGAATTAAACCGAAATACGGCTCGATTAAATGGCTCTAAGGGATCACGTGGGTCTTTCGTCTGCACCGCAGTGCTGGCGCAACCGCCTATCAGTAATGCCGCACTCAACACACCCAATCCGCTTAGACGGAATACATCCATTTCGATCCCCCGTTGTCTTTACATGTTCAAATCCTACCACAGGGTCTTCTGCTCCTACTTTGCAAAAAACCGTCCTCGCGCCAGCATTCTTGCTTTTACTAAAACGACAACCACCTTGCCCACAACATCCGATCTTACAAGCAGATATGGATGCGACCAGATCAATTCCATGCGGCGGAGCGGGTGCGTGACATCATGTTAAAACTCAGTGATATTTTAATTGCTAATCAAGAACTTGAGTCTTTTGAGGAACTTTTCCGCTGATTCAGGACGTGGCGCGATCTGGCGAGCGGTTTTTCGCATGGACGTCAAACCGCCTTATCCAGACACGCCGGACAACTGGGAAGATCAATTGGAGGCAGCCTTCAGTGGACGCATTCGCTAACGTCAGTGAGCACCGCCTGATGAATCAATTTGAACAGTTGGCAACCCGTTTTGTCGATCAAGCTGCTAATTCAGTGGGTAATTCTGGATTAGCGACTGCGGCACTTGAAGCACATTTGCAGACGTTGACTGAGCAGATGGCGCATCTCAAACGAATCGCTGCGCCAGCAGAGCGCCGTGCTGATTTGCAATTACAAATTGCGCGGACGTTGGTTAATTTGGAGCGCGGCGCAGAAGCCTGGCCACTCGGTCGCGCTGCGTTTGATACTTTTATCGACGGCGATCAATTCGAGTTGGCGGCGGATGTGTGTGATGTGCTGTTTCAGGCAGAACAACCGCAGTCGCTGGCAGCACTCGGTCAGGGCATTTGGCTGGCAGTAACCTGTCCGATTGACCCAGAATTGACGATTGAATTGCTCAGTCATGATCGACGATACGCCCGACGATGCGGATGGAGCGGCAGTCGCGGCGACTACGGCGCTGTTTATTGCGGACGTGCGAGCGCAGGGACGGCAACGCGAGGATTTGATGTTTTTTGCGACGCAGTTGCTGGCAATGTTGCTCGCCGTCACAGCGGAGTTGACAGTCAAGCGCAACTCGATGCGTGGATGGAGCGGTTGGAATTAAAAGAACCGGAGAAGTTTTTAATCCGCCTGCGCAACGTCGTTGATGTATTGGTGCAGGATGACTGGTGGTTTGAGCGGGAGGCGCTGCAAGAGCGGCTACCTTTCTAAAGTGGCAGTTTTCCCAATCGGCGAGATAACGCATGTTTTGGCACGAAGATAAAAATCCCGACGAGGTGCAGATTCCTGATGACATCGTTGATCTGCTATTTACCATTGATTGCAAAAGCATTCCAGTCGATCACGCGCATCTATTATCAACCGCATTGCAAGCTGCGCTGCCGTGGTTAGCGACGGAACCGCAAATCGGTCTGCATACGATTCACGTTGCTGGCTCGCAAAACGGCTGGCAGCGTCCGGCGCATGGCAGCGAAACCGAGCTGCTGCTGTCGCGCCGCACCAAGCTGATTATTCGCGCTCCCAAATGCGGGTTGCCGATTTGTTGCAGCAACTGCCCGGCGTGACGCTTGATCTCGCTGGTCATGCGTTGACGATTGGCGCAGGCAAAATCAGGCTGTTAACCAAAGATGCGACGTTGTTTTCTCGTTATGTCGTGACGGGCAAGCAGGCACGGCGGATAACGCCGATGAGCAGGAATTTCTCGCTACTGCTGCACGCAATTTGGCAGCGATGGGAATTCACATTCGCAAGGCGCTGTGCGGTAAAGCGACCGCATTGGCAACGCCACGGTTTGTTGCACACGCGCAGTTTGTTGCTGGCGGCGCTCACGGCTGAGGAATCAATTCAACTGCAACAGCATGGTCTCGGCACATCGGCTGCTGGGCTGCGGCATTTTCATCCGCACAAGGGTATCGACTCCGTGAAAAATGGCTGACCACACTGCGATAAAACCATAGAATTAACGCGCTTTAATTCCGCCCAACTGGGCTGCAACGGATAATAACGACGAGGAAATAAAACAGATGGCTATTGAAGTGAACGGTAAAACCATTGCCACTACTGCGGCTGGGTATTTGGAAAACTACGCCGATTGGGATGAAGATGTCGCGCAGGCATTGGCAGCAATTGAGAGCATCGAACTGACTGAAAAACATTGGGATGTCATCAAGTATCTGCGCAGCGAATACATTGATAATGGTCAGAATCAGCCAATGGAACGGGCGGTGCTTAAAGACATGGGCAAGCTGTGGGGCACAAAACCAACCAGCAAAGATTTGTATACGCTATTCCCGCTGGCACCGACCAAACAGGGTACGAAAATCGCCGGTTTACCCGCAGTCATGCGCAAAGGCGGTTATTAACCGCTGGCGCGATTGAATGAAAAAGCCAGCGTAATGCTGGCTTTTTTGTTGGTCACTGTATCACCATAGCAGCGAATTATTTACACCATCAGCAACCCAGAAAAATTAATACAGAACAGACACATGACCATAACACTTGCAGAACTGTTGAAAGACAGCGCCTATACGCTTAATCAATTTAAGCCAGCGCAAATCGCGGCGCTGGAAACTTCGATTACAGTTAAAGATTCGGACACCAAATCAACGCCATACGTTACCTGTTTGGTACGCGGCAAACCAATTAAACTGACGCCAGAAGAAGTGGTACGGCAACTTTATTTAATGGTGCTGCGTGATGATTTTGGTTACTCGGTCAGCCGAATGGCGGTTGAATATGAAGTGAGTTTTGGGCGCGAGAAGAAACGCGCCGATATTTGCATTTTTGACAAAGATAAAACAACCGCACCATATATTCTCGTTGAATTAAAAAAGCCAAAGCTCAAAGATGGCAAGGAACAACTCAAAAGCTATTGCTGTGCCAGCGGCGCACCAATGGGCGTGTGGACGAATGGCGAGCAGCTTTCTCAATACCATCGCAAAGACCCAAATTATTTTGAGGATATTCCGCGCATTCCTTCCGCTCATGAAAAGCTCTCGGATGTTCTGGCTGAACGCTGGACAATTGATGATCTCATTCGCTTAGATAAGCTCGTTACTGAGAAAAAGTCGCTCCGCGATAAAATTCTCGAAATGGAAGATGAGGTGTTGGCAAATGCTGGCGTTGATGTGTTCGAGGAATTATTTAAGCTCATTTTTACTAAGCTCTATGATGAATTGGAAGGCGGGCGCGACCGCAAGCGGCATCTGCAATTCAAAAACTACGGTGATACCGAAACTGATTTAAAAGCGAAGATTCAGGAGTTGTTTGATAAGGCGCGGGAAAAATGGGAAGGTGTGTTTACGGAAGGCGCACGAATTGAATTAACGCCCAGTCATTTGGCGATCTGCATTGCGTCGTTGGAAGGTGTGAAGCTGTTTAATTCCAATTTGGAAGTGGTTGATGAGGCGTTTGAATATCTCATTAACAAATCCAGTAAAGGCGAAAAGGGACAGTATTTCACGCCGCGTTATGTGATTGATCTTTGTGTAAAAATGCTCAATCCACAGGAGCAGGAAACGCTAATTGATACGGCAGCCGGCAGTTGTGGTTTTCCAGTTCATGCTATTTTTCATGTCTGGGAACAGATTATGAACGCGGAGGGTTTGAATCGGGGTCATTTGTTTACGACAGATAAAAAACCGGCGCGTTGTGAAGATTATGTGCGCGATAAAGTATTTGCCATTGATTTTGATGAAAGGGCGGTACGAGTTGGGCGGACGTTAAATCTTATTGCTGGCGATGGACAGACCAATGTGTTGCATCTGAATACATTGGATTATGAACGTTGGGATGAAAAAACTGATGATGAAGCGTGGCAGGATGTCTATAGCGAGGGTTGGAAACGGCTGCGTAAACTGCGCCGCGATAAGAGTCATAACCGAGATTTCAACTTTGATATTTTAATGGCAAATCCGCCATTCGCAGGTGATATTAAAGAATCGCGCATTTTGGCTAAATACGATTTAGCGCGTTCGGTCAGTTTGGAGAAAATCAGTAAGGTTGATCCAAAAGATGCAAATATCGTGAATGCGCAAGATCGCGCTCCAACGTTTCCCGAAGCATTAACTGCCAGCCATGAAGTGATTTATCAAGTGAACGATGGTACTTATCGCAAGGTGAAGATCAAACCTCAGAATACGGTTGGGCGCGATATTTTGTTTATTGAGCGCAATTTGAATTTTTTAAAACCCGGCGGGCGAATGGCAGTCGTATTGCCGCAGGGACGCTTTAATAATGCTTCTGATAAAAACTTGCGCGAATATCTCGCCGAACATTGCCGCATTTTGGCGGTGGTTGGTCTGCATGGAAATGTATTTAAACCGCATACTGGCACTAAAACCAGTTTGCTATTTGTGCAGAAATGGAATGATGATCCGAGAGTTGGGGCGCTGTGTCCGCATAAAGAAGATTATCCAATCTTTTTTGCGACAATGCGCGAACCAAGTAAAGACAATTCCGGTGATAAAATTTATCGCGCTGGGTCAGATGGTAGTCAATTGCTTGATCGGCACGGACATTTAATTGTGCAGCATGATTTGTTTAATCACGATGGTTTAACTGAGGATGGAATTGCTGAGGCGTTTATTGAGTTTGCGAAAAAAGAGGAATTAAGTTTTTTTCGCTAGGCCCCTTTGATGCAGCGCGGTATGCGCAGTTGTTAGAGGGGCTGGAAATTTCTGTAATTTATTTTTTGGAGTTTTCTCTTGAAAATAGCTTTATTCGCTTAGATAGTGAGTATCAATCTAAAGAGCGTAAAGCTGTTATCAATTACTTACGTTCCGTAGGGGCTGCACGTTTTGGAGATAGCAACCCTGAAATAATGCACCCACAAGAAATTGTCCGGTCGTATGTTGAAAGTGATGGTGTTTGGTTTTTTCGAGCACAAAACATTCGTCCAATGATAATTGACCAAGTGAATCAGGTATTTGTATCAAAAAAAGATGCTTGTTTACTATCAAAGAACGAGTTGCGACATGGAGATGTTGTCATTACTCGAACGGGAGCAAATGCGGGTGATTGTGCGTTATTTACAGCAAAAGAACAGACTATTGCTTCTTCGCATACTTTTATTGTGCGTTCAAGTTATTGGCCGCATTCATATTTAACCACTTTTTTAAATTCCCGTTTTGGTCGAATACAAATTATTAACAGCCGCTATGGAGCAGCTCAACCAGAAGTAGCGCCTTATTACTTGAGAAATATTTGGATACCGCCATTTTCCAATGCTTTATATGAAAAAGTTGAACATTGTTTTGTCGCATCCAGTGAACAAATAAAGTTTGCAACTGAATGTCTCACCAAAGCCGAATCAACTCTTCTCGACGCTCTTGGCTTGAATCACTGGCAACCACCCGAAGCATTGCATTATGAGCGCAATAGCCGCGATGTTTTCGCTGCTGGGCGATTAGATGCGGAGTATTTTCATCCGGCTAAATCGCGAGCTATTGCTGATTTGTCAGCACTCTCAGATTACACCGTTGGCGATTTGTTCAAATCGATTCGCGATCTTTGGCAACCAGGTGATGACATATCAATAGATTGGGTTCGTAACTACGACTTGACGGATGCGCTTAATCCCTTCCTTGAAGCTGCAAAGGAGCCAGTTGAGAGCGGAACGATTGCCAGCACTAAAAAACGCATCGCGCCTGGTGACTTGGTGGTATCGCGCCTTCGTTCTTATCTAAGGGAAATTGCGCTGGTGCAGTCTGCTGACCACATTCCAATGGTCGCATCGACTGAGTTTATCGTTCTGCGATCTAAGGCAGTACAAGCTCTTCCTGTTGAAGCCTTGCTTATCTACCTGCGCTCGCTGCTTCCGCAGATTATTTTTAAGTGGTCTCAAGACGGATCAAACCATCCACGATTCAACGAAAAGGAGCTTCTACGCTTGCCTGTCCCCCGAATTTTGATAAATAACTCTGACAAATACGTCAAAGTCATTAGAGCCATGATTGACGAACGCAAGAAGGCAGCTAAGTTACTCACTGCTGCTAAACGCGCCGTTGAAATCGCCATTGAAAGCGATGAACACACTGCGCTGGCTTATTTGGAATTACAACATTGATGTATTGGCGGTTGATCAAGCGTCTGCGCAATTATCCGCAATGCCGATTCCAATGGATCGGCATCATCAAACAACCATTCACAATTCAATTCAGCGCGTAACCAAGTGAGCTGGCGTTTTGCCAATTGGCGCGATGCAAAAATACCGCGTTGCAGCAATTCATTGCGGTCGTAATCACCACGCAGATATTCAAGCACTTGTCGATAACCCACGCAGCGCATCGCTGGCAATTCCGCAGTTAAATCACCACGCGCCAGCAATTGCTGCACTTCATCAATTAATCCTTGTTCCAACATGGCAGCAAACCGTTGTTCAATACGGGCGTGCAATTGAGCGCGATCACGTGGAACACAGGCAAATTTCAATAGACGATACGGCAGCGATTCGGCAGCCGCAGCACGAATTAATTCGCTCATTGGTTGCCCAGTCAGCGCCTGAACTTCTAATGCCCGTTGAATACGTTGCGGATCATTGGGATGAATGTGCGCGGCAGTGACGGGATCAAGCGTAGTTAAACGGGCATGAAGTGCCGCCCAGCCATTGACCGCTGCTTCTTCAGCCAACGTTTGGCGCAATTCAGGATCGGCGCTCGGCAACACCGCCAAACCTTGCTGCAAGGCGCGGAAATACAGCATTGTACCGCCCACCAACAACGGAATTCGTCCCGCTGCCGTGATGTTCGCCATCTCCGCCAGTGCATCGTGACGAAACCGCGCAGTCGAATACGCATCAATTGGCTCAACAATATCAATTAAGCGATGTGGCGCAGTCGCTAATTGCTCAAGATTTGGTTTCGCAGTGCCAATATCCATGCCACGATAGACCATTGCTGAATCGACGCTAATGATGTCGCACGGCAACCGGCGCACCAATTCCAGCGCCAGCGCAGTTTTTCCAGCAGCAGTTGGTCCCATCAATACAATTGCCCACGGCTTTGGAGCACTATTCATGTCCGCACTTACCGATTTAATTCACGAATTAACGATTGCCACCGGGCAAATGAAACAAGCAGCACTTACTGATGATTGGATATGGTCGAAAGAATTCAAAAACGCCGAGGACGATTACTTGATCAAATCGCTGGCAATTCAACCGTATTGAATATCGCAGAAATAGCGGAATTACGCGCCGTGCATGAGCAAGAAGCAGCAATTGCGGCTCGCGCTGGAGCGCATCATCAAGCATTGCGTGAGGCGCTCGCTGCCGATCCGCAACATCCCAAAAAGCCCGGCCGAATGCGCAAAGCCTATGGCGACCAATGAGCCAATACGCCGGCTCCAGCATCAAGTAAACGGCAATTTCCGTCCGCAGTCCGCAGACGGAAACTGCCGCGCCATAAAATTGCAGTGGATGCTGGTGTAAAAACTCCGCCTAAATCAGTGCTAACGCTTTTTCGGCGGCAACAAATCAGTATGAGCCGTGCGCCATTTCTGCTGCTAAACCAATGGTTTCGCACAGCGTCGGATGCGGATGAATGGTCAAACCGAGGTCTTCCATATCCGCGCCCATTTCGAGCGCCAGCACCGCTTCACCAATCAATTCGCCCGCATTCGGGCCGGCAATGCCCGCGCCTAAAATGCGTTTGGTTTCAGGATCAAACAGCAATTTGGTCATGCCTTCGTCGCGGTGAATGCCGACGCCCGCCCGCTGGCTGCCCACGGAAACACGCCCTTTTCATAGGGAATGCCGTCGGCCTTCGCCTTGGTTTCGGTCAAACCCATCCACGCTACTTCGGGATCGGTGTAGGCGACCGACGGAATCGTCAGTGGATCAAACAGCGCGGGCAATCCAGCGATCACTTCGGCAGCTACTTTCGCCTCGTGGGTCGCTTTATGCGCCAGCATCGGTCCGCCGACGACATCGCCAATGGCGAAAATGTTGGGAATGTTGGTGCGCTGGTGTTGATCGACTTGATGAAACCGTGTTGATCGACGTTGACGCCTGCTGCTTCGCGTTAATCAGCTTGCCATTTGGCAGCCGCCCGACCGCCACCAGCACCTTGTCGTACAGCTCTTCGCCGGGATGTTTGCCTTCAAACACAGCGGTAATGCCCGCTTCACTCGTCGTCAAACTGGCGACCTTGGTTTCCAAGCGGATCGTCTCGTAGCGTTTCTTGATGATCTTCTCGACGCAGCGCACCAGATCGGGATCGCAGCCGGGCATCAATTGATCTTTGAATTCCACCACGTCAATCCGCGTTCCCAAGGCGCTATAAACGCTCGCCATTTCCAAGCCGATGATGCCGCCGCCGACAATCAACATTCGCGCTGGGACATCCGCCAGCGCCAGCGCGTCGGTGGAATCCATCACTCGCGGATCGTCGTGCGGAAAGCTGGGGATTTTGATCGACGCCGAACCGCAGGCAATGATTGCGTGGTCAAACTGAATGCGGACGTGCCCTTCGGTGTTCGTATCAACGCCGATGCGATTGGGTGATTCAAACTGTCCAACACCATGAATAACCTTCACTTTACGCTGCTTCGCCATCGCCGCCAGCCCGCCGGTAAGTTTGGCGACAACTTCCTCTTTACCTTTGCGCATCTGGTCGAGATCAACTTCCGGCGCAGCGTAAGTCACGCCCATCACGTTGAGCGTTTTCACTTCTTCCATGATCAGCGCGGTATGCAGCAACGCTTTTGACGGAATGCAGCCGACGTTGAGACAGACGCCGCCGAGCGTTTCGTACCGCTCAATCAGCGTGACCTGTTTACCGAGATCGGCAGCGCGAAACGCAGCGGTATAACCACCGGGACCGCCGCCGAGCACCACTACTTCTGTAATGAAATCGGCAGGTTCTTGATCGGCTTTGATTTTATCGGCGCTGGCGCTGCGAGCACGCATCCGCGCTGCCGAGGCGCTGTCGACTTCCAACGTCAAAATCACGTCATCCTGCGCCACTTTGTCGCCGACTTTGACGCGCACGCTTTTGACCACGCCCAAACTCGGCGCAGGAATATCCAGCGTGGTTTTGTCGCTCTCCAGCGTGATGAGAGGTTCCTCTTCAATGACGGCAGTGCCGGGCGCGACCAACACGGCAATCACTTCTAAATCTTTGAAGTCGCCGATATTCGGCACGGTAATTTCAATCGTTTCGTTCATGGGGGAAAAATCTCGATGCGCCGAAAATGGCGCGAATGAAGCATTGAGTGTGATGGATGGAATGCTAAACGATTCGTTGGAGCAGTGGCGACGTAAAGCACAACGACGACCGCGAGTGCCGTCGTGATGTTTTAATCAAATGAGTGGACTAAACGCGGAAATGACCCACTAAATCTTGAAGTTCAGTGGCGAGACGAGCGAGTTGTTCAGAGGCATCTGTGGTTTGTCGTGCGCCGTGCGCGTTGTCCTCAGCAGCATCAGAAATACTGGTGACATTGCGATTCATTTCTTCAGCGACTGCGCTTTGCTCCTCGGCAGCACTGGCCACTTGGGTATTAACATCGTTGATGGTAGTCACGGCAATAGTGATGTCATTCAATGAATGTTCTGCTTCAATCGCGCTGACGCGACTCGATTCCGCATACTGCCGACTGTCTTCCATCACCGTGACGGCGCGACGGCTGGCATTTTGTAAACGCTCAATCATCGCGTGAATTTCCTGCGTGGAGCTTTGGGTGCGATTGGCCAGCGACCGTACTTCATCGGCAACCACCGCAAATCCACGTCCAGCTTCACCAGCGCGAGCGGCTTCAATCGCCGCATTGAGCGCCAGCAAATTGGTTTGTTCGGCGATGCTGCGAATCACATCCAGCACCTTGCCAATTTCCTGACTGTCTTTACCTAAATCACGAATCACTTCAGCGGCTTTTTGTACTTCCAACACCAGTTGTTCAATCCGCGTCATGGTTCCAGAAACGACCTGTTTACCAGATTGCGCTGCACGTTGCGCAGCACTGGTGGCATCCGCACCTTGCTGGGCGTTATGCGCGACTTCTGCGCAGTGGCGCTCATTTCGTGCATGGCAGAAGCGAGTTGATCGACTTCATTGCGCTGACGACTCACGCCAGCATTGGTGCGCTCAGTGATCTTGGCTAAATCACCCGCTGCCTGCGCGAGTTGGAAGTAGAAGCGAGAATGCGCTGAATCAGATCACGGAAATTGTCCATCATCGAATTGAAGGCGATGGAAGCGCGACCGATTTCATCATTGCCGGTAATTGGCAATCGGTGGGTTAAATCGCCGTCACCATGCGCAATGCCTTCCAAACCCAGCGTCATCTGTTGCAGCGGACGCGTCACGAAACGCGAGGTAAAGAAATATAAAAACAGCAACACCGGCAAACTCAACGCTGCGGCAAAAATGAAGATTTTTAGCGCGAACGCCTGCACATCGGCGTTCACTTGATCCAGATTGATTTCCATGCTTACGAGACCGAGTACGCCATCGACCGGCGCGAGCGCGTGGCAGGAAGTGCAATCTTTGCCGAGGTAATTTTTACGGGCAAAAGCTGGCGCGACTGCGCGTAACACATTGCCGTTTTCGGTTAATGCCAAATAGGGCTGACCGGTTTCGAGTACGGCGCGTTCAATATCATCACGGGGTTTTTCGCTGTCTTTGCCGGAACCGAATTGCTTAATCACATTTTCGCCGCGCACGACCCGCAAATCCTTGACGTTTTGTAATTCGATAATCTGGTCAAGAAACGCGGCACGTTGCGAAATCGTGCCGGTGATCATCATGGTGGTGAGTCCGGCAAGGGTCATTTCGTGCAGGGTATTGGTGAAGGCTTCAGCCTGATCGATGGCGGTTTGTCGTTGTTCCTGTGCCGCCCAAAAAATCAAACCCGTCCATGCTGGCAGCAAAATCAGCCACATTGCCCCAATCAAGCGCACCCAGATTGGCAGGTCATTAATCCGTCGCATCGCCGTTCTCGTGTATGGTCGCCATTAAAAATGTACCGATTATTGTGACAATCTGACTATATCGCTATTAAAAGCCAATGAATATCTCAAAGGTTTGTATGTGCTATCTCTTGTAAAGTCATCACTAATCAGACAAAAGTTGTTGTTTTGATACACTGTGTATGAATTTACACTGCTACAGCCCGCAGTGCGGGTTATCATAAGCACTGGCGCGTTGCGGCGGCAGTTGCCCACTTCACTTTCTCCCAACTGACCAGACTTGATGACGCTCGGCACGTTTGTAGCATCACCTGAAAAGAGCATCCGAGATGCTTGAATATAAAAGTGAAATCATGTCATTAACGCCTGATTGTCTCGCTCAACTTAAATTGCGGCAGGCGCCGTTCGAGGCAATGCCCGACGAAACCTTTTTGTATACAGACCCGTTGCTGGAGAGTCTGGTCGAAACGGCAATTCGAGCGTTGGCGGTATCGGGTGCAATTGTCATTTTGGCGGGCGCAGACGGTGCGGGGCGCAGCATTCAATTGATGCGTTTGCTCGGCGGGTTGGGTGAGCAGTTTGAAATCATTGCGTTTCGCGGACGCGCCAGCATTCCTTTTGCGGCAGTGGAAGCGACGATTCGTCATCACTTTGACACGCTCGGTTTGGATCATCCTGAACGAACAGTGCGGGAACTGTTGACAGAGCGCGGGCGCAGTGGCGTGGCGGTGGTGCTGGCGGTCGATGATGCACATTTACTGGGCACGGAAAGCATTGATCGTTTGCTGCGTCTGCGCAGTGAAGTTTTAGAAACGAGCGGACAGGGTTTGCGGCTGGTGTTGGTTGGCGATCCTACGCTCAATCGCAACCGCTTGCCGCTGCCGGATGTCGCAGATGCCAATCAAGTGGTGCGCTTGAATCTGCGCCCATTTAATCTCGAACAAGCTGGCGCGTATTTGCGACATCGGCTGCGGGTTGCTGGCGCTGATGATCCGATGACTTTTCTCAGTTCGGGTGATATTGCTGCGCTGCAATCAAGCGGTCAGGGTATTCCAGCGGCGTTGAATGCTCAGGCGAATGCGTGGCTGTTGCGCCGTTGCCGCAGTGCGCACGGAGTACGTCAATCCATCGTGGGCAAAATTAGTCATCTGATGATGCCAACCAGTGCAGCGGCGGCACCAGCCGAAGTAGCATTAACGCCAAGTCGTTTAGCGACTGCGGACTCGCCCGCAGCACCCGAACCGCCACCTGCGCCACCGCTTGCGCCACCACCATCATTTGCACCAGAAACGTTTGCGCCGCGCCAGCCGCCACCCCATTTGGCAGGAATGCTAGATTTGGAAGAACGGGTGACGTTGTCACAAGCTCCGCCACAAAATCCTGAATTGTCACGGTTTTTGGTGCAGGAAGAAAAACTCAGTGAACTCTCTGATTTTGATCGCGTTCTCAGCCAAATTCGCAACAGCCAATTACCGCCGCTGCCCACTTCATCAACGCCTAAACCCACGCCCAAACCGTCGCTCACCACTGCGGCGCAGATGATTAATCGCTCGTGGTTTATTCCGGCAGTGCTGGGCGTGGTGATCGTGATGATCGTGGTGCCAGTGGTATGGCAGCTTCACAGCGCCAAACCGACTGCGCCAGCGCCGGTTGCTCCGGTGACGCCGGTGATGCCAATACCGCCACGGTTGCCGCCGCGCACGACCGATGCTGCGCCGCTGCATCCCGTGCCGCTCAATGCTGACGATCAAACGAATCCTGTTGCAGTGAATCAGCAACCGCTGCCTGCGACCACGCCGGAAGAGCCTCCACGTCAATTTGGAACGCTCGGCGCTGAGGAACCGCGCCAGCCACTACCGGTTGCCGCGCCAACTGTGCCGGTTAAAATTGATGTGGCTGCCGATCAAGATTGGTTGAAAAGACAAGACCTTGGGCGTTTTACCGTGCAAGTCATCGCAGCGCGTACCCAAGCGATTGCCACTGATTTTATTGAGACAAATCAATTAGAAGGCTTTCATGTCGTTAAAACGCGGGCATTTTTGGTGGTGATCGTCGGCAGCTATCCAAATCGGGCGACAGCGGAAAATGCTATTCGCGCCTTGCCTGCCGCAGTGCGAGCAGGTGGTCCGTGGGTGCGTACCATTGGCTCGGTGTTGGAGTCACAGCGTTAATTTGCTGCAATAAGCTATGCTTGACTAAGCACCGCGAGGATTTGGCGCATGGACATTCATTCTGCAATCCCTTCAATTCCAAGCCGTTTTGTGCCGCAGACGACGACCAGCACTGCGCCTGTAAAACCAACGGCAAACGATGCAGCAGCGTCCTCAACTTCTGCGCCTTCAACCACAACGGAAGCTCGTGCTGCGGCTCGCACCACTGCAACTGCGGCAGTGAAAACCCTAACGCCGGATGAGCTGGCGGCGCTGCAATTTTTAAAACAACGCGATACCGAAGTTCGCGCCCATGAGCAGGCACACATGGCAGTGGGCGGACGCTACATCACCAGCGGCGCGAATTACAGTTATCAAACTGGCGCAGATGGAGTGCGTTACGCGATTGGCGGTGAAGTCGGCATTGACACCTCGCCGGTGGATGGCGATCCGGCAGCGACACTTGATAAAGCGCGAATCGTGCGGCAAGCGGCGCTGGCTCCGGCTGAACCGTCAGGGCAGGATTTGCAGGTCGCCGCTGCCGCAACCACGATGGAAACCAACGCTGCACAGGATTTGCGCACCTTGACGCAGTTGCAGCAGAAAAAGCAGGAAACGGAATTGGCACAATCGCGGGCGCAAATGTCAACCGAACGTGACGCTGCATCAACGACTGCGCCGAATGCTGATTTGACTGCGCGTGACCAACTGACGCAGCGTATTTCTGCTTTTTTCACTGGTGCAGCATTTGGCAATTTCAATCAGTTCGCTTAAACATCAACGCTCGCGCCAGCAGCCATACGCTCAAGTTCCCAGCCCGGTCGCCGTTACGACGGCTGATAACAACCGGAGGAACCGATGATGTTCAAACAGGAAGTGGTTGCTTCACCCAGCACCCAAACGCCGACGTCCATCAGGCGATTTTCTCCTGCGCTGATTTTGGGATTCATGCCAGCTTTTCGGCATCGGGACAGCGGTGAAGTGCGGTTATGCCGAGGCGCTGATGGGCAGTTGGCGAATCAACACCTATTCGATGCGTTGCCCGCATACTGGATCGCCGAACGCGATGAGGATGGATGTTCAATCGCATTGGTCGCAGCGGTGGAGGCAGGTTATTGGCGCAGCGATGGGTTTTGGCGTCTGATTGATCTTCTGCATCCGAATTTAGATAGCTGAATCGCAATGGAGAACACGAATTGAATAATCAACGTTTGCATCGAATTGGCGTATTAACCAGCGGTGGTGATGCGCCCGGTATGAATGCTTGTTTACGCGCCATTGTGCGCACAGCGGTGTATCACAATTTAGAAGTGATTGGTTTTCAACACGGTTATCGCGGCGTATTACTGGGCGAATATCAAGTGCTTGATGCGCGGTCAGTTGCCAACATTATTCAACGCGGCGGAACGATTCTCGGCAGCGCCCGTTGCCCGGAAATGCACCACGCAGAAGGTGTAGAACGAGCCGCTAAAAACTTAAAAGGATTGGGAATTGATGCGCTGCTGGTGATTGGTGGCAATGGTTCAATGCAAGGTGCAGTGTCATTATCAGAACATTGGTCTGGGCAAATCATTGGTTTGCCGGGCACAATTGATAATGATCTCGGTGGCACCGATTGGACAATTGGTTTTTTCACTGCGTTGGATACCGCATTAGATGCAGTGGATCGACTGCGTGACACTGCCGATGCGTTCGACCGTATTTTTTATTAGAAGTGATGGGGCGTCATGCTGGGTGGATTGCATTATTTACTGGTATTGGCGGCGGCGCTGAAGAGATTTTAATTCCCGAACAGGCTTATGATCCTGAAACCATTATTACGCGCATTAAAGAATATCGCGCTCGCGGTAAAAAGAGTTTGGTTGTCGTCGTCGCAGAAGGTGCTTGTAACGGCGGAGTGCAGCAAGTCGCTGTAGATATTGAAGGTCATGGTTTTGAAACGCGCACCTGCGTTCTCGGTCACGTGCAACGCGGCGGTTCTCCAGTGGCATTAGATCGTTATCTCGCTACTGAATTAGGCGTTTTTGCAGTGCAATCATTGCTGGCTGGCGAAACGCAAATGCTGGCGGGCAAATTAGGACAAGCCAATCAACTCGTGCCCTTGCGTGAGGCGCTGGCAGATCGCAATCATCAACCACCCACGCATTTATTAAAAATCAATCGTTTTTTAGCGACCTAAACGCTGCGTGATTCACCAAAAAAGCCGCGTTTTTTGAATTAAAATGGCGGCTTTTTTAATGGCTTAAACCGCGCTATCAATAATTCGTTTACCCCACGCCCGCGCTGCCGCAATCACTTCAGCGGAATCAAGCGAAGTCGGCACACCATCGCGCACCACCTGATGCCCACGAATCCACACTTGTCGCACCTGCTGCCGACTCGCCGCATAAACCAATTGCGAGCCGGGATGATAGACCGGCTGCGTGTGTAAATCGTTGAAATCCAACGCAACAATATCCGCCGACTTGCCCACTTCCAGCGAACCAATTTCATCTGCCAAACCCAGCGCCAGCGCTCCATTGATCGTCGCCATCCGCAGCGCGGCAGTGGCAGACACAGCAGTCGCAGAACCGGCAACGCCTTTGCCGAGCAGCGCCGCCGTGCGCATTTCTCCCAATATATTCAAATCGTTATTGCTCGCTGCGCCATCGGTGCCGAGCGCGACATTCACGCCCGCTGCCAGCAATTTCTCCACCGGACAAAACCCGCTCGCCAACTTGAGATTGGATTCTGGGCAATGCACGACGTGCGCACCAGTCTCCGCCAGCCGCGCAATTTCCGCATCGTTAAGCTGCGTCATGTGAATGGCGAGCAGCCGCGAGTTGATTAGCCCGAGCTGATCGAGGCGCTGGAACGGGCGCTGCCCGTGATCGCGTTCTGATTGCACAATTTCATCATGCGTTTCATGCAGATGCAGATGAATCGGCACGTCAAGCTGCGCGGCCAGCGCGTTGATCCGCTGCAACGGCGCATCCGATACGGCATAGGGCGAATGTGGCGCAAAGGCGACGCGAATCAGCGGGTGGTCACGATACGCAGCGTGAAGCGCCAGCCCTTTGCTCAAATACTCGTCGGCGTTGGCGGCATAACCGGTCGGAAAATCCACCACAATCATGCCAATCACCGCTCGCATTCCCGCATCTGCCGTCACCTGCGCGGTGACTTCGGGATGAAAATACATGTCGTGATAACAGGTGACGCCGCCGCACAACATCTCCAGCACCGCCAGCCGCGTCCCGTCGCGCACAAACTCCGCATCCACCCAGCGTTGCTCGGTCGGCCAGATGTAATCGTGCAGCCACGTCATCAGCGGCAAATCGTCCGCCAATCCGCGCAGCAGCGTCATCGCCGCGTGGGTGTGCGCATTGACCAAGCCGGGAATCAGCACATGTTCTGGCAATTCAAGCACTTGCTGCGCGTGAATTGACTGCCGCGCTTCCGCTGCCGGCACAATCGCCACAATCCGCCCGTCGGCGATGGCGAGCGCGTGGTTGGTCAATTGGCGATTGTCCCGATCAACGGGAAGTATCCACTGCGGATAGATGACGAGTTCAGCCTGCATCGGTGCGTCCTTTGGTTATAACGGGGAATCAGCGAGAATGCGCGGCAACATGCCACATGGAGCGAATGATGAAAACCACTGCACCAACCATTCCCACGCCTGACGATGCCGCGCTG
>NZ_PPGH01000002.1 GCF_002958735.1 Chromatium okenii | reverse complement strand
GACAAGAAAATACAGCGCCACACCAACCCGAATTTTATCGTCAAAACATTACCACCTTCACGGCGACGACGGTCGCCACTGGTGCGCATTGCCTTTTATATTGATAATCCAAATTCCTGAAACTCCTGCGCGACAACTTTACGAAACCCATCAAATCCTTTTGCTTCAATAAAAGAAGAATTACTGATAAATGCGACAATTCCGCGTTCACCAATACGATCTGATGCCCAAGCGTAAAAACCGTACATAGGGATCATATAACTTGGTTTTTTGCGCCGTGCTCTGAAAATAGGTTTCTTTAATCCGTTTATCGGCTAACAGCGCGGGATCATTCTTATTATTATCGTTCTCGTTTTTCTGATTGGCATTATATGGCGGATTGCCCAAAATCACGGAATTGCGCACTGATTTTGATTGTGAATGCGCGTTTGATTCTCATCAGTCAGACTGCCAAATAAATTACCACTTGAACCTTCATGGGCTAAATCAAAACCCCAATTTTCCAGCGTATTCAAAAACATGCGCCGTTAAATTCGCACCATTCCTGCGTTGCTTCATAATAGGCTTGTTCAATGTTCAGGCAGGAAATGTAATAGGGCAGAATGAAATCTCATTCGCATGAATTTCGCCAGAATTTGCGAATCAGCGCCTGTTTATCACCGCGCAAATAATCAATCAAATCGACGATAAAGGTCCGGTTCCGTGCACGGATCAAGAATATCTAAACCTGCATCAGCCAGCCGTTTATTAAAATGTTGCTGCGCCAGCCAATCGCAACCCGCAATAATAAAACGCACTGCTTCACTGGGCGTATAAACAATGCCTAAACGATCTGCATCTTTTGGATTATAGGCGCTGTAAAAATCTTCATAAACTTGTTTCAAAAAATCCTGTTTTTCTGCGGAAGTAATCGCATTCGCTGCCGTGCGCCGAATTGCAGCAAAATAGGGTTCTAAACGCTTCAATAATTCTTTGCGCGTGCTGCCGTGCAAAAACGTACTTTCTAATTCACCAATTGCCCGCGCTAAATGATTTTCCTGATGAAATTGACATCCGAAAAAATCGCCCGAAAAATTTGATCAGTGAGAATATGCTGAATCAGCATTTCATCTACATGATCGGTGTCACGCGGTCGCCAATTGCCCGTTGCACAATGCCAAAAAATCATGCGCTTGTAATTGAAATGCTGCATGATTGCGATGCGCAGCAACCACAAATTCTTTCAAAGCGCCACGCCCGGCAATTCAATCATGAATTGTACGCGCTGCGAAATCCTGCACTCAGGCAATTCATAATTAAAAAAGCATCCAATAAGCGCGTTGCTTTTCCGTCGCTCACGCGAAGCGCATACTTCTGCGCCTTGCTGCAATAAAACGGCAGTCCGCGTATCTTCAAAAATGATGTTATCGTTTGGATAACCTTTGGCAAGTTTGACCGTAATTTCTTTATCTAAATCATCTTTTTCATCTTTCGCTTCCCACCAGCCATGCACAAACGCAAGCGATCCATTAACACGCCATCGGCGCGTAAATTTGCACCATTGGGCGCTTTGAATGGATATTCAGCGTAGAGAATCAATTGCTGTTGTTCACCCAAATCACGCAGCAAATTTTGAAATGCCGAGCGCAATGCGCCTTCATTTTCTGCGCCAGCAATCGCCCGCAAATTATTCAATTCGCGCCAATAGTTTTGGATTTCAATCATTGCTAAAAATTCCTTAAAGTATTGATTAACCTTGCGCAGTTAATGGCAATAATTGCGCTTCGGTATTCCACAGTTGAGTCAATAACATTTGCGTTTGCACCAATTCGCCAGTCGTCCAAAACCATTCTTGACCGTATTGCGATGACGGCGCGAGCAAGGCTGCTTCATTTAAGCGTCGCCGCACTTGCCGCGCTACTGCTGCGCCGGAATCCAAAATCGTCACCGTTGGTCCGACCAATTCCGCAATCAGCGGGCGCAAATGCGGGTAATGCGTGCAGCCGAGCACGAGCGTATCTGCGCCCGCATCCAGCAATGGCGCGACCAATTCGGCAACCAAACTGCGCGTCACTGCGCCGTTGAGATTGCCCGCTTCGATCTGTTCCACCAGCCCCGGACAGGGTTGCGGCACGATTCGCACCGGTTGCTGCGCACATTCGGTCAGCAACGCCGCGAACTTGGCACTGGCGAGCGTTTGCCGCGTGGCCATCACGCCAACCACGCCGGAACGGGTGCAAGTGAGCGCCGGTTTAATCGCCGGTTCTAAACCAATAATCGGCACGGCATAACGCTGCCGCAGCAATCGTGCGGCTGCGCCGGTCGCCGTGTTGCAGGCGATCACCATCGCTTTAACGCCTTGAGTTAAGAGAAATTCGGTAATGGCAATCGACCGCGCAGCAATGAACGCCGGGGATTTGTCGCCGTAGGGCGCATGACCGGAATCGGCGACATACAGCAGATGTTCATGCGGCAATTCGCGGCGAATATCGCGCAATACCGACAATCCACCGACACCTGAATCAAAAACTCCGATGGGTTGCTGCGGGAAACGGCGATGAATGGAAGTGTCTGAATTTGTCATGGATGTTGAATCACAGCAAAAGCATTGCGGGCGGGCATTTGTTTTCCAAAATTCGCGTATTCTGAAACGTCAATTTCTCAATTTAGGTCAATAACATCATGGCATGGGAAACCGTCATCGGTCTTGAAATCCACACCCAATTGGCAACGCAATCGAAAATCTTTTCGGTGCGCCGACCGCATTCGGCGCAGCGCCCAATACGCAAGCCTGCGCGATTGATTTGGGTTTGCCGGGCGTGTTGCCGGTGCTCAACGCCGAAGCAGTGCGGCTGGCGGTGCGTTTTGGCACGGCGATCAACGCCGAAATCGCGCCGCGTTCAGTGTTTGCGCGGAAAAACTATTTTTATCCCGATTTGCCAAAAGGCTATCAAATCAGTCAGTTCGAGCTGCCGGTGGTCGGCAAAGCGCGGTTGAAGTCATTCTCGACGACGCACAAAACCATCGGCGTCACTCGCGCCCATTTAGAAGAAGACGCGGGGAAGTCGTTGCACGAGGATTTTCACGGCTACACCGGCATCGACCTGAATCGCGCCGGAACGCCGCTGCTGGAAATTGTCTCGGAACCGGATTTGCGCTCGGCGCAGGAAGCAGTCGCTTATGCCAAGAAAATCCATCAGTTAGTCCGCTACATCGGCATCAGCGACGGCAACATGCAGGAAGGTTCATTCCGCGTAGATGCCAATGTCTCGGTGCGTCCGGTCGGACAAGCGGAATTGGGCACTCGCGCCGAGATAAAAACGTCAACTCGTTTCGGTTTCTGGAAAAGGCGATTCGGTTTGAAGTCGAACGGCAGATTGAATTGCTCGAAAGCGGCGGGCGCGTGATTCAGGAAACGCGGTTGTATGACGCGGCGAAAGATGAAACGCGCTCAATGCGCAGCAAGGAAGAAGCCAACGATTACCGTTATTTCCCGATCCTGATTTGCTGCCGTTGGAAATCGATGCGCGTTTGGCGCACGACTGCCGATCTGCGGAATTGCCGGATGCGAAACGGGCGCGGTTTCATGCCGATTACGGGCTGGCAGCGGATGACGCCAATTTGCTGACGCGACCCGCGAGCTGGCGGATTATTTTGAAACGGTCGCTGGCGCGACTGGCGACGCTAAATTGGCAGCAAATTGGATTGGTGGCGAGCTGATGGCGGCACTCAATAAAACCGAGGGCGACATCACGCACAGTCCGGTTTCTGCGCCGTTGCTCGCTGGGTTAATTCGGCGCATTCAGGACAACACGCTGTCGGGCAAATTGGCCAAGCAGGTATTTGAAGCGATGTGGAACGGCGAAGGGCGATGCCGATCAGATCATTGCGGCGAAGGACTCACGCAAATCACTGATTCTGGTGCGATTGAAACGCTGCTGGCGAACATTGTCGCAGCGAATCCTGAGCAAGTGGCGCAATATCGTGCGGGGAAAGACAAGGTGTTCGGCTTTTTTGTCGGACAGGCGATGAAACAAAGCGGCGGTAAAGCGAATCCGGCGCAAGTGAACGAGATTCTGAAACGATTGTTATTAGGCGACTAATGCGAGGACATGCACAAATCAACCACGCGCTCGCCAATCACGCAAGTGACGCGGGTGCTGCCTGAAGCAGAGGATAGTTTTCGGCAAATGTTCAAAAGTTCACATGACGCCATGATCGTCTTTATCCCGCCATTGTGGGAGTTTGGCGATACTAATCCGGCGGCTGCGCAATTATTTGGCGCTGCCAGTAGTGCAGATTTCGCCACATTCAAACTCGCAGACATTTCACCGAAATGCCAGCCTGACGGGCGCTCCTCCGCTGAAAAGCTGCAAGACATCATCAAACCGTGCTGGCGGACGGCTTCCTGTTTTTTGAGTGGGAATATCGGCGCGTCAACGGCGAGACCTTTCCCGCTGATGTGCTGTTAACACGCATTGAGGTGCGCGGGGCGTGGTGGATTCAGGCCACCATCCGCGACATCAGTGCGCGTAACACCTCGAAAGCCTTACAAAATGCGATTTTTAACAGCGCCAATTTTTCCAGCATCGCCACCGATGCCAAAGGCGTGATTCAGATTTTCAACGTCGGCGCAGAACGGATGCTCGGCTACACCTCCGCCGACGTGATTAACAAAATCACGCCCGCTGACATTTCCGATCCGCAGGAAGTCATCGCTCGCGCCAAAGAATTGAGCGCCGAACTGTCGACGCCGATCACGCCGGGGTTTGAGGCGTTGATTTTTAAGGCGTCACGCGGCATCGAAGACATTTACGAACTGACCTACATCCGCAAAGACGGCAGCCGGTTTCCCGCAGTGGTTTCGGTGACGGCGCTGCGCGATGCGCAAAACACATCATCGGTTATCTGCTGATTGGCACTGACAACACTGCGCGAAAGGAGGCGGAAGATGCTTTGCTCAAGGCTGGAGCCTTACAAAATGCGATTTTTAACAGCGCCAATTTTTCCAGCATCGCCACCGATGCCAAAGGCGTGATTCAGATTTTCAACGTCGGCGCAGAGCGGATGCTCGGCTACACCTCCGCTGATGTGATTAACAAAATCACGCCCGCTGACATTTCCGATCCGCAGGAAGTCATCGCTCGCGCCAAAGAATTGAGCGCCGAACTGTCAACGCCGATCACGCCGGGGTTTGAAGCGTTGATTTTCAAGGCATCTCGCGGCATCGAAGACATTTACGAACTGACTTATATCCGCAAAGACGGCAGCCGGTTTCCGGCAGTGGTTTCGGTGACGGCGCTGCGCGATGCGCAAAACGCGATCATTGGTTATCTGCTGATTGGCACTGACAACACCGCTCGCCGTCAGGTCGAAATTGAGCGGGAAATGCTCGATCAAGCGTTGAAACAAAAGAACGTCGAATTGGAAAGCGCCAAGATCGCGGCGGAAAAAGCGAATCTTGCTAAATCCGAATTTCTAGCCGCGATGAGCCATGAAATCCGCACGCCGATGAATGGCGTGATTGGCATGATCGATGTGTTGCAGCAAAGCAGCCTCAATAAATCACAAATGGCAATGGCAAATATCATCCGCGATTCCGCATTTGCGCTGCTGGCGGTGATTAACGACATTCTTGATTTTTCTAAAATTGAAGCCGGCAAGCTGCAACTCGACTGCGTGACGATGTGCGTCGCGGATGTGGTGGAGCAAATCTGCGAAGTCATGGATCGGATGGCGCTGAAAAAAGGCGTGGAATTAACGCTGTTCACCGATCCAGCGATTCCCGCCACGGTGATTGGTGATCCGGGGCGATTGCGGCAAATCTTGATTAATCTCGCCAACAACGCGATCAAATTCTCCAGCGGTAAAGAGCGGCCAGGGCGGGTGTCGGTGCGCGTCGTTTTGGTTGAACGTCAACCCGAACGGGTGATACTGGAATTTCACATTGCCGACAACGGCATCGGATTGATGACCTCACGCTGGCGCGGCTGTTTACGCCGTTTATTCAAGCAGATACATCCACCACGCGGCATTTCGGCGGCACTGGCTTGGGATTGGCGATTTCGCGCCAGCTCGCCAGCTTGATGGACGGTGAAATTGCGGTACACAGCAAACCCAATCAAGGCTCGCTGTTTAGCGTGCGCATCCCGTTTGACTTGCCCATGTCACCGAGCGCCAGCAGTGATCCGGCGCAATCCATACCGACTGCCGCAACTCCCGATCCGCATTTGGTCGCCGGACTGCCGTGTCTGGTGATGGACGGCGCGGATGGCACTGCCGATGATCTCATCACCTACTTAACCTACGATCAAGCGATGGTTGACCGCGCTGCCGATCTCACGACGGCGCGGCAGTGGATCGCCAATCGTGCTGCCGGACGTTCCATCGTGGTCATCGACGCCCGCAACGCCAATTTTCCACTGGATGATCTTCGCGCTGCTGCTCGTGCTTATCCTGACAGTGACACCCATTTTGTCGTGATCGGGCGCGAGCCTTGCATTGAAGATGTCAATCTGGTGCTGCTCAACGGCAACGTGTTGACGCGCCGGGCGCTGCTCAACGCGGTGGCCATTGCTGCCGGTCGCGCCAAAGCGCCAGACCCAGAACAGCTACTTAACGAGAACGAGATTTATGCAGCGGTGACGCCGTTGTCCTGCGAAACGACGCCGCAGCGCGGTAGCCTGATTTTGGTCGCTGAAGACAACGACATTAACCAGAAGTGATCCTGCATCAGTTAGCTTTGCTCGGTTATGTCGCTGATTTAGCTGATAATGGACGAGCAGCGCTGGCGCGGTGGCAAGCAGGGCAACACGCACTGCTGTTGACTGATCTCAACATGCCAGAAATGGACGGTTATGAACTCACTGCTGCGATTCGCCACGCTGAAGGGGCGGGGCGGCGGCTGCCGATTATCGCTCTGACGGCTAACGCTTTGAAAAGCGAGGAAATGCGCTGCAAGGAAGCTGGGATGGACGATTATCTGTCTAAACCCGTGCTGCTTGACCGGCTGCAAGCGATGCTGGAGAAGTGGCTACCGACGCCAGTCATATCAGCAACGCATCCGCTCGCTGTATTGGATCGAACGGTTCTGCCAACGCTAGTGGGCGCTGACCCAGCATTGATTGAAGAGTTTTTGCACGATTACCGATTTTCGGCGCAGCAGGCGGCAGCGGACATCCACGCTGCGGCGGCGCAGTGCAATTGGAAAGGGGTCGGTGACGCTGCTCATAAACTGAAATCATCGTCGCGTTCGGTGGGCGCACTGGCATTGGGTGAAATTTGCGCCCAGCTCGAACAGGCGAGCAAGACACTTGATATCATTACTATTCGATCTTTCGTCGTGGAATTTGATCGTGATCTCGCGGCAGTGTTAGCCGCCCTTAATTCAGAATTAGGAACTTGCCGCTGTGATCCGCTACTAAATATCTAACAAAATCTATACAAAAGCGTACAAATCTAGCTTTGATATATTCACACCGTCAACGCAAAAGCCATGATGAAACTATGGTCTAACTTTGCTCTGGTGTGCATTTAAGGTCTGGCTGTAAGCGTGTCCAGACCATGTCTTTCGATACGAAAATGAAGTTTTACAATCTTGAGCTTGGTTTTCGCTCGACGGTTTGATCACTTCACCTTCTTGGTTAAAGCGTAACACACTTTCACCTAATTTTTTCCATAGTATAGATTTTAATAGATATGTATAGATTATTGCAAGCTGTTACTTACCCACGCATTTTGCTCATTGACGATGAACCCTTTCAGCTCAAGCTGCTCGCCCGACAACTCGTCAACCTCGGGCAACATTCCGTCGCTACCTGCACGTCTGGTCGAGAAGCACTCAGTGTGCTGGATACGCATCCTGCCAGCAATTGGTTGATTTTTCTCGATCTTAATATGCCAGAGATGGACGGAGTGGAATTGATCCGCCAACTGGTGGCGCGGGCGTATTGCGGCGCACTGGTGCTGGTCAGCGGTGAAGATGAACGCATTTTGGAAATGGCGGTGCGACTGGGACGAGCGCACCACTTGACGGTGCTGGGACATCTCAACAAACCGATTCAGCCCGAAGTGTTGCAGGTGTTGCTGACGCGGTGGTCGAGCCAGATTTTAGAGCCAGTGCACGAGACGCCGCGAACTTACAGCCCCGTGGCAGTGTGTCGCGCCATTGCCAATGGCGAGTTAGTGAATTATTACCAACCTAAGGTGGACGTGGTGACTGGCGCGTGGCACGGCGTGGAAACTTTGGTGCGCTGGCGTCATCCCAATGATGGCTTGGTGTTTCCAGATCAATTTATTGGCGTGGCCGAAAACCACGGACTGATCGACGATTTAACCCGCGTCGTGCTGGTCGAGGCGCTGGCGCAAGCGCGACGCTGGCACGATAGCGGACTGGCGCTGCGGGTGGCGGTCAATGTGTCGATGAGCAATCTTATTCAGCTAGATTTTGCAGATTTTGTTTTAGATCAACTGCTTCAGTCTGGAGTGGCGGCGCAAGATTTAATTTTGGAAGTGACGGAATCGCGCTTGATGACCGATTTACGAACGCCGCTGGACATCCTCACCGCTTGCGACTCAAACACATCAGTCTGTCCATCGACGATTTTGGGACTGGCCATTCGTCGCTGTCGCAACTGCGCGACATTGCCTTCAATGAACTCAAAATCGACCGGGGTTTCGTCCATAACGCCAGCCAAGATAAAACCAAATACGCCATTTTCACCGCCAGCCTTGGGATTGCCCGGCAGTTCGCAATGAAAACCGTAGCCGAAGGAGTGGAAGACCGCGCTGATTGGGAGTTTCTGCGCCAGCAGGATTGCGATTTGGCGCAGGGTTTTTTGTCGCCAAAGCGATGCCAGCGGCAGATTTACCGCTGTGGCTGGCAGAGTGGACGGCACGTTGTGCCGCCGGGCTCGACGCCAAAACCCCGGTATAGACCGGGGTTTTTGGCAGAAAACAAGAAATCAATCAAGCGGTTTGGCGTTTCAACCAATCAAGGATGCCCGGTTCTGCTGCCCAAACATCGCGCATTTCTTCGCGGTAAAACCATGCTTGATCTTCACCGCCGACCGTGATCCCTCGCGGATTAAACCCCGGTTGTTTAATCCGCTTACGCGTCAGGTAGTTAGAAACATGCGGCATTCGCTGCGCCGCTTTCGTCAACACAATTCGCGCCTGTTCTTTCTGCCCGAGTCGATACAGCGCCAGCACTTCGCCATAAACCAATTCCGTCAGCATGTCATTGGGAAACTGCTGCGCCAGCGCCACGGCGCGTTCATTGTCGCCATCGCGCAGATAAAGATTCATCAACTCCGCCCGCACGCCATGATTGTCATGTGGATTGATGCGCAACATGGTTTCCAGTGTGGCGATTGCGCCCTGCAAATCTTTCGCGTCATCAAGCTGATAGTAATAACGGCGAAATAACAGACGCAGCGCCGGTTGATTGCTCGGCACTTCCCACGGCAAATAGTGAATATCGTCTGTTGGCGTTGCCGCAATGATGATTGACCACGCCCGTTCTAACAGCGGCCATAACAGCAGTTGCGAAATCCACGGCAGTTCAGTTTCTGGATACGCGCCGAGCGCAGTCGCAATATCGTCCAGCACATCCAAACTGTCCGCCAGCTCAGGATATTCCAGCAAACCCTGTATCCATTCAGGATTGCCCCAGATTTCCTCGTCCTCGTCATCCGACAACGTGAGCTGCGTAGACAACGGTTTGCCAATCGGAAACAGCGATTGCCAAACCCGCTCAGTTTTTCTGATAGACGGCGGTGGCAAAAATTCAAATTTTTCCTGTTTTTCCAACGCTTTAGTGGAGCGAGTTTTGATGGTGTTCGGCAGCAATCTGCTGACACGCTGTTTGCGCCCGGGCGTCGGCTGAAACGGCGCAATGGTGTAAACCGGAAGCGGTCGTTGACAATGCTGCGTAATCCACTCTCGCAATTCGATCAATACAGGATGAATGCCGTTTTCATCTGCATCCATCAATGCGCCTTGCGGATCGGTCACAGCGCGTTCTAAGAAACTGAGAAATAGATCGTCGTCAAAATTCTCCAGTCGCTGAAATTGATGCAACCAGAACTGCGCCCGTTGCCGCGCCAGCGCGAGCTTTTTCTGCGTCACCAACAAGGTAATTTCCAACAATGCCGTGCTGGGATTATTGGGATGACTGCGTAAAGCGGCGGTAAAGGCTTCTTCAGCCTGCGTAAACTCACCGGCATCAAGGTGCATGGTGCTGCGGCGTTGCCATGCGGCGGCTTGCAGTTGACCATTGCCTTCGGCGCACACCCGATCCAAAAAAGCAGCTTTTTTGCGTGAATAATCAAGCAGATCATAAGCATTGCAGAGAATATCGAATGCTGGCTCGAAATCCCCGCTCAATTCGGCGAGCGATTCCGCAAATAGTGGTTCCAACAGCGCCAGCACCCGACGCGGACGATTTTCATCCAGCCATTGATCCGCAATGATTGCCAGCAAATGCTTCGGCACTGCGTTAAGTTGAAGCGCCCGTTTTAATTCTGCATCTGAGAGTGCGTTGATGAGCACCATCCAAATGACTTCACTCGACAATTCGGGCGCATCTTCCAATTTGCTACAGCAATCGCGGTAACGTAATCCAGAGCCGCAGTAACAGCGGGCATTTGGCATTGGCGTGGGAATAGGACGAATGGTAAATCCGTGTTGTGGCAATGGCGTCGCATTCCAAATAGTCACGCCCAGCAACGTGGCAAAACGCCCGCGTTCAAGCGCATCCATATAATTGGGCAAAGTCAAAAGCGGCGGAATAGTCTCGCGTGCCCAATTTAGAAAGTCATTAGGATCAGGCACTTCGAGAATGCGTTGCACCGCTTGAACGATAATTTGCTCAAAATCATCCGAGTCGGCGACATCGTATTGAAACATGTTCTTAACTCCAATCAAGTATGCGTCGTCACCCAGCGAGCACCCTGAGTGGTTTGCTCTTTTTTCCACAAGGGTGCGCGAGTTTTTAATTCATCAATGAGAAATTCACAGGCATCAAAAGCCTCGCGCCGATGCGCAGCGGTCACGCCAATAAAAACGATTGGCTCTTGAATGATAATAACGCCCACGCGGTGAATTAACGTGAGCCGCCGCAGCGCCCAGCGGTTAACAGCAGTATTCGCTAATTCAGTCAATACCCGTTCAGTCATGCCCGCATAGTGTTCTAGCGTCATCTGCGACACTGCGACTCCGGCATTAAAATCGCGCATCAGTCCAATAAAAGTGACGACTGCGCCAGCACCAGCATCGCCACGCCACAACGCTTCCTGTTCGGCAATGAGCGCAATGGGTTCAGCTTGAATCTGTACTCGGCGCATTGCTTTAACCGAATGGTGAAACGCCAATGAGTGCGCGATGCAGCCAGAATAAAAACAACAGATAAACCACTAATCCGCTAATCACTGCGATAGCGTCATTTGCTGAATGTGCTGGCGCTCCTTGAACCGGTACACCGCTGCGGTGTTTCAATGAAATCCGCGCTGCGACGGCCCAAATGAGAAAGCCGCCAAATAATAACAAATCAGTCAATGCGCCATTCACCAGCAAGTGCGCAAATGCCCAAATTTTGACCGCCAATAACATGGGATGTTTCGTGATTTGTTGAATACGTCCCGGCAAATAAGCGGCAAATAGCAGTGGAAATACCGGCAGCATTAACAGCAAATCAAGGTGTTTGAACCATAATGGCGAATTATAAAGCACCAGCGCAGTTGGATGCGCGGCGCTGTAACCAAATACGATCAATACAAATCCTATTAGTGCCAGTAGGCTGTATATCGCTTGCCATCCCATGATGCCAATGTTTGCCACGACTGCTGGGCGCACATTTGGCGCAATCATCGGCATTGCATGAGTACCAAGAAAAAGCAGTAAACCAAGAATTAATAGTGTCATGGATCAATTCCTAAAATCTAATCATCAACGTCTTGCACCAATACCCAAGGTTTCACCACCACTGCCCACAATTGAGCATCGCTTGTAAACCAGTGTTGCGCCTGTTCATCGGGAACGGGCAGCACCTGCTGCGCGGTCATTACTGAAGCAATACGGTCAGCGTCATCGCGGGCAATCAGTAGGGCAATCTCAATTAAATCAAGTCCACTGCGTACCCAAATCACGCGCCCCTGCGCAAAAAAGCGTTGCAATTCCCGCCACGCCAATTGCGCCGTTTGCTGATTTAGCGTCTGGCGCAACTCGGTTTCTTCATCAAAATCAACGGACAAAGCGTCCGTTGGCAATTCGTCAGGCAGTGTCATCGGACAACGCATCCGTTGCGACTTCCTCACTTTGCGCTGCATCTTCATCATTTGCCGCAGCTTTAATTGATAATTGTGCGGACGCCGGTTTTTTTGGCGTATACACCATAATCAATCCACCGAGCGGTGGCAGTGCAATTGGAATTGAATACGGGCGTCCCATCCAACTCACTGGCTCTGACGCTACTCCGCCCTGATTACCAACATTGCTACCGCCATATACTTCTGAATCAGAATTCATTGCCTCGCGGTAAAATCCTGCTTCCGGGACGCCAATACGATAGTTATTGCGCGGCACTGGCGTAAAATTGAATGCACAGGCGACAATTTCATCACCGGATTTGCTTTTGCGCACATAACTTAATACGGATTGCGAACTGTCATGGCAATCAATCCACTCAAAGCCAGCCGGTTCAAAATCAACTTCATGCAATGCTGGCAATTGACGATGCAGATGATTCAAATCAGACACTAGGGTTTTTAATCCCAAATGCTGCGGACGTTCTAATAATTCCCAATCGAGTGATCCTGCAAAATTCCATTCTTCACCCTGCCCAAATTCGCAGCCTTGAAACAATAGCTTTTTACCGGGATAACTGAACATAAAGGTGTAAAGCAAGCGCAAACTGGCGAACTTCTGCCAACCATCGCCGGGCATTTTATCCAGCATTGATTTTTTGCCATGAACCACTTCATCGTGTGAAAACGGCAGCACAAAGTTTTCGGTAAAAGCGTAGAGCAAACCGAAGGTCAATAAATCGTGATGAAAATGGCGATAAATCGGGTCTTTCTGCATATAAGACAGCGTATCGTGCATCCAACCCATATTCCATTTCATACTGAAACCAAGCCCGCCCAAATAAGTTGGACGTGATACCGCTGGCCATGCGGTGGATTCTTCAGCAATCATCAAAGTTCCGGGATGCTGTTCGTGCGTGACCATATTTAATTGGCGCACAAAATCAACTGCTTCCAAATTCTCATTGCCGCCGTATTTATTCGGAATCCATTCGCCAGCATTACGCGAATAATCGAGATAGAGCATTGATGCCACTGCGTCAACGCGCAAACCATCCAAATGAAATTCATCTAACCAATAGAGCGCACTGGATAATAAAAAGTTCTTAACTTCATTGCGTCCAAAGTTAAAAATGAGTGTGCCCCAATCTTTATGTTCACCCATGCGCGGATCAGCATGTTCATACAATGCAGTACCATCAAATCGCGCCAGCGCGTAGGCGTCTTTAGGGAAATGTGCCGGAACCCAATCCAATAATATGCCAATTCCTTGCTGATGCAGATAATCAACGAAAAATCGGAAATCATCTGGTGTTCCGAAACGGGCGCTCGGTGCGAAATAACCAGTGCATTGGTAGCCCCAAGATGCGTCCAGTGGATGCTCTGTAATTGGCAGCAATTCAATATGGGTAAAACCCAATTCAGTGACATAATCGCCGAGCTGTTTTGCCAGTATTCGATAATTCAAAAAGTTGCCATCGTCATCGCGCATCCATGAACCAAGATGGACTTCATAAACCGAAAATGCTTGATGTTGCCAATTCGATTCTGCTCGCGCTTTTATCCAATCAGCATCTGTCCATTCAAAATGACTCGGCGGACAAATTAACCCAGCAGTTTGCGGGCGTTCTTGAAATGCCTGCGCATAAGGATCAATTTTAATGTGGATATTGGTGGCGCGGTCGCGTAATTCGTATTTATAAAAACCACCGGGTTCTAAACCGGGAATAAATAATTCCCATACGCCACTGCCGCTGCGCACGCGCATAGGATGTGCACGTCCATCCCAGCCATTGAAATCGCCAACCACACTGACACGTTCTGCATTTGGTGCCCAGACCCCGAATTGCACACCAATAACACCTTCAACGGTGCGTAAATGCGAACCCAGAAAAACGATACGCGTGCCAATGACGACCTTCACCAAATAAATGTAAATCGAAGTCTTCTAATTGCAATGGAAAACAATAGGGATCGTGGGCGCAGTGGGTGACGCCAGCGCCATCTTGCCATTCAATTTGATAACGTTCAGGGACTTTGGCTGCGTTACCTTCCCAAATAAAAAAGTCAGTGCCTTCAATGCGATTAAATGGCTCTTTTGCTTCAACCAAAGTTGCTGTTTCCGCCATCGGTAAAAATGCCCGCACAATGGCTTTGGTTCCGTCAAGATGACGACCCAATACTTCAAATGGATCATAATGACGCGCTTCAATAATACGTAATAAAGGTTCGGGAAGTTTCGAGGTAAAGCCCTGTGCGGATGCCATAATTGGTAGCTCCTGTGCGATTTAGACGCGAACCCTGATTTGAAGATCGAAGGGTTGCAAGTGGTCTTGATGTTAACATAGGGAAGTCAGACAAGCCGATCCTCTGGGCTCGTCACTGTTGACTAAAATCTGTCCTTTTCTCAGAAAACCTATCTTTTTATGGTAACTTGACACGGCTTTAAGCGTGTCGATACGCTATCTTCCGTGCTTTTTGCTCCGTCCAGACCCGCTACGGCTAGACGTTAATCCATACGCAAGAGTCATATCAGACCTTGAAATCCTTTCAAGCAATGGCAGCGACGGCGTATTACAGACCTTTGAGATTTTCATCGGTTTTTAGTAGCGGTAAGTCCGCCCTTAAATGATAGGAGTTGACGTTATGCCGCAATCCCATCCTCGATTCATCAGTCGTCTCACCCGTGACACCTTGGCACTCATCTTGGCAGGAGGACGCGGGTCGCGACTGAAACATCTCACCGCGTGGCGTTCTAAACGGCCGTGCCTTTTGTGGCAAGTTTCGGATCGTTGATTTCCCACTTTCAAACTGTATCAATTCTGGTATTCGGCGTATTGGTGTGTTAACGCAATACAAAGCGCATTCATTGATTTTACACATTCAAAAGGTTGGGGCTTTTTGCGCGAGAATTTGGCGAATTTGTCGAATTATGGCCGGCACAACAGCGCGTTACTGAAACTGCGTGGTATGCCGGAACTGCGGATGCGGTGTATCAAAATCTCGACATCATCCGCGACCACAATCCTGAATACATTTTAATTCTGGCTGGTGATCACGTTTATAAAATGGATTACGGCGCGATGATTGCTTATCACGTTGATCGTAAAGCGGAAATGACGGTTGGTTGTTTACAAGTGCCAGTGGAACGCGCTAGCGAATTTGGCGTGATGGCTGTAGATGAGCAGCAGCGCGTCCTGCGTTTTGCTGAA
>NZ_PPGH01000001.1 GCF_002958735.1 Chromatium okenii | reverse complement strand
ACCGCGCCTACTTCGGTGCCGTCAGTTGCAACGGTGAAGCTACCTGCATCGACAACTGGCGCTTCGTTTGGTGGCTCAACTGGCTCAGTGACAGCAACCGTGACCGTACCAGTGCCAACTTGACCGGCTTCATCAGTCGCTTCAATCGTCAGCGTAATGGTTTCACCAGCAACCAACTCTGCTGGATCGTTGACCGTCAACGCACCGGTTTCAGTATCGATTACAAACGCATCAACGCCATTGCCGTCAGCATCATTGCCGTCAGTGATTGCAAGTAACAGCAGTCCCTTCTGGATCAGTTGCCGTGACCGCGCCACTTCGGTGCCGTCAGTTGCAACGGTGAAGCTACCTGCATCGACAACTGGCGCTTCGTTTGGTGGCTCAACTGGCTCAGTGACAACCGTGACCGTACCAGTGCCAACGATGCCTTCAGCATCAGTCGCTTCAATCGTCAGCGTAATGGTTTCACCAGCAACCAACTCTGCTGGATCGTTGACCGTCAACGCACCGGTTTCAGTATCGATTACAAACGCATCAACGCCATTGCCGTCAGCATCATTGCCGTCAGTGATTGCATGGTAACAGCAGTCCCTTCTGGATCAGTTGCGTGACCGCGCCTACTTCGGTGCCGTCAGTTGCAACGGTGAAGCTACCTGCATCGACAACTGGCGCTTCGTTTGGTGGCTCAACTGGCTCAGTGACAGCAACCGTGACCGTACCAGTGCCAACTTGACCGGCTTCATCAGTCGCTTCAATCGTCAGCGTAATGGTTTCACCAGCAACCAACTCTGCTGGATCGTTGACCGTCAACGCACCGGTTTCAGTATCGATTACAAACGCATCAACGCCATTGCCGTCAGCATCATTGCCGTCAGGTGATGCATAGTAACAGCAGTCCCTTCTGGATCAGTTGCCGTGACCGCGCCTACTTCGGTGCCGTCAGTTGCAACGGTGAAGCTACCTGCATCGACAACTGGCGCTTCGTTTGGTGGCTCAACTGGCTCAGTGACAGCAACCGTGACCGTACCAGTGCCAACTTGACCGGCTTCATCAGTCGCTTCAACGTCAGCGTAATGGTTTCACCAGCAACCAACTCTGCTGGATCGTTGACCGTCAACGCACCGGTTTCAGTATCGATTACAAACGCATCAACGCCATTGCCGTCAGCATCATTGCCGTCAGTGATTGCATAGGTAACAGCAGTCCCTTCTGGATCAGTTGCTGTGACCGCGCCTACTTCGGTGCCGTCAGTTGCAACGGTGAAGCTACCTGCATCGACAACTGGCGCTTCGTTTGGTGGCTCAACTGGCTCAGTGACAGCAACCGTGACCGTACCAGTGCCAACTTGAGCGGCTTCATCAGTCGCTTCAATCGTCAGCGTAATGGTTTCACCAGCAACCAACTCTGCTGGATCGTTGACCGTCAACGCACCGGTTTCAGTATCGATTACAAACGCATCAATGCCATTGCCGTCAGCATCATTGCCGTCGGTGATCGCGTAAGTAACAGCAGTCCCTTCTGGATCAGTTGCCGTGACCGCGCCTACTTCGGTGCCGTCAGTTGCAACGGTGAAGCTACCTGCATCGACAATTGGCGCTTCGTTTGGTGGCTCAACTGGCTCAGTGACAGCAACCGTGACCGTACCAGTGCCAACTTGACCGGCTTCATCAGTCGCTTCAATCGTCAGCGTAATGGTTTCACCAGCAACCAACTCTGCTGGATCGTTGACCGTCAACGCACCGGTTTCAGTATCGATTACAAACGCATCAACGCCATTGCCGTCAGCATCATTGCCGTCAGTGATTGCATAGGTAACAGCAGTCCCTTCTGGATCAGTTGCCGTGACCGCGCCCACTTCGGTGCCGTCAGTTGCAACGGTGAAGCTACCTGCATCGACAACTGGAGCTTGGTTTGGTGGCTCAACTGGCTCAGTCACTTCAACCGTCACCGTACCCGTGCCAACCATTCCATCTTCATCAGTCGCTTCAATCGTCAGCGTAATGGTTTCACCAGCAACCAACTCTGCTGGATCGTTGACCGTCAACGCGCCGGTTTCAGTATCGATTACAAACGCATCAACGCCATTGCCGTCAGCATCATTGCCGTCAGTGATCGCGTAAGTGACAGCAGTCCCTTCTGGATCAGTTGCCGTGACCGCGCCTACTTCGGTGCCGTCAGTTGCAACGGTGAAGCTACCTGCATCGACAACTGGCGCTTCGTTTGGTGGCTCAACTGGCTCAGTGACAGCAACCGTGACCGTACCAGTGCCAACTTGACCGGCTTCATCAGTCGCTTCAATCGTCAGCGTAATGGTTTCACCAGCAACCAACTCTGCTGGATCGTTGACCGTCAACGCACCGGTTTCAGTATCGATTACAAACGCATCAACGCCATTGCCGTCAGCATCATTGCCGTCAGTGATTGCATAGGTAACAGCAGTCCCTTCTGGATCAGTTGCCGTGACCGCGCCTACTTCGGTGCCGTCAGTTGCAACGGTGAAGCTACCTGCATCGACAATTGGCGCTTGGTTTGGTGGCTCAACTGGCTCAGTCACTTCAACCGTCACCGTACCCGTGCCAACGATTCCGTCAGCATCCGTCGCTTCAACGGTCAGCGTGATGGTTTCACCAGCAACCAACTCTGCTGGATCGTTGACCGTCAACGCACCGGTTTCAGTATCGATTACAAACGCATCAACGCCATTGCCGTCAGCATCATTGCCGTCAGTGATTGCATAGGTAACAGCAGTCCCTTCTGGATCAGTTGCCGTGACCGCGCCTACTTCGGTGCTGTCAGTTGCAACGGTGAAGCTACCTGCATCGACAACTGGCGCTTCGTTTGGTGGCTCAACTGGCTCAGTAACAGCAACCGTGACCGTACCAGTGCCAACTTGACCGGCTTCATCAGTCGCTTCAATCGTCAGCGTAATGGTTTCACCAGCAACCAACTCTGCTGGATCGTTGACCGTCAACGCACCGGTTTCAGTATCGATTACAAACGCATCAATGCCATTGCCGTCAGCATCATTGCCGTCGGTGATCGCGTAAGTAACAGCAGTCCCTTCTGGATCAGTTGCCGTGACCGCGCCCACTTCGGTGCCGTCAGTTGCAACGGTGAAGCTACCTGCATCGACAACTGGCGCTTCGTTTGGTGGCGCCGTGACAGCAACCTTACCGATAAACCAAGCCGCGTCATTGCCGGACGCATCTTGAATCGCGTTGGTGTCATCAGTGGCATTCCGGTCAAGGTAAGATACCGTGACAACTGCGCCAGGAATCACCGCACTCGCCAACGTCAGCACGACTGTGTTATCCACAACAGCTACGTTCGTGACGGAAGTCGTCACCCCGTCAACTTGAACTACAAATAACTTATCAGTCGGCGAGTTTGTCGCATTAAGTGCTTCGTTATAATTCAAGGTCAGGGTTTGATCCGCTGCAACAGCACTTAGAAAAACCGGAGCAACGTCATCTTTTTCTAATGTTGCATTGACGACCGCTCCTTGAATAAGAGTCGCCGCATCATTGCCGGACGCATCTTGAATCGCCTTAGCATCATTACTTTCGGTCGAATCAAAGTAGGAAACCTTAACCGTCTCACCAAAGACAACCGCAGTCGCCAACGTCAAGGTAACGGTCCTAGCAGTGGCATCGACCGTGACAGCAGTCACATCTTTAATGGTGTCATTTGTCTGCACGACAAAAGCACTTGCATCAGGCTTGGTCGCAGCGGCAAGCGCACTGGCATCTGCGTAGGACATTATCAACGTGTTATCTACAACCGTTGCACTGATGAATACTGGAGCATCTTCATCAGCGGGTCCAGTCGTACCCGTTGCGCCAGTCACATCTAAAACTTCAGTGGTAATTGTCTGGGCAGTGTCATCTTCACCAAGAACAATGGCGCCATCGACAATTTTCAGCGCGGTAGGTAAACCTGTGGTGCCAAATTGCACCTGATCACCAACTGCTCCCACTTTCGCTACTGTAATGACGGTGCCAGAGCTTTTGTTTGTAAACAGGACATCATTACCGTCACTGTGTACGGAGTACTCTGATGCGCCACCAATAAATTTGATGATATCAACCGCACCACCAGAGTTAATTTTGACATTTGCGTCAACTGGGACCACAAACGTTTCAAGTTCAGCGGTGCCGTTGATGACGAGCTCGCCCGATAAAACCGGAACGTTAATGGGATTTTTTGCCGCATTACTATCGAGTGTAAGGATGCTTGCCATGAAATATTCTCCAACTGCTGTCTTTGAGGGTGAATCGAGTGACAGGAATGTTTGTAACCAATGGCGTTTTAAGAACCACTAACCAAAAACTAGATTGCCGATGGGAAGAGCATTGAATGAAGCAACGTCGAAAATAAGAGATGTATCCGTTACTGCGCCAAGAAGCGTAATCTGATTGAGGATTCCAGCTTGGTTGTAAGTGATTGTAACGTCACCCGCATCGTTCGTGCCAATGACCCCGTCATCATAATCACTCGCAGTGGCGCCAAAAATGATGATTTCATCGTCTGCCGTGAAATTTAGAAGGGAGACATTGTTAGATGTCGACACCAAATCAGTGAAAATGAAAGCACTTTCACTGGCATCAATCTCCACGGGAACAACAGCTGTTCCTTTACCATCCAAGCTGAAGTTGCTATCAGCGGTATCCGTGCTTGCTGTAATTGGGCTAGGGGTTGGCGTCAACAACTGCTCGCCAAGCATCAACGCTCCGCCCGTGATTTTCAGACTGATAGGGACAGTGTCCAAAAAAGCTATTTCGTCACCAGTTGCACTCAGCGACTTGATTATGACCGTTTCCCCTGTTAGTTGGTGCGTAAAGATAACGTTCGAGCTGGCTTGATAAACGCTGTAATCAGCTTGGTTGCCAAGCAAACGAAATAAATCTTTACTTGCGCCTCCCAAAATAGACGCAGCAGTTCCCGCCTGAATTTCGAAAAAGTCAACTCGTGCCGAACCAACCACATCCCAAAAAAGCGTTCCACTCAGCGGGATAGTTTTACCATTATCTTCTGATGTCAGGATTAATCTTGCCATACGTCTAATCTCCAAAATATTACATGTATAAAAATATTGAAACTAGCACCGCGCTTTTGTGAGATTTTTTAATAAAAACAAGCGTATAAAAATTCTACACTCACAAGTAAACAGCTTGCGTTGTTGTGAACAGAAATAAACCAGTTTTTAGGTGGTGACCTCATCAATAGGGTTGTACAGATTTTTATTCTTTATAGGAGTTACGCAGTTGGATTTCTAAATGCTTGATTTTATTGAAACTGGTTTGTGCGCTGCACAATTGCGTTTTCATAAAAATCAGTAGGTTAAGTTTTCAACTGCGTAACTCCTACTTTAATTACAAAGAATTAAGAAATTCTTACTCTATCGGAGGATCACTAGCCGTTTTTAATCTGTCTTAAGTGGAGACAGCGAACAATTCACTATCTCCACTTTACCTAACAACGGGAGAAACTTTTATTTCCCCCTTAAATCAATTGAAGGTTAGATCACCAACAGGTAAGGCGTTAAAGCTATTTACATCAAAGACTAGTCCTGCGCCCACAGCAACTCCAGTGAGCTCAATCTGATGCACGATGCCATCGAGGTTGTAAAGGATGGTGACATCACCCGCACCATTGGAGCCAATGACGCCATCATCGTAATCTGCCTTCACCGCACCAGTGATTGTGATTGAATCATTCGCACTAAAACCAGTGATGACCACGTTATTACCAACCACCTCAACCGTATCATCGGTGAAGTTGAATGCACTAGTCAGAGCGTCAAGCTCTACCGGAACGGTCGCAGTACCTTGACCGTCTAGGCTTTTTGAAACGACATCGTCCGTGCCTGGATCGGTCGGATCGACGCCACCCGTACCCGCCGCACTCACAGTGAAATTAATCACATCAGTGGAAGTAAAATCACGATGATCAGCATCTTCAAAAGCACCCGCACCAATCGTGATGCAGTATGATCCAATCGCTAAATCGCTGGGTAAATCAACTGTTACTGATAAATCAGAAACAGTGACAGCCTTATCAGTCACAGAAACCGTAGCAACTACATTTTTATCAGAATCACAAACTTGAATGTTTCCAGCAACAGCTGTCACCTTCTCGTTAAAGTTCAATACAAGATTTTGATCAGGGGTGATATTGGTATCTGCAAGACCAGATAAAACGGGGGCGGAATTGTAAAAAGTTCCCAACGACGCCTTGGTAAAACTAAAAAGACCACTCGCATCTTCTGCAGTCAAATCATCAAGAACAGCAGAATAAGAACTGAGAGGGTGGTTCAAAAGGGATTTCAAATCGGTAGCCATGTTTACTTACCCATGTAATGGAGAAAGATCGGTTTATTGAAAGGGTGAAGTGATTTTGGTCAGTAATCCTTCCTCAAATTGAGGAAGGATTAAACACAGACTCAGACTATTAAGCGAAGTTTGCCGCAGTAAATGAGTCTGCCGCCACGTTAGTGACAATGCCAACCAATTCAATACTGTCGAATTGCTGTCCATCAGCATCAGTGTCAGCAGCATTCTCTTGCATCTGGAGAATCGCTGCGTTCACAAGACCGTTGGAACCATCACCGTTATAAACAACCACAGTAATCACTGCGCCATCGGCAGCGGTCTCTCCCATAGAGTCGTTGATAAACGACAGCAAGGTGCCCTCATCTGGTTGTTCACCAGTGTATTGGTACTTGGCAGAGCTGATTTCTAAGATGCTAGCATCAATAGCAAGTTCACCGTTAACAGCATCATTGATAAAGGTGCCATAGGAAGTTGCAACAACAACATTGTTTACCGTAGATGCCATGATGAGCTTATCGCTGGCAATACTGAAGTCGTTGATGGTGACCAAATCAGTATCAGTTTGCGTCACATTTCCCGAATTGGTATTCAGAATCACGACATTATCCGCGCCATCATCAGCGCCCGCGCCGAGATTCGCAACATCATTGCCGCTCAGGGTCACGCGCAGCACATCGCCATTGCCGTCTCCCATATTGACAATGTCATCACCGACAGTGATGTCAACCACATCAGCGCCTGCGCCAGCATCAATCGTATCGTTGCCAGACCATCTACAATGGCATCATCACCCGCACCGGCATTGATTAAATCCGCACCTGTGCCACCAGTAACGAAATCACCTTGTACAGAACCGTCGAAAATCTGTCCAAGATTGCCCAGTTGAACAACGGCAGCCACACTGGCATTCACTTTAAATCCCGCGCCATTGGCGTTAGTGAATCCAAGACCCGTTGCGCCGCCCTTGAGGTTGACGATCTCAGGGGCATCGGCAGTAGGTACTGTAGATTCGTCCACGCTTGCTGCATCATCGAGAATGTTCAGCGTGTCAGTGCCGCCTGCCATATTCACTTTTGAGCCAACCCAATACTCAGCAGTGGTATTCAACACGTCGTCTTGAGCCGTAGCCAGTCCACCTGACAACAAGAATCCGCTCGTGGTATCAAAACCCGCAGCTTGTGCAGTCAAAGTATTGCCTTGCAAATCCTTCACATTGGGCGCAGACACCAGCACATCATTGCGCGGCGTTACAGCGTCTTCTCTGATCAGATCTAAATCTTCAAGCATAGTCTGAGAAACAATTTCTCCACCATTGCCCAAGAAAATTGGATTAACCCCAAGCTCAGTTAACGACTTGACATCAAAACCTGGAATAAACCCAGCGGTTGATTTTGCATCGTTGGTGATATTTAACAAGTCAGAGACATCAATCATTACGGTGTCGCCGGTGCTCAATATCGACTGGTTTGCCGCAGCGATAGTTCCAATTTGGAAGATTGTGTCATCGATATTGGTATTCGTTGCGTCATCCAGCTCCAGTGTGTTCGCCGACAAGAAACTACGGGTCAGCGTGATGCTATAACTGGCTGTTTCCGAATTCTTCGTCAAGATTAAACCGTTGAAATTGGTGATCTGACTTAAATCCTGCGCATCAAGAACGACTTGCTCACCATTGGTGATCACCGTCAGGGTGTCATAGTCTTCTGTGTTGGCCTCGATTCCAGTGCGATTGGCATAGTCAGTGAAGACGCCGCCATCAAGCACTTGCTGCACATTGAAGGTTGCATCGTTGAGGACAAGACGATCACTACCGGAACCACCATGGAAGGTGATGCCGTCAGCAGCCCCCAAGAAGGTCAAATCAACGATGTGTACTGAATTATCTTCATTAGGAGAATGGGTTGCGCCATTAGTATTGTTATCCAGCGCCGTCCGCACAATGCGATCCGTGTGAACGGTAACCCGACCTTCATCAGAACTGCTTACAAATTCAGATGACAGTGTGACGTTGCTGCTGTTCCCGCGCAGATCCAATACATCAATAGCAGTCTTATTGCGGAATTCCGTCTGTGCAACGGTGTAATCACCAAACCCGTTCATGCCTAACAGGATGGTGTCCGAACCTTCTCCACCCGTCAGAACATCATTCTCACCAAAGGTAGAATTAGGCTGTCCATTCACAAAGGCAAACGTATCATCACCAGTGTTACCGGTTGCTGTGACATTACCGTTTTCAAACTCAACGTAGTCATTGGCTGTACCACCGACGAATGTCTTATCAGAAGCAGATTCATCGGTTTTGGCAGCAAAGCGCACAAAAGTATTTGCTGTCATTTCTGACGCATCTACAGTGGTGACCCGCGAACCAACCGACAGTAAATTGGAAGCCGCGCCATCACCAAAACTGTTAAAAATGCCGCCATCGTCACTAGAAATAACGCCACCTTCGGTAGAAGGTGCGCGATAAACACTCGCCCACCGATCAGTTAACCCAGTCCACTCACGAATCATCCATTCATCAGTGACATTTCTGCCTGTTGTTTCAAATGATGCGATAACGTCAGCGCCTTCACCAATTGCGGTTGCACCTTTCAGTACGACTGAAGTCAGAGATTCTTTTGAAAGCAGGTCGGCGCCGTTGTCGTTACGACCTCCGGTGTCGCCATAAGAGATCGAGGCAATCTCAACATTGCTATTGTTCAAAGTGTTCTGTGCAACCTCACCTGACGAGATGATGGTGAGTTGCTCCATCCCCCCTCCAATTGCCAAAACACCATCAATAACATGTTGGGTGGCAGTCACATTGATCAGCTCTACTGTCTGATTGTCAGCAGTTCCATCAATGGTAGCTTGCCGATAAGTCGTGGCAATTGTGCCAGCTGCAGAGCCGTTTTCATTTGCCCAAACCATGTCGGGTGCTACATCACCAACCGCAACTGGTACAACGTTTTGTACTACCAGCGTCTCAGTGTTTGTGATCTGGTCATACACCAATTTATTGACGCTGGTGACCTCGTAAGAACCTTGGTTTACGTTCATGTCGAACGCAACCTCTTGATTGGTCAAGTTAGTACCAATCTGTAACGTCTCAATGTTTTTAACCGTCGCACCGCCGAGATATTGTGTGCCGGTCATATTAACGACCAACTTATCTGCGTCGCTCGCGCCGCCGTCAAGAATGTCTGAAGAATTCAGAGTTGTTTGATCCTGTGCGCCCTCAATTTGACCGGCAACACCACGAATCACATCAGCGCCTGCGTTACCAGCAGCAGACTGTTCAGGGAACAAATCCTGAGCAACTGTCAACGTGAAGGTTTGACCTTGTGTAGGATCAGGATTCTCAGCGATTCCATTAGCACGACCTTCGATAGCACCATAAAGAACATAGTGCTCATAACCGCTATTCAAATCTCCAGCGTCAACAGCAGCCTTAACATCTTCATTTGCTGCGAGATAGTTGGCTTCGTTAAAGGTGTCAGCACCGGGGGAACGTCCTTCACGTGCGCCATTTAGTTCAAAATGCGACAGAAAACTGCTGAAAATGCCACTCGCAACCGCTGGCACGACATCCTGATTTACCGCCATATAACCGGCTGGATTGAAATATGGGTTTGGCTGACGCCCCTCCAGTTCGCCGTACTTGACGTAATGTTCCTCAGCAGTCATCAGACCGTCGCGCACCGCTGCGAACACGTCAGGATTTTGGGTCAAATAAAAATTTTCTTGGAAAGTCTGAAGAGCCATGATTAGGATTCCTTAAGGGTTGGGTGACAAAAGACAGAAACCTTGAAACCGGATTAGTTGGTGCGTTTGGACGCTACCAGCAACCAGGATCGTGCACAAGCGTAAGTATAGGGAAAACACTCAGGCGCAAGCATGATGGGGTGTTTTAGTGCCTCTAACTGTGATCGACAGCTTTTCGCTGCCTGAACATGCCATAACACTGGCAAACACCGCCGAGTTCAGCTTGTGGTATAAATCACTACATTTCGGGGCGTGCCTGAGTTATATTTTACCCATGTGTTGCCAGAACGCAAGTTTTGTGTGGCGAATGATGGCAATTCCGCAAAACGCGCTTGCATAATTTGACAATCTAAGTATCTGGTCATTAGGAGCGGCGTGATACCGGATTGAAACGAAACAGAACTGACACCAAATATCTTAACATTGCAGATTAAGATTGTCAGGATATATCAGGAAATTTCAAGGCTTTTTGACATTTCCCAGCGCCATTTTAGACCAGCAAACACCTGTTGCAAAATCCACAAATATCCTGCTGCATACCACTGTCCGATGATTACAATGCCGCAAACAGTTGGTTTTGATAGGATGATTCTCTCGCCGGGCGCACTCTGCGACCCACTGTGATCCACCATTTTGGTAATTCTCTTGTGAATAAGCATTCCCGTCCTCCCGTTGATGAATTGCGTGCCGTCTTACAAGCCAGCCGCAATTCATTTTTATTTACCGGATTTTTCAGTGCATTTATTAACATGTTGCTGCTCGTTCCATCGCTTTACATGTTGCAGGTCTATGATCGCGTTCTCGCCAGCGGCAGTGAAATGACGCTGCTCGTATTAACGCTTTTAGTTGTCGGTTTGTACGTCGTCATGGGTGCACTGGAATTGGTGCGCTCGCGGATTCTAGTGCGGGTCAGCGCCCGGCTCGATATGGCACTAAATACCCGCTTATTCGCTGCAATGTTTGATGCCAATTTGCGTGGCGGCGGCAATACCGGAACCCAGCCCATTCAAGACCTGACTTCATTACGACAATTTCTCACCGGCAATGGCTTATTCGGTTTTTTTGATGCCCCATGGATTCCACTCTACATGCTGGTGTTATTTTTAATGCACCCATTGATTGGTTGGTTCGCAGTTGTTGGTGCATTAATTTTGATTGCATTAGCAGTTGCCAATGAACTCACCACCAGAAAACCCCTCGCACAAGCCAATAGCCAAGCAGCAGCGAGTAATAATTACTTACAAGGTAATTTGCGCAATGCAGAAGCGTTGGAATCCATGGGCATGTTGCAAAATGTCCACAAACGCTGGCTGACGCGACATGTAGAAATGCTCAAACTGCAAGCCCTCGCCAGCGACCGCGCTGGCTTGCTCATTAACGCCAGTAAAACCATTCGCATCACGCTGCAATCGCTCATTCTCGGCGTTGGCGCTTATCTCGCCATTCAACAAATCGTTACGCCCGGCATCATGATCGCCGGTTCAATTCTGATGGGACGAGCACTTGCGCCAATCGACATGCTGATTGGTTCGTGGAAAGGCTTTTTAACTGCGCGTACTTCTTACAGCCGATTACAGGCACTGCTGCAATCCATTCCGGCGCGTCCAGTCAATATGCGCTTGCCTTCGCCCATTGGTCAGATCAGTTTTCAGGATGTTGTCGCTGCGCCACCGGGATCAACGACTGCCGTGCTGAAACGTATCAGTTTTGACGTTGCGCCCGGCGAAGTCGTCGGCGTGATTGGACCGAGTGCTGCGGGAAAATCAACGCTGGCGCGAGTGATGCTTGGCGTGTGGCCAACTGCCGCTGGCGCAGTGCGGCTTGACGGCGCAGAAATCAGCCGCTGGAACCGCGAAGATTTAGGTCCACACATCGGCTATCTACCTCAAGATATTGAACTTTTTGATGGCACGGTCGGCGAAAATATCGCCCGTTTCGGCACGGTAGACCCAGAGCAAGTGGTGAAAGCTGCGCAACGCGCCGGAGTCCACGAAATGATTTTAGGTTTATCAAAAGGTTATGACACGCCGGTCGGCGTCGGTGGCGCAGTGCTCTCCGGCGGACAGCGCCAGCGTCTCGGTTTGGCGCGAGCGATGTATGGACAACCAGTGCTGGTCGTGCTCGACGAACCAAATTCCAACCTTGATGAACAGGGCGAAGCCGCATTGGTACGGGCAATTGCGCAATTAAAAGCCGATGGCTCAACGGTATTCATTATTACCCATCGCCCCAGCGTACTGAATGGCGTGGACAAAATTTTAGTGTTGCGCGAAGGAATGCTGCATCTCTTCGCACCCCGCGATCAGGTGCTATCGCAGTTTGCCAAGCCCAGCATCGTTAGTCAGACAAACACGCCAGCAACCAATATGGCTGTCGGATAGCGCCAGCGCTCTTCGTGAACCCAATTTGCTGTTATTAGAGAGAAATTGCTTTGGATATCAATGTTATTCCCAAAACGCTGGAGCCAACTCCAGATACGCTCAGTTTGCGTACCAGCGACGGTCCAGAACGCACACTAGGGCTATTGATTTTGCTCGCAGGTGTCGGCGGCTTTGGCGTGTGGGCTGCCTTTGCACCTATTGATAGCGCAACGGTCGCGCCCGGCGTGGTGACAGTCGAATCGTCGCGCAAAACGGTACAACACATGGAAGGCGGCATCGTGAGCGAGATAATGGTGCGTGAAGGCGATACCGTGCAAAAAGGTCAGGTGCTGTTGCGGATTGATGACACTGAGTCACGGGCGCAACTAGAAATTGCTCGCGGTAAATTTCTGGCGCGACGAGCGGAAGAAGCGCGGTTAATTGCCGAACGTGACAACGCAGACAAAGTGGTTTTTCCAGCAGATTTACTGGAAGCCAAAAATGATCCGCGTGTTGAAGAAGCGATGATGGGTCAGCAACGCATGTTTCAAGCACGTCATCAGGCCAACGCCGGTGAAGTTGATGTGTTGCAACAACGAATTGGTCAACTTCAGGAACAGATTCGTGGTTTAACTGGATTGGTCAGCAGTAAAGAAAAACGTATTGGTCTTTATCAGGAAGAAATCGCCGGTTTGCAGAAGCTGATTGAAAAGGGATTGGGTGAAAAAAGTCGTTTGCGCGAATGGGAACGATTAGCCGCAGAAATCGACGGCGAGCGTGTTGAACATCTATCTGCCATTGCTGCAACACAAGTACAAATTGGCGAAACCAAATTGCAAATTGCGCAAGTGCGGCGCGTATTCACCAGCGATGTAGTCGAACAACTGCGAGCAGTACAAACTGACCTTTCTGATTTACGGGAACGGATGCGAGCATTAGAAAAAGCACTGGAACGCACTGCCGTAATGGCTCCTTCAGCAGGTTCAATTGTAGGAATGCGCATTCATACAATCGGTGGTGTCTTACGCTCCGGCGATCCAATTCTCGACATCATTCCCGAAGGTGAACCGCTCATTGTGGAAGCGCGGGTGCAACCCACAGACATTGATCAAGTTATTCCGGGCTTGACCGCAGAAATTCGCTTTTCAGCATTCAATTCACGGACAACGCCAACAGTATTCGGTACAGTATTAACTATTTCCGGCGACCGCTTAACCGATCCCAGTACTGGAGCGCCCTATTATCTAGCGCGGATTCAAGTCACACCGGAAGGCATGAATACGTTACGCGGATTAATCTTACTGCCCGGAATGCCCGCAGACGTGATGATTAAAACTGGTGAACGCACCTTCTTTGAATATCTCATTAAACCAATCACAGATAGATTGATATTGGGATTAAAAGAAGAATAACGCCACTCAATTGTAGTGCAGACGGAGTTAGAAATGACCACGCAAGCGTTACTGGAAGCAGCTATTGCTGCGCACACCGCCGGTCACTGGGAAGTTGCAACGGCAGGTTATCAGGCGGTATTAAATGCTGATCCAAATCACGCGGCAGCGCATCATGGTTTGGGTGTATTAATCATCGAACGTGGTCAATTCGATCTCGGTCTAACGCATTTGCAGCAAGCATTGGAAATCGCCCCAGATGTTGGTCTGTATTGGCAAGCCTTCGCTGAAGGTTTGTTATTAGATGGTCGCGCTGCTGATGCGTTAACTGTAATTGAACAAGCACAAGCGAACGGATTGGAAACTATAGCGGCGGCAGAGTTAAAAGCGCGTTTAGTGCAAATGATAACGCCTTCGCTGTACGCATCTATCGACGCACAAGAACCGACAGTAACTGAGATTGATGCGTTATTCACTCGATTTGAACAGGGTCAAAATGAAGCAGCGCAACAATTGGCGCAAACGTTAACAGAACGTTATCCAAATCATCCTTTAGGTTGGAAAATGTTGGGAACAGTGTTGGCGCAATGCCAACGCAATCAAGAGGCTGTCACGGCATTAGAAAAGGCACTGCAATTAAAATCAGATGACGCAGAATGCTTGAATACTTTAGGCGTGGCGTTTGAAGATTTGGCACAATTAGACAAAGCACTAATTTGTTATGCCTTTGCTGCTAAATGCGCACCGCATTTTGTGGCTGCGTTTTATAACCTTGCAAAACTATCCCGCAGCTTAGGACAAGCAGACGACGCAAAGTTATATTGCCAACGCGCACTGGCGATTGATGCAAAACACGTTAAATCTTATCTCGTTCTTGGTGCAATTTTACGCGACGAACAGAAGTTTGAAAAAGCAATTGACTGTTATCAACAAGCACTTACATTACAGCCAAATAACGCAGAGATTTTCAGCAGTCTTGGTAATACACAACTCGCTTTTAGTCAATTGAATAGTGCGCTTATTTCGCAACAACGTGCGGTACAGATTCAGCCCGACCATCCCGAGATTCTATCTAATCTTGGCAACGCATTTCAGCGTCTCGGGCGTTTAGATGAATCAGCGGCGATGTATAAAAAAGCATTAGACCTTTGCAGCAGTAATCGCCAAACAGAGCGCAAGCAAATTGCATCTCAACTTTTAACCGTAATATTGCAATCAAACGACCCTGAAATGCTTGCAATTCGTGGTAATACCAATCGAGCGTTCAATCGCTTAGATGATGCGATTAGTGATTATAAACAAGCATTGGCGATTAACGCACCGAGGAAAATTTATAGCTCCTTACTCTTTTCTCTAAACTACCACCCTGATCAATCGGCAGAAGAAATTTTCTCTGTTTATCAAGAATTCAATCAGCGGGTCGCTGAACCATTACATTGTAATTGGCAACTACACACCAATGATCGTGCTCTTAAACGACAATTAAAAATTGGATACGTTTCGCCAGATTTTCGAGCGCATTCCACTCTGTATTTTTTAGAGCCGCTATTGGCGCAGCACGATAAAACACAATTTGAAGTGACAGCTTATGCCGAATTAACCAACGAAGATGTCATTACAGAACGTTATCGTCAATATGTTGATCATTGGGTATCCACACGAAATTTAACTGATGCAGAGCTTGCAGCGCGTATTCGTGCCGATCAAATTGATATTTTGGTTGATCTTGCAGGTCATACTTCAAATAATCGTCTCAGTGTTTTTGCATATCGTCCCGCACCTATTGCAGTTTCTTGGCTTGGTTATGCGTACACCACTGGTTTAACGGCAATTGATTATTTTTTAACTGATGAAATAATGACACCAGCAGGCAGTGAATATCTGTTTTCTGAAATGCCGTGGCGCATTGCAACGCCGGCTTATGTTTACCGACCAAATTGTGGAATGGGTG
>NZ_PPGH01000027.1 GCF_002958735.1 Chromatium okenii | reverse complement strand
CCCAACGAGCCAGACACTGATACAATCCCGGTGCAGACCCGGTTGGCACCACAGCTCGAATCATCGCACTCTATCCGGCTTGTTTTGATCTAGCTCGTCCGCGTCCACTGAAGTTGAGGATTCACCTTGACTTACTGGCAGCAGGTCATCATCCCGTTGACATCAAACAAGTGTTGGGTTCGTATTGCAAGCGTAAAAAACTACCTTCAAACCATACAACTCGGTGCGACACGGATCGATCTACAGGGTCAACGCGGCTGGTGAGGTGACTGAAGCTGAGACGATTATCCCGCAACGGGAACTGGCAATTATTTATGCGCGATTAGGTAAAATCCCACGCAAGCCAAAACCGGTTAAGATCAAAAGGGTTAAAAAGCCGAAATCACCACAGGAAGCTAAACCTGTTCTACCACTTGATGCCCCTTTGACCCCGAGAGTATTGTGAGCGGTCGCCTTGAATTGACAGTGAAGTTTAATGAATTGCCCCAACCCGTTGTCGTTAAAGCTGGAATGAAGATTGTATTCAGACTGACACTGCATTGGTGTGACAACCTTAAAACCCAAAGCATGGAAGAAATTAGAGAAGGCACAAGCCGATTGGAAACAATGGGTTGCTTCAATGACTGGCAAGTTAGGTACTCAAGTTAATAGTGATGGTGGCACAATTGTTGATGTTGGAAGATGTAGCAATACAGGTGTTTGAAAAGAAGGTCAAAGTAGAAAGTTAACGATGCTCTACTTACACCCAATCTTTGTTCTTTTGTGCTATTGATCTACGGTTGTTCTTCGCAACAGCTCTATAACACGGGCAAGCGTGGCAACAAAACGAGTGCAATAAGATCATCGACACACAGGAACAAAACGATGTATGGCGAGTAGCAACACTTCATACAAGATTACAAACGCCAAATTCAAGAGACCAAGGATGCGAAGTAGTAGTTGCCCAAATCAACAGGATATGTATGGATTTTATCTGTTTGGTACAATGAATTTTGCTAGTATTACACCGATTTGCAAACCAGTATCCTCTGGATAAATCTGAAACTAACCTTATGATTCTAGGAGAAAAATGAGTATTCTTTACACATATTATGTTGTGCTTTCAGCAGATATACATGGACATAAAAAAGCCGATTCAGTAATGAACCGGCTTTTCTTTTTTAACAACTAAATCATTTAACCGGCTAAACCACCTAAACCCTACAAAAGTTACTTGGTTTGCCTTCACTGTACGCGATCAGCACTGAAATCAAACTGTTTATCATACAAACTGAAAGCAATTTGATCTAGCGCAAGGCTCAAGTTTACACGATCTCCCTAAGTAACAAGAGCCTCAGTTGATTGCGTCAAGGAAGCCCACATGGCACTTGGCATAACAAACACACTGAAAACCAACGATTTCCACAACACTGAATGCGTTTTGAAGCGCAGGAAGAGTCGTTCCCGTTACAGCTGCTCACCGCACAAGAGCATGTTGATTTGCTGCACCCGCCCCGTGCGTATGGTGTCACCGTGTTCTGGGAACAGCACAAGCCGAGTGGTGGTTGGAAAACACTTCGCTCTGACTCACCGAACCTACCGGAGTTTCTCGCCGACCAACAAGGTCAACAAGACCGTTATCTCACTGTCAATGAATTCTATCGCTGGCGTGTAACCAACCAGTTGAAATCGTTGCGAGCCTGTTATGTCGATATTGATGGCAATGTCGATATTGAAACCATTACAGCGGCTTGCTGAAATGGAGCTGCCTGAACCTTCCTTTGTGATCTACAGCGGTCGAGGTATGCACCTGTATTGGTTAATCAAACCAGTACCAGCCAAAGCTCTGCCTGTCTGGCAAATGGTGCAGAACAAATTGGTTGAAGCACTCTTGCCGGTTGGAGCTGATCCGGTTGTCAAGGATTGCACTCGGGTATTGCGGCTGTGCGGAACGATCAACAGCAAAAACGGAGTTCAAGTCACTGGGAAAAAACTGACCGGGAAACGTTGGACACTGCATCAATTGTCTGATGCTGTATTGGGAAAACGCCCAGAATGGGTGCCATCCCAAAAACCAAGGTCAGCACAAGTGCACAGTTTCAGTGCAAAACCCAACGGACGTAAAAAATACGGCAGCATCTATCAGTGGTGTCTTTGGTACACCAAGATTTAATGAAGATTGGGGATTATTATTTACCCAGTGGTGGTATTCCAGAAGGTCATCGGGACATCTGGCTATTCTTAACCTTGCTTTCATTATCGTGGTTTGTGCCAGCAGCTCGTGTTAAAAGTGAAATGCTTAAAATTGCACGACGCTATACACCGGGACTAATGAACGATGTTCAACGCCAGATGCTTCCAATAATTAAACGCGCTGAAGCATCAATGCGTGGAGAAAAGATTGTATTCAACGTAAAACAGTTGACCCACGTTATCAATTCAAGCGTGAAACCTGTTTGAATGGATACAAGAGATCATCCCTGCTGAGTTGCAGTCGGAGCTGCGGGCGATCATTCCTAACGAGCTGCGGACACAGCGCAGAAAGGAGCGGGACAAAGCACGTCCACCACGTGACCGGATGAAGGAAGGTCGTTATCAGGATCATTACACCAAAGATGGTGTGCGAGAGAGTAATCGAGAGAAGCGGGAACAAGCTCGGCAGATGCGAGCCGATGGGATGTCCCTTCGTGCCATTGCAAAGGGTTGGATGTTTCAAGCCGTTGTGTTGCCCTCTGGACAGGGCGCGTAGGAAACGCCTCTTTAATGCCCGTCCCCACAGGGTCGCCTAGGGCAGTTATCCCCCTTGATAATGACTGTGTTCAGGGACGCATGGATCGGACATCGGTTGTTCCTGTGTTGAGTGGGCTTCGGGTGGTTGGTGGTTGAGTCTGATTACTTGGGTGAGTCTGAACGGTTTGGGGTGGTTTTTTTCCAGTGTCATCGCATTGCTTGGGGTTGGAAGAGCCTTTAAGCGCTGTTCTGAGTGGTCTCAATGGCATTTTGAGTAGCTGGTTGGGTTGGTTGGTTTGGCTGGTGTTTCTTGTTGTGTTGCGGCTGTGAGTGGGTTTTAGGGTTGATGTTGACTGAATTCTTAATCTGAACTTTACGTTATCGTTAGGTTTGGGTTTTGATTGTTTCAAGGGCTGACAACTGGTTCTGTTTTTTTGAGGTGAGCATTTGAATTTCGATGAGATTTTGTTTCGTTCCAGTGGGAGAGTCTGAGGTTGGTTAAACGGCTTGTTTGGATTAAACGGTTGATTTTTCTTCTGATTATTTTATTCCTGATTGTTGGTTTCAATAGGGCTTTCAGGTTATTGGATAAGTTCAGAATGAATTGTTGAGGGGGGTTTTCTATTACAGCATCATCGGTTATTTTATTGGGTCATTAGTTTCTGGTTTGTGATTATTAATCGCATCGGTATTCAAGGGCTAATGATTATTCAAGGCTAATAACTTTTGATTGTCTCGAGGTTTGGTTGGTGTTGCGAGAGTGATTTAATGAATGGGTTACGGTTGATCCAGTGACAACAGCTACAAGACAGCTACAACTTTTGGCAGTTTGTCCTGTCTTTTCAAGGGTTAATGAATCTGTTACCGTTGTAGCTGTTGTAGCCGTTCCTTTTTGAGGTGAGCATTGATGAAATTCCTGACCAGCAGGACTTCGATGACATCATTGAAGACCCTGAAGGAAACAAGTTGATTCTGGATCAGCGCAAGGGAAGGGTTTGACGTTAAGAGTAAAAGGTGATTTATACTGCGATCCGTCTCGTCAAAGGTGACTTGACGATGGCAGTGTGAATGTGGTTACAGCTAGGGCTTTCTTTTTTGTGGATTACTCTTTAACTGTGTAGATGTTTAACCTTAGATTTGAGGTCGAGATCTCGTGGGGCTTGTAAAAGCCTGTAACTTGAAACCAAACGCAAGAGTCAGGAGTAATTTACAGTGGGGATCTTTGGTTCACTATTTGGCATGGATCAATTGAATGGAGCACACAATGCCGTAATGGCTAATTATTTATTGGAGCAATCTACTTCTGCAACTAGAATTACGATTACAAAGAGATTGTTAGTATTGTCTACATCGGATCGGGGCGACGAAATGCAGCTTCCACCCGAAGAAATCGCTGAATCTCTAAACAGTAGTTTGCGTACTGTGCAAATGAATTTTGTCGCTTTGGCATGTGATAACCTTGGGATTGCACCCCCTGTCCCTAATACTTTTTGGATTCATATGAACAATCCGTATCTTTTAGGTCACAAAATAACAAAAACCACATTGATGCCGCACTGAAAACAATAGAGAAGCAAAATGGTATGATTATCACTTGGCCAGGAAACAATCCTGGCATTGACGTCAAGAAAATGTGTATTGAAGGTATTATTCATCCGAGTCCAATACTGAGATGGTATATGGTGTCTGATCTAGTGTATAGGTTAGATTACCACTTTTGACAACCCAACATTCGAACCGCGCAGACAGTGCCGTTCTGAATTGAACCAGAATGTTCCGTGAATGGATCACGATATTTAGGTTGACATAGATCAGTTCTCAAATACAAGGAAGTGTTGAAAGATACATGTTATTGTGTTATGAAATAAACCATTCTTAATAATTGAATGGTTTAATGATCGATCAGAAACACCAGTAATGATGTTCCCAATCGATCAATGATTATTGCATGGTCATTGCCATTCGTTCTTTCACTCGCATGACTGCCTCATTGTATTGAGCCACCTTATTAAAACGGATTGCTCAATGAATTCCCTGGAATCTCATTCATAAAGCGAGATGGTTTTGAATTCCATTCTCGTCCGTGAATCAACCGGCTTTCCGCATGAGTCATAAACAATTGTTCCATCGCTCTTGTCATGCCGACATACACAATCGTCTTTCCTCCTCAAAACGTTCCGATCATGTAACGACATGCTGTGGGAATAATCCCTCCTCGAGTCCGACTAGAAAGGACACTGGGAACTCCAGCCCTTTTGCCGCGTGGAGTGTCATTAACTGCACGGCATCGTGATCTTCATCATCAGTCATCTCGTTTGCTTCCAAGGCAACATGATTCAGGAACACCGTTAAAACATCACCATCTTCCATGTCCCAGCTCCGTTCAAAGCGAGCGGCTGTTTCCACCAACTGATCCAGATTCTCAACGCGCTCCTCCCCTTTCCATCGGGTTGCTTGAGATAAAACTCGGTAACTCTGTCTGTTTCAGCAGTTGATTCAATCGTGTTGCCAACGTCAATCTTTCCACTGTGATTGAGATTGAATCAATCCACAAATGCTGTGAGTGATTCATTGACTTTCTTGGTCAAGCCTTTCTTTGCAATCAATCCAGTGTTGCTTCCATAACGATCCGATAATGTCTGTGCGTGTTTCCTCAATAACTCAATGGTGCGTTCACCAATTCCACGAGTCGGAACATTCACAATGCGCTCAAAGGCAAGGTCATCATTGCAGTTTGCGATCAAGCGTAAATATCCCAACGCATCTCGAACTTCCGCTCGTTCAAAGAAGCGTAATCCATTATGGATGCGATAAGGAATGCCAGCTTTAATCAATCGTTCTTCAAACATCCGTGATTGTGCTGAAGTCCGATATAAGATTGCATAATCTTGATAACATCGGTGATTCATGGTCAATGTTTGACCAATGCGATCAATCACGAAACGGGCTTCATCACCGCATCAATAGCCGTATAGCATTGAATCAAAGAACCTGTTGATTGTTGTGTCCACAGATTCTTACCGAATCGATTCCGGTTGTGTGCAATCACGGCATTGGCAGCATTCAGAATGTTGCTGGTAGAACGATAGTTTTGTTCCAATCGTAATACCTGCACATTGAGATAATCTTGTTTCAATGCCTTCAGTTCGCAACCTTCGCTCCTCTCCATCCGTAAATGGATTGTCATCATCTCCAACTGCACAGATGAAGTTATTGCTGGTAGATAACATCCGTAAACATATATTGCATTGTGTTGGTATCTTGGAACTCATCAACCAGAATCTGTTGAAAGCGGCTTTGATAGTGTTGACGAATATCCCGATGATCCCGCAATAATTCATAAGCACTCAACAATAAGTCAGCGAAGTCAAGGGCTTTATTCTGTTGCCGTTGCAATTCATATTCCGCATAGATATTGCGCAGAACAGCTAACTTTTCTCATCCTCTCCAACTTCCACTTGGTGCGGATGAAGTCCATTCTCCTTAGCATTGTTGATAACGCTCAACACCCATTTGATTGGGTAAGTAGTGTCATCAATCTGCATCGTGTTCATCACTCGTTTCAATAAACGACGCTGATCCTCTGCATTGAGAATCTGGAAGTCTTTATCTAACTGTGCCGCTTGCCAATGTATTCTCAGTAGTCGATGTGCCAAACCATGGAAAGTTCCAATCCATAACCCATTCAATGCAGTATCAAGGTTAGCTTCTAATCGGTGTTTCAATTCAGTTGCTGCCTTATTCGTAAATGTAACCACTAACAAGGATTCAACTGGAATGTGATGATGTTCTATCAACCACCGATTCTTTCCACTAATACACGGGTTTTACCAGAACCAGCTCCAGCCAGAACCAGCATATTACTCAATGGTGCAGTGACCACTTTCAGTTGAGCAGGATTGAGTGCATTCAGATTCATCATTGATTTCTCAAATTAAAGAGGTGCCGTAGCACCTCAAAGGGGGTTAATACTCTTCAGGTAAGAGAAGAGTGGTAACAGTTCGATCCGCTTCCGTAATGATCCAGATGCGCAAGTCATCCTGTAATGGATAGACTGACAGCACTCTGTTTCCTTCCACTACAGCACGATCATTTTCCTGTTGATCTTCGCTGCTGATCTCTCCCCAATTGCCTTGGCGATGCCGAAACAATAGGAAGAGTGGAGATATTGCACATTCTTGTAATGCGGAATGTGCTCCATCAGTAATGACAATTTCACCCAGTGGGAACTTGAATGTGATTGCCATGGATTACACCGTTGTTAATCGGCGTAAATGTTGGAATCTGATTGGGGAATCAAGTTCCAGTTTATAACGCAGGTCGCAGAGATGATTGAATTCATCATTGCTCAAAATGAATTGAGTACAATGACGATGTTCATCCATCAAGATCATGGTGATTGTGCCAGTGGCATCTTCACCAAGGGTTAATGTCGTATCACGAGGTTCGATTAAATCGAATTGATATAAGTGACGCATGTTTTTGATCCTAAAAGGGTTAAAAGGGAATGTCATCATCATTGAATTGACTCCATTCAGCAGGTATTGCCGATGGATTCATATCAGTGGGTAATGATTCATCATCATCGCAATAGAGCCGTTGGATTTCTTCATAATCAATGTAGTCGATATATGAAGGGAACCAATAGGTTGGTTGTGTTAATGCAGTTATTTCAGGCATAACAACTCCTGATGCAATTCGCATCATCAATTGAGAGATATAAAAAAGGGCTGACGAAATGCCAGCCCTCAGTGGGTTAAAACCAGTGATGAATTAACGCAAGGTTAAACTCACCAGTTTCAAGGTGAACTCCGGGAATGGAATCAACTCCTAAACGAAGTTTTCCTGCATCCAATTCTTGCGAATGTGGTCAAGGTCTCCGTTTCTTTGAAACAATCAGGTATGACAGTTTCATCGTCCACAATGATGCGGCGGGTGTCTTACGAAGACGGACAACGATCTGATTACTCTTCAGTTCAGTCTTGTTGACTTTCTGGAGTTGAGTTATCAGATAATTCCGCAGGAACTCAGACGGATTCAAGTTGCTTGCGGCGATTGCGAATGAAGTCTCTGTTGCTTTAACAGCTTCAGCTTCCAATTCTAATTCACGGGTATAACAAGCCACTGCTAATGCCTTGTCTGTGAACTGTCATCCAGTTGCAATTGATCCAGAGTGTCTTGCACCAATTGGCGCAGTATCTCTGGATCATCAGAATCAGAATCCATCAATGACAGAATGTCACGATAATCATCGGCAATCTGGTATAGGGTAATACTCATGTTGTTCTCCTCATTAAAACGGGATGTCATCTTCAGTGGTACTGGGGGATGAAACATTGCGAGGTTCATGGGGGAATACACTTAACAGCCCGGTAAATGCCGGATCAGTAGGTATTGCGTCGAGACGAATTGAGATTCGTTCTCCATATTTGGATTCCTCAATAGTGAGTCGTCAACAGCGATCCAAACTTTTTTATCAGAATGGTCGGAGGAGGACTGGTACTTTTTTCCGTAGCGATATTAAATACACGTTTATCTAAAACATGTTCCATGATGTTCTCCAAAGAGTTGATTAAGCTGCGGCAGAAAGTTCTGGCAGTTTCTTCATAACGAAGTCAAACAATGCAACAGGTAGTTCATTCAAGGATCGTATTGATCCTAATGATTTTGCTGATGCAATCTTATTGCAGTAGACAATAAACCGTTCATTGTCCAGATTCAACTTGTTCAGTTGATTGGATAATTCACGATGTTGCGCTTCTGTAATACAGGTTGAAGATGAAGTTGAGGGTTTATTCTCATTCATCGTTCTCAGGTTTTTCATATCTTCAAGGTCTTGTGTAAAGACCTCAGATAAACCAGCCAGGCGAAGCGTTGCATCAACGTGAGCACTTTTGCATGACATCTTTAAATTTTATTCATGTCTCCATAATCTTGTTTAAGACTTCTGGCACCAACTCCATCTGCGAGGGTTTGTCCGTGAATGTTTTTCAATTCACAACGCACCATCACATATTCAGGTATCAAACCTTGTAATAAGGCTTGTTCTGTTCCTTCAGTGAAGGGAAATGAACTGTTATTCCTAACATCCCGCAAATCTTCTCAGCACCGGGTTTGAATAAACTGGGCTTTGAAGGTCCACGTTTGGTTGGAATGGAACCGTAATCGACACCTTCTTTCAAAGATGACCGAATCCAATTCAGTAACAGTTGTCTGTTCTCACTTCGTCTTTCCAGATCAGCTCGGAATACAGTTGTGGGAGTATCCAATGGGTTAATTACCATTGTATTGTTGACTCATCATCAATGACGATAGCCATTTCTTGGCTCGACATGTATTAAACTCCATTAAAGAGACAATCAAATCGGCATTCCCGTGAAGGACACCGATTTGATCAGGGAAGTATCTGTGCTGACAAAATGCGTGAGCATAAAGGCGGAGGCACAGCACAGATATTGAGATGGAAAACCATCCTTAATTTATAATATCTCTATCAATTATTTGAAAACCCATTCATATGCTCAGAACATATACAGAGATAATCAATCAGAATTGAATGGATTGATTGTTACCATAAATAAGTAACCAGTTTTCAAAGGCGGGGGGCTTTCGGGTGTGCAGTTTGGCAAGGGGAGGGGCAACCAACCCTTTCCTAGGTTTCCCAGGCATGGTTTGCGGGGTGAGGGTAAAAAAAAGCCTCCCTGCTGAGAGGGAGGCGGGTAGTGGGATCAAACTATTTTGTGAATGATTAAATAATAGCTGGGAATTCTTTACTGAAATCTTTCCTAAAACTTTCAATATCAAATCCACAATCATCTGAATCTAAACTATCTGAACTATCAGATTCTTCTGATTCTTCTAATTTAACTGAATTAAGATATTGATTTAATGTGTCGAGCCAGAATGTTGGATAAGCATTAGTTTCAAAAACATTAAAGTCACTAATACGCGGATGAATTTGAATGGTTTCTGAAGGACGACCCTTAGTGTCTGAGTTGTGCTGCACGCGCACCCAGCCATATTGTTCTAACACTTCAACAGCTTTCTTGACTTCATCAGTATCTTTTAGTCCGCTCCAGCCTTTAGTTATCATTTCCCAGATGATAAATGAATTATTGAGCGCACCACTTTTCATCTTTTCTAATAACTTTTCAATGGTGTCTGTTAAGACACCATTTTTTTCCACTCCGTACACTGCGAATGCGTGAGTTTCGAGATATTCACACCAAGCAATTCCCCGTAATACATTTTCTGTCTGAATAAAGTTTTGATTTGAATAACCTAAATATCCGCTGGCTAAATCAATAATGTGAAAGTACAGTGCTAACTTAGCCATTAACGAGCCATATTTAGCTAAGTGATTTCCCAATGCGTCGTGAGGTAAACTACGATCACGGAGACGATTTTGTAACTCAACTTCCCAAGTATTGAAATAAGTTTGTGCTTCTAATGAAAATCCATAACCAATGTAATTATCTTTTTTGCGTAAATCAGAGAAGTAATTCGGTTGAAAGTGATCAATCTTTTCCAATAAATCATTAACCTGTTTCTGGGACGTTTCATTCGGTTTGACATCATGTTGGACATAACGATCAATCTTTGGACAAACCATCAATTGAAACCTTGGCACTAAACCATCTGCTTCATGTCCATTATTAAGACTGCCACGGATGTACTTTGAAAACGCACCAGGTTGTGTCGTACCAATAAGCGACAGACACACTTGATCAATAACAACTGATTCACGACTCAAACGCTCAACAGTATAAGCGTTTGTCCCGTTCCAACCTTCGAGATAAAAACCCCGATCACTTTCATGTCCTTTCTTTTCAAAAGAACTGATTAACGAAACCACTTCATCCCTCAAAACTAACGTGCCATTCGGGTTGTCTTGAAGAATCACCTGAAGCATTTCAATTGTTGTGTCTTGCGTATAATACTTTTTCCAAGGGGCTTTTTTAGGTGCTTTATGATACAAAGCATCATATGCCTGTTGAGCTGCTGCCACCGAACTAGCATTGTTGTTAGTCGGCTTTGTTGCTGAATTGGTAGTTATTGATGAATTAATAGCTTTCTCTAATACTTTTTCTGCAGCTTTGATCTTGATTTTATGGACATTCTCATCCGCAGCGAACTGTTGCATATCCTGTTTATGTTGCTCATTAGCATCTTTTTGTGACTTTTGTAAATAACCTAAAGTAGACATTAAAGCTGGAGTTTTCTTAACTCCGGGTGGACCAACTAATAATCCCCACACATTAGCGGGTACGACCCAAGTGTTATCATACTGTCTAGGAAAAGCGACTACTTTATGACCGATTAAAGAGCCAATAACAGTTAGTATTGATACTGTCGGGAAATCAACTGGAACTTGCATCCGCATGGATATATCCATTAGAAAACCACGTAATGGTTCGGGAATCAGTATTGGATCGAGTGGAGCAATACCTTGACGAGGTAAAGGTTGCGGGTCTGACCAAGGCTCTTGAACATCACGCATCTTATTCTGCCAATCGGGTTCTTTAAGATCACGCAATGAATGCCAGTTATGATGATGACAAGAGGCACTGAAACACTGCGCAGAGATTGCACCATTAGCAAGTTGCACGATTGATGCTTTCTGACCATGTGCTGTTTCCAAGGACAATCAATCTTCCAAATCCGTGCTCCTGGTGTACTGAGCCATTGTTCAGCTTCACCAGCTTCAGGAAAGTAATTCGTCAACCATTGATCTAACCAATTTTGTCCATCTTTAGCTTTAATCGGTGTTGATACCGATGTCTGTACTGGTGTGAGTACCGAGTTCTGACTGGGTGTTGCTGAATTGACAAAGGCTTGAAGTTTGGCAAGTTCCAATGGAATGATCGAATCGGGAACCGCTAATAACTTAGCTTGACGATGGATAATTCCCATTTCAGGAATTTCATCACCTTTACATGCTGTTGTGCCGTAAAGTTTGGAGATGCGACTCGGGTTATAAACCGTTGGGTCAACCTTGACTATATCGGTATCAAACTGCTCGGCAAGCACCTTTAATGTGTCTTTAATCAAGGTGCTATCATTAGTAGATTCTGCCAACCGATAGATTAGATGATAACCATTACCTGAATCAGCACTGATAGGTTCGGGAAAGCCATGCGTTTTAACTAACTCTTTCCAGATTTCGTTAGCTACACCTTGTGCTGCCAGTTTCTGCTCATCAGTGGCAGATGTTCCACTAAGCCGTACCGGATCAATGTCAATTAAGAGTGTTATCTGTGCTGTAATGTCTTTATCACTCGTAGCCTCATTTGCATTTGCCATGCGTAACCGGTTATTTGCGCGGGCACGTAATGCTGGATTAACTGGGTTGAGTGTGTAGTAAATACCACTTGCTGCGGTGATCCGTGTTAATTCTTTGACTGCCAGATCAGGATCATTAAAGAAGCCAGAGACAATGCCAGGGTAACGTTGCCCATCTAATTGAGCTTTTAATGCACGAATTTCAAAAGTGTTTCCAGAACACATCAGTTGCAGGGTCTTTTTGACCTCTTGCAGATCATAATGAAACTTCATATTGGTATTCCTTAGTTAAATAATATGAATATCTCCACCGCATGAATATCATGAGTTGTAAATGTTGAGCCAATAACTTTGACTCGTATTAAGTTGTAGTAAAAAGAGTTAAACCTAATCACAACGGTTGGAGGAGAAGCGAGAACCTTACTGACTCTTATATCTATATCAACGGTGAGCTGTGTTAGATGCAGTGAAAAACACCACTAACTGTAACCATTGATTGTAAAAAGACTTTCCAAGGTTCCCTTGGCAGGTTTGGCATTGAGCATTCCCACTTGCCCTCTACCCGTTGGGTTTGCCCGGAAAAAATGCAGCCCAGCCCAATCAAGCCAGGGAAACCTGGGAAAGGTCGGTTTGGGCAGTGCCGATCAGGGATGACCGGCTTGGATGACACAGATGCAGTGATTCATAAATTCATGGATCACAGATGCTCGGTCGCACTTCATCGCTCTTTCGCTTGTCTCAGCAGTGTTCTGTGGGTCAACGCACGGGCGTACTTCGACATCACCCTTTTCTCAATCCCGCTTAACGCATCCTCATTCACCTCATCGAATAGCCATCATTGTTATTCATCATCATTGATAACTTGTGTTAGTTAAAGATCGTTTGATAAATTACCAGATAATTCTTATCATGTAACACATTAAATTATCAGATAATTGTACAATGCCAACAAAAACAATTGCATATCTACGAACTTCGACCGGGTGGCAGGAGTTCGGTATTGATGCCCAGTTAGATCAATGTCGTGCCTTTACTGACAAGATTGATGCGGTATTTAGTGATGAAGGAATCAGTGGAATGTGTCCCTTCATAAGCGTCCCGGGTTATTAGCAGCAATTGATTCATTGCAGAACGGAGATGTGTTGCTAGTTGCCCGAAGGGATCGTCTGTGTCGGGTGATCCCGTTTTGATAGCGATGATTGAACGGCTGGTTGAGAAACGGGGAGCAAGGATCATCAGTGTTGCGGGTGAAGGCACTGAGGGTGATGACCCGACAAACCGATTGATGCGAAGAATTGTCGATGCCTTTGCCGAGTATGAAATTCTCTTAGTGAAAGCCCGGACGACAGCGGCATTGCAAGCAAAGAAATCACGAGGAGAACGCACTGGAACTGTTCCTTATGGATACAAGTTGCATCCAATGAATCCAAAGAATTGTGATTGATGAGATTGAACAAAAGATTATTGTATTGATTAAAACACTTCGGGAAACCGGACAATCATTACAGAAGATTGCGGATGTATTGACTGCTCAAGGATATACAACCGAGGCAAGAATTGGCATCGTCAGACCATTAAGAACATTCTCAATTTCACCCATTCTGAGCGATTCAAACATGACCAATAGACAACAAACCAATAACCGTATTCAGCAACAACGCTTGCGTGATCGGCGAAAAGAAGAGGGTTGGAAGCGTGTCACTGTTTGGGTATCGCCGGAAGTCGCAATTGTCTGCAAGCCATTGATCCTAATCTAGGAACAGCAATTTATGAGGTGATCAATAAATTATCTGATAACGATCATAACAAATTACCTGATAATTTAGTTGAGCCTGTTGTTACCACAGATAACTCGTTGATTCGTTAATGATTTTGATCTGAGTGCGTCTGAGCAACAGGTTCGGAAGAGTGGTTAAGTACCACGACAAGATCAAGCTGATGGCATGGAGGATGCACTGCGAGGGTTTAACACGGGCACAGATTGCCGATGCTATTCAATTAGAATTGGGTGACCTTTACCAAGGTCGTTTATGAGTCACATCAATCGACTTATTAAGGCAGGGCAACAATTAGCGGAGAGTGATCGTAAAACTTGAATGCTATTAATAACTTTGATCTGCCCTCGAGGTGGAATCATGTCACAGTCTGGTCAGATTGCAGCAGTTAGGTAGCGAGTCCGACTGCCAACTGTTGTAAAGTGTCGGATTCCTGCCTGCCAACTTGCCTGTTGAACCATGACTGAAGAGCAACGCCGTCTCCTGCAACAACAACTGTGGAACATTGCCAACACCTTTCGGATGGTTTGGCAACTGACAAGAGTTGCAACGCTAAATCCAATACAACAAAGATTGAAACCACAACGTATTGATACTGCAATCCTACCAATTACTAAATCATTGATTGGTATTATCAAACAGTCAACAATTGATGAAACTGATTATCAGCGTTATTTGCAGGATAAATATCTTTAGAAAATCGCCGTTATAAAACAATTCAAAGCAATAACATTCATCACTAACATTGGGAAAATAACCATGCCCACAATAACCTTGCATGATGTCCCTGACTCTTTACATCGACAGTTGGAGCAACAAGCCAAACAACATCATCGCTCAATTGACTGCGAAGTGATGGCACTATTGGAAACAGTGGTTAATCGCCCTATGCCATCCAACCGTGAGGAACGGCTTGCAGCATTGTTGCGTATCAGTCGCCGGTGCGCGACTGCACCAGAATATGATTCACGTTCTGCGGATGACATCATTGGCTATGAAAACCAATGGTTATCCGGCATGACAGGCAGCAATAATTATGGTGATTGATACCTCATCACTGATCTGTATTTTGCTGGGTGAACCCGAAGCGGAACAGTACGCGCAACGCTTGGCTGTAACAGAAATCAATGTCATGTCGGCAGTGACATGGCTCGAAACCCTACTTGTTATCACTGCCCGACGTGGTGATGTAGGGCGCGAAAGTCTCGCTGAATTGCTTGATCTTGTGGGAGTTGTTATTGTGCCGGTAGATGCTGAATTAGCACAGATCGCCTATCGTGCTTGGTTGACGTATGGCAAAGGGCGGCATCCTGCCGGACTAAACTTCGGTGACTGCTTTTCTTATGCTTTAGCTAAACATCGCCATGAACCGCTATTATTCAAAGGCAATGATTTTTCCCAAACCGATATTTTGATGACAAGCTAAACAGTGTGACCACCCAATCAGAATATGCTCTGGAAGAGGATTTAATTCAGCAATTAGAAAAGCTGGATTATGAACGGGTGCAAATTGATAACGAGAGTGCCAAGACGATGATTCGCACCATACCTGTGCTAACCAGCTGCCCGCGATCAAGAATTGGTTAATGCCTTGAATTATCAACCTAAAGTGTTGGAGCGCAAGGTGGTCATTCAGCGGGTTAAAGAGCGATTACAAACCTTCATTGACACCTTTATTGAGGGGATGGGTGGAATTGAAGAAGTGGTGTGATGTTGGAGAAAAAGAAAAGTGGACGATATTTGTAGAATTAAACATGCTTACTATTTCGCATATGGAAGTAACATGGAACCCAATCGCTTGATCAAGAGAATTGGGAAATACCAATACCATACAGCATCTTTAGCAATGCTTTGTGGTTATAAGTTTATTTATAACAAAAAAAGTACGGTTGATGAATTTGCAAGAGCTAATCTTGAAGAAGATAAGGATAGTAAAGTGTGTGGAGTTTGTTATGAAATAGACAGTGATGATTTAGATAGATTAGATAAGTATGAAGGTGGTTATTGCCGAGAAATAAAAGACATCAAGTTGATTGATAGCGGAGAAAAAATAAAAGCTGCTGTCTATATTTCGAGTTGTATTGACAACTCGCTTTTACCTAGTGATGATTACAAGAATATTATTATTAAAGGTGCTAAGTTTTGGAATTTTGAAGAAGCATATATTTTGAAGTATTTGGATTGTTAAATTAGATAGTAATGCTATGACATCACTTCAATCAGTTTGAATATTTTTCAAAAGCAAGTGCTATAAGACGATCCAAGAGTTGGGTAAACACAAATGGTTCATAAAGAGCGTTTAATTTATCCACATCTTCTCCGATAACATTATCTGAAGTGATAAATGAAGTGTGCCAAGTATTCCAATTGGTCCTTCTTCGCAATCAAACATATCTTCAAGTACTTCCAAACCAATTGTGTTATACAAACCATCAAAAGCCAATATCCCATTTATTCGTTGTGACGCATCAATATCAAGACCGTGAGATCGGTAGTAAGCAACAAGTCGATCAACTTGATATCGATCCTTGGATAAATCGTCAATTCGCATTGTGCCTTCAATCTGACTTGCTAATTCACCTGTAGCTGTAATCAATGGGTGTATTAACTGGTTAAGAAAATCGTCACGATTTGCTGCTTTATCAAAATAACTGAGAAACGCAACGCCAGATTCACAAATATAGAACAAAGCTCTAAGATTTTGTGCATTGGTAGGTTTTGACACCTTGTGTAATCTAAAAAAGTCGTTTTTTGTTTGAATTACTATTGACGCGAAATCATCTTCAAACTGATTTTTTAAGAAGTTTGGCATGTCTATTTATCTTTTTAATTGTATAATAGGATAAATTGTTAACAACCACGGTGCAAGACAGTTAGTTGCTTTGCATAGAATACATCCGCTTTGCGAAAATAGTGAAGCGGAAAAGTCGATTAGATCAGCTGGTTACTCAATTGTTAATATAAATTAAGTTATTCAATGGGTTCCAGAACTATCTTCATCAGGAACTTGATGTATCATAATGATCCTTACAATCAACAAACTTGAATCAAATCAAACGAATGGATGACTTGAAGACACCAGTGCCAAGAGACGAACCCAACGAGCCAGACACTGATACAATCCCGGTGCAGACCCGGTTGGCACCACAGCTCGACATCATCGCACTCTATCCGGCTTGTTTTGATCTAGCTCGTCCGCGTCCACTGAAGTTGAGGATTCACCTTGACTTACTGGCAGCAGGTCATCATCCCGTTGACATCAAACAAGTGTTGGGTTCGTATTGCAAGCGTAAAAACTACCTTCAAACCATACAACTCGGTGCGACACGGATCGATCTACAGGGTCAACCGGCTGGTGAGGTGACTGAAGCTGAGACGATTATCCCGCAACGGGAACTGGCAATTATTTATGCGCGATTAGGTAAAATCCCACGCAAGCCAAAACCGGTTAAGATCAAAAGGGTTAAAAAGCCGAAATCACCACAGGAAGCTAAACCTGTTCTACCACTTGATGCCCCTTTGACCCCGGAGAGTATTGTGAGCGGTCGCCTTGAATTGACAGTGAAGTTTAATGAATTGCCCCAACCCGTTGTCGTTAAAGCTGGAATGAAGATTGGTATTCAGACTGACACTGCATTGGTGGTGACAACCTTAAAACCAAAGCATGGAAGAAATTAGAGAAGGCACAAGCCGATTGGAAACAATGGGTTGCTTCAATGACTGGCAAGTTAGGTACTCAAGTTAATAGTGATGGTGGCACAATTGTGATGTTGGAAGATGTAGCAATACAGGTGTTTGAAAAGAAGGTCAAAGTAGAAAGTTAACGATGCTCTACTTACACCCAATCTTTGTTCTTTTTGTGCTATTGATCTACGGTTGTTCTTCGCAACAGCTCTATAACACAGGGCAAGCGTGGCAACAAAACGAGTGCAATAAGATCATCGACACACAGGAACAAAACCGATGTATGGCGAGTAGCAACACTTCATACGAAGATTACAAACGCCAAATTCAAGAGACCAAGGATGCGAAGTAGTAGTGCCCAAATCAACAGGATATGTATGGATTTTTATCTTGTTTGGGTACAATGAATTTTGCTAGTATTACACCGATTTGCAAACCAGTATCCTCTGGATAAATCTGAAACTAACCTTATGATTCTAGGAGAAAAAATGAGTATTCTTTACACATATTATGTTGTGCTTTCAGCAGATATACATGGACATAAAAAAGCCGATTCAGTAATGAACCGGCTTTTCTTTTTTAACAACTAAATCATTTAACCGGCTAAACCACCTAAACCCTACAAAAGTTACTTGGTTTTGCCTTCACTGTACGCGATCAGCACTGAAATCAAACTGTTTATCAATACAAACTGAAAGCAATTTGATCTAGCGCAAGGCTCAAGTTTACACGATCTACCCTAGTAACAAGAGCCTCAGTTGATTGCGTCAAGGAAGCCCACATGGCACTTGGCATAACAAACACACTGAAAACCAACGATTTCCACAACACTGAATGCGTTTTGAAGCGCAGGAAGAGTCGTTCCCGTTACAGCTGCTCACCGCACAAGAGCATGTTGATTTGCTGCACCCGCCCCGTGCGTATGGTGTCACCGTGTTCTGGGAACAGCACAAGCCGAGTGGTGGCTGGAAAACACTTCGCTCTGACTCACCGAACCTACCGGAGTTTCTCGCCGACCAACAAGGTCAACAAGACCGTTATCTTACTGTCAATGAATTCTATCGCTGGCGTGTAACCAACCAGTTGAAATCGTTGCGAGCCTGTTATGTCGATATTGATGGCAATATCGATATTGACAAACCATTACAGCGGCTTGCTGAAATGGAGCTGCCGGAACCTTCCTTTGTGATCTACAGCGGTCGAGGTATGCACCTGTATTGGTTAATCAAACCAGTACCAGCCAAAGCTCTGCCTGTCTGGCAAATGGTGCAGAACAAATTGGTTGAAGCACTCTTGCCGGTTGGAGCTGATCCGGTTGTCAAGGATTGCACTCGGGTATTGCGGCTGTGCGGAACGATCAACAGCAAAAACGGAGTTCAAGTCACTGGGAAAAAACTGACCGGGAAACGTTGGACACTGCATCAATTGTCTGATGCTGTATTGGGAAAACGCCAGAATGGGTGCCATTCCCAAAAACCAAGGTCAGCACAAGTGCACAGTTTCAGTGCAAAACCCAACGGACGTAAAAAATACGGCAGCATCTATCAGTGGTGGTCTTTGGTACACCAAGATTTAATGAAGATTGGGGATTATTATTTACCCAGTGGTGGAATTCCAGAAGGTCATCGGGACATCTGGCTATTCTTAACCTTGCTTTCATTATCGTGGTTTGTGCCAGCAGCTCGTGTTAAAAGTGAAATGCTTAAAATTGCACGACGCTATACACCGGGACTAATGAACGATGTTCAACGCCAGATGCTTCCAATAATTAAACGCGCTGAAGCATCAATGCGTGGAGAAAAGATTGTATTCAACGGTAAAACAGTTGACCCACGTTATCAATTCAAGGTGAAACCTGTTTGAATGGATACAAGAGATCATCCCTGCTGAGTTGCAGTCGAGCTGCGGGCGATCATTCCTAACGAGCTGCGGACACAGCGCAGAAAGGAGCGGGACAAAGCACGTCCACCACGTGACCGGATGAAGGAAGGTCGTTATCAGGATCATTACACCAAAGATGGTGTGCGAGAGAGTAATCGAGAGAAGCGGGAACAAGCTCGGCAGATGCGAGCCGATGGGATGTCCCTTCGTGCCATTGCAAAAGGGTTGGATGTTTCAAGCCGTTGTGTTGCCCTCTGGACAGGGCGCGTAGGAAACGCCTCCTCTTTAATGCCCGTCCCCACAGGGTCGCCTAGGGCAGTTATCCCCCTTGATAATGACTGTGTTCAGGGACGCATGGATCGGACATCGGTTGTTCCTGTTTGAGTGGGGCTTCGGGTGGGTTGGTGTTGAGTCTGATTACTTGGGTGAGTCTGAACGGTTTGGGGTGGTTTTTCCAGTGTCATCGCATTGCTTGGGGTTGGAAGAGCCTTTAAGCGCTGTTCTGAGTGGTCTCAATGGCATTTTGAGTAGCTGGTTGGGTTGGTTGGTTTGGCTGGTGTTTCTTGTTGTGTTGCGGCTGTGAGTGGGTTTTAGGGTTGATGTTGACTGAATTCTTAATCTGAACTTTACGTTATCGTTGGGTTTGGGTTTTGATTGTTTCAAGGCTGACAATGGTTCTGTTTTGAGGTGAGCATTTGAATTTCGATGAGATTTTGTTTCGTTCCAGTGGGAGAGTCTGAGGTTGGTTAAACGGCTTGTTTGGATTAAACGGTTGATTTTTCTTCTGATTATTTTATTCCTGATTGTTGGTTTCAATAGGGCTTTCAGGTTATTTGGAATAAGTTCAGAATGAATTGTTGAGGGGGGTTTTCTATTACAGCATCATCGGTTATTTTATTGGGTCATTAGTTTCTGGTTTGTGATTATTTAATCGCATCGGTATTCAAGGGCTAATGATTATTCAAGGGCTAATAACTTTTGATTGTCTCGAGGTTTGGTTGGTATTGCGAGAGTGATTTAATGAATGGGTTACGGTTGATCCAGTGACAACAGCTACAAGACAGCTACAACTTTTGGCAGTTTGTCCTGTCTTTTCAAGGGTTAATGAATCTGTTACCGTTGTAGCTGTTGTAGCCGTTCCTTTTTTGAGGTGAGCATTGATGAATTCCTGACTCAGCAGGACTTCGATGACATCATTGAAGACCCTGAAGAAAACAAGTTGATTCTGGATCAGCGCAAGGGAAGGGTTGACGTTAAGGAGTAAAAGGTGATTTATACTGCGATCCGTCTCGTCAAAGGTGACTTGACGATGGCAGTGTGAATGTGGTTACAGCTAGGGCTTTCTTTTTTGTGGATTACTCTTTAACTGTGTAGATGTTTAACCTTAGATTTGAGGTCGAGATCTCGTGGGGCTTGTAAAAGCCTGTAACTTGAAACCAAACGCAAGAGTCAGGAGTAATTTACAGTGGGGATCTTTGGTTCACTATTTGGCATGGATCAATTGAATGGAGCACACAATGCCGTAATGGCTAATTATTTATTGGAGCAATCTTACTTCTGCAACTAGAATTACGATTACCAAAGAGATTGTTAGTATTGTCTACATCGGATCGGGGCGACGAATGCAGCTTCCACCGAAGAAATCGCTGAATCTCTAAACAGTAGTTTGCGTACTGTGCAAATGAATTTTGTCGCTTTGGCATGTGATAACCTTGGGATTGCACCCCCTGTCCCTAATACTTTTTGGATTCATATGAACAATCCGTATCTTTTAGGTCACAAAATAACAAAAACCACATTGATGCCGCACTGAAAACAATAGAGAAGCAAAATGGTATGATTATCACTTGGCCAGGAAACAATCCTGGCATTGACGTCAAAGAAAATGTGTATTGAAGGTATTATTCATCCGAGTCCAATACTGAGATGGTATATGGTGTCTGATCTAGTGTATAGGTTAGATTAACTCTTTGATCTTACTGCGCTTTTCCAGTTTGCGGGCAGCATCGATTTCCTGTTGCAGGATTTCCTGTTGTTGGAGCAGTTCATCAAGGGTTGACATAAATCGGTTCTCAAATACAAGGAAGTGTTGAAAGATACATGATTCAGTTAACAAAATCATCAGGTGTTCTGAATAAGGCACTTTATTGTGTTATGAAATAAATCCATTCTTAATAATTGAATGGTTTAATGATCGATCAGAAAACACCAGTAATGATGTTCCCAATCGATCAATGATTATTGCATGGTCATTGCCATTCGTTCTTTCACTCGCATGACTGCCTCATTATATTGAGCCACCTTATTAAAACGGATATGCTCAATTAATTCCCCTGGAATCTCATTCATAAAGCGAGATGGTTTTGAATTCCATTCTCGTCCATGAATCAACCGGCTTTCCGCATGAGTCATAAACAATTGTTCCATCGCACGAGTTATGCCGACATAGCACAATCGTCTTTCCTCCTCAAAACGTTCTCGATCATGTAACGACATACTGTGTGGGAATAATCCCTCCTCGAGTCCGACAAGGAACACCACTGGGAATTCCAGCCCTTTTGCCGCGTGAAGTGTCATTAACTGCACGGCATCGTTGTTGTCATCATCGCTCATCTCGTTTGCTTCCAAGGCAACATGATTCAGGAACACCGTTAAAACATCACCATCTTCCATGTCCCAGCTCCGTTCAAAGCGAGCGGCTGTTTCCACCAACTGATCCAGATTCTCAACGCGCTCCTCCCCCTTTCCATCGGGTTGCTTGAGATAAAACTCCGGTAACTCTGTCTGTTTCAGCAGTTGATTCAATCGTGTTGCCAACGTCATCTTTCCAATGTGATTAGATTGAATCAATGCCACAAATGCTGTGAGTGATTCATTGACTTTCTTGGTCAAGCCTTTCTTTGCAATCAAATCCAGTGTTGCTTCCCATAACGATCCCGATAATGTCTGTGCGTGTTTCCTCAATAACTCAATGGTGCGTTCACCAATTCCACGAGTCGGAACATTCACAATGCGCTCAAAGGCAAGGTCATCATTGCAGTTTGCGATCAAGCGTAAATATCCCAACGCATCTCGAACTTCCGCTCGTTCAAAGAAGCGTAATCCATTATGGATGCGATAAGGAATGCCAGCTTTAATCAATCGTTCTTCAAACATCCGTGATTGTGCTGAAGTCCGATATAAGATTGCATAATCTTGATAACATCGGTGATTCATGGTCAATGTTTGACCAATGCGATCAATCACGAAACGGGCTTCATCACCCGCATCAATAGCCGTATAGCATTGAATCAAAGAACCTGTTGATTGTTGTGTCCACAGATTCTTACCGAATCGATTCCGGTTGTGTGCAATCACGGCATTGGCAGCATTCAGAATGTTGCTGGTAGAACGATAGTTTTGTTCCAATCGTAATACCTGCACATTGAGATAATCTTGTTTCAATGCCTTCAGATTCGCAACCTTCGCTCCTCTCCATCCGTAAATGGATTGGTCATCATCTCCAACTGCACAGATGAAGTTATTGCTGGTAGATAACATCCGTAACCACATATATTGCATTGTGTTGGTATCTTGGAACTCATCAACCAGAATCTGTTGAAAGCGGCTTTGATAGTGTTGACGAATATCCCGATGATCCCGCAATAATTCATAAGCACTCAACAATAAGTCAGCGAAGTCAAGGGCTTTATTCTGTTGCCGTTGCAATTCATATTCCGCATAGATATTGCGCAGAACAGCTAACTTTTCATCATCCTCTCCAACTTCCACTTGGTGCGGATGAAGTCCATTCTCCTTAGCATTGTTGATAACGCTCAACACCCATTTGATTGGGTAAGTAGTGTCATCAATCTGCATCGTTGCCATCACTCGTTTCAATAAACGACGCTGATCCTCTGCATTGAGAATCTGGAAGTCTTTATCTAACTGTGCCGCTTGCCAATGTATTCTCAGTAGTCGATGTGCCAAACCATGGAAAGTTCCAATCCATAACCCATTCAATGCAGTATCAAGGTTAGCTTCTAACCGGTGTTTCAATTCAGTTGCTGCCTTGTTGGTAAATGTCACCACTAACAAGGATTCAACTGGAATGTGATGATGTTCTATCAACCACCCGATTCTTTCCACTAATACACGGGTTTTACCAGAACCAGCTCCAGCCAGAACCAGCATATTACTCAATGGTGCAGTGACCACTTTCAGTTGAGCAGGATTGAGTGCATTCAGATTCATCATTGATTTCTCAAATTAAAGAGGTGCCGTAGCACCTCAAAGGGGGGTTAATACTCTTCAGGTAAGAGAAGAGTGGTAACAGTTCGATCCGCTTCCGTAATGATCCAGATGCGCAAGTCATCCTGTAATGGATAGACTGACAGCACTCTGTTTCCTTCCACTACAGCACGATCATTTTCCTGTTGATCTTCGCTGCTGATCTCTCCCCAATTGCCTTGGCGATGCCGAAACAATAGGAAGAGTGGAGATATTGCACATTCTTGTAATGCGGAATGTGCTCCATCAGTAATGACAATTTCACCCAGTGGGAACTTGAATGTGATTGCCATGGATTACACCGTTGTTAATCGGCGTAAATGTTGGAATCTGATTGGGGAATCAAGTTCCAGTTTATAACGCAGGTCGCAGAGATGATTGAATTCATCATTGCTCAAAATGAATTGAGTACAATGACGATGTTCATCCATCAAGATCATGGTGATTGTGCCAGTGGCATCTTCACCAAGGGTTAATGTCGTATCACGAGGTTCGATTAAATCGAATTGATATAAGTGACGCATGTTTTTGATCCTAAAAGGGTTAAAAGGGAATGTCATCATCATTGAATTGACTCCATTCAGCAGGTATTGCCGATGGATTCATATCAGTGGGTAATGATTCATCATCATCGCAATAGAGCCGTTGGATTTCTTCATAATCAATGTAGTCGATATATGAAGGGAACCAATAGGTTGGTTGTGTTGCAGTTATTTCAGGCATAACAACTCCTGATGCAATTCGCATCATCAATTGAGAGATATAAAAAAGGCTGACGAAATGCCAGCCCTCAGTGGGTTAAAACCAGTAATGAATTAACGCAAGGTTAAACTCACCAGTTTCAAGGTGAACTCCGGGAATGGAATCAACTCCTAAACGAAGTTGTTCCTGCATCCAATTCTTACGAATATGGGTCAAGGTCTCAACTTCCTTGAAATCAGGTATCATTCATCGTCCACAATGATTCGAGCGGGTGTCTTACGAAGCCGGACAACGATCTGATTACTCTTCAGTTCAGTCTTGTTGACTTTCTGGAGTTGAGTTATCAGATAATTCCGCAGGAACTCAGAACGTGATTCAAGTTGTTTGCGGCGACGAATAAGTTCTCTGTTGCTTTAACAGCTTCAGCTTCCAGTTCTAATTCACGGGTATAACAAGCCACTGCTAATGCCTTGTCCGTGAACTGGTCATCCAGTTGCAATTGATCCAGTGTGTCTTGCACCAATTGGCGCAGTTCTGGATCATCATAATCAGATTCCATCAATGACAGAATGTCACGATAATCATCGGCAATCTGGTATAGGGTAATACTCATGTTGTTCTCCTCATTAAAACGGGATGTCATCTTCAGTGGTACTGGGGGATGAAACATTGCGAGGTTCATGGGGGAATACACTTAACAGCCCGGTAAATGCCGGATCAGTAGGTATTGCGTCGAGACGAATTGAGATTCGTTCTCCATATTTGGATTCCTCAATAGTGAGTCGTTCAACAGCGATCCAAACTTTTTTATCAGAATGGTCGGAGGAGGACAGATACTTTTTTCCGTAAGCGATATTAAATACACGTTTATCTAAAACATGTTCCATGATGTTCTCCAAAGTTGATTAAGCTGCGGCAGAAAGTTCTGGCAGTTTCTTCATAACGAAGTCAAACAATGCAACAGGCAGTTCATTCAAGGATCGTATTGATCCTAATGATTTTGCTGATGCAATCTTATTGCAGTAGGCAATGAATCGTTCTTTCCAGATTCAACTTAGTAAGTTGATTGGATAATTCACGATGTTGCGCTTCTGTAATACAAGTTGAAGATGAAGTTGAGGGTTTATTCTCATTCATCGTTCTCAGGTTTTTCATATCTTCAAGGTCTTGTGTAAAGACTTCAGAGACCCGCCTAATCTTAATACGGAATCAATATGGCCGATTTCTCAGCCATCTTGAACTTATTAATGTCACCATAATCTTGTTTAAGACTACGGGCTCCAACTCCATCAGCGAGGGTTTGTCCGTGAATGTTTTTCAACTCACAACGCACCATCACATATTCAGGTATCAAACCTTGTAAAAAGGCTTGTTCTGTTTCCTTCAGTGAAGGAAAGTGAACTGTTATTCCTAACATCCCGCAAATCTTCTCAGCACCGGGTTTGAATAAACTGGGCTTTGAAGGTCCACGTTTGGTTGGAATAGAACCGTAATCGATACCTTCTTTCAAAGATGACCGAATCCAATTCAGTAACAGTTGTCTGTTCTCACTTCTTCGCGCCAGGTCGTTTTTGAATACCGTTGTGGGAGTATCTAGCGGATTTATTGCTAGATTAGTTGACTCATCATCAATGACGATAGCCATTTCTTGGCTCGACATAATTGACTCCATAAAAAGAGACAATCAAATCGGCATTCCCGTGAAGGAACACCGATTTGATCAGGGATATCTTGGCTGACACAAATGCGTGAGCATTCATGGCGGAGGCACAGCGCAAGAAAAGTTTAAGGAAGTGGAGAATGTAAACACATTATTAAACATCGTCCTTAATTTATAATATCTATATCAATTATTTGAAAACCCATTTCATATGCTCAGAACATATACAGAGATAATCAATCAGAATTGAATAGATTGATTGTTACCATAATTAGTTTTCAAAGGCGGGGGGGGGGTAGGGTAAGGGCAAGCAACCCTTTCCTAGGTTTCCCAGGCATGGTTTGCGGGTGAGGGTAAAAAAAAGCCTCCCTGCTGAGAGGGAGGCGGGTAGTGGGATCAAACTATTTTGTGAATGATTAAATAATATCTAAGACTTCTTTATTAAAATCTTTTGTAAAACTTTCAATATCAAATCCACAATCATCTGAATCTAAACTATCGATTCTTCTGGTTTAACTGGATTAAGATGTTGATTTAATGCGTCGAGCCAGAATGTTGGATAAGCATTTTTAGTTTCAAAAACATTAAAGTCACTAATACGTGGATGAATTTGAATGGTTTCTGAAGGACGACCCTTAGTGTCTGAGTTGTGCTGTACGCGCACCCAGCCATGTTGTTCTAACACTTCAATAGCTTTCTTGACTTCATCAGTATCTTTTAGTCCGCTCCAGCCTTTAGTTATCATTTCCCAGATGATAAATGAATTATTGAGCGCACCACTTTTCATCTTTTCTAATAACTTTTCAATGGTGTCTGTTAAGACACCATTTTTTTCCACTCCGTACACTGCGAATGCGTGAGTTTCGAGATATTCACACCAAGCAATTCCCGTAATACATTTTCTGTCTGAATAAAGTTTTGATTTGAATAACCTAAATATCCGCTGGCTAAATCAATAATGTGAAAGTACAGTGCTAACTTAGCCATTAACGAGCCATATTTAGCTAAGTGATTTCCCAATGCGTCGTGAGGTAAACTACGATCACGGAGACGATTTTGTAACTCAACTTCCCAAGTATTGAAATAAGTTTGTGCTTCTAATGAAAATCCATAACCAATGTAATTATCTTTTTTGCGTAAATCAGAGAAGTAATTCGGTTGAAAGTGATCAATCTTTTCCAATAAATCATTAACCTGTTTCTGGACGTTTCATTCGGTTTGACATCATGTTGGACATAACGATCAATCTTTGGACAAACCATCAATTGAAACCTTGGCACTAAACCATCTGCTTCATGTCCATTATTAAGACTGCCACGGATGTACTTTGAAAACGCACCAGGTTGTGTCGTACCAATAAGCGACAGACACACTTGATCAATAACAACTGATTCACGACTCAAACGCTCAACAGTATAAGCGTTTGTCCCGTTCCAACCTTCGAGATAAAAACCCCGATCACTTTCATGTCCTTTCTTTTCAAAAGAACTGATTAACGAAACCACTTCATCCCTCAAAACTAACGTGCCATTCGGGTTGTCTTGAAGAATCACCTGAAGCATTTCAATTGTTGTGTCTTGCGTATAATACTTTTTCCAAGGGGCTTTTTTAGGTGCTTTATGATACAAAGCATCTATGCCTGTTGAGCTGCTGCCACCGAACTAGCATTGTTGTTAGTCGGCTTTGTTGCTGAATTGGTAGTTATTGATGAATTAATAGCTTTCTCTAATACTTTTTCTGCAGCTTTGATCTTGATTTTATGGACATTCTCATCCGCAGCGAACTGTTGCATATCCTGTTTATGTTGCTCATTAGCATCTTTTTGTGACTTTTGTAAATAACCTAAAGTAGACATTAAAGCTGGAGTTTTCTTAACTCCGGGTGGACCAACTAATAATCCCCACACATTAGCGGGTACGACCCAAGTGTTATCATACTGTCTAGGAAAAGCGACTACTTTATGACCGATTAAAGAGCCAATAACAGTTAGTATTGATACTGTCGGGAAATCAACTGGAACTTGCATCCGCATGGATATATCCATTAGAAAACCACGTAATGGTTCGGGAATCAGTATTGGATCGAGTGGAGCAATACCTTGACGAGGTAAAGGTTGCGGGTCTGACCAAGGCTCTTGAACATCACGCATCTTATTCTGCCAATCGGGTTCTTTAAGATCACGCAATGAATGCCAGTTATGATGATGACAAGAGGCACTGAAACACTGCGCAGAGATTGCACCATTAGCAAGTTGCACGATTGATGCTTTCTGACCATGTGCTGTTTCCAAGGACAATCAATCTTCCAAATCCGTGCTCCTGGTGTACTGAGCCATTGTTCAGCTTCACCAGCTTCAGGAAAGTAATTCGTCAACCATTGATCTAACCAATTTTGTCCATCTTTAGCTTTAATCGGTGTTGATACCGATGTCTGTACTGGTGTGAGTACCGAGTTCTGACTGGGTGTTGCTGAATTGACAAAGGCTTGAAGTTTGGCAAGTTCCAATGGAATGATCGAATCGGGAACCGCTAATAACTTAGCTTGACGATGGATAATTCCCATTTCAGGAATTTCATCACCTTTACATGCTGTTGTGCCGTAAAGTTTGGAGATGCGACTCGGGTTATAAACCGTTGGGTCAACCTTGACTATATCGGTATCAAACTGCTCGGCAAGCACCTTTAATGTGTCTTTAATCAAGGTGCTATCATTAGTAGATTCTGCCAACCGATAGATTAGATGATAACCATTACCTGAATCAGCACTGATAGGTTCGGGAAAGCCATGCGTTTTAACTAACTCTTTCCAGATTTCGTTAGCTACACCTTGTGCTGCCAGTTTCTGCTCATCAGTGGCAGATGTTCCACTAAGCCGTACCGGATCAATGTCAATTAAGAGTGTTATCTGTGCTGTAATGTCTTTATCACTCGTAGCCTCATTTGCATTTGCCATGCGTAACCGGTTATTTGCGCGGGCACGTAATGCTGGATTAACTGGGTTGAGTGTGTAGTAAATACCACTTGCTGCGGTGATCCGTGTTAATTCTTTGACTGCCAGATCAGGATCATTAAAGAAGCCAGAGACAATGCCAGGGTAACGTTGCCCATCTAATTGAGCTTTTAATGCACGAATTTCAAAAGTGTTTCCAGAACACATCAGTTGCAGGGTCTTTTTGACCTCTTGCAGATCATAATGAAACTTCATATTGGTATTCCTTAGTTAAATAATATGAATATCTCCACCGCATGAATATCATGAGTTGTAAATGTTGAGCCAATAACTTTGACTCGTATTAAGTTGTAGTAAAAAGAGTTAAACCTAATCACAACGGTTGGAGGAGAAGCGAGAACCTTACTGACTCTTATATCTATATCAACGGTGAGCTGTGTTAGATGCAGTGAAAAACACCACTAACTGTAACCATTGATTGTAAAAAGACTTTCCAAGGTTCCCTTGGCAGGTTTGGCATTGAGCATTCCCACTTGCCCTCTACCCGTTGGGTTTGCCCGGAAAAATGCAGCCCAGCCCAATCAAGCCAGGGAAACCTGGGAAAGGTCGGTTTGGGCAGTGCCGATCAGGGATGACCGGCTTGGATGACACAGATGCAGTGATTCATAAATTCATGGATCACAGATGCTCGGTCGCACTTCATCGCTCTTTCGCTTGTCTCAGCAGTGTTCTGTGGGTCAACGCACGGGCGTACTTCGACATCACCCTTTTCTCAATCCCGCTTAACGCATCCTCATTCACCTCATCGAATAGCCATCATTGTTATTCATCATCATTGATAACTTGTGTTAGTTAAAGATCGTTTGATAAATTACCAGATAATTCTTATCATGTAACACATTAAATTATCAGATAATTGTACAATGCCAACAAAAACAATTGCATATCTACGAACTTCGACCGGGTGGCAGGAGTTCGGTATTGATGCCCAGTTAGATCAATGTCGTGCCTTTACTGACAAGATTGATGCGGTATTTAGTGATGAAGGAATCAGTGGGAATGTGTCCCTTCATAAGCGTCCCGGGTTATTAGCAGCAATTGATTCATTGCAGAACGGCGATGTGTTGCTAGTTGCCCGAAGGGATCGTCTGTGTCGTGGTGATCCCGTTTTGATAGCGATGATTGAACGGCTGGTTGAGAAGCGGGGAGCAAGGATCATCAGTGTTGCGGGTGAAGGGACTGAAGGTGATGACCCGACCAACCGCTTGATGAGACGGATTGTTGATGCCTTTGCTGAGTATGAAATTCTCTTGGTTAAAGCACGGACTACAGCGGCATTGAGTTCAAAGAAAGCACGAGGTGAACGCACCGGTGGAGTGCCTTATGGATACAAGTTGCATCCAATGAATCCTAAAGAATTGGTGATTGATGAGATTGAACAAAAGATTATTGTATTGATTAAAACACTTCGGGAAACCGGACAATCATTACAGAAGATTGCGGATGTTTTAACTGCCCAAGGATACAAGCCCCGAGGCAAGAATTGGCATCGTCAGACCATTAAGAACATTCTCAATTTCACCCATTCTGAGCGATTCAAACATGACCAATAGACAACAAACCAATAACCGTATTCAGCAACAACGCTTGCGTGATCGGCGAAAAGAAGAGGGTTGGAAGCGTGTCACTGTCTGGGTATCACCGGAAGTAGCGAATTGTCTGCAAGCCATTGATCCTAATCTAGGAACAGCAATTTATGAAGTGATCAATAAATTATCTGATAACAACCATAATAAATTACCTGATAATTTATTTGAGCCTGTTGTTACCACAGATAACCATGTTGATTCCGTTAATGATTTTGATCTAAGTGCGTCTAAGCAACAGGTTAAGAAGAGTGGTGTGAAGTACCACGACAATATCAAGCTGATGGCATGGAAGCTGCGCTGCGAGGGTTTAACACGGGCACAGATTACCGATGCTATTCAATTAGAAGTTGGTGAACCTTTACCAAGGTCGTTTATGAGTCATCTCAATCGACTTATTAAGGCAGGGCAACAATTAGCGGAGGGTGACTAACTATGCGGTGACTAACTCAGCGACTAATGGGTTGTTTTCTCTAAAGCGGCTGACACCCATAATACTGAAACCAATGACATTGCCGGTTTCATCTACACGTTCCATGACAGCATCATGGTTAGTTTCTTTTTCATAGCCAGCCGCATCTGAAAAGCGGACTTCAAGGAAATCAGCTTCTGCATCAAACCAGACCTTTATTTTATTAGCCATAACTCCTCTCCCGCTTTGGGCTTGTCGGTTAAATAAGCGGTAATAATAAACGCATCAATGTCTGTGTATTTAACTACAACACACAACCATTTACTTCCCACAATTGTTTGTGCATAAAACCTATAAAATAATCGTACTGATTTATCAGAGCGTGAGAGTCGCACTAATTGAGGATTCTGCAATACACTTTCAATCTCGGTGTTCATGTCATCCATTTCAGGATGTTCGCGGATGTGTAGCAGTCGCTCATCAGTGAGTCGTACACAATTACCGAAGCAGTCATTTAACGTGTGCATAATGCGCTTTTTGTAATCAGTTCGGCAAAGATTGTTTACAATAGTTGGTTGGCAGTGGTTCGGGATGAAGTGAGCTGGGTTTCTAATTGATCCACCAAGGTCATCAATTGGTCTACTTTGGCAACGATACGGTGTTGTTCGGCGAGGGGCGACCATCATATACCTTGTTGGAAACATGTGGTAAATTGAGCGCAAGAAGAAAAAAGTTAAAGTCCATAAGGCAAGTAAAAAGCACTTGACATGATTCTCATGAAGCGACTATAAGCTAACCTTAGTTTTAAGGTTGGCTTTAGCTCCAAATTTGAAGTCTAAGTCTTATTAAATAAAGAGAAAATAATGAAAAAACAAGGTGTATTTGAAAAAATTGAAGATTCTATCGGTTCCTCAACAATCAAAAACATATTCATTAGCTTTATTATTGTTACTGCTTGTGCCAATGTGTTGGCAGCTCAAGGTCGATGGACGGAAGGCTTCGGGCAGGGAAACCTAGAATATTTTATTGACCAAGATGGTTTTCGCCTTTACATCGGATGCCCCACGGAGGACGGAAGCGCAGACTCTCAATCGAGTGTTTCTCTCATTCAATTGAGCAACGACAACGATATTCAGAACTTTACTATTGATGTAAATGGTGTTTCTTACGATGGACCATTTAGTGCTGATAGTCGTGTTGGAGAAAACAACTTCCTATCACTGCTGGAAAATCTGCGCAAGGGAAATGCTATCGTTAAGTTCGGTGGAAAGTCGATAAAGTTCCCGAAGAGTAATGCAGCAAAAGTTATTCCTGTTTATGGGAAGAATTTTAGTTGCAACATATCGGTTTAAGTAATCTTGCTGATTGCACAGCGTCTGAGAATAGAATTATGAAAAAGACCCTTTATGTACTGTTGGCTTTTTTGAGCGTGTTATTTTTCACCGCAGCTAATGCAAAAGATCAAGTTATTGAAGGCGTCATATCGGAATACATATGCGGAGATCGTTGTGGATTAACGATTGTGGATGCCAAGGGTAGAGAACATAATGCCTTGTGTGCTGCGCCTTTATGTGAGAAATTTGACGAAAGTGACATGTCTAAATTCAAAGGTAGAAAAGTGAGAGTAACTATTGGATCAGTAGAGATGTGTGTTGATGGGCAGAGTGTTGGATTGGAAGAATCATGTCAAGGTAGTGATAAAATGGTTGCATTCACAAAAATTATCTTATTAAAGTAATAGTATAATGCTATTCAATAGTAGTTACACACGAAAAAAAGCCGATTCAACAATAGAATCGGCTTTTTAACAATCATTTTCGGCTAAACCAACTGACCCTGAACAAGTTTTTGGTTTTGCCTTCACTGTACGCAATCAACGCCGCACTGACACTGTAAAAGCACAAACACACAGAAAAACGGCGTTAACCAAGGCTCAAGTTTACACGAACTGCACCAAGTAACAAGAGCCTCAGTTGATTGCGTCAAGGAAGCCCACATGGCACTTGGCATAACAAACACACTGAAAACCAACGACTTCCTCAACACTGAATGCGTTTCTGAAGCGCAGGAAGAGTCGTTCCCGGCACAGCTGCTCACCGCACAAGAGCACTTCGATTTGCTGCACCCGCCCCGTGCGTATGGTGTCACCGTGTTCTGGGAACAGCACAAGCCGAGTGGTGGTTGGAAAACACTTCGTTCTGACTCACCGAACCTACCGGAGTTTCTCGCCGACCAACAAGGTCAACAAGATCGTTATCTCACTGTCAATGAGTTCTATCGCTGGCGTGTAACCAACCAGTTGAAATCGTTGCGAGCCTGTTATGTCGATATTGATGGCAATGTCGATATTGACAAACCATTACAGCGGCTTGCTGAAATGGAGCTGCCTGAACCTTCCTTTGTGATCTACAGCGGGCGAGGAATGCACCTGTATTGGTTGATCAAACCAGTACCAGCCAAAGCTCTGCCTGTCTGGCAAATGGTGCAGAACAAATTGGTTGAAGCACTCTTGCCGGTTGGAGCTGATCCGGTTGTCAAGGATTGCACTCGGGTATTGCGGCTGTGCGGAACGATCAACAGCAAAAACGGAGTTCAAGTCACTGGGAAAAAACTGACCGGGAAACGTTGGACACTGCATCAATTGTCTGATGCTGTATTGGGAAAACGACCAGAATGGGTGCCTTCCCAAAAACCAAGGTCAGCACAAGTGCACAGTTTCAGTGCAAAACCCAACGGACGTAAAAAGTACGGCAGCATCTATCAGTGGTGGTCTTTGGTACACCAAGATTTAATGAAGATTGGGGATTATTATTTACCCAGTGGTGGTATTCCAGAAGGTCGTCGGGACATCTGGCTATTCTTAACCTTGCTTTCATTATCGTGGTTTGTGCCAGCAGCTCGTGTCAAAAGTGAAATGCTTAAAATTGCACGACGCTATACACCGGGACTACTGAATGAAAATGTTCCAAGCAAGATGCTTCCAATAATTGAACGCGCTGAAGCATCAATGCGTGGTGAAAAGATCATATTCAATGGTATTGAAGTTGATCCACGTTATCGCTTCCGGCGTTCAACTCTCTTTGAATGGATACAAGAGATCATCCCTGCTGAGTTGCAGTCAGAGCTGCGGGCAATCATCCCGGAGGATTTGCGGGCACAGCGTAGAAAGGAGCGGGACAAAGCACGTCCACCACGTGACCGGATGAAGGAAGGTCGTTATCAGGATCATTACACCAAAGATGGTGTGCGAGAGAGTAATCGAGAGAAGCGGGAACAAGCTCGGCAGATGCGAGCCGATGGGATGACCTTTCAAGCTATTGCAACTGCATTGGGGGTTTCCACCCGTTGTGTTGTCCTGTGGACGCGGATTGTAGAAAGCCCCCTCTTTAATTCCCGTCCCCACAGGGTCGCCTAGGGGAGTTATCCCCCTTGATAATGACTGTGTTCAGGGACGCATGGATCGGACATCGGTTGTTCCTGTGTTGAGTGGAGCTTCGGGTGGATTGGTGGTTGAGTCTGATTGCTTGGGTGAGTCTGAACGGTTTGGGTTGGTTTTTCCAGTGTCATCGCATTGCTTAGGGTTGGAAGAGCCTTTAAGGGTGGTTCTGAATGGTCTCAATGGCATTTTGACTAGCTGGTTGGGTTGGTTGGTTTGGCTGGTGTTTCTTGTTGTGTTGCGGCTGTGAGTGGGTTTCAGGGTTGATGTTGACTGAATTCTTAATCTGAACTTTACGTTATCGTTAGGTTTGGGTTTTGATTGTTTCAAGTTCAAGGGCTGACAACTGGTTCTGTTTTGAGGTGAGCATTTGAATTTCGATGAGATTTTGTTTCGTTCCAGTGGGAGAGTCTGAGGTTGGTTAAACGGCTTGTTTTGGATTAAACGGTTGATTTGTCTTCTGATTATTTTATTCCTGATTGTTGGTTTCAATAGGGCTTTCAGGTTATTTGAATAAGTTCAGAATGAATTGTTGAGGGTGGGTTTTCTATTACAGCATCATCAGTTATTTTATTGGGTCATTAGTTTCTGGTTTGTGATTATTTAATCGCATCGGTTATTCAAGGGCTAATAACTTTTGATTGTCTCGGGTTTGGTTGGTATTGCGAGAGTGACTTAATGAATGGGTTACAGTTGATCCAGTGACAACAGCTACAAGACAGCTACAACTTTTGGGCAGTTTGTCCTGTCTTTTCAAGGGTTAATGAATCTGTTACCGTTGTAGCTGTTGTAGCCGTTCCTTTTTTGAGGTGAGCATTGATGAAATTCCTGACTCAACAAGACTTTGATGAGATGTCGTTCCGGTGGAAGAGTCGAACCTTTAGGACGTTTCCTCTGCAAGCAGAGGTGAAGAAGGATGTTCCACTTATTGGTTACAGTCTTAGTGCCTATGACAACTCGACCACCCTGACTAGCGGTACACCTCATGTCGGGTTATTTGTATTGGTCGCAACAGTGCATGATGAGAAGCAAAATAACTTTGGGAAGTTGATTAAATTCAAGAATGACATGGGTGTTGATTGTGCTATTTATTTGAGTAATTCAAGTCTCAGAAATGGCAATGGAGTGAATGAAATGGTGAAAAGAGGGTTCTATATGGAACCTGATTCACAGGTTATTCATAAGTTACAGCGGTATATCTTGCTCACTAAATCTGACAACTTTGTTCCTTATGTGAGTTATACGGGCTATTCAAAGGCATTTAATAGCTTTGTATTGCCTGATGGTCTTTATAATAAGGATGGTAAGAAATTAGTTGTTTATGACCAACGTGCTGATGATTTACCTTTAGATGTTAATGGCAGTTATACGGTATGGAAGAATGATATTGCTAGTCATGCGGTTCAATATCCAATCCCAGCTTTTGCATTGATTGTTCCATTCTCATCATTATTGTTTCCCTTTGTTGATTTAGGAACCATCTTCACCCACTTTTATGGATTAAGTTCACGGGGTAAAACATTGTTGTTGCAGTTGGCAGCATCCGTGTTTGGGAATGGTTCTGATCCTAGAAACTCATCTCAGAAGTCTTTGATTAGTCAGTGGAATGCCACACCAGTTGGCTTAGAAGGCATGGCAGCTTTATACAATGGTTCAATTGGGTTATTGGATGAAATCCATAAATGTGATGACAAGGATTTTCCCAATGCTATTTATGCGTTGTGCGGAGGTATCAATAAGGCACGGGGCAAATCAACTGGCGCACTTCGAGAACAAAAGTCTTGGGTATTTCCCGGGTTAAGTTCAGGTGAACAATCTGGTCTTGAAAAGATTGCCAAGACTAAAGAAGAGGCAACATTAGGTCGCTTGATTCGGTTTCTTGACATTCACATTGATGGTCAAATCTTCACGGGTTTGGATGATATTGAAGGTGAAAGACTGGCAACACAATTGAAGGGACATTGCAGTAATCATTATGGACATGCTGCCCGTGATTTCATGCAACAATTATTGAATTGGGCAAATGACTATGACAGTTTGCGTGAGCGCATCAATCAAGAAAAAGAGGAGATGTTTTCATTGGTGTGTCCTCCTGATCTTTCACAGGCTGAAGTTCGGGTCATGCACCACTTCGCTTTGTTTGCTTTAGCAGGTCGGTTAGCCGTTCAATTCAATATCCTTCCCATGACTCAAGCGCAGGTGTTGTCTTCAGTGTGCCATGTGCGGGATATTTGGCTTGCCAGTATGAAGGCACATCATGACAAGTTAATTCAGCAACAAGCGCAAAAGCGGGATTATGTTGCGATCCTCAAGGATGAGATTGTCAATAACTTACATTTGTATCAAGCGGCTACAGATACGAAACCTAGATCAAATTGCAAGGGTTACTATCAATTAAAGCGTCATAGCAATGAATACAACACTTATCTTTTGAAGCCCGAGACCTTTGAAGAGATATTCAAGGGCAATGATTTGGATGAAGTATGTGAACAACTGTGTGAGAAAAAGGTATTACTGCGTGCTTCTGATCAATTCAAAAGAAGTCATCGCATCTCTTCAGTAATGGGTAAGAATGGTAATAGTGCTTCAGTGAGGCTGTACACAATCACTGCTGACATCATTGATGATCCCGAAGAGACATTGGAGCCTGAGTTGGTACTTACTGCGGAAGAAAGGCAGTTGATATTGGAACAGCGGCAAGGGAAGGGTTGATGTTAAGAGTATGATTTATACGGGGATTTGTCTTGTTAAAGATGAGCGCAACATGGGTTGGATCATTGGTCGTGAATATAGATTACTGCTAAGGCTTTTCTTTTGTTGTGGTGGGGGATTAATCTTCGACCTCAAATCTGAGGTCGAAGTCTTATTAGGCGCGATGGAATAGATGGTGTAAGAACACTCCTACTTTTACGTGCTATTTGACTGGTCTTCTACCCTGCCGGTAGACTCCTCAAATATTGCGCTTGAGACAATAGTCGCACCTTTAACTAAATCTGAAGCAACTTCGATGAATGCTTCAATTTTTACATCTGAATATTTACGAAGGTCTGGAAACATTGCGCGCATCTGAGTAGTGGTAACACCTGCATCTGCCCCACTTTTGAGAGTCCTAAAGCCTGCAAGCAGGCGTGCAGTACCGTTTGGCGATTTGATTGTAGCTGCAGCTGCATCCAGATAGGTGTTTACATATTCTTTTTTGGACATAAATCCTCCGATAACAGTTCAGATTATCCTAGACTAGATATGACTCAATATCCCTGTAAACTAAAGCCTTTTGAGGTTGATAACCTAGACAAATCAATTCTGTTTGATGCGGTCTAGTTCTTGATTAAGCTGATGGATTTGCACTTCGTAGCGAACCTCCTTGACCCACAGTCCCATCTGTTGTGGACTGATTTTCATCAGGGTGGCAATTGATGACTTTGTGTAACCAAAATCGTAATGTAGGACGTAAGCCATTTGTTTTTCTTTTGCTCGATACAGATGGTCAATCATAGATGGTTCCTCGGTGTCTTTGTTCAACATATCAGTCAGCTGCGCTTGTTATATACGAGACGGTGTCGTGCTTCTCGCAACCCTCAGGTACCGTACAATAGTACGGTATGCGTTGAAAGTAGTCAAATACTGTGCATGCTTTTCGATCGACTGTGTTAACTGGCAAGGGACCTCGTCGTTACACCAACAATCGATTTAAGAGCGGATATCGCAGACAGCACGAAATATCTTGGTTACAACAGTGGGCACTGCGCATGAAGAGCATAAGTCTGTCTGCGCAGGTGTTGGGTGTTGGGTTCATTCCATCATGAATGGTTATGATCCTCAGAACTTTGACATTCAGATGATGGTGCAATCAGGAAATCATCATAGTTGCGACCTTTCATCCACCAAGGTGCACGACCGGCTCCACTCCAAGTTTTGACCGAATTAGGATCACGATATTTAGGTGGGAGAGGTGGTTTAACCGGTGTTTTCGGTTTCAACTGTGGGAAAACATCTTCAGCGGTAAGTGCATATTTCTCTAGTGAAGCTCTTAACTCTTTGATCTTACTGCGCTTTTCCAGTTTGCGGGCAGCATCGATTTCCTGTTGCAGGATTTCCTGTTGTTGAAGCAGTTCATCCAAGTTTGACATTGGTCATGTTCTCAAATTATAAGGAAGTGATAAAAGATACACGATTCAGTTAAGAAAAACTCCTGCGTTATGCAGG
>NZ_PPGH01000024.1 GCF_002958735.1 Chromatium okenii | reverse complement strand
ACTTTTGGGTAGTTTGTCCTGTCTTTTCAATGGCTAATGAATCTGTTACCGTTGTAGCTGTTGTAGCCGTTTCTTTTTTTGAAGTGAGCATTGATGATCCCGAAGAGACATTGGAGCCTGAGTTGGTGCTTACTGCGGAAGAAAGGTAGTTGATTCTGGATCAGCGGCAAGGAAGGGTTGACGTTAAGAGTAAAAGGTGATTTAACTGTGATTTGTCTAGGTTGGATCATCGGTTGTGAAACGGTGACTCGCCGATGGCAGTGTGAATGTGGTTACATCTAGGGCTTTTCTTTTGTTGTGGTGGTGGATTGGTTCCTATTTTAGTGGAGCAACTATGGTTATCTTTATCAGTGTTGATGGATTTCTGAGGTTGGCTTTAGCCTCAGATTTGAGGTCAAAGTCTCGTTAGGCAAGGTCGTCCAAGCTTAAACTGAGTTGTGTGCTAATACTTGAAATCGTATTTCACATTGAGGATAAACAATGACAATTCATAAACCTTTAGCTACCTTTACCGTAGCGATACTGGCTTTGATCAGCGTAGCTCAAGCCGATTCAACTAAGTTGGTCAATCCGAATAATTGGCACACCTATCAAGGCATAGATAGTAATATGACTTGGGAGGATGGTGAAACCTATTGTAAAAGCAAGGGGGGACATCTGGCAACTATAACTTCATCAGAAGAAAATGAGTTTGTTTTCCAAAATATTGCAAAGAATATGAGCACAGGAGGTTCGTGGATTGGTGGTTGGGATTTAGGTGGTGACAATTGGACATGGATAACTGGCGAGAAACTTCTTTATACTAATTGGAGCCCAGGAGAACCAAATGATTCTGGTGACTCTATGCAGATATATACTAGCAATGGAATGTGGGATGACTATTGCGGATCGACTGAAACAAGTTGGGTTTGTGATTCTCCATTTAGTCAAAATTTTATTTGCGAATGGGATTACAGTTATAGCCAGTACCTAGATGTTATCACAATCCCAGACGTAAATGGCGACCAGATGATGGATCAGGTAGTATTAGCTATGAATTCCGGTAATTTTTATCTGAAAACGATTGACAGCGCTACTGGAAAACAATTAAAGCAAGTGGCGTTGGGTGCTGCAACGACCATCACGCCAAGTGCCTTGACTACGGTTGGTACGCAAATATCCGTACTTATAACAAAATCAACCGGTATAAGCGTCTTGCAATTACGTGATAATACAACCCTAGCCCTCGTCAAAACGCTAACGTTGCCAAAGTAAGCCAACCCACGAACTGTTCTGTTGTTAAAAGTAGGTAAAATCAAAAGCAGCTCACCCGGACGCTGCGCCGCTTGGGTTGCTTCTTTTGGCAACCCAACAACAGCAACCATCGAACCACGCAGACAGTGCCATTCTAAATTGAACCAGAATGTTTCGTGTTGGGTTCATTCCATCATGAATGGTTATGATCCTCAGAACTTTGACATTCAGATGATGGTTCAATCAGGAAATCATCATAGTTGCGACCTTTCATCCACCAGGGCGCACGACCGGCTCCACTCCATGTTTTGCCCGAATTGGGATCACGATATTTAGGAGGAAGAGGTGGTTTAACCGGTGTTTTCGGCTTCAACTGTGGGAAAACATCTTCAGCGGTAAGTGCATATTTCTCTAGCGAAGCTCTTAACTCTTTGATCTTACTACGCCGTTCTAGTTTGCGGGCAGCATCGATTTCCTGTTGCAGGATTTCCTGTTGTTGGAGCAGTTCATCAAGGGTTGACATGGATCGGTTCTCAAATACAAGGAAGTGTTGAAAGATACATGATTCAGTTAACAAAATCATCAGGTGTTGGAATAAGGCACTCTATTGTGTTATGAAATAAATCCATTCTTAATAATTGAATGGTTTAATGATCGATCAGGAAACACCGGTTAATGATGCTCCCAATCGATCAATGATTATTGCATGGTCATTGCCATTCGTTCTTTCACTCGCATGACTGCCTCATTGTATTGAGCCACCTTGTTAAACCGGACATTCTCAACGAATTCTCCTGGAATCTCGTTCATAAAGCGAGAAGGTTTTGAATTCCATTCTCGTCCGTGAATCAACCGGCTTTCCGCATGAGTCATAAACAATTGTTCCATCGCTCTTGTCATGCCGACATAGCACAATCGCCTTTCTTCTTCAAAACGATCCCGATCATGTAATGACATGCTGTGCGGGAATAATCCCTCCTCGAGTCCGACTAGAAAGACTACTGGGAACTCCAGCCCTTTTGCAGCGTGGAGTGTCATCAACTGCACTGCATCGTGATCTTCATCATCAGTCATCTCGTTTGCTTCCAAGGCAACATGATTCAGGAACACCGTTAAAACATCACCATCTTCTATGTCCCAGCTCCGTTCAAAGCGAGCGGCTGTTTCAACCAACTGATCCAGATTCTCAACGCGCTCCTCCCCCTTTCCATCAGGTTGCTTGAGATAAAACTCCTGTAACTCTGTCTGTTTAATGAGTTGATTCAACCGTGTTGCCAATTTCATCTTTCCACTGTGATGAGTTTGAATCAAATTCACAAACGCTGTGAGTGATTCACCAACTTTCTTGGTCAAGCCTTTCTTTTCAATCAAGTCCAGTGTTGCTTCCCATAATGAACCAGATATTATATGCGCATGTTTTCGTAACAGCTCAATGGTACGTTCACCAATTCCACGAGTTGGAACATTCACAATGCGCTCAAAGGCAAGGTCATCATTGCAGTTTGCGATCAAGCGTAAATATCCCAACGCATCTCGAACTTCCGCTCTTTCAAAGAAGCGTAATCCATTATGGATGCGATAAGGAATGCCTGCACGAATCAATCGTTCTTCAAACATCCGTGATTGTGCTGAAGTCCGATATAAGATTGCATAGTCTTTATAACATCGGTGATTCATGGTCAATGTTTGACCAATGCGATCAATCACGAAACGGGCTTCATCACCGGCATCAATAGCCGTATAATGACAGATTAAAGAACCTGTTAATTGTTGTGTCCACAGATTCTTACCGAATCGATTCCGATTGTGTGCAATCACGGCATTGGCGGCATTCAGAATGTTGCTGGTGGAACGATAGTTTTGTTCCAATCGTAATACCTGCACATTGAGATAATCTTGTTTCAATGCCTTCAGGTTGGCAACCTTCGCTCCTCTCCATCCGTAAATGGATTGGTCATCATCTCCAACTGCACAGATGAAGTTATTGCTGGTAGATAACATCCTCAACCATTCATATTGCATGGTATTCGTGTCTTGGAATTCATCAACCAGAATCTGTTGAAAGCGGCTTTGATAGTGTTGACGAATATCCCGATGATCCCGCAATAATTCATAAGCACTCAACAATAAGTCAGCGAAATCAAGGGCTTTATTCTGTTGTCGTTGCAATTCATATTCAGTATAGATATTGCGCAGAACAGCTAACTTCTGATCCTCTCCAACTTCCACTTGGTGCGGATGAAGTCCATTCTCCTTAGCATTGTTGATAACGCTCAACACCCATTTAATCGGGTAAGTAGTGTCATCAATCTGCATCGTTGTCATCACTCGTTTCAATAAACGACGCTGATCCTCTGCATTAAGAATCTGGAAGTCTTTATCTAACTGTGCCGCTTGCCAATGCAGCCTTAATAGACGATGTGCCAATCCATGAAACGTTCCAATCCATAACCCATTCAATGCAGTATCAAGATTGGCTTCTAATCGGTGTTTCAATTCAGTTGCTGCCTTGTTGGTAAATGTCACTACTAACAAGGATTCAACTGGAATGTGATGATGTTCTATCAACCATCCTATTCGTTCCACTAAGACACGGGTCTTTCCAGAACCAGCTCCAGCTAGAACCAGCATATTGCTCAATGGTGCAGTGACCACTTTCAGTTGAGCAGGATTGAGTGCATTCAGATTCATTGTTAATTCCTCAAATTAAAGAGGTGCCGTAGCACCTCAAGGGGGGTTAATACTCTTCTGGTAATAGAAGAGTAGTAACAGTTCGATCCGCTTCAGTAATGATCCAGATGCGCAAGTCATCCTGTAATGGATAGACTGACAGCACTCTGTTTCCTTCCACTACAGCACGATCATTTTCATGTTGATCTTCACTGCTGATCTCTCCCCAATTGCCTTGGCGATGCCGAAACAATAGGAAGAGTGGAGATATTGCACATTCTTTTAATGCGGAATGTGCTCCATCAGTAATGACAATTTCACCTAGTGGGAACTTGAATGTGATTGACATGGATTACACCGTTGTTAATCGGCGTAAATGTTGGAATCTGATTGGGGAATCAAGTTCCATCTTGTAACGCAGGTCGCAGAGATGATTGAATTCATCATTGCTCAAAATGAATTGAGTACAATGACGTTGTTCATCCATCAAGATCATAGTGATTGTGCCAGTGGCATCTTCACCAAGGGTTAAGGTCGTATCACGAGGTTCGATTAAATCGAATTGATATAAGTGACGCATCTTGTTGATCCTCAAAGGGTTAAAAGGGAATATCATCATCATTGAATTGGCTCCATTCAGCGGGTATTGCCGATGGATTCATATCCGTTGGTAATGATTCATCATCATCACAATAGAGCCGTTGGATTTCTTCATAATCAATGTAGTCAATACATGAAGGAAACCAATAGGTTGGTTGTGTTAATGCAGTTATTTCAGGCATAACAACTCCTGATGCAATTCGCATCATCAATTGAGAGAGATAAAAAAGGGCTGACAAGTGCCAGCCCTCAGTGGGTTAAAACCAGTGATGAATTAACGCAAGGTTAAACTCACACCAGTTTCAAGGTGAACTCCGGGAATGAAATCAACTCCTAAACGAAGTTGTTCCTGCATCCAATTCTTGCGAATGTGGGTCAAGGTCTCAACTTCCTTGAATTGATCAGGGATCATTGATTCATCGTCCACAATGATTCGAGCAGGTGTCTTACGAAGCCGGATAATGATCTGGTTACTCTTCAGTTCAGTCTTGTTGACTTTCTGGAGTTGAGTTATTAGATAATTCCGCAAGAATTCGGAACGTGATTCAAGTGCCTTGCGACGATTGCGAATAGATTTTTCTGTCAAGGCGACAGCCTCGGCTTCCAATTCTAATTCACGGGTATAACAAGCAACGGCTAATGCCTTGTCCGTGAACTGGTCATCCAGTTGCAGTTGATCCAGTGTGTTTTGCACCAATTGGTGAAGCGTTGTTGGATCATCAGAATCAGATTCCATCAATGACAGAATGTCACGATAATCATCGGCAATCTGGTATAGGGTAATACTCATGTTGTTCTCCTCATTAAAACTGGATGTTGTCTTCAGGGTTCTTGGATGATCCATTGCGAGGTTCATAAGGAAACGCTGAAAGCATTCCATTGAACTCAGGATCAATTGGAAGTGAATCTAAACGGACAGAAATCCGTTCTCCGTACTTAGACTCAGGTTCAATCGTCAAACGACCAACCTGAATCCACATCTTCTTTTCAGTGTGATCTGCTGCCTGATATTTCTTGCCATAAGCAAGATTAAACACGCGCTTGTTGTCAGTAGTCATTATTCTCTCCAAAGTTGATTAAGCTGCGGCAGAAAGTTCTGGCAGTTTCTTCATAACGAAGTCAAACAATGCAGTAGGTAATTCATTCAAGGATCTTATTGATCCTAATGATTTTGCTGATGCAATTTTATTGCAATAGGCAATAAACCGTTCATTGTCCAGATTCAACTTAGTAAGTTGATTCGATAATTCACGATGTTGCGCTTCTGTAATACAGGTTGAAGATGAAGTTGAGGGTTTATTCTCATTCATCGTTCTCAGGTTTTTCATATCTTCAAGGTCTTGTGTAAAGACCTCAGATAAACCAGCCAGGCGTAAAACCGCATCACAATGTGCTGATTTGCATGACATTTTCAAAATTTTATTAATGTCACCATAATCTTGTTTAAGACTTCTGGCACCAACTCCATCTGCGAGGGTTTGTCCATGAATGTTTTTCAATTCACAACGCACCATCACATATTCAGGGATCAAACCTTGTAATAAGGCTTGTTCTGTTTCCTTCAGTGAAGGAAAGTGAACTGTTATTCCTAACATCCCGCAAATCTTCTCAGCACCGGGTTTGAATAAACTGGGCTTTGAAGGTCCACGTTTGGTTGGAATAGAACCGTAATCGACACCTTCTTTCAAAGATGACCGAATCCAATTCAGTAACAGTTGTCTGTTCTGACTACGCCGTTCTAAATCTGCGTTAAATATGTTTGGTGGCAAATCCATTGGGTTCGCCATTTTTATTGATGACTCATCATCAATGACGATAGCCATTTCTTGGCTCGACATGTATTGAACTCCATTAAAGAGACAATCAAATCGGCATTCCCGTGAAGGAACACCGATTTGATCAGGGATATCTTGGCTGACACAAATGCGTGAGCATTCATGGCGGAGGCACAGCGCAAGAAAAGTTTAAGGAAGTGGAGTAATAACAGTGTAAACACCATTATTAAACATCGTCCTTAATTTATAATATCTCTATCAATTATTTGAAAACCCATTTCATATGCACATGACATATACAGAGATAATCAATCAGAATTGAATGGATTGATTGTTACCATAAATAAGTAACCAATTTTCAAAGTCGGGGGCTTTTGGGGCTTTCGGGTGTGCAGTTTGGAAGGGCGAGGGATTCAGCCGTTAGGGTGGTGGGCACTGGCAGGGACAGGCGGCAAGGTTAAAAAAAGCCCCCAGTGAAGGGGGCTGATATAAAAGATGATTTAGAATGATGTAGAACTTAACATTTCAAGGAACTCGGAATCAGGCTCTGAATCAAGTTCGGGATCATTATAATTACTGTTCATGGATACTTTAAGTAAATGTTCTCTTAATGCTTCTAATTTAGGGCGGGCTGGTTGCACAGCCTGCTCTATTATTGGACAATCATAAGCAGCAGGATTGATTTGAATCTTTTTGGCTGGGCGACCACCAGTTCCAACTTCAATGACTTTTAACCAGTTTAATTTCTCAATGGTTTTTAATGTTTCTAAAACAATGGTTTCTTTATTTAAGTGTTTCCAATCCTTCTTAATCAATTCAGCAACAGTTAGATTATCAATTTGATGGTCTTTAATCTTTCTCAACAAAGCAAGGGCTGATACATTCTGTTGATTTTGTTGATTCACTCCATAAATCTTACGCGCATGGGATTCCAGATATTCACAAGTGGCAATAGCACGTAAGAGACAAGTTTGTGAAATCATCTGAGCACGATCATCTACAATGAATTGAAACAGCAAAGCCAGTTTTGGGCATAGAGAAGTATATTTATTTAGATGATCGATAAATGAGGAAACTTTTTGCTCGTCGTTACTCATATTAAGGACACGGTTCTTCAGTGCAATGAACCATTCCTTAAATGTGATTTGAGCTTCCGGTGAGAAATGAAGACCTGAAATATCACTTTGGTACCAATTCAATGGTGGTTTATAATGATCCAAACGATTAAAGACATCAGCCACTTCTTTCAGGAGTGTAGGACTAATCAAATTATCAACCCAGTTAAATGTTGACATAGGGTCAGGATAAACAGCGAATTGAAACCTTTGAACTAATCCATCGGCACTGCTACCAATATAACCTACGTACACTTCTGGTTGAATTGTCCCTAATAAAGAAATACACAACTTCTTAATTACATTTGAGCCACGACTAATGCGATCAATGCGCTTATTAACTGATTTTCCATTCCACGCTTCAATGATACTTGTACGACTATCTTCCCGCCCTGGCTTCTTAAAACTATCAAGTGTCGTAGCTAACTCATCGTTGTAATACAGGACTCCTTGTGGATTTTCCATACAGATTTCAAAAGTCTTTTCAATGGTACTATCATTGACAATATAACGTTTTTGATCTGGCTTTTTTGGTTCTTGGGTTACCAGTAAATCAATCTTAGCTTTTTCTATTGCAGCAGTGTTAAGATCACCTTTCTTCATTGCAGCTTTATGATTTTCCTTTGCAGCAATCAATGAGCTTTCATGAGTGATTTTATTTGAATTATATTGTTTTTCCATTGGTTTATACTTCACATCTTCCTGATCCTGTAATGGATGAATAAAACTTACAGCATCTGCCACAGGACTAGATTTATTGCTTCCGGGATTGGCAATAACTACTCCCCATAAGTGTGGATATTCATACCACTTATCCTTTTTCTTGGGGAAAACAGCGACCTTAGTTCCGAGTACAGTACTCAACGCGACAACAATACCAGCCATTGCAAAATCAGGTGGAGTGCTGTAATTGGCTGATGCTTCCATTACCCATTGCGAGATTGGATCGGGTAATAACTCAGGTTCAAATGTAGCAACTTTTTCTACGCTTAATGGTTGTGGTGGTTTCCAAGTGGGTTCATCGGTCTTTTCATACAGTGCCTTAAACTCTGCCCAATGGTTATTGGCACAACTGTTTGTAAAACAGGAGTAATCAATGCCACCATCTGAGAAGATCGTAATATGCCCTTTCTTCTTATGTTCAGGATTAAATGGACAATCTAAGATATAAACCAGCCGTCCATCTGTTTCATGCTTCTCAGTTCCAATCAGTTCAGGAAGATATTGTTTAATCCATGCTTTACGGCGCTCAATTGCCTGTAGGTCAGGTTCTTTATTCTGATCAAGTGTTGTGAATTCTTTGGTTATAACATGAGGTGACAACTGTTGATTGATAGCTTCAATTTGCATTGAATTGATTCCACCCGGAACTGCACTGGGTGACATGAGCAGTTCTGACATGCGCCATAAACTCGGATCACTACCTTTACAGGCACGAGTTCCGGGAATCTTGGTGATGCGTGACAGGTCATACACAACAACATCAATCGTTGCACCTTGCTCTTTAGGATCAGGAGTGAACTTATCCTTTAACCCTTTCAATAATGCTTTATACGGAGTTGAATCAAGAGTGCTGTCATTATCAAGTGGATAATACAAATGGAATCCATTGCCACTATCAAGACCAATTGCATTTGACCAACCTTCGTCAGACAACCATTGATGAATTTCTTTGACAACATTGCCTGCCTTCTCTTTCTGTTCTTCAGTGGCACTGGTTTTAGATGGACGTTCTGCATCAATGTCGATCATTAAAAACTTGCGTTGAAGAATGTCTTTACTTCCTGCACTTCCATTGCCATTGCCATAACTCAGTTGATTCAACATTGCGTTCTGTACGAGAGCACATTCTGGATTCAGTGGGTTCAATGTATGGAAAAAGCCCTTGGCTTGACTAATCCTTTGCAGTTGTTCTGGTACAAGTTGCGGATCATTGAAGATGCCAGAAACGATATTAGGATAACTTCCATCTAATGTTGCTTCTAAAATGCGGATTTCAAAAAAGGTGTTAATAGGATGGAATAACAATAATCCTTTAACTACTTTATCGGGTTCATATAATTCAATGTTCATATAATAAAATGCCATAATAAAATGATGACAAACCATTAACTAAGAATGGTTCTAACTGAATTCTAGCTGATTAAAAAGGCTAGGATTCTAGCTGTTTATATCTATATGAACCTTGAGCTAAAGTAATACCATAAGAATATCCATTGATATTCATGTTTTGTTATTGATACAAGGCAGTGGGGAGCAGTGGAGGGCTTGGGGCGGACGGCAGAGGCAGAACTGCACACCCGAAAGCCCCAAAAGGGTCGGGTAAGGGTTTGGTGCGGAGGGGGTGAAAAGGCTTTCGGGGGTTTTGGCAGTGCCGATCAGAGATGACCGGCTTGGTTTGGCTTCAATGGCAGGGATTCATAGATTCATGGATCCATCCTTGGATCACAGATACTTAGATTAGTTGGATGCTAATCCAATGGCTGGCTTGGATAGATCATTAACCATTTTCAGTATCTCTTCTGATTCAGCAGCATCATAGATGATTTCATGGGTATCTTCACTTGCTTCCTGCGAGCTAATCGGGCGTTTCCATTCCAATGTCATGCCCAGTTTTTCTTCAATGATCCGTTTGCAGTCATCAATAGGTGGAAAGATATGGCAAGTGCGATTCTTAAAGTCAAGATAGTTTGGTTCAGACCCTTTAATCTTGCTAGTTCCTAATGGCAGCCAGCGGTTCAGTTCCCGTCCAAACACGATTTGGTTGACTTTGATTGTTGCTCCTTTCTGTGCCTGTTCAAAGTGATACCAAAGCTCTGACTTAATGATCTTGCGGTCATTGTTGATAAGGCGATTCAACACAGTTGAGTCATCTAACAAGTCCACTAAAAAGCATAGTACTGGATTGGTTTCTAATTCCCGTTGCCCATTGGCGACAGAAGGAATCCCCTTTGCCCAGTTCATCTCGGCATTAGCACATTGGTACAAATAGCTGAGGAAGCTTTGTGCTGCTGTATCATTGAAGGTTGTCGGTTCAATGTGATCCACGTTGAGGAGGGTAAATACATTCTTCAAGCGTTTCGGTATCTCATAACCCACTTCACTCAGGAGAATGACTTGGGTGTAGTTTGGAACCTGCACCTGTTTACCCATTCCACGCATGGTCAGTTCACTGTGTGTAATCCATTCCAACAGTGACTTTTCACCAACCTTATCTGCCAACGTTAAGGTGCGACTCGAGATGATGACCAACGTGGGACGACTCAGACGGGTATACACCCAATTCAACTGATCGGGATGGGTGATAACAAGGCATCTCGAGCCGAAGATTTGCCGCAACAACGTGATGAGTAAATTAGTGAATACGGTCTCAGCACCAGTTAACTCAATTCCCATCCCAATTCCAGCGGCGCGGGGATAGGCAGCATGAGCGAGAAATTGCATGAAGAAGTCGAATGCTTGGGAGCCGTTGGCTTCTAACGCTTCACGGAAAGGTTTGATGATGGTGTCATCGGAAAAGTCGGATGGTTTAATCAGTAACGGGAGTAACAGGTTCAGCTCATCTTCGGAAACATCTTGGTCATCACGACGCACCACAAGGTTTCTGATCTCACGTTGTGCCGATTGTTGAAACAGATCAAAGATGTTGATACGACAGGGCTTGTCTTCTCTTAGGAGTTGGACATCGATGGTGAGGTGCGGATACAGCTTCTTAACTTCATTCAGATCAACCACTGCACAACCCAGTGGATACCCTTGTGAATCAACAGCTTGACGATCTAAAACGAAGTATTTCCCATCGATCAATGCAAACACATAACGCACCAGAAACTCTTGTATGCCTCTCAAGATGCGCTGTTTGCCAATTGATTCACCGACAATCAAGCGTTGCAGATACCGGTTTGTTGCGTGCTTCTGTTCGATTTCCACTTGCAAGTTTGTTGCTGCTTTCAGGAAAGGAATTGCAGGGTCAACGGTTTGGGAAGGAATAACTGGAGCTGGTGGTGTTTTGTAAATGATAGTGGGTTGAGTTGAGTTCTGTACTGATTCAGTAGACATGAAAAAGCCTCAAAATTAGGTAGTTAAAAGCAACTTGTTGTTAAAGATCAATACAACCTTGAAGGGTTGGGCACTGCATTAAACGTGATAACTATGAAGCAGGTTCTTACTACATCCTTGTCATAACATCCATGAATCTATGAATACGGTCTTGCACGATCTATGTCATCTAAGAATTACACCGATCTAGCCCTTCCTTGAAACGGAACGTGAACATAGGTGGTGTTTTTCTCTTTTCAAGTGCTGCTGCAAAAAAACTTTGCGATACCAAGACATCGGAACACCTCATCACTTGCCTCAGCAGTGTTCTGTGGGTCAACGCACGGGCGTACTTCGACATCGCCCTTTCCTCAATCCCGTTTTAGATACCCTAATTGACCTCCTCTAATAGCCATCATTGTCATTCATCATCATTGATGACTTGTGCCAGTTAAAGATCGTTTGATAAATTACCAGATAATTCTTATCATGTAACACATTAAATTATCAGATAATTGTACAATGCCAACAAAAACAATTGTATATCTGCGAACTTCGACCGGGTGGCAGGAGTTCGGGATTGATGCCCAGTTAGATCAATGCCATGCCTTTACTGACAAGGTTGATGCGGTATTTAGTGATGAAGGAATTAGTGGGAATGTGTCCCTTCATAAACGTCCCGGGTTATTAGCAGCACTTGATTCATTGCAGAACGGAGATGTGTTGCTGGTGGCTCGAAGGGATCGTCTGTGTCGTGGTGATCCCGTCTTGATAGCGATGATTGAACGGCTGGTTGAGAAACGGGGAGCAAGGATCATCAGTGCTGCGGGTGAAGGTACTGAAGGTGATGACCCAACCAACCGATTGATGCGAAGAATTGTCGATGCCTTTGCCGAGTATGAAATTCTCTTGGTTAAAGCCCGAACGACAGCGGCATTGCAAGCCAAGAAATCACGAGGAGAACGTACTGGAACTGTTCCTTATGGATACAAGTTGCATCCAATGAATCCAAAAGAATTGGTGATTGATGAGATTGAACAAAAGATTATTGTATTGATTAAAACACTTCGGGAAACTGGGCAATCATTACAGAAGATTGCGGATGTTTTGACTGCTCAAGGATACAAGCCTAGAGGCAAGAATTGGCATCGTCAGACCATTAATAACATTCTCAATTTCACCCATTCTGAGCGATTCAAACATGACCAATAGACAACAAACCAATAACCGTATTCAACAACAACGCTTGCGTAATCGGCGGAAAGAAGAGGGTTGGAAACGTGTGACTGTCTGGGTGTCACCGGAAGTAGCCAGTTGTCTGCAAGCCATTGATCCTAATCTAGGAACAGCAATTTATGAGGTGATCAATAAATTATCTGATAACAAACATAATAAATTATCTGATAATTTAGTTGAGCCTGTTGTTACCACAGATAACCCTGTTGATTCCGTTAATGATTTTGATCTGAGCGCGTCTAAGCATAAGAAGAGTACTGTTAAGTACCACGACAATATCAAGCTGATGGCATGGATGATGCGCTGCGATGGTTTAACACGGGCACAGATAGCCGATGCTATTCAATTAGAAGTTGGTGGACCTTTACCCAGGTCGTTTATGAGTCATGTCAATCGACTTATTAAGGCAGGGCAACGATTAGCGGAGAGTGATCGTAAAACTTGAATGGTTGTGATGCTATTAAATAACTTTGACCCGCCCTCGAGGTGGAATCATGTCACCGTCTGGTCAGATTGCAGCAGTTAGGTAGCGAGTCCGACTGCCAACTGTTGTAAAGTGTCGGATTCCTGCCAGCCAACTTGCCTGTTGAACCATGACTGAAGAGCAACGCCGTCTCCTGCAACAACAACTGTGGAACATTGCCAACACCTTTCAGATGGTTTGGCAACTGACAAGAGTTGCAACGCTAAATCCAATACAACAAAGATTGAAACCACAACGTATTGATACTGCAATCCCACCAATTACTAATTTATTGATTGGTATTATCAAACAGTCAACAATTGATGAAACTGATTATCAGCGTTATTTGCAGGATAAATATCTTTAGAAAATCGCCGTTATTAAAACAATTCAAAGCAATAACATTCATCGCTAACATTGGGAAAATAACCATGCCCACAATAACCTTGCATGATGTCCCTGACTCTTTACATCGACAGTTGGAGCAACAAGCCCAACAACATCATCGTTCAATTGACCGCGAAGTGATGGCACTATTGGAAACAGTGTTTAATCGCCCTATGACATCCAACCGCGAGGAACGGCTTGCAGCATTGTTGCGCATCAGTCGCCGGTGTGCGACTGCACCAGAATATGATTCACGTTCTGCGGATGACATCATCGGCTATGAAACCAATGGTTATCCGGCATGACAGGCAGCAATAATTATGGTGATTGATACCTCATCACTGATCTGTATTTTGCTGGGTGAACCGGAAGCGGAACAATACGCGCAACGCTTGGCTGAGTCAGAAATCAACGTCATGTCGGCAGTGACATGGCTCGAAACCCTACTCGTTATCACTGCCCGACGTGGTGATGTAGGGCGCGAAAGTCTTGCTGAATTGCTTGATCTTGTTGGAATTGTTATTGTGCCGGTAGATGCTGAATTAGCACAGATCGCCTATCGTGCTTGGTTGACGTATGGTAAAGGGCGGCATCCGGCGGGTCTAAACTTCGGTGACTGCTTTTCTTATGCTTTAGCTAAACATCGCCATGAACCGCTATTATTCAAGGGTAACGATTTTTCTCAAACCGATATTTTAATGACAAGCTAAACAGCGTGACCACCCAATCAGAATATGCTCTGGATTATGAACGGGTGCAAATTGATAACGAGAGCAAGGTGGTCATTTAACGGGTTAAAGAGCGGTTACAAGCCTTCATTGACACCTTTATTGAGGGGATGGGTGGAATTGAAGAAGTGGTGTGATGAGTTCAAAGCGGGGATAAAAATGTATGTGTCAGCTATTATTTCCCAGTACAGTAACTGGGAAAAGATTGTAGTTTTTCAATAGATGTTGGATTCCCTTCTAGGGCTTGTTTTGCAAGTTTTCCACATTTTGAATTGGGCTTTTCCGTGTAGTATTGAGCGACATTATCGGCACAAGCATTACATAATCCCATATCCGAAAACTTCTCCCTAGAGTACCCGTAACTTTTTCCTAATTCAGTGCGGCTTTTTGGTTTATACTTTTTCCCCAACACCCTTGCAATTGATTGGGCTTCTTTAGCATCAATATATCCGTCATCAATCAATCTATCTAAATCTTGATTTTTACCATTGCATAATCTACTAATAAAATCTTCATGATATCTGCTGTAATAACCATCAGGTAATCTTGCGATTTTGGCTAGTTCTTCCATTTTTTCATGATAGTTTTCATTCCCATATGTGACATCACTGCATTTTAACCCTGCATGAACTACTGAGGAAAGTCCGAACAAAAATACCAATAGTAGAAATTCTTTCATTTTAGTTCTTGAGTGTTTGCAGGAATGTCAGTTTATTTATTCTTACTTGCAGTGTTGCAAATTTGTTGCAGAACTAGATCCAAAACCATCAGGTGCATCAACAATACCATAAGTTAACATTTTATTATCAACACTTAGCATAAACGTTGAATCAATTGATTCACCTTCGCTTTCACAAGAAAATTTACCGACAAATGATGAATCTTTTTTACTATTCTCTTTAAGTTGCAGTGCATATCCATAACGCTGATGGACTTTCCATCAATCTGAATTGATGGGGTGCTGCGTCCATCAACTTGAACATCTCCGCTATTTTTACAATTCTTATTACCCCATTTGCCGTGGAATGAAGCGGGAATTGATTCTCCAGCTATCGCTAATCTGCTAAAAAGAAGAAAAGTTAAACTAATCAATATAATCTTTTGTGTTTCCATATTCTTTAAGTCCTCACGGGGAATGAAAGGTAAACCATGATCAACTACTACTCTTTGTAGTGGTAGTGATCCTAATCAGTAGGGCAAGAATCTCTTAATCCTTTGTAACTAAAGGATAAAAATCTTTACAACCCTATCGATTAGACCACTACCATTTTTTGATACATATATGCATTCTATACCAACTATAAAGGACCAGAAACAAACTCGAAATTTAGTGTATCATTAAACGTTCTTTTTACACTACCGTCTGAATTCCTAATAATTCCTTTACCATTCAGCGTTACTTTAGTTCCGTTGTTTGTAATTGGGCCACTTACACTATATTCAATTGGATCAAGACCACGAGAAAAACGCCTAGCTACGCCACTATACTTGGTGTTGTCAGTAGTACCAGAAAACAACACTGTTCCCTGCTCCACAAGACCTTTCATTCCCGATCTAGGTGTTACATAAACGAAGATTCGCCTATTTCCTTGCGCGAGTAGCCCCATTTTTGAGCCGTTGTGATTCCAATACGAAGCCAAACGTAAAGCTCCTACCTGTAATCTATTCTCATGGTTAGATAGTAAATTTGCAATACCAGGTAATGCAGTATTAACAAGGCGATTATATTCGTCCAATGACATACTTTCATGAATTGAATTTTTAAGTGTATCGAGAGATGGTGACGAATCACCTAAAGATGATTCTAAGTTTGTTATGCGATTTTGTAATTTTTCAACATCAGGCTTGCCAGTTGTATCATCCCAAATTCCGTCAATAACTTTTTCCAGTAAGTAACCGCCAATAAATTGGGCGGCAGATGCACCAAAGCTAGTTCCCGCAGCATGGACTTGAGATGTACACACTAAAAGAGCAAGCAACACTCGTAATACAGAACAAACTATTGAGTTCATCATAGTTGTTTTTCTTAAGCATGGACAATTAGTCAAGTTCTCAACATTGAGATTGACCACAGTGCGAGCCAGTAGTGGTTACTTTTGCGAGATGAACATATAGAATACATCCGCTTTATGTGGGTAGTGAAGCAGAAAAAGTCGATTAGATCAATAGCGTACTTAATGTTAATAAACTTGAATAAAATCAAACGAATGGATGACTTGAAGCCATCAGTGCCAAGTGACGAACCTGAGCAACAAGACGCTGATAAAATCCCAGTGCAGCCCTTGTTGGCACCACAGCTTGACATCATCGCACTCTATCCCGACTGCTTTGATCTGACTCGTCCACGTCCACTGAAGTTGAAGATTCATAAGGACTTGATCGCTGCTGGTCACAAACGGTCTGACATCAAGCATGTGTTGGGTCGGTATTGCGGACGCATTCGCTATCTTCAATCAGTGCAGCCTGGGGCTGTACGGGTTGATCTACAGGGACAACCTGCCGGTGAGGTGACTGAAGCTGAGTGTGACAGTCCACGCGAGAGGTTGGCACTGATTTGTGCGCAACGTTTAGCTATACCACTCAAGCCGAAACCGGTTAAGATAAAGAAGATTGAAAAGGTCAAAAAGCCCAAGGCAGTACAGGAAGCTAAACCTGTTCCACCACTTGATGCACCCTTGACCTCGGAGAGTATCGTGAGCGGTCGCCTTGAATTGACAGTGAAGTTTACTGAACCGCCTCAACCTGTTATCGTTAAGTCAGGCATGAAGATTGGTGTTCAGACTGACACTGCATTGGTGGTGACAACTTTGAAGCCGAAGGTCTGGAAGAAGCTGGAGAAGGCACAAGTTGACTGGACACAATGGGTTGCTGCAATGACTGGCAAGCTAGGTGCTCAAGTTGGCAGTGATGCGGGAACGATTGTGATGTTGGAAGAAGCGTCGTTACAGGTGTTTGAAAAGAAGGTGAAGGTTGAAAAGATTTAGTTAATCCAAATTGGGAATTGTAATAATGAGCTACTCTAGTTTTTTATTAAAAGCTGTCTTTATCATTTTTTTTCTTAATGGTTCTTTTTTGGCAACAGCCCAAGCATCGCAATCATTTCGTGGGAAATGTCTTTTAGAAGTTGAAGGCAAGAAATATATCAACGGATCATGTGATATTTCAATGCATGATGATGGAAGTTTTCAAGTATCTAAAAATAACCCACCACTCACCTATTTCGCACAGGTGTCAGTTACTGGTAAGAATGTAGCCGAAGGGAATTGGAACGGAGAAGAAGGGGCAACACACGCACATGATCCACTTGGAAATTTAGTTAGAAAAGGTGCATGTTGGCAAAATAAGCGTGTTAAAGTATGTGCTTGGAAGTAATCCAGTAGTGTTCCTTAAATTCCCCTTTCAACACTAAGAGCAACTGTATGAAAAAGGCACTTCCTGTATTGCTGGCTCTTTTTAGCGTACTCTTTTTTAACACAGCTAATGCAAAAGATCGAGTTATTGAAGGTGTTATATCAGATTATGCATGTGGGGATAATTGTTACTTAACGATTGTAGATGCCAAAGGTAAAGAGCGCGGTGGTTTATGTGGTGCGCCTTTATGTGAGAAATTTGATGAAGATGATATGTCTAAATTCAAGGGTAGAAAAGTGAGAGTAACTGTTGGACGCGGAGTGCAAAAAGACAGTGCAGGGAATGTTATGGGAAAGATGGATTTATTCAAAAAAATCATCTTGTTAAAAAAGTAAGAACATTAACTCGGGTTAATACTCACATGCATTCAACACAACAAAAAGCCGATTCAGTAATGAACCGGCTTTTTTTATAACATACTAAATTCTTTTAACCGGCTAAACCACTACACCCTAAGCAAGTTTCTGGTTTTGCCTTCACTGTACGCAATCAACGCCGCACTGACACTTAACAAATTGATCCGGTTTTATCGTTTCAAAACAGCATAAGTAGCCGCGCTGACTAAGGCTCAAGTTTACACGATCCGCCCCAACTAACAAGAGCCTCAGTTGATTGCGTCAAGGAAGCCCACATGGCACTTGGCATAACAAACACACTGAAAACCAACGATTTCCTCATCACTGAATGCGTTTCTGAAGCGCAGGAAGAGTCGTTCCCGTTACAGCTGCTCACAGCACAAGAGCACTTCAATTTGTTGCACCCGCGCCCAGCGTATGGTGTCACCGTGTTCTGGGAACAGCACAAGCCGAGTGGTGGCTGGAAAACACTCCGCTCTGATTCACTGAACCTAGCTGAGTTTCTCGCCGCCCAACAAGGTCAAAAAGACCGTTATCTCACTGTCAATGAGTTCTATCGCTGGCGCGTGACCAACCAGTTGAAATCGTTGCGAGCCTGTTATGTCGATATTGATGGCAATGTCGATATTGACAAGGCATTACAGCGACTTATTGAAATGGAGCTGCCTGAACCTTCCTTTGTGATCTACAGCGGTCGTGGTATGCACCTGTATTGGTTAATCAAACCAGTACCAGCCAAAGCCTTACCGGTCTGGCAAATGGTGCAGAACAAATTGGTTGAAGCCCTCATCCCGATTGGAGCTGATCCGGCTGTCAAGGATTGCACTCGAGTGTTGCGGCTGTGCGGAACGATCAACAGCAAAAACGGAGTTCAAGTCACTGGGAAAAAACTGACCGGGAAACGGTGGACACTGCATCAATTGTCTGATGCTGTATTGGGAAAACGCCCAGAATGGGTGCCATCCCAAAAACCAAGGTCAGCACAAGTGCACAGTTTCAGTGCAAAACCAAACGGACGTAAAAAGTACGGCAGCATCTACCAGTGGTGGTCTTTGGTACACCAAGATTTAATGAAGATTGGGGATTATTATTTACCCAGTGGTGGTATTCCAGAAGGTCATCGGGACATCTGGCTATTCTTAACCTTGCTTTCATTATCGTGGTTTGTGCCAGCAGCTCGTGTTAAAAGTGAAATGCTTAAACTGGCACGACGCTATACACCGGGACTAATGAACGATGTTCAACGCCAGATGCTTCCAATAATTAAACGCGCTGAAGCATCAATGCGTGGAGAAAAGATTGTATTCAACGGTAAAACAGTTGACCCACGTTATCAATTCAAGCGTGAAACTCTGTTTGAATGGATACAAGAGATCATCCCTGCTGAGTTGCAGTCAGAGCTGCGGGCAATCATTCCAGCGAGTTGCGGGCACAGCGTAGAAAGGAGCGGGACAAAGCACGTCCACCACGTGACCGGATGAAGGAAGGTCGTTATCAGGATCGTTACACCAAAGATGGTGTGCGAGAGAGTAATCGAGAGAAGCGGGAACAAGCTCGGCAGATGCGAGCCGAGGGGATGACCTTTCAAGCCATTGCAACTGCATTGGAGGTTTCCCCCCGTTGTGTTGTCCTGTGGACGCGGATTGTAGAAAGCCGCCCCTCTTTAATGCCCGCCCCCTCAGGGTCGCCTAGGGCAGTTATCCCCCTTGAGAATGACTGTGTTCAGGGGGGCATGGATCGGACATCGGTTGTTCCTGTGTTGAGTGGGGTTTCGGGTGGTTTGGTGGTTGAGTCTGATTGCTTGGGTGAGTCTGAACGGTTTGGGTTGGTTTTTCCAGTGTCATCGCATTGCTTAGGGTTGGAAGAGCCTTTAAGGGCAGTTCTGAGTGGTCTCAATGGCATTTTGAGTAGCTGGTTGGGTTGGCTGGTTTGGCTGGTGTTTCTTGTTGTGTTGAGGCTGTGAGTGGGTTTTAGGGTTGATGTTGACTTGAGTTATTATCTGAACTTTACGTTATCGTCAGGTTTGGGTTTGATTGTTTCAAGGGTTCAGGGGCTAACAACTCTGTTGCCATTGGTTCTGTTTTTTGAATTTCGATTTCGATGAGATTTTGTTTCATTCCAGTGGGAGAGTCTGAGGTTGGGTTGGTTAAACGGCTTGGTTCGGATTATTTCGGATTAAACGGTATTGTTGGTTTCAATAGGGCTTTCAGGTTATTTGAATAAGTTCAGAATGAATTTTTGAGGGTGGCTTTTCTATTACAGCATCATCGGTTATTCAATTGCTAATAACTTTTGATTGTCTCGAGGTTTGGTTGGTGTTGTGAGAGTGATTTAATGAATGGGTCTTAGTTGATCCAGCGACAACAGCTACAAGACAGCTACAACTTTTGGGTAGTTTGTCCTGTCTTTTCAATGGCTAATGAATCTGTTACCGTTGTAGCTGTTGTAGCCGTTCTTTTTTTGAAGTGAGCATTGATGATCCCGAAGAGACATTGGAGCCTGAGTTGGTGCTTACTGCGGAAGAAAGGTAGTTGATTCTGGATCAGCGGCAAGGGAAGGGTTGACGTTAAGAGTAAAAGGTGATTTAACTGTGATTTGTCTAGGTTGGATCATCGGTTGTGAAACGGTGACTCGCCGATGGCAGTGTGAATGTGGTTACATCTAGGGCTTTTCTTTTGTTGTGGTGGTGGATTGGTTCCTATTTTAGTGGAGCAACTATGGTTATCTTTATCAGTGTTGATGGATTTCTGAGGTTGGCTTTAGCCTCAGATTTGAGGTCAAAGTCTCGTTAGGCAAGGTCGTCCAAGCTTAAACTGAGTTGTGTGCTAATACTTGAAATCGTATTTCACATTGAGGATAAACAATGACAATTCATAAACCTTTAGCTACCTTTACCGTAGCGATACTGGCTTTGATCAGCGTAGCTCAAGCCGATTCAACTAAGTTGGTCAATCCGAATAATTGGCACACCTATCAAGGCATAGATAGTAATATGACTTGGGAGGATGGTGAAACCTATTGTAAAAGCAAGGGGGGACATCTGGCAACTATAACTTCATCAGAAGAAAATGAGTTTGTTTTCCAAAATATTGCAAAGAATATGAGCACAGGAGGTTCGTGGATTGGTGGTTGGGATTTAGGTGGTGACAATTGGACATGGATAACTGGCGAGAAACTTCTTTATACTAATTGGAGCCCAGGAGAACCAAATGATTCTGGTGACTCTATGCAGATATATACTAGCAATGGAATGTGGGATGACTATTGCGGATCGACTGAAACAAGTTGGGTTTGTGATTCTCCATTTAGTCAAAATTTTATTTGCGAATGGGATTACAGTTATAGCCAGTACCTAGATGTTATCACAATCCCAGACGTAAATGGCGACCAGATGATGGATCAGGTAGTATTAGCTATGAATTCCGGTAATTTTTATCTGAAAACGATTGACAGCGCTACTGGAAAACAATTAAAGCAAGTGGCGTTGGGTGCTGCAACGACCATCACGCCAAGTGCCTTGACTACGGTTGGTACGCAAATATCCGTACTTATAACAAAATCAACCGGTATAAGCGTCTTGCAATTACGTGATAATACAACCCTAGCCCTCGTCAAAACGCTAACGTTGCCAAAGTAAGCCAACCCACGAACTGTTCTGTTGTTAAAAGTAGGTAAAATCAAAAGCAGCTCACCCGGACGCTGCGCCGCTTGGGTTGCTTCTTTTGGCAACCCAACAACAGCAACCATCGAACCACGCAGACAGTGCCATTCTAAATTGAACCAGAATGTTTCGTGTTGGGTTCATTCCATCATGAATGGTTATGATCCTCAGAACTTTGACATTCAGATGATGGTTCAATCAGGAAATCATCATAGTTGCGACCTTTCATCCACCAGGGCGCACGACCGGCTCCACTCCATGTTTTGCCCGAATTGGGATCACGATATTTAGGAGGAAGAGGTGGTTTAACCGGTGTTTTCGGCTTCAACTGTGGGAAAACATCTTCAGCGGTAAGTGCATATTTCTCTAGCGAAGCTCTTAACTCTTTGATCTTACTACGCCGTTCTAGTTTGCGGGCAGCATCGATTTCCTGTTGCAGGATTTCCTGTTGTTGGAGCAGTTCATCAAGGGTTGACATGGATCGGTTCTCAAATACAAGGAAGTGTTGAAAGATACATGATTCAGTTAACAAAATCATCAGGTGTTGGAATAAGGCACTCTATTGTGTTATGAAATAAATCCATTCTTAATAATTGAATGGTTTAATGATCGATCAGGAAACACCGGTTAATGATGCTCCCAATCGATCAATGATTATTGCATGGTCATTGCCATTCGTTCTTTCACTCGCATGACTGCCTCATTGTATTGAGCCACCTTGTTAAACCGGACATTCTCAACGAATTCTCCTGGAATCTCGTTCATAAAGCGAGAAGGTTTTGAATTCCATTCTCGTCCGTGAATCAACCGGCTTTCCGCATGAGTCATAAACAATTGTTCCATCGCTCTTGTCATGCCGACATAGCACAATCGCCTTTCTTCTTCAAAACGATCCCGATCATGTAATGACATGCTGTGCGGGAATAATCCCTCCTCGAGTCCGACTAGAAAGACTACTGGGAACTCCAGCCCTTTTGCAGCGTGGAGTGTCATCAACTGCACTGCATCGTGATCTTCATCATCAGTCATCTCGTTTGCTTCCAAGGCAACATGATTCAGGAACACCGTTAAAACATCACCATCTTCTATGTCCCAGCTCCGTTCAAAGCGAGCGGCTGTTTCAACCAACTGATCCAGATTCTCAACGCGCTCCTCCCCCTTTCCATCAGGTTGCTTGAGATAAAACTCCTGTAACTCTGTCTGTTTAATGAGTTGATTCAACCGTGTTGCCAATTTCATCTTTCCACTGTGATGAGTTTGAATCAAATTCACAAACGCTGTGAGTGATTCACCAACTTTCTTGGTCAAGCCTTTCTTTTCAATCAAGTCCAGTGTTGCTTCCCATAATGAACCAGATATTATATGCGCATGTTTTCGTAACAGCTCAATGGTACGTTCACCAATTCCACGAGTTGGAACATTCACAATGCGCTCAAAGGCAAGGTCATCATTGCAGTTTGCGATCAAGCGTAAATATCCCAACGCATCTCGAACTTCCGCTCTTTCAAAGAAGCGTAATCCATTATGGATGCGATAAGGAATGCCTGCACGAATCAATCGTTCTTCAAACATCCGTGATTGTGCTGAAGTCCGATATAAGATTGCATAGTCTTTATAACATCGGTGATTCATGGTCAATGTTTGACCAATGCGATCAATCACGAAACGGGCTTCATCACCGGCATCAATAGCCGTATAATGACAGATTAAAGAACCTGTTAATTGTTGTGTCCACAGATTCTTACCGAATCGATTCCGATTGTGTGCAATCACGGCATTGGCGGCATTCAGAATGTTGCTGGTGGAACGATAGTTTTGTTCCAATCGTAATACCTGCACATTGAGATAATCTTGTTTCAATGCCTTCAGGTTGGCAACCTTCGCTCCTCTCCATCCGTAAATGGATTGGTCATCATCTCCAACTGCACAGATGAAGTTATTGCTGGTAGATAACATCCTCAACCATTCATATTGCATGGTATTCGTGTCTTGGAATTCATCAACCAGAATCTGTTGAAAGCGGCTTTGATAGTGTTGACGAATATCCCGATGATCCCGCAATAATTCATAAGCACTCAACAATAAGTCAGCGAAATCAAGGGCTTTATTCTGTTGTCGTTGCAATTCATATTCAGTATAGATATTGCGCAGAACAGCTAACTTCTGATCCTCTCCAACTTCCACTTGGTGCGGATGAAGTCCATTCTCCTTAGCATTGTTGATAACGCTCAACACCCATTTAATCGGGTAAGTAGTGTCATCAATCTGCATCGTTGTCATCACTCGTTTCAATAAACGACGCTGATCCTCTGCATTAAGAATCTGGAAGTCTTTATCTAACTGTGCCGCTTGCCAATGCAGCCTTAATAGACGATGTGCCAATCCATGAAACGTTCCAATCCATAACCCATTCAATGCAGTATCAAGATTGGCTTCTAATCGGTGTTTCAATTCAGTTGCTGCCTTGTTGGTAAATGTCACTACTAACAAGGATTCAACTGGAATGTGATGATGTTCTATCAACCATCCTATTCGTTCCACTAAGACACGGGTCTTTCCAGAACCAGCTCCAGCTAGAACCAGCATATTGCTCAATGGTGCAGTGACCACTTTCAGTTGAGCAGGATTGAGTGCATTCAGATTCATTGTTAATTCCTCAAATTAAAGAGGTGCCGTAGCACCTCAAGGGGGGTTAATACTCTTCTGGTAATAGAAGAGTAGTAACAGTTCGATCCGCTTCAGTAATGATCCAGATGCGCAAGTCATCCTGTAATGGATAGACTGACAGCACTCTGTTTCCTTCCACTACAGCACGATCATTTTCATGTTGATCTTCACTGCTGATCTCTCCCCAATTGCCTTGGCGATGCCGAAACAATAGGAAGAGTGGAGATATTGCACATTCTTTTAATGCGGAATGTGCTCCATCAGTAATGACAATTTCACCTAGTGGGAACTTGAATGTGATTGACATGGATTACACCGTTGTTAATCGGCGTAAATGTTGGAATCTGATTGGGGAATCAAGTTCCATCTTGTAACGCAGGTCGCAGAGATGATTGAATTCATCATTGCTCAAAATGAATTGAGTACAATGACGTTGTTCATCCATCAAGATCATAGTGATTGTGCCAGTGGCATCTTCACCAAGGGTTAAGGTCGTATCACGAGGTTCGATTAAATCGAATTGATATAAGTGACGCATCTTGTTGATCCTCAAAGGGTTAAAAGGGAATATCATCATCATTGAATTGGCTCCATTCAGCGGGTATTGCCGATGGATTCATATCCGTTGGTAATGATTCATCATCATCACAATAGAGCCGTTGGATTTCTTCATAATCAATGTAGTCAATACATGAAGGAAACCAATAGGTTGGTTGTGTTAATGCAGTTATTTCAGGCATAACAACTCCTGATGCAATTCGCATCATCAATTGAGAGAGATAAAAAAGGGCTGACAAGTGCCAGCCCTCAGTGGGTTAAAACCAGTGATGAATTAACGCAAGGTTAAACTCACACCAGTTTCAAGGTGAACTCCGGGAATGAAATCAACTCCTAAACGAAGTTGTTCCTGCATCCAATTCTTGCGAATGTGGGTCAAGGTCTCAACTTCCTTGAATTGATCAGGGATCATTGATTCATCGTCCACAATGATTCGAGCAGGTGTCTTACGAAGCCGGATAATGATCTGGTTACTCTTCAGTTCAGTCTTGTTGACTTTCTGGAGTTGAGTTATTAGATAATTCCGCAAGAATTCGGAACGTGATTCAAGTGCCTTGCGACGATTGCGAATAGATTTTTCTGTCAAGGCGACAGCCTCGGCTTCCAATTCTAATTCACGGGTATAACAAGCAACGGCTAATGCCTTGTCCGTGAACTGGTCATCCAGTTGCAGTTGATCCAGTGTGTTTTGCACCAATTGGTGAAGCGTTGTTGGATCATCAGAATCAGATTCCATCAATGACAGAATGTCACGATAATCATCGGCAATCTGGTATAGGGTAATACTCATGTTGTTCTCCTCATTAAAACTGGATGTTGTCTTCAGGGTTCTTGGATGATCCATTGCGAGGTTCATAAGGAAACGCTGAAAGCATTCCATTGAACTCAGGATCAATTGGAAGTGAATCTAAACGGACAGAAATCCGTTCTCCGTACTTAGACTCAGGTTCAATCGTCAAACGACCAACCTGAATCCACATCTTCTTTTCAGTGTGATCTGCTGCCTGATATTTCTTGCCATAAGCAAGATTAAACACGCGCTTGTTGTCAGTAGTCATTATTCTCTCCAAAGTTGATTAAGCTGCGGCAGAAAGTTCTGGCAGTTTCTTCATAACGAAGTCAAACAATGCAGTAGGTAATTCATTCAAGGATCTTATTGATCCTAATGATTTTGCTGATGCAATTTTATTGCAATAGGCAATAAACCGTTCATTGTCCAGATTCAACTTAGTAAGTTGATTCGATAATTCACGATGTTGCGCTTCTGTAATACAGGTTGAAGATGAAGTTGAGGGTTTATTCTCATTCATCGTTCTCAGGTTTTTCATATCTTCAAGGTCTTGTGTAAAGACCTCAGATAAACCAGCCAGGCGTAAAACCGCATCACAATGTGCTGATTTGCATGACATTTTCAAAATTTTATTAATGTCACCATAATCTTGTTTAAGACTTCTGGCACCAACTCCATCTGCGAGGGTTTGTCCATGAATGTTTTTCAATTCACAACGCACCATCACATATTCAGGGATCAAACCTTGTAATAAGGCTTGTTCTGTTTCCTTCAGTGAAGGAAAGTGAACTGTTATTCCTAACATCCCGCAAATCTTCTCAGCACCGGGTTTGAATAAACTGGGCTTTGAAGGTCCACGTTTGGTTGGAATAGAACCGTAATCGACACCTTCTTTCAAAGATGACCGAATCCAATTCAGTAACAGTTGTCTGTTCTGACTACGCCGTTCTAAATCTGCGTTAAATATGTTTGGTGGCAAATCCATTGGGTTCGCCATTTTTATTGATGACTCATCATCAATGACGATAGCCATTTCTTGGCTCGACATGTATTGAACTCCATTAAAGAGACAATCAAATCGGCATTCCCGTGAAGGAACACCGATTTGATCAGGGATATCTTGGCTGACACAAATGCGTGAGCATTCATGGCGGAGGCACAGCGCAAGAAAAGTTTAAGGAAGTGGAGTAATAACAGTGTAAACACCATTATTAAACATCGTCCTTAATTTATAATATCTCTATCAATTATTTGAAAACCCATTTCATATGCACATGACATATACAGAGATAATCAATCAGAATTGAATGGATTGATTGTTACCATAAATAAGTAACCAATTTTCAAAGTCGGGGGCTTTTGGGGCTTTCGGGTGTGCAGTTTGGAAGGGCGAGGGATTCAGCCGTTAGGGTGGTGGGCACTGGCAGGGACAGGCGGCAAGGTTAAAAAAAGCCCCCAGTGAAGGGGGCTGATATAAAAGATGATTTAGAATGATGTAGAACTTAACATTTCAAGGAACTCGGAATCAGGCTCTGAATCAAGTTCGGGATCATTATAATTACTGTTCATGGATACTTTAAGTAAATGTTCTCTTAATGCTTCTAATTTAGGGCGGGCTGGTTGCACAGCCTGCTCTATTATTGGACAATCATAAGCAGCAGGATTGATTTGAATCTTTTTGGCTGGGCGACCACCAGTTCCAACTTCAATGACTTTTAACCAGTTTAATTTCTCAATGGTTTTTAATGTTTCTAAAACAATGGTTTCTTTATTTAAGTGTTTCCAATCCTTCTTAATCAATTCAGCAACAGTTAGATTATCAATTTGATGGTCTTTAATCTTTCTCAACAAAGCAAGGGCTGATACATTCTGTTGATTTTGTTGATTCACTCCATAAATCTTACGCGCATGGGATTCCAGATATTCACAAGTGGCAATAGCACGTAAGAGACAAGTTTGTGAAATCATCTGAGCACGATCATCTACAATGAATTGAAACAGCAAAGCCAGTTTTGGGCATAGAGAAGTATATTTATTTAGATGATCGATAAATGAGGAAACTTTTTGCTCGTCGTTACTCATATTAAGGACACGGTTCTTCAGTGCAATGAACCATTCCTTAAATGTGATTTGAGCTTCCGGTGAGAAATGAAGACCTGAAATATCACTTTGGTACCAATTCAATGGTGGTTTATAATGATCCAAACGATTAAAGACATCAGCCACTTCTTTCAGGAGTGTAGGACTAATCAAATTATCAACCCAGTTAAATGTTGACATAGGGTCAGGATAAACAGCGAATTGAAACCTTTGAACTAATCCATCGGCACTGCTACCAATATAACCTACGTACACTTCTGGTTGAATTGTCCCTAATAAAGAAATACACAACTTCTTAATTACATTTGAGCCACGACTAATGCGATCAATGCGCTTATTAACTGATTTTCCATTCCACGCTTCAATGATACTTGTACGACTATCTTCCCGCCCTGGCTTCTTAAAACTATCAAGTGTCGTAGCTAACTCATCGTTGTAATACAGGACTCCTTGTGGATTTTCCATACAGATTTCAAAAGTCTTTTCAATGGTACTATCATTGACAATATAACGTTTTTGATCTGGCTTTTTTGGTTCTTGGGTTACCAGTAAATCAATCTTAGCTTTTTCTATTGCAGCAGTGTTAAGATCACCTTTCTTCATTGCAGCTTTATGATTTTCCTTTGCAGCAATCAATGAGCTTTCATGAGTGATTTTATTTGAATTATATTGTTTTTCCATTGGTTTATACTTCACATCTTCCTGATCCTGTAATGGATGAATAAAACTTACAGCATCTGCCACAGGACTAGATTTATTGCTTCCGGGATTGGCAATAACTACTCCCCATAAGTGTGGATATTCATACCACTTATCCTTTTTCTTGGGGAAAACAGCGACCTTAGTTCCGAGTACAGTACTCAACGCGACAACAATACCAGCCATTGCAAAATCAGGTGGAGTGCTGTAATTGGCTGATGCTTCCATTACCCATTGCGAGATTGGATCGGGTAATAACTCAGGTTCAAATGTAGCAACTTTTTCTACGCTTAATGGTTGTGGTGGTTTCCAAGTGGGTTCATCGGTCTTTTCATACAGTGCCTTAAACTCTGCCCAATGGTTATTGGCACAACTGTTTGTAAAACAGGAGTAATCAATGCCACCATCTGAGAAGATCGTAATATGCCCTTTCTTCTTATGTTCAGGATTAAATGGACAATCTAAGATATAAACCAGCCGTCCATCTGTTTCATGCTTCTCAGTTCCAATCAGTTCAGGAAGATATTGTTTAATCCATGCTTTACGGCGCTCAATTGCCTGTAGGTCAGGTTCTTTATTCTGATCAAGTGTTGTGAATTCTTTGGTTATAACATGAGGTGACAACTGTTGATTGATAGCTTCAATTTGCATTGAATTGATTCCACCCGGAACTGCACTGGGTGACATGAGCAGTTCTGACATGCGCCATAAACTCGGATCACTACCTTTACAGGCACGAGTTCCGGGAATCTTGGTGATGCGTGACAGGTCATACACAACAACATCAATCGTTGCACCTTGCTCTTTAGGATCAGGAGTGAACTTATCCTTTAACCCTTTCAATAATGCTTTATACGGAGTTGAATCAAGAGTGCTGTCATTATCAAGTGGATAATACAAATGGAATCCATTGCCACTATCAAGACCAATTGCATTTGACCAACCTTCGTCAGACAACCATTGATGAATTTCTTTGACAACATTGCCTGCCTTCTCTTTCTGTTCTTCAGTGGCACTGGTTTTAGATGGACGTTCTGCATCAATGTCGATCATTAAAAACTTGCGTTGAAGAATGTCTTTACTTCCTGCACTTCCATTGCCATTGCCATAACTCAGTTGATTCAACATTGCGTTCTGTACGAGAGCACATTCTGGATTCAGTGGGTTCAATGTATGGAAAAAGCCCTTGGCTTGACTAATCCTTTGCAGTTGTTCTGGTACAAGTTGCGGATCATTGAAGATGCCAGAAACGATATTAGGATAACTTCCATCTAATGTTGCTTCTAAAATGCGGATTTCAAAAAAGGTGTTAATAGGATGGAATAACAATAATCCTTTAACTACTTTATCGGGTTCATATAATTCAATGTTCATAAATAAAATGCCATAATAAAATGATGACAAACCAT
>NZ_PPGH01000043.1 GCF_002958735.1 Chromatium okenii | reverse complement strand
ATTCGTCAACACTATCAAAGCCGCTTTCAACAGATTCTGGTTGATGAGTTCCAAGATACCAACACAATGCAATATATGTGGTTACGGATGTTATCTACCAGCAATAACTTCATCTGTGCAGTTGGAGATGATGACCAATCCATTTACGGATGGAGAGGAGCGAAGGTTGCGAATCTGAAGGCATTGAAACAAGATTATCTCAATGTGCAGGTATTACGATTGGAACAAAACTATCGTTCTACCAGCAACATTCTGAATGCTGCCAATGCCGTGATTGCACACAACCGGAATCGATTCGGTAAGAATCTGTGGACACAACAATCAACAGGTTCTTTGATTCAATGCTATACGGCTATTGATGCGGGTGATGAAGCCCGTTTCGTGATTGATCGCATTGGTCAAACATTGACCATGAATCACCGATGTTATCAAGATTATGCAATCTTATATCGGACTTCAGCACAATCACGGATGTTTGAAGAACGATTGATTAAAGCTGGCATTCCTTATCGCATCCATAATGGATTACGCTTCTTTGAACGAGCGGAAGTTCGAGATGCGTTGGGATATTTACGCTTGATCGCAAACTGCAATGATGACCTTGCCTTTGAGCGCATTGTGAATGTTCCGACTCGTGGAATTGGTGAACGCACCATTGAGTTATTGAGGAAACACGCACAGACATTATCGGGATCGTTATGGGAAGCAACACTGGATTTGATTGCAAAGAAAGGCTTGACCAAGAAAGTCAATGAATCACTCACAGCATTTGTGGCATTGATTCAATCTAATCACATTGGAAAGATGACGTTGGCAACACGATTGAATCAACTGCTGAAACAGACAGAGTTACCGGAGTTTTATCTCAAGCAACCCGATGGAAAGGGGGAGGAGCGCGTTGAGAATCTGGATCAGTTGGTGGAAACAGCCGCTCGCTTTGAACGGAGCTGGGACATGGAAGATGGTGATGTTTTAACGGTGTTCCTGAATCATGTTGCCTTGGAAGCAAACGAGATGAGCGATGATGACAACAACGATGCCGTGCAGTTAATGACACTTCACGCGGCAAAAGGGCTGGAATTCCCAGTGGTGTTCCTTGTCGGACTCGAGGAGGGATTATTCCCACACAGTATGTCGTTACATGATCGAGAACGTTTTGAGGAGGAAAGACGATTGTGCTATGTCGGCATAACTCGTGCGATGGAACAATTGTTTATGACTCATGCGGAAAGCCGGTTGATTCATGGACGAGAATGGAATTCAAAACCATCTCGCTTTATGAATGAGATTCCAGGGGAATTAATTGAGCATATCCGTTTTAATAAGGTGGCTCAATATAATGAGGCAGTCATGCGAGTGAAAGAACGAATGGCAATGACCATGCAATAATCATTGATCGATTGGGAACATCATTACTGGTGTTTTCTGATCGATCATTAAACCATTCAATTATTAAGAATGGATTTATTTCATAACACAATAAAGTGCCTTATTCAGAACACCTGATGATTTTGTTAACTGAATCATGTATCTTTCAACACTTCCTTGTATTTGAGAACCGATTTATGTCAACCCTTGATGAACTGCTCCAACAACAGGAAATCCTGCAACAGGAAATCGATGCTGCCCGCAAACTGGAAAAGCGCAGTAAGATCAAAGAGTTAAGAGCTTCACTAGAGAAATATGCGCTTACCGCTGAAGATGTTTTCCCACAGTTGAAACCGAAAACACCGGTTAAACCACCTCTCCCACCTAAATATCGTGATCCTAATTCGGTCAAAACATGGAGTGGAGCCGGTCGTGCGCCTTGGTGGATGAAAGGTCGCAACTATGATGATTTCCTGATTGAACCATCATCTGAATGTCAAAGTTCTGAGGATCATAACCATTCATGATGGAATGAACCCAACACTGAACACCTGCGCAGACAGACTTATGCTCTTCATGCGCAGTGCCCACTGTTGTAACCAACGGTATTGCGGAATGAATGTTGTGCTCGATCTTAATTTGATTGTTTGGTCAAAAAAGCATTAACTTTTATTCAATGACAGTGCAAAATTGCTGCCTTGTAACTAATCCCCAATAGGAATCTTCATATTTATCTTCCAAGAAAGTTCCCAGAGTAAATTCACTGATTACTTTACGCCAAAACACAGACGCATCGTCAGCCCCAGTAATTTGTTTTACTTCCCAATGACCGGGAAACATGCGCCAGAGTTGATGCGCAAAATGTTTACCAAACAACTGCTTACGAAAGTATGGAATGATATAAAATTCACTAACCTCATACTTGTTATTAGACTTTGCTAATATCGCAGCGAGACCAGCGGGAGTGTTATCAATAATAAGAAGATACCCTTTTGTATTATCGCTAATCTGTGTATCAAGAGGAAATAATCCACATTCATTAGGCTTCTTTCTGGTAATACCTGAAAATTCACCTTCATAGCTCTGGGCAAGATTTAGGTAAACGTTGAGATTGTGTTCACCAACACTGATTATTTCCATGTTGTGCTCACCTTTAATCAGGATCATCAATGATGTTATCAAAAGTCTTGGTCAGGAATTTCATCAATGCTCACCTCAAAAAAGGAACGGCTACAACAGCTACAACGGTAACAGATTCATTAGCCATTGAAAAGACAGGACAAACTGCCGAAAAGTTGTAGCTGTCTTGTAGCTGTTGTCGCTGGTCTCAACCATTAACCCATTCATTAAATCACTCTCACAACACCAACCAAACCTCGAGACAATCAAAAGTTATCAGATCAGCCCTTGAATAATCATTAGCCCTTGAATACCGATCACAAACCTAATGACCCAATAATAAAACAACCGATGATGCTGTAATAGAAAGCCCTCTCAACAATTCATTCTGAACTTATCCCAATAACCTGAAAGCCCTATTGAAACCAACAATCAAGAATAAAATAATCAGAAGACAAATCAACCGTTTAATCCAAAACAAGCCGTTTAACCAACCTCAGACTCTCCCACTGGAACGAAACAAAATCTCATCGAAATTCAAATGCTCACCTCAAAACAGAACCAGTTATCAGCGCTTGAACTTGAAACAATCAAAACCCAAACCTAACGTTAACGTAAAGTTCAGATAATAACTCAAGTCAACATCAACCCTAAAACCCACTCACAGCCGCAACACAACAAGAAACACCAGCCAAACCAACCAACCCAACCAGCTACTCAAAATGCCATTAAGACCACTCAGAACCACCCTTAAAGGCTCTTCCAACCCTAAGCAATGCGATGACACTGGAAAAACCAACCCAAACCGTTCAGACTCACCCAAGCAATTAGACTCAACCACCAATCCACCCGAAGCCCCGCTCAACACAGGAACAACCGATGTCCGATCCATGCGTCCCTGAACACAGTCATTATCAAGGGGATTACCTGCCCTAGGCGACCCTGGGGGACGGGCATTAAAGAGGGGGGGTTCCTACGCACCCTGTCCAGAGGGCAACACAACGGCTTGAAACATCCAACCCCTTTGCAATGGCACGAAGGGACATCCCATCGGCTCGCATCTGCCGAGCTTGTTCCCGCTTCTCTCGATTACTCTCTCGCACACCATCTTTGGTGTAACGATCCTGATAACGACCTTCCTTCATCCGGTCACGTGGTGGACGTGCTTTGTCCCGCTCCTTTCTGCGCTGTGTCCGCAGCTCGTTAGGAATGATCGCCCGCAGCTCCGACTGCAACTCAGCAGGGATGATCTCTTGTATCCATTCAAACAGGGTTTCACGCTTGAATTGATAACGTGGGTCAACTGTTTTACCGTTGAATATGATCTTTTCACCACGCATTGATGCTTCAGCGCGTTTAATTATTGGAAGCATCTGGCGTTGAACATCGTTCATTAGTCCCGGTGTATAGCGTCGTGCAATTTTAAGCATTTCGCTTTTAACACGAGCTGCTGGCACAAACCACGATAATGAAAGCAAGGTTAAGAATAACCAGATGTCCCGACGACCTTCTGGAATACCACCACTGGGTAAATAATAATCCCCAATCTTCATTAAATCTTGGTGTACCAAAGACCACCACTGATAGATGCTGCCGTACTTTTTACGTCCGTTGGGTTTTGCACTGAAACTGTGCACTTGTGCTGACCTTGGTTTTTGGGATGGCACCCATTCTGGGCGTTTTCCCAATACAGCATCAGACAATTGATGCAGTGTCCAACGTTTCCCGGTCAGTTTTTTCCCAGTGACTTGAACTCCATTTTTGCTGTTGATCGTTCCGCACAGCCGCAATACCCGAGTGCAATCCTTGACAACCGGATCAGCTCCAATCGGGATGAGGGCTTCAACCAATTTGTTCTGCACCATTTGCCAGACCGGTAGGGCTTTGGCTGGTACTGGTTTGATCAACCAATACAGGTGCATTCCTCGCCCGCTGTAGATCACAAAGGAAGGTTCAGGCAGCTCCATTTCAGCAAGCCGCAGTAATGGTTTGTCAATATCGACATTGCCATCAATATCGACATAACAGGCTCGCAACGATTTCAACTGGTTGGTCACGCGCCAGCGATAGAACTCATTGACAGTGAGATAACGGTCTTGTTGACCTTGTTGGTCGGCGAGAAACTCCGGTAGGTTCGGTGAGTCAGAGCGAAGTGTTTTCCAACCACCACTCGGCTTGTGCTGTTCCCAGAACACGGTGACACCATACGCACGGGGCGGGTGCAGCAAATCGAAGTGCTCTTGTGCGGTGAGCAGCTGTGCCGGGAACGACTCTTCCTGCGCTTCAAAAACGCATTCAGTGTTGAGGAAATCGTTGGTTTTCAGTGTGTTTGTTATGCCAAGTGCCATTTGGGCTTCCTTGACGCAATCAACTGAGGCTCTTGTTACTTGGTGCAGTTCGTGTAAACTTGAGCCTTGTCAGCGCGGTTACTTATGCTGTTTTGAAACGATAAAACCGGATCAATTTGTTAAGTGTCAGTGCGGCGCTGATTGCGTACAGTTAAGGCAAAACCAGTAACTTTTGCAGGGTGTGTGGTTTTGTTAGGAATTGGATAAGGTCAAATTCAGTAATGGGTTTGACCTTTTTCCATCGGGTATGAGCTACTTGTTACAGCCAAGTTTGTGGGTACAAGTTTGGCGGCAGCTTCTGCTACACACAAAAAATCCCGCATAGTGCAGGATATTTTTAGTAATAGCAGATAGAAAGTTGAATCTCACAGTTCTTTATTCTATAAATTAGACAGTTGATAAAATTACTCAGGTTGTTGCGTGTTCTAAGGTGTCGGAGTTGGATCCGTAGTCGTAGTCATCGGAATTAGAGTCATCATCTTTTAACCTCGGCAGCAAACCATTCAACAGGGTGAATATTTTATAACTGCTTGTAAATAATAATAAAACCCATATTAGCCACTATACTGATTCTATCAGTAGGGTTGAATATATTTTTATCCCTTATTTACAAGGGATTATGATGTTTACGTCCAGCCGGCTAATAAAGTGGCAATTGAGATAAAAACAAAAACACCCCAAAGGGACAAGAGACATACAATCTCCAATATAGTGGAACTACAAAAAGAGCGCAACAAGTCAGGGTAACTCTGTGACTGTTGTAGACCTTCAGTCATCAATTTTAGTGGAATCACCAGCATATTGTATAGTACCACTACTTCGATAATAATACAACTAACCATGATTGGTACACTAAGAAGCTCTCGAAATCCGCTGACATGATAAGGAGAAACGGAAGAGGGGGCAGAATCCACATGCTTGCTACAGAAATACAGTGTCTTCCCGTGATTGCCCAATCCTTTGTAGGATACATGAATGGTGCCCTCCGCCGTGCAAAAAAAACTGTCGCATCTGTGCGACTTATTCCGCTGTGGCAGCAGCGACTTGACTAGCTCCGTCTGAGCACCACCGTGAGGTGCCAATGGTGTGAAGAATGTGATGTAGGTGGTTGTAGCCAGCAGTAGGGTTCCTAAAAAAAACTCAGAGCGAATTTAATCGCTACATAAACATTAAAAGGTGGTGGGGAATCAATTACATTTGACTGCACTGGTGGTGTCGGTCTAAGTTCTTCTAGCGTAGGAACGTCGTATTTTCTGACACCAGACTTATCATTTATCAGAGATTTACATAAAAGTTGGCTATTTGGTCCCAAAACTCCAGAGGTCAACCGACGCTCCAGCTCTTCAAGAGTTAATGCGCCGAAATGTTGAATGCGCTCTTCTAAACGCGACATACTGGCACCATGTAAATTAGCATTTATAGGGCCTAGTCAATAGGTTAGAACTGCAAGATTTATCTATTTCTAGGCGATCAATTATAATAGTGTATCAAATACCAAATTGCTCCGATATGGTTAGTAAGTTTTTTAGAAAACGATAAGGTTTTTCTCACTAATCGAGAGATGCGTTGCCGAAACGACTCAATATGATTTGTTCGTCAACTTTTGGAATAACCCAATCGGCAGGATAAATCCAATGTTGGATATAACAGTAAAAAAAGAAATCGCGTATTTTGTTTTTTCTGTATCTGTAATCGCTGCTGGTATTTCTTCATCTGTATCAGCAGGAAATGTCATGCCTTCTTTTGGACCTTTTGTTGCGAGGGGTGACGTCTGTGTTAAAGAAAAAAACAGAAAGGAAAAATGTTATAAAAATTCGATTGTCAAGTTTAATTCAAAAGGTCATGTGGTAAGTGTAAAAAAGCTGTCATCTGGCAAAAAAAAGTAGGTGCTAGTTGGTTACATGCAGTTTCACCAACATACTTATGGAGATACTCATGACTGACGATGAATTAAAAGCTTTAGAATTAAGCTATGAAGCTACAATAGAACGCGCCCAACAACGTGAAGAGGAAGCGGGTAAGACTCCTCGATATCGTGCAGAGGAAAGAGCTTGGCTTCATAAGCGAGCAAACGATCATTACGCACAAGCAAGAGACATCAGAGAACGTATTCGAGCTGCTGTTTTAGATCGGCAGTGCCCTGAGGATCAGGATGAAACATCCCTTTGATCAGGGCACGGATATTCCCCTGCAAGTTTTATATCAGGGATGGTCGCAAGCATCGCCTCGACCATCTTGGTCGGAGTCTTGTTGGGTACTGTTTGCTACCGCTGGACAATTATCTTTGGATTGTACAACTCCATCTTTATCATCATCACTAAAACTACTGAATAAGGATTTTAATGCAGTGTTGATATTCGGATGGGACATTAAAAGATGCGGTATTAAATTATTTCCCAGATAGTTATCAATCATTATAGCCATTGGACCCTGATCAATTCCAAAGCCGGTTGAATTAGACCAGAAGCCTGTTTTTCGTAATCCAGTGTCCGATGGTAATGCAGCATCGGCAATCTCCATGTTATAAGCATCAGCAAATCCAAAACGCGGATGCAGTAGACCGAGTTGCTGCGCTTCCCATAGCGCGGCAATAGCATAATCCGGCTGGTGCATTATCGATCCTCCAGCAGCATAGATAGCAACAGTACCGTCTTCCAAAGGTCGAATCTTGGCGCACTGAAGTGTTACTTTGTCGATTTCTACCCCATAACCATCTCCGCCGCTGACCGTTAAGGTTAACCGATGGTTACCTTTGGAAAATCCTAAAGGACCGAGTAATCTTGAGGTTAGAAATACATTCCAACCTGATCCCCAGTTACCCGTATCTTGTGCTTCAAAGCTACCCATTGGTTTACCGTCAGCTTTTAGTTCAATAGTCTCCAAAAAACCGTTGTTGTCATTTGAATATTGAACCGTTGCTATGTAAGAGGAGCAGGTACTCGTGAAACTTAAGGTTCTTGTTTGATTGGCTTTTAGCCAGACAGTCTTTTGACCTGAAGCCGCACTCCTCATCTTAATTTCACCTCCACCGATACCACTCTCCGCTTCTTTCATTATTTCTGCCCCCCAAGATATGACGCCACCATTTTCAGCTAAAGCAGCAGTAGGTGCGCCATATGCAAAATACCGATCATATGGACCATCGGTAGCGGACAAAAACCAGCGTGTAGAGCCTTTGTTGTTTAACCAAGTACCCCGTTTAAGGGGATTTAACATGGTGTATTCACGGGTCTTGGTAATCACATTGGACGTATTTTGAAAAAAATCAATCATGTAAGACGGGTTATTATCAGTTCCAAGAGCCTGCGTATCCAAGAAAACGCTCGAAAAAAAGTAGGTGAAAAGACTCCCTGGGTAACTTAGAACAAGCGAATCACCGTTCGCTTCTCGAACGATTGCGTCCCATACCCCGCGTGTCTGACGGTATTTAGAGTTTGGTGAACCCATGGCGAGCAGTGCTGTTAGCATTGCTTCATCTGTGTAGAAGTCAAGAGTTGCGGGGGTCTCAACGCCATTGACTTCTTTACTCGAATATTGCCCCTGCCCTGCCGTATCATTTAGCTTGAAACGTCCGAACTCTCTATCATCGTAACGGGTTTCGTTTGGCTTCCATCCTAAATAAAATTGCTTCGTTCCACGATCTAGCATAAATGGCCAATTTACACGTGCGTATAAGCGATTAGCTAAGGTGCGGATGTTTTTTTCATTGCTGGATAGACCGTTGAAATAGCTTCCTGCGGTTACGACACCCGCAATAGCGAGGGTTGTATCTATGGTACTCAATTCAACTGTGTTAAGGGATTCATCTACATCCGTTGTCTCTGGACGGTCAAAATTTTGCTTACGCCGACCATCGATACCTAAGAAGTGATAGAAAAAACCTTGGTATCCAGACTTCCCAACAGCATTTAACCCTTGGTTTGCATCAAGTACTCGTAAAATTTTAAGTACAGCAGTTGCGGCAGCAGTACGTGTCATATAGCCACGCTCGGCCGCAATCACATAGGCACCGAGCTGAAATCCAACTGCTCCAACGCTCATTAAATCCGCAAAGTTTGAGCGATCTTGAGCCATACCCCCAGTACGTGGATCAGTGGAAGCCCAATCCTTAAAATACATGAGACTAGTTAATCTAACCCAATCAAGAAAGGCGTCCTCATAACCGAGACTAATTCCATGCGAGGTAGTATCTTCAATAGTAGATAAATCTGGATACTCACCGTCTTCATCGACTAACATTAGGTTGTCGATTAAAAACTGTCCAGAATCTGGATTATTGATTTTAGCTTCAATATTTTGCTGCTCGATGATAATAGTGAAAGTCGAAATGCGAGTCCAATCAAAGGCATCCACATTTCCGCAACCCTTTATCGAGTTATTAAAATCCACTGTGGATCCAAGTGATAGTGAAACCGTTTCCCATTCTTTCGTGTTAGTAACGGACACTCTTGCGAAAACATCGAAGCCAGTTTCATCCTTAAGTTCAATTTTGAGCGTGATAGACTCCATACTCAAGAGATGCATATCAAACCGAATGGTTTCGACACTACGGTTCTCCATAGGGTGAAACCCACGGTATAAATCTTTCGTGTTTAAGAAATAGTCAGGGAATTTAGTTGGCTTGTCAGGTTGTATTCCTCCAGTCAATGATACCAAGGTATCAGTCAGACCAAAAAGCGAGAAAAAGTAACCTACGAAGCTCTCTGCTGGTTGACCGGAAAAATTAAAGCTAATTTTTAAACTCCCCCCTGGATAACTATTGGGTAAATCCTTGGAATCGTCAGACAAAGAAGAAGTGACTAGCCCTATCGTTCCTGAATTCCCGGAAAAATAATTGAATCCTAAATCGGCTGGAGTAACTTTAGTATTCCAATCGTCGATGACAAAGATCTGACCAGTTTTCTTTGGAATATCTGATAATGCACTGGATGTTATATGGGCATCACTCACAATAGTCCAAGTGATCATCCCTAACACAAATAAGATATAGCTATAACGGCAAATTTCAAACTGGCGAAACTTTTTGTTCATTTCAAAACCTCTTTGAAAAATGATATAGACAATATTTTCAGCGGTAGTTCTCAAAAAGCATTTATTGACATCAAGTTTTCATACTGTAATCTAAGATCGATCATTACTCGCATGAAAATATTCACCGATGATCGTGCATTTTCTCTTGCCAAAAAATCAGCATCTGCATAAATACCAAAGATTGAACACGAGTGGTCAACGCTTCCACAAGAACCTCTTTTTTGTCAAGTTTTTTTGTGTCTATCTAGTTAAGGAAACCTTGCAGCATTTGGCTAACAATAAAAACTGCTTCGCCCGTAACATGGTATCACAAACAATGGAATCGCATAATTTTATCTTTTATTTACAATAAGTTATAGATATTTCATCAATCGTTGACTTCCTATTTCCATTATCTCCTCTTGCTGAACAACACCGTATCGTTGCCAAAGTCGATCAATTGATGGCATTGGTGGATCAATTAGAAACCCAGCTCAATTCATCCCGAACCACTGCCACCCAACTGTTGCACACAATCGTTGCCGAACGATAAACCCATTAGTTGCCGAGTTAGTCAATACATAATTACTCACTCTCCGCTAATTGTTGCCCTGCCTTAATAAGTCGATTGATGTGACTCATAAACGACCTTGGTAAAGGTTCGCCCAATTCTAATTGAATAGCATCGGCAATCTGTGCCCGTGTTAAACCCTCGCAGCGCAGCTTCCATGCCATCAGTTTGATCTTATCGTGGTACTTAATACCACTCTTCTTAACCTGTTGCTTAGACGGACTCAGATCAAAATCATTAACAGAATCAACATGGTTATCTGTGGTAACAACAGACTCAACTAAATTATCAGGTAATTTGTTATGGTTGTTATCAGATAATTTATTGATCACCTCATAAATTGCCGTTCCTAGATTCGGATCAATGGCTTGCAGACAAGTTGCGACTTCCGGCGACACCCAGACAGTCACTCGTTTCCACCCCTCTTCTTTCCGCCGCTCACGCAAGCGTTGCTGTTGAATACGGTTATTGGTTTGTTGTCTATTGGTCATGTTTGAATCGCTCAGAATGGGTGAAATTGAGAATGTTCTTAATGGTCTGCCGATGCCAATTCTTGCCTCGTGGCTTGTATCCTTGAGCAGTCAATACATCCGCAATCTTCTGTAATGATTGTCCGGTTTCCCGAAGTGTTTTAATCAATGCAATAATCTTTTGTTCAATCTCATCAATTACCAATTCTTTAGGATTCATTGGATGCAGTTTGTATCCGTAAGGAACAGTTCCAGTACGTTCTCCTCGTGATTTCTTTGCTTGCAATGCCGCTGTCGTTCGGGCTTTAACCAAGAGAATTTCATATTCAGCAAAGGCATCAACAATCCGTCTCATCAAGCGGTTGGTTGGGTCATCCCCTTCAGTGCCTTCACCCGCAACACTGATGATCCTTGCTCCCCGTTTCTCAACCAGCCGTTCAATCATCGCTATCAAAACGGGATCACCCCGACACAGACGATCTCGCCGAGCCACCAACAACACATCTCCGTTCTGCAATGAATCAAGTGCTGCTAATAACCCGGGACGTTTATGAAGGGACACATTCCCACTGATTCCCTCATCACTAAATACTGCATCAATCTTGTTGTTGAAGGCACGGCATTGATCTAGTTGGGCATCAATCCCAAACTCCTGCCACCCGGTCGAAGTTCGTAGATATGCAATTGTTTTTATTGGCATTGTACAATTATCTGATAATTTAATGTGTTACATGATAAGAATTATCTGGTAATTTATCAAACGATCTTTAACTGACACAAGTTATCAATGAAGATGAATAACAATGATGGTTATTCGATGAGGTGAATGAGGATGCGTTAAGCAGGATTGAGGAAAGGGTGATGTCGAAGTACGCCCGTGCGTTGACCCACAGAACACTGCTGAGACAAGCGAAAGAGCGATGAAGTGCAACCGAGCATCTGTGATCCATGAATTTATGAATCACTGCATCTGTGTCATCCAAGCCGGGCATCCCGGATCGGCACTGCCCAGCCCGACCTTTCCAAGGTTTACCTGGCACTGCGGGGCATGTTGAGCACAAGGGCAACTCGGGGGATGGGGATGATCGTTGCCACTCGGGCAAACCATGCCTAGGAAACCATGAAAAGCCTACAACAACGTGATTTTTACCCGTTACAAACCAAGCTCAACTTTCATATAGATGTAATTCAAACAGAAGCGCTTTAGCTTCTCCGTTGTGGGTAAAAGCCTCAATGGTGCGATATATGACGAACCGTGTTAAACACACAAGACTTTCACACTATTTTTATTAGGGTATTTTAATGAAGAAGTTTAATTATGATCTGCAAGAGGTCAAAAAGACCCTGCAAATGATGTGTTCTGGAAACACTTTTGAAATTCGTGCATTGCAAGCTCAATTAGATGGTAAAGATTACACTGGCATTGTCTCTGGCTTCTTTAATGATCCTGATCTAGCAGTCAAAGAATTAGCTCGGGTCACCGCAGCAAGTGGTATTTACTACACACTCAACCCAGTTGATCCAACCTTACTGGCACGTGCAAATAATCGGTTACGCATAGCACGTAAAAATGAGGCTGTGGGTGATAAAGACATTACAGCACAGATAACACTCTTAATTGACATTGATCCGGTACGGCTTAGTGGAACATCTGCCACTGATGAGCAGAAACTGGCAGCACAAGGTGTAGTTAGCAAAATCTGGACAGAGTTAGTTAAAACGCATGGCTTTCCCGAACCTATCAGTGCTGATTCAGGTAATGGTTATCATCTAATCTATCGGTTGGCAGAATCTACTAATGATAGCACCTTGATTAAAGACACATTAAAGGTGCTTGCCGAGCAGTTTGATACCGATATAGTCAAGGTTGACCCAACGGTTTATAACCCAAGTCGCATCTCCAAACTTTATGGCACAACAGCATGTAAAGGTGATGAAGTTCCTGAAATGGGAATTATCCATCGTCAAGCTAAGTTATTAGCGGTTCCCGATTCGATCATTCCATTGGAACTTGCCAAACTTCAAGCCTTTGTCAATTCAGCAACACCTAGTCAGAACTCGGTACTCACACCAGTTCAGACATCGGTATCAACACCGATTAAAGCTAAAGATGGACAAAATTGGTTAGATCAATGGTTAATGAATTACTTTCCTGAAGCTGGTGAAGCTGAACAATGGCTCAGTACACCAGGAGCACGGATTTGGAAGATTGATTGTCCTTGGAACCCAGCACATGGTCAGAAAGCATCAATCGTGCAACTTGCTAATGGTGCAATCTCTGCGCAGTGTTTCAGTGCCTCTTGTCATCATCATAACTGGCATTCATTGCGTGATCTTAAAGAACCCGATTGGCAGAATAAGATGCGCGATGTTCAAGAACCTTGGTCAGACCCGCAACCTTTACCTCGTCAAGGTATTGCTCCACTCGATCCAATACTGATTCCCGAACCATTGCGTGGTTTTTTAATGGATATATCTACGCGGATGCAAGTTCCAGTTGATTTCCCGACAGTATCAATACTAACTGTTATTGGCTCTTTAATCGGTCATAAAGTAGTCGCTTTTCCTAGACAGTATGATAACACTTGGGTCGTACCCGCTAATGTATGGGGATTATTAGTTGGTCCACCCGGAGTTAAGAAAACTCCAGCTTTAATGTCTACTTTGGGTTATTTACAAAAGTCACAAAAAGCTGCTAATGAGCAACATAAACAGGATATGCAGCAGTTCGCTGCGGATGAGAATGTCCATAAAATCAAGATCAAAGCTGCAGAAAAAGTATTAGAAAAGGCTATTAATTCATCAATAACTACCAATTCAGCAACAAAGCCGACTAACAACAATGCTAGTTCGGTGGCAGCAGCTCAACAGGCATTAGATGCTTTGTATCATAAAGCACCTAAAAAAGCCCCTTGGAAAAAGTATTATACGCAAGACACAACAATTGAAATGCTTCAGGTGATTCTTCAAGACAACCCGAATGGCACGTTAGTTTTGAGGGATGAAGTGGTTTCGTTAATCAGTTCTTTTGAAAAGAAAGGACATGAAAGTGATCGGGGTTTTTATCTCGAAGGTTGGAACGGGACAAACGCTTATACTGTTGAGCGTTTGAGTCGTGAATCAGTTGTTATTGATCAAGTGTGTCTGTCGCTTATTGGTACGACACAACCTGGTGCGTTTTCAAAGTACATCCGTGGCAGTCTTAACAATGGACATGAAGCAGATGGTTTAGTGCCAAGGTTTCAATTGATGGTTTGTCCAAAGATTGATCGTTATGTCCAACATGATGTCAAGCCAAATGAAACGTTCCAGAAACAGGTTAATGATTTATTGGAAAAGATTGATCGCTTTCAACCGAATAGCTTCTCTGATTTACGCAAAAAAGATAATTACATTGGTTATGGATTTTCATCAGAAGCACAAACTTATTTCAATAATTGGGAAGATGAGTTACAAAATCGTCTCCGTGATGGTAGTTTACCTCACGAAGCATTGGGAAATCACTTAGCTAAATATGGCTCGTTAATGGCTAAGTTAGCACTGCTCTTTCATATTATTGATTTAGTCAGCGGATATTTAGATTATTCAAATCAAAACTTTATTCAGACAGAAAATGTATTACGGGCAATTGCTTGGTGTGAATATCTCGAAACTCACGCATTCGCATTGTACGGTGTGGAAAAAAATGGTGCCTTAACAGACACCACTAAAATGTTATTAGAAAAGATGAAAAGTGGTGCGCTCAATAATTCATTTAGCATCTGGGAAATGAAAAATAAAGGTTGGAGCGGACTAAAAGATACTGATGAAATCAAGAAAGCTATTGAAGTGTTAGAACAACATGGCTGGGTGCGCGTACAGCACAACTCAGACACTAAGGGTCGTCCTTCAGAAACCATTCAAATTCATCCACGTATTAGTGACTTTAATGTTTTTGAAACTAAAAATGCTTATCCAACATTCTGGCTCGACGCATTAAATCAACATCTTAATCCAGTTAAACCAGAAGAATCCGATAGTTTAGATTCAGATGATTGTGGATTTGATATTGAAAGTTTTACAAAAGATTTTAATAAAGAAGTCTTAGATATTATTTAATCATTCACAAAATAGTTTGATCCCACTACCCGCCTCCCTCTCAGCAGGGAGGCTTTTTTTTACCCTCACCCGCAAACCATGCCTGGGAAACCTAGGAAAGGGTTAGCTGCCCTTACCCTACCCACCCCCCGCGCCTTTGAAAACTAATTATGGTAACAATCAATCTATTCAATTCTGATTGATTATCTCTGTATATGTTCTGAGCATATGAAATGGGTTTTCAAATAATTGATATAGATATTATAAATTAAGGACGATGTTTAATAATGGTGTTTACACTTTTTATTACTCCACTTCCTTAAACTTTTCTTGCGCTGTGCCTCCGCCATGAATGCTCACGCATTTGTGTCAGCCAAGATATCCCTGATCAAATCGGTGTTCCTTCACGGGAATGCCGATTTGATTGTCTCTTTTTATGGAGTCAATTATGTCGAGCCAAGAAATGGCTATCGTCATTGATGATGAGTCAACTAATCTAGCAATAAATCCGCTAGATACTCCCACAACGGTATTCAAAAACGACCTGGCGCGAAGAAGTGAGAACAGACAACTGTTACTGAATTGGATTCGGTCATCTTTGAAAGAAGGTATCGATTACGGTTCTATTCCAACCAAACGTGGACCTTCAAAGCCCAGTTTATTCAAACCCGGTGCTGAGAAGATTTGCGGGATGTTAGGAATAACAGTTCACTTTCCTTCACTGAAGGAAACAGAACAAGCCTTTTTACAAGGTTTGATACCTGAATATGTGATGGTGCGTTGTGAGTTGAAAAACATTCACGGACAAACCCTCGCTGATGGAGTTGGAGCCCGTAGTCTTAAACAAGATTATGGTGACATTAATAAGTCGCTCAAGATGGCTGAGAAATCGGCCCATATTGATTCCGTATTAAGATTAGCGGGTCTCTCTGAAGTCTTTACACAAGACCTTGAAGATATGAAAAACCTGAGAACGATGAATGAGAATAAACCCTCAACTTCATCTTCAACTTGTATTACAGAAGCGCAACATCGTGAATTATCCAATCAACTTACTAAGTTGAATCTGGATAAAGAACGATTCATTGCCTACTGCAATAAGATTGCATCAGCAAAATCATTAGGATCAATACGATCCTTGAATGAACTGCCTGTTGCATTGTTTGACTTCGTTATGAAGAAACTGCCAGAACTTTCTGCCGCAGCTTAATCAACTTTGGAGAACATCATGGAACATGTTTTAGATAAACGTGTATTTAATATCGCTTACGGAAAAAAGTATCTGTCCTCCTCCGACCATTCTGATAAAAAAGTTTGGATCGCTGTTGAACGACTCACTATTGAGGAATCCAAATATGGAGAACGAATCTCAATTCGTCTCGACGCAATACCTACTGATCCGGCATTTACCGGGCTGTTAAGTGTATTCCCCCATGAACCTCGCAATGTTTCATCCCCCAGTACCACTGAAGATGACATCCCGTTTTAATGAGGAGAACGATATGAGTATTACCCTATACCAGATTGCCGATGATTATCGTGACATTCTGTCATTGATGGAATCTGATTATGATGATCCAGCAACGCTTCACCAATTGGTGCAAGACACACTGGATCAATTGCAACTGGATGACCAGTTCACGGACAAGGCATTAGCAGTGGCTTGTTATACCCGTGAATTAGAACTGGAAGCTGAAGCTGTTAAAGCAACAGAGAACATTATTCGTTCCCGGCGCAAACAACTTGAATCACGTTCTGAGTTCCTGCGGAATTATCTGATAACTCAACTCCAGAAAGTCAACAAGACTGAACTGAAGAGTAATCAGATCGTTGTCCGGCTTCGTAAGACACCCGCTCGAATCATTGTGGACGATGAATCAATGATCCCTGATCAATTCAAGGAAGTTGAGACCTTGACCCATATTCGTAAGAATTGGATGCAGGAACAACTTCGTTTAGGAGTTGATTCCATTCCCGGAGTTCACCTTGAAACTGGTGTGAGTTTAACCTTGCGTTAATTCATTACTGGTTTTAACCCACTGAGGGCTGGCATTTCGTCAGCCTTTTTTTATATCTCTCAATTGATGATGCGAATTGCATCAGGAGTTGTTATGCCTGAAATAACTGCAACACAACCAACCTATTGGTTCCCTTCATATATCGACTACATTGATTATGAAGAAATCCAACGGCTCTATTGCGATGATGATGAATCATTACCCACTGATATGAATCCATCGGCAATACCTGCTGAATGGAGTCAATTCAATGATGATGACATTCCCTTTTAACCCTTTTAGGATCAAAAACATGCGTCACTTATATCAATTCGATTTAATCGAACCTCGTGATACGACATTAACCCTTGGTGAAGATGCCACTGGCACAATCACCATGATCTTGATGGATGAACATCGTCATTGTACTCAATTCATTTTGAGCAATGATGAATTCAATCATCTCTGCGACCTGCGTTATAAACTGGAACTTGATTCCCCAATCAGATTCCAACATTTACGCCGATTAACAACGGTGTAATCCATGGCAATCACATTCAAGTTCCCACTGGGTGAAATTGTCATTACTGATGGAGCACATTCCGCATTACAAGAATGTGCAATATCTCCACTCTTCCTATTGTTTCGGCATCGCCAAGGCAATTGGGGAGAGATCAGCAGCGAAGATCAACAGGAAAATGATCGTGCTGTAGTGGAAGGAAACAGAGTGCTGTCAGTCTATCCATTACAGGATGACTTGCGCATCTGGATCATTACGGAAGCGGATCGAACTGTTACCACTCTTCTCTTACCTGAAGAGTATTAACCCCCCTTTGAGGTGCTACGGCACCTCTTTAATTTGAGAAATCAATGATGAATCTGAATGCACTCAATCCTGCTCAACTGAAAGTGGTCACTGCACCATTGAGTAATATGCTGGTTCTGGCTGGAGCTGGTTCTGGTAAAACCCGTGTATTAGTGGAAAGAATCGGGTGGTTGATAGAACATCATCACATTCCAGTTGAATCCTTGTTAGTGGTGACATTTACCAACAAGGCAGCAACTGAATTGAAACACCGGTTAGAAGCTAACCTTGATACTGCATTGAATGGGTTATGGATTGGAACTTTCCATGGTTTGGCACATCGACTACTGAGAATACATTGGCAAGCGGCACAGTTAGATAAAGACTTCCAGATTCTCAATGCAGAGGATCAGCGTCGTTTATTGAAACGAGTGATGGCAACGATGCAGATTGATGACACTACTTACCCAATCAAATGGGTGTTGAGCGTTATCAACAATGCTAAGGAGAATGGACTTCATCCGCACCAAGTGGAAGTTGGAGAGGATGATGAAAAGTTAGCTGTTCTGCGCAATATCTATGCGGAATATGAATTGCAACGGCAACAGAATAAAGCCCTTGACTTCGCTGACTTATTGTTGAGTGCTTATGAATTATTGCGGGATCATCGGGATATTCGTCAACACTATCAAAGCCGCTTTCAACAGATTCTGGTTGATGAGTTCCAAGATACCAACACAATGCAATATATGTGGTTACGGATGTTATCTACCAGCAATAACTTCATCTGTGCAGTTGGAGATGATGACCAATCCATTTACGGATGGAGAGGAGCGAAGGTTGCGAATCTGAAGGCATTGAAACAAGATTATCTCAATGTGCAGGTATTACGATTGGAACAAAACTATCGTTCTACCAGCAACATTCTGAATGCTGCCAATGCCGTGATTGCACACAACCGGAATCGATTCGGTAAGAATCTGTGGACACAACAATCAACAGGTTCTTTGATTCAATGCTATACGGCTATTGATGCGGGTGATGAAGCCCGTTTCGTGATTGATCGCATTGGTCAAACATTGACCATGAATCACCGATGTTATCAAGATTATGCAATCTTATATCGGACTTCAGCACAATCACGGATGTTTGAAGAACGATTGATTAAAGCTGGCATTCCTTATCGCATCCATAATGGATTACGCTTCTTTGAACGAGCGGAAGTTCGAGATGCGTTGGGATATTTACGCTTGATCGCAAACTGCAATGATGACCTTGCCTTTGAGCGCATTGTGAATGTTCCGACTCGTGGAATTGGTGAACGCACCATTGAGTTATTGAGGAAACACGCACAGACATTATCGGGATCGTTATGGGAAGCAACACTGGATTTGATTGCAAAGAAAGGCTTGACCAAGAAAGTCAATGAATCACTCACAGCATTTGTGGCATTGATTCAATCTAATCACATTGGAAAGATGACGTTGGCAACACGATTGAATCAACTGCTGAAACAGACAGAGTTACCGGAGTTTTATCTCAAGCAACCCGATGGAAAGGGGGAGGAGCGCGTTGAGAATCTGGATCAGTTGGTGGAAACAGCCGCTCGCTTTGAACGGAGCTGGGACATGGAAGATGGTGATGTTTTAACGGTGTTCCTGAATCATGTTGCCTTGGAAGCAAACGAGATGAGCGATGATGACAACAACGATGCCGTGCAGTTAATGACACTTCACGCGGCAAAAGGGCTGGAATTCCCAGTGGTGTTCCTTGTCGGACTCGAGGAGGGATTATTCCCACACAGTATGTCGTTACATGATCGAGAACGTTTTGAGGAGGAAAGACGATTGTGCTATGTCGGCATAACTCGTGCGATGGAACAATTGTTTATGACTCATGCGGAAAGCCGGTTGATTCATGGACGAGAATGGAATTCAAAACCATCTCGCTTTATGAATGAGATTCCAGGGGAATTAATTGAGCATATCCGTTTTAATAAGGTGGCTCAATATAATGAGGCAGTCATGCGAGTGAAAGAACGAATGGCAATGACCATGCAATAATCATTGATCGATTGGGAACATCATTACTGGTGTTTTCTGATCGATCATTAAACCATTCAATTATTAAGAATGGATTTATTTCATAACACAATAAAGTGCCTTATTCAGAACACCTGATGATTTTGTTAACTGAATCATGTATCTTTCAACACTTCCTTGTATTTGAGAACCGATTTATGTCAACCCTTGATGAACTGCTCCAACAACAGGAAATCCTGCAACAGGAAATCGATGCTGCCCGCAAACTGGAAAAGCGCAGTAAGATCAAAGAGTTAAGAGCTTCACTAGAGAAATATGCGCTTACCGCTGAAGATGTTTTCCCACAGTTGAAACCGAAAACACCGGTTAAACCACCTCTCCCACCTAAATATCGTGATCCTAATTCGGTCAAAACATGGAGTGGAGCCGGTCGTGCGCCTTGGTGGATGAAAGGTCGCAACTATGATGATTTCCTGATTGAACCATCATCTGAATGTCAAAGTTCTGAGGATCATAACCATTCATGATGGAATGAACCCAACACTGAACACCTGCGCAGACAGACTTATGCTCTTCATGCGCAGTGCCCACTGTTGTAACCAACGGTATTGCGGAATGAATGTTGTGCTCGATCTTAATTTGATTGTTTGGTCAAAAAAGCATTAACTTTTATTCAATGACAGTGCAAAATTGCTGCCTTGTAACTAATCCCCAATAGGAATCTTCATATTTATCTTCCAAGAAAGTTCCCAGAGTAAATTCACTGATTACTTTACGCCAAAACACAGACGCATCGTCAGCCCCAGTAATTTGTTTTACTTCCCAATGACCGGGAAACATGCGCCAGAGTTGATGCGCAAAATGTTTACCAAACAACTGCTTACGAAAGTATGGAATGATATAAAATTCACTAACCTCATACTTGTTATTAGACTTTGCTAATATCGCAGCGAGACCAGCGGGAGTGTTATCAATAATAAGAAGATACCCTTTTGTATTATCGCTAATCTGTGTATCAAGAGGAAATAATCCACATTCATTAGGCTTCTTTCTGGTAATACCTGAAAATTCACCTTCATAGCTCTGGGCAAGATTTAGGTAAACGTTGAGATTGTGTTCACCAACACTGATTATTTCCATGTTGTGCTCACCTTTAATCAGGATCATCAATGATGTTATCAAAAGTCTTGGTCAGGAATTTCATCAATGCTCACCTCAAAAAAGGAACGGCTACAACAGCTACAACGGTAACAGATTCATTAGCCATTGAAAAGACAGGACAAACTGCCGAAAAGTTGTAGCTGTCTTGTAGCTGTTGTCGCTGGTCTCAACCATTAACCCATTCATTAAATCACTCTCACAACACCAACCAAACCTCGAGACAATCAAAAGTTATCAGATCAGCCCTTGAATAATCATTAGCCCTTGAATACCGATCACAAACCTAATGACCCAATAATAAAACAACCGATGATGCTGTAATAGAAAGCCCTCTCAACAATTCATTCTGAACTTATCCCAATAACCTGAAAGCCCTATTGAAACCAACAATCAAGAATAAAATAATCAGAAGACAAATCAACCGTTTAATCCAAAACAAGCCGTTTAACCAACCTCAGACTCTCCCACTGGAACGAAACAAAATCTCATCGAAATTCAAATGCTCACCTCAAAACAGAACCAGTTATCAGCGCTTGAACTTGAAACAATCAAAACCCAAACCTAACGTTAACGTAAAGTTCAGATAATAACTCAAGTCAACATCAACCCTAAAACCCACTCACAGCCGCAACACAACAAGAAACACCAGCCAAACCAACCAACCCAACCAGCTACTCAAAATGCCATTAAGACCACTCAGAACCACCCTTAAAGGCTCTTCCAACCCTAAGCAATGCGATGACACTGGAAAAACCAACCCAAACCGTTCAGACTCACCCAAGCAATTAGACTCAACCACCAATCCACCCGAAGCCCCGCTCAACACAGGAACAACCGATGTCCGATCCATGCGTCCCTGAACACAGTCATTATCAAGGGGATTACCTGCCCTAGGCGACCCTGTGGGGACGGGCATTAAAGAGGGGGGGGTTCCTACGCACCCTGTCCAGAGGGCAACACAACGGCTTGAAACATCCAACCCCTTTGCAATGGCACGAAGGGACATCCCATCGGCTCGCATCTGCCGAGCTTGTTCCCGCTTCTCTCGATTACTCTCTCGCACACCATCTTTGGTGTAACGATCCTGATAACGACCTTCCTTCATCCGGTCACGTGGTGGACGTGCTTTGTCCCGCTCCTTTCTGCGCTGTGTCCGCAGCTCGTTAGGAATGATCGCCCGCAGCTCCGACTGCAACTCAGCAGGGATGATCTCTTGTATCCATTCAAACAGGGTTTCACGCTTGAATTGATAACGTGGGTCAACTGTTTTACCGTTGAATATGATCTTTTCACCACGCATTGATGCTTCAGCGCGTTTAATTATTGGAAGCATCTGGCGTTGAACATCGTTCATTAGTCCCGGTGTATAGCGTCGTGCAATTTTAAGCATTTCGCTTTTAACACGAGCTGCTGGCACAAACCACGATAATGAAAGCAAGGTTAAGAATAACCAGATGTCCCGACGACCTTCTGGAATACCACCACTGGGTAAATAATAATCCCCAATCTTCATTAAATCTTGGTGTACCAAAGACCACCACTGATAGATGCTGCCGTACTTTTTACGTCCGTTGGGTTTTGCACTGAAACTGTGCACTTGTGCTGACCTTGGTTTTTGGGATGGCACCCATTCTGGGCGTTTTCCCAATACAGCATCAGACAATTGATGCAGTGTCCAACGTTTCCCGGTCAGTTTTTTCCCAGTGACTTGAACTCCATTTTTGCTGTTGATCGTTCCGCACAGCCGCAATACCCGAGTGCAATCCTTGACAACCGGATCAGCTCCAATCGGGATGAGGGCTTCAACCAATTTGTTCTGCACCATTTGCCAGACCGGTAGGGCTTTGGCTGGTACTGGTTTGATCAACCAATACAGGTGCATTCCTCGCCCGCTGTAGATCACAAAGGAAGGTTCAGGCAGCTCCATTTCAGCAAGCCGCAGTAATGGTTTGTCAATATCGACATTGCCATCAATATCGACATAACAGGCTCGCAACGATTTCAACTGGTTGGTCACGCGCCAGCGATAGAACTCATTGACAGTGAGATAACGGTCTTGTTGACCTTGTTGGTCGGCGAGAAACTCCGGTAGGTTCGGTGAGTCAGAGCGAAGTGTTTTCCAACCACCACTCGGCTTGTGCTGTTCCCAGAACACGGTGACACCATACGCACGGGGCGGGTGCAGCAAATCGAAGTGCTCTTGTGCGGTGAGCAGCTGTGCCGGGAACGACTCTTCCTGCGCTTCAAAAACGCATTCAGTGTTGAGGAAATCGTTGGTTTTCAGTGTGTTTGTTATGCCAAGTGCCATTTGGGCTTCCTTGACGCAATCAACTGAGGCTCTTGTTACTTGGTGCAGTTCGTGTAAACTTGAGCCTTGTCAGCGCGGTTACTTATGCTGTTTTGAAACGATAAAACCGGATCAATTTGTTAAGTGTCAGTGCGGCGCTGATTGCGTACAGTTAAGGCAAAACCAGTAACTTTTGCAGGGTGTGTGGTTTTGTTAGGAATTGGATAAGGTCAAATTCAGTAATGGGTTTGACCTTTTTCCATCGGGTATGAGCTACTTGTTACAGCCAAGTTTGTGGGTACAAGTTTGGCGGCAGCTTCTGCTACACACAAAAAATCCCGCATAGTGCAGGATATTTTTAGTAATAGCAGATAGAAAGTTGAATCTCACAGTTCTTTATTCTATAAATTAGACAGTTGATAAAATTACTCAGGTTGTTGCGTGTTCTAAGGTGTCGGAGTTGGATCCGTAGTCGTAGTCATCGGAATTAGAGTCATCATCTTTTAACCTCGGCAGCAAACCATTCAACAGGGTGAATATTTTATAACTGCTTGTAAATAATAATAAAACCCATATTAGCCACTATACTGATTCTATCAGTAGGGTTGAATATATTTTTATCCCTTATTTACAAGGGATTATGATGTTTACGTCCAGCCGGCTAATAAAGTGGCAATTGAGATAAAAACAAAAACACCCCAAAGGGACAAGAGACATACAATCTCCAATATAGTGGAACTACAAAAAGAGCGCAACAAGTCAGGGTAACTCTGTGACTGTTGTAGACCTTCAGTCATCAATTTTAGTGGAATCACCAGCATATTGTATAGTACCACTACTTCGATAATAATACAACTAACCATGATTGGTACACTAAGAAGCTCTCGAAATCCGCTGACATGATAAGGAGAAACGGAAGAGGGGGCAGAATCCACATGCTTGCTACAGAAATACAGTGTCTTCCCGTGATTGCCCAATCCTTTGTAGGATACATGAATGGTGCCCTCCGCCGTGCAAAAAAAACTGTCGCATCTGTGCGACTTATTCCGCTGTGGCAGCAGCGACTTGACTAGCTCCGTCTGAGCACCACCGTGAGGTGCCAATGGTGTGAAGAATGTGATGTAGGTGGTTGTAGCCAGCAGTAGGGTTCCTAAAAAAAACTCAGAGCGAATTTAATCGCTACATAAACATTAAAAGGTGGTGGGGAATCAATTACATTTGACTGCACTGGTGGTGTCGGTCTAAGTTCTTCTAGCGTAGGAACGTCGTATTTTCTGACACCAGACTTATCATTTATCAGAGATTTACATAAAAGTTGGCTATTTGGTCCCAAAACTCCAGAGGTCAACCGACGCTCCAGCTCTTCAAGAGTTAATGCGCCGAAATGTTGAATGCGCTCTTCTAAACGCGACATACTGGCACCATGTAAATTAGCATTTATAGGGCCTAGTCAATAGGTTAGAACTGCAAGATTTATCTATTTCTAGGCGATCAATTATAATAGTGTATCAAATACCAAATTGCTCCGATATGGTTAGTAAGTTTTTTAGAAAACGATAAGGTTTTTCTCACTAATCGAGAGATGCGTTGCCGAAACGACTCAATATGATTTGTTCGTCAACTTTTGGAATAACCCAATCGGCAGGATAAATCCAATGTTGGATATAACAGTAAAAAAAGAAATCGCGTATTTTGTTTTTTCTGTATCTGTAATCGCTGCTGGTATTTCTTCATCTGTATCAGCAGGAAATGTCATGCCTTCTTTTGGACCTTTTGTTGCGAGGGGTGACGTCTGTGTTAAAGAAAAAAACAGAAAGGAAAAATGTTATAAAAATTCGATTGTCAAGTTTAATTCAAAAGGTCATGTGGTAAGTGTAAAAAAGCTGTCATCTGGCAAAAAAAAGTAGGTGCTAGTTTGGTTACATGCAGTTTCACCAACATACTTATGGAGATACTCATGACTGACGATGAATTAAAAGCTTTAGAATTAAGCTATGAAGCTACAATAGAACGCGCCCAACAACGTGAAGAGGAAGCGGGTAAGACTCCTCGATATTCGTGCAGAGGAAAGAGCTTGG
>NZ_PPGH01000033.1 GCF_002958735.1 Chromatium okenii | reverse complement strand
ATAAAAATCGACATCCATCAGCAGCGCATTTAGACGCGGTCGGCGCAGCGGAATTGGCGCTCGTGGCCGATGGCGAAATACGAGGCGGCCGACTCCGATCGAATCTACCCGAATGATGATCCTGTTGTTGTGTCTCGTCTGGGCGAACGGTCGAAGCGATTTCAACCGGGCGTTGAATAGTAAGGATTTTGTTTCGGCTTTGAATGATGCCGCGTCAATTTTCGTGACGAATCCTGCGGGCTATGATTTGTCGCATCGTGAGTGGTGCGCCCAGACTCAATTAGTTGACTTTCGACCAGCAGCAACGTTTCAAGTCATGCCGCTCGAATTAAAAAAGCTGCCGTCTAATCCCTTTGAAGCAAATCAACTTGATCGCCAAATTGTCACCGTTGAAGGTAATGACCTCGAAGTGCAAACCGTTGGCGGATTCGTGACGTTTTCTCGGCAATTATTGAAGAATAATCGATTCGATTTACTGGCAGAAACGATCCAAATCTTTAACGGCAGCGTGCTATCGAGCAGAGCGCAATGCCGTACTCAAAATTTTATTGGATGATGACTCAATTGAAGCACCTGAAAAGCGTTTGTTCAATTCAGAAATGATGCGCCGTCTATTATTGCAAGCGGCCCGACTTTTTCTGAATACCAAGATGCGGTTTTCGCCAAACTTGCCAGCGCTGCCTCTCGATTCGGAGCTGCTCGATTATCTGGAGCGGCGGATTTGCGCCTACTTTCGGAGCAAAACCAGCCCACGCGCTCTTACCCCCCGCACCTTCACCAAGCTGCGGCAGCTGGGAATTCGGCCATCCGGACCGGATCGACGCCGGAATTGGGCGGACGAAACCTAGGCTTTTTGTTGCCAGACCCGGCGCTTAACCCATGATTTTATTGGGACATTTGTCGAGTACGGCTTCTTCCAATGCTTCCAAATTTTTACTGAATCGACTCGATTCATATTAAAGCCGTGTTCGATTTTGCCGTGACTTTCGTAAGTCGCAGCGCCGTCCGGTTTGCGCTGCCCGCAATCCCAGAAACTTGGTGAAAATCAAAGATTTATATTTTTTGTTGCTCGTGATTTTGAAGGACCCGATAGGTTGGTTGGTTGGTTGATTGATCTTTTGCGGTGGCGGTACAGTACGCCACCGCAGTTTTTTGTTGAAGTTTATGAGATAAGTTAATGAAATCAATAGCAAAAAACGATGATGTTGAACCGGCATGGGTTGCCTTTGGAATCGACCGGGTTGCGGATTTTGATCAAGAAACTTTAGAGTTTGCTGATTATTATCAAGACCTTAGCCCGGAAGAACGGCAGTCGCTTTGGGATTTGGGTGGTGGTTCGCTCATGACTGAATCAGAATCGGTTTCGCAAGCGGAATTTCGCGCCCGGCGCGAAGGCGTCGACCGCAAAACAGTTTTCGCGCTGGGTGCAAGACGGTCGTATTACTCCAAACCAAGACGGTTCGATCGACCCGGTGCGCTGCCATTTTGAGCGGCTCGAAACTGCGAGCCCACTGCCGCATCATGTCGCAAGAGCAGCGCAATTCGAGCTGGGCAAATCTACTGGCGACACAGTCGAAACCACGCCCGCTGCGGCGTTAAGCGGTGCTCTAAAATTCGAGACCTACAAGTTACAAAAGGCGAAGGCGGAATTGGCGAACATTGAAATCGACAAAGCGGCAGGTCTACTGGTTGACCGAGCGGAGGTCGAATTCCTTTTTAAGGACATCGGCCAAGTCATCCGGCAACAAATGGAACACGCCCGACGTACCTTGCGCCACTAATCTGCGCGGTTGCCGAGGACCCCGAAAAGGTTTTCAGGCTATTGTCAGATGAATTCGAGGCAATTCTGGAAGAAATTTTCGTCGATTATGTTTAGAAAAATCAAAGGCTTCACTGCCTGAGATTATCGAATAAACTGCGTTATTTAATTCCGCATCAATCCGGCAGCAGTTAATTCATTGTGGACTAGGTTTTTTTGCTAACAATGCCCGACCTTCTTCCGCTAAACGGTCGATTCCGCCGAACTTTTTCAAGACTTTCCGCGCTATTTTTTGAATTGGAATAGCCCTGAGTTTTTAATTCAGCAATGAAAATCTTGATCGCTGCTGGCAGTTCCATGTTGGCGCTGGGTTTGCTGCCGGAATTGGCGCAATCTCAATAAAATCAATCACTGACTGGTTATCGGTTACGTTAGCAGTTGTGACACTCATAACGTTATGCGTTGCGTTTTGCGTCGATTGATCAGCATTTTCAATTTCAGTTAAACGATCTTCAATTGAAGCTAAACGATCTTCAATTGAATCCGGTTTTTTCGTGATTTCAATCTGGGTTTCATTCCGGTTCAAAATTAAACTTTCAAGCGTTGCGGCAATGCTGGCGTTATTGGATGTTGCCAGTTCGTTGAGGCGCTGCGCTGCCTCGGCGCTGATTGCACAACTCAGATTTGCGAGGCCTTTGTTTTGAAGGTTTTCACGATACCGGCGCTGCCGCTCGGCATTGCTGAGTGCTGCCATATTGATTCCATCTGTTGCAAAACCTTGATAAAAGTATTGTCGATTAAATCCACAACTGGGAACAAAAGATGACTACGATCACTTTCGACACTTTGAAATTTGCGAAAAAATTGGAGTCGGCGGGAATGCCACTGCCGCAAGCCGAGGCGATTGCTGAGGCCTTTCGTGAGGCGACCAGTGAAGAATTGGTCACGCGGGATTATTTGGATTCTCGTTTAGAGGCGACCAAAGGCGACCTGATTAAGTGGGTTGCTGGGCTGCTTATGGCGCAAGCCGCGTTGATCGCTGCTCTGGTAAAACTACTTTGATGCCCTGCGCCGGGCATGGTGATTTCCACCATACCTGCGCCGGGAAAAGTTGGATCACGCGCCAACCGTCACGATTTCAGTGACGGAGGAATCACGCAAATCGTGATCCCTGACAAAGTGACTTTTGACACTCCGTAACCTGACAAACCCACTAAAAGTTGGTCTGTGAACCGCAAAACCCACTGACTAGAAAAAAATCCGGTCAGTGGGTTTTTTTGCCATTTACAGGCAGATTTAATCCAGTTTGTAAGTTGCACAAATCTTTATTTTCAAATGGTTGGCGACCATTATTTTCATTAAAATGCTAATCAAAATTGCGTTAAGCGCAATCCATATAAAATGTATTGACCACGATACAAAACGTATGGCTTGCCATACTGTGCGAAAAACGCACAAACGACTGCTGTCACTCAAAAAACCGACTTTTCCGGCGGATCGCCTTGACAATTCTGTTCATGGGCGCAAAATGAACGCCAGCCGAATTTCAGACACGAAAAAAGCCGCCTTTTAGGCGGCTTTTAATACGGGATTCGGAAGTCATTTCTCAATACAGATGAATTTGCTTGACCGCGATGATTCTGAACTGAGATTTTCAATAGATTACAACAACTAACGTCTATCCTGTCCCGTCTCTAGTTTAGTGGATTTGACAGGTTTGGCAAGTGACCAAACCAATGAAAAAATTATACGCCATAAACTCAGTTTATAACAAAGATTTTTCCGCAGTTGCCGATCAAGTTTCGCGCCTTCTCGCAGCAGGAGGCGCTGCATGATTTATCAAAATTATCAAGATGTTCTCAACCAGCTAACCGCGCACGGGTTACTGATCCCCGGCGGTCATGTTTATGTCGATACGCCCAATCCGCGCAAGGTCAAAACTACTGAGGACAGCGAAAAAACGCGGCTGGTATCACCTAGCCAGCTATCGTGCCAGTGGCGCTGATTACATTACCGGCGCTTATGGGATTTGGCACGGCGCAGACAATGGCAAAATCGCCATTACTAAGCCGGAATCACTGGAATCAACCCCAATCACCCATGCCGAGCGAGAAGCGATCGCTGCGGAAAACGCTGCCCGCGCTGCCGCCTATGAAAAAGAAACTGCTTGCGAAACACGCCCACGCAGCAGCAATCGCCCTTCAAATTTGGACAGCCGGTCGCCCGGTCGATCAAGACAAATATCTTGATCGCAAACAGGTTCGGCCGGTCGAAACCTTGCGCCATATCTCGACCGCGCAAGCCAATGAAATCGTGGCTATTCGCTCAAAAAAGACGGAAAAGCACTCGCTGGCGATTTGTTGGTTGTGCCAATCAAGATCGACGGGAAACTTTCGTCGGTCGAGTTCATTGATGCCGCTGGCAATAAAGTCGTACTCGCAGGTAGCGCCACTGCCGGCGGATATTGGGCTCCAACCGCGTTGCCACCAATCACGGCAAAAGACCTCACGATCGTTATCGCTGAGGGCATTGCGACGGCGTTAACGCTTTACGAATCATGGTGTTATGCCACTGTTGCGGCTCGCTCGCTCGCAACATCGGCAAGGTTGCGACTGCGCTGCGGGCGATGTACCCAGCGGCTCGGATAATTATTGCGGCCGACCTCGAAAAGGGCAAAACCTCACCGGCCCAAACCGCAAAGGACGCAGCTGCTGCCGTTGGCGCAGTGTTGGCATACCCAGACTTTTCTGTTTTGAAAACGCGGAAAACGCGACCGATTTTCAACGATTTGCTGGTGATCGGTGGCGCTGCTGCGGTTGGTGACGCGTACGACATTGCTGCCGCTGCAATGCCAGTGCTGCGACCGTTGTGGAAACCGCAACGGTTGAGGTCGATTTTGCACGATCACGGCGGTTGGCGATCCTGTCGATTTGCCTGCTGCGGTTCAGGATGCCATTGCTGATTTGGCGAAACTTTCCGATAGCGAGGTCACGAAGGCTGCGCAGCAAGCCTTGTTCAAACATCGTTGGCGCTGCCCGACCGCAATGCGCTGGGAACATTTACGCGACTCGCTTGCGCAGCGCACCCGGCAATCAATAAAGTAGCGCTGGGATTTGAGACTTTCCGGCTCGAAAAAAATGCTGCTACCACTGCGATCAGCGGCGTTGCACTTGATCAAAATTTAATCCCCAAATCAGTGTCGGTCGAATATGTTGATTCAATCGACGCGGCTCGTGCTCGCATTCTCAAAAATCGAAAAGCGATTGATAAATTTAACGCAACCGCCGTTGATTCCAAATTAAAACAACATCCGATTTATTTAACCAAAGCGCCGCACGGCGCTAAAAAAAACCGTTGGGTTGCTGCGCAAGTTTGCATTGATAATGCGCCGGGTTTTAGCATTAACCCCGCGTGTGTCTTTAGCACAAGATTTAAGCAGCGGATTAAATCTCACCAATTATCAAAACCCTGATTCTGGTGGATCAAGTCGCCTCGCAATGGTCATTAACTCGTTGAATAATCCTAAGTTTTCGATTGCCACTGGAGCCGAATCAGCGACTTATTTATTGCGTTGGATGAGGTTTCGAGAATGCTGCGGGAAATTCACGATCCTGACGGCACGATGAAAAAAGACCGCGCTGCTATTCTGAAAAAACTCGCAGAATTATTGGAAGTCGCCCAATTAGTGATTGGCGTTGATGCTGATTTATCCACGCTAGACATAATCGTGTTGGAACAATTGTTGCAACGCCAAATTCATGTCTTCGTGGTGGTCGAAAAACCGCGCAATAAAAAAGCGATTTTCAAATCATTTTTAACCAATGTGAATGCTGCCATTCAAGCAATTGAATCCGGCAAAAAAGTTTTAATTTCAACGGATTCTGCGAATTTGGTGCACGGGTTTGAAGTGTATCTAAAAAGCCGGTTTCCAGATTTGAACGTGGTCGGAATTCAAGCGCAGGATGGCGTGGCGACGACGGGCGATCCTCATGTTTTGCGGCTATTAAATGACATCAATAATGAGGTCGTAGGAATTGATGTTTTAATCACGTCGCCAGCGGTCGAATCGGGGATTAGTTTGAATATCGCCCACTTTGAAAGCCACTTCGGTTTTTATTATGCGTGGTCGAGCCGGCCGCTTTCAACCAAATGGTGATGCGCGACCGACCTGCGCCATTATGGGAATTGGCGATTGGGTTGAGTGGAATGAAAAGCCTCGAAACTGATTTAGATGAAATCCTAAATCAACTGGATGCGAATTCCCGCTCAATTGAAAAGCTAGGCGGTGATGGAATTGGATTCAAAGCAGTGCCAGCGACCGAATTTGATGTCAATGTTTGCAAGTTCAAATCGCTAAAAAATCAACAACTTAATAATTACGGGCAACACCTGCCTTATCTGTTACAGGCGCGGGGCTGGTCGGTTGTAATTGATTACACGATAGACCCTGATGCAGAAGCGGCCGGCGCTGAAATTATTGCTGCAATCCGGGGCGATTCTGATGAAAATTTTGATGACGCAATCATTAACGCTGCGGATATTGATATTGCCCGTTATGGCACATTAAAAACCCGTTACGCGCCGGATAAAATCGAATCCGCACAAATTGAACGATTTGAAATTCGCGCCGCGCTCGGTCAATTACCGCCGGTCAAATCGCCCGCGCTTGAATTGGATGCGCCCGCGCAGCTGCGCCCTTTAACCAAAGCGGATTTGGATTTATACAACCGGGGCGAACTGCGCGGCCTCAATAAAAATTTCGACGCGATCTCAGCGCCCGCTGCCGTCACTGAACGCGACCGCCGTGAGGTCGAATCAGGATTGAACATTGCGGGTCGGGCGGGCGACGGGGCAAGGATTAGTGCCATTCATACGTTGTTTGCGGCGCTAGGATCGACCGCGAAACCTTTGAAGGCGAAGTGACTAGTGCCGGCGCACTCGCGGCGTGGTCGGCTTTGCGGGGCACTGATACCGCAGCAATTCTCGCCGCTGCAAAAATCTGCGGTTTTCAGTCGGAACCGAAACAACCGATTAGCTGGGCAAATGATGCGCTGCGGCGCTGCGGTTTATGGTTGCGACGAATTCGCCCGCAAACATACCGGGTCGCCACTGAACCAAAGAAGTCGAAAAAATGATCAAGTCACTGCGCCCGGGCTGCATTTGATGTTGGCGATTCAAGCCGCTCGCAAGGATCAGGCGGATTGGATTTCATACCTTGAAAGCAATGGCGTTAAAACCTTTGGATTAGCGTCACGTTTGGCGCTATTCGGGCGACCGATCAATCCCGCTGCCAGTGTCGATCCAACCGCTGCCGCGCTCAAAGATTCCAGTTGCGACGGGGCGATCAACTCAGCAGCAACACTAAAACCCTTTAAAGAATTCAAAACTGCCAACCCTGATCCAACGATCAGCAGTGCAGATTCGGCGGTCAACAAATCAGCCAGCGAAGATCACCTAGATCACCTCACGCCTATAAAGAATTCCACTGCCAACCCTGATCCAACGATCAGCAGTGCAGATTCGGCGGTCAACAAATCAGCCAGCGAAGATCACCTAGATCACCTCACGCCTATAAAGAATTCCACTGCCAACCCTGATCCAACGATCAGCAGTGCAGATTCGGCGGTCAACAAATCAGCCAGCGAAGATCACCTAGATCACCTCACGCCTATAAAGAATTCCACTGCCAACCCTGATCCAACGATCAGCAGTGCAGATTCGGCGGTCAACAAATCAGCCAGCGAAGATCACCTAGATCACCTCACGCCTATAAAGAATTCCACTGCCAACCCTGATCCAACGATCAGCAGTGCAGATTCGGCGGTCAACAAATCAGCCAGCGAAGATCACCTAGATCACCTCACGCCTATAAAGAATTCCACTGCCAACCCTGATCCAACGATCAGCAGTGCAGATTCGGCGGTCAACAAATCAGCCAGCGAAGATCACCTAGATCACCTCACGCCTATAAAGAATTCCACTGCCAACCTTGATCCAACCGTAGATTTTGAAGTGGATTTCAAAGCAAAGATTCAGGCGGTTGAGATTCCGAATCGCCCAAAACGTGAGTAGGTACTTATCCAGAAAAAAGCGTTACGGGTGCTAACTGCGCGGATTACGGCTAGGCGGCCCCCCCGGGACATAGGTCACATTACAAACAATTTAATCTTTGGACAACCGTATGAAATTTAACGATAAATCGACTTCAGCAACTGGTTTCGGGACTTGCGATGAATTCCCGTTGGAACTTGACGCGGGTGCAATTTGGCTGCGACAAATCGACGCTGCCCGTTGTTTCGGGATCACGAGGCAACGCATCTCGCAGATGGTGGCCGATGGCACTATCTCGACAAATTCCGCCGGACGGATCAATCCCAGCATCGCAGCGAAACAACTTTTGAAGGCGGCCCCCGGATTATCTCGGTCGAAAGTCTTGGTGGCGATCCGCCGTCAAATTGAAACCGCGCTGCGCAATCAAGCCGCTGCCGAGGACGCTGCCAAAATCTACGGGCGAATCTGCGACGGCAGAGATGACTCTCGGCTTTTTGCAAAACGCGCTGATCACGGCCGGAATCCAGCGGCAACGATTGAGAAGGCTCTCGACCTTGCCGAATTCAAGGCAAATCAAATCACTAAGAATCCGCCGGTCCCGCCTGCTCTGGGAATCGCTCCAGCCCCGCGTCCAGACTGGGCGGACGAGATTGAGGCGGCTGCTGCCGAATGGAATTCACTCGGTGCTGCCGCGTGACGGTCGCTCGGCTCGAAACGATCGCTGCGCAGTGCCCTGATCCGGCGCTGCGTCAGTGGCTCGGCGCTGCAATCCGCAAAATTGGTGCGGGTATTGATCCGGCAGCGGCTTTGGATTTGCGCGGTAGTGGCGCATTGAAACAACGCAATGATCTTTTGCGAAAAGCGGCGCTGGCGACTGGCATTGAATCCGATTGGCCCGCTGCCGGAGTTTTAGCTGCGTCGATTAAAACCGGCGCAGCGCCAAATCAAATTGTGAGCGACTGTTTGATGGCAGCGGAAAACGCAGCGCGGGTTCCAAATTCGCAAAGGGCAATCTATTCAATTTTGCTATCAACCCACTGAAGTTTTGCTAGTGGAAATTTCAGCGCTCGGTCGATTAAAATCCAATCATGCCAATAATTAATTTTGAGAATGAAATGCCCGTAACCACTATTCCGGCGGTTTCAGATAAATTCATCCATATCGTTAACAGGAAGGGCGACCTTTTCCTGACGAAAGTCGTCGCCTATCACATTGAGGGGCAGCGAGCTATCCCGGTATATCACCCGGAACCTCCGGCCAGCCTAGGCCACACCGTTGAAGTTCAGGAAGTTCAAGAATTTTGGAACCAGTCGACAGCGTTTGGTGTCTCGGCGCGGTGCGCCGAGAACGTCGCCCGGAAACTTCGTGGTGAGAAAGTCGATGAGTAACATCGAAGGCCAGTATTTCAACCGGAATTTAGCCGGTCAATTGATGACCCGGGCGCTGCCCAATCCGCCGTCAATCCTGTCAATCGCCCGCTCCCCTGAAGCAACCCGGCGCAATGTCGTTGCTGATTCGATTCTAAGTCGTTGGGGTTTCGATAAAAATCGACATCCATCAGCAGCGCATTTAGACGCGGTCGGCGCAGCGGAATTGGCGCTCGTGGCCGATGGCGAATACGAGGCGGCCGACTCCGATCGAATCTACCCGAATGATGATCCTGTTGTTGTGTCTCGTCTGGGCGAACGGTCGAAGCGATTCAACCGGGCGTTGAATAGTAAGGATTTTGTTTCGGCTTTGAATGATGCCGCGTCAATTTTCGTGACGAATCCTGCGGGCTATGATTTGTCGCATCGTGAGTGGTGCGCCCAGACTCAATTAGTTGACTTTCGACCAGCAGCAACGTTTCAAGTCATGCCGCTCGAATTAAAAAAGCTGCCGTCTAATCCCTTTGAAGCAAATCAACTTGATCGCCAAATTGTCACCGTTGAAGGTAATGACCTCGAAGTGCAAACCGTTGGCGGATTCGTGACGTTTTCTCGGCAATTATTGAAGAATAATCGATTCGATTTACTGGCAGAAACGATCAAATCTTTAACGGCAGCGTGCTATCGAGCAGAGCGCAATGCCGTACTCAAAATTTTATTGGATGATGACTCAATTGAAGCACCTGAAAAGCGTTTGTTCAATTCAGAAAATGATGCGCCGTCTATTATTGCAAGCGGCCCGACTTTTCTGAATACCAAGATGCGGTTTTCGCCAAACTTGCCAGCGCTGCCTCTCGATTCGGAGCTGCTCGATTATCTGGAGCGGCGGGATTTGCGCCTACTTTCGGAGCAAAACCAGCCCACGCGCTCTTACCCCCCGCACCTCACCAAGCTGCGGCAGCTGGGAATTCGGCCATCCGGACCGGATCGACGCCGGAATTGGGCGGACGAAACCTAGGCTTTTTGTTGCCAGACCCGGCGCTTAACCCAGTGATTTTATTGGGACATTTGTCGAGTACGGCTTCGCCAATGCTCCAAATTTTTACTGAATCGACTCGATTCATATTAAAGCCGTGTTCGATTTTGCCGTGACTTTCGTAAGTCGCAGCGCCGTCCGGTTTGCGCTGCCCGCAATCCAGAAACTTGGTGAAAATCAAAGATTTATATTTTTTGTTGCTCGTGATGTTTGAAGGACCCGATAGGTTGGTTGGTTGGTTGATTGATCTTTTGCGGTGGCGGTACAGTACGCCACCGCAGTTTTTTGTTGAAGTTTATGAGATAAGTTAATGAAATCAATAGCAAAAAACGATGATGTTGAACCGGCATGGGTTGCCTTTGGAATCGACCGGGTTGCGGATTTTGATCAAGAAACTTTAGAGTTTGCTGATTATTATCAAGACCTTAGCCCGGAAGAACGGCAGTCGCTTTGGGATTTGGTGGTGGTTCGCTCATGACTGAATCAGAATCGGTTTCGCAAGCGGAATTCGCCCGGCGCGAAGGCGTCGACCTAGATTTTTGAAACCCATGGGTTTCAAATTCTCAATTTCGCAAGCGGAATTCGCCCGGCGCGAAGGCGTCGACCGCAAAACAGTTTCGCGCTGGGTGCAAGACGGTCGTATTACTCCAAACCAAGACGGTTCGATCGACCCGGTGCGCTGCCATTTTGAGCGGCTCGAAACTGCGAGCCCACTGCCGCATCATGTCGCAAGAGCAGCGCAATTCGAGCTGGGCAAATCTACTGGCGACACAGTCGAAACCACGCCCGCTGCGGCGTTAAGCGGTGCTCTAAAATTCGAGACCTACAAGTTACAAAAGGCGAAGGCGGAATTGGCGAACATTGAAATCGACAAAGCGGCAGGTCTACTGGTTGACCGAGCGGAGGTCGAATTCCTTTTTAAGGACATCGGCCAAGTCATCCGGCAACAAATGGAACACGGCCCGACGTACCTTGCGCCACTAATCTGCGCGGTTGCCGAGGACCCCGAAAAGGTTTTCAGGCTATTGTCAGATGAATTCGAGGCAATTCTGGAAGAAATTTCGTCGATTATGTTAGAAAAATCAAAGGCTTCACTGCCTGAGATTATCGAATAAACTGCGTTATTTAATTCCGCATCAATCCGGCAGCAGTTAATTCATTGTGGACTAGGTTTTTTTGCTAACAATGCCCGACCTTCTTCCGCTAAACGGTCGATTCCGCCGAACTTTTTCAAGACTTTCCGCGCTATTTTTGAATTGGAATAGCCCTGAGTTTTTAATTCAGCAATGAAAATCTTGATCGCTGCTGGCAGTTCCCATGTTGGCGCTGGGTTTGCTGCCGGAATTGGCGCAATCTCAATAAAATCAATCACTGACTGGTTATCGGTTACGTTAGCAGTTGTGACACTCATAACGTTATGCGTTGCGTTTTGCGTCGATTGATCAGCATTTTCAATTTCAGTTAAACGATCTTCAATTGAAGCTAAACGATCTTCAATTGAATCCGGTTTTTTCGTGATTTCAATCTGGGTTTCATTCCGGTTCAAAATTAAACTTTCAAGCGTTGCGGCAATGCTGGCGTTATTGGATGTTGCCAGTTCGTTGAGGCGCTGCGCTGCCTCGGCGCTGATTGCACAACTCAGATTTGCGAGGCCTTTGTTTTGAAGGTTTTCACGATACCGGCGCTGCCGCTCGGCATTGCTGAGTGCTGCCATATTGATTCCATCTGTTGCAAAACCTTGATAAAAGTATTGTCGATTAAATCCACAACTGGGAACAAAAGATGACTACGATCACTTTCGACACTTTGAAATTTGCGAAAAAATTGGAGTCGGCGGGAATGCCACTGCCGCAAGCCGAGGCGATTGCTGAGGCCTTTCGTGAGGCGACCAGTGAAGAATTGGTCACGCGGGATTATTTGGATTCTCGTTTAGAGGCGACCAAAGGCGACCTGATTAAGTGGGTTGCTGGGCTGCTTATGGCGCAAGCCGCGTTGATCGCTGCTCTGGTAAAACTACTTTGATGCCCTGCGCCGGGCATGGTGATTTCCACCATACCTGCGCCGGGAAAAGTTGGATCACGCGCCAACCGTCACGATTTCAGTGACGGAGGAATCACGCAAATCGTGATCCCTGACAAAGTGACTTTTGACACTCCGTAACCTGACAAACCCACTAAAAGTTGGTCTGTGAACCGCAAAACCCACTGACTAGAAAAAATCCGGTCAGTGGGTTTTTTTGCCATTTACAGGCAGATTTAATCCAGTTTGTAAGTTGCACAAATCTTTATTTTCAAATGGTTGGCGACCATTATTTTCATTAAAATGCTAATCAAAATTGCGTTAAGCGCAATCCATATAAAATGTATTGACCACGATACAAAACGTATGGCTTGCCATACTGTGCGAAAAACGCACAAACGACTGCTGTCACTCAAAAAACCGACTTTTCCGGCGGATCGCCTTGACAATTCTGTTCATGGGCGCAAAATGAACGCCAGCCGAATTTCAGACACGAAAAAAGCCGCCTTTTAGGCGGCTTTTAATACGGGATTCGGAAGTCATTTCTCAATACAGATGAATTTGCTTGACCGCGATGATTCTGAACTGAGATTTTCAATAGATTACAACAACTAACGTCTATCCTGTCCCGTCTCTAGTTTAGTGGATTTGACAGGTTTGGCAAGTGACCAAACCAATGAAAAAATTATACGCCATAAACTCAGTTTATAACAAAGATTTTTCCGCAGTTGCCGATCAAGTTTCGCGCCTTCTCGCAGCAGGAGGCGCTGCATGATTTATCAAAATTATCAAGATTCTCAACCAGCTAACCGCGCACGGGTTACTGATCCCCGGCGGTCATGTTTATGTCGATACGCCCAATCCGCGCAAGGTCAAAACTACTGAGGACAGCGAAAAAACGCGGCTGGTATCACCTAGCCAGCTATCGTGCCAGTGGCGCTGATTACATTACCGGCGCTTATGGGATTTGGCACGGCGCAGACAATGGCAAAATCGCCATTACTAAGCCGGAATCACTGGAATCAACCCCAATCACCCATGCCGAGCGAGAAGCGATCGCTGCGGAAAACGCTGCCCGCGCTGCCGCCTATGAAAAAGAAACTGCTGCGAAACACGCCCACGCAGCAGCAATCGCCCTTCAAATTTGGACAGCCGGTCGCCCGGTCGATCAAGACAAATATCTTGATCGCAAACAGGTTCGGCCGGTCGAAACCTTGCGCCATATCTCGACCGCGCAAGCCAATGAAATCGTTGGCTATTCGCTCAAAAAAGACGGAAAAGCACTCGCTGGCGATTTGTTGGTTGTGCCAATCAAGATCGACGGGAAACTTTCGTCGGTCGAGTTCATTGATGCCGCTGGCAAAAAGTCGTACTCGCAGGTAGCGCCACTGCCGGCGGATATTGGGCTCCAACCGCGTTGCCACCAATCACGGCAAAAGACCTCACGATCGTTATCGCTGAGGGCATTGCGACGGCGTTAACGCTTTACGAATCATGGTGTTATGCCACTGTTGCGGCTCGCTCGCTCGGCAACATCGGCAAGGTTGCGACTGCGCTGCGGGCGATGTACCCAGCGGCTCGGATAATTATTGCGGCCGACCTCGAAAAGGGCAAAACCTCACCGGCCAAACCCGCAAAGGACGCAGCTGCTGCCGTTGGCGCAGTGTTGGCATACCCAGACTTTTCTGGTTTTGAAAACGCGGAAAACGCGACCGATTTCAACGATTTGCTGGTGATCGGTGGCGCTGCTGCGGTTGGTGACGCGTACGACATTGCTGCCGCTGCAATGCCAGTGGCTGCGACCGTTGTGGAAACCGCAACGGTTGAGGTCGATTTTGCACCGATCACGGCGGTTGGCGATCCTGTCGATTTGCCTGCTGCGGTTCAGGATGCCATTGCTGATTTGGCGAAACTTTCCGATAGCGAGGTCACGAAGGCTGCGCAGCAAGCCTTGTTCAAACATCGTTGGCGCTGCCCGACCGCAATGCGCTGGGAACATTTACGCGACTCGCTTGCGGCAGCGCACCCGGCAATCAATAAAGTAGCGCTGGGATTTGAGACTTTCCGGCTCGAAAAAAATGCTGCTACCACTGCGATCAGCGGCGTTGCACTTGATCAAAATTTAATCCCCAAATCAGTGTCGGTCGAATATGTTGATTCAATCGACGCGGCTCGTGCTCGCATTCTCAAAAATCGAAAAGCGATTGATAAATTTAACGCAACCGCCGTTGATTCCAAATTAAAACAACATCCGATTTATTTAACCAAAGCGCCGCACGGCGCTAAAAAAACCGTTGGGTTGCTGCGCAAGTTTGCATTGATAATGCGCCGGGTTTTAGCATTAACCCCGCGTGTGTCTTTAGCACAAGATTTAAGCAGCGGATTAAATCTCACCAATTATCAAAACCCTGATTCTGGTGGATCAAGTCGCCTCGCAATGGTCATTAACTCGTTGAATAATCCTAAGTTTTCGATTGCCACTGGAGCCGGAATCAGCGACTTATTTATTGCGTTGGATGAGGTTTCGAGAATGCTGCGGGAAATTCACGATCCTGACGGCACGATGAAAAAGACCGGCGCTGCTATTCTGAAAAAACTCGCAGAATTATTGGAAGTCGCCCAATTAGTGATTGGCGTTGATGCTGATTTATCCACGCTAGACATAATCGTGTTGGAACAATTGTTGCAACGCCAAATTCATGTCTTCGTGGTGGTCGAAAAACCGCGCAATAAAAAAGCGATTTTCAAATCATTTTTAACCAATGTGAATGCTGCCATTCAAGCAATTGAATCCGGCAAAAAAGTTTTAATTTCAACGGATTCTGCGAATTTGGTGCACGGGTTTGAAGTGTATCTAAAAAGCCGGTTTCCAGATTTGAACGTGGTCGGAATTCAAGCGCAGGATGGCGTGGCGACGACGGGCGATCCTCA